>CAVXSA010000018.1:0-326697 GCA_963764285.1 uncultured Flavobacteriaceae bacterium
CAGTAGCGGAACAACGAACATTCCTATTGCAATCGGTCTGATAGTAATGATGTATCCACCTTTGGCGAAAGTGAACTATGCGCTCTTACCAAAAGTCTTTAGAAATACAAAAATCCTATCTATTTCACTTATCCTAAATTGGATAATCGGTCCCGTTTTAATGTTTGTACTGGCAATTACGTTTTTACGTGATTATCCAGAATATATGGTAGGACTCATTTTAATCGGTCTCGCACGTTGTATCGCAATGGTTCTGGTGTGGAACGACCTGGCAGAAGGAAGTAGCGAATATGGTGCAGGTTTGGTTGCTTTAAACAGTATTTTTCAGGTCTTTGCGTACAGTTTTTATGCGTGGATTTTTATAACCGTTCTTCCGCCCTATTTTGGGTTTGAGGGTGCTATCGTGGATATTTCGATCGTGACGATTGCGGAAAGTGTAGCCATCTATTTGGGCATTCCGTTCGTGATGGGAATCTTGAGCAGACTGATTTTAGTGAAATTAAAGGGTGAGGAATGGTACACCAACAAATTCATTCCTGCTGTTTCGCCAATGACCTTGATCGCACTTCTATTTACCATAGTCGTGATGTTTTCATTAAAAGGGGAATTGATCGTTGAGATCCCAATGGATGTATTGATTATCGCTGTTCCTCTGCTCATCTATTTTACCCTGATGTTCATTATCGGATTTTTCTTTGCCAAAGCAACGGGAGCGGAGTACGATAAGACGGCATCAGTGGCTTTTACGGCGGCTGGCAATAATTTTGAATTGGCGATTGCAGTGGCCATTGCGGTTTTCGGACTGAATTCAGGACAGGCATTTGCTGGTGTAATCGGCCCTTTGGTAGAGGTGCCCGCACTAATTTTATTGGTTCGGGTTTCATTTTGGTTGAAGAAAAAATACTATAAGCCGCAAACCACTAAGATATAAAGCTAAAATTTCTTCTTGTCCCGTAAAATCAACGTTTTAAGGAACAAATGCTACTTATCCCAAGGTGTATTTAATCCCACCTTTATTTGGACTTTTCTAAACATGTATTCGTTTATGTTTGAGGGCCGTTTAACTACATTTATTCAGTTCCGTAAAAGGTGAATTGGATACTTCGGACCAAACTGCGCCAGTGATTTCGGTCAAACTGCGCCACTTCCCTAAGGGGTCCCGGTTCGTTTTGCGCCAGTGATTTCGGTTCAATTTGCGCCACTTTACCCTTTAGGGGGGTGAAGCATTTCGGTTCGTTTTGCGCCACTTTGAAAGGTCAAGCAACTACCTTATCGCCAAAATTTAAGCGATATGGCAAACACACTTGATCCTATGGACCTAAAACAGATCATCTCACTTCACCGGGACGGCCTTAGCAACCGCAAGATCAGCGCCACCCTTGGAATTGCACGCAACACGGTCAACAATTACATACAGGCCTTCAAGGCCAGCGACCACACCTTGGAAGCGTTGTCGGCGTGTGATAACGCCGTTCTGGAGGCTCTGTTCACTTCCCGCACCACCATTGACAACCAACGTTTTGACCAGCTGACCCGTTACTTTGAGCGGATGAACAAGGCCAGTGACCACCCCGGGTTCACCTATCTCTTCCACTATCAGGAATATGTCCAGCAGGTGGAGGACCCTTATGGCTACACGCAGTTCATGGAGCACTACCACCGTAAATATGCTAGGGTAAAAGGCTCGATGAAGCTCGAGCACGGCCCCGGCCATGAGCTTTTCATCGATTTTGCAGGCAAGAAACTCCACATCGTCGATAGGGACACAGGTGAAGTGGTCCCGGTGGAGGTGTTCGTGGCCATCCTTCCCAATAGCCATTACACCTATGTGGAGGCCTGTAGGAGCCAGAAACGCGAAGACCTGATCAAATGTTGCGCCAATGCCCTACAGTTCTACGGGGGAGTTCCCAAAGCAATTGTATCGGACAATCTCAAGTCCGCAGTCAAACGTGCCAGTAAATATGAGGCCGATATCAACCGGAGTTTTAAGGACTTCGCCCATCATTACAACTGCGCGATCAATCCTGCCCGTGGGTACTCACCCCAAGATAAGGCGTTGTGCGAGAATGCGGTGAACCTGGCCTACCAGCGCATCTATTATCCCCTGCGCAACATGACCTTCTTCTCCCTGCATGACCTGAACCGGGAGATCGGGCGCTTACTGGAACCCTACAACGATCTCCTGTTCAAAAGAAAACACGCCAGTCGCCGCGAACTTTTCCAATCGGTGGAACGGGAGTACCTGAAACCTTTACCTGCCGGCGCCTATGAGCTCAAGGATTATCGCCGGGCCAAGGTGCAGAAGATGGGCTATGTGTACTTCTCCCCGGACAAGAGCTACTACAGTGTACCTTATCGGTACATAGGAAAGGAAACGATGATCCATTACACCGCCAGTGTAGTAGAGGTCCATTACCATCATGGGCGCATAGCCCTTCACAAGCGCAATCCGGCAAGGGGAAATTACAATACCAACGAGGACCATCTCAGTAGTACCCATAAGTTCTACTCCGACTGGAGCCCCGGATTTTTTAAAAACATGGCCCGTAGGCACGGGGAACATGTACTTGGTTGTATAGAGGTCATACTGGAGACCGGGGATTATCCCGAGATCGGTTACAAACGGGCCATGGGCGTGATCCAGCTCCATAAGGCCTACGGTTCAAAAAGGCTGGACGATGCCTGCAAAAGGGCCTTGGGTGCCGATGCCGCCAGCTATCGGCACATTAAGAACATTCTAAAGAACAACCTGGACAAAAGTTCCCTGTTCTACCGGGAGCTGGAAGAGGACAGGCCCCATATCCCGGAACACGAAAATATAAGGGGAGCTTCTGCCTTTAAATAAGACTTTATAAATTGATAAATCCAAATATGATGAACAACAATCAGACGATCGAAAAACTCAGGGGAATGCGGCTCGGGGCAATGGCCGAACTGCACCTTCAGCATGTAAACAACAATCGGCTTAGCGATATGACCGCCGATGAATACCTGGCCTTGCTGATCGACCACCAATGGGAGGACCGGCAGAACCGGAAGATCGACCGGCTTTTAAAGCAGGCGGACTTCCGTCAGCAGGCAACCCTGGCAGATGTAAATTACACCCACGGCCGCGATCTGGACAAGAACATGTTCCTGCGCCTTGCGACCCTGGATTTTTTGGAAAGGAAGGAGAATGTAATTATCTGTGGACTTTGTGGCTGTGGAAAGAGCTATCTCTCCCAGGCCCTGGGCCATCAGGCCTGTATGATGGAATACAGAACAATTTATGCCAATACCGCACGACTGCTGAAAAAACTGAAACTTAGTAAAGTAGATGGTACTTATCTAAAAGAACTGGGAAAACTGCTAAAGGCGGACCTGTTGATCCTGGACGACTTTGGACTGCAGAGCTTTGATAACCACGCCAGGGAGGCCCTGATGGATATCATCGATGACAGGTACAACAGAAAATCTACCATTATAGCAACTCAAATCCCCGTATCAGCTTGGTACGAGGTTATAGGTGGGGACGGGACCCAGGCCGATGCACTGCTCGATAGGATCGTAAACTCCTCACATCGGATCGACCTTAAGGGGGAATCATTAAGAAAAGGAACTTTAAAGAGTATTTAAACCTAATTTTTTTTATAATTGTAAGATCTTTCAAAGTGGCGCAATTTGACCGAAACAAGTGGCGTCATTACTCCGAAATAGTCAGTGAATTACCGGAACTACTAAAAAGAACGACAAGTGGAACTGGAAATCAAAATTTTTTAAATGCTTGACGGTTGTCCCGTAAAACGGCCACGAACTATTTATCGGGCTATGTCCTTGCTCTAGGTATTTTCATCACGTCCTGTCAATCGGCGGTTTCAGGACATCAGTTTAATTTGGCAGAACTGGTTCCAATGAACTACACACTCCTTAATGTTGATTTTCACCTCGGTTCTTCTTAATTCAGGTTAATTTCAAATTTTATGCCCCTAATTTCTGAAATCTTGAGTGATTTGGAATAGTTCAGCAAGTATGCTACCGTATGGGGTCGAGCCTTAACAAGTGCACAGTTTTCGGTATGCTTCGTATATATCTTTTCCATATCTCATTTTAGTTGTGTTTCACCAATGAAACGCCACATTAAATAATGGCAGCCAAACCATTCGACCCCATACCAATTAATCCGTTCATCGGTCATGCTCCGTTAGTTCGTTGAAACGAAATTGTTTCCGCTTATACTCTTTCTTGGGCAAATAGGTGCATATCCCCTTCTTCATAAGACAGTAGTGATTATAGGACGTGTTCTCGGATTATTGTAGAACACATACCCTCGTGTTTACAACCGGTGAAAGAACCACAGTATTTATTCCGTGGTCCTTTATACTTTGAATTGGAACACTTCACCTTTTTTTGGTGCCAGGACTGGACATGCTGTTCTCTATGCCCTAATAATCATTTGGCCTATTAACAACAAAATCGAGACAACGAACAGACTGCCAATAATTACAAGCTTTTTATCGTAATCCGGATTTTTACTCATTCCCTGTTTTTTAGTCAAAGGCAAATCCGGTAGATAATCTGAATATAAATGCGTAAACAACTATTGCGAACATGGTTAAGGTAAACCATGCAAAGGCCTTGAAATAATGTTTTGCAATATAATTGCCAAGGTCTTGGAATCCTTCTAAATAGACTTCCTTGATAAGTAGAATTGTTTTCATATTGGGGGGGTTATTCGAAACAAAGTTCAGGTAACCGACTGGATCGAAAGTGACAATTCGACCAAAGTGTTCTATCAACGGTGGAAGTCCATTCCATTGCAAGACATAGGAAAAATAGCCGTTTCAACGACAAAGGGTCAATTCTACCTATACGTTCAAAAGTAGATTTTGTGGTTGAATGACGATAAAATTAGGGCACAAATTCTTTAACGTTCGAATTCAGTGGAACAGGGGATCTATTTTTGCCACCATTTCGACGAAACTTATATCAAGCTCGAAATGCGACGTAAATGATATTTTTATCAATGAAAATTAATGGAATTCGGTCTGGTACCATCCTGATTTAGAAGATGCCCTTTGTGATCCAACGTTGTTTTGCCACGTTGGCCATAGGAACACGGCCACCGAAGAGGGGACAACCAATATGGTATGGGGCGGGGACAATGGCACCGGGAAAAACGTCTAGTGAAAACATCTTTATTATACCGTTGTTTTAAACACATAAACGAACAATTTATAAGAGGTTTAATAAAACTATTCCTTGAAAAGATCAGGTTCATAAGAGCCCACGTTTTTGTCGATTCTTGCAAAGTGCTTATAATGAACAACCTAGAGGCAGAGCCACGAGGTATCCAGCGGAAGAAAGTTTTAACCATTTATGAAAACCATCCGTTTTCAAACTTTCCTCCAATACCTCCGATGCAGAGCATCAGGGAATTCTAATGATTAAAGATAATTTCTTCGACATAAATTAAATAGCTTAAAATAAAAAGACAGGGTCGCCCCTGTCTTTTCCCCAAATCTTACCATGAACTTAACCTACTTATGCTATGGTTCTTCAAATGTAAGCCAATGCTGTGTGACATGGCAAGTTATTGGTCAAACTGCCGGATTCTGGGGTAAATGGAGCCATGATCAAGTGTGGGTACGGAATTTAATCCACGTTAATCTAGACTTTACAAAACAGGCATTCGTTTACGTTAGAGGGCCGTTTAAATATACTATCTAATGGGTGTGGCCGGGCAAGTGCATGAATTTTAGAATATTTCCCCGTGCAGGTTCATTTGACAATGGATGGCGCAAAGGGGAAATGGATAAGCGCGAGAAGTATAGAAAAAAATTTGCTCTTGCCGGTGGTTTCGAGGTGGTCGGAAAAAAAGGAGGCGTTCGACTTTTTATCGAACTGCGGATTTTTATTCGACTTCCGCAGAAACATGGCCAAGTGGTCTGAACATCTGCCTTCTAAATGGCATCTTGTGACATCAACCTTTCTATAGGCCAAATCGAAGAAAGATTCCGATAAGGGAAACTACCCGCATTATAAAACCTAAACAAAGTGGTGAACACCATTCCTTAGCGAACGTTTTCGCTCACATGGGCTTCATGCCCCATGATCGTTTTGGTTTTACCGATAAAGTCGCAGCGTTCAAGGAACAAGGCCTATACGGGCCAGCAACCTAAAAAATCCGGGCAATTGTGGTACTGGACTATTCGGCCTATAGCTATTATCCGCAGGATTGATAGGACAGTTTTGTGCTATCTACCCCTATCCTTCCATTTCGGCCATTTTCTTGCCGACATGGGACATGACCTCTTTAAGTTCTTTTGTAGGACTGAATTCAAGCAGTTTAACGTCTTCCTGAACGATAGCCGTATGGCCCGCGGGCCAATAGTAGACCTCACCCGCGCCGACCGATTCCTCTTTACCGGTATCGTCAATAATCTTTATCTTTCCCTCAAGTACATAGCCGGCAACTGTGGTTATCCAACCCCTCTAAAAAGGGCGTAAAATCGGTGCCCTTTGGCAATTCGATAAAACCTGAGGTCATACCCCCGCAATCCGGTATGGCACGCATAATGGTGTTGGGAGCCTGCATGGTTATGGGAATGTCTTCTTTTCTTATTTTCATGATTTTAGTTTTTGCCCCAATTATATGGGGAGTTAATTCATTCATTCGCTATTCTTAGGCTTGATATTCTGATTGACCCTAAATAGGTTTTGCGGATCATATCTGGTTTTGATTTCTACCAGGCGAGGATAGTTGTGCCTATACCTGGCCTTCACACGGTCTTGCCCTTCATCCCTCATAAAGTTTGAATAGGCCCCTCCAGAGAAAAAGGGATGCAATGCCGTCCAACAATCCTTGTACCAGGTGATGATTGTATCCGAATTTTGGGGATCCGGGTCAACACTGACGATTACGCCCGCATATTTGGCATCGCGATAGGCCCAAGGGGTTTTATCCGCAGCTACCCTGCCCACGGCCCCACTTATGGGATATAAATGCATTTGGGATAACGGGGTGGGAATCTTCGAGCCAAATTTCAGATGCTGAGCGCTTATTTCCGGCCCCAGTCCGTCAAAAAAATCAGCTCTCTGCATGTGCGGGGGAAACAAAACATCGAATAACGATGGCATCGTCGGATAGGACATTTCGCCTACATGCTCGAATACCGGTTTTATTTCCAATACAGGTTTGAACACCACCTTGGCTTTTTCCATCTTCCGTGTATAGCACCAGACTATTCCACAAAATTGTTTCTTGTGCAAATGCTCTGGAAACGGCGGTCCGGGAATGACCATGGTGGCAATAAAGCCGTTCAGTTCATCCGGGGCATCGTTTAGAAATCCGTCCTACCATTCCATTATTTCTTCCGTCTGTTCGATGGGCCATAAGGTAGATCCGCCAAAAGCGGTCTTTACGGGATTTGTCTGAAATTTAAATGAGGTTACGATTCTGAAATTCCCGCCGCCCCCGCGAATGGCCCAAAACAGGTCAGGATGTCGGTCGGCGTTTACCGTTACTAAGGAACCATCCGCCAAAACCATATCAGCTTCCAAGAGGTTGTCAATGGTCAATCCGTATTTCCGGGAAGATGTCCCACTCCTCCGCCTAGCGTCAGTCCTCCAACCCCTGTTGAAGAAACGATGCCCGCAGGGACGGCCAAGCCGTATGCGTGGGTCGCATGATGTACTTTGCGCCAGAGGTTCCCGCCACCTATGCGGACCGTGTTTTTTGAAGTATCCACTCGAACAAATTTGATTGCGGAGAGGTCTATGCCCAAACCTTCGTTGCAAATGCCCAAACCGCCTCCATTGTGGCCGCCACCCATTATGGCTATTAACAGGTTGTTGTCTCTCCCAAAGTTTACGGCATTGACAACATCGGCAACCTCCATTTACTTTACGATCATTCCGGGATATTTATCGATCATGGCGTTATAGACCTTTCGGGTCTCGGTATAATCGGCATCGGTTGGCATAACTATTTCACCTTGTAATTGCACGGCAAGAGCCCCTATTTTCCGGTCTTCCAATTCTTTTATAGCCCCTGTCATGTCCTTATATTTTTAATATTGCTTCTTGCGATTATTGTGATATGATCATTCCCTTTAAAGACCATAGAATGGCCAGGACATCCTTTTTGGTTTCTTCGGTAACAGCGTTTTTGTCCAGTGCCAAAAAAATATCGTCGATGACATGCATATATTCCTCAGGACTAATGTTCATCCCGGTATGGGTAGTAACCATATCCCTTCCAGTATAGGCAACTTGAGCTCCGCTACCTGCACTAAAAAAGTCAACGGTGTGTCTTTTAATCATCGCCAAGCGTTCCGGTTGTTCCTTATAGGGAAGGAAGCGGGCATTTATAGCCGAATTGTTCATATGTGCCTCGACGGTGTCATCGACTATTGAGGAGATACCTTGGGTTCCCCCCAGTCTTTCAAAAAGTGTACTTTCCATGATTTTTTCTGTTTATTGGTGTGTTCCAAAACTATACAGATCTTTAATCACCCACCGCTAAGTTTGGTTCAAATACTTACAATTTTGAACGGTCTGTATAAAATGGGCTGTAATGGGATTCAATGAAGATACTGCCGGACATATTCTGAAGGAAGGATGCCGAATTTGTCCGTAAAACATTTTGAAAAATAGGCCGGGCTGTTAAAACCCGTTTCAAAGGCGATTCCCGAAATATTTTCTGCTCTTTTACCCAGTAATTTCAGTGCCTTATCCAATCGATAATCGTTTATGAAACCATTGGCCGAATTTCCCGTTGTCGCCATCATCATTCGATAGAGCTGTGATTTGCTGTACCCAAGGCCTTTATTAAAGCTATCGACGCTTAAGGTATTATTCTGCCATTCCCGCTCGGTGAAATCCATCAAAACATTAAGGAATCTTTCATTGGCCGAACTTAACGTATCGATCAATTGCCTATCGATGGCGACATTCAAATTCTCGCTTTCGTACAAGTCCCTGACATCCGATGAGATGATGGTTTTACCCTGGGCAATGGAACTCATGCGTTCGGCCGATTTAATGGTATCTTCAAATATGCCTTCCTTTTCGGTTACGGGAACGCCAACACTTAGACCAATGTTCAATTTTAAGTGGGATCCATAGAGTCCATTCCAAGTCCGTTCAAGTTCCGCATTGATGGTAATGGCGCATAGAACGGCATTGGTGACGGAATCAAAGGAAGTCAATGAGTAATCCGTTTCTTGTTTGACAATCCTTCCCTTATGGCTATGGATGGTTTCGGCCATCGCCCGATTATGATCCTGAACCGCACCATTTAATTCCTTGACCGTTGATTTTTTAAATGACAATCTTTTGATCGTGGTTACCATGATGGTCCTAAAGGCCGGATCGTTGATAATGTTCAATGTCGCATTTTTCGATTTTTGGGGATCTTCGATGCGGCCCAAGAACGATTCCACGATTTGGCCGTCCACTTCTATTATTCTATTGGCAACCTCGCCATGTGCATCGTTGTGCATCGTCTGGATAGCTTCTATATTAGGAGCTTCAACCAAACAGAAAGCGGTTTTTCTTTTGTCATCGAACCAATAGGTAAGACCCCTACAGCCATATCTATGCTGGATCTTTAGATCTTCGTGGTGCAATTGGGCCACGATTTCTGCGGTCACTTCTTCTGAAACGTCGTGGCGATCCATATAGATGGGCATAGCTTGGAAATTACGGTTGGTGGGGCATTAAATTTACTAAAAAAAATCCGCTTTCCCCATTTGTACACCCCCTCTTCGGAAAACTGCCGGATCTATCAATTTCCTTTTGAGCACCACCGTTAGGGCGTAACCAATGATTTCGTCTATCTGTTTTTCGTTAACCACAAGTGTGGAAATCCAATGAATGACATTTTCATAACTGCCTCAATTTAGTGCCAATCATCAAATATCCATATTAAATAGTGCCGTAAAAAGAACGTTTCTTGGGGCTAAATCCTAATCCTCTAGGTGTATTAAATCCCACGTTTATTTGAACTTTCGCGGAAGAGTTGTTTTGATTTTAAAAGGTACTAAATCAAATCGCCAGCTATACAGTTCAACGGCTGGTTATCATTATCCAGTACAATTTCACTTAATGGTATGTAGAGCAATGTTTGCCATATTGGAAATTGCCTTCTTTACCAAGTTGGAATTTATGGAAGAAAATGGAGGTAATGGGGATGATTTTATAGCATTCAGCAACCAAAAACGATTGAGAATACCTCTATTTTGCTAAAATTTGATTACAAATAAATCAATTGAATAAACTTTTAAAGAATGCGAGGGAGGCGAGTTTTTGCGTGCAAATTGCGTGCAAATGAAAAAAGCTCCGAAGCTAAAAAGCCTCGAAGCCTTGATTTTACTAGTGGTCCCACCTGGGCTCGAACCAGGGACCACCTGATTATGAGTCAGGTGCTCTAACCAACTGAGCTATAGGACCAAATTTTGGACTGCAATATTACTACTATTTTTTAAAGGCTGCAAGCCAATAAAACGCCCTGAGTATAGAATAGGGTGGTATCATTAACGAGCACCCTCGTGTGCTTCTGCGTCTCATGGTGTCGACCGAATCCGGGTTAGCAATAAAATTAATGCCAGAACTAGCTCGGCGACTCCTGGCACAATTCTACTAAAACCCCGCCCGAACTCTTCGGATGCAAAAAAACCACCAACTTATTGTCCGCCCCTCTCTTCGGCTCCTCGTCCAAAATGGTAAACCCCTCCGATTTCAGACGCTCTACCTCTGCTACGATATCATCGACGGCGAAAGCGATATGGTGTATTCCTTCTCCTCTCTTTTCCAAAAATTTCGCGACTGGGCTATCAGCGTCTAAGGCTTCCAAAAGCTCGATTTTACTATCTCCCGTTCTAAAAAATGAAGTTCTAACGCCTTCGGAGGCTACCTCTTCCGTTTTATAGCAAGCCGTTCCCAGCAGCTTCTCAAAAAGGCTGCGAGAAGCCTCCAAATCCTTTACCGCAATACCGATATGCTCAATTTTCTTTAATTTCAATACGTATAAGCTTCTATAACGGTTATTGGGATAATTTCCTTCATTTAATATCCAACAAGACTTCTCTTGTGATTCGTCGATAGCGGACGGTCTTGACCCTTTTGGAGCATGCTCCTAAATTACGCTTATTTCTCCGTACTTTTGTCCTATGGAAACACAACGACAGAAAAAGATTGCGGGCGTTATTCAGGAGGATATTGCCGACATTCTACAGCGCTCGGCCATCGATGGTGGTTTGAAAGGGACCTTGATTTCCGTTACCAAGGTATCCGTTCCTACCGATCTTTCCCTGGCCAAGGTCTATATCAGTATATTTCCAAATAAAAATGCCCAAGAAATTATGGATGGCATTATCTCGAACGAACCGCTCATCAAGCACGAACTGGCACAGCGTACCCGACATCAGCTGCGACGGGTGCCGGAACTATCCTTCTTCTTGGATGATTCCCTAGATTATATCGAAAATATCGAAAAGTCGCTTAAGGGCAATGAAAATCCGATTGAAAACCGAGATCTCTTGGCCAAAAGAAAAAAAATCTAACCTGCGGCTACCTTGAATTTTCCGTTCTACATCGCCAAACGCTATATCCGCTCCAAGAGCAGCCAAAACGCGGTGAACGTTATTAATTTCATTACCTTTTTGGTCATCGTAATTGGTTCGGCGGCCCTTTTTATAGTGCTTTCGGGCTTTGCGGGATTGAAAACCTTCAGCCTATCCTTTACCGATACCTTTGACCCGGACCTAAAGGCCGTACCCATTACCGGAAAATTTTTTCCCATCTCCCCAGAACAAGAACATGAGCTACAGAAAATCAGAGGGGTGGTCGCCTATGCGAAAGAACTTGAAGAACGGGTTTATTTAAAATATAGGGAGAAAGGATTTATAGCGCTTATTAAGGGGGTAGATTCCAGTTACAACAGGGTAACGGGCATCGACAGCACCATTCAGTATGGTACGTGGCGCATCAACGAACAGGACGCGGTAGCAGGCATCGGTATTGCCAATAACTTGGGCGCAACGGTCAATCAGTACCGAAATCCATTAGTTGTCATGACCTTAAAACCAGGCAAGGGTGCGCTAAAGTTGCAGGACATCGAAACCAAACCCCTGGTCTTAAGCGGGGTGTACGGAATCGAGGAAAATTTGGACAAAAAGTACGTTTTTGCGGATTTGCCGTCCGTTCAGCAGTTGTTGGATAAGGATACCACAACGATCTCGGGCATCAACTTCAAATTGGATAATTCAAGGGATATCACCTCCCTAAAAAAAGATATTATAGCGATCTTAGGAAGCAACATTGCCTTGAAGAACAGGCAAGAGCTGAACAGTTCGCTTCATAGGATGCTGAACACCGAAAATCTCGCTACCTATCTTATCTTTACCCTCGTTCTTATCATCGCCCTGTTCAATGTTGTCGGCGCCATTATTATGATGATATTGGATAAACAACAGAACTCCAAAACCTTATACAATCTGGGCGTTACTATCAAAAAATTGCGTCGCATCTATTTTCTACAGGGCATTTTGGTAACTTCCATGGGCGGAATCCTAGGGGTCGCCTTGGCCTCATTGCTTATCGGGTCGCAATTGGCCTTCGGATGGTTAATGATAACCCCCTCGTTGGCCTACCCAGTGGAATATCAGATCATCAACGTGGTAATCGTTCTGGCTACGATTATGGTATTGGGAATTATAGCCTCCAAAATCGCAAGTAGTAGAATTTCAAAGAAGTTGATTGCGGACCACTAGTTTCAAGGTCAAGCTGCAAAAGATATATGGGATTATGCGTCGGTATTAGCTTGCCTTGACACTAGCCTGCGAACTCAATAATCACCAAACTTCTCCAGTACCTCATCAAAAGCGGCAAAGACGTCGACGGAGTCGTCGCTGGTCACCATTTTCATTCGGTACTCCTTAAAATGGGGAATGCCTTTAAAATAATTCGTATAGTGGCGTCGGGTTTCGAAAACACCGAGTTTTTCGCCCTTCCAATCAATGGCCATTTGGAGGTGGCGGCGGGCGGCTTCGACCCGTTCTTCCATGCTGGGTGGTCCGATATGGGTTCCCGTTTCAAAAAAGTGCTTTACTTCCTTAAAAAACCATGGATTTCCGATACTGGCCCGACCGATCATGGCCCCGTCCAGTCCATATTCGTCGCGCATTCGAACGGCGGCTTCGGGCGAATCGATATCGCCGTTGCCGAACACAGGAATATGCATCCGTTGGTTGTTCTTTACCTCGGCAATGGGTTTCCAATCGGCCTCACCTTTGTACATCTGCGCCCTGGTCCGGCCGTGGATGGCAATTGCCTGGCAACCGACGTCCTGTAGGCGTTCGGCCACTTCGACAATTTTGATGGTGTCATGGTCCCATCCCAATCGGGTCTTTACCGTAACAGGTAGTTTCGTGTGTTCGACCATCGCCTTGGTCAGGGAGACCATTAAATCGATATCCTTCAATATTCCAGCTCCCGCGCCTTTGCTGACCACTTTTTTTACGGGGCAGCCAAAATTGATGTCTATAATATCAGGATCGGATTTTTCCACGATTTCCACTGACTGCAGCATGGAAGCGAGATTGGCCCCAAAAATTTGAATGCCCACTGGTCGTTCCTTCTCGTAGATATCGAGTTTCATCACGCTTTTGGCGGCATCACGGATCAGGCCCTCCGAAGAAATAAACTCCGTATATACCACATCGGCGCCCTGCTCTTTGCATAAGGCGCGAAAGGGCGGGTCACTAACGTCTTCCATGGGGGCCAGCAGCAAGGGGAAATCGGGGAGCTGTATGTCAGCTATTTTGGGCATTTTATTTTTTGCAATCTAAATTAGAGGGCAAAATTAGGAAAAATCTCCTAATCGGCCGACCTTCAAAGGCCCTCCCTTACAACCGGTCCATTTCATCGACGTTTTTCGATTTGTAATTATCCCGGATCTTGGTATTGCCGAACTTATACCGAAGCCCCAAGACAAACAAACGGTTCTCGGCCCTTCGCAGCGAGGTGCCGCTTTGATCTAGATAATTGCGGATATTGAACTGGTTGCCTTGGTTGAAGATGTCATCTACGCCTATAGAAATACTGGCTTTTTTGTTCCAAAACGTTTTTCGGAACAGGAAATTCAGGGCTCCAAAACCGTCGAATCGTGCATTTTGGGAAAGTAAGGGCCCGGTATAATAAAATGTCATATCCGCAGTTAAGGATCTGTCCTTCAAAAATGTAAAGCCATTACTCGTTCTAACAAACCAGCTGAAGAGTTGTTTTTTGACCAGAATGTCGGTGCCTAGATTTTCGAAGGTCGTCTTGTCGTCAAAAAAACTGGCCAAAAGATAACAGTTCCAGAAATCCGTAAAGTCCTTACTTATGGAGAGGTCGATTCCGTAACTGGTGCTTCTTTTGAGATTCGAGCTGATAAACCGCAGCAACCGAAGATCATTGTCTTGAAAAATCAGTTCGCCCAAACCGTTCTTTTTGGTCTTGTAGAACAGTTCTATCGTATAACTGTTGTCAAAGGTGTAGCCGCCAGCGACATAGTGTCGGATCGACGGCTGAAGATCGGGGTCGCCCTCTATGGTCGAAAAATTGCTTTGGAAAACCAGAAACGGACTTATGTCGGCATATCTGGGCCGCTGGATCCGTCGGTAGTAATACAGGTTGAAATCATGCTTTTTGCTGGGCGAAAATTGAACGGAAAACGAAGGAAAGAACTGTAGATAATCATTTTCCCTTTTTTGCGAACCAATATCGAGATTGCCCCTGGTCTCGGTATATTCGGCCCTTAACTCTGATTTTATTTTCCATAAATCCCAAGTCGCGCTATAGGAGGTGTACGCGGCAAAAATCGATTCGTCGTAGCTAAAGTTTCCCGCTTCCGTAGGATCGATGCCCGGCCGGTCGCGGTCGAAACCTAGCTGGGCTACCTTGCTCCTAGAAGTTATCCCGGCATACCGGAGGCCAGATTCAAAAATGGCGGATTTTCCTAAAGGAGTGAGATAATCTGCCTGTAAACTATACAGATCGATCCGCTGGTCGGAGTCCGTCGTAAAATCATTTCGACCGTTCGCGTTTCCTTCACTATCCAAAAAAATAGTGTTCAAAGCCTGTCCCCGCTCATAGTCATAATAGGTGTAGTGGGAGTTAAAGGATAATTCCGATCCTTCCTTGTCCAGTTCGTGCACATAATCCAGATAATAGGAAGTATTCAATTGCCGTTCGTCGGAAGCGTTGATGGTATTGAAGCCTGAAAGGGTATCGCCCACTATGGAGGTCTCCGTATCGTAACGTCGATTTACCTCAGGCTGCCATACTGCTATCGTCGAAAGGCTTAATCGGTTTTTTTCATTGATATCATAGTCAAAAAATGCGGAAAAATTATGCTTTTTTCTTTCCCGAAAGTTTTGCTGTTCCGCTGTCCAGACTGCGGCAATCTCGTTGTTTTCAAAGAAATTGGTGATGTCGGTATATTTAATGATATCCCGGTCGTGGTTAAAGCTGTAGTTGACAGAAAACTGTGCTTTTTCCCCTTTAAAATAGTGGTCGGTGCCCACGGTGTGTTTGGGCAATATGCCTTGCGTATACCGGTTATGAACGGCACCGTTGTATCCCGCCACTAAATTTTTCTTTTTCCGGATATTGATAAGTATGGCATCTTCGGCACTGTATTTTGCCGGCGGGTTGGTAATGATCTCAATGGCCTCGACGTCACTGGCCGCATTGCCCGACAACAGGTCGATGATGTCGCCTTTAGGTAGGTTTACCTTTCGCCCGTTTATCAATATTCCTACGGCACTACTGCCTTTCACTGTTAGTTTATCGTTGACGATAACAACGCTCGGGGTGCGTTTCAGTACGTACCAGATATCGCTATCGGCCAAAGCCGTGTTTTCAATGTTGAAAACAAGCCGGTCGACCTTTCTTTCCAATCTGGGTTGTTGGGAAGTTACTACTACTTCTTGCAGTGCTTGTGCTTCTTCTCCCAGCAATAGCGGCTCAAGAAAGACATCTCCATCTGCTTCTATTGGCCTTAGCTCGGATTCGTTTTCGATATAACTGGCCTTGATCAGGTAACAGCCCTTCAACACGTCGTCGATAACAAAACGCCCGCTATCATCGGACGAGGTTCCCTTGACCACAGTGGAATCGTTCGCCCTCAAAAGCTGCACATTGGCATAGGGAATTGCCTCGTTCCGGAGGTTTTCGACTGTTCCGGATATTACATACTCCTGGGCCGAAAGCATCCAGACCGAGCATAGACAGAGAATAATGAGGTAAAACGGGTTTTTCACTATGGGGCAATTGGTGCTTGGTTAAAGCACTAGGTCAAGTTCCTTTCAAAACTAAGCCTTTTTAGGTAAAACCTTACGATTCGCGTGCGTATTTAATAAAAATTGTCTATGGAACACCCCAACCCGCAATAAATCACCGAATGAAGAATGGCCGTTTCACTGGCTACACCTCTTGTTTAAACCGTCTTTGATCTTAAACAAGCCCTAAAAATACACTATCTTTGCAGGCTAAATGGTAGTTGACCTCTCTATGAAGAACATTCGAAACTTCTGTATCATCGCCCATATCGACCATGGCAAAAGCACTTTGGCGGATCGACTATTGGATTTTACCGGTTCGGTCACCGACCGCGAAAAAAAAGAGCAGTTGCTTGATAGTATGGACCTCGAGCGCGAGAGAGGCATCACCATCAAAAGCCATGCAATCCAGATGGACTACGTTCATCAGGGCGAACCTTATGTTTTGAACCTCATCGACACCCCGGGTCACGTGGACTTTAGTTATGAGGTATCCCGTTCCATAGCCGCCTGTGAAGGGGCGCTTTTGGTCGTCGATGCAGCTCAGAGCATACAGGCGCAGACCATTTCGAACCTCTATCTGGCCTTGGAAAACGATTTGGAAATCATTCCTGTACTTAACAAGGTGGATCTGCCGAGTGCCAACCCCGAAGAAGTGACCGATGATATTGTTGATTTGTTGGGATGCGACCCCGAAGAGGTAATTCCCGCCAGTGCCAAGACCGGTCTCGGTATCGAGGAGATTCTCACCGCTATCATCAAACGTATCCCCTCGCCGAAAGGCAATCCGGATGAGCCGCTGCAGGCTTTGGTGTTTGATTCCGTTTACAACCCCTTCCGCGGAGTAGAAACCTACTTTAGGGTCATCAACGGGGAAATCAAAAAGGGACAGAAAATAAAGTTCGTTGCCACGGGCAAAAACTATTTTGCGGACGAGGTCGGTACCTTAAAGCTCATTCAACATAAAAAACCGGCTATAAAAGCAGGGGATGTCGGCTATCTGATCACGGGTATCAAGGATGCCCGGGAGGTCAAAGTGGGAGACACCATTACCGACGCCGAAAATCCCACCAAAAATCCCATCGGCGGTTTCGAAGATGTCAAGCCGATGGTGTTTGCGGGCATCTATCCCGTTGACACCGAAGATTTTGAAGAGCTGCGCTCCTCCATGGAAAAGCTGCAGCTAAACGATGCCTCCCTGGTTTTTACCCCCGAAAGCAGTGCTGCGCTGGGCTTCGGTTTTCGCTGCGGATTTCTGGGGATGCTGCACATGGAAATCATTCAGGAACGGCTGGAGCGGGAGTTCGATATGACCGTAATCACTACGGTTCCCAACGTAAGTTATCATGCCTTCACCACGAAAAACCCGGAAATACCCGTTACCGTGAACAATCCTTCGGACCTGCCCAATCCCTCGACCGTTGACCATATCGAGGAGCCGTACATCAAGGCCACGATTATTACGAAGGCCGATTTTGTGGGCAACGTTATGGGCCTCTGTATCGAAAAACGCGGCATGATTACCCACCAGACCTATTTGACCACCGAAAGGGTAGAACTTATCTTCGACATGCCCTTGGCCGAGATTGTTTTCGATTTTTACGACCGCCTCAAGACCATTTCCAAAGGCTACGCCTCGTTCGACTACGCCCCTATCGGCATGCGGAGGTCAAAGTTGGTCCGTGTGGACATTCTTTTGAACGCCCAACCCGTTGACGCACTGTCCGCCCTGATACATTTCGACAACGCCCACGATATCGGCAAACGTATGTGCGAAAAACTGAAGGAGCTTATCCCCCGACAGCAGTTCGACATTCCGATTCAGGCTGCCATTGGATCAAAAATCATTTCGCGCGAGACGATAAAAGCCCTCCGCAAAGACGTCACGGCAAAATGCTACGGCGGCGATATTTCCCGTAAGCGCAAACTGCTGGAAAAGCAGAAAAAAGGAAAAAAACGCATGCGCCAGGTCGGGAACGTGGAGATTCCGCAGCAGGCGTTTATGGCGGTGTTGAAGTTGAACGATTAAGGGTCGGGGCTTATAAGAGCGCTGGCTTCAACCATGAATTGTACTATTCTATATTCCCTCACGGCACCCGCCCCGTGAACCCCATCTAGCCTACTTTTTCCCGGAATGAACATTCCACACGACAATTTTTTCGGAGGGTTTCCGTTCTAGTGTATTCAAAATTTTGTTTGCCTAGGCCAGCTCGTATTAGTGGTAAGATATATAATATGAAATATAATAATCACTTCTTTAGGGCGTTGTAAGAAAAATAAATATTAACCAAAACTTTTTAAAATGACCAAGTTTAGAAATTTAGGCGTTTTTCTTATGGTGTTTGCCTTGTTGGGGCTAAGCTCCTGCGAAAAGGATGACGGTGTAACCTCGAGCAGTTCCATAATCGGATCGGGTACCGTTAATGATATTGTGAACGCCAACGGATCTTTAACCTCTTTAAGGGCCGCTCTAAAAACAGCATCCGGTGACCTATCGGCCACCTTGAACGGCTCCGAAACTTTTACCCTCTTTGCGCCCAACAATGGTGCTTTTGACGACCTAGCCGCTGAGGCGGGGTTCGAGACTTCGGCCGATCTGTTGGCGGAAATAGACCCCGTTTTGCTAGAAAAAATCCTTACTTATCATGTAGTGGCCGGTGAGAGTGCCACAGGCGACCTTTCCGAGGGTAGCACACTTGCTACCGTACAGGGCGATGAGCTTAAAGTATCCGTCTCGGAAGGTGGAACCATCCAATTATTGGATGCCACCAAATTGCCGCAGACCAATCCGGTCTCGAACGTTACGAACAGCAATCCCGATGCCGTCAACGGTATCGTCCATTTTATTGACAAGGTGCTTTTGCCGCAAGAAGCTATTGAAGCATTGAAAATTGACATCCGGCCCAGCATTTTGGATTGGGGCAAAGCGACGGAAGACTTATCGCTATTGGTAAAAGCCTTGGATAAGGTGGATTTGGTAGATACCGTGAAGGAATTGGATTCGGCTACGGTCTTAGCACCCACCAATCAGGCGATCGAAGCCCTTTTTGAAGCCTTGGGCCATGATTACAACAGCCTCGAAGATTTCGACAACGAGGCCGAAATCGCTTTGTTGGGCGAAATTATGAAATATCATATATTGCCTGCTTCTGTTGATTTGACGGCAGGTCTAGCGAAGACGGCAGCGAAAGAGAGCTCCGTTGAAGTAATCGCCGTAAGCGGAGGTTTTGCGTTCAAAGACGCTTCCGGTTACACCGCCGGTACCGCAACCGCCGATATCGAAGCCAAAAACGGTTCGGTCCAAATTATTGATAAAGTTCTTTTGCCCCAAGCGGCCTTGGACTTTATGGCCACATTGACCTCCGATGATTTGACTACCGTCGTGGCCAACGAGCCTCAATTGAGTAGTTTGGAAGAGGCGCTGATCGCTACTCAACTGGTCGATGCCTTTGCCGATGCGACCAATGAGAGTTTCGTACAGGCTGAAGATGAAAAAGATGAGGATTTTGAAAAGCGAAGTACCCCGGGCAACTATACCTATTTTAAGCCTGCCACGGTTTTTGCACCCTCGAATGCTGCATTTGACGACCTATTTACCACTTTGGGAGGCGATTACACAAGTATCGCTAGCTTTGACACCGAAGACGAACTTGCCCTACTCCAAGAGATATTGTTGTACCACATTGTCCCCGGTAAGGTCGCCAGCGACGATCTGACGGCCGGAAGTGTAACCACCGCTGCCAAAAGCGATATCGAGATTATTGCCTCGGTTGGAAACAATACGTTCGTTATCGGCGATGCCACCAACGATGTCAACGCCCATATTATTACTTCCGACGTAAAGGCCAGAAATGGGGTGGCCCATATCGTTGATAAGGTATTGTTGTCTGATAGTGCCCTTCTTTTCTTAAATTCATTGAAGGAAGAATAGACGATAATTAAGACTCCCCTCTTTTCAGGGCAGTTTATAATATAAATGTTTGTAAAAGGCATCCTGGGTTCAGGATGCCTTTTCTTTTGAATAGCCTCAAACTAACAAAAAGATATTTCCCTGACGATAGGAAGGACATACCGTTTAGCCCATAGTTTTCGTTTTTCCCGATTTATAATTTTTGACTACTTTTATGTAAATCTCTAGCTTTTCACCATGTCGCCCCCTATCCATAGAAGAAATTTCGTCAAAAGCATCCTTTCCTTGCCCACTATGGCTGCATTGGGAGGCTCATTTGCTTTCTCACTTCCCCAGAAAACCCAAAACAAACTATCCCATAAGTTCAAGTTGAGCTTGAATCTTTACTCTTTCAATACGCTCTTAACAGAGAATAAGGTAGATCTGTTCGATATGCTTGACTTCTGTGCCGAACAAAATTTCGACGCCATCGATCCCACCGGGTACTATTTCCCGGGATATCCCGAAGTGCCTACGGATAGTTTTATTAACACCTTCAAAAAAAAGGCATTTTTATTGGGATTGGATATTAGCGGCACGGGCGTTCGAAACGACTTTGCCCAAACCGATGCAACAAAACGCCAAGCCGATTTGGAATTGGTCAAAAAATGGATAGAGGTCGCATCGAAGTTAGGAGTACCCAACTTGCGCATATTTGCCGGAAGCCGAGATCATCCGCAATATTCTAGAGAGGAGGTGATGGACTGGAGGGTCAAGGACATCCAAACTTGCTGTGCGCACGGAAAACGGCTCGGCGTGATAATCGCTATTCAAAACCATAACGACTTCCTGAAAACCGCAGATGAGGTCAATGAGCTGTTTAAAAAAGTTGATTCGGAATGGCTGGGACTAAATCTAGATATCGGCAGTTATCGAGAGGACAATCCGTACGAAGAAATCAAAAAAAACATCCAACATGCGGTTACGTGGCAAATCAAGGAAAACGTTTGGATCAACGGAAAAGAAGTGCCTACCGATTTCGAGAAACTCTTTAAAATAATGAAATCAGCAGGCTATCGGGGTTACCTTCCCTTGGAAACCCTGGGTGAAGGCGATCCTTTCCGAAAAGTGGAAACTATTTTAACCGAGGTAAGGGGCGCGCTCTAAAATTGGGTTAGGGTTAAAATTTTCTATTCTACTCCCATCTCCTCATCTTCTTCATCTTTGACCATAGATTTTTCAACATCGATGGTCTTGCCTAAATAGACCAGTTTATAGCCCTCGGTAATGTCGTTGAACTCTGTGCTGTAGGCTGGTATGATCTTTAGGTCGCCATCGGGAGTTTTTAAAAGGATGGGGATGGTCTCCTTTTCGGCCTTAATCATTTCGATCAGTCCCTCATAATGCTCTTGGTCCTTTATGTCGATCTCGTGTATTGCGGGATACCTTCTGGCCGCTTCCGTCATTTTGATATAATCGTCGGTATGGGAGAAGAGCCCTTCCTTGGGGTTGTCCTCCGGATTGTTCATCTCATCGGAATTGACCAACCGGAATGCGCCGTTCTCGCCGAACTGCTTCGAAAATTTTTCGATAGCGTACTCGTTGATATCGGAGTTCCCAGTCAGCGCCATCAGATAACCTATATCGTTGAGTTCGATATTATCGGTCAATGTATCGGAATAGATGTTTGCCGTCAGCGCCTCCAGACCCAATTTTTTGGCTTTGGCCACGTTGTTCTGGTTATTGTCGATTAAAACGACGTGCCTATTGTTTCTATGGATGTAATCCGCGATAAGTCGCGATGCCTTCGAGGCCCCGAGAATAAGGATGCCCTCTGATTTGGTCAGGAATACTCCCACCAGTTGCGCAAAAAGCCGTGCCGTGGTGGCGTTGAGCAATACGGTGCCCAGAACGATCATGAACACCAAAGGGGTGATGTATTCCGCCCCGGGCTCTCCTTCTTGTAACAATTTGGACCCAAAAAGGGAGGCGATTCCGGCGGCTACGATACCCCGCGGGCCTACCCACCCGATAAATACTTTTTCGTTCCATTTCAGCTTGGATCCCCAAGTGCTTAAAAATACACCCACGGGCCGGATGACAAATACGATAATAGCAAATAAAATGACCGTGTTCCAATTATAGATGAGCTCCAGATCTTCTAAATTGATGTTGGCGGCCAATAGGATAAAAAGGATGGAAATCAGAAGTACGCTGAGCGACTCCTTGAAATAGAGCAGTTCCTTCAGGTTCGGCAGGTCGGAATTGCCCATGACCATGCCCATGACCACCACCGCCAAAAGTCCGGATTCGTGTGCAAAGGCATCCGAAACAATAAAGACCAACAACACGGTAGAAAGCGAAACCACGTTCAGCAGATAATGGGGAATGAACTTTTTCTTTATGGCGAACATCATTGCATGGGCAAAGGTAAACCCGAAGGCAAAACCGAAGAGAAGTATCTTTCCGAAGTCGATGAACGCCATTTTGGTATAGGTATGTCCCTCGCCCACACTGATAAACTCGAAGACGAGAACGGCCACCAAGGCCCCGATGGGGTCGATGAGGATGCCCTCCCATTTCAGAACAGCCGAAACGTCTTTCTTTAAGGGGATGTTCCGCAATATCGGGGTAATCACCGTAGGACCCGTCACAATGATCAGGGCCGAAAAAAGAAAGGAAATCTGCCAACTGAGGTCGAAAATAAAGTGGGCCGCTATCCCGGCGCAAAAGAAAGTAACGATGGTACCCACAGTAATCAATTTGGTAATGACCGGCCCTACATTGGCAATCTCGCCCCGCCGCAAGGTCAGGCCTCCCTCGAAAAGGATAATACCAATGGCCAGCGAAACAAAGTAATAGAGGCTCTCGCCAGGAAAAAGTCCGATTTCACCGTTCCAAACGGGTTGTATCAGCTTTTGTCCGTTCTCGGTGAACAGCGTGGCAATAGGCCCCACTAACAGGCCAATCAGTATCAAAGGTAAGATAGCAGGCAGTTTGAACCTCCAGGCCACCCATTGGGCAATGATTCCGAGAATGACGATTCCGGCCAATTCTATCATGAATGCGAATTTTTTCGAAAAATACTGCTTTTATTTGAAAGTAGCGGTTTTGAGTGATTTCTTGTGGAAATTACTTTCCATGGCCGTTGGGAAAATCCGGCCATCAGGGATAAATCACTATTTTTTCCGTGCCGACATAAGAAGTGTCGAGCTTGGCCGGAAGATTTTCCATGGACCGAAGATACGATACTGAACCTTCCCTGGCGGCCACAAAGATGTACAGGTCCAAAGGATCTGTTTTCGGGGGATGGTCCACGAACGATTCCCAATGCAACAGATTGTCAAACCTAATCGCTCCTTGGCTACGATGGGATTCCCTCAATTTGAGGATGGCCTTCTGGGTGGCTTCGTTACAGTAAAAAAGGATAGGCGTTGCCAGTTCCTGTGCCAAGCGTGTAATTTTCCTCCACCAAACCGGAAAGCCGCCTTCCAGTTCCGCCAAAGGAGGTAAAGCCATTACCAGCCGAGTATGGTTGGCCAATGGCTTTTCAAAATGGCAGACAAAAAGGGTCTTGCGGGTGTCCTCAAGAATAACATCCATCTTTCCACCTACGATTTTCTCCATGAAGCCGGACTTCCGCGGCCACCCCATAATTATGATATCGGCCATGATTTCTTTGGCCGCCCGGGCAATCCCGCTCGACGCGTTGTGGTCAATCGTAGCGATAATCTCCACGGGGCTCTCCATTGCGGTGGTTTCATAGACAAAATCTTCCAGGGTGCGCCTGGCGGAGGCAACGTTCTTTTCGGCCGCCGCGTTGTTCGGTACGACGGTCAAAATCGAAATGGGAAAAATGGACCGCTCATCTTTTATTAAAATGGCGAATTCAAGTGCTTTTTCCATATTGGCCGTATTCAATATCGGTAACAGGAGGCGCTCAGCCCCACCCGTTGACGCAATCGGGACGTTATCGGACTCTCCCATTGCTATCCGTACTTTTTTGGCCGCTCCCTCCGTGGCAAAAGAGGCCACGATACAGGTGACCAGAATAAGCAAGATGGTACCGTTCAGTATATTAATATCGAGGATTTCCTCACGATACCCTACCAATATAATGGCCAAGGTTGCCGCCGCGTGCGCATTGCTCAGTCCGAATATCAACCGCCTTTCATGCCGAGAATATTTGAATACCTGTTGCGTAAAAAACGAGGCCAACCATTTGCCCAAAATAGCCACTACAATTAGCGCACCCGCCACAATTAAGGCCCTTGGCCCGTTAAAGAGCACTCCTGTATCGACCAACATCCCTACACTGATCAGAAAAAAGGGGATAAAGAGCGCGTTCCCGATAAATTCGATACGGTTAAAGAGTGCCGAGTTATTAGGTATCAGGGGGTTCAACGCAAGGCCCGCTACAAAGGCGCCTATGATGGCCTCCACCCCTGCCAGCTGCGCCAAAAAGGCCGCCAAAAAGACCATGGAGAGTACAAAGATAAAATGGGCGTATTTTTCACTGGCCATTTTCTTAAAGAACCACTTGGTAACCTTGGGAACTATAAAGAACATAATTCCCATGAAAACTGCAAGGGATAGGGCCAGTCGTAACCAGAATGTCAATGAGAGGTTTCCTTGATGCGCTCCGACGATAATGGCCAACAGCACCAGAACAGCCGTATCGGTAAGGATGGTCCCCCCCACGGTAACCGCGACCGCAGAATTCATCGATACCCTTAACCTGCTCACGATGGGGTAGGTCACCAAGGTGTGGGTGGCAAACATACTGGCCGTTAGCAGACTGGCATAAAAATCGTATTCCAGTACAAAATAGCATACGGGAAATCCGATACCAAGGGGTATCGCGAAGGAAAAGAATCCGAATGTGATGCTGCGGTTCCGGTACGCTTTGAACTCGTTCAGGTCGAGCTCCAGTCCGGCGATAAACATAATATACAACAGCCCGACCGTCGAAAAAACCTCCGTAAAAAGTCCCTTTTCCAATAAGTTCAGACCATGCGGACCAATAATCGCCCCGGAGACAATAAGTCCGATGATACCCGGTATCTTCAGCCGGTTCAGCACAGTGGGGGCGATAAGGATAATAAAAAGGATCAGCGAGAAGATGAGCACCGGATTCTGCCAGGGCAGCCTGAAACTTTCTGATATATCTTCCATACGGACAAGGATTTAGCGGATGCTGTTTCGGAAAGGTTCGGCAGACGAAAGTTAAGTTATTTTTGAATAGGTTGACTGAGGGGATGAATCTTAAACGAAATACCTTAATTTTGAATCCCTACTCCAGCATCCTATGACCCTCTACCCCATAGAAACCGGAAATTTCAAGCTTGATGGCGGCGCCATGTTCGGGGTGGTGCCCAAGAGCCTGTGGCAAAGAACGAATCCCGCAGATGCCCACAACATGATCGATATGGCCGCCCGATGCCTGTTGGTGGAAGATGGTGATCGCCTAATTCTCATCGATGCCGGCATGGGCAACAAACAATCGGATAAATTCTTTGGCCATTATTACCGTTGGGGAGATTTTTCGTTGGAGGGTTCCTTGGCCGAACACGGCTTTCATCCTGATGATATCACCGATGTTTTCCTGACCCATTTGCATTTTGACCATTGCGGGGGATGCATACAATGGAACAAAGGCCGCACGGGATACGAACCGGCCTTCAAGAACGCAACCTTCTGGACGAACAAGGATCATTGGGAATGGGCTATTTACCCGAATGCCCGAGAAAAAGCATCTTTTTTAAAGGAAAACCTATTGCCCATGCAGGAAAGCGGACAGTTGAAGTTTATCAAAACTACCTCCGCTTCGGGAAAAAACGACAAAATGGGTGTGAAAAAGTTTCTTAAGAGGTCCGATTTAGGATTTGGAATCTTGTTCGTAGATGGCCATACCGACAAGCAGATGCTGCCGTATCTTGATTACAAAGGGAAAAAATTGGTCTTCGTGGCAGACTTGCTTCCTACCGTCGGCCATATTCCCGTACCTTATGTAATGGGCTTTGATACCCGCCCCTTACTGACATTGGAAGAAAAATCCAGATTTTTGGGCGAAGCGGTCGAAAACGGTTATTATCTATTTTTCGAGCACGACGCCCAAAATGAAATCTGTACCCTGAGGGATACCGAAAAGGGAGTACGGCTCGATAAAACCTATACTTTTGAAGGACTTTTCAGCTGAGCGTCCCGCTTGCAGCACCGCAGAGATTACAAGATACCCCGAGGTTAAAAAAGCTTTTCGTTGGTTGCTAATTGGGCAAGCATCCTTCCGTCAATCCCATACTATCCACTGCTTTTCCGAGTATGATTACGGAATGGCCCATTCAATCTGGCAGGGAAATTGTACATTACCTACTACGTCAAAGACAAGCTGGTCATCGCATCCCCCAGATAAAAAAATCATAAAAGGGGTACAATTGCTGGGTAAAAAGCCTTCAAACCTTATCTTTGGGGGCCAAAACGGCAAATCCCGCTTCGTCACGGTGGCGAACCCGGGATATTCTATGAAGTTTAAAACATAGAATCCCTAGGCCGTTTTAAAAAATTAAAAATAACTATAGCTTAATTTAAGTACATGACACGATTCTTCCCGAAATTCCTAATTGGCCTATCAGCCTCCATTTTCTTGATGGGCTGCGGTTCAACCGCTTTGGTCTCCACTCCCATTGAGAATATCGATAGCACGCCGCTTAAGGTTTCTGACCTAACCGACGCTCAAAAGAAACATTGGTCCCATCTAGACCTGGTAGCCGACACCATACCCGGTATGAGCGTGGAAAAAGCTTACGAAGATATCATCAAAAACAAAAAAGGCGATAAGGTCATCGTGGCGGTACTCGATTCCGGCATCGACCTGAAGCACGAAGACCTCGACGGCGTACTTTGGACGAACAAAGACGAAAAACCCGGTAACAATAAAGATGACGATAATAATGGATACGTAGATGACATTCATGGCTATAACTTTTTAGGCGATTCGTACAACGAACAGCTTGAAGCCGCCCGTATTGTCAAATTGAAATTGGGAGATGCCGATATGCAGTCCAGGGCCAAGGCTTTGGTCGAGAAGAAATTCGCGGAGGCCCAACAGCAAAAGCAGCAGTACGAACAGATACGGCAAGCGGTGCAGCAGGCCGATGCCGCCGTTAAAAAAGAACTGGGCAAAGATTCCTACACTAAAAAAGATTTGGCAGGTATAAAAGCCGAGGATGCGGCCATGCAGCAGAATGTGGGGATTCTTACCCAAATGCTGACCTACGAAGATAGCATCGATGAGGTATTGGACCAGATAGAAAAGGGTATCGCCCATTTTACCGATCAAGCAGATTACAATTATAATGTCGATTTTAACGGGCGAGAAACCGTCGGCGATGATCCCTACGACTTGAATGACCTGGGCTACGGCAACGGGGATCCGCAAAGCCGATTCGAGGGAGAAGACCATGGTACGCATGTTGCCGGTATCATAGCCGCCGAGCGGGATAACGGCAAGGGTTCCGATGGGGTGGCGAACAACGTGGCGATTATGTCCATACGGGCCGTACCCAACGGTGACGAATATGACAAGGACATCGCCTTGGGCATTCGCTATGCGGTGGACAACGGGGCCCAGATTATCAACGCCAGCTTCGGAAAGGCCTTTTCACCAAATGCGCAATGGGTTTATGATGCTATCCAATATGCGGCGGAAAATAATGTGCTGATCGTTCATGCCGCCGGTAACGAAGGACTAGACCTTGATAATTCCGACAACGTGAACTATCCGAACGACAATGAAAACTCGAGCACCGAGATTGCCGACAATGTGATTGAAGTCGGTGCGCTCACCCCGAACTACGGGTCGGAAATGGTGGCGGCCTTTTCCAATTATGGTAATAAAAACGTCGATGTTTTTGCCCCCGGTGGGGAAATCTACTCCTCCGTACCCGGCAACAAATACGAATTCAACAGCGGTACTTCGATGGCTGCTCCCGCTGTAGCAGGGGTTGCGGCCTTGGTTCTGTCGTACTACCCCAAATTGACCGCCCCGCAAGTGAAACATATCATCATTGAGTCGGGTCTTGCACCCCAGGCAAAGGTGATTTTGGGAGGCGATGCCTCTAAAACGGCTACATTGAACCAGATATCAAAATCCGGTAAGATCGTCAATGCCTATAATGCCCTGATTATGGCCAGCAAGGTCGCAGCGGGAGAGATTTCACTATAATTTCGCTGGGTGCCCTGCACCTTCAAGACTTGATAATGTGCTATATGAAGTTGCGAGCTGCGAACTTCAAAAACCAATGTGTATAAAAATGCGATTCTTCCCTTTATTTTCCTTTTTATTCGGCTTTGCGGTCATTACCCACGCCCAAAATAATACCTCGTACTGGCAACAACATGTCGATTATGCCATGGAGGTCAATATGAACGTGGAGAACTTCCAGTACATGGGTAGCCAGAAATTGGTCTATACCAACAACTCGCCCGATACGCTGAAAAGGGTATTCTACCATCTTTATTTCAATGCCTTTCAGCCCGGTAGTGAAATGGATATCCGATTGCAGAACATTCAGGACCCAGACGATCGAATGACCGCCGAGGACGGAAAAAGCAGGATTGCCACCTTATCCGAAAATGAAATGGGCTACCTACACCCTTCCTCACTTTTACAGGATGGCCAAAAAGTCAATTATGATGAAGAAGGCACCGTGCTGACGGTAGACTTGGTTAAACCCATCCCTCCCGGTGGAAAAACAACCTTCGATATGGTCTTTCGTGGACAGGTTCCGGTACAAGTACGCCGTTCGGGCCGTAACAGTGCCGAGGGCGTGGCATTGTCCATGAGCCAATGGTATCCGAAATTGGCGGAGTATGATTTTGAGGGCTGGCATGCCGATCCTTACATCGCCCGCGAATTCCACGGGGTTTGGGGCGACTTCGATGTCAAACTCACTATCGATAAGAATTACGTGGTCGGCGGAACCGGATATCTACAAAACCCGCAGGAAATCGGCCACGGTTATGAATCCCCGGGCAGCAAGGTGAAAAAATCCAAAGGCAAAACGCTGACTTGGCATTTTAAAGCTCCGATGGTACACGATTTTATGTGGGCCGCCGATCCCAACTATCTGCACGACACCTTACAGGTAGAAGACGGTCCTACCTTACACTTTTTGTATAAGGAGGACAAGGGAATTGTCGAAAACTGGAAAAAACTACAGCCGAAGGCGGCCGAGCTTATGCAGTTCTACAACAAAAACATAGGCGAATACCCTTACAAACAATACTCCATCGTTCAAGGGGGTGATGGCGGAATGGAGTATGCTATGTCCACCTTGATTACCGGAGACAGAAAATTTGGAAGCCTTGTTGGGGTGACGGCCCACGAAATGGCGCACTCTTGGTTTCAGCAAGTATTGGCCAGCAACGAATCAAAACATGAATGGATGGACGAAGGCTTTACCACCTTTATTTCCACCTTGGCCATGAACAAGGTGATGGACGAGGGCAAAGAGAACCCGTTTGAAGATAGCTACAAAAGTTATTACAAACTGGTAGATTCGGGAGTTGAGCAACCCCAGACCACTCATGCCGACCGGTACAACGTCAATTTCGCATATGGAGTTGCGGCTTATAGCAAGGGTTCTATTTTCCTTTCCCAACTAGGCTATATCATCGGGCAGGACAAGCTGATGCAAACCCTACACAAGTATTACGAGGACTTCAAGTTCAAGCACCCAGTGCCCAATGACATTAAAAGGGAGGCAGAAAAAGTGTCCGGCATGGAACTCGATTGGTACCTGACGGATTGGACACAAACCATAAATACCATCGACTACGGCATCAAGAAAGTAGCGGCGGACAACGAGAAAACTAAGGTTAGCTTGATCCGCAACGGGTTAATGCCCATGCCGTTGGATATTCTGGTCGTCTATGAAGATGGAACCAAGGAAACTTTCTACGTGCCCTTGCGCATGACGCACGGGGAAAAGGAAAATCCTTACCCCCAAATAAACCGAACGGTATTGGCGGATTGGCCATGGGCGTTCCCTGCCTATGATTTCACTATTGACAAACCTTTGGAAAGTGTGAAAGCCGTTGTAATCGATCCTTCACGGTTAATGGCCGACATTCATCAAGAGGATAATGTGTGGCAGGCGCCCTGAGGAAAATTTTTGAAGTGCTAAATCCTATCATCCGAAAATCAGTGCGGTTTGTAAGAATTCTGCCCATTTCTTCTCTTGGAAATTCCTTGTCTTCGGCGAAGCACCGTGACACAACTCGATGGACTTTAGATACAAAAAGAATGAAAAACTTAAAAGCAGAAAGCTGATCGACCGGCTATTTGCCCAAGGGGAATCCGTTTCCAAATACCCCCTAAAACTTATCTACCTAAAAACTAAACTTCCTGAATGCGTAAAAACACAGACCGGCGTGGCGGTGCCCAAAAAAAACTTTAAAAGCGCCGTAAAGCGCAATCGAATAAAAAGACTGCTCAGGGAAGCCTACCGACTCAACAAACATCATGTTTTTAACAATAGCAAGGATACTTTTGCGTTTCTTTTTTTATACCTTGGTAAAGAACTGCCGCCATATTCGGAGATTGAAACAGCGATGCAAAGCGTCCTTGAGAGATTTATAAAAACTGTTGAGCCCAATAATAGCGGTAAACAGTAGGTGCAAAGCTTAGGGGTCTTTTTTTGCCGTATAAAAAAATATAACTTTTTGAATTGGATACACCATAAGCTCCGGTTTCCATAGCTATATGGTTCTTAATAAATTTGATTCAATAATCATCTCACATGAAAACGACACTTAAAAAACGAGTCCTGATACCGGCATTGGCAATCATTCTCTTTGTCGCCGGCAGCAGTTTCGTCAAAAGCGACTTCTTCGAAATCGCAAAACAGATCGAAATCTTTACCACGCTGTTCAAGGAACTGAACATGAACTATGTCGATGAAACCAATCCAGCCGAGTTGATGGATACCGCCATCAAGAACATGCTCGACGACCTGGACCCCTACACCACATTCCTCAACGAACAGGATGTCGAGACGTACCGCATCAACAACGCCGGTGAATATTCCGGTATCGGGGCTTTAGTGCGCTCTTTTGAGGATAAATTATTGATTGTCGAGCCTTACAAAAATTATCCGGCGGATGAAGCGGGATTAAAGGCCGGCGATGAAATCCTTAAAATCGGTGAAATCGCCGTATCCGATTTCAAGGACAATGCCAGCGAACTTTTGAAAGGTGCCAATGATACGTCGGTGGAGGTCACGTACAGAAGACAAGGCGAAACCAAGACAACTACTATTACACGGGGTGCGGTCGAAGTCGATGCCGTGCCCTTTTACCGAATGATCGGCGATAAAACAGGTTATATCGTGTTATCGAAATTCAATTCAAAGGCATCGGACCAAACGAAAGATGCTTTGGTCGACCTGAAGGGAAAAGGGGCCGAAAAAATTATTTTGGACCTGAGAGGCAATCCCGGGGGCTTGCTATCCGAAGCAATCGACGTCACCAATCTGTTTGTGGACAAGGGCGAACTGATCGTGACCACCAAATCGAAGGTCAAAAAGTTCAACAGCGAGTACCGGACCCGGAACCAACCCGTGGATACGGAGATACCTCTTGTAGTCTTGGTCAACGGCAACAGTGCCTCCGCCAGTGAAATCGTGTCCGGTGGGTTGCAAGACCTGGATCGCGCCGTGATCATGGGCGCGCGAAGTTATGGGAAGGGATTGGTGCAACGCCCGTTAAAACTGACCTATGGCACCCAACTGAAAGTGACTATAAGCCGATATTACACCCCGTCGGGAAGATGCATCCAAGCCTTGGATTATTGGCATCGTGATGAAGATAACAATGCTGTACAAAAAACCGAATTCAATGACTTTAGCACTCGAAATGGCCGTAAAGTCCAAGATGGGGGCGGCGTGCTGCCCGACATCCAAATAACCTCGGCCAAGGCGAACGAGCTGACCACCGCTTTGCTCAACAACCATGTAATCTTCGACTATGCTACGGAATATTATTATAGCCACAACTTTCAAAACCTAGGCAACTTCACGTTTTCGACAAGCGATTATCAGGATTTTAAAAAATATGTTTCCAAAAGCGATTTCTCCTACGAGACCGAGACGGAAAAAGTGCTTAAAAAAGCTATGACCGACCGCGAAGAGGTCATTTTCAACGAGGCCATCGAAAACGATTTTAAAACCCTGCTCCTGGATATCGAAAAAAGCAAGCTCACCGCTTTGGAGGACTACCAAAAAGAAATCCAACAAAAACTGGAAGACGAAATCGTAACACGCTACTTCTACCGTGAAGGGCTGTACGACTACCAATTAAAGAACGACGAGACGATTTTGGCGGCAACGGGTCTCTTGGGGGATGAAGGAAAATATTACAGCATATTGAAATAGGCCATGATCTGACTGCAGCCGCTCGGAGGACATATCGTAAACTACCTTTCTTAATAGGCCTATCGGAAACGGTCTGCTCTCATGACCTACCACCTGAGGAAACGCTATCCTATTCAGGAGAAAAAAACGGCTACATATTCAGAATTTGTTGTTATTCCGTAATTTCATGCTTTGAAGTGATTTCAACTTTCTGTTCGGAACCGAAAATTTCGGCTTTTGTGCGCTTAATGAAGCTATTTTTTGAGCAACATAGCCGTAGCTAGCGTGAGAGAAAATGACAAAATGAGGGTGTATAATGTGAAATTTGCAGATAAAGGAGCTAGTTTAAATCACTTCTTTATGATATAACTACCGTGCCAAAACCAAAAAACCATAGAGCGGAACTATTGCTAGACACGCAATCCATTTTGGGCGAAGGCCCAATCTGGGATTGGCGCCGGCAGCTGCTCTACTGGGTCGATATCGAGGGAAAGCTCTTGTTCAAGTACGATCCATCCCATTCAAAAACAAGAGCGCCTTCCCTTTGATGAAATGATTGGGGCGGTCGCGCCTACGGAAGCCGGAAAGCTTTTACTGGCGTTAGAATCCGATCTCGCCAGCTTCGATTTCGAAACAGGGCAGCTTGCTCTGCACCAAGCTCTGCAAAACAACGATTCCGCAATACGCTGTAATGACGGAAAGGTCGGTCCGAACGGACACTTTTGGATCGGCACGATGCACAAAGAACTCCTTTCGGGTGCAGGAGCGCTTTACCGGATTTCACCCGATTTTCAGCGCTCGCGGATGGTATCGAATACTACCATTTCCAACGGGATGGCCTGGTCCTCCGATAACAAAACCTTCTACTATATCGATTCGGAAGCCTACGAAATATGGCAATTCGATTATGATAGGGATACAGGCGACATTACGAACAGGACTATTGCCTGTAAGGTTCCCCAAACCTATGGCGCTGCCGATGGGATGTGTATAGACACGGAAGATATGCTTTGGGTAGCCCATTGGGGCGGGCACTGCGTTAGGAGGTGGAATCCGAAATCCGGACAGGTCTTGGAGAAAGTGGACGTAGAGGCCCCGCACGTAACTTGTTGCTGCTTTGGCGGAAAAAATTTGGATACCCTTTATATTACCACGGCAAAAAGCGGAATGACTGGGGGCCCGATTAGAAAAATATCCAAAAAGCGGTGGCCTGTTTACCTTCCATCCGGGAGTGAGCGGCACCCCCATAAACTATTTTAAAGATACCGGATGAAGTACTCTGGAATAAAGAACAAAACGGCAATTGTTACCGGTGCCGGTGAGGGCATTGGCTATGCCATTTGTGAACATTTGGCGATCGCGGGCGCCCATGTTGTGCTCAATGACATCGATAAAGAGCGGGCAGATTCGGCGGCGAAGGTTTTGGACACCCAACACAGGGGAAGCTGTAAGGCTTTCGCAGGCGATGCAGGTGATGTGCCGACCATTGAAAAAATGGTAGAATTCGCGCGGAAAAATTTTGGGGGCGTTGATTTTGTGGTGCCCAATGCGGGGATGTCACTGTTCGGCGATTTTTTGGAGTTTACCCCAGAGTCCTTTCAAAAAGTAATGCGCCTCAACCTTCAGGGAGCTTTTTTCTTGGCGCAACGGGCCGCCAAGGAAATGATTGAACAGGGTGTTGGCGGTCGTATGGTCATGATGTCTTCCCAAGTGGGCATTCGCGCCTATCACCGGCTTTCCGCCTATGGGATGACCAAAGCCGCCCTGCGGATGTTCGCCCAAAACCTTGCTTATGAGCTCGGCCCGTACCATATTACCGTAAATGCCATTGCCCCTGGGGCTACCCTGACCGAACGCACCCAAAAAGAACAGGCCGATTATGAAGGAGTCTGGGGTAAATTGAACCCCAACGGGAGGGTAGGCCTTCCCGAGGACATTGCCAAGACCTGCCTATTTCTGCTTTCGGACGAAGCCTCACATATCAACGGACAGACCATCCCCGTCGACGGGGGTTGGACTACTGCAGGTAAATATCCGGAGGATCTCCTCTAATCTTTCTTGCCCGAATCCAGATTTTTTATCTTAATATTCCTAAAATCCACGGGCTGCCCCTCGCTTTGAAGGGCGATAAAACCTTCTTTCAACAGCTGCCCGTCTTTTTTTATTTTGGGGTCAAAGCCCTCCACGACCTCGCCTCCTATCTGGGGCTTGGTATATTCCAATACTTTTTTACCATTGATAATGTGCGTCACCAGAGAATCCCCTAGAACGATTAGCTCGGCCTTTACCCATTGGTCTCCAAAGTAGGTGTCCGACGTTGAGTTGAGACAATGCCCGGGATAAATTTCCCCATCGTAAACGATTTCTGTGCCAGGCGAACACATATTCCCTGTGGGCCTTTCTTCGCCTTCTGTAATCCCTCCCAAAAACTGCATTTCGACGGAAATCGGCCAATTTTGTTCCCTGGGCATCGTCCGCGGGTCTTGGGAGTGGAACATCACACCACTGTTCAAGAGCGTATATGAAGGGGCTCCGGATTGCAGCTCGCCCACAAAACGATATTCCATCGAAAGATGGTAATGGGAATAGGGAGTGTCGAAATACAAATGTCCGAAGCGATCGTCAAAATCCCCTTCATATTGATCATAGCGGACTTTGATAATGCTATCCTCTACCCGAAAGGTATCGCCATAGTTGTCTCCCGTTTCGTAATGATTGATTTTTGTGGTCCATCCGTCCAGGTTCTTTCCGTTGAACAGAGGCTTCCAACCATCGTCGTTTGTGGCCATTTTCGGGCTGCCACACTGTTGAAGCAATAGAAGACATAAAAGGTACCCCATCCTCTTTACTAAAAAAACAAATCCTTTTTTCATTTTGTTGAGATTGTTAATGTTTCGTTCCGAATCCATTTGGGTTATTGGCCGCTTCACATTTTAAATATACTTTTTGCTTATCCAGAAAGTAGGTGATGTACCAAAAGATAAACAGTACCAGCAAGGCGTTCAAGACTGCGATTACCTGTTCTGAAAATCCTAAGGCCCTAACAGGCCTTTCGTCCAAATCATATCGAAACCGCGGTACCATGTGAGCCGCGACGGTTTCCGAAAAAAGATAGATAAGAATGGAGTTGGTGCCCATCAAGAGGAACGTGGTCAGCCCTCGGAAGACATCCAACGAAAAAAGCCGTTGGGAAATGTTGAAAGCCAGTTGCGACATGGGGCATAAGATTAGGTTGCCGATGTATTGCCCGGTTAGAAAAAGGGCTGTAACCGGTATATTGGTTTCTCGAAAGTAACAAAATATACGTTGCCCTGCCCTTTTTTTAGCATTAGCTCTATATTCCGTTTCAGAAATTCATCATTATAATGACTCGACAACGGGTTTAAAAATTTATGGCACCTACCTTTGAAAATCGGAGGCCCAACGAAGAAGCATCCCGGAAAATACTCAACAATTAAATTAGGATATGGAGAAACACCTCAAAAACCACATCGAACACCTGCTCTGCGTCAATATAGAAAGCGTGCAATCGGTTTCAGGGGGCGATATCTCAAAAGCCTATCTGCTGCAAACCAAATCGGAACGCCTGTTCTGTAAGGTGAACCATGCCGACCAGGCCCATGCTATGTTTTTGGCCGAGAAAAAAGGCTTGGAAGCGATTGCCGAAACAAAAACCATAGCCTCCCCTAAAGTTTTGTTCTGCGAACCTTTGAAAAAAGGAAGTGTACTGCTGATGGAATATATCGAGCCAAAGCGGGCGTCATCCGCAGAAATGAGACACTTGGGACATCAACTGGCGGCCCTGCATCACTGTTCGGTGGGCGATTTTTTTGGATGGGAAGCTGATAATTTTATCGGAAGCCTTCCACAATCCAACATTAATCATACCGATTGGTCCTATTTTTACGTCGCCGAGCGTTTGTTGCCGCAGTTGAAACGGGCCCAAGAAGGAAATCGGCTTCACCCCGAGGAAATTCCATCTGAAGAAGAGCTGCTGGGCACTTGCAAAAATATTTTCCCGGAAGTAAGTCCCTCTCTATTGCATGGCGATCTTTGGAGCGGCAACTATCTTATTTCCGAGACAGGCATACCCTACCTCATCGACCCCGCAACCTATTACGGCCATCGGGAAGTGGATATCGCTATGACCCGTCTTTTTGGAGGCTTCGGCAGGTCATTTTACGAGGCCTATAACGAACATTTCCCCAACATAGGTGGAGAGGCCGAGCGCACCGACCTCTATCAACTGTACTATTTACTGGTACATTTGAATTTGTTCGGAGGTTCGTACAAAGCTTCCGTCACGAGTATTTTGGACCGCTATTTTTGATTACTTTTAGATCAGGCAACCAACCCTTGTATTCCATGTACGTCACCCGAACTTTTTCCCTTTTAGCTACTTTATTATCCATCGGCCTTTCCCTTTGGGGATGTTCTTCCTCCCAAAAGGAAAATCCCCCCAAAAAAGAATACACCACATGGTCGTCTTATCTGGGCGATCCAGGCCGCAGCCACTACTCCACTCTCTCGCAAATTACGCCCGAAAACATAGGGAACCTCAAACTCGCCTGGTCTCACGAAACCTCTGATTTCGGACAGATGCAGATGAGCCCCATCGTGGTCGACTCCATACTTTACGGGGTCTCGTCCGCCCTTCGCGTGTTTGCGATCCATGCCGCGACCGGAGAGGAAATCTGGCAGTTCGGTGATTCCGTCAAGGTGTGGCATTCCACGAGCCGAGGGGTCTCGTATTGGGAAAAGGGTAACGACAAACGTATTCTTTGCACCCGCGGCCCCGATCTTTTTGCTTTGGATGCCCTGACCGGCGAACCCATTAAATCCTTTGGTACTAATGGAAAGGTCGATATGCGGTCGGGAATGCCCCCATCGGCACATGAAAAATTTGTGATTTCGAATACTCCCGGAACGGTTTATAAAGACCTTATCGTAATGCCGCTACGCCTTTCGGAAGGGGCCGGGGCGGCTCCGGGCGATATCATGGCCTTTAACATCATTACCGGAGAGGTCGCCTGGGTTTTTCATACCCTACCTGAAAGGGGCGAGCCGGGCTCCGATACTTGGGGAGACAAAAATATCCGTAGCAGCGAACTGGTCGGTGCCGCCAACAACTGGGCCGGGATGGCCGTAGATGAGGAATCCGGCATTATTTATGTTCCCACGGGTTCGGCGGCCCCCGATTTTTATGGCGGAATCCGCAAAGGGAGCAACCTATTTGCCAATTGTCTTTTGGCCTTGGATGCCAATACGGGAAAACGCTTATGGCACTTTCAGTTTACCCACCACGATCTTTGGGACCGGGATCCACCCGCTCCTCCCAATCTTTTGATGGTGGAGAGAGATGGAATAAAGATACCCGCCGTAGCCCAGGTGACCAAACAAGGTTATGTGTATGTTTTTAATAGGATAACCGGCGAACCGCTTTTCGACATAGAGGAAGAGACAGTGACCCCATCAAATTTGAAGGGGGAGGACGCCTGGGCCACCCAACCATTTCCCATTAGTCCAAAGCCCTTTGCGCGACAATCCACCGAATTAAACGGGAATAGCATCAGTCCCTTTGCCAAAAATTCTGATTCTTTACGCCAAATTCTTACTAATGCGGATAAACGCATATACGCCCCGCCCGACTTGGAACCGGTCGTTTTGCTGCCCGGCTATGATGGGGCCGCGGAATGGGGCGGTGCCTCCGCTGACCCCGAAAAGGGAATTCTCTATGTAAACTCCAATGAAATGGCTTGGATTCTACAAATGGGAGAAAACGATGAGAATTATAGCGGAAAGCCTCTTGGAGAAGCTACCTATCAAAAATATTGTGCCACTTGCCACCAAGCGGATAGAAAGGGACTGGCCGCTAGCGGATTTCCCGCATTGATGGACCTGCAGTTACGGAAGGACAAGGACGAAACGGCGGAAATCATTGCCCATGGCCAAGGAATGATGACCGGTTTTCCCCAAATTCCGTCCGCGGAAAAAGAGGCCCTGCTACGGTTTTTATACCATGAAGAGGTTCGGCATAACGCCGGCGAGGAATCGCCTCAAAAAGAGCATGCTTCCATTCCCTTCAAACACCTAGGATACCATAAATTTCTGGACCGTAATGGCCTGCCTGCCATTGACCCGCCTTGGGGCACTCTACATGCTATCAATTTAAATACCGGGGAGTATATTTGGTCGGTTCCTTTTGGAAACACTCCGGAACTCGGGGAAGATGGCCTTAACACGGGTACCGAAAACTATGGAGGAGCCGTCGTGACCGAAAATGGACTTTTATTTATCGGGGCTACCCGCGACGGCTACTTCAGGGTATTCGACAGACATACCGGGACTATAGTATGGGAATATAAATTGCCCGCAGCGGCCTTTGCTACACCAGCAATGTATGAAGTAAACGGCAAACAATATATCGCCGTTGCCTGCGGCGGGGAGAAACTAGGGACTAAGGAAGGGAATTGGGTACTCGCTTTTGCCCTGGACGAAGAATAGGCACTAGCTCGTTTTGGCCGGTCAATTCTTGAACAACGGCGTCTTCAACAAACTGATCAACCCCTGGTCCCGCTCGTTTAAGATCCGTTGGGTGCGAAGATAGCGGTCGCGGTTGAAGGCATCATAATTTTCGGCATCTTTGTCCATGCTGCTGATACGCACCCTTCCAGAGGAGTGGATGAATTCGTCGTTTCCGATCCACATCCCCACGTGCACGACTTTTTCCGCTGTTGATGCGGTCGCTTTGCTCCCAAAGAACAACAGGTCTCCTTTTTGCAGGTTTTCAAAGTCGGCGACGGAATCGATGGCCTTGCCGGTATGTACTTGTTGGGAGGCATCGCGAGGGATGACTGTGCCATTGAGAAAGAATACCGTCTTGGTAAAACCGCTACAATCCATTCCTTTGGTCGAAGTGCCGCCCCAAAGGTAAGGTACCCCCATCAAAGTCATCGAGGTGGCAATCAGCGAATCGGCGTTCGGATGCAATTTTTCCAACCACTGGTTATAGGGTTCGGCCTCTTGTTTAGCCACGAAGGCGTTGCGCCCATCAGGATAGCGCACCCCGTAAAAATTCTCGATTTCCTTCGTGGTTTCCAGAATATCCCCGGCCACCAGATCAGACACCGGTTGTTTCCTCTCTGGGCCGGAAAAGGAATGTCCATAGGTTTTTTTATAGATAATCTTAGGGTCGCCTTTCCACAATCCCATTTCTTCGTCATCCATGAGTACAATACCACCAGCATCTACCCATGCAAGATAGTGGTCGGGAGTCTGTATGTAATACCATCCTTCCTTTTTCTTTAGAACTTTTACCGGTGTCCCCAGAGTGGCCTGTGTGGCCAGTTCCGCAGAATGTTTGGGATTGCTGCGCAGATTAGCGACCGACAGGTTGATGAGGCCCTGTGTTCTAGCTTTAAGTTCTGGAGCAGGCAGAATATTTATCTCATCCTTAAAACCAATGTTTTCCGCTGTTAACTTTGCTTTGAGGGTCTCGACCGCGTCGGGCAGGTTGCTTTCCCCCCTCAGCACAAAGATATCTTGGGCGTCAACGACGGAAATATCGAACAGGGCGGTACGTTTATCCGGTGCATATGTGGATTGTACTTCCTGGATCTGCTCCAACAGTATCCTTTCGTCTGACATTTTTCCACAGGCCGTTAACAGCACCGCCATTAGTGTGGCATATACTTTTAAAAAGAGTCCTTTCATAATCCTATTGATTAGCTCCGGGTAAATTATGTAAATTTGAATCAATGAAAAAGTTAAAGGTCATCGAACTTTTTGCAGGCGTCGGAGGGTTTCGGTTGGGACTGGAGAACACGGGTCATTTTGAGGTAATTTGGAGCAACCAATGGGAACCAGGTACCAAAACACAACATGCCTCAGCGGTCTATGAGGCCCGTTTCGGAGCTGACAACCACAGCAACGAGGATATCGCCGAAGTGGATACCTCCCATATTCCCGATGCCGAAGTGCTGGTCGGCGGCTTTCCCTGTCAGGATTATTCCGTGGCCACGACGCTCAAAAATTCCAAAGGCTTGATCGGTAAAAAGGGCGTTTTGTGGTGGAGCATCCATCGCATACTTTCCCAAAAGGAAAATCCGCCCCAATACCTGCTACTGGAAAACGTTGACCGCTTGCTCAAATCACCAGCTACCCAACGCGGAAGGGATTTTGCCATCATTCTAAAAAGTTTGGAGGATTTGGGATATGCCGTAGAATGGCGGGTTATCAATGCCGCCGACTACGGAATGCCCCAACGGCGCCGGCGTATTTTTATCATGGCGTACCACCGATTCGACCTCAATGTTTAAAAAACTTGCTGCCACCGACAAAACGGATTGGATGCATAGGAAGGGAACGATTGCGGAAGCGTTTCCGGTAAAAAATCCATCCAAAACTCCCAATTTGTCTATCTCGCAGAAAATAGAAAGTGAAGCGTTTACAATAAGCGGCGATCTGGTCACCATTTCGGAGCATTTTCATGAGGACAAAAAAGCCTCCCCTTTTGAAAATACCGGGATTTTTATGGGTGGTAAGGTTTTTACCGCTAAAACCGTTCCCGACTATGACGGTGAACGGCGGGTCTTAGGCGATGTACTCCAGAAGGCGGAAGTGGATGAATCATTTTTTATTCCCCTGGATGATGTTCCAAAATGGGAATATTTGAAAGGTCCGAAAAAGGAAACCCGCAGGGCTAAAAGTGGTTTTACCTATGACTATAAGGAAGGGGGAATGATTTTTCCTGACGCCCTTAATAATGCCTCACGTACCATAATCACCGGGGAAGGCGGTAAATCCCCTTCGCGGTTCAAGCATGTCGTGCAAACCTCCAAAGGGCCGCGTAGATTAACCCCGCTCGAACTGGAGCGTCTTAACATGTTTCCCGACCGGCATACCGAACTCAAGGGCATCAGCGATACCAAACGAGCTTTTTTTATGGGAAATGCCTTGGTAGTGGGTGTCGTCGAAAAATTGGGGTCCACATTGTTCAGTAAAATCTAATCGTAAAGGAAGCTACTCCTCTTAAATTTACGTTAATACAACTTTAAAAATTTGTATTTTCTATATTTTGCCCTATCTTGTGATTTATGGTAAATGTAGAAAAGTCAGAAAATCAGGAATTCTTAGAAAAGTCCATCAACCACTTGGAAGCGACCGGCTTTGAGGATATCAAAGCGGATTTTGAAGGCTACGAAACCCCAAAATCCTATATTAGAAAAGGACATGATGCCAAGATAACACCTGACATTGTTGCTGTTAAGAACGGCCGTAAATATTATTTCGAAATCAGCTTAAAATCTGCCAAGCCCCGGTTGTTAAAGACCAAATGGCTTTTCTTGGATACGTTGAGTCGTATGAACTCCAACCGTTTTCGAATTATCACTACCCGAGGACATTATAAATTTACCGATACCATGTTGGAGGATATCAATCTGAGCAACAAAGAACCTATAAAAATCTGAATCCATTACAATTTGGATGAATTTTACGCAAGGGCTGAACGTTTTCAGCCCTTTCCTGGTTTTAAACCCTAGGCTTACCAATTGAAAGTGATAAGTTGCGGCATTACTTTTTGCACAACATACCGATGTGGGGTATCCCATCTTCCAAATATCCGTCTCCTACCTGTTCAAAACCCAATTCGTGGTAAAACCTTTCGAGGTACAATTGCGCCGATACCCGAATGATACTTTCGTTAAACCTTTCGCGTACCACACGTATCGAATCCTTCATTATATCCTTCCCATAGCCATACTTGCGTTGTTCTTTTTGAACGACCACCCTTCCGATACTGGCTTCTTCAGAATAATCGCCCGCTTTAAAAATACGGGCATAGGCAACTATATCACCTTGTTTTGTTCCTATTATGTGCAATGCTCTTTCGTCCTTCCCGTCTATATCTTGATAAACACAATCCTGTTCTACCACAAATACTTCGCTTCTTAACCGTAATATTTCATAAAGCTCTTGAGTGGTCAGTTCATCGAATGTCTTGACTTCAATCTGTATCATATACTAAATTTCTGGACGTTCTGAACTGGGTGAATCGTCTTCTCATTAATCCTGAACTATTACTTGTTTACTGTCCGGTTTATCAAATTCAGGCTGAATGTTAACGTGATTGATTCCGAACTTATGATAAACCATATCCTCTATTTTGTCTAGAATGTTGTCAAACTCTGACAATCGGATGTCTTCGTTAAAATCGACATGCGCCTCAAGGTGAACTTCATCTTCGTTCAATTGCCATATATGCACATGATGCACGTTCTTAACAGAAGTTATTTGCGAAACCGCTTCCACAATGTGCTGTATCTGAATGGTATTAGGCGTAAAGAGCATCAATACCCGGGTAGAATTTTTGAGGAGATCATAACCCATATAAATAAGGTAGAGGGCAATGGCCAAGGTAAGGGCGGCATCGACCCAGTACATCTGATAGAACTTCATCAAGATACCGCCGATTAAAACGGCTACAGAAGCCATCATATCGGTCAGAAGATGCAGATAGGCCGATTTCATGTTCATATTGCGGCCGGCATCCTTCTTTAATAACAAGACGCTAAACCCGTTGGCCACTACGCCCAATAAAGAAAGCCAAATCACGAGGGAGGATTCTATTTCCTGGGGCTCCATAAAGCGTTCAATGGCCTCTTTGATCAATATGACGGCTACTACCATCAAGGTCGCCGCATTTACGAACGCAGCGATAATTTCCGCTCTTTTATAACCAAAGGTCTTACGATCGGAAGCTTGTTTTTTTGAAAGTAGATTAGCGATATAACTCACTAGTAGCGACATCACATCGCTAAAATTGTGAAGGGCATCCGACAGCAGGGATAAACTGCCCGAAATCAAACCTCCGATTACCTGTGAAACGGTAATCAAAATGTTCAATAGGATGGATATAATCAGATTCCGACCTTTTAAATCAGGATGGGAATGGGAATGGTCGTGGGACATAAATTTTTAAAGAATTTAATTTAAATCACTCCTTTCAGTTAAATGTACGAATAACGGGACTTCACCACAAAACGCGAAAAGTTCACAACAAAAATTTACATTTTCGCAAAAACGGATGTTCATTTGTTCCTCACAACCGGGGTATCATTGTTGATAAACCACCAAAAGAAAATAGAACCGGAATTTGGATTTCCCGTTCAAGTTTTTGCTTACAAAACAAAAACCGGTTATCAGAAAATAGTTATCCCATTTTGGTAGCCCTCTATCCATAAAATATCCTCTCTAGTTAACATTAAATTTACCTTAGGTTATCACAAAATTCATGTTGATATCCCTTATCGACATATTTTTATAAACCGGATAAGGCCTTGATTTTGAGGACTGGTCTGTCTGTATAAATTGTCAACAACTTAACAAATCGTTTCATAGCAAGTTTTATCCCTTTTTTTTATCCCCCTTATCAACATCCTATAATACACATCATTTTGATTTAAAATTTTAAAAAAGAAAAATAGGTTTATGTAGTATATGTTGATAACCTTGGATCTTCGGAGCTATTTTAATCCGAAACTACACATACTACATCTATAATTCGTAATTTTCCGCTCCAATAGTTAAACACATTTAATGTCAAAGAAGAAAAAGAAAGCCAGAAACCATAGAAAGAACGAGATTACGAAAGGCATCTTTACCGTACTTGAAAAAAATCCAAGCAAAACATTCAATTATAAAGAGATTGCGGCCCAAATCGGGCTTAACGATACCGAAGACCGTAACCTATTGATCAAACGTTTGGGGCAGTTGAAGGAGAAAAAGAGAATTCTGGAAGAAGGAAAGGGAAGTTACAAGGCTCTGTCGAGTAACCAAAAGCAGCAAACTGGAATAGTGGACCTTACCTCACGGGGCAATGCATATATCGTCATTGAAGGAATGGACGATGATGTATTCGTACCCCAGAACCGGGTCAATAAGGCCTTTCATGGCGATACGGTCGAGGTCAAAATCTTTAATAAGGGAAAGGGCAAAAAATTAGAGGGCGAAGTAACCAAAATACTCGAACGCAAAAAGAAGGAGTTTGTAGGTATTCTAGATATACAAAAAACTTTTGCGTTCGTACGCCCGACGGATTTTAGGATGTACACCGATTTTTTTGTACCCAAAGGAAAGACCATGGATGCCAACGATGGCGACAAGGTGGTCGTAAGCTTTGAAAGTTGGGATGATGGTGACTCGCCGATAGGTACAGTTACCGAAGTACTCGGAAAACCTGGCGAACACAATACCGAAATACATGCCATACTTGCCGAATACGGGCTGCCTTACGATTTTCCCACCGAGGTACAGCGTTTTGCCGACAAGTTGAACACTTCCATTAAAGAAGAGGAGATTGCGAACCGCAGGGATATGAGAGATACCCTGACCTTTACCATCGACCCTAAGGATGCCAAGGATTTTGATGACGCTTTATCCTTCAAGATACTGGAAAACGGAAATTACGAAATTGGCATCCATATTGCCGATGTTTCGCATTACGTACTGCCCGATACGATTTTGGAAGATGAGGCCTATGAAAGAGCCACATCGGTATATCTGGTTGACCGTGTAGTACCAATGCTTCCAGAGGTGTTGTCTAACAATGCCTGTTCATTGCGCCCGAACGAGGAAAAATATACGTTTTCGGCGATATTTGAAATGGATGCCAAGAATGCCGTTGTCAAGAACGAATGGTTCGGCAGAACAGTCATCAATTCCGACCAACGTTTCGCCTATGAAGAGGCCCAACATATTATAGAGACCAAAAAAGGGGATATCCCCAAGGATACTTCTATACGCGAAGATGCGTATTCCGTAGCCAACATCGTTGTCGAAGCGATTTTGGAAATGGATCGCCTGGCCAAGATTATGCGGAACAACCGCATGCAACAAGGGGCCTTATCCTTCGATAAATTGGAGGTGAAATTTATATTGGACGAAAACAGCGAGCCCCAAGGTGTGTATTTTAAGGAATCAAAGGACGCCAATAAGATGATTGAAGAGTTTATGCTCTTGGCCAACCGTAAGGTGGCGGAGTTCATCGGTAAAAAAAGACCGAAGAAAACCTTCGTCTATCGGGTGCACGACGACCCGGATCAAGACAAGCTGATGGCCCTCAACGGTATCATTTCCCGCTTTGGGCATAAGTTGGATTTTAAGGATAAAAAATCTATCAGTTCCTCCTTAAACCAACTTTTAAGCGATGTAAAGGGAAAAAAAGAGCAGAACCTGGTCGATACCCTGACCATCCGTAGTATGAGCAAGGCCATTTATACCACCGATAATATCGGGCATTACGGACTCGCATTCGATTATTATACCCATTTTACCTCGCCGATACGTCGATATCCCGATGTAATGGTACATCGGCTGTTACAACATTATTTAGATGGCGGAAAATCGGTTAACGCCGAAGCCTACGAACAAAAATGTAAGCATTCCTCGGATATGGAATATTTGGCCTCGAGTGCCGAACGGGACTCCATCAAGTATATGCAGATCAAATTTATGCAAGACCACCAAGACCAAGAGTTCGTAGGGGTGATTAGTGGCGTGACCGAATGGGGCATCTACGTCGAGATTATCGAGAACAAATGTGAAGGTATGGTGCGAATCAGTGATATTAAGGGCGATTATTATATCTTTGATGAAAAAGAGTACGCTATTGTAGGGGAACGCAGCAAGAAATCCTATCAATTAGGAGATGAGGTTGTGGTAATGGTGAAGGATACAGACCTAGTGAAAAGGCATCTTGATTTCGTCCTGATCGGAAAGCATGAAGGATGATTATTCCGAAACCCATACTAGCTTTTTACGTATTTCAACGGAAAATCCGTTCCGAGGACGGATCACGATAATTTTGCGGAAGGAATCTTGTTTATAAAGCGGATAGCTTTGTCCGATCGGCGGTGTCTGATTGGTAGATAGGTAAGTCGAGACGGGCTTATCAACAATCGACCTAAAATAAACATCATGAGAACGTTCATGCTGGTTTTGCTCCTTTTTCTGGGCCAGAAAACCATTTTCTCCCAAGGGGACCTTACTCAAGACCTCACCCCCTTCACGGAAATAAAGGCTTTTGATGGTCTTTCCGTAAACCTAATAAAGTCCGATGTCAATAAAGCCGTTATTACTGGAGAAAGGGTGGAAAAAGTGGCTATCGTAAACAACGATGGCGTATTAAAAATACGAATGACACTCGACAGGATATTCAGTGGATACCGTACGTTTATAAACCTATACTACTCCGAAAAGTTAATTATTATCGATGTAAACGAAGATGCCCGCATCAGTTCCGAAGATACTATTACCCAAGATATACTGGAGCTCAAGGCGCAAGAAGGAGGTGAAATAGTCATCAACGCCAAAGTGGAACAATTATTAATCAAAACGGTGACAGGAGGGGTAATTGCTACTAAAGGAACCTCAGATTTACAAGATGTGGCCATAAATACAGGCGGTATCTACGAGGGAAGGGAACTTAAGACCAAATTTTCTACGGTTAGCGTAAACGCGGGCTCCCGTGCTGAAATACATGCTTCGGATTATGTTAAGGCAACGGTCAAGGCCGGCGGAGAGGTCTTGGTCTACGGAGACCCGGCCAAAATGGACGAAAAGACCGTGTTCGGCGGCAGGGTCACCAAGATGTGATTTACAGAGGATATCCTCACATTCCGATGGATTCGTAGTTTCATTCATACCGTTTAAAAGTAAATTCCTTTAGACTAGTTGTGTGGAACCGAGAATATGGGCATTCCAGGCTATATGAAGTCATTTTCTAAAAGCATAACTGGGTGGATATTATAAAATAGGGAAATATGGCCTCAAAATGTGGTACTCGGAGGTAAAAAAGACTAAATGAGTTCTGTTAATAGTTAGCGGTTATTAGTTAATAGGGATTGTTTTTTTCACTTTTAACCAGTAACTTTTAAGCCAATCTGTGGACGCGCAGATTTTAACCATTAACTTTCATGATCGAGGATGTACAGGCAGCGATTCCCTTGGGCTTTCTATTGAGCTTTATGATCGGGCCTGTTTTTTTTGTGCTACTGGAAACCAGTGCTACAAAGGGTTTTCGGGCGGCTCTGGCCTTTGATTCGGGGGTCATCGTCGCCGATATATTATTTTTGTTCATCGCCTACTTTAGTAGCTTCCAACTTTTGGAAAACCTCAGTAACCAACCCGGCCTCTACGTCTTCGGAGGTGTAATTCTCTTAATATACGGCATCAACACCTTCTTTAAAAAACCATCCAAGAAATCGGTATCCCGTATAAGATCAAGCAAGAGCGATTATTTGAGTTTGGCTATTAAGGGCTTCCTGCTGAATTTTATCAACATTGGGGTGCTTGTTTTCTGGTTGGGTATTATTATCGTGGTCGGACCCAGTCTGGACAATGACCCCGAGCGTATTCTAGTGTTTTTTTCGGCTATGGTGGGTGCTTATTTCGTAACCGATATTCTCAAGATATTTTTGGCCAAACGGCTAAAACGAAAACTGACACTGAGAAGAATATATAGGGTAAAAAAATTGCTAGGTATCATTTTGATGGTATGTGGGGCTATCCTTATCGTAAAGGGATTCTTGCCCAAAGATAAGTTTGACATTGAAAAAGGGATAGAGAATATAGAGCTGGGCCATTTTGTTGCACCCTCTTGAAGGGGAATTGAGCTTTGGTCGCGGTGTTGTAATTTAAGGAAAGTGTCTCCATACCCTTAGAGTTTTCCTGGAAATGAGTGTTTTACAAGCGCTCTTGCGTAGGAAGTCACAAAAAAAAAAAAAAGCCGTTTCACTTGGGTATGAGACGGCTTCTTCTTTGGAGGCATCGAGCGGATTCGAACCGCTGTACAAGCTTTTGCAGAGCTGCGCCTAGCCACTCGGCCACGATGCCGTTTTAGAGGTGCAAAGATAGTTTTTTTGATTTAAATTCCTTTTTGGAATTTGGAATTTGTTTTATGGGCATTTACGACTGCCGTTTTTCCTTCAATACCACGGTGACCTTCTCCACATCTCCTCCTATGGGAGGGTTGATTTTAGAAACCCACACCTTGGTTGTATCGACTATATCAATTTCGTTGAAAATTCGGTCGATAATGCGTTGGCCCACATGCTCCAGGAGTTTTGAAGGGGTTTCCATCTCTTGCTTTACAATATGGTTAATGTGTACGTAGTCCACGGTATCCGATAACCGGTCAGACCGCGATGCGGTAGCAAGTTCGGCATTTACGGAAACATCCACGCGGTATTCACTTCCTATAGCGGTTTCTTCCTTTAGGCATCCATGGTGCGCATACACCCGAATGTTGTCGATTTTAACCTTTCCCACAGTAAAAGTTTTTGCGAAGTTAATTGAATTTAGCTGAGAAACAAGTAGCTAGAAAGTCCTTCGAAGCGTTAGAATATAGAGGCTGGGCAAAAAAACGAAAGGTGAAAATTGAAATATTAAGTTCATTCTATGGTAGCTACCATTACGTGCACACGGGGTTAGCCGTGTTAGCCTCGCTCTTAGTAGGTACACCGACAATTACTAAGACCCTGAAACAGATCCACACCAATAGTAACCACATGCGTTCCCGTGCTATAGGTAATAATCTCGTTCAGAATAATTTGATAGGAGTATCCGAAATAGAAATTTCCCTTTTTAAGTCCCGCAAAGGGAGCGATATACAGGGGATTCCCAATCTGATCGTTTAAAAAACGGTAGTTGACTCCGGTATAGTAGTAATCCTTGAAATCGTAAAAGCGGAATTTCAGGTTCAGATCCGTTTCGGAACGGCCGTCGCTTTCGAACAATTTAAACAATACAGAGGGCTCGATTTCCAAATTGGAATTCTTGTTCTTTCGGTAACGATAGCCGGTGTACGCATAATAATTTCTTAGCTCATTGGGTTCATCCGCATTGAACGTGAAATTACTGGGATCTTTGCCCAAAAGGTTAGAGGCGTTCGCACTAAAATAGAACTTGCCGTAGCGGTACATGGCGCCAACATCAAAGTTATGGTTGGTTGTCTGGCGGTTGTTGATGACCCCGGGATCTAGATTGGCATTGATAAATTGGTCGATATCTATGCGAAACTGGTTAAAGTTATACGATATTCCCAAGGATAAAAACTCATCCTCATAACGGTCGAGGGTCAAATGGTGCGCAAAGGAGACCCGTGCCCCCTGTTGTTTCGTATATCCGTTCTTATCGTTGTACAAAAATACACCGATGCCCGACTTTTCGCCCAGGCGCATATCGGCGGCCAAGGATTGGGTCTGGGGTGCATCCTTGATGCCTACCCATTGGGCAAGGCCGTTCAACCGTATCTTTACATGGTCTCCGATACCCGCATACACAGGCGATAGCACGAATGGGTTATCCGCCAGGTATTGTGACAATTGGGGCGAGTTGAGCTCTTGGCCCCTTGCGGCAAAAAGGCCGCACAAGAACAGCAAGATCATTACAATTTTGCGCATGGTCAAGTAGGTTAATGTTTTATCGATATAGGGTAAAGTGCCCGACGAACTCCCGATCATCATTTTCCCCGTTGAGTTTGATTATGTACCAGTAATCCCCGGAGGGGAGCGGATTCTGTCGGTAAAAACCGTCCCATCCGCGATCGTTGGCCCGCATTCGGTACACCTCCCTACCATAACGATCGAATATGATCGTTAGTATCTGCGGGAAGCCCTCATCGTTGTGCGGTTTCCAATACTGATTTTCGACATCTCCGTTGGGGCTAAAGAAGTTTGGAATCTCTATGTCGATGAACTCGATAAAGATGTTGGCACTGGCCTCACAGCCGTTTTCATCAAGGACGGTTACGGTATAGGTGTCGGTGCGATTGACCCTATAGGTGTTGTCCGATCCGTTGTTCTCATCCCCGAAATAGATGGTATAGGCTTCCTTGCCACCGGTAACGGCCGCCGTCAGCTCGTTCATGTTGCTCTGTTCTACGGTAATCGATAAGGGTTCATAGTTTTCTATTTCGAATTCATGGGTAACGATACATCCATTCGCATGCGAAATACCAATATAATGCGACCCCGGCGCAACATCCCTGAAATAGGGGTTCAACTGCATATCGGACGGATCGGTCGAATCGAGGGCATAGAGCACCTCATCGGAAATGCCGACAACCTCCATAACTATATTGACATAATTGCTGGGAAGGTTGCCCTCGCAGCCATAGATAGCCTCCACCGTAGCACTAAGGTTGACGCCGGGATCGACTGTTACGACTACATTTTCTTCACAGCCGTTGACATCCCTTACAAATATGATGTAGTCGCCAGGGGCCAGATCGCTAATAATGGTCCTATCTTCTATGAAACCCACCTCGCTGCTCAGGCGGGTGCTATACGGCGCGGTACCACCGGTAATCGTCAGTTCGATGGAGCCATTCTCTTCGCCTGCGCAAACTTCAGGTAAAGCAGTCGCGAAAACTTGCAGCACGTCAGGTTCCGTAATGGTATATTCCATCTCGACAAAGCAGCCGTTGCGGTCTTGGGCGATGATCCGATACTCGCCGGGCGCTAGACCTTTAAAGGTATTTTCATCGTCGAACCGGTTGAGGTTCGGCGAAATGGCATATTGATATGGGCCTACCCCTCCGGTCAGTTCTACGGTTATCGTCCCATCGTCGGCCCCGTTACAGCTGACGTTCGTGAAATCGTTAGGATTTATGAGGGTTAATGGAGCTGGTTCGGTAATGATTACTTTCTCCGCCGGAGCTGTACAATCCCTGCTGGTCACGTTGACATAATACGTACCTGCGGGTAGATTGTCAAACTCACCATCGGGCTGGTCATAGCCCGCCGTATAATAATTGTTCGTCAAAGCGGCATCGGTGAACAGTGAATAGAGGTAGTTGCCTAAACCGCCCTGGGCATCGGCATAAATGATGGCCGTATTATCACCGTTACAGTTGATGACGGCGGCGGATTTATCAACGGTCAGGATCAAGGGCTCGATGAGATCCTCTTCGATGGAATTCGACAGTACGGCAGTACATCCGTTTACGGCATCCCTGACGTAATATTGATAGACTCCGGCAGTTAACATACCGCTTAACGGCAGGCTCACGCTATTGCCTGTCATGGGATTCCAACCAGCATGGTCCGTGCTGTATTCGTAGATACCGCTACCGCCGGTAGCGCTTAGTTCGAATTCAACCCCGGTCATACATGTTAATGGGCTGGTTCTTATCAAAGCTGCCTCGACTTCGGTCGGATTGATGATTTCAATAATACCCGTTTCATCGGAACAGCTTACCTCGTCGGTAACCGTGATGCTATAGAAGCCTGCTGGCAAGCCGTTAAAGGTATCACCGGACTGGGGAGCTGAAGTCTGTAGTAACGTGCTTCCCGCCATATCATTATACCTGTTTAATCTATATTGGTAGACCGGGATAACATTTCGCAAATTGGGAGTAGCGGTCACACTGGCCGTATTCTCATCGAAACAGGCCAATGGGGTTGAAGTGATGCTTGCTACTATGTCGTCGGGGCGTACCAAATCGATGGTATGCGAAAACACACATCCAAAGTCGTCCGTAACGGTCACGTTAAAGGTTCCTGCAGACAGGTTTTCGAAAATATAGGCGGCAACATTGGCTTGCGAAAAGGTCTGTGTACCGGAATCAATAGTAATGGTATATGGTCCTTTGCCTCCGGTTGGGTCTACCAAGATCTTGCCCTGGTCGTTGGAACATGTAACGCTCGCTTCCTCGCGGATAATGGCCGTTATAGGGGCACTTGGTGTATTAATAGTTATGACATTGGAGTCATCCTCGCAAAGCGGTGCGTTCGTTTCCGTAACTCTAACGTAATAACTGCCTCCGGGAAGGTTTGAAATCACCAATGGAGTCGAGGTATCTGATGATATGAGTCCACCGACCGGAGTACCGGCAACGGCGAATAGCTGATAATCGTAGGTACCCGTATAATTGTTGATGGCAACGCTAAAACTTCCATCGGCAACACCGTCGTTCATACATTCTTCATTGGTCAGTTTAGTGGCAATTACCTCAATAACATCGGGATTATCTATGGTGTGAACCGTTTGGATTACACAACCCGTATCCAAATTGGTAATGGATACGCGATAATTGCCGACCTCCAGTCCCGTAAAGGTTTCCGGATTGTTGGTAGAGGTAATGGTTTGTGTCGGGTATGCCACATTGATTCCCGTAACGGTATATTGAAGGTTCGGGATTGCCGAAGCCGGACTTACCGTTACCCTTACCTCAATTTCGGCATTGTTTACTGGCGAACATGCGGCTTCCTGGGTGGTGGTTACCGTAGGATTCCCGATTTCGACGAATGGAAGCACGGTATTCGTAGCGGATACTCCAGAACAACCAACATCGTCGTAAACACGTATTTCGTAATCCCCGCCGAGACCATCGGTCTCAAAATAGGTGCTATTGGCCCCGTCTTGCACCACGCTGCCGTTTCTTAGGAATACATAGCGATTAAAGTCGTTTGTGCCGCCGGAAGCGCTTACAAAAGAAATACGGGCGTTATTAAGATTGTTTCCGTTGGTACAGCCGTATTGTTCAATCATTATGGGGTTTACAGTAATGACATCTAATTCTGTTATAGTTACGTCCGTAGTTACTGTACAATCGTTCGTGCCCCTAGCTTCTATGGTATAGGAAATTCCCGCGATGGAACCTTCAAGACCTGTAAATTTAGCCGAGGTACCGGTCGATGAGGTCGGAGCTATCGGGAAGCTTACCGAACTACCGGGGCCCGTGAGAATTCTAAAGGAATAAGGCCCTACCCCATTGTCGGTTACACTTACGGAAATCGTTCCGTCCTCGTTGCCGTTACAGGTAATGTTCGTCGAATCGTCAACATTCAGAACGGGGAATACCCTATCCTGTAATTTTTTCGTAATCGTTGTACTACAAGCAGGTCCTGCGGCAAGGTCGGCTACGGTAAAGACGTATTCGCCTATTTGGTCGAGTCCCGTGAATACCCCTGTGCTATTGTTGGCTACTGTGGTTCCATCGGGATAAATTACGCCATAGTCGAAGTTTCCAGATCCGCCCGTCTGTGTAATGGTAATTTCGCCTCCCGGATCGGTCGAACAATCGATGGACTTTATCACTGTGGCCAAAGGCACGATCGGTTCGTACAGCATTTCGGACGACGTGGTAGCCGAACAGCTCCATTGATCGCTGACAATTACTTGATAATTGCCCGCACCGAGACCACCGAAAATAGCACTTGTTTGAATGGACCTCAAATTTTCAAAGGTAGATGTTACCGTATTGAACCTTTGTAACTGATATCGATAGTTGCTGCCTTGCCCACCCGAAATGCCGACCACTTCCAATTCGCCATCGAAAACGTTACAGTTCGGTAAGTTTACCTGAAGTGTAGCGTTTATTGGGGACGGATCGATAAGGTTGACGTTGGGCAATTGTTCCAAACAACCTTTTGAATCCGCTATCCATACTTGGTAGTCGGTTCCCGAAACACCGCCCGAAAGGTTTTCGAAATTCGGCGAGGACGAGAATCCGGTTGCGTCGGTCGGTGCCGGATGGGAAGCGACATCCACAAAGTAGGTATATCCGCCCCATCCGCCGAGCACATCGATAATTTCGATGCTGCCGTCATTGAGGGCACAGGTAACTTCGGTTTTTCTGGTAGTGCCGGTAATGGCTGCCGGTGGACCAGATATCGTAAAGGCCTTTGTGTTCGTACAGGTCGGTGCATTGTTTTGGCCTAGGGTAACGTAATAGCTTCCGACGGGCAAATTTATGCCGGAGGTAGGGCCATTGGTGGCCTCCGTACCCGTGGCCACGGAGGTATCATCGGCCAGGTTGGCGGCCGTTCCGTTGGTGTTATAGATTTCCCAGTTGAAACCCCCAGGGTAGGTGGCATCGACAAGTGCGAGGGTAACTTCGCCGGATGCGGTACCGAAACAGACCACCTCGCTGGTTTTATCGATATCGATGCTAAACGTATTCGGATCTTTAAATGTTTCCGAAACACTAACGATACATCCTGTATCGACATGCCTGACCAAGAACAGATAGCTTCCGATACCCAAATTCGGGAATACGTTAGAGGTCTGGTAAGTGGTACCATTATCGATGCTGTATTCGAATTTGCTAAGGTCGTTGTGGGTCGAGGTAACATTAAGGGTTATCTCACCATCATTGCCTGGGTTGCAGCTAATCGGGTTCGTAATTGCCGTGGTGGCCGTGAGCAATTCGTCATACGGATCAATGGTAGCCGTTTGTGTGCCGAAACAACCCTTGTCATCATACACGTTGATAGTGTAGGTTCCGCCCAGAACATTGGTTTCGATGTAGGCACTGTTCGAGCCGTTCTGTACGGTAATTGCATCGCCTATGGCCACTGTTGATGGGTCATCGTTGTTGATGAACTCGTAACGTACAAAGGTATTTGAACCTCCAATGGCCCCGGTGATGGAAATACTGGCATTGTTCGGGTTGTTCCCCGTAGCACAACCGAATTGGACTACTGTAGGGGCATCTACCACAAGGGCATCGGGTTGGTTAACCATTTGGGTAATATCGGTAGTACAGTTATTGGCGCCCCGTGCGGTGATGGTGTAGGTAATACCTGTCGCGGTTCCCTCCAGACCGGTGAACGTCGCACCTAAATTGTTCGACGAGCTTGGGGCATAGGGCAGTACCAAGGAGCCTCCGGTTGCGGCGGTAATTTCAAAAGTATAGGGCGAAAGGCCGTTATCCTGTACACTTACGGTAATGGTACCATCGTTATCGCCGATACAGGTAACATTTTCAAAGGTGTCGATCTGTACTATTGGCTCTACCCGAGGTACAAGCTCCTGGGTTATCGTTTTGGAACACTTGTGCCCGACTGCTTGATCCGTTACGGTAAACGTGTAAACGCCTACCTCGGTCAAGGCCGTGAATACGCCCGTTGTATTGGTCGGTTGCGGGGTGGAACCGTCGGGGAAGGTAACGGCGTAATCGAAGTTGCCCGAACCGCCCGTTTGGGTAACGGTTATCTCGCCCCCGGGGCTGACCGCATCACAATCGATGGCCTTAATGACCGTGGCTACCGGTTTGATTTCGTCGTAGAGTATTTCCTCGGCGGTAGTAAAGTTACAGGCCCACTGGTCTGATACCATCACCTGGTACCTGCCTTCGCCAAGACCGGCGAATACGTTGGTGTTCTGCGGACTTCTAAGGTCAGTGAACGTACTACCGTCAAAGCGTTGCAATTGGTAGGTATAGTTGCTGCCTTTTCCCCCTGACGTACCGACGACCTCCAATACGCCCTCAATATTGCTACAATTGGGGGTATTTACCTCAAGTGTCGCGCTTATGGGCGTCGGGTCGATGAGGTTGACGTTCGACAACTGCTCCAAACAACCTTTTGAATCCGCTATCCAGACTTGGTAATCCGTTCCGGCAACACCTCCAGAGAGGTTCTCGAACTTTGGTGAAGCAAAGAATCCGGTCGCATCCGTGGGCGCGGGGTTTGTAGCGACATCGACAAAATAGGTGTATCCGCCCCATCCACCAAGCACATTGGTGATTTCGATGATACCGTCGTTCAGGGTACAGGTTACATCGGTCTCGACCGTATTTCCGCTGATGGCACTGCTTGGTCCATCAATGTTAAAAAAGTCCATGGCCGCACAGTTCGGATCCGAATCTTGGGTAATATCCAGGCGATAAGATCCGGCCCCGATGGCGAAAGGAGCGGTAGGCCCAAGGTTGGAGGAAACTCCGGTCGCGGTAGCGATAATCGTATCATCGGCCAAAGTAGCGGTACCTTGGGAATTGTAGATTTGCCAGGTAAATCCGCCTGAATACCCATTGATGGGGTCCACTATGCTAAAACTTACCGAACCGGTATCGCCGAAACAGATGGCATCTACGGTATCGGTGGTAATTTCGAAAGAGTTCGGATCCTTGATCTCGAAAGCGGTCTCTACGACACATCCGGTGTCGTCGTTGGTAATCCGCCCAATATACTTTCCAACACCGAGGCCCGTAAATATATCGGAAGCTTGGTTCGGAGCGTTGTAGGCATTATCGGTACCTTGAACGGCATACGATAGATTCGGGGTCGCCGAGACCGGGGCAAGGGTGACTCCCAGGGCCACTTCGGCATCGTCTCCCGGCACACAGGTAATATCATGGGTAACCGTAATGCTCGGGTCGCTTAGGGCGACGAATTCTGCTATGGTGGCCGTTGTTGTGCCTACACATCCGTTATCGTCATAGACATTGATGATATAGCTGCCGCCGGCGAGGTTTGTTTCGATATAAGAGGTGTTGGTGCCATCCTGTACAACGATGGGATCGCCTACCGCCGCTGTAGCCGGATCATCGTTATTGATGAACTCGTATCGCACGAAAACACCCGAGCCTCCGCTTTCGCCCGTTATTGCAATGCTTGCGTTTTGGGAGCTATTGCCGCTCGTACAACCGAACTCCACCACAGTGGGCGAGGGAACGGAAATGGCATTGGGCTCTGTGATAACGATCGAAAAGATATCATCGAAACAGTCGTTGGTACCGACTCCTCTCACATCATAGGTTCCGGCAGGAAGGTGTTCAAACGTTGTTCCGTTCAAGACTGCACCTGCAGGCATTGGCGTCAAAGTGTACATTATCGGATTCGTTCCATTGTTGACTTCTTGAAGGCTAATGGCACCATCGGCTCCTCCGTTACAGGTAACATCGGTATGGGTTTCGATAAATTCGGGTATCACTGCATCCGGCACGTCGATTACGACCGTTTTCACGCAGTTGGGGGGTGTGGTATTCATATCGTAAATGCGAACGTCATAAGGCCCGGCCGCGCTGGCGTTCTTCCATACGTAGGGATTTGCGGGTAACATTGCACGAGCCTGGTCCACGAAGCCTGGACCATCTATGGAATACTCATAGTTGCCCGACCCTGAAGTTACCTCGATGGTAATTTCTGCATAAGCGTCCGTACCGGGTTCGCAATCCAACAAGGCGGTCTGTCGAACGGTGAACTGCAAAGGGGGCTGGATGTTAAAGGTTTCGGTGTCCCAACATCCGTTGAGGTCGCGTACTTTGATGGTCTGGCCAAGCCCTGAACTCAATCCTGAAACCGTATATTTATTACTTGCATCGAACGCCATATTCTGGAAAGTCGCGCCGTTCACACTGATCTGATAGGGCGATACTCCCGCGGCATCCAAAGAAACCGTTACTTCAAATGTGTTTTCGGAAACGCATTCGTTAACAATGGAGAGCGAAATGTCCGGTGTCGGATCCAGCCCAACGGTAACGGAATCCGTTTCAATACAATTGTTGGCATCCTTCACATACACGATATAATCGCCGGATTCTAAGTGGGCGTATGGATTGGATGTCCATCCCGAAGAAGTAGCGATAGGTGCCGGTGCCGTGTCCAACAAGTATTGGAATACGTAGGGAGCGGTACCATGCTGCGCTTGGGCGGTAATGGTTCCGGCGTCAACGTTACAATTATCGTTTTTAGGGGATGTCGCTGCCACCGTCAATTGGTTCGAGGATTCTTTTATAGAAAAATCGGGACTGCTAATCGAACAACCGTTATACGTACCGCCCACTTCTTTTAAGAGGATGTAGTACACGCCCGGTGAAAGGGTAGCGAAGTCCGGAATTAGAATTGCGCCGGTGGGAGGGTTCACGCTGGATGTACCGGAAAAACCAGTGGTAACGTTCGATTGTGCATTAAAGATCTCATACTCCACGGAAGTGGCACTGGTATCGTAATTATCGAACGTAAAGGTAACCTTGCCGTCCGCGGCCCCTTTACAGGTTACGTTCGACACCACATTTAGCGTCGCCGTCATGCTCGAGGGCGAATTTATTGGAGTGGCGGCCGTTTCAAAGTAGTAGCAATTCGTGGTAAGGTCATGCACTACAAAAGTGTACGTAATACCCGGGGTTAGGCCAGTGAACGTCGCGGTATCCCCGCCTGCCGTATCGGCGGCTTGATATGACGAAGAATACGGGGTTGAATAGGTCTCTAAGGTCGCAAACTCATAGGTTCCGCTACCTACTACCGATGAAACGGTTACTATGGCCGTACCTCCGGTAGTACAATCTGACCGTGGCGGTGGTTACATCGATATCCAGATCATCCGGTGGAGAGGCGATAATATTCGTTGTTCGTACCGAACATCCGTTGGCATCGACCACATCGACTTCGTAAATACCGAATTCAAGGATACCGAATGTATGATTCTCTCCGCCCGAGCTGGTAGCATACGAATCGAAATAGCCATTGTTGCCGGTCAGGTAATAGGTGTATTCGGCAGTTCCGCCGGTCAAATTTTCGACCGTTATGGATCCGGGGTTCGTTCCTATGGATGAATCACAGGTAATCGGCACCAGAGCTACATCATAAACGATTGCGTTGGGTTGGGCGATAGTAACATTAGTAGGTAAGGATACACATCCTTTGTCATCCGTGATACGAACCTCATAATCCCCTGCGGGAAGCCCTGAAATCTGGGTGCCATAATTGGTCAAGGTATTGGTCTCTATGACCTCGATGATATATTGTGGCCTTCCGATGCTGGTGTCGATAGTTACGTCCAATGCGCCGGTTAAATTACCGTTACACAAAATATCCGTCGAGGTTACCGAGGTAATTACAGGGATATCGGCCGGGGTTACCCTAACCGGTGCGGTAACTACCGTACAGGCACTCGGGGTACTAGTATCGGTTACCCGGAACACATAGTTGCCGCTGTTCGAGGTGTTGAACACATTGCCGGTAAAATTGGTGTTCGCATAGGTCGCTCCCGAATCATCGGACCATTCGTAGGAATAGGTTCCGGAACCCCCGGCAACATTTAGTGTTACCGATGCCGGCACCAAACAGGACAGATCAGGATCCAACACGGCGTTGGCCGTCAATTGCGGATTGACCGTGATGTCCTGGGAGGTTCCGATACAACCAAATTGATCTTTTACGTTGATGGTGTAGGTGCCGCTGGAAAGATTCTGGAAAGTATAGGTCAATGCCGTTGAAGGAGAGGGCGTCAACCATGGTCCGCCGTCTATATTGAATTGATAGTTGGAATTTCCGGAAGTGACATCCACTTGTATGGTAGCGTCATTATTGCCAGAATAACAAGTGGTCGGTACCGCCGTGAACGTTGGGTTCGAGGGTGCCACAATAGATATGGGGGTATCGATGGGATCATTACACCCGTTGCTGTCACGGCCGCGGACGATGTAATCGCCGAGGGCCACGTTGGTAAATATGGTGCCTGTTTGATAGGGGGTTATTATTATCCCCCCCGTATTTTCAAGTTGGTATTCATACCCCGACGAACCCCCTGTGGCACTTGCGGTTATGGTAGCGCCCGGCATATCGCAGGTATAGGGTGCGGTGATGCTGGCATTGGCGACCAAGGCAGTCGGCTGGTTGATCGCCCTTGATAAGACTACCGTACAGCTATTGTTCAGCACATCCCTTACTTCAATGTTTACTGTACCTGCGGAAAGTCCGCTTATGGTTACCGGGGATGTGGTCTCGGGCCCCGTAAAGGAGGTACCGCCGTCAATGGAATATTCAAAGCCATTGACCGTATCGAAGTTTCGTACCTCGAAGGTAAGGGTACCATCGGCAGCCCCATTACAACTCACGTTCGTGGAAGCTGTAACCGAGGCGTTCAGTGCATTCCCGGGAGTAACGATAATGTCGGAGCCTACGGTACATCCCTTTCCGTAATCTACCGTGATGGTGTGGGTTCCCACGGCGATATTGTTGAAAACGTTCCCGGCCTGGGCCGCCCCACCATCAATGCTATAGCTATAGGAAGCATCGTTCGGAAGCACCCTTATATCCCCGGTTCCATCACAGGTATAGGTAACTGAAGCACTCAATGTAGGTTCTGTAGGCAACGGGTCGATAACAATGGTACTAGGAAGGGTAACCGCACAATAGATGGCGTTGGCATCGCGCACCTCGATAACATATGAATCGTCGTCTAAATCAGTAAATGTCATCCCTCCTGAAGTTGTGGCAGACCATGCTCCACCGTTGACACGGTATTGGTAATCGCCCGAACCACCGGTGGTGGCCGTTACGCTACCCACGGTAATCTCACCTAGGTCGGTACAGGTATAGTCTTTTGTGATTTCGGCCTCTGCCACAATGGGATCAGGTTCCGTAATGGTAACCGCAACGGTGGAATCACAACCCCTGGCATCCCTAACACGTACGATATAATCGTTTCCTGCGGGCAGGTTCGGGAACGAACTACCGGTTTGGTAGGGATTCACGATTGCGGGTGAAGTATTTTCCAATTGATATTGGTAAGGTGGGTTGCCACCAGTAACCGCCAATGCGATGGCACCGGAGGAACCGCCGTTACAAAGCACATCGGTAACGGATGGGGTGATAACGATCGGGGCCTCCTGAATGATGGAGATATCGTAAGAGGACTCACAGAAGGGCGCAGCACCGGCGTTGTCCCTAACGTAAACATCATAATCCCCTGCACCGGTCAAGGTCACAGGATTGGTGGTTGCAAAATCTCCTACGTTTGGTGTTGTTCCGTCCGCAACCAGGGCATAAACGAAATTGGCATCACCACCGGCCGCGGTAATGGTCACGTCGGTTGAGGTGGCACAGGCGCTTATGGGTGCTGCGGAAGCGGATACGGTAAGCTCCGGTTCGATGACCAAGGTCTGTGTCGAGCCGATACAACCGTAAACGTCCTTTACATTGACATCATAGCTTCCGGCATCCAGACCGGTAAAAGTGTAGGTGGTGGCCGAAGAGGGAGTTGGCGATACCCATGGGCCGGCACTGATATTGAATTGGTAGCTGCCGTTACCGCTGGTGACGTTTATGGTAATCTGTGCATCCGTATTTCCGGAATAACAAGCGGTTTTCGAGGCGGTAAAATTCAAGGCGGTAGGTGGGATGACGGTTACCGCCGCAGTGGTCTCGCAGAGATTGGCATCACGGACTCGAATGACATAGTCACCTGCGACAACGCCGTTGAAACTATTTGAACTTTGAAAAGCGGCAATAACCGCCGGGGTCGCGGAAGTATCTTCCAATTGATATATATAGGGCGGCGTTCCGCCGGTCGGGGCCGCCTGAACGGCAGCATCGCTTAGACAGGTGTCCGGCGAAGTCACGGCAGCCGTGGCAGTCAGTACATTCGGCTCCGACAGGTTGGGGGAAATGGTAAGGCTACAGGTGTTGTCGGCTACATCACGGACCAAAATATTCGTTGTACCTGCAGATAGCCCATTGATGGTAACCGAGGGAGTGGTCAAAGGGCCGGTAAACGTAGAACCTCCATCCGTAGAATATTCAAATCCGGAGATGGAATCGAAGTTTTCCACGGCAAAAGTTACCGATCCATCGGAGGCCCCATTGCAGCTCAGGTTAGAGGTAGCGACTACATTGGCCTCCAAGGCTTTTCCGGCTTCTACGAGTACGTCTACCGAAACTTCTGCGGGGCATTTGACCGGAGGTTGGGTGGCCAAAATGTCGTCTATGGCGATATCGTTCCCGTTGGTGACCGCGGAATTGGTACGTATAACGATATCCAGATTGGAATTCGCACCGGGATTCAAGTCCACCGAATAATTCCTCCAGTCGTTTGGCCCGCTGTTTTTGGGAACGTTGCCCGTTGTAGTACTGGCTATAATGCTACCTCCGCCGTCCACCAATTGGATTTCAAAAGACGGGTCTCCGCCCGAAGTGCCCTGCCGTAAGAGGTTGATGGCCCACATGGAGATGGAAATATCCTGATGCGCCAATACCTCAATGTTCCGTTTGGCGTACACAATGCCCCCGACTCCTGCAACGCCTCCCACATTGATGGCCAAATACCGGCCATCGGTATTTCCTGTATGGTCGTTGGGGATGATCCAGGTGCCGTAAGGATTTAGAAGGGCCTGGGTTACGGTATACTCGCCATCCTGTATATGGGTGTCCGTTCCAAAACCGGGACACGAAGGACTGCCGTTCTGAGGTTCGTAACAATAAACCGGGTCGATTTCTGTGATAGGGGTATCGCTTCCGAAACCGAAATCCTCCGTCAATAGGGTACTCGGCGGCACCACGGTCGTAATCACATAATTAACGGTCACGACATGGTCGCCGGCGGCCACATCGGTAAAGACGTTCGAATCCGCAGGGGTATTCAGTACATTATCGATTTCATAGGTATAGGTGTAGGCCGGGTCATCGGGATTGACGGTGATGGTGGCGTCCCCGTCACAAAAATACTCCAGGCTGGTGGTCACCCCCGGTGGAACCTGCGCTGGAAGCACGGTAATCTGCATTCCCAGGGTGCAACTGTTCGCATCCCGAAGAAAGACATCATGGTCTCCCGGAAATAGGTTCGAGATATTGCCGGCTTGATAGGTAGCCCCCCCATCAAAACTATACTCGTAGGGTGCTGTACCTCCACGCGCATTGACGATACGTACCTCTGCGCCCAAGGTGGGGTTGCATTCGATAAGCTCGGCGACCAATGCGGAGGCCGATAAGGTAAAGGGTTCTGAGATAGAATGGATTTCGGTGGCCTCACAGTTGTTTACATCCCGTACCCGGATATCGTAGCTACCGGCGGGCAGGTTTAAAAAGGTGTCCGAGGTTTGGTAGGTCGCTCCGTCGTCGATGCTATATCGGTAGGGAGCGCCTCCTCCAGTCGGGACAATCGTAATATTGGCCTGCGAAGCTCCGCTACAAAGTATGGGAGTATTCGATACCGTTATGTCAAACGGACTGTCTTGGGTGATAGTCAGGTCAAAGAAGTCCTCACAGTAGTCCGTATTGCCGTTTTTGTCCCTAACGTAAACATCATAATCACCTGTAGCAGATATCGTTCTGGTATTGGAGCCGTTAAAATCGGAAGGAGCAGGAGTGGCGCCGTCCGCAACAAGGGCATATAAAAAGTTGCCGTCACCGCCGGCCGCGTTGATGGTTACCTGCGTATTGGTGGTGCCACAGGCAGGGATCGGGGCCGCCGATGCCGTAACGTTTACTTCGGGAACGATGTCAATGGTCTGAATCGCAGAAGTACATCCCAGCTGATCCTGCACCTTTATACGTATATGAACCCGAACCTAGATTAGCGAAAACATAGGAATTCGGCGTACCCGGATTCGGCATTTCAAAAGGACTGCCATTGATACTAAAAAGGAAACCGCCATTACCGCCACTGACATGTACGGTAATGGTTGCATCGCCGGCACCTGAATAGCATAAGGTAGGTTCCGCGGTAAACGCGATCGCCACAGGCGAGGTAACCGCAATAGGGGCATCGATTTCATCGTCACAGCCTTTTCCGTCCCTTGCCCTTATGATATAATTACCATTGCCGACATTATTGAAAGCCGTACCCGTCTGGTAGGGCCTGAGCACCGCGCCGGAGGTATCCTCCAAGCGATACTCATAAGGTGCTATGCCATTAGTCGCACTGGCCGTGATGGTAGCCCCCGTGTTGTTACAGGTAAAGGGGGTCGTTATGGTGGCGTCGGCCACAATGGCCGGGGGCTCCGTTATGGCGTGGGTAAGGGTAAGGCTACACGAGGGGTCGGTTACTTTTCTTACCATTATATTATGAGTGCCTGCGTCCAAAGCGGCGGTCGTGGTAACGGGCGATGTGGTGGAAGTGGTATACAAAGCGCCACCGTCAATGGAGTATTCAAAACCTGTGGCGGCATCGAAATTCTCAACTTCAAAGGTGATGTTAGCATCGTTTTGGCCATTACAGCTCACGTTCGAAGAAGCCGTGATAGATGCTGAAAAGACCTTTGCCGCTTCTACCGTTACCGGGGTTTCTACTGTCATTTCGCAAACTTCGGGAACTTGGAAGATTTCGATATCGTCCAAGGCGAAATCATTGCCTCCGTTTCCGGTTATTTCCGATCGGATGACGAACTCTAAGGAGGCATTGCCATTTGGATTCAAGGTTTCCGAGAAAGGCTTCCAATCAAGATTACCTGTGTTTTTGGCGATTGCTCCGGTACGAACTGATTGTACGATGTTTCCTGTGCCCACTTCGCGAACCTCTACCGTCAGATCGGGATCAAGGCCCCCGGTTCCCTGACGCAACAGGTTCATCACATAAAAAGATATGCTCAGGTCTTGGCCGGGAATGATATCGTTAATCTCTTTCGAATATATTATTTGTGCCGGCGTCGGAGTTCCCACATTCATGACCAGATAGCGGCCTTGTCCGGATCTTGTTCCCGACGTATGGTCAATTGGGCTTAGCCATGCGCCGAAGGGTGCTACCACATCGCTGGTAACCGAATATTCAAAATCGTTGATGTTGCTATTGCCATCTCCCGGAGGGTCGGGAGTCTGATCCTCATAGTTGTATCCGTTGGTGTTCGGGCTGGGGATGGTCGATCCAGACCCAAAATCCTCCTGTAACAATAGGCTGGGTGTCGGCGGGGTCGATGAAGAATAGTTCGTGCTGACCGTATAAGTTCCTGGAGGCACGTTCAAGAAAACGTTACTTGTTGGATCGGGAGAGTTAGGAACCCCGTCCAAAGCATAGGTATAGTTATAAGAAGCTATGTCAGGGGTGGCGGTAATGATTCCCGCACCGTCACAGGCATAGTTTACTTCAGGGGTAAGGGTAACGGTGGTTCTTCGGGAATGTCCTCCACGTAACCGCCATTGGAAATTCACAAGACCCATCCCTTACGACACGGTATAATCGCCCGGTGGAAGCACGGCGATAGTGGAAGCCCCGTAGTTTGCCCCGCCGTCAAAACTGTACTCATAAGGAGGGTTTCCGCCCACCACATTGGTAATGCGTACTTCGGCGCCATTGGGGTCACAAGTGGCATCCCTGGAGACACCGGCAGACGCACTTAAAGGGAAAGGTTCGTATAAGGAATATATTTGGGATATATCGCATCCTGAAGTATCAGTAACCCTAATGTTGTACGTTCCAGACCTTAAATTGACAAAATTTGGTGTTGTTTGATAGGTGGCCCCGTTATCGATACTATATTGATAGGGGGCAACACCGCCCGATACGTTAATAGTCAACGCCCCATCGCTGTCACCGCTACACGAAGGCTGGACTTCGGTGACGGAATCAATGGTTGTCGGACCTTTGTCTTCAATTGTAACAGGATTGGAGAAGGCAAAGCAGTTATTGGCATCAATAATTACAAATTCATAGGTGCCGTTTTCATTAGGGATATACTCCTCGGTACCATCGCCATCGTCATCGCGCCATCCGAAGGAAAAAGTAGGGCTCACCTGATAGGCATTTGATGGAATCGATGAAATGTTCGGATAAAGATCAACCCCGTCCTTGCTCCAAATGGCATATAGGAAGTCGGGATTTCCTTGTCCGCCTGTTCGGGTCAAGTCTATAGTGCCTGCAGAACAGCCGATATCCATAGTTTTCAAAGCGGAAAGCGTCGGATCGGGGATGCGGCCCACCGTAATATCCTGTGAATCCGTGCAACCATCGGCGGTACTGGTTTCTATAATATAGTCGCCAGGGTTTACGGTAAAGGTGTGTGTGTTGTCGGTTTGTGCCGTTTCGTCATCGATCAAGGTGCCGTCAGCCCGGCGAAGTACATACGTATAGTCAGGCCTAACGTTCAAGACATCGATTTTTATGCTGCCAGGTGCGTTACAGTTTGCGGGCGTGGTGGTAATATCTACCTGAAAATTGCGTTCACGAATACCTATGGGCTCCGTACTGAAGATACAGGCGCCGGGGATAGGATTTCCCAAGCCATCAAGCTGCACCACCTCCACTCGGTACGAACCGTTTTCGCCGGAACCAAAATCAAAGGTAGGGCCATGCCCGGCACTGAAGGGAACCAAAATGCTGCTATTGGCATGGTCCACCAGTTGATAGCCGTAGTTGCTGCCCAAATTAGTTATTTGGATCCGGCCGTCACGAGAGCAGATAATATCTCTTTGGTTATACTGAATGTCTAGATTGTTCTGGAAAACATCAAAATAGAACCGGCTAAAACAACCATTGGTGTAGTTGATGACCAATCGGTATTTTCCGGCGGTGTCGGCAGTATAGTTATTACCTGAGGCGATTTGGTTCCAGGAGCAGCCTAGATTTTTATTGGCGCAGTCGTCTGGTGCGGCGGAACAGCTCGCCTCGTCCAATTTTTCCCAGGTAAGGCTTTGTGCATCCGTAATATTGACCTGCATGGGCTGAGTATCGTTGGTACCACAAAGGAATATTTTCGGCAATAGGTCGCCGTCGATACTACAGGTTACGATTTCACCCTGAATATCATTGGTCGGATCGGCATCGCCGTTTAGGACATTAAAATAATCGATGATCGGGTTGGTCTGGGTGCTACCGAAACGCTCCACAGTAATAATTTCCATAAAGCCTTTACAGGGATCGGGGATAATCTTATCTACGATATAGACACCGATATCATCGACCAATAGGGTACTGGGGTCGTTGTCGGGATCACCGTCGTTCATGACCGGATCAGACCCATCGATCTGGCCGTTGTTGTTATCATCCCTTACCCAAACATAAGAGTCAAACCCGTCGCCGGCGTCCAAAATGGTATTGGCACCACAGAGTTGTACCGTTCTTATAAAGTTACAGGCCGAAAGGTCGTCTAGTAAGAAGTTGGTGGCACCGGGGGTTATAAAGCCGCAATTATCAAAATCGGAAACACTGGGGTCATCGGTAATGGTGGCACTATTGATTTCCCCCCGATACGTCGAGTAGGCCAAATTCTTGATTTGATCGGAACAGGCATCGACGAAATCAAAACAGTTAGAGGCGACCTTTACCCTGAGCCGGATGGTATAAACCGGATCGCCGATTTCTACCCGATTGTCCGGCACGCTAAAATCGACCTCATTGGTCGAGGCGTTGTAATTTGCCGTTACCCCCGGGGCACCGGAAACATCAAAGCTGACAAAAGAGGTGTTGGTCGGTAATACATCGCGAATGTTGTAGTTCTCCGCATTGTCATTGCCCAAGTTGCGGAAGGAAAGCACATAATCCAAGGTTTGTCCGAGATTGACCCCCCCATCGGTAATGTCGTTGCCGGCGATATCCTCGACCCTTTTTTCGAGAATAATGTTGGGCTCGATAATTTCCACGGCAAAAGACGCTAAAAATGCACCGTAACCGTCACCGGTGGAGGTAAAACGGAGGGTTGCCCCGCTTTCCCCGTTAGGTAAAACGGAATTGGTCGGATTATTAAGGTTGAACAAGTCCAGGTCTGTCCCCAAGGTATTGGTGCCATAGGGTGTTCTGGTGGCTACCTGATTGCCGTTGGTGGTAATAGTGGAATTAAAAAAGTTGTTACCCAGGATTCTGACCTGTACTTAATTGCGTAAACCCGCCACTAGTGGAGTTCGCCTTGATTCGTAAATTGATCGTTGTTTATGCCGCGGTCTCCCTCCAAAGCGCCAACACCAATTCTGGCCCTAACCGGAAACGGGGTCGGAAGGGTTCTAAAGCCGTTCACGGCGACATCAACATTTCCAACGGAACCCGACATCCCCGCATAACCATCAAATGTGGAGATAAACTTGCCCGATTCGTTGGGGTTCTCGTAAATAATGACCATCACCCAACCTGCAGAACTCGATCCGTTTCTCTTCCCTTTTGTTGCACGAACGTTGGCCACGGTATAAGCCCCGTTCGGGATCGGTGTTGCCGCGAACCAAATCGGTAACGTTCTTGTAACATATATAGGGCGAATCCTTAAAGGAGTTGTTGATTTTCTTGTAATTGTAACCGTCATAGATAATATCGTCTTCCTGGCCTACAGGATCTGCGGCGGTGTCTGCGGTCAGGTCCACATAAGATCCGCCGGGCACCCGAAATTTAATGTTGAACCAGTCCTCAATTCTGGGTGTACCGCTAAACGAAGCATTCCCATCGGTACTCCGCTCATTGGGATAGGTAGCCGCCCAGTACAGCCCAGCGTAGCGCACCTGCGAACAGGCGGGGTCGGCAATGTTCAGTTCGGCACTACTGGAACTAAAGGTAGAGGGATCGCTATCAATGTCGATATACTCCATCCAGAGGGAGTTGTTGTTTGCGGTGCCATTGTACGGGGTGTTCGCCTGCCCTGGATCGGATTGTGTGGCCCGGTTCAGAATATTGTTGCCCACAAAGATGATATCACCCCGTATTTCGATATTGCCACCGTTCAACCTGGGGGTAAAGGGGGCGACTTCCTGTGCAGTGGAAAGGAACCATCCACCGAACAAAAAGGCAAACAAGAGAATAGGTTTGAATAGTGAAAGGCTTCGGGTCATTTAGGCCAGTAGGTTTGGTCTGACTCGCATAATCCACATTTTGTCTTTATACGTGTCATTAAGGTTGGTATAGTAGGATATTAGGGCATTGTTCCAAGAGGCATGTTTTTTCAGGTAGACATACCTCCAGTGGTTGTCAGGGTTGATAAAGTATCCGGCGCTAAGCCCATGGGAATTCAAAAGTTTTACGAAACGAATGGCGTTTTTCGGGTTGGCGAATACATTGGCAATAATGTAGTAGCCCGAACCTACACCCTCGATATTGTAGTTTTTGGAGGTAAGCTCGCTGGCCGCGACCCGGTCTTTGACGACCACGTTTTTCTGAAGCACGGTGCTGCCATACTGCGCCGATTTCTGTTTTAATTTATCGACGTTGCTGGCATAGGCCTCATTGGTGTAGCGGTTATCGACATTCATAATCCAAAGATCGCCGGTATAGGCGCCGTTCATACCGGTTTTGTGGGCGTTCAAGGCTTCCTGCCAAGTATCGAACCTTTGCAGATAGACGTATTTCAATCCGTTGTCGGGGTTGTCGATATAGCTAGAGGAAAGACCTTGGTTGTTGAGGTCTTCCATGAACTTGTTCAGGTATTTTCCTCCTTTATAGACATTCGCTATTACATAATAGCCGTCTTCCACATGGTCGAGGTTTTTGAATTTCCGTCCTTTGACATTATTTCTTTTGGCGGTTTCCGCAAACGTATCGATTTCGACTTTGTTTCGGGTTTTATCCTCTACAACGGCATCCTTGCGAGCCGTGATATTTCCGTTGGCGGAATTAGTAGGATTTCGGATGGGATAAGTGACCGCCATCCCAGTATCTCCGGCGGCCTCGTTTTTGCCGGCCCCCTTGCGTAACGCGCGGCTTATCCTGATTTCCCAAAAAGAGATTTTCGGCTCGCTTTTCCAATTCGGGCCGTTGGCCGTTGGTCTCGTTGCGCACCATGCTCATCACCATATTGAATCGTCGTTCAAGGTCTTTTTGCCGGTCATTTTCCAAGGAATCCTGACGGAACATCAATTCTTGGATGATGGCGTCGTTTTCCGCAAGCTTCCGTTTCAGTTCAGCAATCTCTTCATTGGCGGTCAGGTCGTTTTTGTTTGTTTCCTCTTTATTTTCCGCAAGATTATCCTGGTAATCCTCTTCCAACATAACCCGGTCTTCGGTAAGATTGGGGGTAAAGGAATAGGCAAAGGATATTTCATGGGTAACGCCCAGATTGTCGAAATCGGTCGCAAAGCCCTTTTCCATGGTATATCCAAGGGAAAGTCTTTGGTTGATGTTAAAGCCCGCCCCTGCGGATGCCCCATAAAAACTATCGTAACCTCCCTGCAACCAACCCAGCTTCGGCAGGTCGAGAATGATACCCCCACCATAGGAAATATCCTGAGGACCATCGGCCTCGGAGGCATAACGGTTCTGGCCGTTCATGCTTACCCGGGCCAAGGGCATCAAGCGACTGCCTTCCATAATACCGGCACCGTTTTGAAAAGGATAGGTAAACTGTAAATGGCCGGAATAGGTTTTTTCGCTAAAATCGGTCAGCGATTTGCTGGTCTTTAGGTTGTAATCGAAGAGATTTTCGGCAAAAACGCCAAAATCGAACGCCCCGTAGGAAATATTGAAACCCGGCTGAAAAGAGAGTACGTTGCTGTCTTCGGTGCCGTTCAAGCGAAAATCATCGGCATCGATAACATCGACGCTGTTGCGGTCTAGCCCAGTACTGTAATAGGCTAGGTTGCCCCCGAAAGTGAAATTGCTTTTTTCGCTCAACTTGATGCCATAGGCGTAGTTGGCCAAGACGCCGATATTAGAAACAGGACCCAGTTTTTGGGTATAGGCGCTGAGGCCCAATCCGCTTCTATCCCCTACCCTACCGCTATAGCTCAGGAAGTAGGTCTGGTCGTTATCCTGAAACTGTACCGATTGGTTTCTGTGCAGGAGGTTGATATAGGATTTATCTTCCCGCACTGTAGAAAAGGTCGGATTGATCAAGAACCTGTTGAACTTCAACAGGTTTTGGGAGGCCGGGCTATAGCGTAGAATGGGATCGTCTTCCTGGGCCTGTACATTCGCAAAGGCCAGGAAAACGATCAGCACTAAAGCTATATGTTTTACGAATTTCATGGTCGGTTATCTGATAACGGTTATGGTGCCCTGTTTTAAGGTTTCGGTAGCGTTCTTGATCACATAGTAGAACACCATGTTCTGTTTGGCGAACGATACCGATGATTCGGGCCAGTTGTTCTGGTAGTTTGATGTGTTCAACACTTCGATGCCTTTGGCATTGTAAATGATGACACGTACATCCGATTTATTGGAATAGGAATTGGGAACGACCCATTGGTCATTAGATCCGTCGCCATTGGGGGTAATTACGTTGGGGATGTTGAACAGGTCAAGATAACTGACCTTAATCGGTTTGCTAACCTCACAGTTGCCGATTTTGGCTATCAACAGATAGCTACCCTCGTCGGTAAAGGTGATGGATGCGCCGGTTCCGATTTCCATATTAGCGGCGTCCAGCCATCGATAAGCGGTGCCGCCCTTGGCGTTGACGGTCTTGGAGCTTCCTTCGGGAAATATGACGTCGCCATCCACATCCAAGGTAATCAGATCTGGATCTAGGGGAGCGATGGTGATTTCGTTGGATATTAACGGGCAAATCCCTTTTTTGATTACCAATCGGTAGGTGCCCGGCTGGCTGACGGTCAGCTCGCTCTCCGTGGTATTGATGGAGCTCCCGTTTCTTTCCCAAGCAAAGCTCTCGCCGGTGAGGTCGGTATCCGTGCTTAAGCTTATGGAATCGGAAGAACTGCAATAGACCGTACCCGTACTTGAAATGGACAGGTTTTGGCTGCTTCCCAGTTGAACGGGAAGCGTATTCGAAGCGGGACTAAGACTTCCCACCAGGCCTTCGACCAAATAATTTCCGTTTTCATTGCTGGAGGTCAGGCTGATGCTCTGCGAAGTTTCCCCCGCTATGTTGGTACCGTCCTTTTTCCACTGGAAGCTAAAATTGGACATGGCATCAACCGTCACATCCGTTTCGCTGCCATCGGAAAGTTCCGCATAAATTTTATTTACCTCCAAGACGATGCTTGAGCTACTACAAGACTCGTAAGCGGTGGCATAATCGATTTCCAGACGAAATGAACTCGGACTGACCACTTCGGTTTTTTCGGAATTGACGGTGGTCAACGAACAGGTTCCCCCGGTTTGGGTAATGGCGGCATAATAGGTCCCTGCTTGTGTAACTTGCAGGGAAGCGCTGTTAGAGCTGGGGATGGCCGTAGTGTTTCTGTACCACTGATAGGTCGGGGAATCGGCATCGGTGGTAACGCTAAGCGTTGACGCCTGTCCTGGAAGTACGACCATACTGGCCGCATTGGTTCTAGAGACGCTAAAAGCACCCGCATTGGTAATAGCCACTGGCGCCGAGGTTTCGGTACAGATTCCAGCCCCTTCTATTTTCACGCTGTAGCCACCCGCAAAGTCTGCATCGTCGGTATCTATGGTAAAGGAAAATCCGCCGTTCTGTTTCGCTTGAACCTGCGCCCCGTCACGGTACCATGTATAGGAATAGCCTGCATTTTGTACGGATGCCTGTAAAGGGGCAGCAGCATCACCGGCACAAAGGCTGGTGGTTGCAGGGGTATTGATTGCAATACCCGTGCTGTTACCGCTATTGATTACAATATGGTTCGATTCGGTATTGGCCGATCCGGTACAGTCCCCATAATCGACGAACACGTAATATTCGCCATTTCCATTGGTCTGTAGCGATGGGCCTTTTTCCGACAGCAAGGTGCCGCTGCGGTACCAGGCATACTGATAGGTATTTATGGTGGCGGCCGGCACATTGTCTATGCTCAAAGTAATATCGTTGCCGTCACAGGCCTGTAGGCTACCCGGGGTGCTACCGTCCCCATCGGGACTCATATGAAGGTTGCTGTTGTAGTTCAGATAATATAAAGAATAGGCTTCGGATGCTGCGCTTGTTGAAGCCGGACTGGTGCTGCGCACCCGCATCTTGAACCCGGCACCCCTGATATCGGTCGGGACGCTGAAACCCATAAAAAATTCGGAGTCCGCATTCTTGTCATTGGCCCTGTTCAGTTCAGAGGGTGAAGCAAAGCTTCCGTTTTTGTCTGATAATTCAAGTACGAATTCGTTGTCGCTATTCGCTGTGCCCGCCCATTTGATAGTCACAAAATATTCATTGAAGCTAGAAGAGGCACAGGCCCTGTTCCAGGCTACGGTCGATCCGTTGTTCTGATTGGGCGCCGGTGCCGGTGCTCCCTGAAAGGCGATGGTCTGCGCGAAAACCTGTGAGGTCCCGGCAAATAAAAAGGCTAATAAGAATGTAAATGCGGAATGAGGTAGTCTTGCTTTCATAAGTAGGCGTAGTTTTTGGGTTACTACAAGGTTATTCGGACCTGCCCGCTGGGACAGGCGGGTTTGGGATCGGGTCCATTGTAATGCAACAACAAATATGGTGCATATACCACGTATAGGAAATTTAATGTTGTGGCTCAGGGCATTATTGTTGTGAAACGCTCTTATTTGTATGAAAGGCAAAGGGTCAGCATGTGGATTATCCCATTTTTCTTACCTTTGAGGCTTTAAAAAAATAGTACATGAGTGAGGCTGGCGAAACATTGAATTTTATCGAGCACATCGTCGAGGAAGACCTGCGTAACGGGTTCTCCAAAGAGAACCTGCGTTTTCGGTTTCCACCCGAGCCGAACGGGTATTTACATATCGGACACGCCAGTTCCATTTGCCTTAATTTTGAATTGGGACAGCGCTACGAAGCCCCTGTAAATTTGCGGTTCGACGATACGAATCCCAACAAGGAAGAAAAGGCTTATGTCGATGCTATTCGAAGAGACGTGGAATGGCTGGGCTTCCATTGGGATACCGAGCGGTATGCTTCAGATTATTTCCAGCAGCTCTACGATTGGGCGGTAATATTAATAAAGGACGGGAAAGCCTATGTAGATAGCCAATCTTCGGAGGAGATGGCCGCCCAAAAGGGGACGCCTACGGAAGCGGGAACCAATAGTCCCTATCGGAACCGTTCCGTCGCGGATAATTTGGAACTGTTCCAGGGGATGAAAATGGGCGATTACGGAGAGGGCTCGCATGTACTTAGGGCCAAAATAGATATGGCCTCCCAAAACATGTTAATGCGGGACCCTATTATGTACCGAGTGTTATTTAAGGCGCACCACCGAACCGATACCGATTGGTGTATTTATCCGATGTACGACTGGACGCACGGTCAAAGTGATTATATTGAACAAGTATCCCACTCCCTGTGTACTTTGGAGTTTGCCATGCACCGTGAACTGTACAACTGGTTTTTGGATCAAGTGGCGGAATACAGGAAAGGTAAGGCCCAAACAACGGGAATTCGCCCGCAGAAACCTGAGCCATACGGTAGTCAGCAAACGAAAACTCTTGGAGTTGGTACAACAAAATGTAGTCGATGGGTGGGACGACCCCCGAATGCCCACGATATCCGGTTTGCGAAGAAGGGGCTATACGCCGGAAGCCATCCGTAACTTCGCCGATACCATCGGAATCGCTAAACGGGAAAACCTGATTGATGTATCCCTTCTGGAATTCCATGTCCGTGAACATTTGAACAAGATAGCACCCCGGGTTATGGGGGTGCTTGACCCGGTCAAGGTGGTAATCACGAATTATCCCCAAGGCGAAGAAGAATGGTTGGAGACGGAGAACAATCCTGAAGATGAATCCGCGGGCAGCAGAAAAATTCCTTTTTCTAAGGAAATCTATATTGAGCGAGCCGATTTTAAGGAGGAGGCGAACCGTAAATTTTTCCGTCTTAAGCTGGGGGGCGAAGTCCGCTTGAAGTCCGCTTATATCATTAAAGCGGAAAGCTGCACCAAAGATGCCGATGGGAATATTGTAGAAATTCAATGTACCTACGATCCCAAAAGCAAAAGTGGCAGCGGCAGCGAGGAAAGCAAGAGAAAGGTAAAGGGCACCCTGCATTGGGTTTCTGTAAATCATGCTATCGAGGCCGAAATTCGGCTGTACGACCGTTTGTTTATCGATGAAAGCCCGGATACCCATAAGGATATGGATTTTATGGAATTTATCAATCCCAATTCACTGGAGGTCGTTACAGGATACCTTGAGCCCAGTCTAAAAGACGCCCAGAGCGGAGATCGGGTGCAATTTCAACGGCTTGGCTATTTTTGTGTTGATCCGGATTCGTCCCGAGAACATTTGGTTCTCAACCGAACTGTGGGATTGCGGGATACGTGGGCAAAAATTCAAAGCAAATAAACATTTCCTATCACAATGCGCTCTTTTATTGGTATTTGTTATGGGAAACAGCCTCATTTAACGAGCGTAGTGAGCTCCTGGAGGCCTCGAGGCTCTACAAGCCCCATTCGGGTCCTTTTTAAGGCGCTGAAGGGCTTTTATGCATTAATTTAGCGACTGCTATTCACGTAAGTCAATTTTTACCGTGATTAAGGCAATTTCCTAGCCTTTTTTCAACTATATTGCGTATTCTTGTTTGCGGTGTGTACAAGGTTGACCGCAACGAATTTACTTTAACAACCTTCGTAACCTAATAGTAACTATTTAAATTTGAAAATTATGTCAAAAGATAGTGGAAGTATGATGTTGGCCTTGTTAACCGGAGCTGCCATAGGTGCCGGTGTCGGAATCTTGTATGCTCCCGATAGAGGCGACAACACGAGAAAGAAAATCAGTAAGCAAGCTAAAAAGACCCGCGACGAGATTTCAAGTCGAATCTCGCATGCGACCGATGAGCTGACCAAAACGGCGGAGGCCAAGAAAATGGATTTTGAGGCTACCTTGGACAAGACCCTCTCCAACATGAGCTATAAGGCGGATGATATTATTCTTAGTCTGGAAAAAAAATTGGAGGATCTGAGAAAGAAAAACGCCCAACTTCAGAAATAATTTATGGCGTTTGAAGATATAAAGGAAAATTTATCCGAGGCGGAGACTAGCACGCGCTCCTACATTGAAAGCACTAGGGAGTTTTATAAGCTAAAAGGCTTCAAAGTCCTTATGAAGGGCGTGATGGTGTTTGTTAAGATTGGCTCGGTAGCCATAATGCTGATGATGGCCTTGTTGTTCCTGTCCATAAGTGCTGCTTTTTGGATCGGGAGCGAATTGGAAAATACGTATCAAGGCTTTCTCATTGTAGGCTGTTTTTATCTGTTGGTCGGCCTGATTATTTATCTGCTACGTCATAGCCTACGGAAGCCGATATTAAAGAAGTTTTCCGAATTTTATTTTGACGAGATATGATACCCAAGAAGTACACCTCCTTCGACGAAATCGACCAAGATCTTAAAATTCTTAAATTGCAAAGGGAGATTGAAATGGAGAATCTTAAAATGAACTTCCATCAGACGAAGCATAGTCTCCAGCCCATGAACATGTTGGGGGGTTTAGGTGGGCTTATTAAGAGCTTTCTGATTTCCTTGTTTGCCAAAAAGGTTCTGAGAAAATTTGATAAATAGCAGAAGTATCCCAATAAAAAACCCGTAGAACTGTAGGCTCTACGGGTTTTTTATTGGGATACTTCTAAATCCTTTAATTTTAGCGTAAACTATTCTTTTCTATTTCCTTTTTTAAGGGGATTCTTCTTCTTCATTTCCTCCCCGATCATATTGCTGGCCGTAAAGGAGGCTACCATATTGTTTAGCATATCACTCCCTGCCTGTGGGGAATTAGGCAATAAAATAAGATTCGTATTCGTCTCCTCGCCTATAGACTGTAAGGTGTCGTAATGTTGGGTGACCACAATTAGCGCCGATGCTTCCTGCGAGTTGATGCCGACTTTATTCAATACCTCTACCGACTCCTCAAGGCCACGAGCGATTTCACGACGTTGGTCGGCGATACCTTGGCCTTGAAGCCGCTTACTCTCCGCCTCGGCCTTGGCCTTTTCTACGATGAGGATCCGCGCGGCATCTCCCTCGAACTGTGCGGCAATCTTTTCGCGTTCCGAGGCATTGATGCGGTTCATGGCATTTTTGACTTGGGCATCGGGGTCGATGTCCGTGACCAGCGTCTTGATGATATCGAAACCATAATCGAACATGGCCTCTTGCAGCTCAGTCTTGACGGCAATGGCAATGTCGTCTTTTTTTACGAAAACATCGTCAAGCTTCATCTTTGGCACCTCTGCGCGTACAACGTCGAACACATAGGATGTAATCTGCTCGTGCGGATATTCAAGCTTATAAAAAGCTTCATAAACTTTGTCCTTAAGCACTACATATTGTACCGAAATCTTAAGCTTGACAAATACGTCGTCGAGGGTCTTCGTTTCCACGATGACATCCAATTGTTGTATTTTTAGGCTTAACCGGCCTGCAATACGATCTACGAGGGGAATTTTCATCTGTAATCCCGAGCCCCGTATGCTTTGGAATCTGCCGAACCGCTCAACAGCGACTGCCGTTTGCTGTTTGACAATAAAAAAGGAGGAAAAAAGGATAATGAACCCGATAAAAATGAGGGGAATAAGGATATAAGTGCCCATGATACGTTGGTTTTAGTTAGAACCAATGAAGATACTGAGACTTTATCATATTCGTAGGGTTTTTGGGTTTTTTGTTATAGGATAGGATGGGGGATACCAGTTCTAAGCTCCCAAACCCAAAAATTAATTTTTGGGCGTATGCAACGAAGATTTCTTGACCGGATGCTGTTAGGAGTCGATTAGCGTTCCCTCGCTCTATCAACTTTGAACCTGTTCAATTGAAGCCACAGCACGTTTGATCCGCATAATACTTTCTTCTTTTCCGATTACCTCCATAATGTCGAAAAGATGCGGCCCCTTCATATCGCCGACTATAACCAGACGCAACGGCGGCATAACCTTGCCAAAGGAAAGCTCTTCGTCGGAAACCCACTGTTTTATGGCACTTTCGAGGGTTTGAGATGAAAAATCATCAAAGCCCTCCAATACCGACACCAGGCCGATTGAGAATTTCTGGCGTATCCTCTTTCCATTGTTTTTTGACCGCTTTTTCGTTGTAGGAGCGGGGGGCTATAAAAAAGTAATCGGACATCTCCCAAAATTCGGAAACAAAGTCCGCCCGTTCTTTTATTAAAGAAACCACTTTTTGAACCTGGGCAGGTCGGGCGCAGTCGAGACCTAGGTCTAAGTACTTCCCTAAAAGAGGCATATATTGCTCGACCAACTCGGCATCCCCCTTCTGCTGCAAGTACTGATGATTGTACCAAACGGTCTTGTCGGGGTCGAATCGTGCACCGGCTTTGTTCACCCGGTCCAGGGTAAAGGCCTTGACAAGTTCGTCGAGGCTAAAGATTTCCTGTTCCGTACCGGGGTTCCAGCCCAGTAGTGCCAAGAAGTTGACCACGGCCTCCGGAAAGTAGCCGGCTTCGCGGTATCCGGCCGATTCGTTCCATTGCAGTGGAAATATCGGAAATCCACCTTTTTCACCATCCCTTTTGCTCAATTTGCCGTTGCCGGTCGGTTTAAGGATAAGTGGCAAGTGGGCGAACTTGGGCGAATCCCATCCGAAAGCTTCGTACAGCTGATGATGCAGGGCCAATGAAGGCAGCCATTCCTCTCCGCGGATAACGTGAGTGATTTCCATCAAATGGTCATCCACGATATTGGCTAGGTGATAGGTGGGCATACCATCGCTTTTGAAAAGTACTTTATCGTCAAGCGTATTGGTGTCAATTTCGATGGCCCCACGAATCATATCTTTCAAATGTAAGGTTTCGTCCGGGGGCGTTAGGAAGCGAATCACGTAATCTTCCCTCGTATCCAATCGTTTTTGGGTTTCCGCCGGGGTTAACGAGAGGGAATTGTCCAGTTTAAGGCGATTGTGCCAGTTATAAATGAAAGTCTTTCCCTTTGCCTCGTGATTTTTCCGGTGAGCGTCCAATTCTTCGGCACTATCAAAAGCATAATAAGCCTTTCCGCTATCAATTAGCTGTCTTGCATATTTGTGGTAAAGATGTTTACGCTCGCTTTGTCGGTAGGGGCCGTAAGTTCCGCCTTTTTCGGGGCCTTCATCATATGGAATACCACACCAATGCAGCGCTTCAATAATATACGGTTCGGCACCTTCCACATACCGGTTTCGGTCGGTATCCTCTATCCGGAGAATAAATTGGCCGTTGTGTTTTTTGGCGAACAGATAATTGAACAGTGCGGTGCGGACACCGCCGATATGTAAAGGGCCGGTAGGACTGGGCGCAAAACGGACCCGGACATTTTCTTTCATAGGTGCAAAGATAGTAAAAGCACTGTGCCCCTTGTCCTTTTTCGTATCTTTGTGATCTATGGCGAGTTATAAAAACATCTTGGATAAGCTCAACCGGTTCACCCGGAAATACTACACCCGGATGCTGGTCAAGGGCCTAGTACTTTTTATCGCACTGGGGCTGCTTTTCTTCTTTGCGGTGATGGGGGTGGAGTACTTTTTATGGCTGGACTCCAGAGGGCGATTCCTGCTGTTACTGGTCTTTATCGGCGTGGAAGGGTATTTGCTTTTCCGCTATATTTTGACCCCACTTTTCTATCTCTTTAAGCTTAGACAGGGGATTAGCAATAAACAAGCTTCCTTGTTGATCGGCAAGCATTTTCCCGAGGTTGGGGATAAACTCTATAATCTGTTGGATTTGGCCGAGGATAAAGATCAATCCGAACTTCTGTTGGCCAGTATCGAACAGCGTTCCGAGAACATGGATGTAATTCCGTTTGCTAAGGCGGTGGATTTTCGGGAAAATTTACAGTATATCAAATACCTTGTTTTGCCCGTGTTGCTGTTCGGATTGATTTGGTTATACAGGGAATTGGGCGTCATTTTTCGGATCTGCGGATAGGGTCGTTAATTATGATTTGGCCTATGAACCGCCGGCCCCTTTTCACTTTAAGCTTTTGTCGGAATAACCTGGATGTACTGGACACAAAATCGTATACGATTGATGTAGTCACGGAAGGAAAGGTTCAACCGGAGGCGGTTTACATCGATATCGATGGAAAAGCTTCTCTCTTACAAAAAAACAATGGGCAGTATCAATACACCTTTACGCCGCCTTTAAAGGAAACGGTTTTTTTCTTCTCCGCCAATGGCGTCCGTTCAAGACCCTATACCTTGAATGCCTTGAGCACTCCGGCTATCCAGGATTTTAAGATTAAACTCGACTACCCGACCTATACCAATCGTTCTTCAGAGGTATTGAGCAGTACAGGAAATGCTACCTTTCCCGAAGGAACTAAGGCAGTTTGGGAAATCGAGGGTCATAACACGGGGGAAATCCGGTTGGTGACAAAGGATACTTCCTTATCCTTTTCAAGGGATAGTAATCGTTTCGAACTCACCAAATTCATCTATTCCGATTTTCCCTATGAGCTAGCTACATCCAACCAAAATGTACGCGATTATGAAAAATTAGCCTATCGGTTCACGGTAATCAAGGACGCTTATCCGACCATCACGGCTAAGCAGGTGTTGGATTCCCTGAATCCGAATGTATCCTACTATGCGGGAGAGGCGTCGGACGACTACAAGCTGAACAGTATAAAACTGGTGTGCTATCCCAACGGGAATCCAGACAGCACACAGGTAATCCCCCTGAACACGCCCAACGCAAATTTCGACCGCTTTTATTATACTTTTCCTTCTGGATTGAATCTGGAGGCCGGCAAGTCCTATAGTTATTATTTCACGGCGACGGACAACGATGCCATCCACAAGGGAAAAACAACCAAAAGCCAGGTTTTTTCCATGACGTTGCTCGACAGTGATCAGTTGCGGAACAAGGAACTGGAGTCACAGCAGTCCCTTATCGAAAATATGGATAAGTCCCTTAATACGTTCCAGGAACAAAAGGAGACGCTAAAGGAAATCAATCAAGAGCAAAAGGAAAAGAACCGCTTAGATTTCAACGATCAGACCCAGGTTAAGGATTTTCTGAAAAAGCAGCAGCAACAAGAAAACCTAATGCAAAAATTTAGCAAGCAGCTAAAGGAAAATTTACAGAAGGGGGAGAAAGACAGTGAAATGAACCAATTGCTGCAAGAGCGCTTGGAACGTCAGGAACTGGAGGCCAAAAAGAATGAAAAGCTGCTGGAAGAACTCAATAAGGTAGCCGATAAAATCGATAAGGAAGAATTGACCCGGCGTTTGGAGGAACTTGGCAAAAAACAGCAAAACGGCGAGCGTAACCTCGAGCAACTTCTGGAATTGACTAAACGGTATTACGTGGCCGAGAAGGCCTCGCAATTGGCGAAGGACTTGCAGAATTTAGCGGAGAAGCAGGATGAAGCTGCCGAAAAGCGAGGAGCAGAAAAAACCAAAGAGGAACAACAGGAGTTGACACAACGGTTCGAGGAACTCACGAAAGACATACAGGATCTTCAAAAGGATAATTCATCTTTAAAAAAGCCTATGGATCTGCAAATCGACACACAAAGCCAAGTGGGTATCAAAGAGGATCAAAAGGAAGCTTTAGAAGAAATAGAGAAGCAGAAATCAGAGGCAACCCGCCCCAAGGAAAAGCAAGAGGCAGAAGGGAAGGCATCTCAAAAGCAAAAGTCAGCGGCTCAAAAAATGCGCAAGATGGCCGAAGACCTTGAGGAATCATCTTCTGCTGCCGGTGGCGAGTCTAGTATTACCGAGGATGCCGAAATGCTTCGTCAAATATTGGATAATTTGATTACCTTTTCTTTCCAGCAAGAAAAGCTGTATAAGAATTTAGAAGACGCTGATGTTGACAACCCACAGTTCGCCGGCACCGTTCGTCAACAGCAAGAGCTACGGAATCTGTTCGGGCACGTTGATGATAGTCTTTTCGCCTTGTCTCTCCGACGGGCCGAACTCTCCGAGTTTGTCAACGAGCAGATAACAGAGGTGTATTATAACATCGACAAGTCACTCGAAAGCATGGCTGAAAGCCAAATTTACCAAGGGGTGTCGTATCAGAAATACGTGATGAACGCTTCCAACAGCCTGGCGGACTTTTTGGCCAATATGCTTGATAATATGCAACAGAGTATGATGGCCGGCAAGGGTCAGGGAGAAGGGCAGGACTTTCAGCTGCCCGACATCATCAAAGGGCAGGGCGAACTGAAGGAAAAAATGGAAGGAATGGGCCAGCAGGGCCAAGGCCAAAACGGAAAGGGTCAGAAGGGAGAGGGAGACTCCCAGGGAAAAGGTAAATCTGAATCGAATCAAGGAAGTCAAGAAGGCGAAGGCCAACAGGGGCAGAGAGGTAGTAAAGGAGAAGGGATGGAGGGTACCGGCGCCAACGGAAAAAATGGAAAGCAGGGCGGGCAAGGGCAGGAACAAGGCGAACCTAGCGAAGCCGAGTTACAGGAAATCTATGAAATTTATAAAGAGCAACAGATGATTCGTCAACAGCTGGAGCAACAGCTACAGGACATGATTAATTCAGCCGATAAAAAATTGGGCCAAAAACTGCTTAAGCAAATGGAAGATTTTCAGAACGATCTTCTTGAAAACGGAGTGACGCAACGCAACCTGAACAAAATCAACAACATTCAGTATGAGTTACTGAAATTGGAGAACGCCGCTTTGAGGCAAGGAAAAAAGCCCGAAAGGGAAAGCAGTACCAACGCAAAGAATTTTCAAAACCCCATTATTACCAAGCCTTTTGAGTTGGGGAATAATCGCAATGAAATCGAAATTTTAAACCGACAAGCCTTACCTTTGCGCCCCCATTTTCAGAACAGGGTAAAGGATTATTTCAAGAGCCATGATTGAGTTCCATTATGAAACGGAATTCCAGTTGGAGAATGAAACCAAGTTTGCCGATTGGGTAAGTAGGGTTGTAATTTTGGAGAGCAGTACAGTGGGCGCGATCGATTACATCTTCTGTTCTGATGAGGCTCTTTTGAAGATGAACCGGAAATATCTTTTTCACGATACGCTTACCGACGTTATTACCTTTGATTATACTCAGGGGAAGAGCATAGGTGGTGACATCTTTATTTCTGTCGATAGGGTAGAGGAAAATGCGAAGACCTTTAATACGACATTCGAAATGGAGTTGCTCCGCGTCATGGCACATGGCCTGTTACATCTGTGTGGTTTTAACGACAAAACAGAGTCTGACAAAGTTCAGATGCGGAGTAAGGAAAACGAAAAAATCGAATTGTTCCACGTGGAACAATAGAGGTTGTTGCTGTTGTTGTGCAAAAAAGTGCCCTGTAATTTGAGAGTATGGTTCACGCGTTTGTTCTGGGGATGGGCCCTTTTAACTTTGAATTTTATTTGAGATGTTTTTAGATCAATATGATGTCATTATAGTAGGAGGCGGCCATGCGGGTGCAGAAGCGGCAGCCGCCTCGGCCAACATGGGTTCCAAGACCCTATTGGTTACCATGAATTTGCAGACTATCGGGCAGATGTCGTGCAACCCGGCCATGGGCGGTATAGCAAAAGGACAAATTGTGCGAGAAATTGATGCCATGGGAGGGTATAGCGGCATCATAACCGACAAGTCCGCCATTCAATTCAAGATGCTGAACAAATCCAAGGGTCCGGCAATGTGGAGTCCCCGGGCGCAAAGCGACCGAATGCGCTTTGCGGAAGAATGGCGCCTGGCTTTGGAGAAGACCCCGAATTGCGATTTTTACCAAGAGATGGTCAGTGGTCTTCTGGTCGAGAACAACAAGGTGGTCGGGGTTCGGACTTCCCTAGGTTTGGAAATAAGGGGAAAAGCGGTGGTTCTGACCAACGGCACTTTTCTAAATGGGCTGATCCATATCGGGGAAAAGCAATTCGGCGGTGGCAGGGCCGGTGAACGGGCCGCTACCGGAATCACCCAACAATTGACGGAATTAGGGTTCGAAAGCGGTAGAATGAAGACCGGAACTCCACCCCGAGTGGACGGACGTTCCTTGGATTATTCCGTAATGATTCCCCAGCCTGGCGATGAGCATCCAGAAAAATTTTCTTATTTGGACACCCCCATTTTAAAGACTCAGCGGGACTGCCACATGAGCCATACCAGCCCCGAAGTTCACGATCTGTTGCGGGAAGGCTTTGACCGCTCCCCCATGTTCAATGGCAGGATCAAAAGTGTAGGACCCCGCTATTGCCCCTCTATCGAGGACAAAATCGATCGGTTTGCGGACAAGGACAGCCACCAACTGTTTGTGGAGCCCGAAGGCTGGCATACTGTCGAGGTTTACGTCAATGGTTTCTCTACCTCCTTACCGGAAGACGTGCAATACAGAGCCCTAAAATCGGTAAAGGGTTTCGAGCAGGTCAAGTTTTTTAGGCCAGGCTACGCCATCGAATATGATTACTTTCCGCCCACACAGCTTAAGCACACGCTCGAGACCAAATTGATCGACAACCTCTATTTTGCCGGCCAGATCAATGGCACGACCGGATACGAAGAAGCTGCTTCACAAGGCTTGATGGCCGGCATCAACGCGCACTTAAAGCTGAACGAAAGAGACCCCTTGATTTTACAAAGGGACGAGGCCTATATCGGGGTCTTAATCGACGACCTCATTACCAAAGGCACAGAGGAACCGTATCGCATGTTCACCTCCCGGGCTGAATATCGAACACTCTTACGGCAAGATAATGCCGATCTGCGGTTGACCCCTAAGAGTTATGGGATAGGCCTTGGCCAAAGAAGACCGTTTAAGACGAATGAAGGAAAAGGAACAGATGTCCGACGCGTTCGTAAATTTCTTTAAGGAAACCAGTGTTCCGCCCGAGGATATTAATCCGATTTTAGAGCGATTGGATTCCGCTCTTGTCAAGCAATCCGATAAGATGTTCAAGGTTTTTTCCCGTCCCAAAGTGAAGATGGAACATATGCTGGAATTGGAGCCCGTTTACGGTTTTGTACAAGAAAATAATCTGGACAGCGAAGTTTTGGAACAGACCGAAATACAAGTGAAATATTTCGGCTATATCGAAAAGGAGAAGAACAATGCTGACAAGTTGCAGCGGTTGGAGCATGTTAAAATCCCCGAGAATTTTGATTATTCCAAATTGAAATCGCTGTCTTATGAGGCCCGGGAAAAACTGTCCGTAATTCAACCGGTCACCATTGCGCAAGCCTCACGAGTAAGTGGGGTAAACCCTTCCGATATTAGTGTTCTCTTGGTGTATTTGGGAAGGTAGTAGTTAATATGTTCCACGTGGAACTTTATCATTTCAATAGCTGAACCCGGCTGTTTCGCAAATACACTTTCATGGTATTCCGATTTAAAGTATCTTAGGGCATTAAACCAAGGATACCTGACTACCCACTACTCTCATGAAACCGTATTTAAAGACCAAGGATTTTCCGGTAACCGGCGAGGAATTTGAATTGTTTCTGGATGAAGATCTTCAGATGTTGGTGACGCGTCCGCAACCTGAGGATCCAGACACCTACTACCAAAGCGAAGCCTACATTTCACATACGGATGCCAAATCGACGCTTACAGAAAAAATCTATCAGCGCGTAAAAAGTTTTAGTCTGTGGATGAAAGTCCGGTTGATTAACGGATATGCCAAGAAGAATAAAACACTTCTGGATGTCGGTGCTGGTACTGGAGATTTTTTGTTGGCCGCACGCCGGGATGGATGGTCGGTCGATGGCGTAGAACCCAACCAAGATGCACGATTACGTTCGCGGGAAAAGAAAATGGAACTCCGTCGAGATATGGATGACCTACCCAAAAGAGAGTTTCAGGTCATCACCCTTTGGCACGTTCTCGAACATTTGCCCGATCTCGAAAACCAAATCGAAAGGCTCCGTTGGCATTTAGAGGATAAAGGTACCCTGATCATAGCGGTACCGAATTATAAATCTTACGACGCCAACTATTACCAAGAGTTTTGGGCTGCCTACGATGTGCCCCGACATTTTTGGCATTTTTCAAGAACGTCCATCAAGGCTTTATTTTCTAAACATGCATTAAAAGTGGTCGCGACCCGCCCGATGCTTTTCGATGCATTTTATGTTTCTTTACTTTCGGAACAATATAGGACAGGAAAGCAAAATTACCTTAAAGGATTTTGGGTGGGTTTACTATCAAATTTGAAAGGCTGGGTGACGAAAGAGTACTCCTCCATAATTTACATCCTTCAAAAGGAATAAACTTCCCTCCAGCAAAGCCAAATCTCATTTAGGGACTATTTAAGGCCGAATTAACCACACCGGCTTATACTATGCCTCATAGTGAGAATTCGGCCGCCTGCGCCTGCTTTCTGCAAGCCATTTCTTATAGGTTTTACCAATGACTGGGGATTACCTCCATAACGCATTACTATGAGCCTGGCCACTTCGGGAAAATTTTTATATATCTGCATTTCGAATTGCTTACGGAAATATCGGCGAACAAATGCGTTTTAAAAGCCTTCCTTTAAAAAACCTTTTTTATTTTTGCGCAGCCAAAACGGGAATTGATTTTCCCTCGGCATATAAAAAGTACCCAAGAATAAAAACACTACCTAAAATGACGCGAAAAATAATTTGGGCCTTAGCCGCTTTGGGATTGGCAGCTTGCCAGCAATCAAAAATCGGTTACGTTGACAATGTGAAATTAATGAACGAGTATCAGGAAAAAATTGATGTGGAGGCCGACTTTAAGATTAAAGCGGACGCCTTGAGCAAAAGAAGGGACAGTATCTCTCGGGCCTTTCAGGCCGAAGCCCAAGCCTTTCAAGCCGAGGCAGAAAAAATGTCGCAGAAAAAGGCGCAGGAGCAATATGGGGAAATGCAGCAGCGCGGCCAAATGATCGGCCAACAATTGCAACAGCAAGACCAACAATTACAGGCCAGCGGCCAGACCGAAATGGACAGTATCGTCGGCAAGGTCAAAAAAGAGATCGAAGCCTATGGCAAGGCGAACGGTTACACCTATATTTTGGGTGGTGGTGATGGCGGAAGTGTGCTGTATGGCACCGAGAAGAACGATCTTACGGACGAAATGATAAAGATCCTGAATGATAAATATAAAGAATAGGGGAATATCCGCTTACCACAAACCAATATTCCCAGTATCACACCACAAACACCCTATGGTTTCTAACCTGTCCGCAGGGGAAATTTGGGAGTGTTTTTGTTATTGAAGCAGATACACCAGAAACACAGCGGGCACAAAATATACCGCAATGGTCTTTGCCCCTTCATAATCCTTGGCCAAGCGCTGCCCGAACAGCAGCATCAAAAGCGCTATACAGGCCAATATTGCCCCGTAAAAGGCCATACTATTCTCATCAAACACTACAAGTTGAAATAGTCCGATGGCGCACAAAATACCCGCAGCCATTTCCGTCAGCATAATCGTGCCCAATAACATAGGAACCAGGCCTTGCAAAGGGGTATCCGCAAAATGACCGGTCAGAAACGAGAGATTGCCCTTCCAATCGAAAATCTTGTCGATACTGCTTTGAAGAAAGATAATAATCAAAAAAATCAGGATGAGGATTTGTGTGGGGTGGCTCGATAGATTTTCCATAGGTAGCGTTTGGTTAAATGTGGCCGTTCTCGTCGATGGGCAGGGCTAAGGCTAGGTAGCCAATGGTTGGGCGGCTCTGTGCAACAGCCGGGTCAATTTGATCGATAGGTCCGTTAATATGATTTTTGAATTCCCGTTGCGTTCGATATGGTAAATGGCGTTCTCTAACTCATCGACGATATCGGCTATATTGTTTTCGTGTACGAAAGGGGCAAATTTATCCAGTTGAAACCCCTCGACATGTATGCGCATAAAAGCCAGCTCGCCCAAGTTAAAATTGAGCAACATCGCCTGGCGGATGACCGTGAGGCAATAGTGTAAAAAATTCTTTTGGGTCTCCCTTCCGGTCTTGGCCACCTCTTCGCTCCATAAAATCAGTTCGTGTATGGCTGCTTTGTTTCCTTTAGCCTTAAAGGCACTACGTACCCACTGTACAAACCACTTTTCGAAGACCAGATCTTCCGAATCCTTGTTCATTAAATCCAACGCCTTGTTGAAATTGCCGTCCGCCTCATGTGCTATAAGCAATGCTTCTTCGCGCAACGCGCCTTTTTCGACCAGGGCATCCGCCATGGCTTCCTCGGCCAAGGGCGGGAAATGCAAAATTTGACAGCGGGATCGGATGGTCTGGATAATCTGTTCCTCGTCTTCGGCGATCAATATAAAAATAGTCTGGTTCGGAGGCTCCTCGATCAGTTTCAATAATTTATTCGAGGCAGAGGAATTCATTTTCTCGGCCATCCAGATCAACATTACCTTATAGCCTCCTTCATAAGATTTCAAAGCCAGTTTCCTGACCACGTCCTGCGCCTCGTCAACCCCGATCTGCCCTTGTTTTTTCTCGATTCCTATGAGACGGTACCAATCAAACAGGTTACCATAGGGCTGCTCCCTGACGAACTTTCTCCATTCTTCCATGTAGTGGTCACTGACGGCATGGCTCTTGACCTTGTCTGTATTCGATACGGGATATGCAAAATGCATATCGGGGTGGGAGAGGGTGCTACATTTGGTATTACAGCCCGGGTTTCCCCCAGAATTCTCGCCAGACTTATTGCCACAGATGAGGTACTGCGCATAGGCTAGGGCCATAGGTAAGGTACCGGACCCTTCCGGACCTACGAAAAGTTGGGCATGGGGAATACGTCCCGCATCGGCACTGGTGGCCAAATGCTTCTTAAGGTGGGAAAGCCCAAGAATGTCTTTGAAAAGCATGCTTCAAAGATACTCTTTTTGAGGAAACGCCTCCCTATTGCTTTATACTGAGCCATCCCAAATTTACGCGGGCTTGGCGCAGCTTCAAAGTTAAAGACTAAACAGCCTAAGCCTTGAACCGCTACGAAGTTCAGATGGAACCCTGCCCCGCCGGCAGGCAGGCTTTAATTTTTACCGCTACCGCTACGGCTAACTGCTTACACTTTTTGTTACATTTGTTATTACCATAAAACTAAAAACACATGAAAACTGTAGATGATTTTAATTTCAAGGATCAAAAGGCCCTGATCAGGGTTGATTTCAATGTGCCCCTGAACGATAATTTCCAGGTTACGGACACTAACCGTATAGAGGCCGCCAAGCCAACCATTACCAAAGTGCTCGAAGATGGTGGTAGTGCGGTTCTAATGAGCCATCTGGGCCGGCCGAACGGAGAGGTAAAACCGGACCTGTCCCTAAAACATATAGTGGATAAGGTGTCCGACCTCATCGGAGTACAGGTCAAGTTCGTCGATGAATGCGTCGGAGAGCCTGCCGAAAAAGCGGTGGCCGCCTTGCAGCCCGGGGAGGTACTATTGCTTGAAAACCTACGTTTTCATGCCGGGGAAGAAGAGGGCGATAAAGATTTTGCCGAACAGCTTTCCAAATTGGGCGATATCTACGTGAACGATGCCTTCGGTACGGCACACCGCGCCCATGCCTCGACCACGGTGGTAGCACAATTTTTCCCGGAAAAAAAGTGCTTTGGATATCTCTTGGCCAAAGAGATCGAAGCTATAAAAAAGGTAATGGAGACCGGTGAAAAACCGGTTTTGGCCATTTTGGGCGGCGCCAAGGTTTCATCGAAAATCACCATCATCGAAAATATACTGGACAAGGTGGACCACCTCATTATTGGTGGCGGCATGACCTACACCTTCGTGAAGGCGAAAGGCGGAGAGGTGGGCGACTCCATCTGCGAAGACGATAAAATGGATCTGGCCCTGGATATCTTGAAAAAGGCGAAAGAAAAAGGAGTGAAAGTACATATTCCCGTAGATGTTCTGGCGGCCGACGGTTTTGCAAACGATGCGAATACCCGGGTGGTCGATGTCGATAAAATACCCGATGGATGGCAAGGGCTGGATGCCGGCCCCAAAACCTTAAAAATCTTTAAGGAAGTCATCTTACAGGCGAAGACCATATTATGGAACGGCCCGGTCGGCGTATTCGAGATGGAAAATTTTGCCAAAGGCACAATGGCGGTCGGAAATTATATCGATGAGGCTACCAAAAACGGAGCTTTTTCATTGGTTGGGGGCGGCGATTCGGTCGCTGCTGTCAAGCAGTTCGGTTTTGAGGACAAGGTCAGCTACGTGTCAACAGGCGGAGGTGCCATGCTCGAAAGCCTGGAGGGTAAAACCTTGCCGGGAATCGCTGCAATAATGGGGCAATAAAAGACGTTATCGATAAATGCTTACCCGGTGAACCGGACCGGAGTAGTGGCTTGGAGCAAACGGTAAAATATAGGTCAACACCAGTTCATAATGCGCAGATACAATGATACCAAAAATTAAAGTAATCCTTTTCGTGGTTTGGAGCTTAGGTTTCGTCATTCCTATGATGGCACAGCAAAAGGATTCCTTGGCGTTGTACCAAAAAAATTCCGCAGCCACGGAAGACATCGATCCGACCGACACCTTGGCCATGGACATGAAAGGCGTCGAGCAAATGGAACGGATGGCATCCGACACCACTGGAAAGAAAGATGTCATTCAACTGTTAAAGGATTGGGTAGGCGCAAAATATGACCTACAAGACAATCCGGAAGCTGCTCGCTATGACAGTCTTTGGATGAAAGAGCTCTATGAAAATGCCTATCGTTCCGAAGAAATGTACCGGGAAGTTTCAGAGCTCGAATACGACAATGAATATCCGACATCCCTATCCACCGACACCCTAAAGGCGCGTTTGGAGCGCCTCAACCAAAAAACGCCTTTTAATGTTGCCTATAATCCATCCTTGGAAAACGTTATCAAATCCTTCCTTTTTCGAAAACGTGACCTGATGGAAAAAATGCTCACCCTGAGCCAGTTCTATTTTCCATTGTTCGAACAGCAGTTAGACAACTATGACATTCCCTTGGAAATGAAATACTTGGCCATTGTGGAGTCCGCCCTGAACCCACGGGCCCGATCAAGGGTGGGTGCGACCGGGCTATGGCAATTTATGTACGGAACCGGAAAGCAGTACAAGCTCAACGTTTCAAGTTATGTTGACGAACGTAGCGACCCGATAAAATCTACCGAGGCCGCCTGTCAGTTTCTTGCCAAACTGTATGACATCTACGAGGATTGGGATTTGGTCCTGGCCGCTTATAATTCCGGCCCTGGCAATGTCAACAAGGCGATACGAAGGTCCGGGGGTTATAAAAACTATTGGAACATCCGCCGTTTTCTTCCCCGCGAAACGGCCGGGTATGTCCCCGCTTTTTTGGCCACCATGTACCTGTTCGAATATGCCGATGAGCACCGGCTGATCGGCGAAAAAGTGGATCGTCCCTATTTCGAGACCGATACGGTGCACGTAAAAAGCCTGATCACTTTCGACCAGATTTCGGAGCTGACCGGGGTCGGAAAAGAAGAAGTGGAACTGCTTAACCCATCCTACAAATTAGATGTCATTCCGTTTGTTGATGGAAAAGGACATGCGCTGCGATTGCCCAAGCGTGCGCTCGGTAAGTTCGTGGCCAACGAAGAGGCCATCTATGCCCATGTAAAACAGGAACTGGAGAGCAAAGAGAGTCCGCTGCCCAGTCTCGTAAAAGCGGAGCAGGACCAGGTACGATACAAGGTGCGCAGCGGCGATTATCTCGGTAAGATAGCCGAGCGTTACGGTGTTGGCGTGAGCCAGATCAAACGATGGAACGGATTGCGCAGCAACAACCTCAGAATAGGCCAACGGCTCACGATCTTTCCTCAAAGAATGCCCACTGCGACTACGGCTTCGCACGGGAACACGACCTCATCGGCAACCAACGCCCCTTCAGGCGCTAAAGTACATACGGTTAGGAATGGGGATTCGCTGTGGACCATCTCCAAAAAATATCCAGGAATTTCTGTTGAGAATTTACGACAATGGAACGGTATTAGTGGTAAAAACCTGAAACCGGGCACAAAACTAAAATTGTGCGAATGTTCATCGTAAACCAATATCTTGAAAAATGAAAAAGCTTGGAACACTATTCCTACTTCTAGCTATAGTACTAACCTCCTGTAACGAAAGTAAAAAACAGAATTACCTACCGACCTCAGTAGGGGCTATAAACTCAATGGTCGTTGTTATTCCCAATGCGCTTTGGAAGAGCCAGGTTGGCGATACCATCAGAAAACATTTCGCGGCTCCGGTTCTGGGCATGCCGATGGATGAACCCCTGTTCAGTATCGACCAGATCGACCCCCAGTTCTTTACGGGCTCCGTTCGCCAGACCCGATCGGTGCTTTATGTCATGAAGGATTCGGTCGATGGGGCCTACGTCAAGACCGACATGTACGCGACCCCCCAGAAAGTGGGCGTTATCAAGGGTGCCACCGAAGCGGAAATCATCGACAATTTGGAATCCAAATCCGACACGATTATCGCGGCATTTAAAAATATGGAAATCGCCGAAGCCCAAAAGCGCTTCGGGCGTTCGCTGAACCGGGAAAACGTGTTACAGGAAAAGTTCGGCATATCCCTTAAGATACCCTCGATCTATAAAGTTGGAAAACAAGCGGAAAACTTTGTCTGGATCGACCGCGAAATACAAAAGGGTACGGCCAATATCATCGTTTATCAAATGCCCGCGGACAGCTTTACAAGTGATTCTACCTTGGTGAAAGATATCATCGCCATGCGCGATTCGATCGGGGAAAAATATGTGCCAGGTCCCGATGTGACCGGAAAGGTGACCTATATGCGTACCGAACCGGCCTATGCCCCAGCCGTTTTCCCTGTAGAGATAGCCGGAATAAAAGGGGTCGAGGTGCGAGGAATCTGGGACATCAAGAACTATCCCATGGCCGGCCCTTTTCTAACCTACATTCTAAACGACGAAAAGCACGACCGGAAACTGGTTCTGGAAGGCTTTGTATTCGCTCCCGCTACCGAAAAACGCAACGATATGTTCGAGCTGGAGGCAATTTTAAAAACCTTACGTTTTACCAGCCAAAAAAAATAATTAGACCCTGCTAAAAAAAAAGCCCGTTGTTGAGACGGGCTTTTTTTATGAAACTTTCTGTATCAGTCAAAGGCGAAACCTGTGGCAATTCTATAGATAAACGCATAAACAACTACGCCTAATAAGGCAAAGCAAAACCAGGTATAGATCTTAAAATACTTTTTAAGAACCCTAAAGGTCCAATCCTTGAACGCTTCTACATAAATTTCCTTTACAAGTAAAAATTTGCTCATATATACAGTTTTAAATGGTTTCGATGGCAAAGATGGGAATAGCTTCGCATTAGCCCCATTTATTTAGATGAAACGCAATAGATTTCGGTCAGTAAATCCGAGTATTATAGATAATAGACGAAATGCGGTAAAAGGGGATGTAAGCAAAAAAGCACCCGTGAACAACGGATGCTATTTCTGTTCAGAGTGATAGATAGGTTAGGGGGAACTTAATTTCTTATTCTCTTACAATGATAAACTCCGAACGTCTGTTGAGTAGATGGGTCGCTTCCGAGCACGGGACCGTACCGTCACATTCGTTCAGCAACCGGCTTTCGCCATAGCCAATGGCGCTTTCGATACGGCTGGCGTCGATGCCCTGCGAGACGATATAATCCCGTGTCGATTTGGCCCGTTTGTCGGACAAGTATTCGTTATAGACTTTGCTGCCCCGGGAATCGGTATGCGACTCGATTTTTATTGCCATGCCTGGGTATTCTTTCATCACGCGCACCAGTTTATCGAGTTCTTTGGCGGCCTCCGGCCTCACTTCCGATTGGTCGAACCCAAAATAAATCATTTCGGTCTTCAGCTTCTTGATACCCTCTTCTATCGCTATCATTTCCTTAAGACGCTTCATGGAGATGTCAACATTAACCCTTGCATTGTTTTGGGTAGCTGTTGGCCGTTCGTTATCGAAGAATCCGTCTTTTCCCGTTTTCAAAGTATACAGCGTATTGCTTTCCAAATCTTCGAATACGAAACTACCGTCATCTTCGGTCTGGGTTTCCTTGAGTGCAATGCCTTCCTCATCCAATAGCTGCACCAAGGTTTTGGGCATGAGATTCCCGGTCATCAGTTCGGAGACGGTACCAGCGATGGCATTGTTGTTCGTAAATACCTCCTCGACTTCTAAGCGTTGGAAGGAATAGATATCGTCATCGCCCTTTCCCCCAGCACGGTTTGAGGCAAAAAAGCCTGTGTGGCTCCTCTCTTTAACTATATACGAAAAATCATCCTTGTTGCTGTTGATGGGAACCCCGAGGTTGACTACTTCCGAAAAGCCGTTCTCCGCGTCGTAGGCCGATTCAAAAATATCAAGTCCGCCAAGACCGGTATGACCATCAGATGAAAAATACAATGTATGGCCATTAAAGAACGGGAACATCTCCCGTTTTTCGGTATTGATGCCCGGGCCCAGGTTGCGGGGTTCCGAAAAGTGGCCGCCATCGAGTACGTCGACCACAAAAATATCGGTGTCGCCGATGCTGCCGGGCATATCGGATACGAAATAGAGTTGCTTACCATTGGGACTCAAGGCCGGATGGCCGGTAGAATAATCATCACTATTGAAAGGCACCTCGATGGCTTCGGCCCATTCGAGACCTATCTTGTGCGACTGGTAGATTTTAAGGTTGTTGATGCCGTTTTTACCGCGTTTCAGTTTTTTGCCATAGTTGTTACGGGTAAAATACAGGGTCCGATTATCAGGAGAAAAGGTTACGGACGCCTCATGGTACTTGGTATTCAACTTTTTGGAAAACTTGATGGCTTCTTTTAGGTCTTGAGACTCCTCGTTTTGTTTGGCTACATACAAATCGAGATAAGGTTGATCGTTCCATTTATAGCGGCGGGTATTAAAGAAGGAAGAATCTTGGGACGAGGAAAACACCACCTTGTTCGAATCGAGGAACATGGGCGCGAATTCGGAATATTTTGTATTGATAGCCAGATTCTTCAGTTCATAATTCTGTTCCGAGGCCAGGATATGGTCTAACACGCTCTCAGTGGGTGCGATGCGAGTTGCCTCGTTGACGTTGGCCTCTTCTTCTCCGTTTTTACGATGGTAGAGACGCATAAGACGCTTGGCCCGACCGTATCTACCGGTTCCCTTCAGCGAATGGGCATACTTGAACAAATTATCGGATGACATTTCCTCCCCGTAATTTTTGTACAGGATGTCGTACCATATATATGCCTTTTCCATATCGGTATTAAAGTAATGGGCATCGGCCGCTTTTTGAAGTATATCGCGGGTATAATAGCGCTCACCCTGTGCTAAGGCCTGCTCGTAGAGTTCAGCGGCCTCGGCATACCACATTTTTTCAAAGTAAGCATCCGCTTTTTGTATGATCTTGCTTTTGTTTGTCGTCGCGGTAATGGCGGGTACCTTGGTCTCAATGGGAACAAGTTTTCCCCTAGGCGTTTCAGCTTCCTCTTCTTCGAGATTACCGGTTATTGCCCCGGCTTGATCAACTTTTAAAACGGCCAAAGATTTCCCGCCTATAGTCATGCTGTTCTGTACCTTAAGTATCCAAAGGTCATCAGTGTAAGTGCCGTCCAGTTTCGAAACACACGCATCGATGGCCTCTAACCCATACGGAAAATAGGCTAGGTAAACATAGTTAAGTCCGTTTTCGGAATAGGTGATATAGCCGGTTTCTTCAAAGCCTCTATGGGTTAGCTTTCTGATAGATTTCCTTAGGTTCCTTCCTTTGCTGAAAACGCCAGCAACGATGTAGTACCCGTTTTCTACCTTCTCAAGGTTACTGAACGTTCGGTGCGGTATATTGTATATGTCGGCGGCCTCTTCGAAGGTCTGACCGATCAAAACCGGCCTATCGGCGTAGGTTCCATGCCTGGGAGTATCGTTGCTCGCCGTGGTCGGAGACCGTTCGATACCGATGCCGTGTAAATCTTGGGCACAGATCCCCAGGGATAGCAGTATAATGCAAGCAGTTAAAAGTTTTTTCATGCGGAGGTACTTTAAAAGAATCGGGGCGATTTTAATTTTTTGTCTCGAGAAACCCATTGGTATCTAACAAAGATCTCATGGCTTCCGGAATTATAATTCGTCAGTTCGCCGGTCGTATAATCATAAGCATACCCTAGGTTGAATTGGGGGGACAGCTGAAAACCCAAAATCCCCGCTACCGAATCTTCATACCTATAGTTAACGCCCAGATTCAGAGTTTCGTATAGGAGGAAATTCGTAGAGATATCAACGGAAATGGGTGCACCGTTCACCTGTGTAACCAATAACGAAGGCTTGAACTTTAAATCGGTGTTCAGGTCAAAGACGTAGCCTCCGATAAGGCTGAAGTGCATTCGTTCGGCGGATGTTTGCTCTATCTCACGATCGTACTGTTCCGAAGGAAAAAGATTCGGTACTGAAAGTCCGACATAGGCTTTACCGGTAAAGTAAAAGAAACCCGCCCCTACTGTCGGAAGTAATTTTCCCTTGAGGTTTTCATTGAACACGACATCGTCGTCGTCCCGTCTAAGTCCTTTTGAAAAATCAATATTGAAAAAACGTACGCCGGCTTTGAGACCCAAAGACAAACGATCGCCTTTTCGGTTCAATACCAGGTGGTGCGCATAATTGGCGTCTATATAGGTTTCGGAGGCGGGCCCCCATTCGTCCTGTATAATGGAAAGACCCGCGCCATCGAACAAACCTATAGGCGAATCCACACCGAATGTCATAGTTTTAGGCGCCCCTTCGAGTCCCACCCATTGGCTTCTATATAGGGAAAGGATAGTCAAATGTCCCCTAGAACCCGTATAACCGGCATTGATTGTCATAGGGTTATACTGGTATTGGGTATATTGGGGGTCTTGCTGACCATAACCCGAAAGGCTTAATAATACCAACGGAAATATTACGATATATATTCTACACTTTTTCATCATTATCTACTGATATATAACCAACCCGATTTCGCCGAAGCATTTCCCTCCCTGGGTTCAAGTATGTAATAATAGGTGCCGACTGGTAGTTTTTCCGATGCATCGATAGTCGTTCGGTTTATCGATGTTCCGTCCCAACTGTTGTCATAGCCCTTCGCGGCGAACACCTCGTTGCCCCAACGGTTGTAAATTCGCAAAAGGCTGTTGGGATAGTTTTCGATACATTCGATAAAGAATACATCATTGGCACCGTCATCATTGGGAGAGAATTCATTGAATACCGTTAGACACTTCTCTTTTGTAATCTCTGGCGTGGCCTCTGCCCGGTCGTTGGCCATATTGGTATCGATTTGATCCACATAGATCAATTGAGCCACATTGGTATATTCTTCGTTCTCTGTTACGGTGACCGTCATGTTAAGGGTAGCGGTTTCTCCAATGGCGATCGATGCGATTTCCCATGTTCCGATGGCTTCGTTGTACGCGCCCGAGTCTGATGCATGGGATACTAAAGTATAGCCGCTCGGCAGCACGTCTTCGATACCAATATGGGTAGCATCATACGTACTATTGTTAGTAGCCGTTACGGTAAATACCACGGTATCGCCATAAAAGGTTTTGTACTTGTCGATTGTTTTGGCAATTTCGATGTCAACGGTCGGGGCACCAACGGTATAGCTGGTCTCATCGTCTTCACTTTGATCGCCGTCGTCATTGTTGGGGGTGGAATCCGGATCAAATTGGTCCGAAGTCGTGATCTGTGCCGTGTTGGTGTATTCGCCCAGCACTTTTGCCGGAACATTGATAGTTGTTTCGTAGGTAAATACTTCGGAGCCTACGCTAAGCGAAGGAACGCACCACGCAATGCTATTACCACTTCGGACGCCTCCGTTGTTTATGGCCCCAACGGCATACCCGCTTGGTACCTGGTCTTCTACGGTAACATGGGTAGCCAGACCAGGGCCGGTATTGGTCAAGGTCAATTCGAAAACTACCGTATCGCCGGCATTTGGATTTTGGTTCGTGGCCGCATGCAAGGTCTTGGTCAGGCTTAAGTCAGCCGGAATGAGCACGATTTCGGCATTGTCCTCATCGTCCTCGCTCTGGTCGCCATCATCATTGTTCGGTGTCGAATCGGCATCGTACTGATCTACCGTAGTTATTTGTACGGTATTCACATACTCCTTAGGGACATTGTTCGGAAAATTTACCGTTACATCAAATGTCAATGTAGTGGTCGCGCCGTTTGCAATATCGATGCCAGACCAAAGAATGGTATTTCCGCTTTGGCTTCCGCTATTGTTAACCTTGGTCACCGTAAATCCAGCGGGGACCTCATTTTCGATGCATACCTTCGTTGCGTCGTTTGGACCGTTATTTATAACGTCAACAGTTAAAGTCAATGCATCGCCAGGGTTGGCACTGGTTTGCGAAATTGAATTTTTTACTTCAAGGTCCGCTACTTGTGGAGTTATTGAAACGGCCGCTTCGTCATCCTCACTTTGGTCACCATCATCATTATTGGGGGTGGAATCGTTGTCATAATTGGTCGCGGAGACTACCTGGGCAGTATTCAAATACTCATTGGCCGCACCTGTCGGGGCATTTACGATGGCTGAAATTGTAATTGAAATGGAATCGCCGTTATTCAGGACCGGGAGTGTCCAATCTCCTGAGATAGTATCATAGGTGCCGTTCGTTGCATTTCCCGTATCGGCGGAATACGTATAGCCTACCGGAAGGATATCGTTTACAATAATAACCCTTGTTTCGTCGGAGGGGCCGTCATTGGTAGCCGTCAGGGTAAAGTTTACCGTATCGCCGACATTGGGGAAAGCCTTATCTACCGTTTTTTCCAAGCGTATATCGGAAGTGGCACCTACGATTATCGTTACACTATCGGTATTTTCACATCCATTCGTATCGGTTCCGATTACGGAATAGGTCGTGGTGATAAGCGGGAATACCGTATCGCCATCATTAACCCCATTATCCCATACAAAATTATCGGCACCGGAACCGGTGAGCGTTACCGGATCTCCTGCATTAATGTTCGTTGCCGTGGCGTTGGCCTTCACATCGGGCAATGGATGTAAAGTCAACTTTACCGGAACTCGGTTAAAGCTGGTACAGAAGGTGGAATTGTCCCGACTTTCCGCAAAATAGGTCACGCAGCCCACCGTGTCGAGTATGGGATTGACCACCAGATTTCCACCAACAGCAGCATCGTACCACATTACACTTGAACCGGAAGGAGCAGTGGCCGTGGCGGTCAAGGTCTGCATTGGGTTCGCCTCGCATTGGGTTTGATCCCCACCGCTGTAGGGGCGGCCGGAGTGGGATGTATGGTAAGGGTCACCGCAGTTCTGGAATGGCTGGGACAATTGGTACCTTTGTCCCTGCTTTCGGCATAGTAAGTAATTGTTCCCACAGCATCCAAAATGGGGTTGGCAACGGCATTTCCGCCCGAAGCCGCATCGTACCATAGGATATCGGTCCCTACTATAGGAGTCGCCGTTGCAGTTAACCGCTGTGTGGGTGTCGATTCGCATTCCGTTTGGTCGCCACCGCTGGTCGGAGCTGCCGGGGCATCCTGTATAGTAAGTGTAACCGGCGTTCTTGTAGCGCTAGTACAGCTATTTACATCATCCACGCTTTCGGCATAATAAGTAGTGGCTCCTACCGTATTCAAAGTGGGGCTGGCGACGATATTACCATTGGTTGCGGCATCGTACCAGACTATGATGGCCCCCGAAGGGGGTATGGCAGTTGCTGTCAAGGTTTGTATAGGATTTGCTTCACATTCGGTTTGGTCACCACCGCTTGTAGGGGTATTTACCGTGGGGCAAGCGCAATTAGGGGCGTTTATGGAAAGGGTCTGCGAACAGCTATTTGCCTCGGTGACCGTTACCGTAATATTGTTTCCCGAAGCAATTCCTGAAATCGTCCAGTTATTGCCACCGTTATCGGTAACCGTTCCTTCCGAAGAGGTAACCGTTCCCCGGCTAACATCTACGGAGGCCGAATACGTGGTCAAATCTGCGGAACAAGATGGTGAAGCCGGCGTAGCGGCAATGGTCGGTATGGAGTTCATGGTAAGCGTCACCGGGGTTCTACTCGGGCTTATACAACCGCTACCCATCGTTCGGCTTTCGGCATAGTAGGTGACGGTTCCCACCGAATTTAGGGTGGGGCTGCCCACGGTGTTTCCTCCGGAAGCGGCATCATACCAAATTACGGTCGCACCGACCGGAGCCGCAGCTGTTGCGGTCATAGTTTGGGTGGGGCTGGCTTCGCATTCTGTCTGGTCTCCGCCACTGGTGGGTGCCGCGGGAACAGCCTCGATTGTCAAGGTTACGGACGATCTGGAGTTGCTTTTACAGGAAGTAACATCGTTAGAGCTTTCGGCATAATAGGTAATCGTTCCAACAGCATCCAAAATTGGATTGGCAACGAGATTTCCACCGGAAGCCGCATCGTACCAATTGATAGAAAATCCCAAGGGTACAGCTGCCGTCGCTGTCAAGGTTTGGGTCGGACTGGCCTCACATTCGGTCTGGTCTCCCCCACTAACAGGAGGTGCTGAGGCAGGCTGAATGCTAAGGGCTACGGCTGTTCTTGAAGTACTGGGGCACCCCGTTGCGCCATCTTCGCTCTGTGCATAATAAATTACTGTACTTACCGAATTCAAGGTGGGGCTTGGCACAATATTTCCACCGGAAGCCGCATCGTACCAAACTATGCTAGCGCCTGCCGGAGCGGTCGCGCTAGCCGTTAGGATTTGGATAGGACTTTGCTCACATTCGGTCCGGTCGCCCCCACTTGTCGGAGGGGCAGGTGCGGGGTGGAGCGTTAAGGTAACAGGCGTACGCCCCAAACTTGGGCAACTACTGCCCGCATCGTTAGCTCTGTGCATAATAGGTCACCGTACCGACCGTACCCAAAACAGGATTGGCCACGATATTTCCACCGGAAGCCGCATCGTACCATACCACGCTTGCTCCCGAAGGCGGGGTGGCGGTAGCGGTCAAGGTCTGAACAGGGTTTTGCGCGCATTCGGTCCGGTCGCCATCACTTATAGGGGCAAGGGGTGCTGCATTTACAGTAAGGGTTCCGCTAGTGGATATAGCATCGGCACAGCTCACGGCAGGGCTTGAGGCCACAGCACGATATTGGTTGCCTGTCAGGGAAGGGGACGCTGCGGTAATGGTCATTGTATTGGTACCGGTATTGGAATAAGGCGCGATATCGGAGAGATTGTTCCATGTGGTACCGTCGAACAGTTGCCATTGAAAGGTATTGGCGTCGGATGCTCCTACGCTAAAAGTTGCATTTCCGTTTTCGCATACCGATCGGTCGGTCGGCTGAGAGGTTATGGTCGGGGGCGTATTCACATTGACGGTCAACCGGGTTCGCAAACTTTCACAAATGGTACTTCCGGATGCCGAAGACTGGGTTACCCAAAAGAACTGCTGCCCCGCGGTCGAGGTATTCGGTCTGGTGGTTCCCGGGATTTCATTTCCACCGGAAGCTGCCTCGTACCACCTTAAATTTTTGCCGGTCTAGCGTTATCGTTCAGTTCTGCCGCGGTATCGCCTAAACAATAATCAAGAGGAGTGTTTACCGTTGGTGAAGTGGGAAGCGAATAGACGATGACATCGACCTGCGTTCTATCACCGATACACCCAGTGGCGGAATCGATTTGTTCTACAAAATAGGAAACGGATCCCGCTGCGGAGGTATCAGGGGTGGGGGCATTCGGGTACAGGGTGCCAGCGGTGGGCGCATTGTACCAAAGAATCATGTTGCCGGGGTCTCCCGTAGCCGATACTGGTGTGGCAGTATCGCCGACACAATATTCTACTGGTGAGGGGGCAGCGGGAGGACTAGGTTTGACGTTTTCGTTGACATTTATGGGTGTTCTCGAGGCACTGACGCACCCCGTGGTGGTGTTTTTGGTTACGGCGTAATACGTACCAGGGCCAGAAGGGGTAAATGTGGTACTATTGGCCTGTAAAAGATTACCTCCCGAGGGGGTGTCATACCAATCCACTGTCTCTCCCGGACCAACGGTTACCGAAAGTTGAGGAACTGGTTCACCTTCGCAATATTCTACATCCGTACCATTGGGAGGATTGATATTATTGTTTACCGTAACATTAAAGGAATTAAAAGTAAAATTTCCGACAGCATCTTCCATAAAATAGCGTAGTGTGGTCGTTCCAACGGGGAATTGGCTTCCACTGCCAAGACCAGAGGCATCGATTTTTACTACGCGGGTTGAATTTCTACCGCACAATCCCGAAGCACTTTCATCCGCCGTTACAAATCCCGGTATATATATGTCATCCAGATAGGCTATGTCTCCTGTGTTTTGATCCGTATTGAACTCAAAACGAACATAAAAGTTACCGCTTTGAACGACAGGAATATACTCGGTATGAACGTTCTCGTCGGTATAGTTCTCCGTAAAAATGACCGTAGCCACGCCTGAGGTATTGACTAGTGAAACCGTCAGTCTTGCATTGTTTCCGATACTCCCGCTACCGGCACTAATTTTATGGTCAAAGAATATTTCGCCGGTCCCATTGAAATTGGTAATGGGCATAGTGAATTCTCTGGTATCAAAATTTACCAGGGACAAAGTCTCCAGCTCGTCAGATCCGTTGATTTCACCGCTTGAACCGACATGGGTGCCTATTAATTCATAACATTGTGTGGAAAAATCTTCCGGGGCGGCCCCATTATCCGTAAAATCTTGCTCTAAAGGAGATTGGCCCGTACCTGCAGGACAATTATCCCATCCTGAGGGAGAGGGAAAGGTCACTCGAGCCGTACAACTCCCTGGATCTACATCGGTAACAATATCCACGGGCACGGTAATGGTCGGTGCTTGATTATCCATCACGGTAACCTTGAACTCGCAAAATGAGGTGCCATTGCTATCGGTAGCTCTATAAATGACCTTATGGGTACCCGGATAAAAACGGTCTCCCGGATTATAATTGCTGCTAACGACGACCGGCCCAGATCCCGATGCGGTCGGGGGTATCCACGAAACCAAGGCGGTGCAATCGCCGGGGGCGGGTATTATATTTGATATTTCGGAGGGACAATTGGAAAAAATGGGAACGTAGGCGCCCGAAACACGACCCTTTGCAAAAGCAATTTCTGTACCCCTGGGGCTCAGGGAGAGCGGAGAAGGGTAGGGAATGCCAAAACTCGTTGAACTGGCCAAGACGAACAGGATGAACGACTTCTTAAGTAGGTTACTCATAAGCTTTTTAAAATGCGTCAAACAATATCCGCTCGGCCCGATTTGGCCTGGCCGTGGGGATACCTTTATATTCCCCAAAGTAACGCAGAACTCAAGGCGGGGATTCGGTTCTATCAGGGTTTTGTTGTGAAATGGGTTTTTGTTGTGGTGTAGGGCAGATATTGCGTGATATCTTATACGAAAGCGCCTCCAAACGATTTGCGGAAGACCGATATATTTAGGGACTTAATCAGTAAATAGCTGTCGAAAGGAAAGTAGGAAATTGAGGACTTCCTACAAGAACCGATAAGAATTTGTGTAGGATTTTCCTTTCGGCTCACAAAAAAACCCTAGGCAATGCCGAGGGTTAAAATTCCTAAGAGGGATGTATAAAATATTATTCTTTTTTGTCCTCCAATTTCTCGTTGATTGGCTCGTCTTCCTTTGAGGCATCCTTGAATTCCTTAATGCCGCTTCCGAGTCCACGCATGAGTTCGGGAATCTTTTTTCCGCCGAACAATAAAAGAACTACCAGTACCACGATGGCAATTTGCCAAGGTCCGACTGCCAAAAAGATATGTAATGCTGTCATAATCTTAAATTAAATGGATAACAAATGTACTAAAACTAATTCAATCTACCATTATGGGATAGGAAGTTGGTGGTTAAAATAATAAATAAACCCATAACTCCTATTACTTACGGGGAAACAGGATCAAGGGTTCATTATATTTCTTTAAAACAGGACTTAGGAAAATCGATTCCCTGTATATTTGCCCATAAACCCATTTAAACTTTGTTTAGAGCCGAGAATAATAGCTTTTGCGACCAGAAGAAGACGGTTTAGCAGGCAACGGTGATTAATAATGAGGAAATATGGGCTTAAAATGCGATATTAGTAGGTAAAAGGAAAGGTTTAAATGTGTTCTATGGCCAAGAAAACCAAAAAGAGAAAGGAAATCAGGCGGAAATTACTACACAAGTACCGGTTGGTCATTCTCAACGAAAGCACGTTCGAAGAGAAGATTTCATTTAAACTCAGTCGGCTCAATGTCTTTGTTACCGGAACGTTGTGTATTATTGGGCTCATCGGGCTGACCACGCTATTGATCGCTTTTACGCCTTTGCGGGAATACATCCCCGGTTATTCTTCCACAAAACTCAAAAAGCAGGCTACTATTCTTACTTACACTACCGACTCTCTAGTCCGCAACCTAGAGAATACCAATCGGTATTTAGAGAATATCCGTAAGGTACTCAAAGGCGATATCGCGAACAATGAAACGAATTTGGATTCGATACGTGAACAATTTGAACTAGATCCCGCCAGCGTGGACCTAACTCCCATTAAGGAAGACTCGATGCTGAGGGCCGAGGTGGCCTTGGAGGACAAATATAATCTTTTCGAAAGGGAAACCAGCGGTACCGCCTTGGTGCTTTTCCCTCCCTTGAACGGGGTCGTCTCACAATCCTACGATATGGAAAAGCGCCATTATGCGGTTGATATTACCGCACCAATGGATTCCCCGATCAAAGCGGTGGCGGACGGCACCGTCATTTTTTCGGAATGGACGGCCGAAACTGGATATGTCATTATCCTGGAACATAGTGAAGGGCTTTTGAGTATCTATAAACACAATGGCGCCCTATATAAAGAACAGGGCGATACGGTACGGGCGGGAGAGGTAATCGCTTCCGTAGGTAACACGGGCGAGCTCACCACGGGTCCCCACCTGCATTTTGAACTTTGGAACAATGGCAATCCGGCGAACCCGACAAATTATATCGATTTTTGAAGAAGTTTATGAGTTTAACTTTTTGATGTACAGATTTTTTCATTCTATCTCCAGTCATTGATTCTTAAATATTTTACTTATGAGCTCAACTTTGAATCATGAATTTTTAGGACCCCAAATCTTTTTATAAACCTCTAAACTCATAAACCCATACACTTTTTTCATGTCCCTAAAATCCATAGCCGCCAAAATATTCGCCCGATACATCGCTCGGAAAACGGCCCAATGGGTCGATAATCCCATAGAAACGCAGGAGTGGGTTTTTGAACACCTGGTTCAGAAAGCGGCCCACACCCAATTTGGCAAAGAGCATCGTTTCGGGGAAATCACCTCACACAAAGATTTTGTACAACGCGTTCCGATAAGGGACTATGAGGAGCTAAAGCCGTATGTTGACCAAGTCGTAGCCGGGCAATCGGACGTTCTTTGGCCTGGCCGCCCCATTTATTTTGCCAAAACCTCAGGCACCACTTCGGGAGCAAAGTACATCCCGATTACCGACACCTCGATCAAACATCAGGTCAATGCGTCGCGAAACGCCATTCTTAATTACATACACGAGACCGGAAACGCGGACTTCGTAAACGGGAAAATGATTTTTTTGCAGGGGAGTCCCGTATTGCAGCAGAAAAATGGCATAAAACTAGGCCGGCTTTCGGGAATTTCTGCCCACTACGTTCCCAATTACCTGCAAAAAAACCGCTTGCCCAGCTGGGAGACTAATTGCATCGAAGATTGGGAGACCAAGGTGAACGCAATTGTTGACGAGACAGTCAACGAAAACATGAGCGTTATTGCCGGTATTCCCTCGTGGGTACAGATGTATTTCGAACGTTTGCAGGCCAAAACCGATCAAAAAGTGGGAGAGCTTTTCAGAAATTTTCAGCTATTTATCTACGGAGGCGTTAATTTCGAACCCTACCGCGCCAAATTCGAAAACCTTATCGGGAGAAAGGTGGACAGTATAGAATTGTTCCCCGCCAGTGAAGGCTTTTTTGCCTACCAGAATTCCCAAACGGAAAAAGGAATGTTGCTGTTATTGGATGCGGGTATTTTCTATGAATTCATAAAAGCCGACGAATTTTTCGAAGAAAATCCGAAACGCATCACCCTGAAAGACGTAGAACTAGAGGTTAATTACGCCATGATAATTTCTACGGATGCCGGACTCTGGGCGTATAATCTGGGCGATACCGTTCAATTTATTTCTTTGAAGCCCTATAAAATAGTGGTGTCTGGCCGTATAAAACATTTTATCTCTGCCTTTGGGGAGCATGTCATCGCCCAGGAAGTCGATAGGGCCATGCAACAGGCGATTGCGGCCACCGAAGCCCGTATCAACGAATTTACGGTCGCACCCCAAATCAATCCCGATGGAGACCAGCTTCCCTATCATGAATGGTTCGTGGAGTTCGAGAAGGAACCCTTTGATAGGGATAAATTTATAGAACTCCTTGATACATCCCTCCAAAAGCAGAACAGCTACTATTTTGACCTTCTCGAGGGGAAAGTCCTCCAAAGGCTCAAAGTAACTCCTATAAAACAAGGCGGCTTCAACGCCTATATGAAATCCAAAGGAAAACTAGGCGGGCAGAACAAGGTGCAGCGGTTATCAAATGATCGTTCCGTGGCTGACGGGCTTTCTGAATTTAGTAGTAGTAAGCAGTGGCAGTAGGATTAAGAAAAAACCGTAATTTTGCTCGAGACCGCTTTGAAATCTGTGATTGGAATTTTATAGGTCATTTTTGCGGCCTTTAGGCAAAATTTTTTAGCATAGCCGTAGCTACGGCATAAAATTTTAACAGGGCCGATAGAGAAAGCCAACGATTTGGCTTTCGAATGAGGGGCCAGTTGGCGCGTCGGCCGCGCAAAAAGGGGCATAACAAAACGATCGACAGACTTCAAAACGGTCTCTTAAATCCGTTTATGGGCAAGACCATCACCACGACCCGCGCTCAAGAATCGACCAACGCCATCGAACGGCTCTACATCACCATGCGGCACCTGTTCAACCGCGGGTTTTATAAGCCTACGGGGGTCTCTGGCGAATCGTTGAAGAACGCATTGCTGCAATTGCGTCCCGAAATCTATGGGGCCCTAGGCGAGGAAAAGGCCGAACTCAACGGGTTGATCTATGTGCTCGAACGCCTGCCCGAGGGCATCGAACAATGCCGATATATCAACCTGACTTCCGATGAAGGTTACGGCCGTTCGCATTTTGACCCCATTATCCCCCCAAAACGTCGCCGTAATTGCTACCGCATCGACGAAGAGCAGATGAACATCGAAATTACACGGGGTCGATCCGACATTTATGACATTCTTACCCACCTGACCTTCCTCTTTATAGAATCCGAGAAAATCTGTAACAGAGTGCTGATCGAAGATAGCGATAAGACCATCCGCGACTGGGTTAAATTAGAGGAATTCGTAAAAAAGGAAGAACTTTCCCTAGCCGAAAGAGAGATTGCCGTCATCCACACCGCCAATATTCTGGGCCGTCCTTTTGTGGAGATAATGGCGGTACACGAGCGGTTTTCGACCAAGGAGCATCCTGAGCGCTTTTTGGAAATCATCTACTGGTTGGGCAAATTGGCCATAGAAGAAGCGGTCACCGGCGATAAACGGGCCATCACTTTTAGCGCTCTGCTACGGGAACGCCTGGGCCACCACATTCACGGCGAGCGCTGGGCGGATACCATCAAAGAGACCTTACGCAAAAACGGATTGCTTCAACGCCCCGTACATATCATCAGTGCCAACATGCACAGTGTGATGAACTCCTTGTTCGCGCGAAATGCCCTAAAGAAGGAGTTTCCCGATACAGGTCAAAATTCCCTGAAAATTTACGAAGCCCTGAGCTCGTCGCTGAACCAAGAACTGCGTGACAAGGTCTCAGAAGCCGCCAAAAAGAACGGAATGATCCCCGTCAACGACTTTTCGGGCACCAATATCGACGTGCAGTTGATCGATACCGCCAAGATGGGGGAGGAGGCTTGCGGCTACGAACTTCCAAAAGACACCCCCGATGCCGAAAAACCTGTTATATTTGTGATGGATTATGCTTTCGGGGAACAGGCTTACGAGACTATCGACGAACTTTTAAAGCCGTATAAGGAAGGGAAGAAAAAAGAGGTCTTTATGGACGTGGCCTCTATTTCCATCATGGGAAAGGCAGGTATTCTCGAAGGCGGAAAAGGTGATCTGATGATACCTTCGGCCCATATTTTCGAGGGTACGGCCGATAATTATCCTTTTAAGAACGAACTTTGTGCCGAAGATTTTGAGGGTCATGGGCTAAAGATTTTTGAGGGCACCATGGTCACGGTGTTGGGCACCTCGTTGCAGAATAAGGATATCCTGAAGTTTTTTCAGCAGAGTACCTGGAACGTAATCGGCCTTGAAATGGAAGGCGTACATTACCAAAAGGCCGTGCAATCGGCCTCGAAGATACGAAAGAGCATACGTGAAGATGTTAAGGTAAGATATGCGTATTACGCTTCGGACAACCCGCTGCTGACCGGAAGCACCTTGGCGTCTGGCGGGCTAGGCACCACGGGGGTCAAGCCGACCTATTTGATTACGGACAAGATATTGCAGCAAATTTTTAATTCATAGCAACCAAATAATGGCAGATAGTAAAATGGTGAAAAGCACAATCGGAATCCGACGAGATCGATTTGGGGCAATTGTTCCGGATGATCGGTAGGGGGATTCGACCGTCTTTTCAGAACTTTTTTAAGGATTTTTCTTTATTTTAAAAATAACTTCTGGAAACTGGCCATACTGGTAGTAATAGGATTGGCAATAGGCGTAGGCTTGAAATTCCTGATTTCGGACAAGCTCAAAACCGAGATTATCGTAAAACCCAATTTCGACAGCAAAGACTATCTCTATGAAGTGGTGGAAGAAATCGATGCTAACCTAAAATCTAAGGATACTATCTTTTTTAGGGAACTGGACATCGATGTGTCTGAGCTGAAAAGTTTGGAAATCACGATAGAACCCATCGAGGAAGAGAATGGGGACGAAAATCGGGAGGAAGATCTGAGATATTTGGAAGTATTACAAAATTTTCAAGAGGATAGCTTTATTTCAGATGTGGTAAAGTCTGAAATACTCAAAAAAAGTGGGATGAACCATAGGATAACGTTCTACTATAAAAACGCTTTGGCCGGTAGGGAAGCGACACATAATTTAATGGAGTACATCAACAGCAATCCATATTTCAATGACTTAAGAGCCGTATATAACAAGAACGCACAGGCTAAAATAGAGCGAAACGAAGCCTTGATCAAACAAATCGATAATCTTGTCGATGGGTATACCAACAATCTTTCCCAGGGCAATAGGATCGATCAAGGTACTGTGGTGTTGGAAAACGAAAAGACTTTGGAGATACCGGGGCTTTTATCTCTAAAAAATGCCTTGATAAAAGAAATTGAGCGCAAGAAAGTGGAGATTGCCGAACAGCAAAAAACCGTCAGCATCATCAACTTTGGTAAGAATCAGAAGGTGAAAGTCCCGGTTTACAGCCAGGGCATATTGCTTATACCTTTTATACTGTTCGTTTTGTTTCTGCTGGTTTCCTTACTCCAATATTTGAACAAGAAATCAAGTGAGCTTTAGGTATGACCGATGATGCCGATATTCTGAATACCGTTCTCATAACAGGTGGCGCGGGTTTTATTGGGAGTAACTTTATTCCGTTTTTTTTAGAGAGAAATCCCGATGCACAAGTAATAAATCTGGACAAGCTTACATATGCAGGCAATCTCGAACATCTTGAAGAAGTTAAAAATAACGCAAGGTACCGTTTTGTGGAAGGCGATATTGCGGATAGGGTTCTGGTGGAGCACGTATTTAAACAGAATGCCATTGGTTCGGTAATCCATTTTGCAGCGGAATCCCATGTGGATAATTCCATCGCCAGCCCCGATGCTTTTATTCAAACAAACATTCACGGTACTTTTACCTTGCTTGAGGCGGCCAGGCACTGTTGGCTCGAAGTGCCTAACCGGCCAAAGAAGGGTTTTGAGGACGCCCGCTTCCATCATGTTTCCACTGACGAGGTATATGGCAGTTTGGGTGATGAAGGCTATTTTACTGAAAAAACGCCCTATGCCCCCAATAGCCCATACAGCGCCTCAAAGGCCGCTTCCGATTTTTTGGTGCGCAGTTACCATTACACCTATGGGCTGAACGTGGTTACAAGCAATTGCTCAAACAATTATGGACCTAAGCAGCATAATGAAAAATTGATTCCCGTTATCATCCGCAAGGCCTTGGAAGGCAGCCCCATCCCCATTTACGGAGACGGTAAGAACATAAGGGATTGGCTGTACGTTCTGGACCATTGCAAAGGGTTGGATCTTGTTTTTAAGCAAGGTAAAGCAGGTGAAACCTATGCCCTAGGAGGCGGTAACGAACACCAAAATCTACATATTGCCGAAAAAATATGTAGTTTCCTTGACGAGGTCCATCCTAAAAACAAGGGAAGCTATAAAGACCAGATTAGTTTCGTAGAAGACCGTTTGGGCCATGACCGACGATATGTCATAGATGCGAGTAAGATCAAAGAACGAACTGGGCTGGCAACCCGAAACCGATTTTGAAACGGGACTTCGAAAGACGGTTGCGTGGTATTTCGATAAATATATTGGGGAAAAATGAAAGGAATTATATTGGCGGGAGGCTCAGGAACACGGTTGCATCCACTGACCTTGGCCGTAAGCAAGCAGCTAATGCCGGTTTATGATAAGCCAATGATATATTATCCATTGGCTACCTTAATGTCGGCGGGCATTCAGGAAATCCTCTTTATTACTACATCCCATGACCTGCCTTTGTTCCAAAAATTGTTGGGAGACGGCAGCCAACTGGGCTGTAGATTCGAGTATGCGGCGCAAGAGAATCCCAATGGACTGGCAGAGGCTTTTCTCATTGGAAAGTCATTTATAGGAAAAGATAAGGTAGCCCTGATTCTAGGAGATAATATTTTTTATGGATCTGGCCTGGAGAGACTACTTCAAAAAAATAGCGATCCGGACGGGGGAATTATTTATGGATATCATGTACATGACCCTCAACGTTATGGTGTGGTAGAGTTCGATTCCGGCGGTAAGGCAATGTCCATTGAGGAAAAACCGAGCAGTCCAAAGTCGAACTTTGCAGTCCCAGGAATTTATTTTTATGATAATACGGTCCTTGAAATTGCAAGAAAAATTAAGCCAAGTAAACGTGGAGAACTTGAAATAACCGATGTCAACAAGGTGTATCTCCAGCAAGGGAAATTAAAGGTAAGCATCTTAGATCGCGGTACCGCTTGGTTGGACACCGGAACATTTGGGTCGCTGATGCAGGCCGCACAATTCGTAGAGGTCATCGAGGAAAGGCAAGGCCTAAAAATCGGGGCGGTGGAAGAAGTGGCCTACTCAATGGGATATATTGATAGGGCGCAATTACAGAAATTGGCGGAACCCCTTTTAAAAAGCGGCTATGGTGAATATTTGTTACAATTGAATTAAAATCTCTAAATAGTGCACATTTCCGAAACCCAACTAAAAGGCTGTTATATCTTGGAACCCGAGATTTTCGAGGATGAACGCGGTATGTTTTTCGAATCCTATAAAAAGAACGAATTTGAGAGGGTTACGGGACAAAACATTAATTTTGTGCAGCATAACCATTCCGTGTCAAGACGGGGTGTTCTCCGGGGGCTGCACTTACAAACGGGAGAACATGCGCAATCAAAGTTGATAACGGTAGTAAAGGGTGAAGTGTTGGATGTGGTAGTCGATTTCAGGGAAGATAGCAAGACGTTTGGACAGCATTTCACACTCAGATTATCAGGATCGAATAAAAAATCTATTTTTATACCAAAAGGTATGGCTCATGGTTTTCTGACCTTCAGTGAAGAAGCCATCTTCACCTACCAATGCGATGCCTATTACCATCCGGCATCCGAAAGCGGCATACTGTATTCCGATGAATCCTTGAATATCGATTGGGAATATCCAAAAGAGGCGCTCGTCCTTTCCGAAAAAGATAAAAAATTACCCACCGTAAAGGAACTATATCGATGACCCGGGTTTTGGTAACTGGCGCAGGCGGACAATTGGGCAAAAGCATCCAAAAAATAGCTTTGGAGTATCCCGAACTAAAATTTGGGTTCAAAAATTCAAAGCAATTGAATATTACGGATGCCTCGAAAGTAGAGGCTGTATTGGAAGAAGGACAATATCAGTATTGTATTAATTGTGCGGCATATACAAATGTCGAAAAGGCGGAAAGGGATAAAAAGAACGCCTTTTTTGTCAATGCCGAAGGGGTCAAGAACATTGCGGAGAGCTGTTTAAAAATGGACGTAATATTAATTCATGTCTCAACGGATTATGTTTTCGACGGCGACAAAAAGGAACCGTATACGATTGATGACAAGCCAAACCCAATCAATGTTTACGGCGCGTCAAAATTAAAAGGGGAAGAATACATAAAAGAAATCCTTCAAAAATACTTTATTGTCAGGACCTCCTGGCTTTATTCCGAATACGGGAATAATTTTTATAAAATCATCCTACGGAAGGCGCAGGCACGGGAAGAGCTACAAATAACCGACGAGCAGATCGGTTGCCCCACCCATGCCGTTAATCTAGCGAGATTTATCCTAAACGTAATCAATTCCGAGAATTCGAATTACGGTATCCGCCACTTCACCGATGGGGAAGCGATGTCCTGGTACGGTTTTGCGAAAAAAATCCTTTTGGAAAACAAGCTTCAGCATTATGCTCACCCTGAAAAAGCTAAGAATTATCGTACTTTTGCGCGGAGACCTGGATATAGCGTCCTTAAAAACGAATAGCGAGAATTTGCCTATATGTCTGACAATGATTTTTTTGCACATAAAACTGCAGTTCTCGATGAGGGATGCTCCATAGGCAAAGACACTAAAATCTGGCATTTCTCCCATATCATGACGGATTGTACAATTGGCGAAAAATGTAATCTCGGCCAAAACGTGGTAGTATCCCCTCACGTCGTTCTGGGCAATAACGTAAAGATTCAGAACAATGTCTCCGTTTACTCCGGAGTCGAATGTGAGGATGATGTCTTTTTGGGCCCGTCAATGGTATTCACGAACATTGTCAATCCGAGAAGTGCTGTCAACCGGAGAGGTCAATACGTAAAAACACTGGTTAAAAAGGGAGCGTCCATTGGTGCTAATGCTACCATAATTTGCGGGAACACTTTAGGCAAATTTTGTCTTATCGGCGCAGGTGCTGTCGTTACGAAAGAGGTCCCCAATTATGCCTTGATCGTAGGCAATCCCGGAAAGCAGATTGGTTGGGTAAGCGAATACGGGCACCGATTATATTTTGATGAAAATGGTCGAGCTGCTTGTGCGGAGAGTGGTCAGGAATATCGGTTAAGGAAAGAGGAGGTGACGCGGGTAAATTAGTTCCTTAGAAAGCAATCGAGGTTATAAGTCTTCCGATGAACGAATATTAAATCAATAAGACAAACAAACCCAACACGATCTTAAAACTGATTATGGATGAAAAACTTTGCACTTATTGGTGCTGCAGGCTACATCGCCCCAAGGCATATGAAAGCCATTAAGGAGACTGGCAATAACTTACTTGCGGCTTTTGACAAGGGTGATAGCGTCGGAATTATTGATTCTTACTTTCCCGACGCCGATTTTTTTGTGGAGTTTGAACGCTTCGACCGCCATATTGAAAAGCTGAAATATGAAAAGGAGGTGTTTTTGGATTATGTCAGCATCTGTTCTCCGAACTATCTGCACGATGCCCATATTCGTTTTGCGCTTCGTAGCGGTGCGGATGCAATATGTGAAAAGCCTTTGGTTTTGAATCCGTGGAATGTTGATAAGTTGAAACATGTTGAAGAAAAAACCGGCAAGAAAATTTACAATATTCTTCAGTTAAGGGTACACCCAAGCATTATCGAATTACGTGAAAGAGTAAGAAAGGCCAAAAAAGACACCAAGTTCGAGGTTGACCTCACTTATTTGACCTCTAGGGGCCATTGGTACCACACATCATGGAAGGGCGACAAAAGTAAATCAGGCGGTATTGCTACGAATATTGGAGTACATTTTTACGATATGCTATCTTGGATTTTTGGGGATGTACAGGAAAATATTGTCCATGTTCACGAAAACGACAGGGCAGCGGGCTATTTAGAGTTTGAGAACGCAAGGGTGCGTTGGTTTTTATCGATTAATGCGGAATACCTTCCTAAAGAGGTAAAAGATAAAGGGCAGACCACTTTTCGTTCTATCACTATTGACGGGCAAGAACTGGAGTTTAGCGGAGGGTTTAAAGATTTGCATACGATGGTGTATAAAGATATTTTGGCAGGCAATGGATATGGGCTTGAAGCGGCCAAAACGGCCATTGAGATAGTACACAATATCAGAAATTCCGACCCTCGTGGGAATAAAAGGCGAGTACCATCCGTTCCTAAAGGGCTAACAGTTCCTTTTGGAACATGTCAAACACGAGAAAATGAAAATAGTGACCATCCTCGGAGCTCGTCCACAATTCATAAAGGCTTCTGCATTGAGCAGGGAAATAGGGAGACGTCATACTTGCAAGGAAATTATTATACACACGGGGCAGCATTTTGATGCCAATATGAGTACCATCTTTTTTGAGGAAATGCAGATTCCCGAACCTAAATACAACTTGGCCATCAACAGTCTTTCCCACGGGGCAATGACCGGTAGGATGTTGGAAGATATCGAAAAGATATTGATAGACGAAAAGCCAGATTGGACTGTCGTTTACGGCGATACGAATTCCACCTTCGCAGGCGCACTTGCGGCTAAGAAGCTGCATATCAATGTGGCCCATATCGAGGCCGGTCTCCGGTCTTTCAACATGCGGATGCCGGAAGAAATCAATAGAATACTCACCGATCAAATAAGCGATTTGCTTTTTTGTCCGACACATACCGCTGTCGACAATCTCAAAAAAGAGGGTTTTGAAGAGAAGAACGCCACCATTTCGATGTGTGGGGATATAATGTTCGACAGTGCACTTTATTACAAAAACAATATGAAGTGCCCAAAGGGAATAGCGGAGGACGAACCACCCATTTTAGTCACGATCCATAGGCAAGAGAATACCGATGACCCGAAAAGGCTACGAAATATTCTAGATGCTTTGAATTCTTTGGCCGAAGAAGGCCATAATCTAATATGGCCCATTCATCCACGAACGAGAAAGATCATTAAAGGACACGGGTGGCCTATCGCCTTTAATTGCATTTCTCCTGTCGGGTATCTAGAGATGCTCTATCTTCTCGACAAGTGTTCGTTGGTGATAACCGACAGTGGTGGCCTACAAAAAGAGGCCTATTTCTTCAACACCTACTGCTTGACGTTGAGGGACAGCACGGAATGGATCGAACTTATACAAAACAGGGTGAACACATTAATCGATGTCGAAGATCCGTCCCTCACCGACAACCTTAAAGGGCATCTGGATAAAAAAATAGATAATTCGAGTCATTTGTACGGAGAAGGAAATGCGGCCGCCATCATCATGGATGCACTTTCCGAAAATTTTGACGGATGAAGCAAAAGATCCTCTATGGTTGCCCTTGCTTTGAAGTGACTTCTAAAGAAGAGGTAGAAAACTTTTTCCTAAAAAAACTGGATGAAGGTAAAGGAGGCTATACTGCGGCTATCAATGCGCTCAAGTTGGTGTCCTATAATGAAAGTCGGGTAGCGAAGCAGGTTATAGACAATGCGTTGATTCAGACACCCGATGGTTTTGGCGCCCAGCTTGCATTCAGATTGAACCATAAGACCAACGTTATAAAATTAGATCTTCCGGGGTTGATTATGGAGCTATGCCAAAAGAAAAATTTAAGATTGTTCTTTTTGGGCACCACTGAAGAATACAACGCCTTAGCGGTGGAAGAGGCAATAAAACTATACCCAGGCCTTAATATAGTAGGCCACATGAGTGGCTTCTTTGAGGGCAAGGAGATATTGGAAAAAGAATTAAAACGAACATCTCCTGAAATTGTAATGATTTCCATGGGATCTCCACGGCAGGAAATATTAAGTGCCGAGTTGCACGATGCTTTCCCGAAAATAATATTTGTCGGTAGCGGAGGAAGAATGGATATTTTGGCAGGAAAACTTAAAAGAGCACCGGTTTGGATGCAAAATAACGGCCTTGAATGGCTTTATAGATTTTTGCAGGAACCCAAAAGAATGTTTAAGGGTCAGATTGTAGGGGGTCTTAAGTTTTTAAAGTTAGTCCTGAAAGGATGACGGGAGCAAATATGACTGCGAAATACTTTAAAATTGAACAAACTCCACTATAAAAATGCTCTTAAGTCCCTATCATGGTTATGGATGGGCTCTTTGATCGGCAGCGGTAGCAGTTTCTTGATATACATCGTAGTAGCTAGGGAAATAGGCCCGAAATCTTTTGGCCTTTTTTCATCGGCACTTGCTACCGTTAATATTTTTTCTTTAATAGCTGGATTCGGGGTCTCGCAGTCATGGCTCAAGCTCTTTGGAAGAGAGGGTTGGGGAGGGACAAGATGGATAAAACCCTCTATTAAGTTTGTTATCCTTACCTTAATATTGATAACGATAGGCCTATATATTTGGGCATATCTGCCGTTTCAGGACCCGGTTTCTGCAAAATTGCTTATAATCTTATCTTTTTATGTCTATGGATTCATTTCAGTAGAGCTCGTAGCTTCAAAATTACAACTGGAAGAATCTTATAACTATTTGGCCCTTTGGCAATCCTCCCCCAACCTTTTAAGATTGATTGTTATCTTATTAGGCATGTATTTTCTTAGTGCAAAACTGAATGTTTATGGCATTGCAATTATCTATGCCTCCGTCGGTCTTTTGGTTTTATTGTTCGCAATACCCCATTTGCATCGAATGTCCAAGGGGATTTTTAATTTAAAAGGGCATGGCGTTCAAAATAAATCCTCCTATAATAAACCGATTAGTGTTTTACAGGTTTTTCGGGAAGCCTGGCCTTTCGGAATGGCGAATCTGTTCGCCTTCATATATGTTCAAAGCGATATCATTATGGTAAAGTATTTATCCGGCGACGAAGAGGCTGGCTATTACAATGTTGGTTACGTAATTCTCACGGCTATCCTAGTCATTCCTACAATAATGTTCGGAAAGTTTTTGTTACCAAAATACCATAGATGGTCCAATCAAGACACACAAAAGTTTTACATGGTCTATAAAAGGGGTAATGCCATAATGATAGGAACAGGCCTTTTAGCTATGGTAGGTGTATTATTGGTGTCTAACATTCTAATTCCAATAATATTCGGGCAAGCCTATGAAGCATCGGTACCCATGGTGAATATTTTGGCTTTTTCGATTCCCATCTCTTTTTTGGCTTACAGTGTCGGAGCCACATTGGTCACCAACGAGCATATGAAACTAAAGGTTATTTTAATGGGATTGGTAGCAGTTATCAATATTGTGTGTAATTTACTGTTAATACCTATATATGAGGCTAAAGGGGCCGCAATTGCCACAGTGGGCAGCAATTTTGTTTTATTATTATTTTATTTTTGGGGGGTTAAAAAAAAGGTTTTTACGACAGATATAAAGAAGAAATGAAAAGTATTTGGAAAAATTTTTTAAGGCCAAAAATTCGTGGTATTTACAGAGTTGTAGAAGGTCTAAAAGGTTTTATATACGATTTTAGGCGATTTGTACTTTATGGGGGGTGGCGAGAAGACTTGGAAGAAAATCGAAACGAGAAACTATAATCTGGCGATGGCCTATCATGGACTTGAAAAAAGCTTAAGTTATAAGATTAGAAATCCGGACTCAGGATGGGGAAATGCGGAACGAGTTTTTCTAAGGCTTCAATTTGCCAAGGCTAAAGGCGAATTCGGGTATCATGACCGGGCGGCGAAGCAGGTTCTTTTTAAGTTTTTGAACCTTCCCGAAAACGTCAAAAAAGAACGAGCTAAGGAAATGTTGGCCCACATCGAGACCATTGAGGTATATTCCGATGAAGAACATGGTGCTATCCAGCGGTCGTTTAACGATACTACAATGGGTAGATTGGCCGATCCCGAGAAATTCTTTCTTTCTAGGTTCTCTTTGCGGGAATATAAAGAAAATGGGGTTGTTGATGAAGCCACTGTACAACGGGCCGTTACGTTGGCGATGAAAACCCCCTCAGTTTGCAATCGCCAAGAGTGGCATGTTTATCATACGGCGAATCGGGAAATAATGGATGCTGCCTTACATCACCAAAATGGCAATAGACCTTTTGGGAAGAAGATACCCAATCTTTTTATTGTCACAACCGATCTAAAGGCTTTTTTTGCGGGTTCGGAACACTATCAACATTGGATTGATGGCGGGTTGTTTGCTATGTCACTGGTGTATGCCCTTCATTCTTTGGGTATTGCATCCTGCCCGTTAAATTGGAGCCAGACTCCCAAAGCGGATAGGGCAATTAGAAAGGTATTGGAAATTCGTAATAATCAGACCATAATAATGATGATTGCTTTTGGATATGCGGATAGTGTCAATAAGGTGTGCAGTTCAACAAGAAGACCAATAGAGGAGGTATTAACCGATTTGAGAAAGAGATGAAAATAGCATTGATTACCATACATAATGTAACCAACTACGGGGCAGTCCTGCAGGCATATGCCACGAAAGTAGCACTATCCCGTTACGGATTAGTAAACACCATTGATTACCGCACCAAATATTTATCAAGAAACATGGATAAATTCAGGTTCGAGCCATCTGTTCATGGTTTTAAAATGTTGGTTCACGACTTCGTAAATCTGCCTTGGCGTTTGAAATTGGTTTCAAGGTTCAAAACCTTTATCAAGTTAAACATGAACTTGACCGATGTAATGGGTGAGAAAGAACTGTTAGAAGGCAAAGCGGGTGGTTTTGATGTTTACGTTTGTGGTAGTGACCAAATTTGGAATCCCGTGGTGGTTAGTCCCAAAAATAAAATTGACCCAATCTTTTTTCTTTCTTTTGCCAATGATGGCGCAAAAAAAATCTCTTTTGCTTCAAGTATTGGACATCACGAATTCACTGAGAACGAAAAACAACAAGTAAGGGATTTATTGAGCTCATTTGAGATGATTTCGGTAAGGGAAAGCGACGGCAAGAAGAAAATCGAGGAGATATTGCCCGAAAAGGAGATATTTCATGTGGTTGACCCCACACTCTTATTATCTCGAAATGAATGGTATTCACATTTTGATATTGAAAAAGCTAGACAAGATTATATTTTGGTGTATTCCGTGCCCAGAACGGCTCTTATAAGACAGGCGATAGATTTCTTCTATAAAAAATTGGGATTAAAAGTAATAGCAATCGATAGAATGTTTTTTCCTATAAGTAAAGTGGACAAGCACATCAGGGATGCCGGCCCAAAAGAATTTATCAGCCTATTTGCCAACGCGAGTTTTGTGATTACCGATTCGTTTCATGGGGCTTGCTTTTCGGTAAATTTTGAAAAACCTTTTGCATGTATTTCAGCCAACAAGGGTGCCAACCGACAAGAGAGCCTGTTAAGTTTGTTAGGCATCCAGAACCGAATAATGTACTCCTCTAGTGATTTTGAAAACCTTAAAATCGAAGTCGATTATAGCGAGGTAACTCCAAAGTTGGAAAAGATTAGAAATGAGTCTTTGCAATTTATAGACACGTCTTTAGGCAAATAGCTTAGCTAAAACGAGACCTTGCTGACCTTTATTTCTTCGGATTTCTTGCTCTTATACATAAGACTGAATAATAGCCCGATAAAAACGGCCGACATGCCAGATCCAAAAACATGACCTGCCAAGGTAGAAATAAGTAGGAGTACCAGGGTCATTAAGTACACGAAGTTTGCAAAAGGGTATTTGTTTGACCTCGAAAACCGCTTTGATTGAACAAGCAGAAAATACATCATAAAAAGAAAAATAAGCAGGCCGAAAATACCATAAGCGAAAAAAATATCTACAATATCCATTTCGACCACCTTCTGGTCGTTTATATACTCGTACCTCGTCTGGCCTACCCCGATGATTTTTTCAACAATGTTGTATTTAGTCAAATAGGTTTCATATGAATTCGCCAAGAAGACATTTCTACTTGATAGTATAAATGTCCACACGTCAAGTTCTTTATAGAAAAACGCCAACCGCACCATTAAATTAGAATTCTGAATAAATTTCCAGGATAAAAAAAATGCCGCTGGCACTAAAGCGATTGTGCCTGCGACAAGGGGTAGGAATTTTTTGAGCTTTAATGATTTACCTTGGAACGGAATGGTGAAAAACACTAAAAGAATTCCCAAAATAGCGGTCTTTGAGCTTATGGTCAAACCGGCTATAAGGTTTATGGCCAAGAACATGTAGTACTTTAATTTGAACCCTCTTTTCCAAATAACAAAAGCGAGAATGGCGCTCAAAATTATCAATAAAGCAGAGATTTCATTGCCTGCATAAAAGAAGCCCTTGGTGCCGATTCCTCCGCTTTTGTAGGCCGGGTAGCCGAGCCCTATATATTTGACAAAAATATTTATCATTAAAACTAAATACGAAAACTGAACCAACATTAGAAGGTGTCGAAATACAATTTCTCCGTTTCTTTTTATCATATCGACAAAGAACAGAAAACATAAGAACGGGGCGAGATATTTAGAAAGCGTAATAAAATCTATAAAAAAATAGCTGCCCTCGGAACCCACAATCAATTGGTACAGAGAGGGTATCAAAAGACAAAACGTAATAATAAGGGTAGTAATCAGTAGTCTGAGGGTCAATGTAAACCTTATTAATAGGCATAAAAGTAAAAGGAACTTATAGGATTGACTTAAACTAATAGGCAGATTTATGTTGTTCGTCAATAGCATTCCATTAATCATATCAACGGGCAAAAGTGCGAACATCAGCAAGACCATAAAAGTATCAATTGTCGCTATCTTTAACATCGATGTGCATTTGTTTGCCTTAAAACAAAACCAAAAATACCATATTCTGTCTATTTATGTGCTCCCTACGATGAACACATTGGTTATAATTTATTAATATTACCCTATCAACGTGCCTACAACAAGAGTATCGAAAAAAATCGACAGCGTTGGAAACTCAGGATAGCTAAGCCCTACTGATACCGTCCGATTGAAAAAGAAACTTTCTAATATTGTTTGCCGATTCGAAAAATATATGTTTGCCTACCATAGATACGAGGATGCAGTTTTTTTTCTATTTGCATTGTTTCTGCCCTTACATACGGATATCAGTAATTTTTTTTTGGTTGTTGCGCTGGTCGTCAGCTTATATGGACATCACCGATATAATTCGTTCGAGAGTCCAAAGACCCCGTTTAAGACATTGTCTTTCAGCGTTCTGACTCTGTTTTTGCTGCACGTGCTCGGCTTGTTTTACACGGAGTATTTGTCAGACAGCTTTGGATTTATTGAGAGAACCTTCTCATTTTTGTTGGTGCCGATTGTATTTCTCTTTTTTAATGAAACATGTCTTCAAAATATCAGAAAAGCCGTGCTTAAAGGACTGCTCGTTGGATCTGTCATCTCTCTACTTATTTTAATAGCACTTAATGTCTATAATTATTTAGGAGGCCAACATTCTTTGCACGTAGGACCCGATTTGTTTGATTACTACCATACCTATCTGAATTTCACAGAACCATTAAATCAGCATCCCACCTACTTAGGGATGTATTACTTAACTGTCTTGATTTTTCTATATGAAGTGGTCGAAAGAACAATAATCAAGTACCTTTTACTTATTTTTTTCGGAATAGGATTCTTATTTCTAAACTCTCGAATTATTTTCATCATATTAATTTTGTTGATGGGGTGTAGGGCGTTCCAAAAAATCAGGAAATATGTATTGAACCGAGAATACGCAAAACTAGTCTTTGCCGGGCTTGCATTTGTGCCGATTTTATTTCTCTATTTTAAATTTATTTCCGACAGCTATATAGTCTCACGGTTTAAGAATATTTACGATTATGAGATTTCTTTAGAAGCGGAAGAAAATTTCAATTCACATGCGAAGTCCAATCCTAGAATGGCAAGATATATATCTGCCCTTAAACTTGTTGGCGCAAGACCTTTGTTTGGATATGGCACTGGCGATGAAGGCCCCCGCTTGAAACATCAATTTAAAAAAGATGGACTGTTGTTTGCGGTCGAACAAAATTATAATTCACATAATTTATATATAGGTTATGCCATACGATTTGGAATCTTTGGAGTTGGAACACTTCTATTTTTCCTCATCGCGAACTCGTATTTGGCTTTTCGTCAAGGTGAGTATAATTATTTATTTTTTATTTTGGCAATCGCTTGTGTTAATCTGGTAGAAAATTATTTTAACCGTAATTATGGAATAACGTTCAGCGCTATTTTTTTTACCACGTTTACCTATGAAATCCTCAAAAACCGGAAAACACGGAATTTATCCTCATAAACCTGAATCATGGCCCTATATTTACTTTCGAATATGTTCCCGTCGGAACGTAATTCAATGTACGGTATTTTCGTTAAACGATTTGAAGAGGCAGTAGAAGGTGAGTTTAATGTGAATAGAATCGTTTTAACGAAGAGAGTCGGATTTCTATCCAAATTGTTGGGATATCTAATACTGTTCGCTAGGGTAATCAAGCTATACTTTATTGTTAATCGAAAGGATCTTATATATGTTCATTTTCCACTTTACTTTTCATTTTTTCTTTATCCTTTTGTGTGGAAAAAGATTCCGATAGTACTGAATTTTCATGGAAGCGATGCGGTGTTTGATTCCACCTTAAAGAGAATTTTATTCCGGACATTGCGACCAGTGGTCCGGAAGTGCCAAAAAATTGTCGTGCCCTCGGTGGATTATAAGAATAGAATTGGTGAGCTGTTCGAGGTTTCAGAGCGTAAAATTTTTGTCTATCCATCCGGTGGTGTTGACAGTCAGATGTTTTACGCGAAGGGAAAGCCTCCAACTGTTTTCACGCTAGGGTTTGTTTCAAACTTCATTGAACAAAAAGGATGGATGGTTTTTCTACAAGCCTTGGAGATAATAAATATTTCGGGAAAAATAAGGAAGTTCAACGCTATAATGGTGGGGGGAGGCCCCGATAAACGCAATATCCTAGAACAGGTAGGCGATAAAAACTTAAATGTCCAGATTATAGATAGCGTAATGCAGCAAGAGTTGGTAAAGGTATATAATTCCCTAAGTGTTTTCGTATTTCCAACATATAGGGAAAGTTTAGGATTAGTTGGGCTAGAGGCGATGATGTGCGGTATTCCCGTAATAGCGAGCGCTGTAGAAGGGCCGAAAGGCTATTTGCAGGAGGGGTATAACGGCCTACTTTTCGAGAAAGGAAATAGTACAGATTTGGCAGATAAAATATTGAAATACCATGCACTTTCGCAAGCCGAGGTCAATAATATGAAACAAAACTGTGTGGTTACCGCAATGGACTACGAAACACGGCGTGTGAATGAAGGTTTGCTAAAGCTTTTGCATGAGATATAGCTTTTGTATGCCTAATTAATTTCTATAGCGGGAAAATCGAGTTAGAGCAGCTGTTTTACCCCTTTTTAAATTACCTTTAGTTCTACAATAATCTATAGCCCTACTTGTATTTTCTAGAAACTGCCATATCGCTTTTCATCGGAGCTTTTCTTCTTACGTATTTGACGATACCTAAAATAATCAGTGTTGTCGAGTTCAAAAGATTGATGGATAGTCCGAATACCAGAAGTTCCCATACTTTGAGGACACCTACCCTTGGGGGCGTATCCTTTTTCTACACTCTTATTTTTGCCCTCTTTTTCATCAACGGCCGTGATACCTTCGACGAAGCCATGTACATCATCCCCGGCCTTACCATTCTCTTCATTGTTGGCCTAAAAGACGATTTGGTTGTGATTTCCCCCGGTGCTAAGCTCTTGGCGCAAGCACTGGCAATCGCTTTTATTCTGGCCAATCCAAGTTTTACCATCCACTCCTTGAACGGGTTTCTAAATATCAACGAAATTCCGTATTATCTCTATCTGATTATCGGAGGTTTTATGATGATTACCATCATCAATTCGTACAATTTGATCGACGGTATCGACGGTCTGGCCTCCGTGGTGGGTATAGTCATTTTAGTAATCTATACTACTATTTTCTACTTGACCGAAGAGTATTTTTTTGCACTATTGGCTATTGCCCTCAACGCCAGTCTGATGTCTTTTCTGGGCTTTAATCTCTCATCCGACAAAAAGATTTTTATGGGTGATACCGGCTCCTTGATCGTTGGTTTTATTATCAGTGTCCTCACGCTCAAGTTTTTGGCGTTACGACCCACCGCCTATACCGATCTTCCGTTTTTGTTGGAAAACGCACCCTTGATAGCTATAAGCATCTTAATCGTTCCGCTATTCGATACGGCCCGCGTATTTACCATCCGAATTGCTAATAAAAAAGGACCATTTTCGCCCGACCGCAATCACACCCACCACGTACTGATCGACTATTGGGGCCTTAGCCACAAACAGGCGAGTTTTATCATCGGCTGCTTTAATTTACTATTCGTAACCTTATTTATCGTTTTGGGCAGTACGGCCAAGAACTTGGGCATGGTAATCATGTTGGTTTCCGTGGTTATCTTTTTGGGCTATATTTTCTTTAAATACAATTATAATTTTACGACTTTAAAGCAGAAAATATTGCTGAAACGAAAAGTGAGCCGGTTTAAATCGAAAGTGGGGGAGAAGAATCCCACAAAGAGAAAGAAAGAGAAAAAAGAAACTGAAAATGCATCGGCCGACGAGAGAGAACATAGAAATTTCTGAAATTTCGGAACCGGATTCCGAAGGTTGCATGGTTTGGCTGGTTCAACGATTGCATACCTACTGAACCGATTTGCGGAAGACAGTATCGTTTACGATTTGCAAAATTCAAGATTCTTCCCATAAATCCCATCACAAATCCTATTTTTGTCCCAACCACTTTCAAACTGAATATCCATGAACATCCTTATTCTAGGATCCGGCGGCCGCGAGCATACCTTAGCCTGGAAACTAAAACAAAGTCCCAAATTAGGAAGACTTTTTGTCGCCCCGGGAAATGCGGGTACGGCTGAGATAGGCATTAATATACCGATAGGTATAAACGATTTTTTTGCCATCAAGAAGTGGGTGCTTCAAGAACATATTGAAATGGTCGTGGTGGGCCCTGAAGACCCATTGGTGAATGGTATCCACGATTTTTTCCTTAAGGATTCCGATTTAGCGAACATATCCCTAATCGGCCCACAAAAAGCGGCCGCCGAATTGGAGGGCAGCAAGGGGTTTGCCAAAAAGTTTATGATGCGGCACGGCATTCCTACCGCGGCTTATCAAAGCTTTACCTCCGAAACCTTAGAGAAAGGCTATACTTTTCTGGAATCCCTTAACCCACCGTACGTGCTTAAAGCAGACGGTCTGGCAGCCGGAAAGGGCGTAGTTATCCTGAATGATTTAGTAGAGGCCAAAGAAGAACTGCAATCCATGCTGGTCGATGCTAAATTTGGCGATGCTAGTACGACCGTAGTTATTGAGGAGTTTTTATCGGGAATCGAACTGAGCGTCTTTGTTCTGACCGATGGAAAAGGCTATAAGGTGCTACCTACCGCCAAGGATTATAAGCGTATAGGTGAAGGAGATACGGGACTGAATACAGGCGGCATGGGCGCCATTTCTCCCGTGCCGTTCGCCAATAGGGAGTTTATGGAAAAAGTACATCAACGTATTATCAAACCAACAGTTGAAGGTCTTGAAAAGGATAATCTGCCGTACAAGGGCTTTATATTTATAGGATTAATAAAGGTGGGCGACGAGCCCAAGGTCATCGAGTACAACGTTCGAATGGGCGATCCCGAGACCGAAGTAGTCATTCCCCGTCTCAAAAACGATTTAGTATCCCTTCTCGAGGCAGTTGGCAACCAGACCTTGGATTCGGTCGAACTGGAAATCGATGAGCGTACGGCGGCAACAGTGATGTTGGTGTCGGGCGGCTATCCAGAGGCCTATAGAAAAGGAAAAATCGTCAATGGTTATGAATCAATCGATGATTCGTTGGTGTTCCATGCCGGCACTAAACAAAAGGGCGGCAAAACGGTCACCAACGGCGGAAGGGTAATGGCGGTAACATCCTACGGGAAAGATTTCAAAAAAGCATTAAGTACCTCCTACAAAAACATCCGCAAGATACGTTTTGAAGGCATGAACTACCGGAAGGACATCGGTTTTGACCTTACGAGCTCAAGGGGGTGATTTCTGTATTACGTAGATTAATGAAGTATAAATCACTTCGATATGTAGAAGCAATCGAGCAATAGAAACTGCAAGAACTTCATTTCCCGGACACTAAGTCACACCTACCGAAATAAGATGGGAATCCGCCTATTTATAAGTTTCGTAGTTGTAAGTAGTCGCTACCGATTTCCTCTTCTCCTCGCCCCTTTCGTCGAACTTCTTTAATTGAAGCATCCAATAAATAAATGCAGAAACACCGATGAGGAACAAAATCCAGTTAAAGGCATTAGCGCCCCACCAACTGTCCCAATAACGCAATTGGTCATAGGGCCAAAAAAGATAGTTTACGAACAAATCCTCTATTCCTCTAAAAAATGAAGTCATCTTGGCTATATTTACCGTACAAAAATATAAAAAGTTCAGAAGCTATGTAAATTTTCATGGCTGGAATTGAGAGAGTTTATCTCTACCGCAGTACAATCCAATTTTTATTGGCACTGCAGGACTACAATGAAAAATTTTAATGAAGTAATGCTCAAAGAGAAGCAAACCTGCCTGCGGTACAGACAGGTAAAACCAATTGATGAATCTTTAGATAGCTTCTTGATATGATTTCCATCATTTTTGGCAAAACAAAGCCAATCAACTATATCATTGTTTTAACGTTCCTGTTTATTTTTTATTGGGGAGTCCATTTTTTTCTGTTCGACAGAGTCTATTCCCCCAGCGATTTGGTGCGGCAAGGGACTATTTTATTAGCCTTACTGGTCAGTGTCTTTTTGGTCAATTTTATTGTTAAGCGGAACAAGATTACGGGCATCAATTCCTTTTCCATGTTGTTTTATGTACTCTTGGCCGTGGTCTTTCCTGAAACCCTTGTCGATCCAAACGCCATTTTTTGCAGCTTTTTCCTCCTTTTGGCCCTGAGGCGGTTGATTAGCATGCGCTCCTCAAGGGAGACCAAGCTCAAAATTTTCGATGCCACCATTTGGATTTTGGTTGCTAGTCTGTTCTATGATTGGGCCTTGCTATACCTTGTTTTGGTATATGCGGGCATTTACTTTTATGACCCCAAAAATATACGGAACTGGTTGGTGCCGTTTGCGGGGCTGTTCGCGGTCTATATGATTTCGAAATGTGTAATGATACTGTCAAGCCATTCCGGGTTTTTGGCCGAACACTATCAGTTTCACTTCGCACTCAAGATGGCCTCTTTGTCGTATGGGGTAAATAATACTAAATTCATTTTGTTTGCGCTCCTCACCTTTTTCGCGGGCTTGTGGGCCTATTGGAAATTAGGAAAGGGCACTTTTGGGCGCATAGTTCCCATGCGGTTGATCGCTTTTTCGTTTCTAATCGGACTGGTGGTGAATGTGCTCAAACTCTCGGACAGCGTTTACCCGGTAATGATTGTTTTTTTTCCGGCCGTAGTTTTTATGACCAAATATATTGAGTCTGTGCGAAGGCCGCATATCAAGGAAATAGTACTCATTGCCTTAATTGTGGTTCCTTTCGTGGTTTTGTTCACAGGTATTGCGACAGAGTAAGCTGGTCTATACAAACCGATTTAAGGTTCAATGCTGCTCTCCCAGGTTCAATTACTTTGTCACCTCGAATTTTCTAGCTCCTCGGCCTAAATAATTATCAATAACTTTGTATAAAACTGAGAGTATGGGATTCAGCGCGTTCGCCAATAAAATTTTTACGGAAAGCATCGAAAGATACCACGTTAAAGACGATGTCTATCAGCCCTTTGAAAACCCCTATGCCAAAGATGATATCGCCCGCTTACTCTATAAGAAAAACTGGATTGATACGCTGCAGTGGCATTATGAGGATATCATTCGGAATCCCCGCATTGAACCGAAAGCGGCGCTGGAACTCAAACGGAAAATCGACTCGAGCAATCAGGAACGGACGGACCTTGTGGAATTTATCGACAATTATTTCCTTAAAAAATACAGTTCGGTAGAAGTTAAGGCGAATGCTACCATAAACACCGAGAGTCCCGCTTGGGCCATCGACCGCTTGTCCATTTTATCCTTAAAAATATATCACATGCAGGAAGAGACCGAACGTTCGGATGCCTCCGACGAGCATATCAAAAAATGCGGCGACAAACTCAGTGTATTAATCGAACAGCAAAATGACCTCTCTGCCGCCATTGATCAACTCTTGGCCGATATCGAGGCCGGGGACAAATATATGAAGGTCTATAAACAGATGAAGATGTACAATGACAAGGAATTAAACCCTGTGCTGCGTGGCACGAAATAAAAACTCCGCTGCTCATCGGGAAACAGGGCAGGGAGTCGAGAACTTTCATATCCTCGTCATCCGCCTCTCTGCCATGGGAGACGTGGCCATGACGGTACCCGTACTTTCAGCGCTGTCTCAGCAATATCCCCATTTAAAGATTACGGTTCTTACCAAGCCGTTTTTCGCGCCAATGTTCGCCCAACTTAAGCATGTCAATGCGTTCGAAGCCGAGGTCAAAGGAAACCACAAAGGCTTATTCGGCCTCTGGACGCTCTATAAAGAGCTCCGTGCACTGCGAATTGATGCCGTGGCCGACCTGCACAACGTACTTCGTAGCAAGGTCTTGAAACTTTTTTTTCGTTTTGGCGGAATTCCGGTCGTTCAAATTGACAAGGGAAGGGCGGAAAAAAAAGCCCTAATATCCTCAATAAGTAAAGTTTTCAAGCCTTTGAAGAGCACTCACGAGCGTTACGCCGAAGTGTTTTCAAAATTGGACTTTCCTGTTGATCTATCGAAAGCTATTCCCTTATCCCAAGAAAAACCATCCGAAGAAATTTTAAAATGGGTGGGCGCCCAATCTAAAAAATGTTTGGGAATTGCCCCTTTTGCAGCTTTTGAAGGCAAAATGTATCCGCTGTATTTAATGAAAGAGGTTATCCATAAGCTAGATGATGCCGGAAATTATACAATTCTTTTGTTCGGGGGAGGGAAAGAAGAGGAACGAAAATTGAATATATTCGAGACCCAATTCAAATGCTGTACCAATGTCTCCGGAAAGCTTTCGTTTGCCGAGGAGCTAGCCGTGATATCCCAGCTTGACGGCATACTTTCTATGGACAGCGGCAATGGCCATTTGGCGGCCATGTATGGAATACCGGTCATTACTTTGTGGGGTATTACGCATCCCTACGCCGGCTTCTATCCGTTCGGTCAAGATGCCGGGAACGCCCTTTTGGCCGACCGAAACAAATTCCCGTTGATTCCGACCTCCGTCTATGGCAACAAAATGCCAGAGGGGTACGAACGAGCGATGGAAACGATTTCGCCAGAAGATGTTGTCAGAAAAGTGGAAGCTGTTTTGGGCAAACCAAAAGCAACAACTGAACCTGGTATCAGGCCGAAATTGGCGGGCGACGGTAAGGAGGGCATGCCCCCCTATTGAAATGACCCCTCCGAAATGGTGTTCCGGCGCGTATTGTTCGTTACATGCAACGACCCAAATAATGCCACTTTCGTACTCGCCCTATATCTTGGCTGTCTTGAGTCTCCATACTCTTAAAATAATTCCGTAACTGTGACATAAAACGGTATTTTCGGGCACTAGGGGCGGTCTCGACCATCAGCGTCCGCACGCCGATATAGGCGCTCATCACAAATACCGCCACTCCCTCGCTGTCAACATGTCGGTCGATATGACCGTTGAATTTTCCCCTTTGTAAGGCGGCAACGAGATTGACTTCCCAGATTTTCAGGAGGTCGTTCAAGTGCTTCATGATCCGCTCGTTACGGCCGTTGAACTCGTTGATGAAGTTGCCGAGTACAAATCCGAAATCGAGCTCGTTGTGTACGGCGGTCTCCAAAGCATCTTCAAAGCATTGCATGATGAGGTCTAGGGTATTCTCATGGCCCTCGATGGGCTCAATCAGCATGCTGTAAATTTTACGTACCAAAAGGTTTTCGACAATCTGGATAAAATAATCCTCCTTGGAATCGAAATGATAATAAAATGCGCCCTTGGAGAGCGATAGTTCCTTTAAAATGTCATCGACACTTGTGTTGTAATATCCGTTTTTGTAAAACAGTTCAAGTCCGGTAACTTCCATTCTTTGCATGGTGGCCATGCGCTTTAGGCTCTTGTCCATAATAAGGTGATTTAAGGTTACACCGACCCGTGGGTCTTATCTATAAAACCCGAAGCTTGTCTTTTTGTTCAAAGGGATGGCTATGCGGTAATTTTACTCGCTGAAACGCAGCAAAAGGGGAATATGGAATCGTTCATCGAGCGGACACAGACCCGATAGTCGGTGAAGATCTACATTTCAAAGAGGAAGACTTACCCTGTTTTAGACTTGAAACCATTATCTTTAAAAGTTTAAACCCTCTCCACAATAAAAACCAAATAGGATGCGCCCTTATGTCATTGCCATTTACTTCGTATTTCTTCTCGGCCCACTGTTATCGGCCCAGAATGATACTCCCCATATAATTTGGGAAAAGGTCGAACTGACATTCACCAGTAGAAAGACCTACGATAACCCCTTGTACGATGTTCGTGAATTCGGAGCAGTCTTTACATCCCCTACCGGAAGAAGGAAAAAACTGAACGGATTTTGGGACGACGGCAAAAATTGGAAAATACGTATGCTGCCCGATGAGGTGGGTACCTGGGAGTACAAAACATTCTGTTCGGACGAAGAAGGGGGTCTGAAAGGACAAAGCGGAAGGTTCACCGTATCCGAAAACCAAAAGAAGGACGGCACTATATCGCCATGGCGCCGTTAAAGTGAACAAAGGAGACTACCACCTTAGCTACAACGACGGCACTCCCTTTTTTTGGACCGCCTGCACCGCTTGGAACGGTGCCCTAAAATCTACGGAAACTGAATGGGAAACTTATCTTGAACACCGTCATAACAACCACTATACCGTTATTCAATATGTGACCACCCAATGGCGTGGCGGTGAAGCCAATGCCGAAGGTCAAAAAGCCTATTCCGGCACGGCCCCGATTACCATAAATTCCGAATTTTTCAGGCGCATCGATGAGCGCACTGACCAGATCAACGCCAACGGCCTTGTCGCCGCTCCCGTCATATTATGGGCGTTACCCTCAGGCCCAGGCAGGAATCTGAGTCCGGGGAACTCGTTGCCTACCGAAGAGGCCGTACTTTTAGCCAAATATATTGTCGCCCGTTTGCAGGGCAATCACGTGGTCTGGTTGCTCGGCGGGGATGGGAATTACAAAAATCCTTATGAGCAACGTTGGAAATATATTGGTCAACAAGTGTTTGACAGTATCGAGAACGCCCCTGTTACCCTTCATCCACAGGGCACTTCTTGGATCGGGGAACTTTTCGGAGATGAAGACTGGCTCGACATTATCGCCTACCAATCGAGCCATAGCAACAAACAAAGAACTGTCGATTGGATCAACAAAGGGCCCATGGCCAAAACCTGGCAGCGCCTCCCGCCAAAGCCTTTAATCAATATGGAACCGAATTATGAGGAAATCAATTTTGAGATAACCGCAGAGGATGTCCGAAATGCTTCCTACTGGAGCTTGTTCGCTACTCCCGTATCGGGAATCACTTACGGTGCGAACGGTATCTGGCCCTGGATACAAAAGAAAGGGGATCTGATAGAGAATCATGGAAATCCCCATGGACGCGGCCCCTCAACGTGGCATCAGAGCATCGAATTTCCTGGAAGCCGACAAATTGGACTGTTGTCGGAATTTATGCAGCGCTACGAATGGTGGAAACTAAAACCGGCTCCCGATCTGCTCATGGGCGATCCGACTTCGGAAGGCTACAATCGATTTATCTCCATCGTTTCGGACACCAGCCATAATCTGATTATGGGCTATGTGCCGCATACCATGCCATTTTCGTTACGCCTTCCCGCTTCGAAAAAGTACCAATTGCATTGGTTCGATCCCATTAAGGGTGTACTGCAAGAGGGATCTTATAAAAATTCGGAAGGGATAGCCCAATTGGAGTCCCCTGACCATCAGGATTGGGTTTTTATTCTAGAAAAAACCGATTAGATGAGGGCTTGCAAAACACCAAAGTTTTCCCTTGGAGGTTAAGCGACTATTGTAGGGATTTAAACCTTTTCCCATCAATAAAAAATTGCCTTTCTTTACTCATTTATTGACTTTTTATACTTCCGTAGCGATGCTATGCCACTTAAAAATGCCTTCTAATGACCAAAAAATTACTAGGTTTCGCTGGAAAGCAAACGTTTAAACCACTTCATTGAAAAAATAGGTAACTTGTTAGGACTTAAAAAAGCGGTTGACCGCTAAAGACTTGAACCATGAAAAGAATTTTTAAAGTATATGTATGGGGAATCACCTTATGTGCGGTGTTGCTATCGGTCAATTGTAAAAATGCCTCAAAAGAAGATACCATAGTAGGTTATTACGAGTCGGTCGGTGACAGCGACAATCAAAAGATCGAATATCATGTCACCCACGTTAGGGACAACCTATACGGAATAAAAGTCAGTGCCTTCTTCGATGGCACGGAGACCCAGACCGATTACTTAGAAGGGTCATTTAACCCCCAAGAACGGATTCTAACCACAAAAAGGTCAAACGTAGTGCTCAACTACCAATTTTCGCCGGATTACAAGACCGTGAAACTGCTGGGGGAAGAAAACGATATCGAACTTGAACGGAAGCAGTAGGTTCTTCATCGACTCGTCCAATCCTTCCGTAGCGATGCATGCAAATCTTTATTTAAACCATCCGTTCTTAGCGGCCCCCTTGTTATAAAAATAGAGGAATATCGAAACCACTATGACTATCAAGGGCATAATAACGGAAGAGACTCCCATAACCTCTATAAGGTCTGTTCCCCAAATCCAATAGCCTTGTGCCACAAGTACCGCCAACAAAGAGATGCCAAAAATGGCTACGGTCATTTTTTTACGGAGTAACATGGTTATACTTCCTAACACACCCGAAAACACGGCAATGGCGAAAAGAATGTTGTACCATTCCGGAATACTTCTGAAGAGGTCGGCTTGATCTTCCGGGTAACCCTCTATCATAGCTTCGAGCATAAATGTAGCCGCAAAAAATTGGAATAATCCCATTAAATTCCATAGTAGTGCGAGAACGGCGATGACCCAAAAGCTTTTGGGCGGTTTGATAAGTGATGTCATAATAGATTGGCCTTTAAGGTTGTATATCATAAATGTAATAAATATTTCTGTATATTATAATATTTTGAAGGCTTTGATTATAATTATACTTGAATGAAGAACGCGATAGCCTTACTGACACTTAGGAAGGGAAAAAATAAATTCACACCTCAGGTATAGTGTAGGAAAAAGCATCTAATTTCAAGGTTTGCACAGAGTTTTGCTACCTTCTTTACTATCTTGCGGGTGAAAATGAAGTTTTTTCAAAATTAGCCGACCCTCCAAAAAGGGAACAAGGTTTTGGACCGATCAAAAACAAGCTCGACACAGCACATGAATGGGGCAAAGAAACAAAGATACCGCGGTACTGGTCTTTTCGCTTTCCGCTAGACGGGAAGCCGAGCGGAAAGCCCTTTTTGGAAAAGGCAAAAAACAAAGTGCCAACCAATTCTTCGATATCCTGATCGGGCGCACCCAAAAAATCGCGGACGGCAGTGGGGTGGATTCCTTTTTTATCGACGAGCGCCAACAACGGGGCGAAAGTTTCGGCGAACGCTATGCCAATGCTTTTCAGCAACTCTTCGACCAAGGCTATACCAAAGTGGTTTCCATCGGCAACGATGCGCCGGACCTTACGGTGGAAAAATTGCGAAGTGCCATCGACGAAATACAGAACAAGGATTTGGTGGTGGGGCCATCGGCCGATGGCGGGGTTTACCTGCTCGGAATGAGCCGTTCCCTGTTTGACACCGAGTCTTTTTTGGCCCTTCCCTGGCTGCAAGCTTCCCTCTTCGATACTTTAATGCAGAGCGACTACTGGCAACAAGGCGGGAGCTGTTCTTTGGAAGAGCTGACCGATCTCGATGATATCACTTCCCTTATTCAATTTATCCATAGTTCTTCGGATGTATTTTTAACGGATTTCATTCTGACACATATATTCCTCACAAAGACCAATATTAAAGAATGGGAAGAAATCCTTTTTTCCATTATCCCTACCTCCTCCTTGGCCCTTCGCGGGCCTCCAGCGCGGCATTTCCCCGCTGATAGGGCGCTGTATATCTTATGCCCTTAAGGCTCCGTTAGGGAAGCCGTGAATTCTGCGGAACGTCCTTTCCAACAAAAAAGAAATTTTATTCTACAAAATGAAGACAGCATTGATAGGGCTCATGCAGCTATGTGCCGCCATGACCTTTTGCCAAACGGCTTCCTATACCGCCAAAGTAGTGGATTCGGAAAATCGGCCCATACCCTTTGCCGCGGTAAGCGAACTCGGAACGAACCATTATACGACCGCAGATGACGGAGGGATTTTTACCTTGGAAACGGAAGCGACCGATTTTACACTTAGCATCTCATCCATAGGATATAAAACCATGGAGATTAACGTTATAGACGGTCTTTTACAAGAGACGATCAGCATGGAAGGGGCTTCCGAACAGCTGGACGAAATCGTGGTGACGGCTCTCGGCATCAAACGCGAGAAACAGTCCTTAGTCTCAGCCGTTACTACGGTTTCACCCGAACAGCTGACCGAGGTGCCCATGACCAATTTGGTGAACAGCCTGGCGGGGCAAGTGGCCGGCGTACAGATTACCAACGGGTCTTCTGGGGTCGGTTCCTCTTCCCGTATCATCATCCGGGGCGAAAACTCCTTGAGCGGCAGTAATCAGCCGCTTTTTGTGGTCGATGGGGTACCCATTAGCAACGAACAGATTACCAGCGACCTAGTCAACGACGGCGCCCTACAGGAAGTGGATTATGGTAACGGCGGTTCGGAAATCAGTCCGGATGACCTTGCCTCCATTTCTATTTTAAAGGGCGCAGGTTCGGCGGCGCTTTATGGTTCCCGGGCAGCGAACGGTGTGGTGGTCATCACTACGAAAAGGGGAAGTAGGCACAAGGGACTTGGCGTGAGTATCAGCAGCTCCCTTACCGTAGAAACCTTATTGACCCTGCCCGAATACCAGAACGAATATGGCCTTGGGGCCAATGGACAATACGCCTTTCAAAACGGCATCGGAGCCGGAATCAACGATGGGGGTATAAGCAGCTATGGCCCGAGGTTGAATCAGGGGCAGCTAATCGCCCAATTCGATAGTCCCTCTACCGATATCGACGGCAATCCTGTTCGGGGCGGTGACGTAATCGTCAGAACGCTGCCCGACGGCTCTTATACCGAAATCACTCCCACGCCTTGGGTATCTCGGCCCAATAATGTGCGGAATTTTTTCGAAACGGGGGTTACCAGTCAAAATAATATCGCTATATCCTCGTCCGGAGATAATGGTAGTAGCCGTCTGTCTTATAGCAGTCTTCGAAATGACGGCATAGTGCCGAACACCGATTTGAAACGCGACGGTCTGGCCATCAGTCTGGATCAAAACCTGGGCGAAAATCTCAAAGTGAAGGCTTTTGTGAACTACATCAACAGTAGAAGCGGTAACCGTCCCAACTTGGGATACGGTTATGAAAATCCGCTGTACGGTTTTAACTGGACGGGCAGGCAGACCGATATTGCGGCCCTGAAAGACTATTGGCAGGCGGGGCAAACCGGAATACAGCACTATGATATCAACTATCTCTGGTTGACGAACCCCTACCTGACCGTTTTTGAGAATACCAACAGTTTTAATAAGAACCGGATTTTGGGCAACGTGTCCGCAACCTACGATATTACCGATAAGTTGAGCCTTGGAGTACGCATTGGTATGGATACCTATGACGACAACCGCGAATTTAGAAGGGCGGTAAGCACCAACAATAACCCCTTGGGAAGCTACAGGGAAGATGTCGTGCGGTTTAGGGAGGTCAATGCCGACCTACTGCTCTCCTTTACCGATACCATCGCCGGCGCTTGGCAATACACCCTCTCCGCGGGGAGCAACATTTTGGACCAGGGCATCCGATACAAATTTACCGAAGCCTCGCAGCTTTCCGTTCCCGGCGTCTATACGCTGGCCAATTCCCGTACTCCGCTAAAGGCTAAGAGCCAGGTGTTCGACAAACGGATCAATAGCCTGTATGGCACAGGAAATCTTGGCTATAAAAACACCATATATTTTGACCTCACCTACCGCAATGATTGGAGCAGTACCTTACCTAGCGATAGTAATTCCTTCGGATACTACTCCGCGGGCCTAAGCTTTGTGGCCAGCGAATTTATCGATTTTCCCGAAGTAGTATCCTATCTGAACTTGCGGCTGAGCGCAGCCAGTGTAGGCAACGATACCGAACCATACCAAAATGCGCAAAGCTTTCTGTTCAACCAGAATTACGGAGCCAATGCGCGGGTGACCAACGAAACCGTACTAAAAAACGCCGACCTAAAACCGGAACGCATGAACGCCCTAGAGGCAGGGGTCGAAGCTTGGTTTTTAAAAGGCCGGCTGCAGTTGGATGTAGCCGGTTATCAGAACACCAGTATTGATCAAATCATATCCCGGCCCATTTCGCAGAGCAGTGGTTTTGCGAATTATAATGTCAACGGGGGCAAGGTACGCACCACGGGCTTAGAGGCTTCTTTGAGCGGCGAGATCTTGCGGCTTCAGGATTTTAATTGGCAATCTTCCCTAAATTATTCTACCTATCGCAGCGTGGTCACCAAACTGCCTAATGGGGTGGAACAGTTCGTCACCGGATCGGCCAATATTTTCTCAGGAGCGGGTGGCAACCAAGTCCTGTACATCGCCCGCGAAGACGGCCGGGTCGGCGATATGTACGGTACCGGATTTGTTGAAGTCGATGGCCAGATACTCTACGGGGACAATGGATTGCCGATGCAGGACCCCACCCTAAAATTATTGGGCAATTACAATCCTGATTTTAGCCTGGGTTTTAATAACAAGTTCTCTTATAAGGGGCTTGATTTAACGATTTTATGGGATTGGCGCAAGGGCGGTACTATTGTTTCGCGGATAAAGGCCTTGGGCAGCACGTCGGGGGTCTTAAAGGAAACCTTGATAGGCCGCGAGGATGGCGTTATTGGTGAGGGAGTGGTCAATGTCGGTACGGCCGAAAATCCCCAGTATGTCCCAAACACTACGGCGGTGCCGGCAAGTTCTTTTTACAATAACTTTTTTGACCGCGGCAACGAGGCGAGCGCCTTGTACAGCGCCTCTTATGTAAAGCTCAGACAAGTGGCATTGTACTATACTCTTCCGGACAAGCTGACACAATCCATCGGTTTCGAAAACATCAAGCTGGGCCTAGTAGGTAGCAACCTCTTGCTGTTCACCGAAAACCCCCATTTCGACCCCGAGCTCAACGCTGTACAGAATAGAAGTGTCATCTATGGCGTAGATGACTTTTCGTATCCTTCGACAAGAAGCTTTGGGTTTAGCTTAAAAACAGAATTTTAAAAGCATTGTTAAAGAAGGGTGCCCCATCCGTACGGAACTAGGGGCGAAACCAAAAAGGAAAAATTAAAGATCGAGTATGATAACAAAACATCTAATAGGCTTTCTCTGCATCGTCCTTTTTACGGCCAGCTGCACAGAAGATTTTGAGAGCATCAACGAAAATCCGAACTCCCCCCAAGAGGTGGGACCGCAGTTTCTATTGGCCAACGTTATCTCTGTTGAGGCCAATCAGAATGCCTTTTTTCAGGGATTCCGTTTGGCCAATTATCTCGCCCAGTTTGCCGCCAGCGTAGAGTTCGAACGAATCGACCGTTACGAAATGGGCACCAACAGCGAGTATTGGAACAACATTTTCCGATTATCGAGCGATATTCAATCTATGAAGCAAACGGAGGGTGCCAACGAAGCCTACGTAGCCGTCGGTGATATCATGCAAAGCTATATGTTCTCGCAGCTCACCGATATGTGGGGCGACGTCCCATACACCGAAGCCCTTAAGGCGCTTGATGGTCAGTTTACCCCTAAATATGACACCCAGGAAAGCATCTATACCGATTCCGAAACCGGCATTCTGGCCGTGTTACAACGATCGGCCGCCACTTTGGAAAATACCAACACTTCCATTCAGGGCGATGTCATGTTCGACGGCGACCTTGATAAATGGGTGCGGTTTGCGAATTCGCTGCGCCTGCGCTATCTTTTGCGGATCAGTAAAAGACTGACCGATTTCTCGGAACTACAAGACTTGTCCGTTTCAGGCAAGCTAATGGAAAGTAACGATCAGAATGCGGTAGTGCCCTATCTGGGCTCCGCCCCGAACCAATATCCACTGGTCAATTCCTCCTTAGGCCTCTATCTAGAACATCGAATGACCCGAACAGTCGATTCCGTTCTAAGCCTTTGGAAGGATCCCAGGATGGCCGTTCTCTACAAACCGACCCAGGAAAGCGTGCAGAGCGGGAACCCAGTCTATAAGGGGTTATTGAACGGCCAAAATCGGGAAACCATAGCCGAATCGGATGTCGATTTAGACGATATTTCCCCTTTTGGGACTATTTTTAGGGACGTTCCTGACGGCGTCGATGCCCAGTTCATGCAATATTCCGAAGTACAGTTCGCCTTGGCGGAAGCTGCGGAAAGGGGCTACATCTCCGGCGATGTTGAAACCTTTTACCAAAATGGGATTGCGGCCAGTTTTGCCTACTACGGTGTAGAACTGCCCTCTGATTATTTCACCAGGGATGCCGTAGCCCTTAATGGCACGGACAATCTGAACAAAATCCTGACCCAAAAATGGCTCAGCCTGATCTGTGTCGGCCACGAGGCTTGGTTCAATGTACGCCGCACAGGTATTCCCCATCTAAAGCCCGGTCCGGACAACCTGAACAACGATAGATATCCCGTCCGGTATTTTTATCCCGAGTCCGAGCAGGCGACCAACAGCGCCAATTATGCCGAAGCTGCCGAACGCATCGGTGGTGATGATATTAATAGTAAAGGGTGGTGGGAGAAGTAGGGGGCAGTAGATAGTAGGCAGTAAACAGTAAACAGTAAGCAGTAAGCAGTGAACAGTAAGCAGTAACAGTAAACAGTGAACAGTGGCAATGAACGGTTGGCAGTAGCAGTAGCGGTTGGCAGTAGGAGTGCGCTATAGATGGTAAGCAGTGAACAGTGGGCAGTTAATTTATTAATTTGTTGAAACCTGTCCTGTCGGTAGATAGGTTCGTGACACTCCATCTCTATGAATCTCAGCTTCCAGGAAGCTGTATAAGGGAACCACGCAAATTAGAAACCATAATACCATATGTCAAAACCCCAAAAATACCCTTCATAATATTAAGTCTTTATTCTTGCTTTGTCCTGCTCAGAAAACACGGCATCTGATGATGAAGACCTAAAATCCGCCCCTGGCAAGAAATCGCCGGTAAGGCCGAAGGTAGTACGGTCAATTTTATGATGTGGCAAGGCAGTCCCACCATCAATAATTACATAAACAACTATGTGGTTCCCTCCGTCAAGGAGAAATATAACATCGATTTGAAAATCAGCGGTGGCCAAGGCCCAGAAATAGTACAGCTGGTCATGGGCGAAAAGCAGGCCGATATCGTCAGGGGACAGGTGGATATGGTCTGGATCAACGGGGAAACCTTTTTCCAGTTACGTAAGGTTGACGGACTTTGGGGGCCGTTCGTAAAACAACTACCGAATGAGGAATATATCGATATGAACGATCCCTACATCAATACCGATTTCCAGCAACCGGTCAACGGCATGGAAGCGCCGTGGAGCATCAACCAGTTTGCCATGGTGTACGATTCCCTCAAAATAAATAATCCTCCGAAAAACTTGCCGCAGTTGTCGGAATATTTGCAACAGCATCCCGGCACCTTTACCATATCCAACGATTTTACGGGCATGACACTTCTCAAAAGTTTTATGGCCGAACTCGGCGGAAGCCCCACCAGTCTCGAAGGCCCGTTCGACGAGAAGAAATACGAACAACTTTCCCTAAAATTGTGGGAATTTATTAATAGGCACAAGAAGTACTTTTGGAAGGAAGGCCGTACTTTTCCCAAAGAACAATCTAAAATGGGCCAACTCTATGCCAATGGCGAACTTTTGCTGGTGTACGGTTTTAGCGAGGGCGGTATCGAGGAAAAGGTGCTGAACGGACTATATCCCAAGTCCACCCGAGGCTATGCATGGGAGAACGGCACCATCAAGAATTCAAATTACCTGGGCATTTTGCACAATGCCCCCCAAAAGGCCGGTGCTATGCAGGTCATCAATTTCTTGCTTTCCCCGGAAGCTCAGCTAAAAAAGGCCGATGTCAACGGCATGAACTCGAATACGGTGCTTGACATGGAAAGCCTGTCCGAAAATTGGCCGGAAAATTTACCAAATCCGCCCAGCGCCAGTACGGCCCGAGTATAAAGGAGCTACAACCCAACGCCATCGCCGAACCCGCCCCCGAATATATGATTCGCCTCTACGAGGATTTTAGAAAGCAAGTGATTGAAAAATAGCAAATCCAATTTCGGACTCCTCTTGTTCATCGCTATCGGTGTACTGCCTTTTGCGGCCGCGTTCATCTTTGCGCTCCTGTATAGTTTTGGAATTATCGGTGTGGCGAACAAAGGTTTTACCCTCGATTTTTGGACCTCCGTCTTAGAATCGGGTGAATTTTTGCGATCATTTATTTACAGCGGTTCGATTTCCTTGGTTGCCGTAGTTATTTCGGTAGGCGGAGCTTTTTGGATTACACTAAAATTCCGAAAGCAGTTGCAGCAAAAATTCCTCTCCTTTATCATTTATCTTCCTTTGGCGGTTCCTGGAATCGTCACAGGGTTTTTTACTTTTCAGTTGTTTTCCAAAGGAGGATTTTTCTCCCGTTTACTCTATCAAATGGGATGGATCCAACAAGCATCCCAATTTCCCGACTTGGTAAACGATGCCTTGGGCTTTGGCATCGTATTATCGTTTATCACCATGATCATGCCTTTTTTTGTACTGCTTTTTCTGAATGTTTATAAAAACGAACGGATTGAGGAATTATCCGTCCTCGCGCAATCCTTGGGAGCGAATGCTAGACAGGTGACGCAGCATATATTTTTACCGATACTGCTCAAAAAGACCTGGGCGCTGATCGTGCTGTACTTTATCTTTCTGCTCGGTGCTTACGAAGTGCCCTTGATCTTGGGCCAAGAATCGCCCCAAATGCTTTCTGTCTTGATAATCCGGGAAATAAAACAATACGACCTCGATAAAATATCGGAAGGCTACGTAGTCGCCGTGATGTATACCTTTATCGTTTCGGTGGCCGCAATACTATTGTTCCTTCCCAAAAAAAGCCGTGCCCATGAAACCTAAAGAGGGCTTAAGATCAAGAAGAAGTGGGTTGAAACAAACTCATCGCTGGAAAACTTTCGTGTTGTGTCTGGCCGTGCTATTGGTGCTGTTTCCCTTCGTCTTCCTCGTACTCCTGTCGTTATCCACAGAATGGCGGTTTCCCGACCTACTGCCTTCCTATTTCGGACTAAAAAACTGGAAGACCATTCTCGGTTCGGAGGCTGGGCTATTGCAAAGTTTCGTTTCCTCCTTGATCATATCCCTCTCCGTGGCCACGGCTTCTACTGGGGCGGGATTTCTTATCAGCCGTGCGGTATTTCTACCATCCCCAGAAAAAAACATTGACCTTATTGGCCTATTTCCCCTATATCTTGGCCCCCGTGGTATTTGCGGCCTGTCTCAGTTTTTTTTTCCTAAAAATGGGCTTGTTCGGAAACATTACGGGGGTCATCGTCGGCCAATTTATTATCGCCTTCCCTTATGCGCTGTTGTTTTTCAGTAGTTTCTGGAACAAAAAGGTAAGGAGCTATGAAGATCTAGTCGCCACTTTGGGCGGAACCCGCTGGCAGACCTACGTAAAAGTGCTATTGCCATTGGCAAGGGGACTACTTTTGATCTGCTTTTTCCAGACCTTCCTGATTTCGTGGTTCGAATACGGGCTGACATCGGTCATTGGCATCGGCAAGGTGCAGACATTGACTATCAAGGTTTTTTTGTTCATCAAGGAAGCGAATTACTATTATGGTGCGTTAAGTTGCTGCCTGTTGATTTTTCCACCGGTGGTTTTATTGTATTTTAATAGGCGGTATGTCTTCAAGAATCTAGTTTAAGTCGTAGAAGGCTACGCGGATACAATTAGAAATATTCTGAAATACTAAACTCAGTACTAAAACAACCCCATGTTTCTAGAAGTGCAAAACATCGTCAAAAGCTTCGGCCACGAACAAGTGGTAAAGGATTTGACGTTTTCCTTGGAGGCCAAAAGAACCCTGAGTATATTAGGTAAATCCGGCTGTGGAAAGACGACCATGCTCAAGACCATCGGCGGATTGGTCGCGCCGGAGTCGGGAAGCATCCGGCTCAATGGCGAGGACATCACCCATAAAAAACCCGAAAAACGTAATATCGTTTATCTGTATCAGGAAGATTTGTTGTTTCCGCACCTGAACGCCTTCGAAAATATTGCATTCGGCCTCCGGTTAAAAAAAATACCGGAACGTATAATAAGGGTACAGGTCCAGCATATGTTGGGCAGTCTCGAACTCGAGTCCCAAGCCGAAAAAATGCCGAGCCAGCTTTCGGGCGGACAACGGCAACGGGTTTCTTTCGGAAGGGCGATCATCACGAATCCCTCGTTATTACTTTTAGACGAACCTTTTGGAAGCCTCGATGCCGGCACGCGTCAACGAATGCAGGGGCTGTTCAAAAAGCTCGCCGACGAATACGGTATCACTTCCCTGTTCGTTACCCACGATTTAAAGGAAGCCATGCTCATGGGTGATGAAATCGGCTTTATGCAAGCGGGAATTCTAAAGGTATATACCAATAAAAGTGATTTTATCGCCGATCCTGAAACGGGGGTCAAGGAGCGAGATTGGATTTTGGGGCGGGCTGCTCGGGAAGAAGGATTAAAAAATATAAAAGATGAAGAAAAAGAAAATCTGGATCGATACCGATCTGGCAGTGGGCATGAAAAGACATACACGCGAAGGCTATTGCGATGTTGATGACGGCTTTGCGGTACTGCAATTAATAAAGGCCAAAAACATCGAAATCTGTGGCATCGGAGCGGTCTTCGGAAATACCACCATCGACAACGCCTATTCGTTGAGTCAATATATGGGCAGAGAACTTGCAGAAAAGAAAATCTCTGTCTTTGAGGGGGCGGCCGAAGCCATCGATTTGTCGAACGTGCAGACCAACGAGGCCGTCGAGGCCCTTGCCGACGCCTTAAAGAAACAGCCGATGGTCCTTATGGCAATTGGCCCCGCCACGAATATAGGGCTGTTGCTGCTCAAATATCCGGAGTTGAAAGAACGAATTATAGAAGTCGTGCTCGTAGCTGGTAGAAGGAAGCCTACCGACTATTTTAAAATCGGCAATAAAGGCAACCACGCCCGTGACCTGAACTTTGACCTTGACAACGATGCCTTCCGTATCCTGTTCGAACTCGGAGTGCCAGTAACCCTCTGCCCCTTCGAAATCTCGAACAAGGTCTGGTTGAAACAGGCGGATATCGACCAGCTGAAAAAAAGTGGCGACCCAGGAAATGTTTGGTTGGCCGAGGCGTCACAAGCTTGGTTGCAACAATGGTTAGATCAAGGTGCCCATTGGCTTCAATCCCTTTGATGTGCTGGCAAGTCATTATCTCATATCCCCTGAAGATATAATTTCGGAAGAACTGAACGCACACTTGGAAATCCATCCAGACGATACGATAAAGACCAATGATCGAAATGTTTTTAAACACTATTTGTTATGTGATAGGCGGCCAGGCTTTCCCGTCACCTATTGTTACGACGTGGTGAGCGATTATCATCGTAGATTGTTGGAAAGCTTTTTGGGATAGATATGGGATTCAAAGGGTGTAGTCTATTCTTCTTTTTCCAAAAACCTATTCACCCGAAGCGAATGTTTATCACCTTATAGAGGTCTAACTTTTCAGACGAGCTGGCAATATTTTATAGTGTTATCTTATAAAATAACTAAAGAGTCCGGAGTGTAAATGTCGGCAAAGTATCAAAGGTATCCCCTAGGGTCATTAAAGAACAAGCTCCTCGTTCAACCATTTTTTAATAAGCCTTTCGTTGTGGGAAATGTCAACTAAATAAAATGTATTGAATGACCTGAAAACCTTGGCAGTCTCCACAGGCTCGATACATACGGAGACGGGGGATAGATAATTGGAATGAGCCAAGAACAAAGTGTCTTTTTTCTTGACCAAAAATCCCACGTGACCCGTATCGAACCCGATAAAATAAATCCCATTTTGGATATGTTGTTTTATATTTTTTAGAACCTGTTCCAAATCAACATGCGATATGGTGGCAATTTCATTGCCACAACTGAGTGCCCTGGCTTCGTCAATGGGAGACTTTTGCGCCAATTTGTAGCGGTTTAATTTCAGCCCCATATCCTTTAAGGTGGTCGAAATAAAATAGCCACAGGCAATCTTGCCTTCTTTCGGAACTGAGCTATGGCCTGCAAAACTCCAGGCCGTACCGTACCAATACGGAATAATTTGATTAGTCAACCGGTCGTTGAAAGTCCGTTTAACACTATCGATATCAATGCGGTTTTCGGTAAAATCGTTGCGGAGACGGATTCTCAGGAGACTGACCTGGTTTTTGGCGGCCGAGTAGGTGAGGGAGTCCGGATCGTTCTTAACTTCGGAAGGTTGACTTTCCGTACTTCTACTTTTTTCTAAAGTGTTCAGGTACCGAGCAGTCGCTTCATTGCTTATGGGCAGACGGGAATGCTCCGATTGAAAGGACGCATTCTGTAGGCCACTGAATAAAAGTAGAAAGCTTATTAAAAACATTCCTATATATTTTGCCGATCATGGGGGAGCCACCTATAGTACCTCTATGTATAATAACGCAGAATATAAGCATAGATTGGATAGAAACAAAATAAGTTTATGAATCGGACGGCCAATTTAGATTTTTAGGTTAATGCCCCACCACACTTCATAGTCGCTCAAAACCAGGGGCCGGTAGCTCTGATAGCCCTGGTCGGCAATTCTCAGTCCTTGGATCACACCTTTTTTGTCGAGTTCATAGCCCAAAAAGACGAACGAATGTCCATAGGGGTCGAAATCCAGGATTTCCGCTCCCTTGCGCACCTTTTCGTAATCCTTCCTCAACCGCCAGACCTGTACCAAGGCCCCGGGGCGGAGTTTGCCGTTCCAAATTCCGCGGGTATTCACCAACTCCCCTAGACCGGCTATGGCGATGGCACCGGCGCTGCCCTTGGCCCTGTATTGACGGGGCAGGTTCTGCCACTCGGGCTCTAGTTTTGTGGCGGTGTCGTAAAGGTTGTTGAATACCTGCCGGGGCGTGAGTTGTTTCGTAGCGATTTTTTGGGATAAATCTTGATAAATAGGATGTCCATAAACATCTTCATACGCTTTTTCGAATCGGCGCTTGCTCACAACAAGGCAATGGCCTCCGGGCGTTTTGTCGCTGCTCTTATAGTAGTTCTCCACAATTTGACGGGCGACCGGGGATTCTGGTTTTAGATGTAGAGGTTTACGGGGATGGGCAAAGTCGGAAGCCCTCGTCGGGATGGGCTTAATGGGCGCGACGACCAAGTTGAGGACCACTTTCTTAGGAAACCTTTCCTGCTCCTCGAATTGTTGTTTTGGTGCCGTGAGAGCATGCGCCGCCGTAGCCCCTTGGGAACTGTGCGATGTTCCACATCCCAAAAATAGCAAGGGAACAAGAAAAAGACCTATATACAGTGATTGGCGCATACCTATAACAGGTGAATAATTGCAAAATTAAGCTTAGGGTTCTTCAATAAGAAATGGGAGTACAACTATTTTTAGCCAAGATGCATTTTTTAGGTGTGGTTTAGAGTTATAAGTTTCCGCGATTATAACATCGCCGATAGCATGACTGTACCTAACATCCAAAGTACCACCGAAATGATCCCGCCCAAAATTAAAAAGTGTTTGAATTTGTAGATGCCCATACTATAGATCAGGGCATTGGTCTGATAGCCCAAGGGGGTGAAAAAACTGAAGTTCGAGGCGAACATTACACAAAGAATAAAAGGTTTTACATCGAGCTCGAGCCCGTTGGCCAAAGAAATACCGATCGGAGCCATGATAATGGCCGTTGCGTTGTTCGATACTACGCTACTGAAAAGCATAGTCGTCAAGAAGAGCAGGCCGATAATGATCATCGGCTTTTGCCCCGACATCAGCCCCAGAAGTTCATGAGTCAGCCAAGTATCGGCCTCAGCGTTGGTCATCGCGATACCAAGGGGGATCATGCCCGCCAACAGAAAAATGATTTGCCAGTTTATCTTTTCGTAAATATGGTTCAGTTCGATACACTTGAAAAGCAGCATGGCCAGCGTGCCGCTAATGACGCTGGTCATAATCTCAAAAATGCCGGTCGCCGCCGATACGACAGTGCCAACGAGTATCAAGACGGAGAGATTCCGTTTTGCGGTACTGGCCCGTGCCCGCCCTTCGAATTGGTTCAGTACAGCCAAATTATTACTCCCCTCAAAATCCGGAACATACGAGGCATCGGTCTGTATCAGCAATCGGTCGCCAATTTTGAGCCGCGTAAAGTCATGGCCGCTTCGGTATATCCTTTCCTTAAGGTTGGTCAACTTTTTTCGTTTGTTTACGGCCAAGGGAATGGCCCGAGGTACGATCATACGTTTCAGTTCGGCCAGGGTTCGTCCCATAAAACGGGAGCCGGGCAGCAAAAGCAGTTCCAGTAAAACCGTATTTCTTTCTTTTTCCAACTCCTCTATCTTATCCTTTTGGGCCCCTATTTTTTTTATTTCCGTATTGGAGGAGGATAATACCTTATCCTCTTGCCCGATATCTATATTGAAATAGCCTTCGGACCTCATTTTTTGTAGGTTTTCAAGACTACAGTGCAGTAGGAGGGTATCGCCGGCACGGATTACCATATCGCGGTCGAACACGTCTTGGTCGATGTGGTTGCGGGTTACCCGTAACACCGTAATGTCCGTTTCCTTAAACATGAACGTATCCTTCATCCGTTTACCGACTAAAGGGGATTCCGAAGCGATTACAAGGGTCAACAGATAGCGGTTTAGATCATATTTTTCGGAAAGTTCGTCCTTGCCTCCCTTTGGCAAAAAAGTATAGAACAGCGCAATGATTCCCATGGAAACGCCTAAAAAAATTAGACCCATAATCGAAAACTCGAAAAAACCCAATCGATCCCCCGTATATCTAAAGGATATATTGCTGACTATTAAGTTGGTGGAGGTGCCCATTAAGGTGCAGCTACCGCCCAGGATACTGGCAAAGGAAATCGGAAGGAGTAGTTTGCCGGGCGACATCCCGTATTTTTCCTGGAGTTCGGCGACAATTTTTATAAAGACGATGACTACGGCGGTCGAACTGACAAAAGCGGAAATTCCTCCCGCCACCATCATGATAGCGATCATGCCGAAGATGGCGGGCCAGTTTTTCAGCACTTTGAGACCATTGGCGAGCCAAGAGATGGCCCCATTTTCTTCCAAACCAATTGCCAGAATCATGAGGCAAAGAATGGTGATAACCGCCTTATTGGAAAATCCGCTGACAGCTTCTTCGGGTGAGACGAGCCCTGTCAACAGCACGGCAGCGATGATACAGAACGAAATTTTGTCCATCGGAAATATGTCGAAAGCGAACAGCACGATTACCGCTCCGATAATGATGAACACAAGTATAATCTCCCAGGTCATGTAGGCTATTTCAGATATTTTACGGCCAACTACTACTACTCCCCTGCCTACTAGTTTCTAAACGTCATCATAGTCAACCTTAAGAACGGACGTAAGGGGATGCGCTTGACAGGTCAGGACAAAGCCTTCCTCAATTTCGCCCTCGGTCAAAATCTGATTTTTGGCCATTTCGGCCTTGCCTTCGATAACCCGGGCGATACAGGTGCTGCAAACGCCGCCTTGACAGGAATAGGGCGCATCGATGTTCTGCTTGAGCACGGCATCGAGTACGCGCTCCTTTTTGTCCATGGTAAACTCGAACACCTCGTCGTCGACCGTAACGGTAAGTTGGGTCTTGCCGTCGGGCTTTTCCGGAAGCTCATCGAGAATTTCGGTGCTGGTAAAGAGTTCAAAATGGATTTTATCTTTAGGGACGTCGTTTTCCTTTAGGGTGTCCGATACCAGATCGATCATGGCTTCGGGTCCGCAGAGATAATAGCCATCAAATTCGGTATTCTGATGCTTATTTTTGAGGGCATAGTTGACCATAGCCGTATCTATTCGGCCGAAACGGGAATCGTCTTCCTGGGTCTGGCTGGTCACGAAATACACGAAGAACCGGTCCGGATAGTCCAATTCAAGTTTCACCAAATCAGTATAGAACATGGTCTCCTTGAACGATTTGTTACCATAGACCAAGACAAATTGACTCTTCGGATGGCTATTCAATACCGATTTGGCGATGCTCATTACCGGAGTAATTCCACTGCCGGCGGCAAAAGCCGCGATGGCAGTAGGCTTACCGGTAGCGTAGAACGTAAAACGGCCTTCGGGCGGCATGACCTCCAAAGTATCACCTGCGGCCAGCTGGGTGTGGGCAAAATGGGAGAAACCGCCCTTATCTACCTTCTTGACCCCGATGGTAAAACAATCACTTCGCGGAGAAGAGCAGATAGAATAGGCCCTCCGGAGTTCCTTGCCCTTGATTTTAGTTTTTATGGTGATATACTGTCCAGGAACGAAATCGAAGGTCTGTATCAGTTCCTTCGGGACATGGAATGTTATCGCCACCGAACTCGGCGTCAAGGGTTTGATATGTTTTACGGTGAGGGGATGGAAATCGGCCATGCGTTTCAAGTGAAAAAGTTAAACCCGCCTCTCTGCCGGCAGGGAGTTTAACAGTAGAAGAGACAAAACAGCCGACCAATTCCGCCAACTGCCTGCTCTAGGCTTGAGAATTGCAAAAATAAGCATTGAAAAGACGATTTGAAATGGAAAACTTAAAAAACGCACTCACCAATCTGTTACAAAGTCTTACTTTTAAAACCTAACACCTATGATTTTTATTGAACCCTATGTTCAAACACTTCATCAACCTGCAATGGAAATCGTTTGTATAGGGCCGCCTCCTTTAGGACCAATCTCGTTTTTAAGATCTATTTTGGGTTTCTTGGCGCTGTATTTTATGTTCGTGTTTCTTTCCATAGGGGTGTGGGCATTTTATCTTATGGAAGAAGCAGGGTGGGGCGACCCCCTTCAAACCGTAAATAAATTTATGATTTACTATTTGGCCGCTGATCTGGGGCTACGGTATGCCTTGCAAAAAATGCCGATTACCAATATCAAGCCTTTGCTGTTTCTGCCGTTTAAAAAAAGTCAGGTCGTACATTATTCCCTTGGCAAGACTATGGTATCGTTCTTTAATCTAATGCACGCCTTTTTCTTTGTGCCATTTTCAGTTGTGCTATTGACGGAAGGCTATGCCCCTGTAGGGGTGCTAAGTTGGCATTTGGGAATATTAGCCCTTTTCTACTGCAATAACTTTGTGAATATACTCTTGAACAATAAAGACAGGGTGCTGTATCCTTTCGCTGTGCTATTTGTCGGGTTGGGCATCTGCCAATATTATGGGCTTTTTGATATAAGCCTGTATACCGAAATGTTTTTTAATGCTCTTTATAGTTTGCCCTATATCGCTCTTCTGCCAGTGGCGGCCTTAACGGGACTCTATATGGCGGCTTTCAGCTATTTTAGAAGAAACATGTACCTCGATGCCGGACTCGCTCAAAAGTATTCTGAAGCCAGGACCGAGAATTTTACCTGGCTAGACCGCTTCGGAAATCTTGGGCATCTTTTTAAAAAACGATATCAAGCTTATCAAACGCAATAGGCGCTCAAAGACTGCGGTGATTACCAGTGTCCTTTTCCTTTTTTATGGTCTATTATTCTTTAGCGGAGCCATTGAAACTTATGAAGGCCCGGTATGGAAAATATTCGCTGGAATCTTTGTTTCCGGTGGATTCCTGTTCACTTTTGGGCAGTTCGTGCCCAGTTGGGACAGCTCGTACTACCCCTTGATGATGAGCCAAAACATCAAGTATAAAGACTATTTGAACTCCAAATGGTATCTGGTGGTCATCGCGACCCTGGTAAGCACGATAGTGGCATCGCCCTACCTGTATTTCGGATGGGATGCCTATTTGGCCGTTCTGGTGGGCGCAATCTACAATATGGGCGTCAACTCGTATTTAGTACTGTGGGGAGGTGCCTATATCAAGACCCCGATAGTCCTGAGCTCCAATAAGAAAGCTTTTGGCGACAAACAGTCCTTTAACCTCAAGACCATGTTACTTACCATCCCCAAGGTACTTTTGCCTGTGTTGGTTTACGGCTTAGGACATTATCTTATCAATCCGACCGCGGGCTATATTTTCGTGGTTCTGACAGGCGTTGTGGGCTTTGCCTTTAAGAATGTCGCCTTTAAACAAATAGAGAAAGTCTATAAAAAGGAAAAGTACAAAACGCTCATGGCATATAAACAGACCTCCTAATTACTCCACGGGCAAAATCAAAGAAGGTTTTCCCCCTGCAAGGGGATTCTGGCCGCCCGTCTCGATGAGAATAAATCAAAGCTAATGATAACGATACAGCACCTCACCAAAAAATATGGCAACCAAGTAGTCCTGAACCTAGAACACCTGGAAATTCCCAAAGGCCAAAGCTTCGGCTTAGTAGGCAACAACGGCGCCGGCAAGACCACCTTTTTCAGCCTAATGCTGGACCTCATCCAACCTACTACCGGGCATATCATCAATAAGGGTATCCAAATAGATCAAAGCGAGGCCTGGAAACCCTTTACCTCCGCTTTTATCGACGAGACCTTTCTGATCGGCTACCTGACCCCCGAGGAATACTTCTACTTTATCGGGGAACTCAGGGGCGAAAACAAGGCCGACGTCAACGCCCTCCTCTCCCAATTCGAGGATTTCTTCCATGGCGAGATATTGGGACAGAAAAAATACCTGCGCGACCTCTCCAAGGGAAACCAGAAAAAGGCGGGTATCGTCGCCTCCTTTATCGGAAGCCCCGAAGTGGTAATCCTCGACGAACCCTTTGCCAACCTAGATCCGACCACCCAGATCCGTTTGAAGTCCATCATCAAAGAAATGACCGCCGAGCAGGAAGTCACCGCGCTGATCAGCAGCCACGACCTAATACACGTTACCGAGGTCTGCGAGCGGATAGTAGTTCTGGAAAAGGGAGAAATTGTCAAGGATATCAAGACCTCGACGGAAACCTTAAAGGAACTGGAGCAATTTTTTAGTGGGAACGAGGTTCCAAAGAACTCCGTTTCGGATGATCGATAGAGGTCGAGATGTACGGGGCAGCACTCAAAAACAATGTTGGCTAGGAACACGGATCAGGGGCAAGGCGAAATAAACAAAACACTGGCAAAAATGAACTTGGGACTATTTGCCCCTTTTTCATGGGTGCATACTTTCCGTACTTCCTCACTAATTTTTTGCAGCAGCTAGCATAGCCGTATCGGCACTGGTATTCAACGACGGAACGGAATTCGTTTTTGATATATGACCCTGATTAACACTTTTCGCAGAGACGCTGGAAGATAAGATTTCTATTCCTGTATGAAGCTCACAGATTCGGATTTCGACCTAAAATTCGTTTGAACTGTAGTAATCCTTGTTATCCGTGGGGATCATTACGAACCAAGGCCCTGTTTGATAATGTTGCCCTTGACGTTGATAAGATAATCGCATTCCGTTTGTTGGTTCAATTCCAAAAGTTATTCCTGATTTTAATCAAAGCTGATTTCAGGTGCCACGAGCCTTTCTTGCGCAGGTCGTTTATCTCGACCAGTGAATCCTCCAAAATCTTTCTGAATTCCTTTAAAGAAGTTGAATACAATTCCGAATCGAATACTTTGAGTTCGATTTCAGTTAGGTTCAGGAGCCATTTTCCTTCTCGCTCCAGATTTTGGAATCGTAATCTCTCACAGGCCGTATTGGCAAGACCGAATTTGAAAGTTAACGAGAAGAATTTTATGTAAATCTCGCGTTGAAAATTTCTCCAAGTAGCGTCTTGGACCTTATTCTCACTTATAATAAAATTAGGTTCCAGAGTTCGTGAATTTGTAGCGACAATACATAATAATCCCGTTAATTCGAAGTTTAGATAGGACAAGGTACCTTTACTAATCTTGAGACTTCGAAAAACATACATTCTTTTTACCCTGCTGGCAGGCATTGTTTTCAACGCCTGTTCCACGAAAAAAGACGCATTCGTAAACCGCAACTGGCATGCGCTGAACACCAGGTACAATACGCTGTACAATGGCAACATCGCATTTGAGGAAGGGCGGGAGGAACTCAACAACATCTACAAGGACGATTACTGGGAAATACTCCCCGTAGAACGCCTCGAGGTCACAGACGAAATCAAACTAGATTCCGAAGACAATAATCCCAATTTTATTATCGCCGAAGAAAAGGCGACCAAGGCCATACAAAAGCACAGTATGGACATTAAAGACGAGGAGCGCAACCCGCAGACCGACGAGGCCTTTCTTTTATTGGGCAAGGCGCGCTATTTTGACCAGAGGTACATTCCTGCCTTGGAGGCCTTCAACTATATCATCAAAAAATACGATTACAGTGATAAGCTGGGCGAGGCACATATCTGGCGCGAAAAGGTCAATATCCGCTTGGAGAACAATGAACTGGCCATTAAGAACCTCAAACAGGTGCTCAAGTTCGAGGACCTTGACGATCAGGAAAATGCCGATGCCCGGGCCATGTTGGCCCAGGCTTATATCAACGAAGATTCCCTTAGCAAGGCGGTCCAGCAATTAAAGATCGCTTCCTATCACGCTAAAAAAGATGGTGAAAAAGGAAGGTATTACTATATCATCGGGCAGCTCTATAATCGATTAAACCACAAAGACAGCGCCAACTATGCCTTCGATAAGGTCATCGAGCTTAACCGCAGATCGCCCCGGGTATATATGATCAATGCGGAAATCGAAAAAATCAAGAATACCGAGCTTACTTCCGAAAACAAGCATGAAATGCTTGAATATCTTACCCATATGGAGGAAAACCGCGAAAACCGTCCCTTTTTGGACAAAATCTACCGGCAGGTGGCGGAATATCATTTGGAACAGGAAAACGATAGCCTAGCCTTGGCCTACTTCAACAAATCCCTACGCGCCACCGAAAACGAGCCTAAATTGAACGCGCTGAACTACGAAAACCTTGCGGTTTACAACTTCGACAAAAACGAGTACCGGTTGGCCGGAGCCTATTATGACAGTATGCTGACCAACCTTGACGGGAACACCAAGAAATTCCGTTCCACCAAAAAGAAACTGGATAATTTGGAGGATGTCATCAAATACGAGGATATCGCCCAAAATGCGGATAGCGTGATTACGCTCTACCATCTTCCAAAAGATGACCAGATTGCCTATTTTCAGAAGTATGTGGACGGACTGAAAGCTGCCAAAGCCGCCGCTGCCCAGAAAGAGGAAGACCGCATCACCACCGGTTTCGCCCAATTCGCCAAAAGCAAGGGTGGAAAGGAAAACAAGGGAAAGTTCTATTTCTATAACCTGACCAGTCTAGGCTATGGCAAGAACGACTTCGTACAGCAATGGGGAAAAAGGCCACTTGAGGATAATTGGCGCTGGAGCAAGAAAGGCAGAACATTGCCCTCGGAAGCGACAGCAGAAATGGTCGCCGCCAACGATAGCCTGGACGGCCAACCTACCGAAGAGGAAAAATTGACGGTGGAATTTTATATGGATAGGATTCCCCAGGAAGAAACCTTTATAGATAGCCTAAAGGCTGAACGCAACTTTGCCAACTATCAACTGGGACTGATTTACAAAGAAAAATTTAAGGAGAATCTATTGGCGGCCGGAAAGCTTGAAGATGTATTGGCATCCGATCCCGAAGAGCGATTAGTGCTTCCTTCCAAATACAACCTCTATAAGATTTACGAGGAAGAAGGCAGTCCGTTGATGGCTCAGATGAAAGCGGACATCCTACAGAACCATCCCGAATCCCGTTATGCGGAAATATTGCTGAACCCCAGGGCGGTTCTGGAGGGGGATGCCGATAGTCCAGAAGCACGATACGCCGCATTGTACAGATTGTACCAGCAACAAGAGTTTTTAAAAACCATCACCGGCGCGGAAGAAAACATCGATAAATATGCCGGTGACCCCATTGTGCCAAAATTCGAGATGCTGAAGGCCAACGCCATCGGAAGGCTGAACGGATTCGAGCCCTTTAAAGAGCAGCTGGACTATGTGGCGCTGACCTATCCCAATAATCCCGAAGGGAAAAAAGCGGAGCGCATGGTGGCAGAGCAGCTTCCAAAATTGGCGGTCAAGGATTTCTCTTCGGAAACCGGCGCTGTAGGCACGGGCAATTGGAAGGTGGTTTTTCCATTCAGAAGGAGTAACAACGAAATCGCGCTCAGGGTAAAGCGTGATTTGGAAGCGGCCATCAAAGATTTGAAATACAATAACATTGTCTCCAAGGACATTTACACCTTGGAAGAGCAATTTGTTGTCGTTCACGGCTTCCCATCAAAAGATTATGCGCTAGGCTTTGTGGAACTACTTCAAATTAACAAAGATTATGGCATTGATAATGAGAGTTTTGTAATTTTGTCGTCCAACTATAAAATAGTACAGATACATAAAAACCTACAGGAATATAAGAATCAAATCCTGAAATAGATCATTAGATTATACTAAACCACCCAATTGCTTCGTTGAACTTATCTAAACTATCGGTAACTATCCCAGCGCAGTTAAAATAGTAGGACCTCATTAACCCCAAAACCATAACAAATGTTTTCTGACAACAAAAAACCACGAACCATGAACGAAATAGGCGGACAACCCAACCGAATTGAAAAGAATACCAAAATCAAGGGAGACATCATCTCCGAGGCCGACCTCCGCATCGACGGAAAATTGGATGGTAATGTAAAGACTTCCGGTAAGGTCGTCATCGGCAAGGATGGGTACATCCACGGAAAAGTGGAATGTGTGAACGCCGATATCGAGGGCAGCTTTAACGGTGAGCTTTTGGTTTCCGACCTGCTTTCCCTAAAATCATCGGCCGTTATCGAAGGCACCGTGGAGGTCACCAAACTGGCCGTTGAGCCGGGAGCGACCTTTAACGCTACCTGTGCCATGAAAGGCAAGAGCGGCTCCTTGAACCGCAATTCACTTAGTTCGAGCACCGGTTCTTCCTCGAGCAGCGACTATAAATCGACATTAATGAACACCAGCTCAAGCAGAAATGAGCCAGCAAAAGCCTCCTAAGGATAAAAACAGCACGTTTAAAAACGTCGCCATACTCTCAGGCATCGCCTTTGAAATGGGCGCCATAATCTATCTGGCGGCCCAAGGCGGCATTTGGCTCGACGAAAAATACCAAAACGAAAAGAGAATCTATACCGCCATTGCCACCATTCTCGGAGTGGCGATTTCGTTGTGGGTGGTGTTGCGGCAGATCAAAAAGGTCAAATATTAAGGAAAGAACCAAACTCAAGGATCGGAACACCTTTGCGTATCTCCGCTAAAAAGGATTTTCTCTTGCAGGGGTGAAGGCCGGAAGCCGAAAAACATGTATTTTTGGCACCGAAGTCCACACATCCAGACCTTCGTGCGCAAACTGAGCCCCGTCCCGCTATTCCTCCTGATTTTGATTCCTCTGCTGGGCATCACATTCTTTCTCCATACCGGCATCTTAAAGAAAAATGGCTTCCCGGCATATGCAGACAAGATAACGCTATCCTATATCATAAATTTCATATTGGCGGCCCTCATCTATATAGGGCTCTATAGTTTCAGGCTTAAATTAAAAACCCAAATCGGTTTTATCTTCATAGCGGGCAGTTTTTTGAAGTTCATCCTGTTTTTTATCCTATTTTATCCCTCCTATACATCCGACGGGGAAATGGGTCCATCAGAATTTGCCGCTTTTTTTGTGCCCTATGCCATCTGCCTCCTCATAGAAACCATTTTTACGGCCAAAATGCTGCAAAAAATGGAATAAATCCATATTCGGAAATCCTCCTAAAATAAAGAGGCATTTTGCTTTTTACAATTTAAAAGAATACCGTACATTTGCACCGATTTTTAGGGACCTATATTATTGAGCCGTATGCGCATATCTTATTTGACCAACCTCCTGTTTGCAGGCCTATTTTTTATGGGCGGACTTATCCTGGCTCAGGAAAGCGAACATGGCTCCAAGGGCGAACCCCAAAGTAAAAAGGAAGAGATTGATGCCTATATTGAGCATCACCTTCAAGATTCCCATTACTTTAATCTTTATACCTCTACCGATGAAAATGGTGAGGAACACCATGTAGGCTTTCCATTGCCCGTTATTTTATGGGACGGTGGCCTAAAAGTATTCTCATCTTCAGAATTCCACCATGGCGAAGAATTGGCCGAAGTCGGTGGTAATCATTACAAATTGCACCATAGCAAAATCTATAAGACCGATGCCAGCGGTACCTTGAGCTATGACGAGGAACATGGAGACCACCCCATCAATGCACAGCCTTTGGATTTTTCCATCACCAAAAGTGTGATCATGATGCTCATCACCGGACTCCTACTGATATGGTTGTTCGGCAGCTTGGCGAGGAGCTATGGCAAGAACGGAAGCATACCCAAGGGTATCGGGCGCTTTTTCGAGCCTATCGTACTTTATATAAGGGATGATATTGCCATCGCCAACATCGGCGAAAAGAAATATAAAAGGTATATGCCCTTCCTCTTGACCATATTTTTCTTTATCTGGTTCTTGAATATGTTCGGTCTGACCCCGCTCGGCGTAAACGTAACCGGAAATATTGCGGTAACGACGGCTTTGGCATTGCTGGTGTTTTTACTGACGAATTTTACGGGTACCAAAGATTACTGGAAACATATTTTTGACCCCTTGGGCGATGGCATGCCGTGGTACGGTAAATTGGTCATTTATATCATTCTCGTGCCTATTGAGATATTGGGCATCTTTATTAAGCCCTTTGCCCTGCTTATCCGTCTGTATGCGAACATGACGGCGGGCCACGTGGTATTGATGAGCCTGATCGGATTGATATTTGTTTTTAAGAGCTGGGTTGGGGGGCCATTATCATTCGGCCTTTCGTTCGCCATCTCGCTGATAGAACTCTTGGTAGCCTTGTTACAGGCGTATATTTTTACGATGTTGGCAGCGCTGTATTTTGGATTCGCGGCCGAGGAGCACCATGAAGGGGAGGATGAGGGATTGGCACACCTGTAGATAGAATTTTATTGTCATTCCGGCGAAGGCCGGAATCTCTGCACAATAGGGCAGAGAGCTAATTAAGAATTTTAGTTAACCTTTAATATATATTGTATGGAAATTCCAAGTGTAATAGGTGCAGGTTTAGCGGTCATCGGTGCCGGTATCGGTATCGGTATGATCGGTGGTAAGGCCATGGAGGCCATTGCCCGCCAGCCTGAGGCCTATGGTAAGATTCAAACGGCGATGCTGATTGCAGCGGCGCTTATTGAAGGAATTGGTTTCGCCGCGATTTTCGCGGGTTAGACCTTAATTAAAGACAATCCGCCTTGACGGTTGGTCATGGCGGGTTGTTATTATATTTCAACTATGGATAAACTAGTCAACGATTTCTCGTTCGGACTTTTCTTTTGGCAGATCCTTCTGTTCGTGCTTCTTCTTTTTTTACTAAGGAAGTTCGCATGGAAGCCCATTTTAGACTCCGTCAACGACCGCGAGGAAGGAATCCGAAAGGCTTTGGCAGCCGCGGAGGAAGCCAAAAAGGAAATGCAGAATGTAACAGCGGATAGCGAAAAGCTGTTAAAGGAAGCCCGTGCCGAACGTGAGGCCATGTTAAAGGAGGCCCGTCAGATCAAGGACAAAATGATTGCCGATTCCAAGGAACAGGCGAAGGTCGAAGGCGACAAAATGATCCAACAGGCACAGTCTGCCATCGAAAGCGAGAAGAAAGCCGCGGTCGCAGACATTAAAAATCAAGTGGCCGAGCTGTCCGTAGAGATTGCGGAGAAAGTTTTAAAGGAACAATTGTCCAATAAAAAAGAACAGTTAAAGCTCGTCGAGAATATGCTGGGCGACGTCAAGCTGAATTAATTAATTATGAGCGATCAAAGAGCCGCCTTACGTTACGCAAAAGCCATTTTGGATTTGGCAGTCGATAACAAAGCTACCGCTGCGGTCGAAAATGACATGCGCAGCGTTACGGCGACCATTGCCGATAGTAAGGAACTGAGGGCGATGTTGGCAAGTCCCGTTATCAAGGGCGAATCCAAAAGGGAGGCCTTGAACGCAATTTTTAAGGGGAGCGGTGAGATTACCAAGGGCCTGATACACACCTTGACCGAAAACAAGCGCATCGGACTTTTCAACGAGGTGGCACTAAAGTATATTATCCTCAATGAGGATTTAAAAGGAGAGGGCGTCGCGTTCGTAACCACGGCAGTACCCTTGACCCCCGAACTGAAGAAAAAGGTTTTACAACAAGTGGCCAAGATCACCGACGATAAGGTTACGATCGAGAACAAGATCGACGAGAGCATCATCGGGGGATTCATACTACGTGTCGGCGATTTACAGTACGATGCTAGCGTAGCGAACAAATTGGGCAATATTAGAAGGAAATTAACAAACAGTCTATAATAACGGCTAGGATACAGATGTTTCACATCTCATTTCCGACGCCTAACGTCTAGAAAGAATGGCAGGAGTAAAAGCCGCCGAAGTATCGGCAATTTTAAAGAAACAACTATCCGGATATGATTCATCGGCCTCATTGGACGAGGTGGGTACTGTATTGCAGGTAGGTGACGGTATCGCCCGTGTTTACGGACTCTCCAATGCCCAGTATGGTGAATTGGTGGAGTTCGAAGGCGGACTCGAAGGTATCGTTCTGAACTTGGAAGAGGATAACGTAGGGGTAGTACTTTTGGGCCCCTCCAAGGAAATCAAGGAGGGGACTACCGTAAAACGTACGCAGCGTATCGCCTCGATTAAAGTGGGCGAAGGCATTGTGGGCCGTGTGGTAGATACCTTAGGAAATCCCATCGACGGAAAAGGACCGATTTCGGGAGAAACCTATGAAATGCCCTTGGAGCGTAAGGCGCCGGGCGTAATTTTCCGAGAACCGGTAACCGAACCCCTGCAGTCCGGTATTAAAGCCATCGATGCCATGATTCCCGTTGGACGCGGACAAAGGGAGCTGGTCATCGGCGACCGTCAAACCGGGAAGACTACGGTATGTCTCGATACCATTCTGAACCAAAAGGAATTTTATGATGCCGGCGAACCGGTATATTGTATCTATGTGGCCATTGGCCAAAAGGCATCAACAGTGGCCGCCATTGCCCAGACCTTTGAAGACAAAGGAGCCATGGCCTATACAACTATCGTAGCCGCCAATGCCTCTGACCCTGCGCCGATGCAGGTTTATGCTCCTTTTGCCGGGGCTTCCATCGGGGAATATTTCCGCGATACCGGCCGACCTGCTTTAATCGTCTATGATGATTTATCGAAACAAGCGGTTGCCTATCGTGAAGTATCCCTTTTATTGAGAAGGCCTCCAGGACGTGAAGCCTACCCGGGTGATGTTTTCTATTTGCACTCCCGTTTATTGGAGCGTTCGTCCAAAGTCATTAATGATGACAAAATCGCACAGAACATGAACGACCTGCCGGAGGTCTTGAAACCGATGGTAAAAGGGGGCGGTTCTTTAACGGCCCTGCCGATTATAGAAACACAGGCTGGCGACGTCTCCGCTTACATCCCTACCAATGTAATCTCTATTACCGACGGACAGATATTCCTGGAACAGGACCTTTTTAACCAAGGGGTACGCCCCGCGATCAACGTTGGTATTTCGGTATCGCGTGTGGGAGGTAATGCGCAGATCAAATCCATGAAAAAGGTAGCAGGTACCCTAAAATTGGATCAGGCGGCCTTCCGTGAACTGGAGGCCTTTGCCAAATTCGGTTCCGATCTGGATGCGGCCACGTTAGGCGTTATTGAAAAAGGACGCCGTAACGTTGAAATCCTAAAGCAGGCAGAAAACGATCCGTTTACAGTAGAAGACCAAATCGCCATTATCTATGCGGGTTCTAAAAACCTCTTGCGCGATGTGCCTGTTGATAAGGTAAAGGAATTCGAAAGGGATTATCTGGAGTTTCTGAATGCCAAACACCGCGATGTACTGGATACTTTGAAATCAGGGAAACTGACCGATCAGGTAACGGATACCTTGACGCAGGTGGCGAAGGATATCTCTGGGAAATACAGGGATTAGACAAAAAAGCAATGGCGAATCTTAAGGAAATACGAAACAGAATCTCATCGGTGTCTTCAACGATGCAGATAACGAGTGCCATGAAAATGGTATCTGCTGCGAAGTTGAAGAAGGCGCAAGATGCCATTACCGCCATGCGTCCCTATGCGGATAAGCTGACCGAATTGTTACAGAACCTAAGTGCCAGTCTGGATGACGATTCGGGCAGTAAGTATTCCGACAATCGCGAGGTCAGCAAGGTTTTGGTGGTGGCGATTACCTCAAATAGAGGGTTAGCAGGGGCTTTCAACTCCAATATCCTAAAGCAGTGCTTGGTTTTATCCAATGAGACCTATGCCGGAAAAGAGGTGGACTTTATGGCCATTGGTAAAAAGGCGAACGACTATTTGAAAAAACGGGGCACGGTCATCAGCAACCACAGCAGCCTGTACGACGACCTGACTTTTGAAGCCGTAGCCGAAATCGCGGAAGAATTAATGGAGCAATACTCCTTCGGAAATTACGACCGTATCGATATTGTTTACAACCAATTCAAGAACGCGGCGACCCAAATCGTAACGACCGAGCAGTTCTTGCCCATAGTGCCCGCAGAAAGCGACGAAACCCTAAGTACCGATTATATTTTCGAACCTTCGAAAATCGAGATTGTCGAGCAGCTGATCCCCAAATCCCTTAAAACCCAGTTGTACAAGGGTATCCGGGATTCCTTCGCCAGCGAGCACGGTGCCCGTATGACCGCCATGCATAAGGCCACGGATAATGCCACCGAACTCCGCGACGATCTCAGATTGAAATACAACAAAGCTCGACAGGCTTCGATTACCAATGAAATCTTGGAAATTGTTGGTGGGGCTGAGGCATTGAATAACTAAAGTATAGCTATTTACTGAATGAATGGGTTATTCTTTTCATTTCTTTGAGGCCATAGCGTATGAATACAGGCTTCTTTTGAGTGCAATTGGGGCAAAACCCTTTATCAGGCTGAGGTAGAGCGGCAAAAAGCAAATAGCGGTCAAATACCTTTAAACGGCCGGACCCACTGCAATGGCTGTTCCACTCCTCGAACGCCCAGGGGCTTCACCGCGCCAAAATACAAAACTTACTTTAGGACCAAGGTTTTTTCCGAAACATCCGTAAAACTTCCCCCCCTCCATTATAGCGCGTGGTTATCTTAACAGTGAGCTCGGTACCCGCCGGATAATCGATATTCCATTCAAGAATATATTATTTTCGAAGTTGCCCATTATTTACCTTATAAAGGTCTGCTATGTCATTTCCCGACGGAGCATAGTAAAAACGACTACCTGTTTCATCGTGCCCATAGTTGTAAATTGTCTTTTTAAGCGTTACCAAAACCGACAGTGTAAACAGGTATCCCCAAATTCTTGGATTTTGCGATCAGATTGGATAAAGAAATGGAGGAGGCGTTGTCGCCCCCATCGGTAAAACCTATAACGAGGGGCAGAACGTGGCTCAGTTGGTAGGCCTGATGTAATCCGAGTTCGCAAGCACCATAAAATGCGGTAGAAAATCCTAGGTTTGGATCGATGTCAATGGCATCGGTCAACAAAGTCTTGTCAGCGGTAAATGGCTGTACCTCTTCGACGCTACTGGCGAACTGATGACCGATAATGGGTCGGAGGCGGCTTTTAAACCTATAAAGCTGCGGAGTGCTGCTTCCATATCAAGCATGTCTTGGTTTGACATACTGCCAGAGTAATCCAAATTTGGCAGACGCAAAAGGAAACAATTTTCGTTTATCTGGTCTGGTAGGCAGTCCCGCTTTGTCACATTCCCATAAAAAGGTACTTTTGAGGCCAAATACCCAGTGTTGTGTTAAGTTTGTTGTGTCGGTTAAGCCGCTGTTATTTTTTGCCAGGTCAAGGCAAAAAATTATTGCATAGCCTTAGCTACGGAATAATTTTTTAACGCAGGACTGGTGAAAAATAACAAGGCTTGGGCCGGCTAAAACAGGCTTAACATAACACTTATATTGAACCCGCTCAAAAAACTCTTTCAACAAACGGCCATCTATGGCCTGGCAACAGTGCTGCCGCGAATGCTTTCCTTTCTTTTGGTACCCATCTTTACCGAGGTCATGGCACCCGAAAAATATGGACAGGTTACCATCATTTATTCCTGGTTTGCCATCTTCAATATTTTTTTGGCCTATGGTATGGAAACAGCTTTTTTCCGATTTTATAATAAATCTGAAAACAAAAATTCGGTAGTGTCAACCTCCTTGATTTCCCTATTGGGGAGTACCCTGTTTTTTTTGGTTATGGGCTTTCTTTTTCAAGGAAGATGGGCTGCAATTTTGGATATTGACCGCGTTTATGTGAAATATCTATTTCTAATTTTGTCTTTGGATGCCCTCGCCATTATACCTTTCGCTTGGCTTCGGGCCAATGAGAAACCCCTGAGATATACGCTGATAAAAACGGCCAATGTCGCCATTTACCTGGGATTGACCATATTCTTTCTCCTCATCCTGCCTATGCATGGGAAAGGGAATCCGAACGGTCTCTTGCAAAGCTTGTATGTCCCAGATTTCGATATTTCTTATATTCTCATTGCCAATTTGGTTGCCAGCGGTGTAACTTTATTAATCATGTTTCCCCGGTACCTTAAGAATAAGTATGTTTGGGATCCTGAGCTATTCCAGCGCATGATAAACTACGCATGGCCGGTTTTGATTGCCGGTATCGCCTTTACCATCAACGAAGTCTTTGATAAGATACTGTTGAACAAACTGCTGCCACCCGAAATTGCCGAGAGCGAAGTGGGAAAGTATGCCGCCTGTTATAAATTGGGAATGTTTATGACCTTGTTCGGCACCGCCTTTCGCTTAGGGATTGAGCCATTTTTCTTCAGTCATGCAGAAACGGAAAATCCACAAAAAGCCTATGCCCAAATCACAAATTATTTTGTGGTGTTGGGTAGCATCATCTTATTGGCGGTCGTCGTTTTTGCCGATGTCCTGAAGGTTCTGTTCGTTCGTGACGAAGCCTACTGGGAAGCCATGACCGTTGTGCCACTAATACTTTTGGGCAGTTTTTTTCTTGGTATTTACCACAATCTTTCGGTTTGGTACAAGGTTACCGATAAAACCCGATATGGAGCCTTAATATCCATTATCGGAGCTATTATAACAATAGGTATAAACTATGCCCTTATCCCATCCATCGGATATATGGCCTCTGCAATTGCTACGCTAGCGGCTTATGGCAGCATGATGCTGCTGTCTTATTATTTTGGAAAATCACACTACCCTATACCCTATAATTTTCGTAAAATTCTGTTTTATCTAGGGACGTCCATTTCGTTTTCTGTGCTCTCATTTTATGTTTTCAATAGGAGTTTAATCGTGGGCAGTATATTACTTTTAGTGTTCCTTGCTTTGGTGTACAGGATGGAGAATGATATATTAAGGAAAATATTTTTAAGAAAGAAAACTTGAAGCTTATGGGATAGGTACGGCACCTTAGACCACATCCAGTACCACACCCCGGCGAAAAATAACAACCCATAACGGATAATTGAAAAACATGAAAATCAAAATCATCAACAAATCATCGCATAACCTTCCCCATTATGAAACGGATGCTTCGGCAGGAATGGATCTTCGAGCCAATATTTCGGAAGCTCTTACGTTAAAACCTTTGGGGCGGGCTATCGTCAAAACGGGGCTCTTCATGGAGCTTCCTGTGGGTATCGAAGCCCAAGTACGTCCTCGAAGCGGATTGGCGGCCAAAAAGGGAATAACAGTCCTTAATTCTCCGGGCACTATTGATGCGGATTACAGAGGAGAGATCGGTGTTATACTGGTAAACCTATCCAACGAATCGTATACGATTGAAAACGGCGAACGCATTGCCCAGATGATTATCTCCCGACATGAAAGAGCGCAATGGGAAGAGGTAGAGGCGCTTTCGGAGACCACTAGGGGCGGAGGCGGTTTTGGGAGTACGGGAACCAAGTAGTCTCTTGCAAAAAATGCGAAGGTGCCGCAAGTGAAGGGGGATGTGCCCAATGAAAAAGTTCAAGAAAATGCAAAAAATACCATTCATTCTTTTTTGCTGGTTGGTATGGGTTCTAATGCCCATCCATGCTCAAGAAGACCCCGCCCCTGAGCTCGATGTTGAACAAAGCGCTGAAGTTTTTCTTGAGGCCTATTCCGATGAATTCCAGGAAAACTTTTTCGAGGCCCTGAAACAAAAAGGTATCGAAAACTACGATAAGGCTGCAAATCTGTTTTTAAAGTGTAAACAGCTCGATGCTTCCAATCCGGTCGTTGACCACGAGCTGGCCAAGGTCTATAATGAAAACAAACAGTACCCTTTGGCTGAAAGATATGCGCTTGCCGCCGTTTCAGCGGAACCTGAAAACGAGTGGTACGCCTATACGCTAATCGAGATTCTTCAAAAACAGGGAAAGTCCCTGGACGACATGAAAACACAAGTTCCCTTCGGTAATTCCGAATTCGACGAAAACACGGCGCGGATCTATTTCAAAAAAGGGAACTACGAATCTGCCTTGGCCATCCTAAAACAAGCGGAACAAAGTGAGGTGACGACCGCGCTCACCTCAAAAATAAACGATTCTATCGAAGAACGGAATGCCCGTAAGACAAGCTCCTTGCCCGCCTTCAAAAAGACCGATACAGAACCGAATGCCCTCGAAATTTATAAAATGCGGATTAGTGCCCTCATGCGGGCCGAGAGCTTTCCCACCCTACAACAAACATCGGAGGAGGCCTTGGAAAGCTATCCCTCCCAACCCTATTTCTATTACGCTCTGGGCTATGCCCTGAACAAGAGGGGCAAACATACGGAAGCAGTCGAAACGCTTGAAACGGCTCTTGATTATCTTATCGATGATGTAGCCATTTCCAACAAGATTTACCAAGAATTGGCGGATGCGTACACCGCACTTGATAATGGAGAAAAGGCAAATACGTATCTTCGCAAGATAAAACCCGGTTTTTAAAACAGTCTCTAATACGTTGGAAGACTATGATGAACAAACAATTTCGATTTTTATACAGATATCTCGCCCTTATTGCCTTTGCGCTCTTGGCGTTTTCCTGCAAATCAAAAAAGGTGGTGACGGATGGCTCGCTTGATAAAAATCTCTCTGCCAAGGCCATCATCCGAACTCTTAACCAGAATTCCCCGGATTTCAAGACCTTAAGCGGCAAGATGCGTGTGGACTACTCCGACGGCGAAGATTCGCAGGGCGTATCCGTAAGTCTGCGGATGGAAAAGGATAAGGCAATTTGGATAAGTGCGCCTTTTGGCGTCGTCAAAGCCTACATCACTCCCGGTAGGGTAACGTTCTACAATAAACTTCAAAACGAATATTTTGATGGGGATTTTGCCTATCTGAGTAAATATGTAGGTGTAGAACTAGATTTCGAACAGGTGCAGAACCTTTTGTTAGGTCAGGCCCTACTCGACCTGAAGGAAGTGCCTTATGATGTTTCGGTGACGAGGGAAAACTACCAACTGAAGCCGAGAAAACCTTTGGAGGTTTTCAAAGTGCTCTTTCAGGTCGATCCCAAAAAATTTAGGATGGTATCACAACAGCTATCCCAGCCCACAAAAAAGAGGTTGTTGCAAATTAATTATAACGGGTATCAACAAATCGGAAAATACTGGATACCGGAAAAAATAGCGGTTGCCGCGATAGACAACGACCAACGTAGCACTGTAGATATCGATTACCGCAATCTAGAAGTTGACCGACCTTTAAACTTCCCATATAAAATACCGGAGGGTTTTGATGAGATCAAATTGAAGGATGATGCGCTATAATTCGTTCTATCCGGCCTTTTTACTGTTGTTTTTTTTCTTGGAAGGACATTCCCTTACCGCACAGGCTAATGAGCAGGAAGCCTTGGAGGCCAAGCGCGAACAGCTGCAAAAGGAAATCGAAAAGATCAATCACCTTCTGTTCGACCAAAAAGAGAAGCGGGGCAATGTGTTGGACCAAATGGAGGCCCTCGATCAAAAAATAAACGTTCGCCAACAGCTGATCGATGTGACCAATGAGCAATCGAACCTACTCGACCGAAAGATAAACGATAATGTCAATGGTATTTCCGAACTGCGAGAGGAATTGACCCAGCTCAAGGACGATTACGCCCTTATGGTTCAAAAGGCGTACCAAAGCAAGATACAGCAGAGCAAATTGATGTTCTTGCTATCTTCCGAAGGCTTCTTTCAAGCCTTCAAACGTTTGCAGTACATCAAGCAATACACCGATTTCCGTAGAAAACAGGGCGAGGAAATCGTGGCCAAGACCGATACGCTGACCCAGTTGAACATCGACCTGACGGAACAGCGCAAACAAAAGGAAAGGCTGATAGCGGCAAACCGGAGTGCAAAAAGGGAGATGGAGCAAGAAATGAAGTCACAGCAGGCTTTGCTGGGCTCCATCCGCAAGAACGAGACCCAATATGCCGCGGCGATACGGGACAAGCAAAATCAGGCCAAGGAAATCGATCGGCAAATCGAAAGGCTCATCCGTGATGCCATTGCCGCTGAGAACGCCTCATCCGGCAAGGACAATTCCGATCCCAGCAAATTTTTATTGACGCCCGAGGCTGCTATTGTCGCCAATAGTTTTACCGCCAACAAGGGCCGGTTGATCTGGCCGGTCGAAAAAGGCTTTAAGAGCCAAGGTTTCGGGGTGTACGCCGATGCTATTTACCCCGGAATCAAACACGAAAGCAACGGCGTCATTATAACCACCGATGCCGGAGCCAAGGCTAGGGCCATATTCCGGGGGGAGGTCATCGCCATTCTCTCCATTCCCGGAGGCAACAAGGCCGTACAGCTCAAGCATGGCAATTTTATCAGTACCTACTACAATCTCTCGAACCTCTACGTTAAAAAAGGGGATCGGGTCGAGGCCAAGACCGAGCTCGGCGATATTTATACCAATCGGTCCAATGGCCAGACCCGCCTAAAATTCTACTTGCATCAAAACACCTCAAAGCTAAATCCTGAAGAATGGGTGTACCATTTGTGACATGCAGTCGTTGTCGTATCGATACCGAGGATAGCCCTACAGACCCGGATGATTTTCAGAGTCAACATCTTAAAGTTAATTTTCTGTTGTATTGATTATCTGTAATAACTAGGAAGGGGAAGTTAGGCGGGATTATCAAAAAACAAAGCCTTAAGCTCCGTTGCCTCATTGGGCTTCATCTTGCCCGCCAGTACCAAACTCAACTGCTTTCGGCGCAACGCGCCTTTATAACGCTCTTTTTCCTGTTCGGTTTCGGGTTCTAACAAGGGCACTTGGGTAGGCCTTCCGGTTTCATCGACCGCCACAAAGGTATAGATGGCCTCATTCGCCTTGGAGCGTTCGCCGCTAAACCGATCCTCCATCCATACATCGATATACACTTCCATAGAAGTCTTGAAAGCTCGCGAAACCACGGCTTCAACGCTCAGCACACTGCCAACGGGCACTGATTGGTTAAAGGCCACGTGGTTGACCGAGGCCGTAACCGTAATACGACGGCTGTGCCGGCGGGCGGCGATACTCGCGGCTCGATCCATTCGGGCCAGAAGTTCTCCCCCGAACAAATTGTTCAAAGGGTTGGTCTCGCTTGGAAGCACCATATCGGTCATTACGGTACGGGATTCACTCGGATTCTTGGACTGCATACAAGGTATTTTCGGCAAAGATACGCCCTGGGATAGAAAGGCAAACCTTTATTCCATATCCTTGAGTTGTATCGAAAGTGCTTTTGTGGATAGTTGGACTTCAATCAAGGAAAGAATGAGCGAACCCATCAAAAAAATGAGGCTGATCCCAAAAACCAGATTGGCGCTAACCTTCATTTCCACATAAATCAAGAACATGGTGATGGCGGCCAGCAGAAAGCTGACAATGGCCGTGGCCTGCATATTTTTGATAATAGTCAAGCGTTTTCGAAGCTGGTTCACTTGTAGAACCACTGATCTTGATTCCGTTTCCTGATATTTTTGGTGTAGCTGTCTTATGAGAGCGGCAATTGCCAGATACCGGGCATTATAGGCCAACATAGTCAAGGAAATGGCGGGAAAAAGAAGCGCCGGTATGCCGAGGGTCAACTCCATTGTTATTTCTCGAATTCCCGATGACTTGAGGTGTCGGCCGTCGGAAAATCTTGAGGAATATCTTGTGTCACTTCTCCCGTAGCAGCCCATTCGGCGCCTCTGAGCAGCGAGGTCAAAAAGCCGGTGCCGAGCACGGAATAGTCCACATGGCCCATGATGTTGTGGAAGATACGTCCCTTGCCATAGGTTATGGTCATCAGGGCGGGTTCGTGGTGGCCGGTGCCTTCATTGGCCGGATCGGAATAGGCCGTGGCCAGGATTTTCATGTTTTTGGCGGGGCCGCGTAGGCTGTTGTAGAGCTCGTCCTTCGTATGCATCCATGTTGCCGGCATACCCTTGGTTATGGGGTGGTCGCTGTCTCTGACCTGAATTTGGTATTCGCTCTGAGGGCCGTGGGCGCCGGCCTTGCCCGGTGAATCGTCGCGAACCAATTTGGCGTCGTCATTGTAATACACGCGCGGACCATCCTTTTCGGTGCGGTCGCCCCATCCGCCGAGGCCGATCATTTGGTTATAGGCTTCCCATTTTGGAAAAGAGTTGTCCGCGGCATGAAATACTACCAGTCCGCCTCCTTTTTTTATATATTGCTCAAAATTTTTCTGGGTCTGTTCGGGCCAGGGGGCGGCATTCCATCCGAAGTTGTTGATGATCACGCCGTATTGGGAGAAATCGGGACTAAAATTGGGGTCGGCTTTGGGTTCGTCCAAGGCCTGTGTATCGGGCATGCCCTCAATGGCAAATTCGTCCAAGAATTCATCGCCGTTCCAAGTATAAGCAGAGCGGACTACATCCACGGAAAATAGTCCGGTAGCTTCCATTTTCTTCTTTAAAATATAAGTGATCTTCGGCCATTGCTCATGGTTGTTCTGGCCGTCTATGATCAGGGCTTTTATTTTATCGGAGGTATCCGCAGATTGAGAAAAAACCAATCGCGGAATTACAAGGGATACAAGGATCAAAGCGGTAATTTTGAGCTGTTGCATAAATTCTATTTTTTTGGATTTTTAAATATACGGGATCGCGTGCAATATCGGTGAGATGTCTATCATTAATTTTGTAGCTTTAGGGATGCCCCTTTAGAAATTGGCCGAATATATTTGCCGAAGTCATACGCAAATTCAAAAAGAGTGGTCGGCGCAAAAAAGGATAGTCTAAGAATTACGAACTTAAAATCGACTTCATGTCCATTTCCCTCCAACGGATACCTTCCAAGCTTCCCAACATCAAGACCACCATTTTTACCAGGGTAGGCAACCTTGCCAGAACAAACGATGCTATCGATCTTTCGCAAGGTTTTCCGAACTTTGAAGCGGATACTAAGCTGATGGACCTGGTAGCCGACGCTATGCACCAAGGTCATAACCAGTATGCCGCCATGCAAGGCTATTACGGACTGCGGGAAACCATTGCGCAAAAAATCGAAAAACTCCACGGAAGAGTTTATGACCCCGCAAAGGAAATTACGGTAACGGTCGGTGCCACACAGGCCATTTATACCACGATTACCGCGTTCGTACACCCGGGCGACGAGGTAATCGTTTTGAAACCGGCCTATGATTGCTACGAACCGGCCATAAAAATCAACGGTGGCGTTCCTGTTCTTTTGCAATTGCGACAAAAAGATTATAAGTTCGATTGGGAGGATTTCAAGAGCAAAGTAACGCCCAAGACCCGAATGGTGGTCATCAACACCCCCCACAACCCCAGCGGACGAATTTTTTCCAAGGAAGATATGTTGCGATTGCAGGAAATACTTCGGCCTACCAACATCATTGTGGTCAGTGATGAAGTGTACGAACATATCGTTTTTGACGGCAAGGAACATCAAAGCGCCTCTCGCTTCGATGATTTGGCCTTACGGACTTTTGTCTGCGCCTCGTTCGGAAAGACCTTTCATGTAACCGGATGGAAGGTCGGCTACTGTGCCGCGCCCGCGGAGCTGATGCATGAATTCCGTCAAGTACACCAATTCGAGGTATTTTGTGTCGATCACCCCGTGCAGCGGGCTTTGGCGGAATATCTGAAAAATGAGGAACATTATCTGGGATTGAATGGCTTTTACCAGAATAAACGGGATATTTTTTTAGAAGGCTTAAAAGATTCCAGATTCCGGTTCACCCCGTCCCAAGGAACCTATTTTCAGTTGTTGGACTATACTGCGATTACAAATGAATCGGATGAAGAATTGGCGGAAAGATTAATTATTGAACATAAACTGGCGAGTATACCGATATCTTCGTTCAATGTCAATCATCGGGATGACAAGGTGTTGCGGTTCTGTTTCGCGAAAAAACGGGAAACCTTAGAAAAAGCCACCGAAATTATTGAGTACTATTTAACAAAAAAGCGGCCATGGGGGAAGCCGCTTTCTGTAAAATGTAATCGTAAGTAGATTATAGCATAAATAACTTTTTGGTCAACATAACGATTCCGCTGATAAAATCGTTCTTGTACACTTGAATCTCTTCTTGGGGGTGGTTCATTTGTGCTTCCATAGATTTGTAGGTTTAGTTCAAGGTCCGATGGGGGAGGGACTTTCAATTGATAACACTGTAAATGTACTCCCGAACCTGCAAAAAAGAAAACTAATGTTGTGAAGCAGCCGTAGTATGTTGTGAACAACTAGAAAGTGTTTATTTCATTGAGAAAAAGGGGAGGATTAATTTTAAGCTGCGCAATAACATTGCCGCCAACTACCCATTTTTAAACTGCCATTTCCGGAACAGTGCCCTCCACCCTCAATCGACCCTCGGTCGCATTTTTAATCTCTTCTACACTGACGCCTGGGGCGCGCTCTTTGAGGAGAAAGCCTTCAGAGGTTACCTCGAGCACGGCAAGATTCGTTACGATTTTGGTGACGCAGCCGACGCCCGTAAGGGGTAGGGTACATTTTTTAAGAAGTTTTGAGTCGCCCGGACCGGTTGGTATGCATCATGGCGACGATAATATTTTCCGCGGAGGCTACTAGATCCATGGCACCGCCCATGCCCTTGACCATTTTTTTGGGAATTTTCCAGTTGGCGATATCCCCGTTGTCCGCCACTTCCATAGCGCCTAAAATGGTGAGGTCAACATGTTGTCCGCGGATCATAGCAAAGCTGGTGGCGGAATCGAAGAAAGAGGCACCCGGCAAAGCGGTAATAGTCTGCTTTCCCGCATTGATGAGGTCGGCGTCCTCTTCACCTTCGAACGGAAAAGGGCCCATGCCAAGAATGCCGTTCTCGCTTTGGAACTCCACATCGATATCGTCACGTACGAAATTAGCGACCAAGGTCGGGATGCCGATTCCGAGGTTAACGTAGTAACCGTCCTTTACTTCTTGTGCGATTCTTTTTGCTATTCCGTTCTTATCTAACATTCTTTTCGATCAGATTATTTTTGTCAATTTTCAAATCATCAGTTCTCAAGCCGTTTTTCTTACTGAATGCCTGTATCTATATCTTCAAATCAATTAATTTTCAAATTATTTAGACTCTCTTGTTGTCCGCTGCTCGATTCGTTTTTCGTAATCTTTCCCTTGAAAAATTCGCTGTACGAAAATCCCGGGGATATGGATTTGGTTGGGATCGAGTTCTCCCGCTGGTAACAGTTCTTCAACCTCGGCGACCGTGATATCGGCGGACCCGCACATACAGGGGTTGAAATTCCGCGCCGTTCCCTTAAAAATGAGGTTGCCCACCTCATCGCCTTTCCAAGCTTTTACGAATGAGAAATCGGCATTGAAAGCTTCTTCCAGAACGTACATCTTTCCGTTGAACTCCCGGGTCTCTTTTCCTTCGGCGACCTCCGTGCCATAACCGGCAGGGGTATAAAATGCGGGGAAACCCCCTTGTGCTGCCTGGCACTTTTGGGCCAAGGTGCCTTGCGGGGTGAGTTCGACTTCCATTTCGCCGCTAAGCATCTGCCGCTCGAATTCTTTGTTCTCCCCCACATATGAAGCGATCATTTTCTTTATCTGATGTTTTTGAAGCAACAGGCCCAAGCCAAAATCGTCCACCCCGGCGTTGTTCGAGATACAGGTGATATCCTTTATATTTAATCGAACGAGTTCGGCAATGGCGTTTTCGGGAATTCCGCAGAGACCAAAACCTCCCAGCATAAAGGTCATGCCGTCTTTTACTCCCTCTAGGGCTTGTTGAACATTATGTACCGTCTTTCTGATCATATTTTTCTACTTGATGGATCTGGCGCATCTATACCACACCTAATTTACAATTTTAAAACGAAAAAGCCCTTTGCTATATCATCAAAGCAAAGGGCTTCTTACGGCTTTCTCCTGAAATGCCGAATCAAAAATTCAAATCCTCAAGATCTTCTTCCACGTCGGTATCCTTGGGTTCGTCATCCTCCACCTGTTTGTCACAATCGAGGTTGATGGACATATTATCCGGTTTTTGGAATTCATCGTCTGAAATGCCCAAATTTTCATTTTCATAATTCGCCTTCATGTACAGCCCCCAGATGGGCAAAGCCATCGATGCGCCTTGACCGTAGGTAATGTTCTGAAAATGGATGGCCCTGTCCTCGCCACCTACCCAAACGCCCGTGACCAGGTTCGGTACCATTCCCATAAACCAACCGTCGCTTTGATTCTGCGTGGTTCCGGTCTTTCCGGCGATAGGATTGGTAAATCCATACGGATATCCGGTGATTATCTCTTTATATTCCGCCTTGTCCTTTTGGTAGGAGTGCCGTAAGCGGGTACCAGAACCGCCTTCGGTTACGCCTTCCATTAAATTGATCATCGTATAAGCTACCTCTTTGCTCAATACGTCCTTGGTTTCCGGCACGTACTCATATAGTACCGTACCGTTTTTGTCCTCGATACGAGTCACCATTACGGGTTTGACGTAAACTCCTTGATTGGCGAAGGTACCGTAAGCCCCAACCATTTCATAGACATTGAGGTCGGCCGTACCCAAGGCGATGGACGGCACTTCGGGAATCTCCTTGGTCAAGCCCAAGTTCTCGACAATGGAAACCACCGATCGGGGTCCGACCCTATCGATTAATTGGGCTGTAACTGTATTGACCGAATTGGCCAAAGCATCTTTAAGCGTGTATTCCCTGCCCGAATACTGACCCGTGGCGTTTTTAGGGCACCAAGGCTCGGGATTGCCATGTTTTCCTGCCTCAATGCAATACTGGGTATCGGGAAACTTATCGCAGGGCGATAGCCGTAACTGATCGATGGCCGCAGCATATACAAAGGGTTTAAACGTAGAGCCTACCTGATGTGATCCTTGAATCACGTTGTCATATTGAAAGTGCCGGTAATCGGTACCGCCGACCCAGGCCTTTACGTGTCCGGTTTGGGGCTCCATCGACATCATCGCGGCTCGTAGAAAGGTCTTATAATATCGAATGGAATCCAACGGCGTCATGATAGTATCCTTTTCCCGGGCATCGCTGTTCCAGTCGAAGACCCTCATCTCCGTTTTTTTGGTGAACGATTGCCGGATATCCTTTTCGGCTATCCCGGCCGCCTTCATTTGGCGCCAACGGGGAGAGTTTTTCATTGCCCTTTCCATAATGCGGTCGATCTCGGGCTCGTCCAATTCCAAGAAAGGGGCTGTTGCATTGCGTTCCGGCGTATTTTGGTGGAAGAATTCCGCTTGCAGATTGGCCATGTGCTTTTGCACGGCGTTCTCCGCATTGGTCTGCATTCGGGAATCTATGGTCGTATAAATTTTTAACCCGTCTAGGTAAAGGTTCCAACGGTCCCTTCCCCCTTCGATGGCCGGTTTGGGGTTTTTGTCGATCCAGTCGGTCATGAATCCCTGTAGATACATTCGAAAATAAGTGGCCAGCCCTTCTTTATGGGACTCGGGGTTGAACCGGATGGTCATCTTCAAATTTTGTAAGGAATCTTTTTCCTGTTCGGTAATGTAATCGTACTTGGCCATTTGTGACAGTACTGTATTTCTGCGGTTGGTCACCAGTTCCTCCCTTCGGATGGGATTGTAATAGGATGAATTTTTCAGCATGCCCACCAATACCGCCGATTCTTCGGTCTTTAGTTCTTCGGGTTCCTTGCCGAAATAGATTTTCGCCGCCGAGCGGATGCCATCGGCATTGTACAGAAAATCGTACTGGTTCAGGTACATGGCGATAATCTCTTCTTTGGTGTACTGCCTTTCCAGTCGGGTGGCCAATACCCATTCCATGGCCTTTTGCATAATGGTCTCGAATTTGTTCTTCGACCGTACCCCTACAAAAAGCTGTCGTGCCAACTGCTGTGTAATCGTACTGGCACCTCCTTTGGTTCCGAGATATCCTATCGCCCGCATCACTCCGAAAGCGTCGATACCGGAATGTTCGTAGAAACGCGCATCCTCGGTAGCGATCAGGGCGTTCACTAAATTATCCGGTAGGCTGTCAAAAGGAACAGGGGTACGGTTGTCGTCGAGATAAAATTTGCCCAAGGTCTTGCCGTCGGAAGAAATAATTTCGGTGGCCAGATTGGTCTGGGGATTCTCCAGATACTCGTATTGCGGCATGGCACCGAATACACCCCAAGAGGCCAATAAAAACAGAAGTACGACGGATAGGACACCCACGGAAAATAATATCCAGAACCATTTGACAAATTTGAAAAACCCCGTGTTCTTTTTCTTTTTAGCAGCCTTTGCCATTACGAAACGATTACTAGTTATTAATTATCTGATTGTTCAAGTCTTGGCTGCACACGGAAACCAAGTTTAAACACAACTACAAATATCAAACCCAAACTCAAAAATGTTTACAAATTTATTGGGTGTAGGAGTTTAGAAAAAATACTTTTTGCCCACTGCCCACTGCCCACTGTTCATTGCTCACTGCTTCGCTCAATCTCAAAGCCTACATCGGTTATTCCCTTCAAATCGGCCACACCATTTACGCTACCATTTTTCCGCATGGCTTGGGACAACCTCAAATTATATACGCCGGATACGGGAAAAACGATGTTCTCTTTGTACCAGAGCTTATTTTCTTTTATGCTACCGTATCCCTTGCCCAGCCAAGTTCCGTCAGGCAATGCCATCTCATATTGCAGCGTGTCCTTTACAGTCTCGCCGGTGGGGGCTTCCAATTCGGTTATCAGAAATAGGTTGCTGTATGGAAAGGTAGCATCGTTGCGAACGGTGATGAAAAGATTGTGCTTCTGAACAGTATCGACTGCGGAAAAAGTGAATTCAAAGGTTTTGTCCTTGCTCCAGGAACCACCTTCCGTCGCCCGGTATTCCGATTTCACCAAGTTGTCGTTACAGGACACAAAAACTGCCATTGAAATCAAAACCAATAGGGGACTACGCATTTTTGGGCCGTCTTCTTTTCTTATTTCCTTTGTTATTCTTGTTGTTCCCTCTATTGGAATTGCCTTGATTCCCTTTTTGATTCCTTGATCGGTTCCTGTTCTTGTTTCTTTTCCGGTTCTTTGATTTGCGGGGCTGATCAAAACGGGTCAGGCTATCCTGACCGACGGCGTTCTCGAATACCTTTTCTTCTTTAACGTAATTATTGGCGGTATATTCCTCAAGACTGGCTACTTTTTCCTTCTTTTTGTTCTTGGAGAGAATTTCTTTTACTTGTTCTTTGGTCAGCTCATGCCAGTTCGAGGCATCCTCTTTATAGGAGAACCATAACATCCCTTTGAAAATATCCGTTTTTTGGCAGTATGCGAGTCCTTTTTCGGTGTAGAGTTTGGTATCCGTGGGTGGAAAATCCTTTAAAGCCTCCAAATACATATCCAGCTCGTAGTTCAAGCAACATTTCAGCTTGCCACATTGTCCCGCCAGTTTCTGGGGGTTCAGCGATAGCTGCTGGTATCTTGCCGCAGAGGTGCTGACGGACCTAAAATCGGTCAGCCAGGTCGAGCAGCATAGTTCTCGTCCGCAAGATCCGATACCACCTAACCGCTGCGCCTCTTGCCGATAGCCGATCTGCCGCATCTCGATACGGATGCCGAAGGCCTTGGCCATATCCTTGATCAACTGGCGAAAATCTACCCGGTCTTCTGCCGTATAGTAAAAAGTGGCCTTCGAACCATCGCCCTGGAACTCCACATCCGAAATTTTCATCTGCAGGTTGAGGATAATGGCGATTTCTCGGGAGCGTTTTTTGATTTCCTCCTCGCGATCACGGCATTTTTGCCATTTATCGATATCCTTTTGGGTGGCTTTTCGAAAAACCTTGGGTAGCGCGTCATCCTTAAAATCGACCTTTTTGCGCTTCATCTGCACTTTGACCAATTCACCAACTAGGGTTACCATTCCCACATCGTGCCCCGATTGCGCCTCGGTAGTGACGATATCGCCAATGGAAAGGGAGAGGTTTTCGCTATTTCGGAAGAATTCTTTTCTACTGTTCTTAAAGCGGACCTCCACACAGTCGAACGGTGGAATCCCGTTGGGAAGCGACATATTGGAAAGCCAGTCGAATACGGTCAATTTATTGCAACCATCGGTACCACAAGTCCCGTTGTTCTTGCATCCACGAGGTTGTCCGTTCGTATTGGTCGAACAACTGCTACATCCCATATTTTATATCTTGGTCGCAAAAATACCGTTCGGTTTTTCACGATAAGGTTCGTAATCTACTTCTTGGTAAAGGTAGTGAAATTTTGACGCTATGTAAAGGAAAATTGGTAGTCCCGAGGCTATCGCGCCTCTCTGATGCTCCTATTTTTTAAACTTCAACACCGTTGACCGTCCTTTTTTAAAGATTTTGTTGCTAGCTCCCTTGCCCTTCCGCAGTTTTTTTTGTTCGTCGTAGGGCAGGTTATGAACTTCCTTACAGGCATCGGAACAGCAACTATCCATTTTCTCCGCGCACGCCTCGCATTGAATGAACAATAGATGGCAAGCTTCATTGGCGCAATTTACATGGGTATCGCAGGGCCGGCCGCATTGGTGGCATTGGGCGATGATGTCATCGGTGATACGTTCGCCTCGGCGGTGATCGAACACAAAATTTTTTCCGAGGAACTTATTCTCCAGCTTCCTTTTTTCGACCTGTCGGGCGTAGTCGATAATGCCACCTTCCAACTGGTAAACCTGTTTAAACCCCTTGTGTTTATAGTAGGCACTGGCCTTTTCGCACCGGATACCGCCTGTACAGTACATCAGCAGTTTTTTATCCTCCTTGTGGTCGGCCAAGTCCCTTTCGATGATGTCTAGAGAGTCGCGAAAAGTATCTACATCGGGGGTGATGGCGTTCTTAAAATGCCCGATCTCGCTTTCATAGTGGTTGCGCATATCGACCAAGACCGTATTCGGATCTTCGATGAGGGTGTTGAACTGTTCGGCGTTAACATGGATTCCTTTATTGGTAACGTCGAAAGTAGCATCGTTCAGTCCGTCGGCGACGATTTTCCGGCGGACTTTTACCTTGAGTTTTAAAAAGGATAGATTGTCCTGCTCGATGGCGATGTTCAGGCGCACGTTTTCCAAAAAAGAGATACTATCCAAATGGTTTTTAAAGGCCGTGAAATTCTCCGCGGGCACTGACAATTGTGCATTGATACCTTCATGGGCCACATAGATACGGCCCAAGACGTCGATTTCGTTCCAATGTATAAAAAGGTAGTCGCGGAATAGTTGGGGGTTGCCGATATGTGCGTATTGATAGAAAGAGATGGTCAGGCGTTCCTGCCCCGCTTCTTCGATAAGCGTTGCCCTTTCCTTCGCACTTAAGGTATTGTACAGTTGCATGCTATACGAATGTTTTAAGTCTGAAAGAATATTTTACAGAATGCAAAGATAAGGGTATTGTTGTAATTGAACAGAAATGGAATGTATTTAGACCGGACAACGGGTTGTTTTGAGAAAACATCGATTGGAACTGGTTTATGCAAAAAGAAATGCTAAATTAGCCATCCTTAAAAAAATTCCAAAAACCTAGAGAATGAGCTCCGAAAAAGATGCTAAATTAAAGGCTTTAAAACTGACCCTGGATAAACTGGACAAGACCTATGGCAAAGGGGCCGTAATGAAGATGGGCGATAGTGTGGTGGAAGATGTCGATGCCATTCCCTCGGGCTCTTTGGGGCTTGATATTGCATTAGGGGTGGGGGGGTACCCACGAGGACGCGTCATCGAAATCTACGGGCCGGAGTCATCGGGGAAAACTACCTTGACCTTACATGCTATGGCAGAGGCGCAAAAAGCCGGCGGTATTGCCGCCTTCATCGATGCGGAACATGCCTTTGACCGGTTTTATGCCGCAAAATTGGGCGTCGATATCGACAACCTTATCATATCACAGCCCGACAACGGCGAACAGGCCTTGGAAATCGCCGATAACCTCATCCGATCCGGAGCCATCGACATCGTGGTCATCGACTCCGTAGCCGCCTTAACACCAAAAAGCGAGATCGAAGGAGAAATGGGCGACTCGAAAATGGGACTGCACGCCCGATTGATGTCCCAAGCCCTGCGTAAATTGACCGGATCGATTAGCAAGACTAAATGTACGGTGATCTTTATCAACCAATTGCGAGAGAAGATCGGAGTCATGTTCGGCAATCCCGAAACTACAACCGGTGGCAATGCGCTTAAGTTCTATTGTTCGGTACGATTGGATATTCGACGTTCTACCCAAATCAAGGATACCGATGGCAATGTTAAGGGGAATAAAACCCGGGTCAAGGTCGTCAAGAACAAGGTTGCCCCTCCTTTCAAGACGGCGGAGTTCGATATTATGTATGGTGAGGGCGTATCTAAAGTCGGGGAGATTATCGATTTGGGCGTCGAATACGAAATCGTCAAAAAAAGCGGCTCCTGGTTCAGCTATGGCGACACCAAACTCGGTCAGGGGAGGGATGCGGTCAAATCACTTCTCTTGGACAACCCCGAACTGCTTGAAGAACTAGACGGCAAGATTCGGGACGCTATTGGAGCGCTCAGCCAATAGGTGTTTTCCGGTCGCAGTTTATATTGTAAAAGAGTAGTGTGGGAAGCGGTCGCATGATACGCCGTTTCCCTTTTCCAAACCCCTTCCGGCTGCCTCCCCTTTTCAGTGGCAAGCAAGGGTAGTTCCGTTCTTCCTTCCAAATTACCAATTAAGGGGCATATCCTTTTAAACAAAATTTTCCAACTACAACACGCAACCTTTACCGCACTCGTTCATCTAATAAAAAAAACTAGTATGAAACGATTGTATGTTATTTTATCAGCTTCCATTTTGGCACTTTTTGGGTTATCCTGTAGCCTTGATGACGACTCCACTAATTTTCATTATGCCACTTTAAAAACGGTAAGTGCCGTTTTGCCGGACACTTTTGAACTAGGTAGGGTGTACAATATTGACGTAAAATTGCTACGACCGGACGAGTGTACATATTCCGAAACCTTCAAGGTAGATCGCGATTTTACCGATTCTACCAACATCAGAATCGTCTCGGCCGTCGGTATTGTTCTTGACGAGGAAGATTGTCCCGTTGCCAATGATGAAATTCAGGACACTTTCCGATTTGAAGTTCTTTATACCGAACCGTATATTTTCAGGTTCTACACAGGGGATGACGAAAGTGGGGAAGCCGAATTCTTGGAGATTGAAGTACCTGTAAAACAGAACCAATAGTCGAGCCGAACCGAGATACTCCCTATATTTGGCACGAGTACGTAACCTAACCAAGAATTTTGAGTCTCGAAGAACTCATTGAAGGCTGCAAACAGGGTAATAGGAAGGCACAAGAACAATTGTACAGGGACTATTCCCCGACCTTGTTCGGCGTCTGCCTCAAGTATTCGCGCAATAAAACAGAGGCGGAAGACAACCTGCACGACAGTTTTATGATTTTATTCGATAAAATTGGGCAATATGAGTCCAAAGGCTCTTTTGAAGGATGGGCCAAACGCATTACGGTAAACACGGTATTGCAAAAATACCGTCAAGAACAACATATGAAACCGGTCACCGATAACATAGAGGATGAGACCGTGGTCGACTCCCTATATGCCGATATCGGATTGGATACCCTGTTGCACTACATTCAAGAGCTGCCCCACAAATATCGCATGACATTTGTACTGTATGTTTTGGACGGATATACCCATAAAGAGATCGGCGAGCTGTTGGGTACCTCACCCGGCACCTCGAAATCGAACTTGGCCCGTGCCAGGACCATCCTGAAGGGAAAAATTGAGACCGTCCGCAACACCGCTGTTATTGGATGGCTCCTACTTATTCTATTTGAAATTTTTCAATAGACGAACAATAAACCGCGTACCTAAGCCCTTATAATGGACAAAATAAATTTAGACGAGCTTTTTCGGGAAAAGTTCAAGGCTTTTCGGGAGATTCCCGACGAAAAGGTCTGGGCGGCTATCGAAAATTCGTTGGAAAGAAAGCGGAAAAAACGCGTCGTCCCCCTATGGTGGAAATTGGGCGGGGTGGCTGCCGTATTGGCCATTGCGCTGCTTGTCCTTTATCCTTTTAGAAATACCGTTGACGAAAACATACAGGTCACCGATACCGAAAAAACGGGAGGGAGAGCCACGAATCCTAACCATGCCGATGCAGATACAACGGATGTTCGTGAAGATATCATCCAGATTCCCGCAACTACAGATAATGCAGTGGTCGATGGCGCCGAGGATGGGAAAAAATCGATCGATTCGGAAACCCACGCTACATCCCCTAAAACCCAGATCAAGAAAGATTCCAATACCCAGTATCGCGAAAAAACCCCGCTACCGGCGAACGAAGGGTATAAACATAAAGAGAATGCCGAAAGGGTCGTAACAACAGTAAAGCACCCCCTTATCCTGAAAAAGGACGACATCGGTGTATTCGGAAATAAGGATGTGGACGCCCTTGCAGCCACCGAGGACCATACCTCGAAGAAAAAGAATACTGCGGAAACGGACACTGCGAATATGGAGGGTCAGGCAAAAAAACAGGATGGGGTAGTGCATGATCGGGAAGCGCATAAATCACTTTCCGAGGCAAGCTGATGAAAACGGAGAGAAAAACGCTATTGCTACGGACCAGGACACTTCCGATAAAATGGAGGAAAGGACCAGCGGCAATAAAAAATCTATTTTCGAGGCACTTGAAAATCAACCAGATGATAAAAAAATAACATGGGAATCAGGAAGCCGTTGGTCGGCCGGGCCTAGTATTGCCCCCGTTTATTTTAACGCTATGGGAGAGGGGTCGCCCATCGACCCCGGATTTTCCTCCAATTCAAAATCGGGCAGCACCAGTTTGAGTTTCGGGCTTTCGATTGCCTATGCCCTCAATGACAAGTTGCGTGTACGCTCAGGCATCCATAAGATAGAATACGGCTACGACACCAATAATGTAGGGTTTTCCCCGACCTTGGCGGCCTCTTCAAGCGGGCGGTTACAAAATATAGATTACGCCGGCGGCTCAGAGAATTTGGCGGTGAACGACGCTATTTCGAATCCCGACTCCCCGAATGCCGTAGCTTCCGAGTTTAGTGCCCTAAATTCTGTCCGAGGCGGCACGGTCGCGCAAAACTTTGGATATCTGGAAGTACCCTTGGAAATGGACTACGCCTTAATCGACCGCAGGATCGGGGTGAATCTGGTGGGGGGAATAAGCTCTTTGTTTTTGATCGATAACTCCGTCATCCTTAGTTCGGGCGATCTTACCGCCGAAATCGGGGAGGCCCGTAATTTAAATGACCTCAATTTCAGCACCAACATCGGGTTTGGAATCAATTATAAATTCACGCCCAAGATACAGCTCAATATGGAGCCGGTTTTCAAATATCACTTGCACACTTTTTCGAATACCTCCGGAGATTTTCGACCCTATTCGATCGGGGTTTATAGTGGCCTGAATTTTAAGTTTTAGAAATCCAACGCTAAACCGACCGAAAATAAATGACTATTTTGCAGTCCACGAGCCGTGAACGGCATCGTTATCTAAAATCTATGATAATGAACAAGATAGTTGTGCCCTTATTTTTTTTAAATCTATTTCTTTCGGCCCAATCCCCTGACCCCTCCTCCTTCGAAAAATTTGAGGTTTTTCGTGGCACGAATGTTGCCCATTGGCTGTCACAAAGCGATCGCCGCGGAGTCGAGCGAGAACAGTTTTTTACCGAGGCCGATGTCGCCGCCATTGCCGACATGGGTTTTGACCATATTCGGTTGCCCGTAGATGAAGAGCAGCTGTGGGACGAAAATGGAAAACGGCACCACGATGCATTTGTACTCTTGGAAAATGCAATCCAATGGTGCGACGAAAACAACTTGCGTATTATCCTCGATTTGCACATCTTGCGCTCGCACCACTTCAACGCCAAGGAAAAACCGTTGTGGACCGACCCTGCCGAGCAAGAAAAATTCTTCGCCCTATGGCGGGACCTTTCCAAAACCTTACAAAAATATCCGAACGGACTATTGGCCTACGAACTGATGAACGAGGCCGTCGCGGAAAATCCCGAAGATTGGAACCGGCTGGTAGCCAAAGCCTTTTCGGCCATTCGCGAATTCGAATCCGAACGCACTATAGTCATTGGTTCTAATCGGTGGCAGTCCGTTAGCACCTTTGATACGCTCAAAGTGCCCGAAAACGATAAGTACATCCTGTTGAGCTTCCATTTTTACGAGCCCTTTTTACTTACTCATTACAGTGCAAGTTGGACGGCGTTAAAAGGATATGACGGGCCGGTGCATTACCCTGGCACGCTTTTGGCCGAGAAGGAATTCAATGCGGTGCCAGAGGTCCAGAAACCGGAAGTGAAGCAGTATGTGGGGAAAGTTTACAATCAAGAGAAAATCCTTGAAATGTGGCAACAGCCCATCGAAAAAGCAAAAAAACTGGACCTACCGCTTTACTGTGGCGAGTTCGGGGTTATGGCCAATGCCCCCCAAGAAGACCGCTTGCAATGGTACGAGGATTTGATCGCACTTTTTGAGAAAAACGGCATCGGCTATGCAAACTGGAACTACCGAAGCGATAATTTCGGACTGCTTGACGGAGAAGATCGAAAAGAAGAATTGATACAAATCGTTTCCGGGGAAAAGTAATGCTATTCTACCTACTTTCAAGTTCCTTTAAAATTGTCGTTCTTACATCCTCCCTAAGTTTACCTTTATCCTCTTCGTCTAAAAGTCCCGTTTCAAAAAAGCGGTGCACATGGGCTCTTACTCTTCCAGGCCCCCCACTTAGGAACGTAAACGAAAACCGCTTTTTATTGTCTTTAAAGGTTATCGGCACTACGGGAATATGGTGCGCAATGGCCATTTTAAAAGCACCGTCCTTAAAGGAGTCTAGTATTACGTTTTCATCGTCCGGCACACCGCCTTCCGGAAAGATGCAGATGCTGAGTCTTTGGTTCAGTCGTCGCTGCGCCCTGCGGTAGACCCCCGTTCTGCTTTTAGTATCCTCGCGGTCCACCAGAATACATACCCGTTGGTAGAAAAATCCGAACAGGGGAATCTTGACCAATTCTTTCTTCCCTACAAAAACAAAGGGATTTTTGCTTATGTATAGCATCAACATGATATCGAGCATACTGGTATGGTTGGCTACGAGCATATAGCTTTTGCCTCGCTCCATTTTCTGCTTCCAAACTATTGTTGGCGGACACCCCATGCCGTAGAGAATGGGGATGGCCCATAAATTCCTTGCCAGCCAAAAAAATTGGCGGTACCACTTTTCTGAAAGTGTGGTCGCCAATAAAAAGGGAAAAAACACAATAATGGGCAGGGAGACCAAAATATGGAACCAGATACGGTATAAGGTATAGCCTATTTTTTTCAAAAAGGAAAGCATCGGTCAAAAGTAAGGTTTTGGATGTATTTTTCCTGATTAGTTTAGAAACCGGTGGGGATTAAGAGGAAGGGATTTGCCATTTGCCGGACGGGCCGGAAAAAATAATCGCATATTTCAAATCGGTCTCTTACCTTTGATCTTCTTTGAAAAAACGACAGATGGCAAGAATATTAACAGGAATACAGAGTACGGGCACCCCCCATTTGGGTAACATCCTGGGGGCAATTGCCCCGGCCATAGAGATGGCACAAGACCCCAACAACGAATCCTATTTTTTTATCGCGGATATGCATTCCCTTACCCAGATAAAAAATGCGAATGAACTGCGGCAAAACACCTATGCTATCGCAGCCGCCTGGTTGGCGTTCGGACTCGATATCGAAAATACCGTTTTCTACCGCCAGAGCGATGTGCCGCAGGTCACCGAACTGACCTGGTATCTAAGCTGTTTTTTCCCCTACCAACGCCTTACCTTGGCCCATGCGTTCAAAGATAAAGCGGACCGATTGGGCGATGTCAATGCGGGACTTTTCAGCTACCCGATGTTAATGGCCGCGGATATTCTCTTGTACGAGGCCAATATCGTACCTGTAGGTAAAGACCAACTACAGCATATCGAAATGACTCGCGATGTGGCCTCGCGTTTTCATGCCCAAATGGGAGAGACTTTTGTGATTCCCGAAGCCAAATTGCAACAGGAAGCCATGTACGTGCCCGGTACCGACGGCCAAAAGATGAGCAAGAGCAGAGGCAACCTGATCAACCTTTTTCAATCGGACAAACAATTGCGCAAACAAGTCATGGCAATACAAACGGATAGCACCCCCATGGAAGAACCCAAAGATCCGGCTACCGATAATGTCTTTGCGCTGTATAAAATCCTTGCCTCTGTAGAACAGATTGAGGAAATGAGCGCCAATTACCTCGCCGGAAATTACGGTTACGGCCACGCAAAACAGGCACTATACGAGTTACTTCTGCAAAAATTCGGCGAGGCCCGTGAAAAGTATGATTATTATATGGCTCATATTCAAGAAGTGGACGAAGCCCTTGCCGTCGGTGCGGCAAAGGCGAAAAAGGTAGCAGATGGGGTTTTAGAGAAGGTTAGGAATAAACTGGGCTATTAACGCAGGAGAATTCTTGCAGATGTTCTTGGGCGGGGCGTTCTTACATCTTTGTATTTTAGTAAAGGAAGGGGTTTGTACTTTTTCCCTTCGCTAAAGAATCGCTTTTTTTCATCCGTTGCGATGCTATTTCACTCAAAAGCGCCTTCATATGGCAAAAAAATTCCTAATTTCCACTGGAAATCAAAAAGTATAAACCACTTTTATAGTAAGATTCCATTCCCATTATAAAAGGCATGGCGCACAGGCCGGTTTTTGTTTTTCCTTGCGTCTTCTACTTTGTGAACTGTCAGGTTTTCGCCCAAGAGAATGCGAATTTTCAAAATGTGCAGGTTAAACTGGCCAGATATGCCAGCCACTATGCCCCGGAAAAAATATATCTACAGACCGACAAGGACTTTTACACATATGGGGAAACAATATGGTTCCAAACTTATTTGCTGAACGGTATAACCCATTTGCCCAGCCATAAAAGCAATGTGGTCTATGTAGATTTAGTGGATGCTAACGACAGCCTAGTGGCCCAGCGGAAATTATATACCAATTTCCGATGCAGCAATTTACGGAGCGCGTTCGGACAATGGGGTGGTGGCGGTTTATACCCAAAGGGGATTAACTTTCGATTTGGTACAAGAAAGCTATCCCGGAGTGACCAATTTCCAAGCCCCAGGATTTTACAAAACAAGGGAATTCTATGCCCCAAATTATGAATCAGCAAATCCCGAACAGGAAAAACCTGATTATCGCAATACCTTGCACTGGGAGCCGACAGTGGAGGTGAACGGAAAAGAAATATCCACTTTGAAGTTTTTTACAGGGGTAACTACTGGGGAAATTCATAGTACAGGTCGAAGGCATAACTAAAGATGGAAGGCCCGTTACAGGGCAGCAAAGTTTTGAGGTCGGCAGGGATTAATCCCATGAAATTGAACTCAACACTAGGTAACGGACCATCCAGTCTGTTAGTAGATATTATTATTGGATGTGGATGCTGTGGAACCGGTTTTTCGACGGTATTTTACCGATGAGATACCTTATACGCATGTCTTTATCGGAGACACGGGATCTTACATACCGGTTGGTCGAATTACTAACCTGGTGTGATTCCCTATGGCTGATCAGATTGCCTCGAAAAGTTTCCCCGGCAACGGTCGGACCACACCCTTCATCTCCATATTCAGCAGGGTTGACGAAACTTTGAAAATCGGCAAATGGCATTCCAAGGCGATAATGTCCAACAATTGCTTGCCATTCTTTTGCAGGAAATCATAAATTGACTGCTCGGTATCCTCCAGCTCAATAAAGAGTTGTTTTTGTATGGTTTTGGTCTCTTTTTCTTCCACCTCCCAATCCAATAAATATACCAGGTCGGCTGCAGAGGTAATCATATGTGCCTTTTGCTGTTTGATGAGGTTGTTACATCCGATACTGAATTTATCATCGGTACGGCCGGGTACGGCAAACACGTCGCGGTTGTAGCTGTTAGCGATATCGGCAGTAACCAAGCTGCCCCCTCTTTCGGCGGATTCTACCACTACGGTAGCCTCGCTCATACCGGCAATGATTCGGTTGCGCTTCAAAAAATGTTCCCTTTCGGGCTGGCTCGTACTCCAGAATTCAGTAAAAAAGCCCCCGTTTTTCTCGACATCCCCTACATATTTCCCATGTGCTTTCGGATAGATCTGGTTGAAGCCGTGTGCCAAGCATCCTATGGTCTGCAGGCCATGCTTGACCGCCGCTTTTTGCGCCGTAATATCCACCCCATAGGCAAATCCGCTGACTATAATAGGGTTCAATGGCGCTATATCCTCTATAAACTTTTCGCAAAAAGCCTTTCCATAGCTGGTGATGTTGCGGGTGCCGACCACGCTGATGATCTTTTTTGCCGCCAGGTCGATATTCCCCCGTTGAAAAAGGAGCATGGGGCTATCGGTGCAATGTTTTAGATAGGCCGGGTGGTCGGCATCCCTAAAATAGGTATATGCGATTTGGTTTTTTTGGATGTATTCGTATTCGGTTTCGGCAGCTTCTTGGTGTTCTGGGGCGTAGAGGCTGCGCAAGGTATAGGAACCGATGCCATCGATTTTTAATAAATGATGCCGCTTGTCAACGAAAACGGCCTCGGGGCTTCCGCAGTGGGCAATCAGTTTCTTGGCCGAAACATCACCAATGTTCGGGATGTTCTGCAGTCGTAAAACGGCAAGCAGTTGATTTTTTGTCATTTATAATTCCATCAAAGTTATTCACAAATCCAGTCAAATATAATGTTAATAAAAAGTACGTGACCGACTGGCATCCGTATTTAATTTTTACAATATTTGTCGGGAATGGCATTGGAACACTACATATGCGAATTGCTCTATCGGTACAACTGTGTCATAGTGCCCGGTTTTGGGGCGTTTTTGACCCAGGCGAAGTCTGCGGTAATTCATCAGGGCTCTAATACTTTATATCCGCCAACAAAAACCGTTTCCTTCAACCAGCAACTGGTCTCTAACGACGGGTTACTGGTCTCCTATACCGCCGCAGCCCGAAAGACGACCTATGAAGAGATGTTGCGCCACATCGAGGAGGAGGTCAAGGATTGGAAGGTAAGGTTGCAAAAAGGAGAGCGTTTGAAATTGGAGGGTATTGGCGAAGTTTGGGCCGGCACGGAAGACAAAATACAGTTTCAGCCTTCGGGAAAGACTAATTACTTAACCGCTTCGTACGGAATGGGCCCGTTTGTCGCCGCCCCGATAACCCGGGAGGCGATGAAGAAAGAAGTAGCAGCACTGGAAGAAAATGCGCCCATTGCCTTTACTCCGGAAAAACGGGAAATCATTGCGTCCCGGCCTTATCTCAAATACGCTGCCGCCGCCCTGTTGGCATTGACCACTGGCTTTGCAGGGTTTCAGTTTTACCAGGCCGATTTAAACAACGAACAATTGGCACGCGAAGAAGCCCAGCAACAGGTGTCCAAACGAATTCAGGAAGCGACCTTTTTCGATGCCGATCCGCTGGAACTGCCCACCATTACCTTAAAAACTTCTAAGAAGGCGGTTGCTGATAGAACGGGGCCAAAAATCCATCACATTATTGCCGGAGCCTTCCGTTATAAAACGAATGCAGACAAGAAAATAGCCCAGTTGGAAAAACTCGGCTTCCATCCTTCCTATATCGGCACTAATCCCTTCGGCCTGCATATGGTGGCCTATGATAGCTTTGCCGATGCCCAGCAGGCTTTGAATGCCCTGCATAAGATCAAGCGTACCCAAAAGGATGCTTGGTTAAAGTCCGTGAGATAAACCTTGCACATAGGTTGTTACTCCTGTTGTGGAGGCTTCCCATCAGCATGGAGCTTTTTTGTTGAACGAAAATTTCCCCACCGGCAGGATACGTAACTTGTAAACACCTTCTATCGATTGTCAGGAATCCCTATAAATAAAACGGGAAACCCTCTGTAAAGTTTGTTAAACAGAGGGCTGTGAAGTAATTTTGTAGGCATTCAAAAAAAGAACCCCTATTGAGTTAACTTTTTACCTGCGGATTTCTCGGTTCCGAACATTAGCTCAAGATGTGTTCCTTAAATATAACTTTATTCCATGAGCGGATTGGTAAAATCTTCAATAGCCCGAAAGGTCGTTATGGCCTTGTCGGGTCTTTTTCTCGTACTTTTTTTGGCCCAACACTTTACGATAAACGTTACTTCGGTGCTTGCCCCCGACACGTTTAACGAATGGTCTCATTTTATGGGATATAACGGCTTGGTACAGTTTATACTACAGCCACTCTTGATTGCAGGGGTCATTGTACATTTTGTAATGGGGGTGGTTCTGGAAATACAAAATAACAGGGCGAGGTCCATAAAATATAAAAAATACCACGGCGGGGCCAACGCTTCGTGGATGTCGCGGAACATGATGATTACAGGGGCGGTCGTACTGGCCTTTCTCGGATTGCATTTTTACGATTTTTGGCTTCCCGAACTTGGATATAAGTATGTAGAGGCCAATGCATTAGATCCTACACGATATTATGAGGAAACGGTACATAAATTCGAGTCCCTGACGCGTACCTTGATTTATGTTGTGGCCTTTGTGCTTCTTGCACTGCACCTATGGCATGGCTTTGCATCGTCTTTTCAGTCTATGGGCGTCAACAACAAATATACGCCTGCCCTCGCGACCTTTACGAAGATATATGCGATAGCGATTCCAGCGGGCTTCATCTTTATCGCGCTATACCATTATTTTAACCCAATAACACACTAGATTATGGGCAAATTGGATTCTAAGGTTCCATCGGGGCCGTTGGAAGATAAATGGACCAACCATAAAAACGATATTAACCTCGTTAACCCCGCTAACAAACGTAATATCGATATTATCGTTGTCGGTACCGGCCTTGCAGGCGGTTCGGCGGCGGCGACCCTGGCCGAGTTGGGATATAATGTAAAAACCTTTTGCTATCAAGATTCCCCTCGTCGTGCGCACTCCATTGCGGCCCAGGGAGGCATCAATGCCTCCAAAAATTATCAAGGCGACGGCGACAGCGATTATCGACTGTTCTATGATACCGTGAAAGGCGGCGATTACCGCTCCCGGGAGGGGAACGTGTATCGTTTGGCCGAAGTATCCGGTAATATTATCGATCAGTGTGTCGCACAGGGCGTTCCCTTTGCCCGTGAGTACGGCGGATTGTTGGACAACCGTTCCTTCGGGGGCGTTTTGGTATCCCGCACGTTTTACGCCAAGGGACAGACCGGACAGCAGTTGTTATTGGGATGTTACGCCGCGATGAACCGGCAGATCAATCGGGGAAAGATCAAGCCGTTCAACCGTCATGAAATGTTGGATGTGGTCTTGGTAGATGGAAAGGCAAGGGGCATTATTGCCCGTAACCTGGTCACCGGAGAAATAGAACGCCACTCCGCACATGCCGTGGTGTTGGCCAGCGGAGGCTATGGTAACGTTTTTTATCTTTCTACGAACGCCATGGGCAGCAATGTGATGGCGGCATGGCGAGCCCATCGCAGGGGTGCTTATTTTGCAAATCCGTGTTTTACGCAGATACACCCTACGTGCATTCCCGTTTCGGGCGACCATCAATCCAAATTGACCCTGATGTCCGAATCCCTTCGTAACGACGGTCGTATTTGGGTACCCAAGCGCAAGGAAGATGCCGAGGATATCCGTAAGGGAAAATTGAAACCTACAGAGTTAAAAGAAGAAGACCGCGATTATTATCTAGAACGGCGGTACCCTGCATTCGGTAACTTGGTGCCCAGGGATGTCGCCTCCCGGGCAGCAAAAGAACGCTGCGATGCCGGTTTCGGGGTCAACAAAACGGGAGAAGCCGTTTATCTCGATTTTGCCACTGCTATACAACGCTACGGAAAAGAGCAGGCCTTGACCCACGGTAAAAAAGATGCTGATGACCAGACCATCACAAAATTGGGCAAGGAGGTCATCGAGGCCAAATATGGTAACCTTTTCCAGATGTACGAAAAGATTGTTGACGAGAATCCGTACGAGACCCCGATGATGATCTATCCCGCGGTACACTACACCATGGGGGGCCTTTGGGTCGATTACAACCTGCAGACCACCATAGACGGTTGTTATTGTATCGGAGAGGCCAATTTCAGCGATCACGGGGCGAACCGTTTGGGCGCTTCCGCCTTGATGCAGGGCTTGGCCGATGGCTATTTCGTGCTTCCGTACACAATAGGCGATTACCTATCCCAGGATATCCGCACCGGCAAGATACCTACCGACTCCCCCGAATTCGATCGTGTCGAAAAAGAAGTCAGGGAACGCATCGAGAAATTAATGTCCACTAATGGAAAACACTCCGTGGATTACTACCATAAAAAACTCGGCCAAATCATGTGGAACAAATGCGGAATGAGCCGAAATGCGAAAGACCTAAAGGCAGCAATAGAAGAAATTGCCGCCTTGCGGAAGGATTTTTGGAACAATGTTAAAGTGCCGGGATCGGCGGACAGTTTAAACGCGGAACTTGAAAAAGCCGGAAGGGTGGCCGATTTCCTCGAACTGGGCGAACTCTTCGCCAAAGATGCGCTGACGCGAAACGAATCTTGCGGCGGTCATTTCCGCGAAGAGTACCAGACCAAAGAAGGCGAGGCCCTTCGCGACGACGAGAATTTCAAATTCGTTTCCGCCTGGGAGTACAAGGGGGAGCCTAAGAATGCCGTTTTGCATAAGGAAGATCTGAAATACGAAAATATAGAGCTGAAGACGCGATCTTATAAATAAAAAGCTATGAAGTTAAACTTGAAAATTTGGCGCCAAAAGGATGCCAAGTCCAAGGGAGAAATGAAAGACTACCCTATCAATGACATTGAAGGGGATATGTCTTTTTTGGAGATGCTGGATGTACTGAACGAAGAGCTCATCAACAAAGGCGAAGACCCGGTACAGTTCGACCATGATTGTCGCGAGGGTATCTGCGGAACTTGTGCCCTGCAAATTAATGGCGAGCCACACGGTCCCGATCGGTTGGTTACCACGTGTCAATTGCATATGCGCAAGTTCAAGGATGGCGATACCATCGTCATCGAGCCTTTTCGGGCGACCGCTTTTCCCGTAATCAAAGATTTGGTCATCGACCGAAGTGCCTTTGACAGGATACAGCAAGTGGGTGGGTACATTTCCGTAAATACCTCGGGCAACACGGTCGATGCCAACTCAACGCCCATCGAAAAGGAGCATGCCGACGAATCGTTCTATGCCGCCACTTGTATCGGGTGCGGGGCCTGCGTCGCTGCCTGTAAAAATGCGAGCGCCATGTTGTTTACCTCGGCCAAGGTGTCGCAATTCGCCTTGCTTCCCCAAGGGCAGGTCGAAGCGACCGAGCGCGTACAGAACATGGTTCGCCAAATGGATCTCGAGGGCTTCGGCAACTGTACCAATACCGGTGCCTGTGAGGTAGAATGTCCCAAAGGCATTTCGCTGGAGAACATTGCGAGAATGAACCGGGAGTATTTATCGGCCAAGTTGAAGGGGTAAGGCTTCGACACGATTTGTTACGCTGAGTCTGTCTCTTCAAAAGGCTAATCTATTCGATGCACAAAAAATCCCAAACTCCATTAGATCGGGGGTTGGGATATTTTCTTGGCATTTGCTTAACAAGCTCTTTTTCTTGTTCTTCTTATTTTAAAGGCATGCCCAAAAACTATTCTGAAGAACGTATAAAAGTTCCCCGCTTCAACGAAGAATCCGGTTTTTACACTACCCCGAAACGTTCTAAAATCATGAGCAAGATCCGGGGAAAGAATACCCAACCAGAACTTGCTTTTAGGAAAGCCTTATACGCGGCAGGCTATCGCTATCGGATAGACTATAAAAAACTGATCGGCAAACCCGACATTCTTTTAAAAAAATACAAAACGGCTATTTTCATCGATGGGGAATATTGGCACGGCCATAATTGGTCAGCTCGAAAACCCAAGGTCAAAACCAACCGGGAATTCTGGATCGCCAAGATAGAGCGTAACATGCAGCGCGACCGTGAAGTGAACGCCGAACTGGAGCGGTTGGGCTACACCGTATTCCGGTTTTGGGAAACGGAAATTAAAAAGGAGCTTGATGCCTGCCTTCAAATAGTAATTACACATCTGAAATCGCTCCAAACGAGTTAAAACTCCATCGTATCCGACACGCTTGGGAAAGCTTTAACCCTTGCGAACCCTATATTTAATAGGGCTTTAACGGATATTGTCAATGCCTAGGCTTATATTTATCCTGAAATAAATTATTAATCAGTAAAGATAGAATGAATATGAAGAAGATAGCCATATTAGCAACAAACGGATTTGAAGAAAGCGAACTTAAATCCCCTAAGGAAGCTATGGAGAAAGAAGGCTTCACAGTGGATATTGTCAGTTTGAAATCGGGTCAATATTAAGGGCTGGGCTGACGGAAATTGGTCGAAATTTCATAAAGTAGATAAAACGATTGACGAAGTAAAAGCGGAAGACTATAATGCGTTGATGCTTCCAGGCGGAGTAATGAACCCTGACCAACTGAGACGACATGAGAAGGTATTGGTATTCGTACGTGATTTCTTTAAGCAAGAGAAGCCCGTAGCAGCCATTTGCCATGCACCATGGACACTCATTAGTGCCGATGTCGTAAAAGGACGTAAGATGACGAGCTTTAAATCCATCAAGGATGACTTAATCAATGCAGGTGCGAACTGGGTGGACCAAGAAGTAGTGGTTGACCAAGGATTTGTAACCAGTAGAAATCCGGACGATCTACCAGCCTTTAACGCCAAGTTAATCGAAGAGATTAAGGAAGGTAAGCATGATGCACAACATGCCTAATTAATTCAAAAGCACCAAATCTGGAATCCCGGCTCCTACGGTCGGGATTTTTTTATGGTGGCATACTATCAGAAAATAGAGATAAAGAAGGGCCTTTGAAATCAATATCCATTAAAATTGCAAAATAGCTTAAAATTTTGTTAATTTACCAGCAATTAACCAACTTTAGTTCTAGGCCCCACAGTTTCTTTGTGCTGCTCCCAATACGCCATGGGGGTGCAGTATCCAAGCTGTGGGGTCTTTCGTTTCAAGAGGTTGTTATAAATCCTTATTTTTGGACAAATACTGACATTACATGAAATACGAACAGGTTCCCAATACTCTTTTCATAAAAAACCGCAAAAAATTCATGGCTCGGTTGAAACCGAAAAGTATTGCGGTCTTCAACTCCAATGACATTTATCCGATTGGGGCCGATAGCGTGCTTCCGTTCGAACAGCATAGGGATATTTTTTATCTAAGTGGAGCCGATCAAGAAGAAACCATAGTACTTCTTTTCCCCGATGCCATGGATAAAAAGCACCGGGAAATCCTTTTCGTGCGCGAAACCAACGACCATATTGCCGTTTGGGAAGGCGAAAAGCTCACGAAGGCCAAGGCGACGGAGGTGTCCGGTATAGAAACTATCTATTGGCTAAAAGAGTTCGACAACGTGTTTTTTGACCTGATGACCGAAGCGGAAACGATTTATTTCAACACGAACGAACATTACCGGCAGGCGGTCGAGACCCAGACCCGTGAAGCCCGTTTTATCCTGGAATGCCAACGGAAATTTCCGGCACATCAAGTTGCCAAAAGTAATCCGATTCTACAGGAAATCCGCGGTATAAAGGAGCCCGAAGAAATCGAGTTGATGCAAACTGCCTGCAACATTACCGAAAAAGGATTTCGAAGGGTACTGGAGTTCGTACGGCCCGGGGTCTGGGAATACGAAATAGAAGCCGAACTATTGCATCAGTTCGTGGGGAATCGATCCAAAGGTTTTGCCTATCCGCCTATCATCGCTTCCGGCAACAATGCCAACGTACTCCATTATTTGGAAAACAACAAACAGTGCCAAGACGGGGATATGATCTTGATGGATACCGCGGCGGAGTACGCCAACTACTCCAGCGACCTGACGCGCACCATCCCCGTAAACGGAAAGTTCACAAAGCGCCAAAAGGAAGTTTATGAGGCCGTACTACGCGTAAAAAAGGAGGCGACCCAAATGCTGGTTCCCGGAACGCTATGGGCCGAATATCACAAAGAGGTCGGTCAACTGATGACCTCGGAACTTTTAAGCTCCGCCTGCTGGACAAGGCCGATATTCAAAACGAGACCGAAGACCGGCCGGCCTACAAAAAATACTTTATGCACGGCACCAGTCACCATATCGGTCTTAACACTCATGACTATGGGGCGCTAAAAACTCCAATGAAGGCGAATATGGTCTTTACCGTAGAACCGGGTATTTATATTCCCGAAGAAAATTTAGGAATTCGGCTAGAAGATGATGTGGTGATTCAGGAAAAGGGCGAGCCGTTTAATTTGATGCGGGATATACCGATCGAGGTAGGGCATATCGAGGAACTGATGGGCGGGAAGTAGGCCATTGCAGTAGCAGTCGGCAATTATAAGCAGTGGCCTAGTCCGATGCCGTATGTCGGGTTTGTACCATTAGATAACTAAGGATGAAAACCGAAGCGGCCGGCAACACCCATCCCATACTAAAGGCACTCAAAGGAATATAAGAAGTCAAATTCCCAAGCAAATCTCCCAATCCAACACTCCCTAAAAAATCGGGAATACTAAAAATAATGGTCGTAATAACCACAGATCTAAATATTCTTGCCGACGCAAACCGCTCCGGCATCACATTCAATACGATTAGAACGATGGTAATCGGATAGATAAACATAAGCGCTGGCAAGGCGACCGCGATAATATAGCCGACATCGAATTGCCCCATAACGACACCTATAATGCATCCGATAATGGCAGTGATATAATAAACACGTTGCGAATCATGACATCTCTCCTTTACAAAATCCGACGTTCCCGTCACGATGCCTACGGCCGTAGTAAAGCAGGCCAAACTTACCAGAATGCTCAGTAATAGGTTGGCGGTACTGCCCAAAGTTTTGATGCTGATACCGTTCAGCAAAGCCGTCCGTGAGATATCGGCGTCGAACTCGTCGTGCATTAGGGCCCCTGTCAAGATAAGACCGGTATAGACAAGGAAGAGGCCCAAACCTGCGAGCCATCCGGCACGACGGATTAGGGTTTTCTTTTCTAAATAGGGGGTATCCTTCTTTTTCAAATGGATGGAGACAATAATAACCCCACCCGCGACGATCGCCCCTAGGGCATCGAACGTCTGATATCCCATGAGAATCCCTTCCGAAAATGGACTTACGACATTTATATCCCCACCAATAAAGTCTGCCTCCCGGATGGGCAGGTTATAGGAAAACAGGGCAGTACCTATAATCAACAATAGTATCAGGATGATGGCGGGAGTCAGTAACTTTCCCAGAAGATCCAGAATTTTGGAGCGGTTGATTACGAAAACAAAAACTAGCAGAAAATAAATGATACTGGTTGCTATAGAAGGGGTGTCGAAAAAGGGCCGTAATGGCCATTTCATGTGTCACAGAGGCCGTGCGGGGCGAGGGGAGGCCGATGGAGATGGCATATATAATAAAGGAATACACCAAGCTGAACTTCGGCGAAACCTTTTTACCGAAGTCAAAAATCGTACCCTGCAATTTGGCAAGGGCCAGAATACCCAAAATGGGAATCAGTACGGCAGAAAGACTAAAGCCCAAGGTGACCATCCACCAGAGGCCCCCCGACTCTAAACCCAACAAAGGCGGTAATATCAAGTTTCCCGCCCCAAAGAACAGCGAGAAGAGGGCAAAAGCAGTTACGAGGGTCTCCTTCGTTTTAGCCATTTTATAAATTACATATTGTATGATATGCGCCGAAAGATACTGGAAAATAGCAGCCCTATTAACGGGGTTCTTGCCTACAAAACCTTGCCGTTCATCGAAAAAATTGCCATTCGTCGAAAAAATGACTTAATAGCCAGGTGCTATCCAATAAATATAGGGCTAGTGCCGTTCATCATAGTAGAGTGTGCCCAAAAACACTTTTAACCATAGACCCCAATCTTAAATGTTGCACGGGTGGTTTGCCAAAGCCATCGATGCATTTTAAACCTACTCCCATGAAAAGAATATTCTGCAACCTGTTCGGTCACCACTACACAGTGTCCAAAAAAGTAACCCACCACATTAAGGAATATAAATGCATTCACTGCGGTAAAGAAATGACCACGGATGTCAGTGGCAACCTGTCAACCCTGACCCCTGAATTGCAGGATATCAACAAAACTTTGGAAAATATTTTCCAGAAGAGACATAGGGCTGCGCAACAAGCTGCCTAACTAGGCTATGATAGCGAAATTCCGAACCGGAATGGCACAGGGGTTTAAAAATATTCCCGAAAATCAATAAGCAACCTTGTTCTCCACTGTCGTTTGCCCCACAACAGTAAGCTTAGGTCTGCCTCTTTTTCGGGAACTTTTTTTGGTTCTGCTCCGTACGCATAAGGCTATGCTTCCGTACCGCGATGCGTATATTGAATAAGGCATTAGCCGGAAACAATAAAGCATTTTGTTGAGGAAATCCATCTTGGCAGAGGATTTAATCCGCCACACCAAAAGAACTCCACCCTTGCGCAGTAAGTTCAATCTTGGCATTCCCCCGGGAAATCAAATACGCTCCCTCGCTTTCATCGGTCATGTGTCCAATAACCGTCAGATGTGGGTTTCCCTTGATTTTTTCAAAATCCTGTTGGTCGATAGTAAAAAGCAACTCGTAATCCTCTCCGCCGCTGAGGGCGACCAGGGTACTGTCCATCTTAAATTCCTCGCAGGCCGAGATTACGGTCGGATCCAAGGGTATTTTCTCTTCGAACAGGTTACAGCCGACCTTGCTATTTTTGCAGAGGTGGAGGATTTCCGAGGAAAGTCCATCGCTGATATCGATCATGGCGGTAGGTCTGACCTGCATTTTTTTGAGGAGTTCGACGATATCCTTACGGGCTTCGGGTTTTAACTGCCGCTCGACAATATAGGAATAGGGCGAAAGATCGGGCTGGCTATTGGGGTTTACCTTAAAGACTTCCTTTTCACGTTCCAATACCTGCAATCCCATATAGGCACCACCGATATCACCGCTGACCACGAGCAAGTCGTTCGGTTTCGCACCGCTACGATACACAATTTCATGGTCTTCGGCCTCACCAAGGGCGGTAATACTTATCAGCAGTCCTGTCGTCGAGGAGGTGGTGTCGCCCCCAACCAGATCCACTTTGAAAATTTCAGCGGCAAAGGCGACACCAGCGTAAAGTTCTTCCAAGGCTTCCAACGGAAACCGATTCGACACCGCTATCGAGACCGTAATCTGGGTCGCATCGGCGTTCATAGCATAGACATCCGAAAGGTTGGCCATTACGGCCTTATAACCGAGGTGTTTCAATGGCATATAGCTCAGGTCGAAATGTACGCCCTCCACGAGCAGGTCAGTGGTCAGCACTGTTTTTTTATCATTGAAATCCAGCACGGCAGCATCGTCGCCGATGCCCTTGATGGTTGATTCACGGGAAATGGAGAAATTGTGGGTCAAATGGTCGATAAGACCGAACTCGCCTAATTCTTCCAATGGGGTTCGTTCTTGGTTTTTGTCTTCTAGCATACCACAAAAGTAGGGTTATCCTAACGAATACCCGTTCCGATACGTGCGCTTCACATACTTGTTTGCCGGTTCGAAGTTGGTAATCTTCATGTTTTCGGCATCCCACTCAAGGCGTTTCCTTCCCCAGAACTGCTGGCCACCGCCCCAAAAACCTTTGTTTTCCGCATCGGGGTCGACTTCAAAATAGGATTTCAGCGCTAGGTTACCGATTAAAATACTTTCGGTAAAAGGCCCTGCGTAATCGAAAGACGAACTGGTCTCCGCATTTCCATAACCCGCCATGCAGGCATTGACCCATTGTAGATAATGGCCTTCAGGAACCCTTGGAATAGTCTCTTTTACATTGATTTGGTCATTAAGTGTCAAGGGCAACAACCGCGGATTGGCACCGTAGCAATCGGCCAACAATTTTCCTTTGCTACCGATAAAGAGTACGCCGCCGTCCCAATTTCCGAAAGCTTCGTCGTCACCCAGCTCATCGGGCCTTGGTGGGCGGATGCCGCCGTCCATCCAGCTGACATCGATACTGCCCCTGCCGTCCGTTCTGGGATATTTCAGATAGATCGTGCTGGAATTCGGAAAGCTTTTTGGATAGTCGGCGGTCTCGAACTTGCCCTTAAAGGCATCGGACACGCTACACTCGACAGTCGTAGGGTAGAGGATGGGGAGAATACGGTAAACCGGATCCATAATATGACAGGCCATATCACCAAGTGCCCCCGTTCCGAAATCGGACCAGCCCCGCCAATCAAAGGGCAGATAGGCATCATTGTAGTCCCGGGTTTCCGCGGTCCCCAACCATAGGTCCCATTTCAGCTCTTTCGGAACCTTGTCTTTTTGGGTGGGGGTCTCCAAGGCCTGCGGCCAAATCGGCCGGTTGGTCCAACAGTGCACGGTGTGCACATCACCGATAAGTCCGGCATTGTAGAGCTCGTGCATTTTACGCACGCCGTCGCCAGATCCGCCTTGGTTGCCCATTTGGGTCACCACCTTGAATTTCTTTGCGGCTTCGGTGAGCATTCGGGCTTCCCAGATGTCGTGGGTAAGGGGCTTTTGAACGTAAACGTGCTTGCCCATTTCCATCGCCTGATAGGCGGCGACGGCGTGGTTATGATCGGGAATGGAGACGGATACCGCATCGATATTGCCCTTTTCCTTCTCCAGCATATCCCTAAAATCATGGTAGTACTTCGCTTTGGGGAAAGACTCCCTCGATTTTACCGACTGGCGATCGTCAACATCACAAAGCGCCACTATGTTTACATTGGGACTTTCCGCAAATGCGGCCAAATCGCCCTGCCCCTTGCCCCCGGCCCCGATGCCGCCAATATTCAAGGTGTCACTGGGCGCTACAAAGCCCGGCCCGCCAAGTACGTGCCGCGGTACAATCATAAATCCCGCGGCCGCCATCCCGGAGTGTTTGACAAAATTTCGGCGCGAATTACTTGGAACTGGATTTTTCTTCTTTTTTGACATAAGGCTAAATAAGGATTTGAAATTTTAATAGCGATCAAGGTACTTGAAATATTTTAAAATCCGCCCATCTATAGCCTTATAAAAAACCTCTATCGGAGCATACGTTATAATAATGTTAGTGGCTATGGTAAACCCCTGCTAAAACCGTATATTTGTAACCAAATGTTCCAACGGTAAAGAACTATGATTCAAGTATCTGAAACAGCAAAAAAAAAGGTGGTCGATCTCATGACCGAAGAAGGTTATGATGCCTCCAAAGACTTTGTACGGGTCGGGGTGAAAAGCGGCGGATGCAGTGGCTTGTCCTATGAACTGAAATTTGACAAGGTAAAAGACGAATCCGACAAAATATTCGAAGATAATAACGTGCGTATCCTGATAGACAAAAAGAGTTTTTTGTATTTGGTAGGCACCACCCTGGAATACTCCGGAGGGCTCAACGGCAAGGGTTTTGTATTCAACAATCCTAATGCCCAGCGTACCTGTGGTTGCGGGGAGAGTTTCTCCTTAATAAAATTTGATAAATTAGAAAATGGCATATACAGAAGAAGAACTTAAGAAAGAGCTGGAAACCAAGGAATACGAGTATGGTTTTTATACGGACATCGAGTCGGATACCTTCCCCCCAGGGTTGAACGAAGAGGTAGTCATTGCCATATCGAAAAAGAAAGAAGAGCCCGAGTGGATGACACTCTGGCGTTTGGAGGCCTTCAAGTATTGGAAGGAAATGAAAGAGCCGGAATGGGCGAACGTTCATTACGAAAAGCCCGATTTTCAAGCGATTTCCTATTATTCCGCACCCAATAAAAAGCCCAAGTACGATAGTTTGGACGAGGTAGATCCCGAATTGCTCGATACTTTTAAAAGACTTGGTATTTCGGTGGATGAACAAAAGAAACTGGCCGGCGTAGCCGTTGATATCGTGATGGATTCGGTTTCCGTGGCGACAAGCTTTAAAAAGACCTTGGCCGAAAAAGGAATTATTTTCTGCTCCATTTCGGAGGCGATACAGGAACATCCTGAACTGGTCAAGAAATATATGGGATCGGTAGTTCCCAAAAGGGATAATTTCTATGCTGCCTTGAATTCCGCGGTATTTTCCGATGGCAGTTTCTGTTATATCCCCAAAGGGGTGAAATGCCCGATGGAACTTTCCACCTATTTCCGCATCAACCAAGCGGGAACCGGCCAGTTCGAAAGAACCTTGGTGATTGCCGAAGAAGGCAGCTATGTTAGCTATTTGGAGGGATGTACCGCTCCCTCGCGCGATGAAAACCAATTGCATGCGGCCGTGGTCGAACTGATCGCTTTGGATGATGCCGAAATAAAATACTCCACCGTTCAAAACTGGTTTCCGGGGGATAAGCATGGTAAAGGCGGGGTTTTTAACTTCGTTACCAAAAGGGGGATGTGCGAGAAGAACGCCAAAATATCGTGGACGCAGGTCGAAACTGGATCTGCGGTGACCTGGAAGTATCCGTCCTGCATCCTAAAAGGGGATAATTCCATCGGCGAGTTTTATTCCATCGCCGTAACGAATAATTTCCAGCAGGCCGATACCGGCACCAAAATGGTGCATCTGGGGAAGAACACCCGGAGTACTATCATATCCAAAGGCATATCCGCTGGAAAATCACAGAACAGTTATCGAGGGTTGGTACAGGTCAACAGTCGTGCAGAGAACGCAAGGAATTTTTCACAATGTGATTCCCTTTTGATGGGCAACGAATGCGGGGCGCATACCTTCCCCTATATCGAGGCCAAGAACAAAACCGCACAGATCGAGCACGAGGCCACAACGAGCAAAATCGGGGAAGACCAGATTTTTTACTGTAACCAACGCGGTATCGATACCGAAAAGGCCATCGCCCTGATCGTTAACGGCTTCAGTAAGGAGGTGTTGAACAAGCTCCCCATGGAATTTGCCGTAGAGGCCCAAAAATTACTCGAAATCAGCTTGGAAGGATCTGTAGGCTAGGATGCCGGGAAGGCACGGGTTGGGATATATCCAACCCACTAAATATTTTATTAGACAAGAAAACGTTACGATATGTTAAAAATCAAAAATCTACACGCAAGCGTAGACGGAAAAAAGATATTAAAGGGGATCAACCTTGAGGTAAACAAAGGGGAAGTACACGCCATCATGGGTCCCAACGGGTCGGGCAAAAGCACCTTGGCCTCTGTTATCGCGGGGAAGGAGGATTTTACCGTAACCCAAGGTTCTATCGAGTTCAACGGTGAAGATCTTGATGATATTTCGCCCGAGGAACGGGCGCATAAAGGGATATTCCTTTCCTTTCAATATCCTGTGGAAATACCAGGGGTATCGGTTACCAACTTTATGAAAACCGCCATCAACGAATCCCGAAAAGCAAGGGGGCTGGAAGATATGCGTGCCAACGAGATGCTCAAGCTTATCCGCGAGAAATCCGAACTACTGGATATCGACAGAAAATTTATGTCCCGTTCCATAAACCAAGGCTTTTCCGGGGGTGAGAAAAAACGAAACGAAATCTTTCAAATGGCCATGTTGGAACCCAAACTTGCCATTTTGGACGAAACCGATTCCGGACTCGATATCGACGCCCTGCGAATCGTGGCAAACGGCGTGAACAAGTTGCGTAGTGGGGATCGGGCTACCATAATCATTACACATTATCAACGCCTGCTGGAATACATTGTTCCTGATTTTGTGCACGTCATCCACGACGGAAAGATCGTCAAATCAGGCGGCAAGGAACTGGCTTTAGAGCTTGAGGATAAAGGCTACGACTGGTTGAAAGAGGAAGCCACCCTTTAAATCGATTTCGCCGTTTTTGTCTTTCCCGCGGAGGAGAAAATCCCGTGATGGACCTATAAGACAGCTAAAACAGATTTCCGCCTATGCGGAAATGAATAAAAGTACTTTTTGATGGATTTAAAAGACAAGTTAATATCATCATTTATGGCGTTCGAGAACAACGTTGACGTTGAACACTCGGTGCACGATGTGCGAACGGCGGCCATGAAGAACTTCGAGAATAAAGGGCTTTCCTACCAAAAAGGAGGAAGCTTGGAAATACACCTCCTTGAACAGCCTTCAAAAGATCGATTTCAGTATTTTCCCAAAGGAAGAGAACACCTTGGAGTACAAAGATGTCAAAAAGTATTTTGTACATGAAATCGATTCCTATAAAATTGTTTTCGTCGATGGTATCTATAGTTCTTACCTTTCCGAGACTACGCACGATGGGGTCGATATCTGCTTGATGAGCTCTGCCCTGACCAAACCCATGTACAAGCCGGTTATCGATGTATATTTCAACAAAGTGGCGTCGAAAGACGAATCTTTGACCACATTGAACACGGCGTTCAGTAGGGAAGGCGCCTATATCTACATCCCCAAGCAGAAAATGCCAAAAAAACCCGTGGAAATCGTGCATTTTGCTACCGGTAACGAGGCATCCTTGATGCTGCAGCCTCGAAACCTCATCGTAGTCGAGGAGAATGCGGAACTACAGGTCATCGAGAGACATCAAAGTTTGACTTCCAACGAGGTTTTAACCAATTCGGTAACGGAAATCTTCGCTGCCAGAAATGCCATCGTCGATTATTATAAAATCCAGAACGATGCCCCAACGGCCAATTTGATCGACAACACCTACATCGACCAAAAGGATAAAAGTCTTAGTGAAAATCCATACTTTCTGCTTTCGGAGGAAAACTGACCCGCAACAACCTGAATTTCTATCAGAACGGGGAATACATCGATTCGACCATGAAAGGCGTTACCATTTTGGGAGATAAGCAGCATGTGGATCATCACACTTTGGTGCATCACAAACAGCCCAATTGCGAGAGCCACCAAGACTATAAGGGCATCTATGGAGAAAATTCCACAGGGGTTTTCAACGGAAAAATTATTGTGGATAAAATCGCCCAAAAGACCGATGCCTTCCAACAGAACAATAATATTTTGATCAGCGACAAGGCCACCATCAACTCCAAGCCCCAACTGGAAATCTTCGCCGATGATGTAAAATGTTCCCACGGCTGCACCATCGGCCAATTGGACGAGGAAGCATTGTTCTACCTCCAAACCCGTGGCATTCCAAAAAAGGAGGCCCGCGCCCTTTTGATGTACGCCTTTGCCAACAATGTGCTCGCCAGTGTTCGGATTCCGGAACTTAAGACGCGCATCAACAAGTTGATCGCTAAGAAGTTGGGAGTTAATCTCGGGTTTGATTTGTAAAGCGGGAACGCCTAGTTATCTTTATAAATCCGTGAGGTGGGAGTCCGATTAAAAACACCTTGGCCGGAATGTCAAGAAACTATGACGAGATGTTTTTCCCCGGAAGGGACTTATACCTAGGCAAGATATAAAATCCTTCTATCTTTCTGAATTGAACATCATACTCGGTATCTTTGTAGTCTATGGAAACTACTATGCTAGACGTACAAAAAATCCGCAAAGATTTTCCCATTTTAAACCGTGAGGTCAACGGAAAGCCCTTGGTCTATCTCGACAATGCCGCTACTTCCCAGACCCCGAAACAGGTCATGGAGGCCATTGTCGATTACTATTCAAATTACAACGCCAATATCCATAGGGGCGTTCATTCCCTTTCACAGGAAGCTACGGATAAATATGAGGCGGCCCGTCATAAAATCCAACAGCATTTCAATGCGGCCAAGCCGCACGAAATCATCTTTACTTCCGGTACGACACACGGTATCAATCTAGTCGCCAACGGCTTTTCGTCCTTTTTAAAAGAAGGTGACGAAATTTTGGTCTCGGCCATGGAGCACCATTCCAATATCGTGCCTTGGCAGATGCTATCCGAGCGTACCGGGGCAGTCATAAAGGTCATTCCTATGAGTAGGGAGGGTGAATTGCTCCTAAATGAATATGATAACTTACTGTCGGACAAGACCCGACTGGTCTTTTGCAACCATATTTCCAATGCCTTGGGCACCATAAATCCTATCGAAGAAATCATCGAAAAAGCCCATGGTGTCGGGGCGGCCGTATTGATCGACGGAGCACAGGCCGCACCCCACGTGAAGGCGGATATGCAAAAGCTCGATGTGGATTTCTATACGGTTTCCGCCCATAAAATGTGCGGCCCCACAGGAGTCGGAATGCTCTATGGAAAAGAGGAATGGCTCCAAAAATTACCGCCCTACCAAGGCGGCGGCGAAATGATCGCCGAAGTCACTTTCGAAAAAACCACCTATGCCGAACTACCCCATAAATTCGAGGCGGGTACCCCTAATATCTGTGGCGGTATCGCCTTTGGCGCGGCTTTGGACTATATGAACGCAATCGGTTTTGATGGCATTGCCGATTATGAACATGAACTGCTTGCAGTACGCAACTGAAAGACTTATAGAAGATAGAAGGACTCAAAATCTATGGAACGGCCAAGCAAAAGACTTCGGTGATTTCCTTTAATATCGAAGGAATCCATCCGTACGATATCGGCACGATATTGGACAAATTGGGCATCGCAGTTCGAACCGGGCACCACTGCGCCCAGCCGATTATGGATTTCTATGGAATCCCCGGTACGGTACGTGCCAGCTTTTGCTTTTATAATACGAAAGAAGAAACAGATGTTCTGGTCGAAGGGGTGAAGAAGGCGAAGGCCATGTTGCTTTAACGCCTAGCGTCTGTTCGCCTCCGTAATATATTTCTGTAAGGCCATCGTCATCGAAGGGGTTTCGGGGGTAGGTGCCTTGATGTCGATACGGAGTCCCGCATCGGTGGCCGCTTCTATCGTAGAGTTGCCGAATACGGCGATACGGGTATCTTTCTGGTCGAAATCGGGAAAATTGTGCAATAAAGATTCAATACCCGATGGACTGAAAAAGACCAGCACATCGTAGGATACGTTTCTCAAATCCGATAGGTCGCTGATAACCGTCCGATAAAATATACCTCTTTTCCATTCGATATCCAAAGCGTTCAAAATTTCAGGTATGATTTCCTTAAGGGCATCGGAGGAAGGCAAAAGAAATTTTTCGTTCTTGTATTTTTTGAACAAGGGCACCAATTCCTGAAAATTTCGTTTTCCCACGTAAATTTTCCGCTTACGATAAACCACGTATTTTTGAAGGTAATAGGCTACAGCTTCCGATTGGCAAAAATACCGCATGCTATCCGGTACTTTAAATCTCATCTCTTCCGCAATCCGAAAAAAGTGATCGACCGCATTACGACTGGTAAGTATAATGGCAGTGTAATTGTTTAGGTCGATTTTCTGCTGGCGCACCTCTTTGGCATCCACCCCCTCAACATGAATGAAGGGCCTGAAATCAACTTTCACCTTTTCCTTATCTATCAGTTTGGAGTAGGGTGAGTTTTCAATCTTCGGTTCAGGCTGCGACACCAATATCGTCTTTACTTTCGTCATAAATCCAACTGTTTGAGATAACTACCAATGATGATGAACGGCGCAATTTCGAGGGCGCAAAGGTACAAAATAAAATAGAATAAGTAGTTTGCTATTAATTTTTGATGAGTCTTCAATAGGGTGGCCCAGCCGATGATATTAATCGACAGAATTAAGAAACCCGCGATATAAATGACGAGAACCGATTCCTTGGCCACATAAGCCAGTAGTAAATTGGCTAAAAACATAATAATTCCGGTGTAGTTGAGATAGGATAGTTTCTTAAAAATAAGTTCGCTGATGGCCTTGTACGAACCGAAAATAAAGCCGTTGACTAGTTGTAAGACCACCTTTAAAACGAGAAACCCGAGTATTCCTGTTAAAATCAATGGGTACAGCGAAGGATAAGTAGTATTCGCAGGGGCGATCAGAACGTTGCTCGCCAGAAAAATAAAGAGTGAAAAATTGACGATCAGAAATAAGGTGAAAAAAATATGGAACCACGTAACCAATTTTTCCTTCTTGTTGTACATGAAAATATACTTATTGTTGAAGGGAAGGATGATAAAGTTCGAAAAACGGTTATAGAACAAACTTTTGGCAAGCACCGGAAATACGATGCTCGACAGCAGTAGAATAGTAATCCAATCAGCGGTATCGGCCGTTCTTAGAATAGGTTCCATTAGGGCCTAGTTTGAAATTGAGGATTTAGTTTTTTACGAGCTATTTTTGACCGGGGCATGGCAAACATATTATTAATAGCCAAGTGGCGGTTTAGGATTTTAGTGAAATTTTGGACGAAAAGAGGCATAAAAAAGTTGATTGGTTTCAAAAGCAGGCTCTCATTTCAACAATTCAGTGTTTTCTCCGTTTAATCCAAACGGTAGTCCGTTTTCCGAAATGCCGACCCGGAAATACCCGGGATTTTTCATTTGGGGCTTCGGTAAGGTAAACCTAAAATCGATAGTATCGTGAGCCGGCAAATAAAAAAGGGCCGAGTCCAGCGGTTTTGGCTGTATCGGTATCGCCTCCTTGAGCATTTTATGTCCGGTCAGGTACGCCACGTTGAAACGTAATAGGTTGATGTCAATGGGTCGATCATACGGATTATACACCTTCAGTATCCGTTGCTTCTCGGTGTTTAAGTGCAGCGGGCCGTCGATGAGGGTCCTTAATTTCCTGAAAGACTCGAAATCATCGATATAGTTGCCATAGAACATGCCCCCGTTACTCTTTGTAAAAGTTATTTCGGCCTTTCTGGGATATGTGGAAAGGTAGAGCACTTTTTGATGCTGTAGGTTAGATTCAGAATCGTCTATGGAATACTGGTTGCGTCGATAATATTGATTGTTCAGCGAAAAAGTGCGATTTCCCGTATAAAAAGCGACCATGGGCGCATAACGGTACGAATTTTCAAAGATCAAGGGCATATCGCCCACCGTCGATTTGATTTTTTTCGCCAAGGCTTTGTTGCCATGGGTTTCGTAATAAATAGGCGATATGGGCTCATACACCAATCCGATACGAAGGTAGAGAATTATAAGGATATTTGCCACTCCCATCCTGAAAATCCATTTTTTGACGGACTCGTTCGCCATCATATAACGAAAGCTAAGAATGGCCAAGGGAACTGCGATTATAATAATCCACTGCGTCTGTATTCGGCGGTTAAAGCTTGAAATAAAAAAGAAAATAAGTACGCCGTAAGTTAGATACAGCAGGGCCTTCGTGAAAGTATCGGAAACTTTAGTCTTGACCAGCGACCAATAAATCCAAGGGAAGGTCAGCCCAAAAACGGCCATAAGGTTCATGAAATATCCTAAGGTATATTTCTCAAAACTGTAAGGTGCGTTCGGTCGGTTGAAGAGATGGTAGTTGATGGTAACAAAATCGTTTTGGTACAGCCATAAAAAATGAGGTATATAGCAAACCAAGGCCACCACTACCGAAAGCCAGGCAAACCGGTTCCTCATCAGCTTTAGATTAGAAAGCAATACGAACAAAATGACCAGTACTGCATGGTATTTGCTGTACATCAACCCCGCCATCACGACCCCCATAGCCAAGGACCAAAGCCACGAAGGGTCACCAAGAAAACGCTTGTAAACGTACAAAAACAGGGCGGTAAAGAACAGCAAGGGTGTGTCGGGCAGGGTGAAGAACCCGTAAGCGTTCAAGAGGGCCATCGAAAAGACCAGCACAAAAAAATGGATGACATTATTTCGCTTTTTGGGATGGTCTACCGTCGCCCATATCACAAAGAACATAGCCGTCGATATAACGACAGCTTACCAACCGCACGCCCAGTTCCCCGTCAAAAAAGAAGCTGCCTAGTTTAATCATAAAGGCCACCATGGGCGGGTGGTCGAAGTATCCCCAGGCGAAGTGCTGTGCGTAGTACCAGTAATAGGCCTCATCGAAAATAAGGGGGGTGAAATAAGACTGAACCAAATTAATTGCCAAGATAATACCTGATAGAAGCAGGAAAATTCGGGGCAGTTTTGATTTCATTGTGGGTCGATGTGTCACTATGTCTTCGTAAGAACGTGCAAAACTACGAATTATGGGAACGGATAAGGCTTTTAAAATCTCACATTTGAGGGCTTGGCGTTTTCTGACAATTTGCAAAGCCTTATTTTTGCCCAGCGACCGTTTTAATTCACCGATGCGATGTCTGATAGCCTGGTTATCATCCCCACATATAATGAAATCGAGAACATCGAGGAAATCATCTTATCGGTTTTTGGGCTAAACAAGGATTTTCATGTGCTGGTCGTCGATGATAATTCGCCGGACGGGACTTCAGATCAAGTGATTCGGATGCAAAACGATTTTCCGAACTCCCTTTTCTTGGAAACCCGGACCGAGAAATCCGGTTTGGGAACTGCATACATCCACGGTTTTAAATGGGCAATCGCCAAAAAATACGATTACATTTTCGAGATGGATGCCGATTTTTCCCATAATCCCGAAGATCTGAAAAGATTGTATCGAGCGTGCACCAACGGGGCCGACGTTGCTGTGGGCTCCCGCTATAAAAAGGGGGTCAACGTGGTAAACTGGCCGTTGTACCGGGTTCTTTTATCGTACGGCGCCTCCTTTTACGTAAAGATTATCACGGGTATGCGCGTACACGATCCCACCGCCGGTTTTGTATGTTACCAACGCTATGTACTCGAAAACATCGATCTCGATTCCGTACGTTTTATAGGATACGCCTTTCAGATCGAAATGAAGTTCAGGGCCTATCTCAAAAACTATGACATCGAAGAGGTATCCATCATCTTTCGCGATCGGGTAAAAGGGAAATCCAAAATGACCGGATCGATTGTCAAGGAGGCTATTTTCGGGGTATTTATGATGAAAATGAGAAGTCTTTTTCATTTGGATGGATTTTAAAAAAAGAGGGGAATGAAAAGAATACTTATCAAGAATGCCAAGATGGTAAATGAAAACGCCATTTTCGAAAGCGATCTGCTGCTTGAGGATGATATCATGCGCAGGATAGATTCCGATATCACCGATGCCAACGCTGAGGTAATCGATCTAAACGGGAAATACCTCCTTCCCGGCATTATTGATGACCAAGTACATTTTCGCGAGCCGGGCCTGACGCATAAGGGCGATATCGCCTCCGAAAGCCGGGCGGCCGTGGCCGGGGGCATTACCAGCTATATGGAACAGCCCAACACCATACCCCAAACGACTACCATCCAAAGACTGGAGGAAAAATTTGAAATGGGAGCCCAAAGTTCGTTCGCCAACTATTCCTTTCCCTTTCGGTGGTACTAACGATAATCTGGAGGAGCTAAAACGCTTGGATAAGAACGCTACTTCAGGGGTAAAGCTCTTTTTGGGATCTTCAACGGGCAATATGCTGGTCGACGACGAGTCGGTCATCGAGAAGATTTTTGGGAGTACCGAGATGGTGATTTCCGCCCACTGTGAAGACGAGGATACCATTAAACGCAACCTGTTGAAATACAAGGAGGAATACGGAGACGATATCCCCATACGATTCCATCCTAAAATACGCAGTGTCGAAGCTTGCTATCTATCCTCCTCAAAGGCAATCGAGCTGGCCAAAAAGACCGGGGCGCGGTTGCACGTGTTCCATGTCTCCACAGGAAAAGAAACGGAACTGTTCCGCAATGACATCCCTCTGGAACAAAAACAAATCACGGCCGAGGTCTGCATCCACCATCTCTGGTTTGCCGACACGGATTACACATACCAAGGGTACCCTGATCAAATGGAACCCTGCGATAAAATCAGCGGAAGACCGAGATCAATTGTGGAATGCCCTGTTGGATGATCGATTCGATGTTATCGCCACGGACCACGCGCCTCATACGCGCAAGGAAAAAGACAATGTGTACACCAAGGCCCCTTCGGGAGGCCCATTGGTGCAACATGCCCTGCCCGCTATGTTGGAAAAGCACCTTGAAGGAAAAATTTCCTTGGAAAAGATTGTCGAGAAAATGTGCCATAATCCGTCAAAATTGTTCCAAGTCAAAAATCGCGGATTTATCAGGGAGGGCCATTTTGCCGATTTAGTGGCGGTCGACCTCAATTCCCCTTGGAAGGTGACCCAAGAAAACATCGCCTACAAATGTAGATGGTCGCCATTCGAGGGCCATACCTTCCGTTCAAAAATAACCCATACCTTTGTCAACGGGCATTTGGTCTTTGAAAACGGAAGATTTTCCGAAGAGCGGCATGCCAAAAGGCTGACCTTTGACAGGTGAAATAAGAGAAGAGATGGAAGACTCTGCTTAAAATAGACTCGAGTTAAACTACCGCTGACGTTGATGAATCTAACATTAAAAATGAAAAAGTATGTTCTACCGGTGCTGTTTCTTTCTCTAACAGCTTGTAATGATGCTCTTCTTGAAAAGCCCGACAACCTCATCCCCGAGGATAAGATGGTAGAGGTGCTTAAGGACTTAGCCATAGTAAACGCGGCGAAATCCACCAACATATCGGTGTTGCGGGACCACGATATCCAGCCCATGACCTATATCTACCAAAGACATGACATCGATAGCGTTCAGTTCGTAGAAAGTGACCGTTACTACGCCTCATTACCGGTGACCTATGAAAGGATTTATAAAAAAGTGGAATCGAAACTCGAAAAGGAGGAGCAGGCAATCGAAGAGGCCAAAAAGGTCAACGATAGCCTCCGCAGGGTGGAATTGGAAAATGGGGAAAGCAAAACCTATTTGGAGAAGATTGAGGATTCGCTTTACTAGTGGCGATACGAATTCTTATTCTTGAACTGAGCGCAGCAAAACCGGATTTCATCGTGCAGGGAGCGGAATGAAAAGTCCAATTCCCGTTGTATTTTGGCGTTATCGTAACTAGGTCGATGCTTCAAGGAGCGGATGTGGCTTTTGGTAAGGCGTCTACCGTTCTTAAATAATAAGTTTCCCAGCCCATCAAGCCATCGGCCGATTTCAAGTTGCCAGTATTTTAGCTTTTTTTGGGGCGGTTTCAATCCAAGTTCAGTCGTAATTTCGGTGAGTACCTTTTGGTAGGTCCAGTTTTCGGCCACGGCGATATAGCGTTCGTTTTTCAGGGGCGATTCCATAAGTTGTACCATCATATCGACCACATCGTGCACGGAGATGAAGCCCGTTCCACCGGGAGGGTAAAAGCCATAGGTTTTTTGTGCGGTCGTGAACAGGGCACCGCTGCCGCTGTCCCAAAACCCCGGACCGATAATTACACCTGGGTTTACTATCATTACCGGAAGACCTTCCTGCGAGCCGCGCCAGACCTCCATTTCGGCGGCGTATTTGCTGAGTCCGTAAACATTGGCCTCGCGGGGCGTCCATACGGTTTCTTCGGTTGCTTTCGTGCCATCGTTGTTTTGGCCAATTGCCCCGATGGTACTGGCATAGCACAGTTTTTGTACTTGGTTGGCAATACATAGGTTTACGATGTTCGCGGTGCCTTCGGCATTTACTTTTTGTAGTTTTTTATAATCGTCGGGATCAAAAGAGATTAAAGCGGCGACATGGTACACGTGGGTAACGCTTTCAAAGGCAATTTCCATTGCGGGAATATCGTTGATATCCGCCTCCATCCATTCGATGTGGTGGAAAAGCGAGCTGGTGTCATCCCCATAAAACCCGAATACTTTTTCTACCCTTTGAAGATTGCTGTACTTTCTGTGGATGGCCCTCACCGAGCGGCCCGATTTCACCAATTGCAGCAAAAGATGGGCGCCTACCAATCCCGTTCCTCCCGTAACCAATATCATGGACCAAAGTTAGGGAAACGTTCTGGATAAATAGAAGGGATGAAAATACTATAACTTTCCCAAATGGTTGATAGGCAGCGTTACTTATCGTACTTTTGCAAAGAATAATAGTATATGCAGATACAGGAGATACAAGAGGAAATAGTCGATGAATTTTCGATGTTCGACGATTGGATGCAACGATACGAATACATGATAGAACTGGGCAAATCGCTTCCGTTGATCGACGAGAAGTACAAGACCGAGGATAACATCATAAAAGGGTGCCAGAGCAAAGTGTGGGTACATGCCGAACTGGAAGCCGACAAATTGGTATTTACAGCCGATAGCGATGCCATTATAACGAAAGGTATAATAGCGATATTGATCAGGGCCTTCAGCAATCAAAAACCTAAGGACATCATTGAGGCCGATACCGGATTCATCGATGAAATCGGCCTCAAGGAACATTTATCGCCCAACCGCGCCAACGGCTTGGTCAGCATGATCAAACAATTGAAATTGTACGCCGTAGCGTACCAAACACAACTAAATTAGTTTATGAGTTTATTCGGCCTTCGGCCTAGTTTATGAGTTTATATCATGCTCATGAACTCATAGACCCCATACATCCCTAAACTTTAATAAGATGAGCGAAGAAACAATTACAGCAGTAGATACAAACGAATTAGGGGAAAAAATAGTCCAGGTCCTGAAAACCATCTACGACCCCGAAATTCCGGTTGATATTTATGAACTCGGACTGGTTTACGATGTGTTCGTCAACGAGGCCAGCGAGGTGAAGATACTGATGACCCTGACATCTCCGAACTGCCCCGTAGCCGAATCTCTGCCCGCAGAAGTCGAGGAAAAAGTAAAATCCTTGGACATGGTCAAGGATGCCGAGGTAGAAATCACCTTTGATCCGCCATGGAGTCAAGACCTAATGAGCGAAGAGGCCAAACTGGAACTCGGAATGCTGTAAATTGGTTTTGTCATTCCCGCAAAGTTGGGAATCTATTGAACCTGCAAAAGCTAACTATGCAAGAAGAACCCATCCTTAACCGGGTTGCACAAAGCAAGCTGGTCACCTTTAACCTAGAGGAGTATTATCTCGAGGGAAAAAGAATTCTTTTGGATATTAAGTCTTGGCTTCATGAAGGCATTATCCTCAGGGAAAAAGAATTCAGAACGCAGCTAGAGGCACACGATTGGGCCCAATATAAAGACACCTTCGTGGCCCTTCATTGCTCGTCGGATGCCATTGTGCCCGGATGGGCTTATATGCTTATAACCACAAAATTACGACCCTATGCCCGTAAAACGATACAGGGCAATTTAGAACAGCTCGAAACTTCCCTTTATCAATCCGTTATAGAGAAACTGGATGTATCCGAACTGAAAGACCGCTTGGTCATCATAAAAGGATGCAGCAATCGCCCCGTCCCGCCAAATGCCTATCTGTTGATCACAGAAAAATTGCAGCCTATCGTAAAGTCCCTTATGTATGGTGAAGCCTGTTCTTCCGTCCCTCTGTTCAAGAAAAACTAGTGCTTTGTTTATAACCATGCCGAAAGGTGAACCATTTGCTGCGGACTCAAGGTTTCCTAACCGATAGCAGGGGTTGATAAGAGCAAAAAAAGTCTTGATAAGTATAAAATTTCTGTCAACAATGCTGTTAGTTTCCTGTTAGCAATTTTTACATTTGTTCCTTACACTATCTTGAAATCTGTCGATTTTTTTAAATGCCCTTTTTAGGTTCTTTCGACGTTAAAATTTATGGCGTAGCTATGGCTATGCTAGAAATTATAAGCTCGAAGGCTTTAAAAATCAGCCATAACATTTAAATTATAAACCTCAACCCAGTCACTTCAAACTAATAATCACGGGACTTATGAAAAAATCATTATTTGTACTATTAGCAGTATTTCTTACTTTTTATATAGGCTCTGCACAGGCTTTGGAGGAACTGAAAGCCGAAAAAGCGGCTAAAAAGGATTCCATCGAAGCGATACAAGGTAGGGTGGACGACCTCCAAGACCGAATCGATACTTTTCCGGGATGGAAAATAGGGGCTTTTGGCACCATCGGGGCGAACCTTTCCAGTTTTAATAATTGGTATTCACAGGGCGTGCCCAACAATTCATCGGGCAATATTGGAATGACCGTGAACGCATATGCCAATCTGGACCGCGAAAAATTCTTCTGGAAAAATTCGGGCAACGCCAACTTGAAATGGGTAAAACTGGATAACAAGAATATCGACACCGACAGTGAGAATTTCGAGGGCACCACCGATATCTTTACGCTCTCCTCACTTTACGGCTACAAATTGAGCGAAAGGTTTGCTATATCTGCGCTGGGCGAGTATCGTACCTCTATCATCAACAACTTCAACAATCCGGGCTACCTTGATTTGGGAGTCGGTTCCACTTGGTCCCCGACCAAAAACCTGACAGTCGTCGTCAATCCCTTAAACTATAACTTCGTCTTCTCTGAGAACAACGTGGTCTACCAATCTTCCGCGGGTGCCAAGATAGTAGCCGATTACACTCGAAAATTCGGAAAATTGAATCTCAAATCGAATTTCTCGACCTTTCAGAGCTATAAAAGTTCCAACTATTCCAACTTTAGTTGGATCAACTCTCTAGGCTATACAATATGGAACGGTATCGGGCTTGGTTTCGAATTCGGCCTGCGACAAAACCACCAAGAGGCCTTGGCCAATGCTTTGGCACTAACCCCGCTACCAGTACCCACTCCTACTTTCGAAAACACCGACAACGATCTGCAATCCTATTGGCTGGTCGGGCTTAATTATTCATTTTAAGTAGTGAAGTGGTTTAAACTTTTTCCATTCGCTAAAAAATTGCCCTTTTTTCCTCATTTATCGTCTTTTTTCTTCCGTAGCGATGCTATGCAACTCAAAAAAGCCTTCAAATGATCAAAAAATGTCTAATTTTCGTTAGAAAGCAAAAAGTTTAAACCACTTCAGTTCTTTTATTCCGGATATAAATAAAAAGCCCTGACGATTTCATCAGGGCTTTTCTTTGTTAAGTAGGTTCATGAAGTTTGGTTACACAGTCAATTAAATCAAACTTTAATTCAAATACATAACGAATGTAGCATAGGGATCGACCTATGGTAAATTTTTGTTGTGAAGTGGTCCATTTTTGTTGTGTAGCATGTTAAAACGTGGACTCTCATCGATAAAATACATCAGATTGTACGGTTTTGAACGCTGTAAATTAAAGCGGCTCATTACCATACTTTTTTACACCGGCCGTACGCTTAACCTAGCCATTCACACATCTTTGTATTTTTTAAACAGAGCCTTCAGTTATATTTGAGTAACTTAGGATTCGGTTTCTATCTGAAGGGACCCCCTGATTAAAATAGTTGCAAATGTTAGAAGCCGTAATCGTTGACGACGAAATAAAGGCATTACAGAGCCTTTCTTGGGAACTTACCAATTTCACTGATGAGATTAAGGTCGTTGCCTCTTTTACCGATCCTTTTGAAGCTTTGGAGCATTTAGAGAAAAATACGCCGGACTGCCTTTTTCTAGATATTGAAATGCCCACGATGGACGGATTTCAGTTTATTCAGAAACTGACGAACAAGAATTTCCCCGTTGTCATTACTACTGCCTACAATCAATATGCCATAAAGGCGTTGAAGAATGAGGCCATTGATTATCTTTTGAAACCTATTGATTCCGATGATCTTAAAGAAACAATTGCCAAGATTAGAAAATACAATGCGAAGAACTATACATCCGAACGCCTAGAGAAAATACTTTTGAACTTCAATGCGAACGCAAAGCATAAAAAGATAACCTTCAATACGGACGGGAAATTGGTTTTTTTGGACAGTGATGAAATTCTCTACGCCGAATCCGACGGAAACTATAGTACGATATTTTTGACCGATGGCCACAAGATGGTGCTCACGAAAAAGTTGAAGGAGGTCAACGAACTCTTGCCGGAAGATACCTTTTTCAGGATACACAACTCCTACATTATAAATTTGAGCAAAATCAAGGAATTTTTAAAGACCGATGGATATGTTATTTTGCAGTCGAACCATAGAATTCCGGTTTCCAGACAGAAAAAATCCGACTTTTTGGATATGATATAATGCAGCCCCAAATTTTATATAACGCAGTGGTCCCCCGCATCTGTCCCGCGCGTGGAGTGCCCTTTTTTATTTCCGTTCTTTTTATCCTTTTATCCCTAGGGGCATATTCCCAATCCATACCCGACACCTTCAAGGCAACGGTAGATAGTCTGTTGCAGACCCGTCCGGAAACTTTTGCCGGCATACACCAGATATTGCAAAAAAATAGGGAGGACACCCTTCTTATGCGATTTGTAGCCGACACCTCGGCCATAAACCATTACGCCGCCGGGCAAGCCTATGGCCTTAACGAACTCGGCAGGGCCTATCGGAACATCTCAAAACATGACCGGGCCATCATCTTGCACCAAGAGGCACTCGAGATTGCCGAAAAGGCCGATAACCTCGATTTCCGAGTGTACAGCCTGAACAACCTCGGCGTCGTTTACCGAAGAATATCTTCTATTCGCAGGGCCATGGATTACCACCAGCGTGCCCTTGAACTGGCCCAGGAAGTCGAAAAGCCTAGTAAAAGTCTGAAAAGAAGCATCAACGTCTCTTTCAATGGCATTGGAAACCTCTATTCGATGCTGGGCCAGTATGACAAGGCCATTTTCTTTTTTGAAAAATCGCTCCGGCTCGAAGCGGAACTAGACAACGTCCTCGGTCTGGCGGTCAACCACCAGAATATCGGCAAGAGCCTCGAGGAACAGGGCAAATTAGACGAGGCCCTTGAGAATTACCGTACTTCTTTTACTTACAATGATCAAATCGATAACGATACAGGTCGTGTGATTTGTACCACCAGCATCGCACGCATTTACCTAAAAAAGGGTAGGGGCGATGATGCCTTGCCCTTGTTAGATTCCATCCTTCCCCTTGCGAAGAAGCTGGAAAACAGGTTTTTGATTACTCCGATATACATCCAATTGGGCTGGGGACAAATGTTGACGGGGGATTATAAGCAAGCGGAAGAAAATATGAGGTTGGGCCATAAATTGGCAAAAGAATCAAATTTGCAGGAAACATCGGCCAATGCCAACCATCTCTTGTCGGAACTGTTCCAAAGAATAGGCGATTTTAAAAAAGCATTGAATTTCAAATTGAAAGCCGATAGCCTGGATCGGGAAATATTAAACGAGGGTACTATCCGCTACGTGAATGACGTCCTGCTTCGCTATAACGCCGAAAAGGCCGACAATGATATGGAGATTTTGGAGCTGGAACTGCGTACCACCAAAACCACCCTGCTCATTAGCGGGATCGCTTTGGCTTTGTTGGCGGGCATCTTTTATATTCTGTACCGACAGTATCAGCTCAAGAACGAAAAAAAGTTAATGACTTTGGAGCAGAGCATGTTGCGTAGCCAAATGAATCCGCATTTTTTGTTCAATTCGCTAAACTCTATCAAGTTGTACATCATCAATAACGAACAGAAAAACGCAGTGCGTTACCTGAACAAATTTGCTAAACTGGTACGAAAGATTTTGGAGGCCTCATCCGTACGCGAAATCCCGTTAGCGGAAGAGCTGGAAACGGTCGAGCTGTACATGACCATCGAGAACATTCGTTTTTCCGACGAGATAGATTTCAAGATTGAAGTGGATAGAGATATTGATACCCATACGATCCGTATTCCGTCGCTCATAGTGCAGCCTTTTCTCGAAAACGCCCTGTGGCACGGGCTGTCGAGCAAAGAAGGCCCCAAAAAGGTCAAGGTGGAAGTTTCGCGGGAAAAAGCGGGTCGAATTCAAATTGCAGTGAGCGATAACGGAATAGGCAGGGCCGCGGCAGAAAAGATTAAACAGAACAAGCTGCTCAAGCGCAAATCGGTTGGAATCGAGATAACCAAAGGGCGTTTGGCCAACTTTGCCAAAGACTACCAAAATTCTTTCCAGGTCGAAATGCTGGACCTTTACGATGATGAAGGGAAAGCCAGCGGTACTAAAGTAGTACTGCATATCCCTACTACGTGAAAAAATTCCGAGCCCCAGGCACCAAATTACAAAAGGTTAAAAATAAGGGGTCGGAAGCTTGGATTTGATATTTTACCGGTGTTCTTCCGCCACTTTTTCAAGTTCGGCATACCAATCTGCCCCGAATTTTCGAATCAATGCCTCTTTCACAAATTTATAGACGGGCACTTTCAATTCTTCGCCTAAAATACAGGCGGGGTCGCAAATTTCCCATTTATGATAGTTGACGGCGGTCAGTTCGGTATATTCCCGCACCCGGACAGGATAGAGATGGCAGGAGACGGGCTTTTTCCAGGTTATGGCCCCTTGCTCATAGGCTTCTTCAATACCGCATTTGGCCGTACCATTGTTCGCAAAGATTACGTACGCACATTCACTATTGTTGACCAGAGGAGTTTCCCACTCCCCATCCTCGCCCTTTACAAAGGCGCCCTGTTCTTCGATGGTTGCGATACCTTCTTGACGTAAAAAGGGTTTTACAGAGCTAAAAATATCTATCAAAATATCGGTCTCCTCATCCGCTACGGGGGCACCGGCATTGCCGTCGACACAGCACGCGCCCTTGCAGGCAGTAAGATTGCATACAAAATCCTTCTTGATAATCTCTTCGGATACTATAGTTTTTCCCAGTTGGAACATCACCTCATTTTTTGAGGACAAAGATAGTATTTCCCAAGATGTTTTTTTTGCCCCTAATCACGCATTATTTAAACAACATTTCGCCTGTCCTACCCAAAATCGCTTATAATAGCCGTAATTTTGCGGAAAATATAGGCATATGGAATTCCATTTTGACATTAGGGAAATTGCCACTGCTACCATGGTCCTTTTTGCGGTCATAGACATTTTGGGAAGTATTCCCATTATCATCGGATTGCGAAAAAAGATAGGTCATATTGAATCTGAAAAAGCATCGATGGTTTCAGCGGTCATCATGGTGGCCTTTTTGTTCGTCGGCGATGAAATTTTGAAGCTGATCGGTATTGATGTATATTCCTTTGCGGTAGCCGGGGCGTTCGTACTGTTCTTTCTGGCGATCGAAATGATTTTGGGGATAACACTGTACAAAGAAGATGAACCGGAAAGCGCTTCGATAGTGCCTATAGCCTTTCCTCTAGTGGCAGGTGCGGGAACCTTGACCGCACTGCTATCTCTTAGAGCGGAATACGCGGTCGAAAACATCATCGTGGCCATCGTCGTTAATACCATATTTGTTTATTCTGTACTCAAGGCGTCCAAGCGGATCGAAAAGGTATTGGGAAAAAATGGACTCAACGTTATCCGCAAAGTTTTTGGGATTATACTGCTGGCCATAGCGGTAAAGCTTTTTGCGACCAATGTGAATCAACTATTTTGAACTTAATGATCGGTACATGAACAAGACCCTCAACATAATCCTCATAGTATTGGCCTTGGCGCTGATTGCTTATAACGTGACACTGATCGATTTTGAAAAGCCGTTGCAAGGCGACAGTACTATCGCCTTAATTGGAATTTTGGCGGCGCTCTGTGCTATCGTGCTGCTGCTGATTTTCAGGGCGAGCAAGAAAATTCAGCGGAAATTGGACAAGGAGTAGTGCGCTTTCCGCTCGGGGTCATAGGGCCAGGGGAAGAGGACTCATTTAGGGTAAAGGATAGATTGGCCAGCTAGGGGATTTGACTCCAGACTAATTCTTGGCCTCGATAGCCTCAGCCTCCCTGCGCTTGACCGGGATTTTGTCAAGTTTCAGGACTTCCCGAAGCATGTGGTCTTCCGAACTCTTGATCTGGGCATGAAGATTTGCCCCGAACAACTGCTCGGCCAAAGCTGCCTTCAGGTAGGTCTTAAAGGAATCTTCATATTTATAAAAATCCATTTTTAAATTTCGTTGGATGGAGTAGTCCACAAACTCTTCAAACAAGATGTCATCGACCCTAAAATTGTCCAGAAAGTCCTGTTGGGAGAACTCTTTATAAATCGCCCTATTCCCGTCCAGATGCTCAAAAATAAAATAGGATAACCACCCCAGACTGTCCATGCTTTCCACGGCTTCCTCTTCGTTCGTGCCGATCGGCACGAAAACATCTGGAATAATGCCTCCCCCACCGTAAACCACTTTTCCCTTGGGAGTCGTGAATTTTAATGAGTCCGCCACCTTTATACTGTCCACGGATATCATCTCCCCGCTATGATAGCGATCGGTGAATTTTTGATAATAGTCCTCCGTTCCGTTTTTATATGATTTTTGGATGCTGCGGCCCGTTGGAGTATAATATCTTGAAACCGTCAAGCGTACGGCGGATCCGTCGCCAAGGTCCATTTCGCGCTGTACCAGACCCTTTCCGAAAGAACGGCGGCCGACGATGGTGCCGATATCGTTGTCCTGTAAAGCTCCCGCAATAATTTCGCTCGCCGATGCCGAACGTTCGTTAATCAGTACGTAAATAGGCTTATCTTCAAAATCTCCCTTTTCCGTAGCGTGAATCTTATCTATTTTCCCACTTTTATTCTTGGTAAAGAGAATGAGTTTGCCATCCTGTAGAAATTCGTCCGCCAATTTTTCGGCGACACCCAAGTATCCGCCGGGGTTGTCCCTTAGATCCAAGGTCAACTTTTTGGCGCCCTGCTTGCGAAGTTCATGCAGCGCGGACTTGAATTCTCTAAAAGTAGATTCCGCAAAACGGTTCAATTTGATATAGCCCATGTCATCGGTCATCATAAAATAGGCCTCTACACTTTTAATAGGCACAATATCGCGCTTGACGTTGACGGTAAAGGTTTTATCGTTGCTCTTTCGATAAACCTTCAACTTCACCGGACTGCCTTTTCTTCCCTTCAACTTACTCACTATAGCCTCGCTAGAGATGTCTTTTCCATAGAGCGTATCATTATCGGCCATCAAGATCCGGTCTCCCGCCTTGATTCCTTTAAAGTAACTCGGACCGTTGGGTATGGTACGTATGATGGCAATGGTGTCTTTATAAGGGTAAAAGTTGATGCCTATACCAACAAAATCCCCTTTCATATTTTCCGAAACCCTGCCCATTTCTTCCTTGGGAATATATACCGAGTGCGGATCCAATTTTTCAAGTATCTGGTTTACGGTAACATCTACAATGCTATCGGTATCGACATCGTCAACATATTCGTAGTCGATGTAATCGATCAGCCGGTTGAGCTTGTCCTTCTTAGAATTGGTAGAGAAGAGTTTTTCAGGCGAATCGTTGAAATGAAGCTTGCCTCCCACGAATATCCCGACGGCAAGTGCCGCGGCAATAATGGTCGGCCAGAGATAACTATATTTTCGTTTCATAGATTTTTGGGGCTATATGGGAACGGTCAAAGAGCGCTCTCAATGTCGGGCATATGTACGAGTTCGACACCTGCCTTTTCTAAAAAATCCAGTCCCGAACCGTCCTTATAGGCTATCTGATATACCACACGGTTGATGCCGGACTGATGAATGAGTTTGCTGCACTCTCGGCAGGGCGACAGGGTTATGTAAAGGGTGGCGCCTTGGCACGACTGCGTCGAAGAGGCCACTTTGCTTATGGCATTAGCCTCGGCGTGAAGAACATACCACTTGGTATATCCAACCTCGTCCTCGCAGGTGTTTTCAAATCCGGTGGGCGTACCGTTGTAGCCGTCTGATATGATCATCCTGTCCTTTACAATAATCGAGCCGACCTGTTTGCGCTTACAATAGGAAAGTTTGCCCCATTCCTGCGCCATACGGAGATAGGCTTTGTCGTACTTTTTTTGCTTTTTTTCTTTCATTCCGTTTACGGAAAGAGCACTAAGATACCCGCTTTACGATAGTGCGGCAATAATAAGGGGTTAATTTTAAGTGAAAATCGATAAAAGTCGGAATTTCTACATGAGCGGTTCCTATAGAGGAAACGTATCGATCAGCATCGGTATGGCAACGAGGAGGATTAAAACGGAAACAATAGTCGTGAAAAGGGAATGTTTCAAAGGCGTAAAGAATGACACTAGAAGCGAGACCAGCAATACTCCGAGCACGATGGTAACTTGGGAGATTTCGATGCCCAGGGCAAAGCCCGATAAGGGCGATAATTTATCCTTTTCCCCCGCTACCAGCATCCTAAAATAGTTGCTGAACCCGAAGCCGTGAATCAACCCGAAAAACGCCGTCGCCATTCCATGTAGCCAAATCTTGTCATTTTCGGACCCCGCCTTTACGTACAAAAGGTCGAAAACCGCCGTCATGGCGATGGTAACCGGAATTAAGAATTCTATCCAACCGACATCCATTAGAATTATATCGTACGAGCTTAAGGCCAATGAAGTACAATGGGCAATGGTAAATACCGTGGCGAGAGCAAGAACGCTTTTCCAACTTTTGAACGTAAAAGGCAATGCCAGCGCTGTCAAGAATAGAATGTGATCGTAAGCATTGATATCGAGTACATGGTCTAAGCCGAGTTGAGTATAGAACCAAAATTCTTGCATTTTTTTGGTATTGATTGTAGTAGCGGTGGGCTGTTATAGGTTTAAAACTATTCATTACCAATGCACTGGGTACTGCTGCTCACCCAAGTCCTCGCTCGGCCTGGATTTCCTCGTAGGCCTTCTGCACTTCCTTAAACTTCTCCTCGGCACCGCGTTTTATGGCCTCGTTTTGGGTGTTGACCCGATCGGGATGGTATTTTTTGGCCATGGCACGGTAAGCTTTTTTTACCTCCTCATCGGTGGCCGATTTTTTTAAATCCAGAATTTTATAGGCGTTGTTCGCCGATTTGATGAACATGGCCTTTATGCTCTCGAAATCACGCATGCCGACGCGCAAATACCCTGCAATCTCCTGTATCTTGGCGATTTCGGGATCGCTGACCGAGCCATCCGCCTGGGCGATGCCAAAGAGAAAATGCAACAGCTGAAGACGGACCTCATAGCGCGTGCGCTGATTCAGAAACGTACAGATGCGCTGTGCCGAAATCTCCCGCTTTTTTACCACTTCGTTAAAGGTCCTGAAAATAGCGTTGGCCTTTTCCTTACCGTAGGTACTGAGAAAATACTGGCGGACATAGTCCATTTCGCGCTGGCTAACCTTTCCGTCTGCCTTGATGACTAGGGAACAAAGCGAGAGCAGGTTCAGTTCGAAATCCGCCGGGGAGACGCTTTGCTGCGTCATATCGCTGAAAATCGTCTGTGCACCGCCACCTTTTCGGCTGAGGTTATCGATAAAACTTCCTACCAAAAACCCAAGAATAGCGCCGGGAAACCGAAACAGATAATATCCTAGGATGGCCGCAAACCATTTGATCATGTCATTTAAAAATTTGGGCAAAGATATTAAAAGTGGGCAGTAAGCAGTAGCGGTTGGCAGTATAAAATTCAGTACCTTTGTCATCCGAATTAAAAAACACAGGACTATGTACCCCGAAGAATTGGTAAAACCTATGAGAAATGATCTGGCTTCGGCCGGGTTCGAAGAACTATATACGGCCGCAGCGGTCGAAAACGCGATTAACAAGAAAGGCACGACCTTGGTAGTTGTCAATTCGGTCTGTGGCTGTGCCGCGGCCAATGCGAGACCGGCAGCGAAATTGAGCCTTCACAATGCCAAAAAACCCGACCACACCGTCACCGTTTTTGCCGGAGTCGATGTGGAAGCCGTTAAGGCCGCCAGGGACCTAATGGTACCCTTTCCGCCGTCGTCGCCAAGTATGGCATTGTTCAAGGACGGGGAGCTTGTGCATATGATCGAGCGCCATCACATCGAGGGTCGCCCCGCCGAACTGATTGCCGAGAATCTAATGGAGGCGTACAACGAATTTTGTTAATGGCGCTATTCCTTTACGATTAGAAAAAGAATCGAAAAGCCGTTCTCTTGGAGAGCGGTTTTTTTATTTTTGCAGCATGCAGAAGCTACTGGCATATCCGTTGACCGTGCTATATTTGATGGCGTTCGGTACCACCTTGGTGATATTCCATCCGATTCAGTGGATCTGCCTGAACCTTTTCGGTTATGGGGCACATGGAAAAAGTGTTGCCCTGATGAACCTTTGCCTGATGCGGTGTACCCATTTTCTGGGCACTACCTATACCTTCGATAATCCGCATGACCTTCCTAGAGACCGCCCACTAATCTTTGTCCCGAACCACCAGAGTATGCACGACATACCGCCCATTCTTTGGTTTCTGCGCCGGCACCATCCGAAATTTGTGAGCAAAACGGAACTGGGAAAGGGCATACCCAGTGTATCCTATAACCTGCGGCACGGCGGTTCGGTTTTGATCGACCGGAAAGATAGCAGGCAAGCTTTGCTGGAAATTGTCAAACTGGGCCGATATATAGAAAAGTTCAACCGCAGTGCCGTACTATTTCCCGAGGGTACGCGATCTAAGACCGGTCACCCCAAACCTTTTAAAGTTATCGGCATTAAAGCCTTGATGAAAAGTGCACCGTCGGCCCTGGTAGTACCTATCAGTATCGACAATTCTTGGAAAATGTTGCGCTATGGTCGATTTCCCTACGGTATCGGCAACCATATTACTTTTATCGTGCATCCTGCATTAGAGGTCAAGAAAAATCTGGACGAGGTCATCGCATCTGCCGAAAAGGCCGTAGTTTCTGGCTTGACATCATTTAAAACCCCATCCCCCCTAACCCAAGCGACCGATGGCTAAAATGTCCAATACCGAAATCGTGGAGCAGACTATTGCCTTTGTAAAGGAAACTTTGCAAGGTGGCGAAGGTGGCCACGATTGGTTTCATATTCAACGGGTTTTCAAAAACACCTTGTTGATAGCCAAGGATGAACAAGTGGATGTGCTGGTGGTAAGTTTGGCCGCTCTCTTACACGATATCGCCGATGCGAAATTCAACAAGGGAGATGAATCTGTGGGGCCTAAAATGGCATCCGATTTTTTAAGGGAGCTGAAGGTCAAGAAAAAAACCATCGACCATGTGATCAAGATTATAAAAAATATCTCTTTCAAGAACAGTCTTCTAAAGAAAAGGGGGCGTAAGTTCCGGTCGAAGGAACTTCAGATTGTACAGGATGCCGACCGTCTTGATGCCATGGGGGCCATTGGCATAGCCCGTGCGTTCAATTATGGTGGTTTTAAAAACCGAGAAATCTACAACCCCGAAATCGCCCCGAACCTAAAAATGACTCGGGAAGAATATAAAAAAAGTACCGCCCCTACCCTCAACCATTTCTATGAAAAACTGCTTCTGCTGAAGGATAAAATGAATACCGACACCGGTAAAAAATTGGCCAGGGAACGCCATCAGTATATGTTGGATTATCTAGAACAGTTTTATAGGGAATGGAATCCCTTGGTGCCGCGCCCGGAAGAAGGCACCCAGGAGTAAATACCTCAATACCAACTGTACCTCCCATAACAGGGCCTTGTAATATTGCATCTTTCAACAAAAAAATTCAGATAAAACGTATTTTTATCATCTGCAGGGATGGGCCAGTTGCGATAAGAACAGCCGAAGTGAAATAATTAAAACAACCGCAGCTGTCCGTTCTTGAACTGTTCGTGCATATCATGGTTCAAGGGCGGAAAGCTTTTATCCTTAAAATAGGTATGTCGCGCCAGGCGTACCATGTCGTGGATTTGGGTGGCAATCTTGCCCTCGCCCCTACTACGTATACCGAACCGGCTATCGTTTAAATGGCCTCCATGGCATTCCTCGATCTGGTGTAATACCTTATCCGCCCGATCGGGAAGGGCCTTTCTGATCCAATCTGTGAAAATACCACCTATGGCACCGTTCAGGCGAACGACCGTAAAGGCAAACGAACGGGCACCGTGCTCCTCGACCGCTTTAGCAAGATTCATGATTTCGTGGCTGTTAATACCGGGAATTATGGGAGCCAGCATAGCATTAACGGGAATATTGTTTTCCGACAGCACTCGTATTGTCTCCAAACGTTTTTTGATGCTCGCGGTACGGGGTTCCAGAATACGTCTGGTTTCTTCGGATAGGGAGGTCACGGAAACGTTGACGCCCACCAGCCTGTCTTTCGCTAGTTCTTTTAGGATATCGAGATCACGTAGAATCAGGGCATTTTTGGTAATTATACCCACGGGATGTCTATACTTTTGAAAAACCTGTAAACAGGCGCGGGTAATACCGAATTTTTTTTCGGCCGGTTGGTAACAGTCCGTATTACCGGAAAGTACAACGGTCTTCGCTTCCCAGCGTTTGCTTCTCAATTTGGCTTCCAGTAGGTCGGGAGCATCCTTTTTAATCAATATTTTCCGTTCGAAATCAAGACCTGCGCTATATCCCCAGTACTCATGGCTGTTTCGGGCGTAGCAGTAGATACAGCCGTGTTCGCATCCCTGATACGGGTTCATAGAGTACTGCATTCCTACATCGGGACTCGTCACCTTGTTGACAATGGTCTTGGGAAATATAGGAATGTACCGGGTTTTGTTCTTGTCCGCTTCCTCCCCTTCGATACGGCAGAACTCCAGAAAATCGTCCCGTCTCTCATAAATGTTTTGCGAGAATTTATTGGGTGTATTCTGCTGGGCTCCCCGGCCTTTGATGTAGCTGTCAACGTTCATGGTAAGGATTTATTCCAAAATTATGGAATATATCCTAGGAAACGATATAAGAAACGTTAATTTATAATTTTCCTTGGGCCGTCTACTTCAGAAACGAGCTATTGCACGGCAACCCGAAGCATCTGTTTCCTGCTCCCTCGCTTCGCATAGAACAAAAGGGTATGGGAGTCTTTATCGATCAATGGGCGGGATACCATTATAGGAAGCCGCAGGTCTTTATCGTCAACCAATTTTGTATAGGATAGGGCGCCTTCGCCATCGACCTTGATGACGAATAGATTCGGATTGCGGCTGTAGCCCTGGTTGAAGAGTATGCGATCTTTACTCATTTTCTGAGGATTTTCTCCCGAATTGATAAAGAAATACATGTCGTTACCTTTTCCGTAGGCGGTATAGGAGGCGTAGGAGGCATCACCTTGTGTCACTTCTGTCTTGTTGATGTTCCGTGCCCATTCCATAGTGCCGAATGCATTTAATTTTGCCACAACGATATCGTTGTAATGGTAACGGTCGGTTATCTGGGTACCTCCATGTGAAATATCCTCTCCCTTGGTCACAAAATATTCCTCGGCACTGAAAAGGACGCCATTGTCTGGCGTGACATGAACATCTTTGAAAATCAAATTCTTGAGCTCAGCATCGACCTCACGGCCGAACTTGTCGGTCATAAACTGGTCGGAAAACGGATTGTACTTTTTATTTTTGACCTCGAACGAACTTGCATCCAGATTATAATACACCAGTCCGTTGTAGCGATTATCCTTTCTATCGGCGTAAAAACCCACCACCTTGAGATCGCCGCCCGATAGTATCGGTTTCAATGATTCGGGAAACTTACCGATTTCGTTGAATTCCTGAATTTGGTGTCCTGCGGCACTAACCTTGGCCAGTTCGTATTGGTACCTTCTTTCCGTGGCATCGAAGCGGCGTTTTTTGAAATAAGCTTTCCCCGACAAGTAAAGTACTTTCAGGTCATCGGATACTTCGACGTTCTCGAAGGCATAGTTTTTATCGGCAACCGGGTCTGTAAAATCGTATACGATATGTTGCTTCAGGTCGGTTCCAAAAAGATACACATGGTATTTGTCGTCTCGGCGTTCCCGATGCTGCACGGTAATGGCAAAAGCTGAACGGGCATCGTTAAAATGAACTGCAGTTGAAAAGCCGTTGCTGAAATTACGGTTGTACTTGCTTATGGCTAGCGGGTCGATAACTTCTTTGGAAGGGATGGAAAGCAACACCTCGTCCGTAAAATTAAAGTTGGAAAGCGGACTTCGGTGCACTACATACTGATACGCCTCTCGGTTCATGTTATAGGTCAATTCTAGCAAATGCAGCTGTCCGTTCTTTACGAAACCGTCCACCATATGATCGCATGCATATTTATAATTGTAGTCCCTTACCAAATTGAGGTCGGCGTCATAAATTTCAATGAAATGGCCTTTGGGACGTAAAGGGAGCCCGCCGTAATAGGTGCGCACCAGAACAGTCTCGTGTTGGGCGGTACTTTCGATGGATAAGAGCGTAGAGTATTTATACCTATCGGAATAATCTTTTCCTAGGCTATAATGGATAGGAATTTCCTGTGCTTTGGAAAATGATAATACGGCCAGAATAAAAAGGGCCGCCAAGCCAAAATGGGTTTTCATAAGTAGGTTTTAAGGATACCGGGCGTCAGAGGGGATGGGTGTCAACCTACTAACAAACGGATTATCTCGGAATTTGCGACTTGATTTTTGAAAGTTATTCCCCTGGAAAATCAGCTTTTCGCTTTTCCAGGAAAGCCGTGGTACCTTCCTTAAAATCGGCGGTACCGAAACATTGGCCAAATGCTTTGATCTCGGCGGAATATCCGTCACTATTCTTAAAACCCGCATTTACCGCTTTTATTGCGTGACCAAGGGCGACCGGGGAATTTTTCGCTATTTTATCGGCCAAATCCTCGCAAAATGGCAGCAAGTTTTCCTGCGATACCACGTGGTTTACAAGGCCATAATCAAGTGCCCGTTCAACGTCAATCATTCTCCCTGTCATAATAAGTTCCATCGCCCTGCCTTTGCCGATCAACTGTGGCAACCGCTGGGTGCCACCATAACCCGGTATTACTCCCAAAGAAACCTCGGGCAACCCCATGCGGGCATTATGGCTGGCTACCCGAAAATGGCAGGCCATGGCGAGTTCGAGTCCCCCGCCCAGGGCAAACCCATTGACGGCGGCAATTACCGGTTTCGATAGGTTTTCCACGAAATCGAATAGCAGCTCCTGTCCTTCAGCGGCCAACTTGCTCCCTTCTTCCTCGGAGAAATCCGCAAATTCCGATATATCCGCACCCGCTACAAAAGCCTTCTCGCCGCTACCGGTCAAGATAATGACCTGTATTTCTTTTTCGGTATCCATGGCTTTGAATGCTTCGTGAAGTTCTTTTATGGTATTACGGTTAAGGGCATTCAACTTGTTGGGTCGGTTGACGACAATGGTAGCGATCGGTTTATTCTTTTCTAGTAGGATATTGTTGTAGTTCATGTTTTCTCAATTTTTAATTGTAGTCGTTTACGTCGAACTTCTTCAAAGTTGACGTCCTATATTTTTTCCCTCGGAAATCGCACCGTAAAAACGGTTCCCCTCCCCGGTTTTGAGTTAAAATCTATGCGGCCCTTGTAAGTCTCTACGATGGTTTTGACCATCCCAAGGCCAAGCCCCATACCGCTGGTTTTAGTAGTGAACTTAGGTTCGAAGATTTTGTCCCGGTTGCCTTCCTCGATACCGATACCATTGTCGGCAACGCAGATTTTTACAAAATCGCCGTCAGCGGCAACGGAGACCACAATTCGGGGCGAAGCCACTTCCGGTAAAGCTTGAATGGCGTTCTTGACCAAATTCGTAACGACCCGTATGAGTTGTGTACGATCTAGCGTAGCGATGAGCTCCTCTTCCTCCGAAATAAAATGGATGTAATCTTCATTGAAAATATCCAAAGCCAGTTTAACGATTTTCACTACATCGAGCGTTTCGTTCTGTTGGGCGGGCATTTCGGCGAAATTGGAAAAGGCCGAGGCAATGCTGCTCATGGTATCGATCTGTTGTATCAGCGTCTTCGAATACTCGGCCACCTTTTTTTCGATATAGGGATCGTTCGCGTCGAAGGTATGTTCGAAACTTTGTACGCTCAAGCGCATAGGAGTCAACGGATTCTTGATTTCATGGGCCACCTGTTTGGCCATTTCCCGCCAGGCCTGTTCGCGTTCGCTACGTGCTAGCTTGGCCGCGCTGTGCTCAAGCTCATCAATCATGGCGTTGTATGAATCGACCAATTTTTTGATTTCTTCGCTGGGGTTCTCGATGACAATTTTCTGGTTGCTTTTGGTCAGGTCCGTCTTGTCGAGCCTATCCGAAATGGTTTGTAGCGAACGGGTGATGTAGGTCGAGATAAAATAAGCGAGTCCGATGGCGATGAGCAACATTAAAAAATATACCCCCCCTAAGCGCATCAGAAATTCACGCAACTCCATATTGGTCAAAGAATCGTCCTCATAGTAGGGAAGGTTCAAGATGCCGATCGGTTTTAGTTTAGAATCTTTGATGTAGGTGTAGGAGGCACGATAATTGTCGCCTGCCAAGGCCTTTTCTTCTACATAGCGCTTGTCGGGGCTGGCTTCGAGTTTTTTCAGGATGCCGTAATCCAAACAGGTCGAAACCGATTCTGCCTCGAAGTTGGCGCGTGAACTTTTGATCAATTGCCCTTCCAGGTTATAAATGTTAAGTCTTTGATTTTGAACGTTGGCGATTTGGTAAATCTGTAGGTTAAAGATTAGCCCTAGGTTTTCAGTGGTGACCGGATACGTGGTGCTTTGTAAGGTGTACTCGACGCTTTGCCGCACCTGTTCCTCTTTACGCTCCAAATGGTCTTCGTGGTAGTCCCTCGCCTGTTGGCGATACTGATAGACGGTAACGCCTGCAATAAGCACCGAAGCGATGACCACCAACAGGATCATGGACACGAATATGCGCGATCTGAGGGATAGTTTTGTGAACAAAGGCTTGATTTTAGGGTTAAGGCAGCAAATATCGAACCACATATAAGCAACCAGTCGGCGCTATCAGTTGACCGTAAATGAGTTCGAAGCAAAGCGCTACTTACACCCTTCTACCGCCAAGATATATTAATTCATTCGAACCGTTCAGGATTATTTTGTTTTTGCCCACCCTACATATTTTATTCGGATTATACTGCGCCTACTACTGCAAACTGCCCCTTGTTTTAAGCCTTGGGATTCCTGTTCCGTATCCTTTTATAGAGCCGAATTCCAAGCATCAACAAGATACCTAAAACAACGATACCGATCACGCCAAAAATCCAATTTAGGGCGTTTCTAAGAATGACCAAAAATATAATGGCAAAAAGGATAAGCGTTGCGCCTTCGTTCCAGATGCGCATAAAATTCGAAGTGTACCGGATTTCATTGTGTTGTAATTGCTTGAAAATCTGATGGTTTTTAAGGTGATAGGCTATCAAGAGGATGACGAACCCCAGTTTCACATGCATCCAGGGTTGCTGCAACCAGCCGGGCATCAGGATCAAAAGCCAAACCGCAAAGAGAGTCGCCAAAATTGCGGAAGGCCATGTGATGATATACCATAAGCGTTGGGACATCAATTGTAACTGCTTTACTAAAATTTCCCTTTCCGGAGATGGCTTTTGGGAGGCCTCTATGTGGTAGATGAACAATCTCGGAATATAGAAAAGACCCGCGAACCAAGTGATTACGAAAATAAGGTGTAGGGCTTTGACGTAGTCGTACAAAAGATTACGAATTTTTAGGTGGATAAGTCAACTAGAGATTCCTGGGTTAAAGTTAGGCAATACCTAAGAATCCATACCTATCATTTTTTTACTGAAACTTCTACTGTACGTACCCTGAGATTATTTGGTCCGTATCGCCCGATTCCCTCAGTTTTAGAATTTCAATGTTCACTGCATGGCGCAGGGAGCTGTTCAAGGGGAAAACAAAGCCATAGTGCTGCGGATTGATATTTCTCTTGCTCAGTTTATAATCTTTCCGGGGCGATGAATTGGAGATGTATTCCAAGGGTACGATATCGTATACCAGCGCATCCACCTTACCGTCGGTCAATAATCTATAGCCTTCTTCAACATGGTTTACCGTTACCGGGGTAGCGCCCACGGCCTTGAAATTGTCGATTATTTTTTTATAGTTCGGCACCGCCACTTTTTTGCCATCGAGCTGCCCCAGTTGGGTAATGGTTTTTTCACTTCGGTTCGTCAGCGAGAGGGTTGTAGCGATACCCGCAATAAAAGAAGTGGCCATAATCAGCGAAACAATCATCCATGAGCCTATGACTATCCTTCCCACAGGTGTCTTTGGAGCCATGTCACCATACCCGACCGTAGTCATGGTCACCAAGGCCAGCCATATTCCGGAACCTATCCCTTGTGAAGGTCTGTTTCCATATTCCTCCGGATATTTCCGTCCTTCCACCAACCAAAAGATCAGGCCTACAAAGGTCAGCAGCAATAAAAAACTAAGTACGGCGAGCAGAAAATTCACGCTGAACAAAGGTGCGATACGGTCCCAAAATGTCAGCTCGATTATGGGGGCCAGTATGCCCATTTCGGTATCGAAAAAAGGTTGCGAGAACGAGATATTCTCCGCCCGTTGCGAGTTGATGGTAATGGGGCCGACCAGCACATCGAGTTCTCCCGATTGTACCGCTGCTATACCCTCATTGATAGAGGAGCAGGGCATCAAATTATAGTCCAGTTCGGCATTAAATGCGATTTCCTTCCAGATATCCGGGGCAATGCCCTTCGCTTCGTTACCAGAGATGACAAAGGGTTCGGAGCCGGCATAGCCAATTTGCAAGGTGCTGTCTTTTTCCGTTTGGGCGAAAAGGGGTAATAGGGATAGGGCAAAAAATAGCGAGATGGATATTTTTTTCATAGGATGCGTTACGATTCATTATTCAATGGTGGAGCCAGATGTCGCCCTACTATTTTTCGATTACCCGACCCATTTCCCTAAAATAGAACAAAATAACGGGTATCGAAAATTCAAAGGGTATTCTTCAAAAAGTGAGGGAATGATTACTTTAGAGCCTAGTTACGGAATAGAACCTAAAAGCCATTATTTTTTCATGTCAGAAGACGAATTACGCATAGGGGAAACCCACCTGTGGAATATTGCCTACAGACTGCGTGACAAAATGGATGATCAAGACCCCCCTGGCTGCTTTTGAAAAAAATTAAGATTTAAGATGACAAAAAGAACATCAATTACCCCCGAAGACCAGTTGACGCTGCGCACCGCCCACCAAAAAATGGAGAACATCGGTTGGGCCATGCAGAGCCTGAACAAAATGGGCAGCTTTATCGACGGCCGGGTACGGCTGTTGCCCCAAAAACAGCAAAAATGGCTGCAGCACATCAGCTATAAGGTGCTGCAAAAAGTAGTGGAGACCAATCTTTTTTCCATGAATAGCGATAAGGCCAATAAAGTTCCGCTGAACAAGACCTACAAAGCGATAGTCGCCTCCTCGGGAATTTTGGGAGGGGCTTTTGGCGCGACAGCATTTGCGGTTGACCTGGGCCTTACTACCAAGCTGATGATGCGTTCGATAATGGATATTGCCCGTAGCGAAGGCGAAGATTTGAATTCTCTCGACACGCAGCTCGCTTGCCTCCAGGTCTTTGCCCTAGGTGGCAAGACAAAGCACGATAACAGCTTAGATACAGGTTATTTTGCCACCCGGGTCGCCTTAAGCGCCGCCGTAAAGGGGTCTACGACGCAATTGGTAGAAGGTCTTTTGGTTGGAAGCTCACAGCCATTGCTCCGGTTGATTGCCGCCGTGGCCTCCCGGTTCAGTATTCAAGTGACCGAAAAATTTGTGGCGCAAGCGGTACCAGTTGTCGGAGCGGTGGGCGGCGGAGCTATTAATCTGGCGTTTATCCAACATTTTCAGAATATGGCGGAGGCACATTTTAGTATCCGAAGGCTGGAGCGGGAATACGGTGAGGAAAGCATCCGTATTGCCTATGAGGATATTTCAATAAAGGTCTGAAAAAATTTTGGTTATTCCACTCGAAAACTTCTTCTAAGTCCACGAAGGATTGGTGGTGACCTCACGAGAGGTTCGTGACCCATAGTTCTCGACTGCGCCTGCCCATTGAACAGGCAGGCTGTAACAGAAATTGAATTAGGCTATTTATTTGTTCGTCAGGGCAGGAACTTTGGCAGGGTCATCATTCAAAACTTTGACTTTATCCACGGTCTCCCCCTTTTTTAAATAAAGCTTCACATCTTCTAGGGCGAGATAAAGACAGGGTACGATTATAAGAATGATACTTGTTGCGAAAACGATGCCGAAGCCCAAGCTGATGGCCATCGGGATCAGGTAGAATGCCTGACTCGAGGTTTCGAGGATAATAGGGGCCAAACCCCCGAACGTGGTAAGAGTGGTAAGCATAATAGGCCGAAACCTCCGGAGACCAGCTTCGTGAATGGACTCATATACCGAATGGTTTTTACGCTGCTTATTAGCGTAGTCGATCATAATCAGAGAGTCATTAACCACTACCCCCGAAAGCGCAATGACGCCCATAAGGCTGACGATCGATAGGTCATAGCCCAAGAGCATGTGCCCTAAAACTGCCCCGATAATACCGAAAGGGATTGCGGTCATAACGATTACTGGTTGGATATAACTTTTAAAGGCCAAGGCCAGTAATGCATATATCAGGAGCATAGCAATACTAAAACTGCTCCATAAACTGGCCGTACTTTCGCGCATATCGGCCTGTCCGCCCTCAAAAGTCCATGTAGTGCCCGGAAAATCGGCGCGCAATTGGGGTAACACTTCCTCCTGGATGCGGGCGAGTACCCTTGACACGGCATTTGAAGGCTCCACATCCATACTCACGTTCACCACCCGTCTCCCATCACGGCGGTTGATGCTGCTGAAAGCTTCGCGCTGCTTCACCTCGACAACATCTAGCAGTGGCACCTCCACGCCTGCCGGGGTACGGATTACGAAGTCTTGCAAGTTACGGATGTCCTTTCGCTCTTCATAGGGAAGCTTTACCCTAACTTCTATCTCGTTGTTGCCCCGCAATTGTCGCATGGCCAGGGCGCCATAGAAGGCATCCCTTACCTGTCGCCCCACCTCATTGGAAGTCAGCCCCAAATTTCGTCCTTCGGGCAGCAGTTTAAAATCGTACTGCATCTTTCCCATGTCATAATTATCGTTCACGTCACGGGTGTTCTCAAAGGCTTCCATCCGGTTCAAAAAGGCCATACTAGCCTGCTCTAAAACTTTTATGTCGGAATGGCTAAGGTCAACACTGATGTCCTGTGCTGCTCCTCCGGGACCGCGCTCCGCCTCGAAGGTAATTTGGTCCACCCCCTCGATATCCCCGATATTGTCCCGCCAAAGAGAAATGACCTCCCCAGCGGTCATGTCGCGTTCGTCCGGCGGTCGCATCACGATTTCAACATCCACGAAACTTTGTCCGCGAACGTTGGTTTTGATGCCCTCTGCCACCTTGTAAAGGTCGTGTTCCTCGAACATTCTTTCCGTCGCCTCGGTCACTTGGCGAGCGACCGCCGCTCCCTGCTCGGGAGTGGTGCCTACCGGCAACCTGACCCCGGCCTCGATTTCTTCGGCCGCCACTTCGGGCATCATGATCATCCCCATATGGTCGCTCATCGCGAAACCTCCCACTATCAACAACAGGGCTACGGCAGCACTCAGGCTGATATACCGAAATTCCAGGCATTTATCTAAAAAATGGCGGTAGTATTTATCGATGACGTGGTCGAAACCGCGTGCGAATCTCTTTTGGTACTTTTCAATAAAACGTACCGGCTTTGGTTTTTTGCCCTCTTTTTTTAGATGGGCCAAGTGGGCCGGTAAAATGAACAGGGCCTCCACCAATGAAACCGCAAGGATGACGATGACAACCACCGGTAACGGCCACCAAAACTTACCGTTTTCCCCCGGCATAAAGAGCAGGGGCACAAAGGCGATAATCGTGGTGATAATACTAAAGGCTACCGGCATCGATACATCTTTTGTGCCTTGTATAGCCGCATCCATGGCACTATAGCCCTTCTGCCGATACTCATATACGTTCTCGCCTACCACGATGGCATCATCGACCACAATTCCTAGTACCACCAAGAAGCCGAACATGGAAATCATGTTAACGCTTACTCCGATCATCGGCAAGAAAATCATGCCGCCCACGAAAGAAATCGTCATCCCTGTCATTACCCAGAATGCTAGGCGGTATTCAAGAAAAAGGGTCAGGATAATCAAGACGATGGCAATGGCCAGGAGTCCATTTTCGGTAAGTAGGGAAAGCCGTTCGCGGAAATCTTCGGCCTGGTTGCTATCGATACGCCATTCTACGCCAGGCGGCAGTTGAAAGTCCGCCATGATCTCGTTGACCTTATCCTCAATTTCCATGGGCGATTGATCACCGACGCGATAAACATTGAGGCCTATATTCTTGGCACTGTTGAACTCCCCAAAAAAACCGACTTCCTCGAAACCATCACGAACAGTGGCGATATCGCCAAGGGTTACCGTAGCCCCTGAAGGCGAATTGACAATCGCAATCTTGCTGAATTCCTCCGCCCACTGTTTGCGTTCTTTCATACGGAGCAGGATTTCGCCGGTCTTGGTCTCGACTGCCCCTGCGGGGACGTCTTCGCTGCTCTGCGCAATGATATTGGCCACCTGACCCAAGGTCAGTCCGTATTGCCTAAGGTTGTGCCTGGAGATTTCCACGTGGGTCATGTAATCGGGTACGTTGCCGAGTTCGACCTGTGTAATTTCCGGATTGCTTAACAGGATGTTACGCAGGCGTTCTGCCAGTTTCCGAAGGGTCCAAACGTCAACCTTTCCGTATAGGCTAATATCCATCACGTCACGCCTTTGCGTCTGCAGGGCCACCTGTGGCTGTTCGATATCGTCGGGAAAGGTACGAATGCGGTTGACTTCCTGGTCGATTTCCTGAAAGGCCTTCATACGGTCGGTTCCGGCTACGAGTTCGATGGATACCTCGCCGGAACCTTCCCGGGCCGTGGATACGATTTCCTTGATACCGTCCACATTGCGGACGGCTTCTTCCACAGGCAATAAAATACCTTGTTCGACTTCGTCCGGACTCGAACCTGGATACACCACATTAACTTCCACAAAATCGAGCTGAAATTCGGGAAAGACCTCTTTCTGGATACTGAACATCGTAAAGATACCTGCGGCCAGCAACACGATCATCAACAGGTTCGCAGCTACCGAGTTGCGGGCCATATAGGCAATGATACCTTCCTTTCTGGGCGCTTCCTTTTTTTCTTTATCCTCCTTCATATCAATTTTTTGTTTGCGGGCTATCCGTTGTCGCTTCCATCGCTTGCCCGTCACCTTCAGTCCGCAGGCCTACTCCATCTGCGACGGTACTCAAATTGGTAATCACCACCTTTTCATCATCTTCCAAGCCTGAACTGATATAGGCGTGGTCGGCATCGGAGAGTATGATATCGACCTCCCGTACCTGTAATTTTTCGTCCTTCATCACCCAAACCGTATTGTTGCTGCGAACATAATCACGGTTCAGACGTACCACGTTCTCAATGGGTTCGGCCTGTATCTTGGCTTCCACAAAAGTGCCTATAATCAATGGGGGCTGCCCTTGGTTTTCAGGTTTTTGCGCCAAAGGGTCTTCCACTTTTACCAGTACACGCGACAATCGGGTCTGTTCGTCGAGCGCCCCCACCTGATTGTACAAATAACCTTTGCGGGTTTCGCCCGGTTTCCAGGCCGTTCGGCTTCGGAGCTCTACGGATGACCCCTTTTCCTTATTTTTGGAAAAGATAACCAGCGCAATTGGCCGTACGGGAACGGTCATTTCGACCCAATAGGCTTCGGTGCCTACGAGCCGGCCCAGATTGTCGCCCGGGGAAACCTGGGAACCTACGGTGACGTTTTGGTTCAAAATTTGCGCGTCGAACGGCGCGCGAACAGTCGTACGCCCCAAATTGGTCCGGGCTTGGTCGACTGAGGCCTTCGCCCCTTTTACATTGGCATTGACGGCTTCCAATTGGGGTTTGCGGAGAACCAACTGTTTTTCTTCGGGCGAGAGCGAATCGCCACCGATCAGCGACAGGTCTTGCTCAGCTACCTGTTGCCTGCCCATTTCTACATTCAGGTCGGTCTGCGATTGTTGCAGCTCACTACGCCGAAGTTCAAGGGTATTTCGATAATCGGATGGATCGATCTGCAACAATATCTCACCCTTTCTAACCGTTCCTCCGGGCGTGAAAGAGGGGTCGCGACGCACAATTTGGCCGCCCACCAAGGGGCCGAGCACTACATCATCGACCGCCATTACCGTACCGGTGGCCGTAATAACGGGTTTAAAATCCCCTTTTTCTACCGGTATCACATCGACTAACATAGCGGTCTGTTTGCTGGCCCCCTCACTTTTGGCCGTGGGCTCCGTCAAAAAGATAAAAGAGGTAATCAGTATGGCCAAAAGCAGTATTCCACCACAGATCAATAAAATTTTCTTTCTTTCCATGATTGTGCGTTAGATTAATTAATCAACCAATTGAACCGTCTCCCCGGTTTCAAATCCGCCCGCCAAGGCACGATAGAGTGAAATACGAATTTCCAATTGTTCGGCCTCGACCTCGATCACGTCACGCCGTAGCTGTTGTTCTTGGTCTAAGGCGAGCAGTACGTCGAGATAAGGACTCAATCCGTTTAAAAATTCCAGACGCAGCTGCTTATTTGTTTTTTCGGCCAGTTCCACTTGTTTTTCCAGAATGGCGAGGCGTTCTTTTTGATTGATATCACGGATCAAGGCATCCTCGGTTTCCTTAAAGGCTGTAAGTACAGTTTGGCCATATTGATAGAGTCTCTGGTTTTTGACGGCCTCAGTACGGTCCACCTCCGCATTCAAACGCCCGCCGTAAAATAGCGGGGCCAGGAGATTGCCCGCCAGCGAATAGGCCCAATTCTCAAAAAGGGAACTGAAATCATTGGCGCGCAGCTGTCCGCTCAACCGGGTGGTCAATCTCGGATATTTGCTTCGTACCGCCGAAGCCATCTCCATATCCGCTGCCAGAAGCAGGTCATAGGCACTTTGCACATCAGGTCGGCGGCGCAGCAGTTCCAAGGGCAGACCGGTTTCAGGTAACCCGGGAAGCGCTGGGAAATCCACATACGAAGTTTCCAAAAGTTCTCCAGGAGCTTGACCGAGCAGCACCGTAAGCTGATTCTCGAACAGCCGAATGTCTGTCTCAAAAGCGATTTTTTGATCCTTGGTATTTTCCAGCAACTGTAGCTGGCGTAGAATATCTACGGCACGGACTTGACCGCTGCCGAAGCGGGCCCGTATCAATTTGAGGATATTTTGGTTGGTTTCGATTTGTTCTTCCGCAAGTGCCAATTGCCGTTTGGCCGCCAGTAATCGATACCAGGTCAATGCGATTTCCGAGGAAAGCGATATGGCCGCGGTACGATAATCGGCTAAAGTGGCCGTAGTCCGGAACTTTTCGGCCTGAACTGCCGTTCGGATACGTCCCCAGAGATCGAATTCATAGGAGGCCGAAACGCCCAACTGCACATTTTCGCCACCGGCAAAATCAGGTTCGGGCCTGCTGAAGGCGCTCTGTGCCGAGGCTTCCACCTGCGGCCAAAGGTCAGCGCCTTCACGTTTCGCCACGGCGCGGGCGGCCTTAAATTGTTGCCACATCACAGCGAGGTCGAGGTTGTTCGCCAGGGCACTATCGATCAAGACATTCAGCTGCGGATCTTCAAAAGCCGTCCACCACCTATCCGGAACTACCTCCGCCCCCGAATTGGAAAAAACTTCGGGCGGGGCGATCGGAGGATCGATATGGGGAATTTTCGGGGCGCATGAAACGAGGAACAGAAGCATCCCGACAAACAAAAAATACCACCAAAACGTGATGACCGGGGTATCATTAATTTCGTTGCCCTTATTTCCCATGCCGTTCAGTGCGCTTTATTATCAATTTAGTTTATGGACCCCCGCTCTCGTAAAACTACTCTTACCCTCAATGAGGGAACCTTAAAGTTACGCTTAATTGTTAATCAGAGCAATAGAAATCCTTTTCTTAGAATTATCGGTACTATTTGAAGTACATAAGACATCCCCAAAAACCACCGTATTCAGAACGCATCTTAAGTTTTTCGTCTACCTACGGATTGCAGCTTTTGCTCGTTGTCATCTTTTTTCTTTCGTAGCGATGCTATGCAACTTAAAAAAGTCTTTTCGCTAAAAAGCACAAAATTTAAATTACTTCATAAAAAATAACATTAATAGATCACCCATATGGAAATTCTCCGTTCCCAATCAAATCTTAAGCGGAGTTTATATTAGTTGGACTCTCAAGACTGCAAAAGGTTTAAAATAGGGGAAATAGAAAAAAATCGCTATCTTATTCCTTTCTTTTTTATTCCCGTTCACCGCATTGAAGTGGATTTAAATCACTTCATTGTTAAAAAGGGCGCTTGTTCACTCATTTATTGACTTTTTTCATTCGGTAGCGATGTTCTGCCATATAAAAGTCATCAATTGAACAAAAAATGGCTCTTTTTCGCTATAAAGCAAAAGTTAAAAGCCCTTCATTATAGTAAAATAAACGCTTATGCAAAATACTCGAAGGGAACTATTGCGTGCGATGGGGCTTGGGGCACTTAGTATCATTACCTTGCCCAATGTATTACGCTTTACCAAAACCGAAAAAATGACATCACGTACCATTCCATCTTCGGGCGAAGAGCTTCCCATAGTCGGCCTCGGCACTTGGCAGACCTTTGACGTAGGAACCTCCGGAGAAGATCTGACAAGCTTACGGGAAGTGCTGGTCAACATGCAAAAAATGGGCGGAAAGCTCATCGACTCTTCCCCCATGTACGGCAGTTCGGAAGCCGTGGTGGGCAGACTTACCTCAGAACTTCAAAGTCGGGATGCGTTTTTCTATGCAACAAAAGTTTGGACAGAAGGTGAACCGGCCGGTATCGACCAGATGAACGCCTCTTTTGATAAAATGCGGAGAAAAAGGATGGATCTGATGCAGATACACAATCTCGTGGACTGGCAAACGCATGTAAAAACCTTACGGAAATGGAAAGAAGAAGGCAAAATTCGGTATTGGGGACTCACCCATTACCTAGATTCCGCTCACAAAACCTTGGGAAAGATCATCCGACAGGAAAGACCCGATTTTGTACAGTTCAATTATTCCATTGGATCTCGGAACGCTGAGACGACCCTGTTCAAGACCTGCCAAGAATATCAGACCGCCACTATTATCAACCAGCCCTTTGAAAGCGGAAGCCTTTTTAGGAAAACCAAGGGCAAGGAGCTGCCCGACTGGGCCGTGGAGTATGATATCAATAGCTGGGGACAGTATTTTTTAAAATTTATTCTATCCAACCAACTGTTACCTGCGTCATTCCCGGCACCTCATCGCCGAAACATGTAATCGATAATATGAGGGCGGGCTATGGTACCTTTCCTGATACTTCAGCTCGGGAGAAAATGGTTTCCTATTTAGAATCCCTTTAGTCAAAGCTCTTACCGATTTATTATTCTAACAATTAATCTCATTATAACCAACCTACTGACCTGATTTTAAGCTTTCCATTCGCTAAAAATTTGTCCTTTTTCACACCTGTATATTCTTTTTTTCTTCCGTAGCCGTGCTCTCCCACTCAAAAAAGACTTCAAATAGCCTAAAATTGTTTACTTTTCGCTGAAAAGCAAAAAGTTAAAATCACCTCATTATTTCGATTATGAAATCCAAGAGATTTTTAACAAGTCCACCGGCCCTCTGCCCCCTTCTCACCATTTTCTTTTTAACCATCTGCCTGGATGTATTTTCCCAAGATTTTATATACGGCGACGCCCTGCCTGATGCGCCGGAGCTTTCGGCACGGGGGCCCTATACCGTGGGAGTACGAACCATTGATTTAGTCCATCCCGATCAAGTGGACATCCTAAATTCAAAGGAAGGTAAAGACCCGGTTTACGACCGACCGTTGACCGTAGAGGTCTGGTATCCGGCGGAAATACCTGCCGATACGGGGGCGGCTGTAACCTATGAAGAGGTAATGGGTACGCGCGGCGACTCTCTCCGCCCTTTGATTCCCTTTCACTTTAAGGGCCGGGCCTTCCGCGACGCGGCGCCGATGACATCCGAGGGAAAATTTCCATTGATCGTCGTTTCCCATGGATATGTCGGTTCGAGATATCTGATGACCTACCTGACCGAAAATTTGGCCTCGAAAGGATATGTAGTGGCCGCCATAGGTCATACCGATTCCACTTTTAAGGATGCCAACGCCTTTCAGAGCACCTTGCTGAATCGCGCCAAGGATATCCGTTTTGTTTTGGATAAAATGGCCAGGCTCGGAAAATCCGGTGATAAGGATGATTTATCGGGTCTTATAGATGCGGACAACACAGCGATAATTGGCTATTCCATGGGGGGCTATGGGGTGTTAAATGTTGCGGGCGCGGGATATAGCGAAGAGATGGCCCAATTTTTTAAAGGGATGACCGAGGGAAGTACTGCCATTCGGGCTTTGACCGCCAACAATGCCGAGTACCAAACACAATCCGACCCCCGGATCAAGGCGGTGGTCGCCTTTGCCCCTTGGGGGATGGAGCGCGGGGTCTGGGATGACGAAGGCTTAAAAGGGCTGAAGACCCCTACCTTTTTCGTGGCCGGAAGCCAAGACGATATATCGGGCTATGAAAAGGGCACCAAGGCCATTTACGAGGGCGCTATCAATACCGATCGCTATCTGCTCACCTACGAAAATGCGAGACACAACGTAGCCCCGAACCCACCGCCCAAAGAATCACTGGCCCCCGGCCTCCCTATCGACGAATACTACCGCTATGCCGACGCCACGTGGGACCAGCGTAAGATCAACAATGTTAACCAGCATTTCCTGACCGCTTTTTTGGAGGCACGCCTCAAAGGGAAGGATATGTCAAAATATCTAGATATTCCCGAAGATTCAAATGCCCAAGATTGGCCCGGTTTCAAGCCAAGGTCCTCGACCGGTATGGAGTTGTTACATGCGTCAGGCGAACGTAAAGAATAGGCAGTGGCTCACCGCTACTGCCTACCCCTCATTCTTTACCAAGGTCCGTTTGATCTCTTTCCGCAAATAATATCCCGTAACCAGGGTGGCCAACGTATCCGCTATGGGAAAAGAGATCCAAACCCCCAGTTCATCCAAATAATACGGTAAAATCAATATCAAGGGAATAAAAAAGAAGCCCTGCCGGGTCAGCGTCAACAGTAGGGCGGGAACTGCTTTTCCGATAGCTTGAAAATAGGCGGCCCCGATCAACTGTAGGGCGATGATAGGCGTAGCGGCGAATACCAGGCGCATGGCAAAGGGTATGTGTTCAAGTACAAAGGCATTGGCGGCTATATCCTTTGCCGACATATCGGGACCGCTGCCCAAAAAGAGACCCGCTATCTCATCGGGAAAAAGGAACAGCCCGACAAAAACAAGGCTTGCCAGAATCGCGGCGTATTTAATGGCCGTATTGATCGTTTGCCGTACCCTTTGGTATTTTTGGGCCCCGTAGTTAAAGCCCGCAATGGGCAAAAAGCCTTGTGTAACCCCAAATACGGGAAAGAGGGCGAACATCAGCATACGTCCGATAATGGCATAGACAGCGACCATGGCCTCGCCTCCGAGGCCGTACAGAATATTGTTCATCAACAGATACGTAATGCTCACCACAGCCTGTCGGGAGAGGGTAACGAAGCCCAACGAACCAATTTCTTTCAAAATGGGTGTGGCAAGTCCGAAATGGGCCAGGCTTATCTTTAATTCGGAATTTTGGGACAGGAAAAAATAGAGAACATAAGCGAAGCACACCAAGTACCCCGCAGTGGTCGCCCAGGCCGCACCCGCCATGCCCCAATCGAAGACATAGATAAAGAGATAGTCCATCAATAGGTTGCCTACCGAGGGAATGATCATGGCTATCATGGCAAATTTCGGCTTTCCTTCGGCCCGAATGACCGTATTTCCCATCATGCAGAGGGCCAAGAATGGTACACCGTACAATACGATTTTATAGTACACTTTGGCCGGATCGAAGATGGCTCCTTTTCCGCCAAAGGCGGGAATCAAAGTATCGACATAGAACAAGCCCAAGAAGACCATTACGACCGTTACCAAGAGAGTAAGGCTAATTTGATTGCCAAAGGTCTTTAACGCTTTTTCGGTGTTGTTCGCACCGAGGGCACGTGATATGATGCTAGATCCGCCGATACCGATAGCCATACCCAGGGCGGCGATAAAAAAAGATACGGGCAGCACAACGTTGATGGCCGCAATAGCAATGGATCCAATCCAGTTGCCCACGAAAATGGAATCGATCAACACATTGAGCGACATGACCAAAATGCCGATCGATGCCGGCACGGATTGCCGAATCAGCAGTTTGCCGATAGGTTCTGAGCCGAGTTGTTCTGAGGATACATTTGCCATAATTGCGAGCGATGCGGGAATCTTTTATGAAACTTCGAGCCAGGTTGAACAGTTTACCGCGTCGCCTTAAGCTTTTATCATAAATTGAAAAAATCGTCTGGCCCCCTGCTCTGCCGGCAGGGCAGGGAGGTATTTTATGAAGGAAGGTTTCCGTCTCGCTCCCACCCGTTTACCCAATCCGCCATCACCTGCACCCAGGCATCGCTATCGTTTAAACAGGGAATATGTTTATAGCTTTCGCCTCCGGCCTCCATAAACTGGTTTTTGCCTTCCATTGCTATCTCTTCCAAGGTCTCCAGACAATCGGAAACAAAGGCGGGCGTGATTACCGCCAAACGTTTTTTGCCTTCCTTCGCCAAGCGTTCGAATTCATAATCGGTATATGGCTTGAGCCAAGGGTCACCCGCTAAGCGGGACTGGAAAGATGAGCTGACCTTATCCACAGGCAGTTCCAAATAGGCCTTTACCAATTCCGTCGTCTTATAGACCTGATGACGGTAGCAGGTATGGTGTGCCACGGAATTGATATTGCAACAGCTTTCATCGATTTTACAGTGATAGTTTGTGGGATCCGATTTTCGGATGTGCCGTTCGGGAATCCCGTGATAGGAAAATAGGACATGGTCGTATTCGAAATCCTTCAATCCCTCTGCAATACGTTCGGAAAGCACCTTGATATAACCGGAACTATTATAAAAAGGCGGTAAGGTGGTCAATGACATTTGCGAAAAATATTCTTTTTTTACGTCCATTGTTTTTACTACGACCGTTTCATAGGACGACATAGCGTAGTGGGGATATAAGGGAACCAACAGTACCTCGTCAACGCCTTTGCCCTGTAACTCTTGTAGAGCCCCTTTTATGTTCATCGTGCCATACCGCATACCGAGGGCCACAGGCATTTCGGTATGCTGTCGCAACTTTTCCGCAAAACGTTCCGATATGACGATCAATGGGGAGCCTTCGTCCCACCAGATTTTGGAATAGGCCTTCGCTGATTTTTTGGGACGGGTCTGCAGAATGATACCACGCACCAAGATATTCCGGAGCCAGTTCGGGGCGTCGATGACCCGCTCGTCCATCAAAAACTCGTCGAGATAGGGTTTGACATCTTTGGCAGTCGGGCTTTCTGGAGATCCGAGATTTACGAGTAGTACGCCTTTCATTTATGATTAATTATTAGATTCATACCCAATGATGAGCGACTCCGTCTAAAATTTCTTGTTTGGTCGAGCGCAGTCGAGACCTATGGGGCAGTAGCCACCTTGAAGTTCTTGACACCTCTCGATTAGGGCTTTCAAGGCATTGGGTTTTTCAGCTGCAAAAATAAGCCTTGAAAACCATCCCGTAGGTATATCGGCCGAATTGTTTTCGATGGCATCATAGATTCCGCCAATATTTAAGCGGCTACAAGTGGGAAAACAGTTTCTTTTTTCTATATTTTTGAAATAATCCTCAAAAGTGGTCCTATGAAGGAAAAAATGAAGAAGGATGCCATAGAATTTTATAGGATGGCCTATAAGGGAAATCCTCGAAAAGCGACCGAATTATATGTCGGTTCGGAATACATCCAGCACAACCCGGATGTGGAAAACGGAATCGAAGGCTTTATCGAATATTTTGAACGGATGCAGACGGAATATCCGGATAAATCCATCGAATTTGTACGGATCATCTCGGAAAACGATTTGGTAGCCCTTCATACCCATCAAGTTTGGCCCAATGACGATGAATATGTGACTATGGATTTTTTTAGGTTCGACCGGAACGGAAAAATTGTCGAACACTGGGATGCCATCCAACAAATTACAGATACCTCGAAGAACGGGAACAAAATGTACTAGACCTTCAAAAATTGCAAATACGTCATGATCAAGGAATTTTTTAGCGGAAACAACCAATCTTTACTTTATGTGGCCGGTGCCTTGATAGTACTTCTTATCGCCCATTTTGTCGTGCTTTTTTTGCTAAGGCGGTTGGGCAAGAATCCGAAATTTCTGATGCCGATAGAGGCCGTACAGAAGGTCAGCACTCCGATTTTTCTGATATTTCTCTCGATTTTGATCCGTCTGCAAGCCCTCCGCCAGGTATTAGGCCTTGAAGATTACGAATATTGGTTCCGGAAATCGAGTACCTTGCTTTTTATTTTTGCCTTTACCTGGTTGCTGTTGAGCATCATCAAGATTGTCAAGCACCACATCATTAAAAAATATGATGTGGATGCCAGCGATAATTTCAAGGCACGAAAGGTTACCACCCAGTTCAATATTCTGGAGCGCATCCTCATATTTATTATCCTTGTATTGGCCATGGGCATTGCCCTGATGAGTTTTGAAAGCATCCGGGAAATCGGGGTGAGCGTATTTGCCTCCGCAGGGGTCGCGGGCATCATTATCGGTTTTTCGGCACAGAAAATGATCGGTACGATTTTGGCGGGCATCCAGATTGCTATCGCCCAACCAATTAAGTTAGATGATGTCGTTATCGTCGAAGGCGAATGGGGGCGTATCGAAAAAATAATGTTGACCTACGTGGTCATTAAAATTTGGGATAAAAGAAGGCTAATAGTGCCCACCACTTATTTCATTGAAAAGCCTTTTCAAAACTGGACAAAAACCTCCGCGGATATATTTGGAACGGTTTATCTATATACCGATTATAGGGTGCCTTTCGAAGCCATGCGGAAGGAGCTGACCCGAATTTTGGAAGGTACCGAACTGTGGGACGGCGAGGCCAATAACATTCAAGTTACCGATACAAAATTCGACCACATAGAGATACGGGCCATGATGAGCGCCAAGAGTTCTTCAGAAGTATGGGATTTGCGGGTTCATGTTCGTGAAAAACTCATTACTTTCCTGCAGAAAGATTATCCGGAAAGCCTACCTCGTACGCGAGTGCAACTTGAAAAAAAGGGCGGCTCGGAAAATACCCCAAACGAATAGCCGTTATAGCCTAAACGTGATTGATTTAAACGCTGTTAAGGGATGAATGGCCGCTCCTATCTTCTTACTTTTGTTACTGAAGTCTTTTTATCACTGTGTAAATTTCATCCAACCCATGGCAGAGGCATAACGCGATCATCGAAATAGGTACTACTTTATGAGATCGATCCTAACCATTTTAATAATCTTCTCCTTCGCGTCCGTTTCCGCGCAGAAAGCCAATAGCCTCCTGTGGGAAATTTCGGGCAACGGTCTTGAGAAATCCTCCTACCTGTACGGCACCATGCACGTGAGCAAGAAAATCGCCTTCAGGTTAGATGATGTTTTCTATGAGGTTTTGGATAAAAGCGAGATGGTCGCCTTGGAATCCGATCCGGGACTTTGGCTCGAAAGCAACGATGCCATAGGTAACCCTATTTTTGGAAATGGGGACGAATATGCCGCCAAGGGATTCTATTCTAAAGCATTCCAGGTCGAAAATCCCGACAAAAGAACATTTGGCGGCCTTTTTGGCCTACGAAGATCGTATCGTCAACAACATTCTATACCGTAGCAACGAAAATTCCCAGAATTTTGAGGAGGAGACCTACCTCGATATGTTCATCTACCAAGCGGGCAAAAAGTTTGAAAAGCCGATCATTGCCCTCGAGGATAAGGAAGAATCATCGGCTTTGGTAGGGCGGGCGAGCATGAATGCCATGAAACCCAAGCCCGACCAATGGCTGCAAAAAGAGATACAGCAGTCAGACCCCATATTTCTACTACAGGATGCCTACCGTGAACGGAACATCGCCTTGTTAGATTCCATCGATCGAGCCATATACACCGACCATTACATGAAGAACATGCTTCACCTCCGCAATGTCAACATGGTGGAACGGTTAGATTCCGTAATGAGAAAGGGAAAGGTATTTGCCGGTATCGGCGCCGCCCATTTGCCCGGTGAGGAGGGCGTCATCGGTCTGTTGCGCAAAAAAGGCTACACCGTAACACCATTGGTTTCGGAGACCAGTGCCAAGGGCAAAGCCCTAAAACTGAAGTTCGATCAAAAAAAGCGGGAAAACGCCTATACACCCTACGGCCCCGAAGACGGATTTTTCACGATAGACCTGCCGAACAAACTCTATCCGATATCGGATTTTGGCAAGACTACCTATGTTTCCCCCGATTTGGCCAACGGCAGTTTTGTGGTGGTCAACCGTATTCCCACCCATTCGTTTTTGAAGCAGGATGCCTTGTATTCGCTAAAGGAGATCGATAAGTTGCTGTTCGAGAACATCCCCGGAAAAATTTTGGAAAAGGCTTATATAGAAAAAGATGGTTTTGAGGGATTGGACATCAAGAACCAACTTAAAAACGGGGATAGGCAGCGCTACCAAATCTTCAAAACCCCCTTGGAAATTTTAATCATCAAAATGGGAGGGGAAGGTGATTATGTTAAGCAACATTCCGATAGCGTTTTTAATAGCCTGAAGTTTCGCCATTCCACGGAAGAAAAAGTGAGGCTTACTTCTGATTTCCGGGATTTTGAGGTAGAAATGCCCGGCCTATATAGTTTTACCAACCCGAGCCGGGATGGCGACCGTTGGATCGAGGGCTACGATGAGCAAAGGGAGTCCTATTATTTTTTTCGGAAGTCGGTCTTGAACGATTTTAGCTTTATCGAAGCCGATACCTTCGAATTGAAACAGATCCAAAAGCGGTTTTATCAAGATTTAAAGTTGAGACCCCGCTATCAAGCTACCGCAGGAAAACCTTTGATTTCTTCTGCGGTCTTCGATATTGATTCCGGTAAGCGATTGCATCTGATGACCACTTTTCGGCGTGGCGAATACTATCTTTTAGGAATCCTGACCCAATACGGCAAGGAGGCTGAAGAGTTTTTTGAATCCTTCCGGTTAAAGCCGACCAAATACGATTCCCCTTTCGAAACAGTAGTTGATACCGCCCTTTATTTCAGTACAAAAAGCAACGTCAAGCCTCCCCAATTCGTGGAGAGTAGCAAAAGCTATTTTAGCGGTGCCCCCCAAATTCAAGCCTATGAGCCTTTTCATAAAAAAACGGTCTATCGCAATAAAAATGACGAGGCTATTACCGTAGAGCTGAACAAATCGCACGATTTTCTGATGTTCCGCAATCTCGATTCCGCTTGGGCCCTGCGTAAAAAAATGTATGCGTACAAGGAGTTCGACATCATTGGCGAAGAGACCAAAGCAACCTCCGACGACCAGTATGAAATGCAACTAACCCTGACGGATACCGCCAGTACGCGGGGCATTTTAATCAAAAATATCATCAAGAACGGGCTGCTTTATGAGCTAAAAGCGGTGGTGGACACCGTCGAGGGACCGAGCCGCTTCGTTGCCAAATTCTTCGAAAACTTTGAGCCCAGGGATACCGTCATCGGTAGAAATATTTTTCAGAATAAAACCCCTGATTTCTTTGCCGCCCTCCGCAAAAACGATAGCATCGTTCTCGATGGCCACCGTTATCTAAAATTTGATAAAAAGGATGTCGATTCTTTGCAATACTATATTTCCGAGCATGATTTTAGTTCCGGTATGCGCCCGATACAATCGTATTTAATCCAGCAATTGGGAGAGCTTGAAGAAGTGGATGCCAGCGACTTTTACAGGGAGTTTTATGCGAAATCCTACGATAATTCGACCGCACAGGCGATGGTATTGCAGTCCATTTCCCAAAAATCGGACGAAGCCTCTGCAAAGCTATTGCTAGAACTGATGGCTATAGACCTGCCCTTGTTGTCCAATACATTTCATCTCAGCTACATCTTTGCCCCATACCGCGAAAACCTAGCCTTGGCCCAAAAACTTTTCCCAGAACTACTGCAGTACAGCACTATCGACGAATACAAGGCCCCGATTTTTTCGTTACTGGCCAAATTGGTGGCCGAAGGCGGACTTAAACCGAGGGTCTATAAAAAATACAAGTCCCAGATCCTAAAGGATGCCACGATACAGTTAAAGCGGCAATTGGGTCGGGACGTCGCACCGAATACGCAGGATTTTCGCAGCCCTGGCACCCAAGAGCAGCATAGAAGCGTGCTAGAAGACTACGTTACGCTACTCCATCCGTTCAAGGGCGAAAAAAGGGTACGGCAATGGTTCGAAAAATTGGCTTTGGTCGAAGATTCCGCGGTCCAAACAACCTTTGTTGCGCTGAGGGCTAAAAATAATGAGCCCGTACCGCCAAAGGAAATAAATTCCTTGGCCGCCGATGTGAACGGACGATTGCCGTTGTTCAACAAACTTAAAAAGGTCGGTAAACTCGATCTTTTCCCTAAAGCCTATAAATCACAGCAGCAGCTGGCCGAAGCACTTTTATTTCAAGGCGGCAACTATTCTGCCGCCAGGGATTCCGTCACCTTTCTGACCAAAAAATCCCTTGTGTACGATGGTAAAAAATGGACCGGCTATTACTTTAAAGGGCGTAATACCCAAGATAACGATACCAACTTCAATATGCACCTTTTGGTCTTTGAAGACGGCAAAGGACTGCAAACCAAAGCCTTTTATGAGAACGGCGGCATGCGCATCGAGGATACCGATACCGACGAGGAGGTGGTCGGGTTTGTGACCGAGGCATTTTTGCTAAAGGACCGGCAGCGGGCCGATGTGTATCGGCCTAATGGGTATGGCGGAGGGTATGGTTTCCATGGATTTTAAAAATATTATTTTTGTAGAAATGAAGGTTATGAAAACCATGAGTTGCGTTCTATTGCTTTTGCTTTTTGCAAAAAGCACACGGGCCCAAGCCATCACCTGCTCCCCCGCCGACAAACGAGCGGTCGAAAACAAACTTAATGAAATTGATGGCTTGCTCCAAAACGATTTCGGCCAGACCCTAGTTGCAGTAGGCAAGACCTTTCGAGGAACTCCCTACGTCGCCAAAACCTTGGAAATCGGGGATACCGAAACCTTGGTCGTCAATCTCCACGGCCTCGATTGCACTACCTACGTTGAAAATGTGTTGGCTTTTAGTCGAGATGCTAGAAAAAGGGGAATCGAACTTCGACGACTTTACCGAGACCTTGAAAAATATCCGTTATAAAGACGGTGATCTGAAAGGGTATGCCTCACGCCTGCATTATTTTTCCGAATGGATCGCCAACAACGAAAAGAAAGGCCTATTAAAAGATATCACCGCTGAAATCGGCGGGAAAGAGATCACCAAAAATATCGATTTTATGAGCACCCATCGCGATCTCTATCCTTTTTTGAGCGATAACGAAAATTTTAAAAAGATTCAGGGTTCGGAAAACTACCTGAACGACCAGCCTATCTGTATTTTGCCCCAGGACCAAATCGCCGCCGATGAACATTTGATTCACTCAGGCGACATCATCGCCCTGACCACTTCGATCGAGGGTCTTGACATCACCCATACCGGTATCGCCACCCGCGAAAATGACGGGCGCATCCATCTGTTACATGCTTCCACAGGTTCTATGGAAGTCGAGGTTTCTGAACTTCCTTTGGCGGATTATCTAAGAAATATCAAAAGCAATACGGGGATAATGGTAGCCAGGCCCCGAGCACCGATGTAGCTTACAATACCCATTTCCCCACCTTATGCCACACTCCACGCAGTTCCTAGGAACCGGCCATGGCCATCAAGTATTTCTTCGGCGTAGTCCCGTATTTTTTTTTAAAGGCGGATATAAAATGGCTCGCCGTACTATAGCCCACTTTTAGGCCGACCTCGTTGACGTTGTGACGGCCGGTCTCGAGCATTTTCCGAGCATATTCCATTTTGTAGTCGAAAAGAAAACTGAATACGGAATCACCATATATCTGTTTGAAGCCTTCCTTCAATTTTTTGAGGGACAGTCCGATTTCATCCGAGAGTTCTGTCAGTGTAGGCGGTTCGGCCATGCGGGCGATGATGATTTCCTTGGCCTTGCGGATCCGGCGGACGTTATCCTCATCGACTAAAAATGGACATTGTTCCACATCGGCATCTTCCCCTTTGTTGAAATAGAGCGAGATGAGTTCATAGGCCTTTCCCTTGATGTACAATTCTTTAACGGATGGATGTAGATTGTAGTTCATCAACTGGCTTAGTACCACGGCGATGGCCGGGCTTACCCCTTCCTGCGAATAATATTTTTTATCCTTGTTCCCCGCACTAAGAAACGGGATATAGTCCGCTTCCCTGGAAAACAGCGAATGGAATTTCCTTATAGTCATCACCACGGAGACCATCCAAGATTTCGGGGCCAGTTCCAGGTTTATGGGCAAATCCAATTGAGGGTTGTAGAGCAGCAGTGATTGTTCTTCGGATACCTCGAGGGCGTAATTTCCCTTATTAAAAACGAATTTGGCATTTCCCTTCAAACAAAAATGGAACTGTATAAAACTGCTATCTATATTCCTTACTACATTTTGCACTTCAGAGGCATCATTTTGGATTTTTAAAACGAAAAACCCATCTTCGATCCGTATCTCTTGAAATGAACCTTGAGCGTTATTTTTTTCTTCCATATCCCCACCGATCAGTCGGTATTTTATTTAGAACGCTTCTAAATAGATATTTCGCAAAGCGTCGTGTTTTCTACAAAAATATCGGTTTTTACAGGATTACCAGCTAAATGGGCCATAAAAAGCCTACATCGATACTAATTGTACCGCTAGCGTTATTTTTTTAGGGTTCCAGCCTGTATTTTTGTTGCCATCTTCCAGTAAGCTACATGAAAGACTACCATATTTCCCGACATAATTCGTTTTACACTATAGGGCTAAGCTACCAAAAAGCCGATGCCGAGACCCGTGGCAAGTTCAGTCTCAGCAAGGCCGCCAGTGAAAAGCTGCTGATGCAGGCGAAGGCGCAGGGCATCGACGGACTGTTGGCGACCTCGACCTGTAACCGCACGGAGCTCTATGGTTTTGCCCAACACCCCTTTCAGCTCATAAAGTTGCTGTGCGACAATACGGCGGGTTCCGTTGAGGAGTTTCAGGAAGTGGCCTATGTCTATAAGAACAATGACGCCATCGGCCATCTTTTTCGGGTGGGCACGGGGCTGGATAGCCAGATTCTCGGCGATTTCGAAATCATTAGCCAACTGAAGCAGAGTTTTAATCGCTCCAAAAAATTCGGAATCGCCAATCCGTTTCTAGAACGCCTGTGCAATTCTGTAATCCAGGCCAGCAAACGTATCAAGAACGAAACTGAAATATCATCGGGCGCCACCTCGGTCGCCTTTGCCTCCGTTCGCTATATTCTGGAGAACGTGGCCGATATTTCGGAAAAGAACATTTTGCTTTTCGGAACGGGAAAAATAGGCCGAAATACCTGTGAAAATCTTATCAAACATACCCAAAACAACCATATTACCCTTGATCAACCGCACCAAGGAAAAAGCGGAAAAGATAGCGGGAAAATTCCATTTGACCGTAAAGGATTACGGGGATCTGCAAACGGAGATATGGAACAGCGATGTGCTGATCGTGGCTACCAGCGCCCAATCGCCGACCGTATCCAAAGAATTGATTTATACGAAAAAACCCCTGTTGATTTTGGACCTGTCCATCCCCAAAAATGTGGCCGACGACGTTTCCGAACTGGAAAACGTAACGGTCATTCATCTCGATCATCTCTCCCAAATGACCGACCAGACCTTGGAACGGCGAAAAGAATACATCCCACATGCCGAAGATATTATCGCCGAGGTAAGGCACGATTTTATCCAATGGCTCGAGACGCGCAAATTCGCCCCGGTAATCAAAGCCCTGAAGCAGAAACTAAAAACCATGAAGGAAGAGGAGATGGACTATCAATCCAAAAAACGCTCGGATTTCAACGAAAAGCAGGCCGATATCATATCCAACCGCATTATCCAAAAAATTACCAAACAGTTTGCCAACCACCTGAAAGACGATGAGGTCGATGCCGATACGAGCCTCGAACTGATCCAAAGGGTCTTTCAACTCGAACTCGACACCCCCTCATGAGCAAGGTCATACGCATCGGTACCCGCGATAGCGAACTGGCGCTATGGCAGGCAACTACCGTAAAGAACCAGTTGGAGGAACTAGGCTATCGGGTCACTTTGGTGCCGGTAAAATCCACCGGCGATTTAGTGCTCGACAAACCCCTTCACGAGCTGGGCATCACCGGAATTTTCACCAAAACCTTAGATGTTGCCATGCTGCGCGGTGAAATTGACGTTGCGGTACACAGCATGAAGGATGTACCTACGCAGCTCCCCCAAGGCATCGTTCAAGCGGCCGTATTGGAACGCGGCAATTATCTGGACTTACTGGCCTTCAAAAAGAACGAGGAATTTTTGGCCGAAAGGGATGCGGTTATCGCCACAGGCAGCCTGCGCAGAAAGGCACAATGGCTCAATCGCTATCCGACCCACACCGTTGTCGATTTGCGCGGGAACGTAAATACCCGTTACGAAAAGCTACGGAAAAACGACTGGAACGCTGCTATTTTCGCCGCTGCCGGCCTCGAACGTATCGGTCTGGAAATCGAAAATACCGTTGGCCTCACCTGGATGGTGCCCGCTCCTGCCCAAGGGGCCATTATGGTCGTAGCGCTTGAAAGCGACGAATTCACTAGGGAGGCCTGCGCCGAACTGAATCACGCCCCCACGGAAATCTGTACCCGGCAGGAGCGGGAGTTCCTGCGTATTCTCGAAGGCGGCTGTACCGCGCCTATCGGTGCCTTAGCCTATATCAGTCCAGAAGACGAGGTGGTTCTGAAAGGCGTACTGCTCACGGTCGATGGCAAGAAAAAACTGCATTCGGAATTCAGCGCCCCTTTGGGCCAACATGAGTTTTTGGGCCGCGACTGTGCCAACAGCATTTTAAGTCGGGGCGGGAAGCTGCTGATGAACGAGATCCAAGGGGTTACCTTAAAGACAAATATATACTCGACGAAAGATTTGACCCCTCGCCAACATGCCCTTTTTTCAAGTTCCGTCCGGGTAAAGTCCCAAGACTTCATCAAGGTAAGTCCCAATCGAATCTCCGCTTACGAACTGAAAAAAGAAAAACGCAATGTCATTCTGACCAGCCGAAATGCGGTTGAGGCTTTGTTGGCCAATGTGGCCCCGGAGGACCTGGCATTCAAAAACATCTATTGCGTTGGTCGAAAGACCAAGCGTTTGATCGAACACCGTATCGGACCTGTTAAACATCAGGAGAAATATGCCGAAAAACTGGCCGCATACCTGGTGGAATACATGGAGGGGCTCGAAGTCACCTATTTTTGCAGTAATCTGCGGTTGGATACCCTACCGACCATTTTGGCAGAAAACAATATCAAGGTCAACGAGGTCGAAGCCTACAAGACCAGGCATGCTCCCGTTAAGGTTGATGAGGGTATCGAGGGGGTGATGTTTTATAGTCCTTCTACGGTGGAAAGTTATCTTTTAAAGAATACCGCTGACAAGATTGCTTTTTGCATCGGTGAGACTACGGCAGCGGAGGCACGTCATCATTTTGCCGATGTGAGGGTGGCCCAGATGCCGACCGTAGAGAGTGTGATCGAGCTGGTAAACGAGCATTATGCTAAATAGCATCAGTCATTGCGAGGAGCCTGCCTGCGCTGAAGCAGGGAAGCGACACGCCAATCTGTTGAACATCCTAGAAGCTTCAACAGATTGCCGCTTCGCTCTCGACCTGCCGATGTCAGTGGGCGGCTTCTCGCCATTTTGAACACAAACATCTATGATAAAAAACGATTTATTCCTCCGCGCCCTGAAGGGTGAAACCGTTGACCGTCCACCCGTTTGGATGATGCGCCAAGCCGGCCGCTATCTGCCGGAATTTATGGAAATCAAGAAAAAATACGATTTCTTTACCCGCTGTCGCACACCCGAGCTGGCCTCGGAAATCACTGTGCAGCCCTTCCGCAGGTTCGGTATGGACGCTGCCATCCTTTTCTGCGATATTTTGGTGATTCCGCAAGCGATGGATATCGAGGTGCAGATGAAACCGAATTTTGGCCCGTACCTGCCGAAGCCCGTCCGTTCGCAAAAGGATGTGGACAAGGTTATCGTGCCCGATGTGAACCTGGAGCTAAATTACGTAATGCAGGCCATCAAGGCGACCAAGGAAAAGTTGAACGACGAGGTGCCCTTGATCGGATTTGCCGGATCTCCCTGGACCATCCTCTGCTATTGTGTGCAGGGGCAGGGCAGTAAAACCTTCGACAAGGCCAAGGAACTCTGCTTTACCCGACCCGGGGCAGCCCATGAGCTACTACAAAAAATCACCGATACGACCATCGCCTACCTTAAGGCAAAAGTAAAGGCAGGCGTTGATGCCGTACAGGTTTTCGATTCCTGGGGCGGGATGCTTTCGCCTGTTGATTATCAGGAATTTTCGTGGCAATACATACAACAGATTATCGATGCCTTGAAGGATGATGCCCCTGTAATTGTCTTCGGCAAAGGATGCTGGTTCGCATTGGGAGACATGGCCAAATCCGGGGCAGCCGCGCTAGGGGTAGATTGGACATGCTCCGCCCAGAACGCCCGTTACCTTACCGGGGGTGATATCACCTTGCAGGGCAATTTCGATCCTGCGCGATTGCTCTCCCCTCCCGAGGAAATTACAAAAATGGTTCGTCAAATGATCGATGAATTCGGGAAGGATAGGTATGTAGTTAATCTAGGGCATGGAATTCTACCCAATATTCCGGTCGAGAACGCGAAGGCCTTTGTGGATGCGGTAAAGGAGTACAAAGTAAATAGTAGTTAGAACTAAGTACTAATATCATGATTACAACCCAGAAACTTCGTCATTAATAAATTGAAGGGCGAGGATGCGGCGGAACTATCCCTTCTAATGGTGTCGAACAAAGAACGGTTCCAACGTTATTTTCCAATAGCCTTGAGCCAAAATATGACCGAAGAAGCCTCAAAGGCCTATATCCTTCTGAAACAAATAGAGATAAAGCTAAAAACGGAGTTCACCTACGCCATCCGCGAAAACCAAAATCATAAAGTAGTGGGACTCCTTATCCTAAAAAATATAAACTGGGACAGAAAGGAGGGCGAGCTGGCCTACTGTATAGGTCAGGAATTTGCCGGGAAAGGATGGATGACCCAAGTGGTTCGGAATATTTCCTCTCTGGCTCATGTCGAGCTTAAATTTAAAACCCTGCAGATCATTGTACACCATACCAATAAAGCAAGCATCCGTGTAGCGGAAAAATGTGGCTATCTTTGGCGAAAAACCTTAGAGAAAGAACACCGGCCGCCTGGAGAAGAGGCTTTGGACATGGAGTTGTATGAGTTACGGACATCCGCCGCCTAGTCCAGCGTAGACGGTTTATCAAAATCTCCGTACCTGGTACCCAATACTATTTTTATGAAGGACAGATTCTACAATTACATACAAACCCTCCAAAACCAAATAACGGCCAAACTTGAGGAAGTCGATGACAAAGCCAAATTTCGCGAGGACATTTGGGAACGTCCGGAAGGCGGCGGCGGCCGTTCACGGATCATCGAGAACGGAAAGGTATTTGAAAAGGGCGGGGTTAACATCTCGGCGGTGCATGGTGAGCTTCCTCAGAGCATGCAAACCTATTTCGGGGTCGAGGGTGCTGATTTCTTTGCCTGTGGCTTGAGCCTGGTGCTGCATCCTAAAAGTCCTATGGTGCCCACAGTACATGCCAATTGGCGGTATTTTGAGATGTACGATAAAAATGGGAAGATTGTTGACCAGTGGTTCGGCGGCGGACAAGATTTGACGCCCTATTATCTGTTCGAGGAAGATGCGGTACATTTTCATTCCGTTTGCAAAACGGCCTGCGATAAACATGACCCCAGCTTTTATCACCTGTACAAAAAAAGGTGCGATGACTATTTCTGGAACGAACATCGGAACGAAGCAAGGGGTATCGGCGGACTCTTTTTCGACTATTGTAAGAAGACGGATAGCAAAAGCTTATATGATTGGTATAATTTTGTTACCGAAATAGGAAACAGCTTTCTCAATAGCTACATTCCGATTGTCTTAAAACGAAAAGATCTGGAATATTCCCGCGAACAGCGGGACTGGCAAGAAATCCGCCGCGGCCGGTATGTAGAATTCAACTTGGTGCATGACAAGGGTACGCTTTTCGGACTGAAGACCAACGGCCGTATCGAAAGTATTCTTATGAGTCTGCCACCCTTCGTACAATGGCGATATGATCATAAGGCGCAAGCGGGAAGCGAGGAAGAACGCTTGCTCAATGTGCTTGCAACTCCTAAGGAATGGGTATAGCTAAGAGGAATCTGGAAAAGTTATTCGGTCTGATCGTCGCGCTTCTATTGATGGTCTCGGCAGCTTCCTGTAAATTTGGTAAAAACCGAAAAAGTGACATTGCAATAGAATTCATGTTGGATACCTTAGAGGTAGGCTACACTTACTGGTGGCCCGAATCCGGACCTTTTATCGGCAACTGTGGAGAAGAACTTTCCTTGGTTTTTTCGGGGATAGTAAAAAATCTGGAAGCCCCAACCAACGAAGCCGGCCCCCTATATACGCCACAAAAAGGGGTTATAACGATTGAACAAGTCTTTAAAATCAAGGAATTGGGCGAGAACACCTACAATAGCCAAAGATTCGTTACAACGGATTGTTTTTATGGCTCCGGACTCGGCACGGGGGATACCGTTTTGGTGGTCTGCTACGATTATGAGGATGCCTATACTATTCCCGGCAACGAGTCCATTTTAAAAATGGATGCATTTGATGATAAGATCGTAAAATCCATCCGAAAATATATCGATGCCGATGAAAATCCCCTGAAAATAGAGAAGGATATCGGTCTTTGGGCCCGTTATGGGCATGGTCGTGCTTTGGAGGAGCTTATCGAGTGTCGCCGGGAAATGAAAGGCAATGATACCGTTGATGCTATCCATATTAAGTAATTTTGACATTTAATCAAAAGCTATGTTTCCCATACAAAGAAATCGAAGACTACGCACCAATGAGGCCATCCGTCATTTGGTGCGCGAGACCGTTTTAACCCCCAGCGACTTTCTGGTGCCACTTTTTGTAGTCGAAGGTAAAGGTGTAAAAGAGGAAATCGTCTCTATGCCCGAATATTACCGTTTGAGCTTGGATAACCTTGAAAAAGAAGTCAAGGAACTTTGGAATATGGGCCTCTGCGCCGTGCTTCTTTTTGTAAAAGTGCCCGATGAATTAAAAAACAACAAAGGCTCCGAAGCGCTTAACCCCAACGGACTGATGCAATTGGCCATCAAAGTGGTCAAGAATGCTTGTCCCGATATGCTGGTCATGACCGATGTGGCCCTGGATCCGTATTCTTCGTACGGGCATGACGGAATCGTGGAAAATGGAAGGATCCTTAACGATGAAAGTTCCGAAATATTGGCTGAAATGAGCGTAAGCCACGCGCGGGCAGGGGCCGATTTCGTGGGCCCCAGCGATATGATGGACGGGCGCATCCTTACCATTCGCGAAGCCTTGGAAGATGAAGGTTTTACCGATACCGGCATTATGGCTTACAGCGCCAAATACGCCAGTGCCTTTTACGGCCCCTTTCGCGATGCCTTGGATTCCGCTCCCGCTGACCTGAAAGACGTGCCGAAGGACAAAAAAACGTATCAGATGGATTCCGCTAACCGGTTGGAGGCCATCAAGGAAACGCAAATGGATATTGAAGAAGGCGCCGATATTGTAATGATAAAACCCGGACTGTGCTACTTGGATATCGTTCGCGACCTCCGCAATACGGTCGAAGTACCGGTAGCGGTCTATCAGGTAAGCGGCGAATATGCAATGTTAAAAGCGGCGGCCGAAAAAGGATGGCTCGATCACGATGCCGTGATGATGGAGCAATTGATATCGATCAAGAGGGCCGGGGCAAGTATTATCGCGAGCTACTTTGCCAAAGATGCGGTAAAATTCATGCAATAGACTTTGCGAATCGAATATGGCCGCATCGGTAAGAAGGTCACTTTGAGCGCAGGAGAAAGTTTGCGAAGGACTCGGTCAAGTTGATGCAATAGACAAGACGAATCCAAGTAATTCGCCACGAGATGGCACTAAACCTATGAAAATAAAAATTTTTATACTATCTGTCTTTCTTCTGTCCGCATTGCAAGCGCAAGAGGATGCTCCCGTCTCTTTGAATCTACTGCCCAAAGATGCCCTATTCTATGCCCAGCCATCAGATGTAGGTATGGACTACACTTACCTGCATACTCAAGTCGATTCGATAATGACAAAAGGTATAAAAATGAAAGCTTTTCCCGGGGCTGTTGTTCTTGTTGCCAAACAAGGCCAAATTATTTTTGAAGAGGCCTATGGGTATCATACCTACGATAGCCTCCAACCGACCGCAAAAGACGACCTTTTCGATCTGGCATCGGTCACCAAGATAGCGGCGGCCCTTCCGGCCATAATGAAATTGGTGGACGAAGGTAAGCTGGAACTTGACAAGCCCTTTAGTGACTATTGGGAACGCTGGAAACATAGGAAGGATAAAGAAAATATCACGCTCCGGGAAATATTGGCGCATCAAGCGGGACTGGAACCCTACATCGTTTTTCTGAACAAGGTGATTAAAAAGAACGGGAATCTCAAACATCGCTTTGTCAAGTCAGAACCGAATAACCGTTTCCAACATCAGGCCTATGCAGGACTTTACGTCAAAGACCGTTTCAATCGAAAAATGTATCGGATGATCGACCGCTCCGAAGTGTCGGAAGAAAAAAAATACAAATACTCAGGACTCACTTTTCTCATCTTCCCCAAACTCATCGAACAATTGACGGGGGACTCGTATGAATACTATTTGGAAAAAAATTTCTATTTGCCCCTGGGCGCCCCGACCATGGGATTTCGGCCCAGCACCAAAAATTTTCGAAATAAGATAGTGCCCACCGAAAAGGACACCATCTTTCGGCACACTTTGACCCAAGGCTGGGTGCACGATGAAAACGCTTCGCTTTTGGGCGGGATATCGGGCAATGCAGGTCTTTTTGCTACGGCTAGCGATTTGGCCAAACTGATGCAAATGTATATGCAATATGGGGTCTATGACGGCAAACGTTATTTTTCGGAAGCGACGGTGAGGGAATTTACCAAAGTGCAATATCCCCAAAACGACAATCGTCGGGGATTGGGCTTTGACAAACCTCTCATGGGCAACGATACCTTATTGCTTAAAGAGGCCTATCCCGCGCCCGAAGTGAGCCCTCAAAGCTTTGGCCATAGCGGTTTTACAGGTACGTTTGTCTGGGCCGACCCGAAAAACCAATTGGTATATATTTTTCTTTCCAATCGGGTCTATCCTTCTCGCGACCATCAAGAGTTGTATGATTTGAATATCCGTTCGGCGGTGCAAGAGGTTTTTTATCAAGCTGAGAGGGATGCTTCCATACAACAAGCCCAAAACCTGTCTGCCGACAGACAAGATTCCAAAAGAATTAGCCAAGGGAATTAATGCTAAGCCAGAGTCTCTGGTGTCAGAGAAACATCCTCCATTAAGAGATGTGGGATGGGGATGTGGCATTAGAAATTTCCCCCCTACTTTCTTTTCATTACATTAGCGTAATAAATCGACTTCATGGGCCTCCTTATCTTCTACGCATTTATATCCATATTTTTTTCCTTCCTCTGTTCCATACTTGAGGCTGTACTATTGAGCATCACCCCTACATTTATCAATGTCAAGAAAAAGGCCGGCAAAGCATACGCCCTCACCTTGGAGGAATTGAAAAAGGATGTGGATCAACCGCTTATTGCCATTCTTACCCTTAACACCATAGCCCACACCGTTGGAGCCATCTTGGTGGGGGTTCAAGCTAAGGTTGCCTATGCCGAACTATATGGCAGCACGGAGCGCACTATTTTTGGGATGACGTTCACCGAAGACCTGATGGTGGGGATTGTTTCGACCCTCATGACGATATTGATCTTGGTCGCCTCCGAAATCATACCCAAGACCATTGGCGCCACATACTGGCGAAATCTATCGAACTTTGCGTCCAAAACACTAAAATTCATGGTGTTGGCTTTAAAATATACGGGGCTGCTATGGGTATTACAGCTCTTTACAAGATTGGTGGGCGGCAAGGCCCATGAAGGGAGTGTCTTGAGCCGGGAAGATTTTACGGCTATGACGGAGGTCGCCCAAGAGGAAGGGGTATTCGAAAAATCCGAATCAACGATTATCAAGAACCTTCTACGTTTTGATGAGGTGTTGGTCAAGGATATCATGACGCCTAGGGCGGTAATGAAAATCGCCTCCGAAAAAACGACCGTTGAAGAATTTTTCAGGGCCAATCCGAAGATGCGATTTTCCCGTATTCCTGTGCACGGGGACAAACTGGACCATATCGACGGATTCGTGTTAAAGGATAATATTCTCGAGGAGATGGTCAACAATAATGGCGACATCCGCCTTTCCAAAATCAAAAGGAATATTTTGGTAACCGAACGGGATACGCCTATTCCCAAACTTTTCGATACTTTTGTCAATCAACGCGAGCACGTGGCTCTTGTGGTGGATGAATACGGTTCGGTAAGCGGTCTGGTGACCATGGAAGACGTCATCGAGACTCTTTTGGGGCTTGAAATTATGGACGAAAGCGACAGCGTGGCCGACCTGCAGGAACTGGCCAGGAAAAACTGGGAGACCCGCGCGCAGCAATCAGGGGTACTTGAGAAGAACGTAGGGCCAGGTCCCATTTCACCCACTTCTACCCCTTCGGGGCAGGGAAAAGGGAATGAGACCAAGTAAGACGGGTCCAACTTACTTATCTGTGGTTAGATTTCCAAGCCTTGGTGAAAAGCAAACGACTTTTGGCACCTATCTATTGAAGCAATGGAAACAGCTTTCATAAAAACCCCTTTGGGAATTGCCAAATTACAAGGCGATAAAAACGGGTTATCCAACATTAATATTCTTGACGATCAACAAAAAGTGGACGATATTATCCCCGAAGCCCTAGAGGATGCCGTCTGTCAAATTAGGGAGTATTTTGCAGGGCAACGAAAAGTTTTTGATTTGCTTCTGAGCCCACAAGGCACAGATTTCCAAAAACGGGTCTGGAAGGCTTTGCTCGAAATTCCCTATGGCAAAACGGCATCCTATCTCGACCTTTCCAAGTCCTTGGGGAATGCCAAGACAATTCGTGCGGTAGCTGCCGCCAACGCAAAAAATCCGCTATGGGTAGTCGTTCCCTGTCATCGCATCATCGGCAGTGATGGGTCCTTGACCGGTTATGCCGGCGGATTGCACCGTAAGCGATGGCTGCTGGAACATGAAAGTCCCGTGAAACAGCAAAAGCTATTTTAAGTTGCTTTTATAACATCCGTATTCATTCTTCGATTTGGAATCGACTAGTGAAGGGGTACCGCCCAATTTCCCGATGAACCCAATGAAAATTGTAATAGCTTTGTCGGTAATCCTTAATTTTGCACATTACATACCCTATGATAGACAAACAGACTATAGAACATGAAACTGCCGTTCTGATCGGGGTCATCAACCGTGAGCAGAACGAGGAAAAGGTCACCGAATACCTCGATGAGCTCGAATTTTTGACCTATACCGCCGGGGGCGAAGTCGCTGAACGTTTCGTACAGCGGATGGATCCGCCGGATCCTAAAACCTTTATAGGTAGTGGCAAGATGCAGGAGGTTGAGAAGTTCGTCAAGGAAAATGACATCGGGTCGGTCATTTTCGATGATGAGCTGAGTCCCGCACAGCAGCGAAATATCGAAAAACTGCTAAAATGCAAGATTGTTGACCGTACCGGACTAATTCTCGATATTTTCGCCCAAAGAGCAAAGACCAGTTATGCCCGTACCCAGGTCGAACTGGCGCAATACGAATACCTTTTGCCCCGGTTGACCGGCCTATGGACCCACTTAGAACGCCAGCGTGGCGGTATCGGAATGCGCGGCCCCGGAGAGACCGAGATCGAGACCGATAGGCGTATTGTGCGCGACAGGATTTCCCTTCTTAAAAAAAAACTGGCCAAGATAGATAAGCAGATGGAGGTACAACGCGGCAACCGGGGCAGTCTGGTGCGCGTAGCTTTGGTCGGATACACAAATGTGGGAAAATCTACTTTAATGAACGTCATCAGCAAAAGCGATGTCTTTGCCGAAAACAAACTTTTTGCCACTTTGGATACCACAGTGCGGAAAGTCGTGATAGGAAACCTGCCCTTTCTCTTGAGCGACACGGTAGGTTTTATCCGTAAACTGCCCACACAACTGGTGGAAAGCTTTAAAAGTACCTTAGACGAGGTTCGGGAGGCTGACCTACTGCTGCATGTGGTAGATATTTCACATCCGCAGTTTGAGGAGCATATCGATTCGGTGAACCAAATATTGGGCGAAATCGGTAGTGCGGACAAAAGCACGATCATGGTGTTCAATAAAATAGACCTGTACAGACATGAGGTAATCGATGAAGACGATCTCGTCACTGAAAAGACCGAAAGACATTTTACGATCGAGGAATGGAAACAGACCTGGATGCAACGCTCAGATGGCAAGGCACTTTTCATTTCTGCATTGAACAAAGAGAACTTCGACGAGTTTAGAAAAATGGTATATGACGAGGTGCGTGATATTCACGTCACCCGCTTTCCGTACAACAACTTCCTGTATCCCGAGCATCTCGACCAATATTCAGATTGATACGTCAGTTCATACAAAAAACTACACCATCCATACAATAATGCATTGGGTATCTATGGTATGGCATTACTTTGCGCTTGATTTCTTCGACCCTTGGCCTTTCCTAAGATTTTGACAATCAATTCTCTGGCGGCCGTACCAATTTGAGCGTAATGAAAAGATGTTTTCTGATGTTCGGGATACTGATGGTCGTCTTGCTTTTGGCGGTCTTTACCCAAGAGAAGCAAAGCAGGGACTTCGTGCCGAATTTTGCCGTAGGGGATACCATAGGGCAAAATGCGTTTTTGACCCAAAGCATGAAAGATACAATCAAGTAAATTTCAAAAAGAATACTGATTTGGAAAATGGTGGAAAATGTTAAGGATATCGTAATATTTAAATTTTCTATGTAGTTCATTGTGAATAAATTATGTATTTTTACAATTGCCCGATGGGCGAATTGATACAATAATACACCTGAATACAAATGTTTAAAAATTTACAGCTTAGGCATGCCCAGTGCGACCTATGGGAAAGAGCTTACAGTTTTATGAACTGCCATTCCAAAGAGTACGGCCTTCGGAACATGTTATTGTTGTAATGTGTTATAGTCCGTCCGATGGATCCAAAAGGAGACACCTAACCAATATATGGCACATGGTGATTTGCATGATGATAGGTTTCGGGGGAACTACCTGAATCAGCGCCCTTTTGGAAACTGTTTCAATACATCGGAAAGGCCGTACGGATTGGCAGGATCATAAAATATTTAGAACCAAAGAAAGTCATAGCGAACAACCTTACCCTTATTTGTTTGCTGGTATTTTTGAGCCGAGTACAGCCATTCTTCCCACAAACCGCAATTACTTTCGGACAACTTTCCTTAAGGCAAGGCCTGTCTGAGAACAGGGCCTCTCTATAGCACAGGATAGTACGGCAACATCCGTTTTCAGAGTGTTTAAATACGGATTTTCACAATTTATTGGTGCTTATCCGCAAGTCATACATCGGATAAATTTGGCAGCTTGTGTTCTTCACAACATCCTACAATAAGTTCACAACAATTATTTAGAGATATCGGGATGGCAGCGTAAATTTACCTTATAATTAATTGATAGAGTCGCTCCCAAATCGACCCTTGACCTATAGAAACTAACAGGCTGCCCCATTTTATCATTAACCTACTTAATAAAAAAAGCCCCACGAAAGTGGGGCTTTTTATAGCATTACATACTAAAAATTATTTCTCGATGTACGGTCTAGCCACCACTGCGGTGATGTAGGCTACAACATAAACCAATAGTATGATAACGTATTTATCCATGGCCCAGAATACTTAGTGTACTTTATATACGAAGAAGAACTGCCATAGGGATTATAACTGTAGGCGATACATCACAAAAAATTATCCACTTCCTTATACGCATCGATAACCGCTTGCTCACCGGCCTTTCCCTCTATTGAATTACCGTGCTCCATGCCCAATACGCCTTTGTACCCTTTTTCGTCAATCCATTTGAAGACGTTCTTGTAGTTGATTTCACCTGTCGTAGGCTCATTTCGGCCCGGATTGTCGCCAATCTGGATGTAGGCAATTTCGTCCCAAGCAAGATCCATATGGTGGATTAGATGTCCTTCGGTCTTTTGCATATGGTAAATATCGAACAATATTTTACATGATGGACTATCTACCCCCTTGCATATCATATAGGTCTGGTCTGAATTCTGCAAATAGAGGTCCGGAGAATCGGAAAGCGGTTCGAGCACCATCACTAACCCATGTGGCTCGAAAATCTCGGCACCTCTTTTCAAGGCCTCTATAACATGGCCATCCTGAATACCGGTGGGCAGGTTGCGCTCAAATCCTCCGGGCACCACGGTCATCCACTTGGCATTGCAACGTTTGGCGGTCTCGACCGCTTTCTTGCATCCATCTACAAATATGTCGATATATTCTTTTTTGCCTGCCGCTAAGGTATTGGCCATATTGCCTCCTTTTTGAACGACGAATACCCCCATGGTCATATTGCGTTTGGCGAGGGTTTCCCCCATCTTGGTTTGAAGGGCCACATCACGATTCATCATGTTGTTGTCTTCGAAAGCTGTGAAACCTTGATCGGCCATAAAATTTAGCTGATCGATGGGGTCTTCGCCCGCCAAATTATCGAACATGCCCAAATGAGGGGCATAGTTGAGGTTGAAATGGTATGGGGCGGAACTATGGCTATTCGTATTGTTGCCGTACGCGAAAGCCCCGCCCATGGAAATTGCCCCCCCGGAAAGGGCGGTTTTTTGAATAAAGTTTCTTCGTTTCATCGGATCTCTTTTCGATTGGTGTTTTAACTCTTTAGCGTATTCTTAAATCGACCAGTCCTTTCCTCCCGTCAATTCCTGCAGATCACCGCAGCCGATGTATTCGCCGGGTACGGGAAGGTAGACCAGTACTTCTTCGCCTACATATTCAGAGGTCTTGTAGCCCATAATCGTCAGGCCGCGAAGGTTGTTGGCAAAGGCAAAACGTGATATATTATCGTCTAGAAGGGCTTTTTTGCCGGCCGACACAGCCTCGTGGTACTGGGTTATGGCCTCGAAGTTCTTGGTTCGGTCCTCAGGGGTGGTTTTAAGGGCTGTCGCCAACGCAGTTTCTAGTTCTTCTGCGTTCAGGTCACCGGCTTTCTCCTTGTCCGCGTCCTTCAGGGCCTTTTCCATAAAACGCCCTATCGACATTTTAAGGAAGTTTTGTTCTTGGGGGTCCATGACCTGATCCGCGAACCGATCGATAAAAAGATGTACCTGTGTTTCCGAGGCCGAAGGGATGTCGGTTTTCGGTATTATGATATCCACTAGTTTGGTAACGGCAGCCCCTTCATCCTTTGTGAAGAAATCGGGCGTCCATTCCAATTCCGTCTCGTTCTGACAGCTTTGAACGATACTTATCAATGTTGGGGTGGCAACGGTATAACCAAGCGCCAGGCCCATGTTTCGGAGTGCTTTTCTTCTATCCATTATATATTTCCTTTTTTAAGTTCGTTGGCGGCATGGTCGGCAGCCCGGGCGGTAAATGCCATGTAAGTGAGCGATGGATTCACGCAATTGGATGAGACCATGAAAGCGCCGTCGGTAACATAGACGTTCGCCACATCGTGCAATTGATTGTTTCCATTGAGAACCGAAGTTTTTCTGTTTCGGCCCATGCGTGCCGTACCCATTTCGTGAATGCCAAGGCCTATGCCGGTCTCTCTGTCATGACCTTGCACATCTCGCATTCCCGCTTTTTCGAGCATGTCTATGGCAGATTGCTGCATGTCTTTGCGCATGTTCAGTTCGTTTTCCTTGAAACCGGCGTCGAAAGGTCACCGTGGGTAGGCCCCACCCGTCCAATTTCTCGTAGTCCAAGGTCATACGATTGTCCTCGTAAGGCAATATCTCCCCAAAGCCACCGATTCCCATCGTCCAGCCTCCAGGTTTAAGAATGGCCTCCTTTAAATCTTTGCCATAGGACAGTTCCGCGACCAATTCCTCCCAATTGCCACGGCTAGCGCCTCCTTGGTACCCGAACCCGCGTATATAGTCTTTTTGGTCGGAACCGGCGCCCAAGTTTCTGAATCTCGGAATATAAACGCCATTGGGCCTTCGTCCCTTATAATATTTATCCTCGAAACCATCGAATTTCCCGGAGGCTCCTACGCCCAAATGATGGTCCATAATATTACGGCCCAACTGGTCGGAGTCATTGCCCATTCCGTTGGGAAAACGATCGGATTTGGATTGCATAAGAATGGAAGCCGATGCAATAGAGGAAGCACAGAGAAAAATAACCTTGGCTTTGAATTCGTGAGCCTCTTTCGTTACCCTATCGATGACTTTTACCCCCGTGGCCTTTTTGGTATCGGGGTCGTAGATGACTTCGTGTACTATAGAATCCGGCCGCAAGGTCATATTGCCCGTTGCCTCCGCTGCCGGTAAGGTAGACGAGAGACTGCTAAAATAAGCACCGAAGGGGCATCCCCTGATACACCGGTTACGGTATTGGCAGGGTTGGCGTCTGTCGCCCTCGAATTTCTTGTCGCCGGTGATATGGGCGACCCTTCCTATGGTAACGGTACGCCCGTCAAAGCCTTCCGCTACTTTTTGCTTAAAGACATTTTCGACACAGTTAAGGTCCATCGGGGGCGTAAAAATACTGTCCGGCAACTGTGGTAGGTTTAAGGCCTCGCCGCTGACCCCGATATAGGTCTCGACTTTTTCATACCAAGGGGCAATATCCTTATAGCGCACCGGCCAATCGACTGCGATACCATCTCTTTGGTTGGCCGTAAAATCGATATCGCTCCAGCGGTAGCTTTGGCGCCCCCATTGCAGCGAACGGCCGCCGACGTGGTAACCGCGCATCCAATCGAAACGTTGTTTTTCATTATAGGGATGTACCAGATCGTTGACGAACCACATGTGGCTTGCCTGATTGGTCGTATAGCCCGTCCGGTTCTGTTTAGGCTGTTTTTTGATGATTTCTTGGGTAGCTACTCCAGCATTCGGAAAATCCCATTCGTCCATATTCGCGGTCTCATAATCCTCGATGTGCTTCACCATCCGGCCGCGCTCCAATACCAAGGTCTTTAATCCCTTTTCACAAAGTTCTTTGGACGCCCATCCGCCACTGATTCCCGTACCGACCACGATGGCATCGTACGAATCTTGCTCTTGATTGTAATAAAATTTACCCATCACAAATATTTTTCTTTAGTCTCTAAAATTAATTAAATTAAAATTAATTTTCTACATTTAGTCGCTCTTTGATTAAAAGGTGACACCGTTTCGAAGATATTATTAAGCCTATACCTTTAATATACAACGAACTAATCATAGAACTATGAAACGAAGAAATTTTATCAGAAATAGCTCACAGGCCGGTTTTGCCCTATCTTTTCTAGGGATGTATGCCTGTAAGGAAACTAAAAAGAAGGAGACCGAAACGATGGAGGATGCCGATCTCACCGTGAAAGAGGTAGATCCTTTCTTTAAACTTTCGCTAGCCCAATGGAGTATCCACAAGATGATACGGCAGGATGGTGTTGACCCCTACACTTTTGCCGAAAAGGCCAAAAATTGGGGATTTTCGGGATTGGAATACGTAAGCCAATTGTACCCCGCCGATCTCGAGGATGGCGAATATTCAGAGGAAGCCATGGCAAAATTTGTGGAAAAATCGAATGCCGAAGCCAAAAAATACGGATTGCAGAATGTCTTGATTATGATCGATGGCCAAGGCAGTCTGGCCGTTAACGACGATAAGGAAAGAAACGCCTCGGTCGAAAGACACCACAAATGGGTCGATGCTGCCCAAGCCATGGGATGTCACGCCATACGGGTCAATCTAAGGGGAAGCGACGATCCCGAGCAATGGAAAGAGAATTCCGTCGATGCCTTGACCAAGCTGTCTAATTACGCCAAGGATAAAAATATAGAGGTGCTTGTAGAGAACCACGGCGGACTCTCATCGAATGCCGAGATGCTCGCAGAGGTCATGGCCACGGTAGATATGGACAACTGTGGCACCTTGCCCGATTTCGGAAATTTCTGTATCACGCATCAAGATGATGGCTGTGCCGAGGAATACGATAGGTATAAGGGGGTTAAGGAAATGATGCCCTACGCCAAAGCGGTCAGTGCCAAGACCCATGATTTTGACGCAGACGGTAACGAGACCGAAATCGACTATGTCAAAATGCTCAAAATCGTAAAGGACTATGGCTATACCGGCTTTATCGGAGTGGAGTACGAAGGCAGTGAACTCGGCGAGGGAGAGGGTATCAAAGCGACCAAGGAACTGATGCTTAAAGCCGCGCAGGAAATAGGTTAGCAGACCGCCCCTTTCTCACCAATATACCCACTTACGTGAAATCATTCTTTAATCAGCTCTACGACTATAATTTTCACTGCAATAAATGCTTAATAGAAGCTGTCAGCGATTTGGATGCCGTACCCGAAAAGAGCTTACGTCTCTTCAGCCATATTCTCAATGCGCACCATATTTGGAACGCCAGGATTAGGGGGCGAACCACGGAATTGGAGGTTTGGCAAATTCATGAGACAGGGGCGTTGGGAGACATTCACTACGAAAACCAGCGAAATTCGTTCGATATTATCTCCAATACCGACGACTTCGATAAACGTGTAGAGTACGAGAATACGGCAGGCCGGCTTTTTTCGAACACCCTGCAGGATATGTTATTTCACATCATCAACCACTCGACGCATCACCGTGGCCAAATCGCTATGGATTTCAGGGCGAACGGACTAGATCCCTTGGCCTCGGAATATATCCATTATAAGAGATAATCGGGATACGTCATGCTAAAACGGTATATTTTATTAAATTAAGCCTCTCAAAAACTATCCTTAAAACTTAAACCTTAAAATAGAACACAAATGCCAAAAAAAATCAGACTCGGAATCTTAGGCGGCGGCGGGGACTCCCTAATTGGGGTACTGCACCGTGTAGCCTCTCAAATCAATGATAATTACGAAATCGTTGGTGCAGTGTTCAACCCCCATCTCAAAGATAATATTGCCTTCGCCAAGGAAATCGATGTCCCCACCGATCGGATCTACAAGGATTTCGATACGTTTATCGAGGAAGAAATGAAGCTGTCGGAAGACAAGCGTATTCAGGTCTGCTCGGTGCTGACACCCAACTTTCTCCATTTCCCCATGGCCAAAAAATTGCTGGACAATGGTTTCCACGTCATATGCGAAAAACCGATGACCACCAGTTTGGAGGAGGCCAAGATTTTGCAGAAGGCGCATAAAAAAGCAGGTAGCGTTTTCGCCCTTACCCATACCTATACCGGCTACCCCATGGTACGACAAATGCGCGAAATGATCAAGAAAGGCGCTTTAGGCAAAATCCATAGAATCGATGCGGTATATTATCAGGGATGGATCAACGAGATCATCCACGACAAGAAAAAGCGTTCCAGCGTTTGGCGTCTAGACCCGGAACAAGCGGGTATCAGTTCCTGTATGGGTGATATTGGGGTGCACGCTTTCAACCTGGTGGAATATACAACGGGACTAAAGGTAAAATCCCTTCTGACCGATTTCAATTACCTGTACAAGGACAATAGAATGGATGTCGATGGCACCGTACTCATCCGTATCGACGACGATGTGAAAGGGGTCATCCGGAGCAGTCAGGTCGCCACGGGGGAGGAAAATAGGTTGGGTATTTCTATCTACGGCGAAAAGGCCGCGTTCCGATGGGAACAGGAAAATCCGAATTTCCTCTATATGCTGAGCGATACCAAACCCACCCAAATCTATAAACCCGGCCATGCTTATAACAGTAAACTCTCCTTGGGCGGCACAAAACTACCACCGGGGCACCCTGAGGGCATCTTCGATTCAATGGCCAACATCTATTTAGGTGTAGCCAAGGCCATCAGGGGCAAGAAATACGATGACGGAGAATTCCCTACAATCACTGACGGCGTTCGCGGGATGAATTTCATCGAGGCTACAGTGGAGTCGCATAAGGGCGGAAACGTTTGGATAGAAATGGAAAAGTAGGAAAAAGGAGCCACTACCGCCGGAAGACCATCTCGAATTCTTGACAAACGATGATCATACTCTCCCGCGGCACACGTTCAAGGGCTTCGAGCTCTTGAGTAAAAAACTCCCAATGGATTTTTTTCCAGTGAGCCAAGCTCTTGTCGCCCATGCCCTCGCGTTGGGCATAGTTCGAATCGATGGCAAAGAATGGCTTCAAGATGACCTTTGTGGTGCGAACAATGCATTGGGCCTGGCCTGCCCAGTTGGTGACGATTAGAAAGTCCCCTATCTTGGGAATAGGCTCCTTGCGGTGCTGCAACCCCAATAACGAAAGGGAAGTCGCCCTTTTAATACCCTTTTTTACCCGTTCGGCACAGTCATCGGCATCCTGTTCGTTGTTGCAGAAGTGGATGACTTTAGGCGCCTCGACAAAGGCATGTTCCAGGTGTTTGTCCAAATAATCTCCCCAAAGGTTTCGGGCCGAGGCGTTTTCCATAATTAAAGGTGGCGGTTTAGTTTTTATGACCATCCTAGTCAACACTAATAAAAGGATAGCGATGCGAAATATACGAATAGACGGGTTTACTCTGACAATTTTTAGAACATCGGTGCTGATATAAGGTTGATCGGTACCGGTCGCGGCAAACTGCACCTTGCTTGAGCTGTTTCAGCTTATGAATTGCCGCTAATTCCAGTGCCGACCCCTATGAAATCATATTCTTCCTCAAGATTCCTATGGCAAATTTTGTTTTATTTCTTATGGTTTTCCTTATATTTATCACCTTCCATAGCGATGCTGATTTATGGGATTTTAAAGAAATTAAATATAAGGCTTATTATTCAACTAAGAACGAAACGGATAGCCCCGTTTAAAAATGGAAATTAAAAAGTATGGAGACAATCAAGGGACCCGCGGTATTTTTAGCACAGTTTGTAGACGACAAGGCACCGTTCAACTCATTGGACGGCATGTGTAAATGGGCATCGGATTTAGGATATAAGGGCATTCAGATACCCACTTGGGAAAACTTTCTCATTGATATCGACCAAGCCGCCGAGAGTCAGGATTACTGTGACGAACTAAAGGGAAAAATTAACTCGTACGGACTCGAAATTACCGAGCTTTCCACCCATTTGCAAGGCCAATTGGTCGCTGTGCACCCCGCTTACGACCTGATGTTCGACAATTTTGCGCCCGACAAGGTCAAGAACAACCCCAAGGCTCGCACCGATTGGGCCGTTGACGTGGTCAAAAAGGCCGCAACCGCCAGCCGTCGATTGGGCCTGAAGACCAGTGCGACTTTTTCGGGGGCCCTTCTATGGCATACCTTCCACCCCTGGCCACAACGACCGCCCGGATTGGTAGAAATGGGTTTCGAGGAACTGGCCAAGCGCTGGATGCCGATTCTGGATCATTATGATAAGGAAGGGGTCGATGTCTGTTATGAGATCCATCCCGGTGAAGACCTCCACGACGGCGATACCTTCGAACGTTTCTTGGAAGCCACAGGAAATCACAAACGCGTCAACATTCTCTATGACCCCAGCCACTTTGTGCTGCAGCAACTGGATTATATAGAATACATCGATTTTTACCACGAATTCATCAAATCTTTCCATGTGAAGGATTCCGAATTCAATCCCACGGGGAAAAAAGGTGCTTTCGGGGGTTACAATAACTGGTGCGACCGCGCTGGACGGTATCGCTCCTTGGGCGATGGCCAAATCGATTTTAAAACCATATTCTCAAAACTTACCCAATATGGCTGCGATGTCTGGGCGGTGATGGAGTGGGAATGCTGTATCAAGAGTCCCGAACAGGGCGCTCGCGAAGGTGCTGTTTTCATCCAGGACCATATCATCGAGGCGACCGAAAAGGCCTTTGACGATTTCGCCGGGGCCGATATCGATAAAGATAGGCTGAGGAGAATATTAGGAATTGAAAAGTAGGTACTTAACCTTTCGTAACAAAAGGTTCACCCATTGTACAGACGGGTACAGTGCGCCACCAATGCCGGTAGTAATCAGGTGGTGGCCTACGGGATGTAATGCCATAAAATGAATGGAAACAGATATCACAAAACAACACCTTATGAAAAACCTAATCCTATTCCTCTTTCTCACAGCATCCATTTTCGGTTGTAAGGACAAAGCGGAAAAATCCCAGAAAGAAATGCAAGCCGAGCGTATGGCGGAGGCCGAAGCCGAAAAGCCGCCCCAAGAATGGACGGTGCTCTTTGATGGGAATTCCTTTGATGATTGGAAGGAATTTCAAAGCGACAGTGTTTCCGATTATTGGAAAATAGAGGATAACGCCATGGTTTTCCATCCTCCCCAAAACCGTCCTGATGGCGAAATTCACGATTTGGTCACCCGAAAGGAATTCACCGATTTTATCCTTTCCTTAGACTGGAAAATCTCCGAAGGTGGTAATAGCGGCGTGATGTGGGGCGTAAACGAAGACTCTAAATACCAAAAGCCCTACCATACAGGACCCGAGATTCAAGTGATCGACAACGAAAGGCATCCCGACGCCAAGGTCGGTGCTTCCCATCAAGCAGGTGCGCTGTACGATTTGAAGGGACCCTCGAAGGATGTCGCAAAACCCGCGGGGCAATGGAACAACATGGTGATAACCGTCAACCATCAGGAGAAGAGAGGCAGTGTGGAACTCAATGGCGAGGAGGTTGTAACCTTTCCCGTAGGCAACGAAATGTGGGACACCATGGTATCGAAGTCCAAATTCGCCGATTGGGACGGGTTTGGGAAGTTCACCCAAGGAAAAATCGCTCTTCAAGATCACGGAAATATGGTTTCATACCGTAATATCAAGATTAAGGATCTCTAAAAGGCTCCCTTTCCAACTTGACATCTTGAGCCTGCTTTGGCGGTAGGCGCAGCCGAAGGCCCAAACTTGCATATATTTGCGAAATTCCAAAATAATTGTATGATTCAATCCATGACCGGATTCGGGAAGCACGTGATACAGCTTCCGTCAAAAAAGATTAGCGTTGAGCTTAAATCCCTGAACAGCAAAAGTCTGGATCTGAACGCGCGAATGCCATCTGCTTACCGCGAGAAGGAACTCGAACTTCGAAAGATCATCGCCGATACCTTATCACGCGGCAAGGTCGATTTTAGCCTCTATGTAGAGTTTACCGGAGACGAGACTTCCGCCGAGGTGAATGAAGATGCCGTCAAGAATTACATGAAACAGTTGCGGTCCATTGCCGATGGCGACGACCTGCGGCTTCTGGAAATGGCCCTTCGTATGCCCGATGCCCTTAAAACGGAACGAGAGGATATCGATGAGGAAGAATATGGAAACATTCTAACGGCCGTAAAAGAAGCTTTAAGGGAAATCAATGGCTTCCGCTCTGAAGAAGGAGCGATTTTGGAGAAGGATTTTTTATTGCGCATCCAAAACCTACAGATTTTACTGGGAAAAGTAGAGCAGATGGATCCCGAACGGCAATCCGATGTCCGTACTCGTTTGGAAAAAGCGCTATCGGACCTTCAAGCGGATGTCGATGCCAATCGTTTTGAGCAGGAACTGATTTATTATCTGGAAAAGTATGATATTACGGAGGAGAAAGTCCGTTTGGCCAATCATTTGAACTATTTTGCGGAGACTTTGAACTCTCCTGATTCCAACGGCAAAAAATTGGGATTCATTTCCCAGGAAATCGGACGTGAAATCAATACCATCGGTTCTAAGGCCAACTACGCTCCGATGCAGCAATTGGTCGTACAGATGAAGGACGAACTGGAGAAGATCAAGGAGCAGATGTTGAACGTGCTCTGAACCACAAACCACAACTACCATGCAAGGCGGCAAACTTATTATATTCTCGGCACCCTCCGGTAGTGGCAAGACCACCATCGTACGCCATCTTTTGGAACAACCGGAACTGAACTTGGCCTTCTCCGTTTCGGCCACTTCAAGGCCGCGTCGGGTCAAGGAGAAGCACGGTGAGCATTATTATTTTATGTCCGTTTCGGAATTTAAGAACCATATAAAGGGCGATGATTTTCTGGAATGGGAAGAGGTGTACCGCGATAATTTCTATGGTACCCTAAAAAGCGAGATCGAAAGACTTTGGCGCCAGGGCAAGAACGTCATCTTCGACATCGACGTAGCTGGTGGACTCCGCATCAAAAGAAAATTTCCAAAGGAGACTCTGGCCGTGTTCGTGAAGCCACCGAGTGTGGATGAACTTAAGATCCGGCTGAAAAAACGCAGTACCGAAAGCGACGATAAGATCAATATGCGGATTGCGAAAGCCTCGGTGGAATTGGCCACGGCACCGCAATTCGATAAAATCATCAAAAATTACGATTTGGATGCCGCTTTAAAGGAAGCTTGTGACCTAGTAGCGGAATTCATTGCCCAAGAACCTGATAACGGTGCGGAGGATTAAATTTCTGTCTTCACTTCGACCATAATTGACAGAGAACCGGCCTCACCGGTAGGCAGGCGTAACCGAAGTATTGAGCATCGGGCCGAAAAAGTACACAGGTTTCCAATCGATGAAAAAAATAGGTTTATATTTTGGGACATTTAACCCCGTACATATCGGACATATCGTGATAGCCAACCATTTGGTAGAATTTTCCGATCTTGACGAGGTGTGGTTGGTGATAACGCCGAGGAGTCCGTTCAAGAAAAAGAAATCATTGCTCGACGACCATCACCGGTACCAGATGGTCTATGAGGCGACCCAGGACTATCAGAAACTAAAGCCCAGTAAGATCGAGTTCGATCTGCCCCAGCCCAATTATACGGTCAACACCCTAGTGCATCTGGATGAAACTTATGGGGGAGACCATCGTTTTAGTTTGATTATGGGCGAGGACAACCTCAAGAGCTTTCACAAATGGAAGAATTACGAAGTCATCTTAGAAAATCACGATATCTATGTATATCCGAGGATTTCGGAAGGCAGGTCGGAACATCTGTTCAACAGGCACCCGAAAATCAATTTGGTGGACGCTCCCATAATGGAAATTTCCTCGACCTTTATCCGCAAAAACCATAAAGCTGGGAAAAATATACGGCCCCTGCTTCCCGAACCCGTTTGGAAATACCTGGACGAGATGAACTTTTATAGGTAATCCGGTATTATGAAATAAGCGAATTTTTAGCCCATCTAGAGCTGTCATTTTCGGGTTTTAAATCCCGCAACTGTGCTCGGAAAGCCAAAATAATACGAAATAGGGGATTGCGTAATTGGGAAGTAACCCAGAGGCTTAGTCCATTACTTGGGCCGGAATGATGGTGCCGTCGTACTCTTGGTAGTACATCTCCAAAAGATCGATGACCACTTTCATAAGGTCTTTGGTCTCCAACAGCAACGAAAAGTATAAAGTGGTATTTTTCGGACTGGATTCTTCCGTACGGGTTCTCTCCACTTGTTTTTCGATTTTTTGGGACACGAGATCGAAGAGTTCCTGCTTCCGCTCAAGCACGTTTCCTATCTGCTCAAAAGACCGGTCGTCAAAGGCTTGTCGGGTATTGTTGAATATTTCTTCGAGCTTGTGGTCAATTTCCTTGAGTTCTTTGATCTGGTTGTACTTTAATTTTTTATGGTTGTTGTGAACGTGCTTGTGGCTAACCTTGCCAATATATTCCAGAGATTGTGCAATATCAGTTAAATGGCCCAAGACGGTGATGTAGAAATTACTGGCTCCAATGCTGGCTTCGTCCAAGTTTTTGATAAAATAGAAGATATGGTCCCGAAGATCTTCAATCTCGGAGGATAGTTTGGCGCCCTGCTTTTTATTCTTCTTCAACTGGTCGAGACTATGTTTGGCCAAACCGTTGATGGAGTTGGTGTATATCTTTTTGCTCCGCTTCATGGCGTTCGAAATGTTCTTGGCACTTTCTTCGATGACCCCTTGTATAGAACTGCTTTCCGCTTTTTGAAGACTGTCCTCGGCCTGAATCTCCTTTGATTTTTTATTGTAGGATATATAATTTCTGGCCAGTATCAAGACCGCCGCGAACAACAATATGGCGATGGCGGCACCTTTGCCAAAACTGATAAGTGCCAAGATGATACCGGAAGCTACGAAGGCAATGATTGCGGTACCGAACCATCCGCCGATAACATTGAGCACGCCGGCCACCCTATATACCGCACTTTCTGCGCCCCACGCCTTATCTGCCAACGATGAGCCCATGGCGACCATAAAGGTGACATAGGTAGTGGAAAGGGGCAGTTTGTACGAGGTGGCGATGGAGATCAAAATTCCCGCTACCATCAGGTTAACGGCGGCCCTGACCATGTCAAAGGCCGGTTTTTGGTAGGTCTTGTCACGGGCGAGCGTAATGACGGGCTTTTCAAAACGGACAGCCAATTTTTGATTGACTGATTTCGGCAATATCGCTTGGGTAGCTTCCGAAATGCCCATGGCCAACCGCACGATGCTTCTGGACAAGAAATTGGGTTGAAAACGTTCTTTAGCCTCCCCTTCCCGTGCCAAATTTATCTCCGTAGCTGCCACATGCCGGGCTTTTTTTGAGAACCAGAGCGTGGCCACCATCACTACGCCCGAAATAAAGAGCAGCAGGGTGGGAGTAGGTACCTTAGAGGCTAGGACGCTCATGCTGAACTCGGTGGCAATAGTTCCAGAGGCCTGCCAGGCTTCGTACGATTGCCATGCCGCGATAGGCACCCCGATAAAGTTGACGAGATCATTACCGGCAAAGGCCAATGCCAGTGCGAACGTACCGATACCGATAATCACTTTATAGATATTGACCTTGGCAAATGCCATTAAAACATAGGAGAGCAGCGACCAGATGACAAAGTTCAGTGCTATCAACCACCAGGCTTGGGTCTCCAAGAACTCTTTTATGGTCATTTTACCGATCAGGTCAAAACTTTCGTCCGCAAAAGAAGTGCCTCCGATACCTTTCATCAAAATAAAATAAGTAATCGCGGAAAGGGCGATTCCCCCGAAAAGTGCCCCTGTCCATCGGGCTTTTTTTTCAAAATCAAAGGATAGCAACAATCTGGAAAACCATTGTACAAAAGCTCCCACCGAAAAGGCAACTACAACGGACAGCAAAATGCCCGAGATGATTTCCGTAGCCTTTGAGGTATTAATATAATTAACCACATCGCCAAAAGAACCGTTGTCAACCCCTATTTTTATCAACGACATGGCTACCGATGCCCCCAGAAGTTCAAAGACTATAGAAACAGTAGTAGAGGTAGGCATGCCCAAGGTATTGAAAAAATCCAGCAGCAAGATGTCGGTAATCATCACGGCCATAAAAATGAACATGATTTCATTGAAATAAAATTCCCCAGGGTTGAATATGCCCTTTCGCGCTACCTCCATCATACCGCTTGAAAAAACGGCGCCCAGTGCAATACCCGCACTGGCCACAATCATAATCGTCCTGAAAGAAATGGCCTTTGAACCGATGGCGGAATTCAAAAAGTTGACCGCATCGTTACTAACGCCTATAATCAGATCTGCTACGGCCAGGGCGGCCAGGGCGACAATCATTATAAGATAAATATTGTCCATATTCTTATAATTCTAGGAAAAAAAACAATTTGCAAATATCCATACTGACCCTAAATGCAATGTTACCTAAACGTTATTTATTTTGCTAAAGATGTACATCGAGCTGTAAGCGGACCCTAGGTTCGTTGACTCCGTTATCGTCGGAAAGATAACTTAAATCTGCCTGAACTTTCAATTTATGTCCAACGATATACTTTAAAAGTCCCAAGGGATATTGTTTTTCGGGATGTATCCCCGTAATATCCCTGTCTAAAATAATGTTGGTGAATCTTCCGGAGACTTCGTAGTTGCTTTTAAGCAGATAGCCGGTCTGTAGATTAAACCCCTCACGGCAGGGGCGTTGGTTTCCTGGGAATAGGTAGTTAAATAAATGGAGAAGGAGCCCAAGGGCCAGATGGTTGATTTTCATTAGTAAACTAGTTTGACTTGCGAAATATGGCAAGCTTTTCAAGGTCAAATAGAGTATCGGTAAGATTAAATTACACGCAAGATACGAACAAAAATGAAGCTGGAACAGTGCGGTTAGCCCTTCGAATGATGGGGAAAAGCGGTAAAAAGTTATCTTGCAGCCTTAATACTGTACTTATGATGAACTGGGAAGATTTACTATCCTTAAAACGCCATGGCGACACCCATAAACGGCTGCGTAAAGAGCAGGATGATACGCGTTTGGGATTTGAAGTCGATTATGACCGGATTATCTTTTCGGCCGCATTTCGGAGCCTACAAGATAAAACTCAGGTCATTCCGCTTTCCAAGACCGATTTTGTGCATACCCGATTGACGCATAGCCTTGAAGTTTCGGTCGTTGGACGAAGCCTCGGAAGGATTGCCGGAAAAAACATCCTGGAAAGACATCCGCATTTGCAGAAAACCCATGGCTATCGCTTCAATGATTTCGGGGCCATCGTGGCTGCCGCGGCATTGGCACACGATATTGGCAACCCGCCTTTTGGGCATAGCGGCGAAAAGGCTATCGGAGAGTATTTTAAAAGCGGGAAAGGCAAAAAATACCGTTCGGTTCTTGAAAAGGGGGAGTATCAAGATCTAGTCGATTTTGAGGGCAATGCGAATGGGTTCCGGTTGTTGACACAATCCAGGGAAGGGGTCGAGGGCGGACTACGATTAAGCTATGCGACCTTAGGTGCTTTTATGAAGTACCCGAAAGAATCCCTTCCCAAAAGACCAACCACCCATATCGCGGACAAGAAGTTCGGGTTTTTCCAAACCCAAAAAACGACTTTCAACATGGTGGCGAAGTCTTTGGGGCTTCTTTCCAGAAGCAATACCGAGGAAGTATCATATACCAGACATCCATTGACTTACTTGGTGGAGGCCGCCGATGATATCTGCTATACCATTATCGATTTTGAGGACGGAATTAACCTTGGCCTCATTTCCGAGGATTTTGCCCTGGAGTATCTCATCAATTTAGTCAAGGATAGCATCAACATCCAAAAATATCATACCTTAAAATTTCAAGAAGACCGGTTGAGCTACTTGCGTGCCTTGGCCATAAACACTTTGATTACGGATGCAATAAAGGTCTTTGCATCCAACGAAGAAAAAATATTAAACGGAACATTCGAAACTTCGCTTTTGGATCAAAGCCGATACAAGGCCCAAATACAGGATATTATCTCTCTAAGCGTTGAAAAGGTCTATCGGTCCTTCGAAGTCGTAGAAAAAGAGATTGCGGGCTATAGGATCATCTCCGATATCCTAGAGGTTTATTCCCAGGCACTCATCCGAAACAAAGAACAGGATGCTTCGAACTACGATATGTTAATGCTAGAAACCTTACCGGATTTGTACAGAAACACCGAGGGTACGGTATATGAAATTTTATTGAACACCTGCTGCTATGTGGCCAGCCTTTCCGATAGCGCGGCAGTACATATTCATAATAAGATTACGGGGAAATCCCTTTGAAAGTTCAGGTTCAAACGCAAGTAGAAATCCGAACTTAGGCAGCTTAACTTAGAATTTGCACTAGAACCTTAGAACACATAAGCAACACCGACACCCAGTAGCTGTTTGAACTGTACGCGGGGCTCCCCGGGTTGAACGACAATGCCCTGTGCGTTGATCTCTTCGTTGAAAAGCACGTTGTCGTCGTAAATAATATGTGTACCTATAGTGGTGACTATATACTTATTGACCTGAAGTTGGATATTGAGTTCCCAGTCGATGTCGATATTGCCGAAGTCCTTTAAATAATCGGTATAAAGACTGATTCGGTGATCCAGCAGTACGTTTTGCCATATTTGAGTTTCCCAGGAATTGGTAATGTGGAAACCGAATTCTAAAAAGACGTTTTCACCGGGTTCGATAACGTTTCCGTCCATATCGAGAATGGCCCTTTGAACCCCAAAAGCTCCTTTGTTCGCCAGATCTTGATCGAGTACATACGTTGATTTTTGGGTAATCGGGGAAATATAGAGGTTGAATTTTTGGTCTTTGGTAATATAGGAAGTGCCCACCCCCAGAAACGAATAGCCCGGGGCCATAAATCTGGAGATGGGAGTCGATCTATTGGGATATTTATACCCGTTCGAGAACTGTGTATTAAAGTTTGCCTTTCCCGAGTAGTACCAGTTACTGATCGTATCCCTTTGGAAGCCGAAGGTCGAGCTCAGGCGGATGGCATCGTCGGTCTTACGCAGTTTTTGGCCCTCCTGCAGGTTGAGACCGTAGCGCAGGTCCACATAATTATCCCACTGGATATAACGAAACTTGTAGTTACGCTCAAAACGGGCGAGACCCAGGGCAGAAATGGAATTGTTGCCGCCCGCGTTCCAGTTGACAAAGGCGACCTCGCTGAAATTGATGCCCAATTTGTTCACCTTCGTCCAAAATGAAGGAACGCGGAACCGATTCGGAGTTTCTTCCAGCGTTTTGGTCTGCCTAAAAGAGATGACCGGGTTCATCAAATCGACACTTCTGGGAACAAATTCCATTTTTTTCTGTATCCGGCGGATGACCACCGTATCGATTACCGTAGTATCGATGGCTACCGTATCTGCCGGTCGTTCTTGAGGGAAGGGAATCCCTTTCTTGGGCGGTGACAGCGGATAAGCATAAAATGAACAAAAGACCCGTTAGGGTCTTGACGATATCGGATTTAGAAAGGGATAACTTTTTGTTACCCGTCAGTTTTGCAAGTGGATTGTTAAGCATCGAGTAGAACGTTTAGTTGGTTTTTTAAGGATGACGCATCGATTTTGGCCTGCCGGTGCAGTTCTTCCACGGTGCCGTGTTCCAAGAAGGTATCCTCGATTCCTAGAATGAATATCTTATCGGCATGCCCGACTTCGTTGGCAAATTCGAGGATGGCACTTCCGAAACCGCCAGATTTACAGCCATCTTCGACCGTGATTATGTGCTTATAATGTTTGAATATACCAATAAGTCTTTCTGTGTCCAAAGGTTTGACGAACCGCATATCGTAATGGCCGATGGTGCCGTTGTCAACGTCTTGGATGGCGTCCGTTACGGTATTTCCGATATGGCCTAAGGATAGGATGGCAATTTTTGAACCTTTTTGAAGTTCCCTTGAACTTCCGATTTCTAATTTTTCAAAAGGGGTGCGCCAATTTTTTTGGACGCCTCGGCCCCGAGGATACCGAATGGCAATAGGATGCGGCAGTCCCCATTGCGCGGTATACATGATATTACGGAGTTCCGTCTCATTCATCGGGGCAAAAATAATGAGGTTTGGAATACAACGCAAGTAAGAAATATCGTAAATTCCATGATGCGTAGCTCCGTCCTGGCCCACAAGACCCGCGCGGTCGATACAGAAAACGACAGGAAGGTTCTGTAGGGCAACGTCGTGGATTATTTGGTCGTAGGCCCGCTGCAGAAACGTGGAATAAATCGTACAAAAGGGCAGTAAGCCTTCCGCGGCCATGCCCGCAGCCAGGGTAACGGCATGCTGTTCGGCAATGCCCACATCGAAAGCCCGTTCCGGTATTTCTGCCATCATATATTTAAGTGAGCTTCCTGTAGGCATGGCCGGCGTAATACCCACGATTTGCCCATTTTTTGTGGCGAGTTCGACCAAGGTATGGCCAAAGACATCCTGATATTTCGGAGGCTCTTCGTTTACCGGTTTTTCTTCCAATTCTCCTGTAAACTTGTCGAATCTTCCCGGAGCGTGAAATGCCACCTGGTCATTCTCCGCTTTTATTAGTCCCTTTCCCTTGGTGGTGATAACATGTAGCAGCTTCGGACCTTTGACAGATTTCAACCGATGGAGTTCTTGGAGTAAAAGCGGGATGTCATGTCCATCTACGGGGCCGGTATAGTTGAGGTTTAGGCATTCAAAAATATTCTCTTCCTTGGCCGTGCCGTTTTTTACGTTGGTTAGATACTTTTTCAGGGCCCCTACACTCGGGTCTATTCCGATGGCGTTATCATTGAGAATAACCAGTACGTTCGCCTCCGATGACCCAAGGTGGTTGAGGGCCTCGAAGGCCATTCCACTGGCAATGGAGGCATCGCCGATTACCGCGATATGTTGCCTTTCTTCATGGCCGTTTAAACGGGAGGCGATGGCCATTCCCAAAATAGCGGAAATGGAAGTAGAGCTATGGCCCGTTCCGAAAGCATCATATTCACTTTCGGTTCGTTTGGGGAAACCGCTGATACCACCCCACTGGCGGTTGGTCTCAAAAACCGATTTTCTACCAGTCAGTATTTTATGTACGTAGGCCTGATGACCGACATCCCAAATCAATTTGTCGTCTGGCGTTTCGAAGGTATAATGCAGCGCAATGGTCAATTCTACCACGCCCAGGCTGGCGCCCAAATGACCTTCTTTAGTAGCTACGATATCGATGATAAAGTCCCGAAGTTCTCGGGCGAGTTGGGGCAATTGTTGGACCTTAATTTTTTTAAGATCTTTAGGAAAAGTAATGGTATCTAATATGGGGTAGGCCAATATCACATGTTTTGCCCGGCAAAGCTACGATTTTCAGTAGTAGGTAGTACAGTTAAGCGAATAGTCCTACAATTTATTCGCTTAAGGCCGTTAAGGTACTTCTGCCGCATAAAGTAAAGGACCCTACGGTTCTTAATACCAAAGAACCTTCTTATATTCCCTACTTGCCACACTACAGAGCGACCGAGGTTTTGCAACCGAGCTTTTACTTTGAAAGCCACTTTTTTTTGTGCCCCAAAACAATAATCGGTATCATTGTGCCTCAAAAATGCCGATATGATTCTACCGTTCGACAACTCCTATTTTATGAAGAAGGCCCTGCAGGAGGCCGAAGCGGCTTTTGGGAAAGGAGAGGTGCCCATTGGGGCCCTTATTACTGTGGAGAATCGGATCATCGCCCGGGCCCATAACCTAACCGAACAGCTGAACGACGTGACCGCCCATGCTGAAATGCAGGCCATTACCGCGGCAGCCAATTTTTTGGGTGGTAAATATCTAAGGGATTGTACCCTGTATGTTACCTTGGAGCCCTGCCCCATGTGTGCGGGGGCTTTGTACTGGAGTCAGATTTCAAAAATAGTATATGCCGCGACCGATCCGCAACGGGGTTTTGGGGTGATGGGCTCCGCATTGCATCCTAAAACCGAGGTGTTAGGCGGAATTCTAGAGAACGAAGCCAGCGAACTTTTAAAACGATTTTTCATCCAAAAGCGGAATTTAAATTGAGAGGTGGTCAAAAGGGGCACCATGGAAATTAAGGGAAGCCATTTTTTTGAATTCTCGGACAAAATCTGCCTCCAGACTTCTAAAACATAGGAGGGAAAAATTGCCAAGCAATCCTTTTTATAGAAAGCTCCTTGATATCAGCGTTTTACGTCCTTATCCTTTCCCCGCATTTTGAGGATATTTTCCTCATTGAGCATGTAGTCCTTCATTTTTTTTCCACGGGAATAATGAATGAGGAAAAGCGGCATCGCTACCAGAAAAAGTCCGACCGTCCCAAAACCGATGTATTTGTTGGCCAGTGTCAAATGTTCTTCCTGAATGGAAAACCCGTAGATGATGGATACCAAGGAAGCTAACACAACGAGAGATGATGAGATATTTCATGAGGGTTTAAAATTAACCAAAATAATGGAGAGCAAAGCAGCCTCAGCCGGGCGCGCTAGGCAGTACAATTCAAGACTATCTAGTAAAATTTATCAACTTTCTGCGGTACACGGTCAACAGTTTCGATTTGGTGATAAAACCGACATATTTTCCGTTTCTCAAAACGGGGAGGTTCCACGCACCGCTGGTCTGGAACTTTTCCATGATGTCGGTCATTTTGTCCCTGTCCAGCTCGATGGTGTCGGGCGGGGTGTGCATCACATCTTGTACCAATACTTCCTTGTATAGGCTTTGGTCGAACATGATAGAACGAATATCGTCAAGTAAAACGATGCCCAGGAGACTACCGTCGTTTTCATCGGTAACCGGAAAGATGTTCCTGCTCGATTTGACCACGGCATCGTGCACCACCTCCCCAAGTGTCATTTCCGGATGGATGGGGATAAACCCATTTTCGATGACCTTGTCAATATCCATTAAGGTAAGAACGGCATGATCTTTATCGTGGGTAATCAGTTCTCCTTTGCGGCCCAGTTCCATATTATATACCGAATGCGGGTGGACGTATTTGGTAATGGCAAAGGAAATGGCCGCGGTAATCATCAGGGGGATAAAAAGGTCATAGCCTCCCGTGACCTCGGCAATCAGGAATATCGCGGTCAAGGGAGCATGGAGCACCCCCGCCATCAGGCCCGCCATGCCCACCAAAGTAAAATTGCTCTCGGAAATCGGGTTGTTAAAAATGCCGATGGTATTGATTATCTTAGCCAAACAATTGCCAGTAATACTCCCCATAAACAGGGTAGGGGCGAAATATGCCGCCTACGCCGCCGCCGCCAAAGGTCAAGGCACTGGCCACGATTTTGAAAAGTACTAGGCCGACCAGCAGGGCGATCACCGCCCAGATATTGGTAAGATCAAAATTGAATATATTGTTTTCCAGTACTTCTTCAGGATGTCCCTCTATGAGACTGTTCATTACTTCATAGCCTTCCCCGTATAAGGGCGGAACAAAATATACCAAAATGCCGATACCGATGCCGCCGACCATCAGGCGTTTGATCGGGGATCCTATTCTGTCGAATATATTTTGGATGCGGTCATAGACTTCCGTAAAATAGATAGAGGCCAAACCGGTGATTACTCCCAGGGACAAATAGAAAGGCACATCCCCCAATACAAACTGATCTTTAATTTCGAAGGGGAGCAGTATATCGTTGCCAAAGAAAAAGTACGAGGTTATAATCGCCGAAATAGACGCCAGCAAAAGCGGCAACATAGAGGCAATGGTAAGGTCGAGACTAAACACTTCGATGGCGAAGATGATTGCCGCAATGGGCGCCTTAAATATCGATGACATGGCGCCTGCCGCTGCACAGCCGATCAGCAGATTACGGGTGGATTGATTCATGTGGAACATCCGCGAAATGTTCGAACTGATGGCAGCCCCCGTTGCCACCACCGGTCCCTCAAGGCCCACGGAGCCCCCAAACCCAACGGTTATAGGAGCCGTTAAAATCGACCCGAACATCTGGTACTTCCGCATAATACCCTTGTGCTTTGCAATGGCGAAAAGGGTGGACGGGATTCCATGGTTGACCTTGTGGCCTATGATGTATTTCATAATCAGGTACACCAGGCCCAATCCAATAATGGGAAATACAAAATAAAAGGCATTGTGGTAATATTTCACCAAATTGCCCTCCAACAAATGTTGTATAAAGTGGGTCAAGTTTTTGAGGATAACAGCGCCTACACCCGAAGTGAAGCCTACTAGAATACTGAGTAGGTATAAAAATCGGGTCTGCGAGATGTGCTTTGCACGCCAGACCAGCAAACGCTTGAAAAATGACTTAGTTCTAATGGGCATGGTTCTCCACCGTCAAGGATTTTCAAAGGTATTCAATTCCGTAGAAGTAAAATTTTCTTCTATTTATTGAATTTATTATCTACAATTTCACAGCAACTACAAATTAGACGTCCAATTTCAACCCTAGCTCTTCCAACTGTTCCCTATCGATCGGGGCCGGGGCATCGATCATCACGTCACGGCCGTTGTTGTTTTTCGGAAAGGCGATAAAGTCCCGTATAGTTTCTTGTCCGCCTAATATCGCTACCAGGCGATCTAGGCCAAAAGCGATACCGCCGTGGGGCGGGGCACCGTACTGAAAGGCGTCCATTAGAAAACCGAATTGCGCTTTAGCTTCCTCCGGGGTGAAGCCCAAATGTCTCAACATCGTGCTTTGAACCGCTTTGTCGTGGATACGGATAGAGCCCCCGCCGATTTCGTTACCGTTAAGTACCAGGTCATAGGCGTTGGCCCTGACCGCTCCCGGATCGGTTTCCAACAATTCCAGCTGCCCTGGTTTGGGGGATGTGAACGGGTGGTGCATGGCGTGGTAGTTTCCCGTTTCCGCATCCTGTTCCAGTAACGGGAAGTCAGTTACCCATAAAGGGGCGAAATCATTAGGTTTGCGGAAGCCTAGCCGGTTGGCCATTTCCATTCGAAGAGCGCTCAGTTGGGTACGGGTCTTATGCGCATCCCCCGAAAGCACGCAGATCAGGTCACCTTCTTTCGCCCCGGTAGCTTCCGCCCATTTTGCCAGGTCGTCTTGGCCATAGAATTTATCCACCGACGACTTGTAACTTCCGTCCGGGTTACATTTTACATAGACCATGCCTTTGGCCCCGACTTGAGGCCGTTTTACCCAGTCCACCAAGGCATCGATTTCCTTTCGGGAATAGCTGCCTGCTCCTGGCACGGCAATCCCCACGACCAATTCGGCAGAATTGAACACATTAAAATCTTTGTGCTGTGCCACGGCGTTCAGTTCGCCGAACTCCATTCCGAAGCGGATGTCCGGTTTGTCGTTGCCATAGATGCGCATGGCGTCGTCGTAGGTAATCCTTGGAAAAGCCGATATTTCGAATCCGTTGATTTCCTTGAGCAGATGCTTGGTCAATCCTTCGAAGGCAATTAGAATATCCTCTTGCTCGACAAAAGCCATCTCACAATCGATCTGGGTAAACTCCGGCTGCCGGTCGGCCCTTAAATCTTCATCCCTGAAACACTTTACGATCTGGTAATATTTGTCCAGGCCACCGACCATCAGTAGTTGCTTGAAAGTCTGGGGCGATTGGGGAAGTGCGTAGAACTGCCCCTCGTTCATACGGCTGGGCACCACGAAATCACGCGCGCCCTCGGGAGTGGATTTTATGAGGTACGGCGTCTCGACCTCGATAAATCCTTCTTGGGAGAGGTATTTCCGCACTTCCATGGTCACTCTGCTGCGGAAGATAAGATTATTTTTTACGGGATTTCTTCGGATGTCGAGATAGCGGTACCTCATACGCAAGTCCTCACCACCGTCCGTTTCGTTCTCGATGGTAAAAGGAGGTGTGAGGGACTTGTTAAGCACATAAAGCTCTTCGACCAGTACCTCGATATCCCCGGTCGGCATCTTAGGGTTTTTCGATGCGCGTTCAATGACCTCTCCTTTAATCTGGATTACAAATTCCCGGCCCAGATCACGAGCCTGCGCCAAAAGTCTCGATGAGGTTCTGTCCTCATCAAAGACCAATTGGGTAATGCCGTACCGGTCGCGCAGGTCAACCCAAACGACAAAACCTTTGTCCCGCGTCTTTTGTACCCATCCCGAAAGGGTGACCTTTTTTTCGATATCCGCTTCGCTCAGCTGTCCGCAAGTATGGCTTCTGTACATATAGAGGTGGTTTTGCGGCGCAAATGTAAGAAGTTCTCACGGTAACCGCTAGAAATAAAAGCGACGATTCAATCAAAGCGTACCCTATCTAAAACTTAATAATTTATGAATGATATGTTAAAAAAATCTATATTTTCATCTATTCTTCTTTACCTTGCCATGAATATACCGGTATTGCCTACCGGTTCATGACTAATTCAAACCTTACAAAAATGAAACAGACTTTGTTTAAGTGTGTGTTTTTGGTATGTTTCCTTGCGTTTCCAACGCTGTCGATTGCACAGGGAACTATTACCGGAAACGTTACGTCCGCAGCCGATGGCCTGCCTTTACCGGCGGTCAATGTGGTGGTGAAGGGAACTACTGTGGGCACCACGACCGATTTTGACGGCAACTACGAGATTACTGTAAACGACTTTCCAGTGACTCTGGCTTTTTCCTCGCTGGGTTATGCGGAAAAGGAAGTGGAGGTCAGTGCTGCGACGGTTGCGGACGTTGCTTTACAAGAATCTGCCACAGGTCTCGACGAATACGCGGAGATGGCAACTTAAAGTCCGAACGACAAAAGGAACTGGAATTCGGTACCGACCTGAGCTTTTTCGACGGAAGTTTGGGATTGACGGCTACCTATTATATCAAAACAGTGGATGATTTGATTTTACTGGCTTCATTAGAACCGTCCACCGGATATACCCAGCAGTATGTGAATGCCGGAAGCCTTCAGAACAAAGGGATAGAGCTATCCTTGAACGCCGTTCCCTTCGCTACCGAAAATTTTCAATGGGATTTTGGGGTCAATTTCTTTAAAAACAATTCCGAAATTACCGAGCTGAACGTTCCTGCCTACAATACGGGGGCTTTCGGTGCCGGTTTGGGCAGCTATAGACTCGAAGAAGGTAAAAGTGCGACCCAAATCGTAGGGGCCTATCCCGAAGGACTCAGGGTGATCGGCAATGGGGAACCTGATTTTCAGATGGGTTTCAATAATAACTTAAGCTATAAAAATCTTCAACTGACCTTTTTATGGCAATGGAAACAAGGGGGCGACAACATCAACCTGACGAATCTGTTATCGGACCTAAATGGAACCAGTGCCGATTACGACGACCTTAGCTTAGATCCCGCGGGGGAAACGGTCAATGGCAAATTCCGCCCCAATGCCAACGCCGAAGTTTTTGTTCAGGATGCTTCGTATTTGCGTTTACGGGAAATCGGATTCTATTATACGATGGACAGTGATATGTTGCCCAATGTTTTCGGTGGCGGAATCGAGAGCATAAAATTTGGGCTATCGGGCTCAAACCTGATTAATATTTTTGACTACAACGGATATGATCCCGAAGTATCGAATTTTGGTGGTGGAACCATTTTTACCGGGGTAGATGTTACCCCTTACCCATCTTCCAAAAGATACCTGTTCAACGTAGCGATTAACTTCTAAATAAAAGAGCCATGAAATTATTTACCTATAAAATTGTATGCTGCACCCTTCTGGTGTTAGGACTTATGTCTTGTGAGGTCGAGGAGTTTTCCGATTTGAACGGTCCGGAAGTAGAAGCCTTTCAAGAGAAAATTACAAGAGGCGATCTGCCCGACCTTGTGGGTGGAATCCTTTACAGTTCCAGAGTGAATTTAGGGGGTTATTTTGACGATATCGGGGTAATCGGTAGGGAGTACTATCGATTCTCCGCCTCCGATCCCCGCTTTACCGGAGATTTATTGGGAGGGGGCACCAATATTCTGGATAACAATACTTTTTATATCACCAACCCTTGGGCTGCACGCTATAGAACGGTCAAAAATGCCAATTTGATATTGGGTTTCATCGAGGGGCAGGATCTGTCCGATCAGTTTACGGATCAGGAATTAAGCGCTACCAAGGGCTTTCTCAAAACCTTTATTGCCCATGATCTTTTGTTAAATTTAAACTTGACCGATGAGAACGGCATTCGTCTCGATGTCGCCGATGAAGATAATCTAGGACCGTTTGTTTCGAAATCCGAAGCTTTAAACGGGATTAGGGCCATGCTGGAAGAAGCGGCCGTTGACCTGGGCAATGGGGGTGACGTTTTTCCGTTTTTCCTGCCTTCCGGGTTCGGGGGCTTTGATACGCCCGCTACTTTTTTGGAAGCGAACCAGGCCATTGCTGCAAGGGTGGCGGCCTATCAAGGGGATGCTCCGGCGGTCTTATCCTTTTTAGACAATTCATTTTTAGATTTAAATGCTTCGGATTTAGATACAGGGATTTATTACAATTTTTCGGAAGATCAGACGGATATTTTAAACCCTATGTTTTTTCCGGTGGAAGCCACGGCAGCCGGTGCCAGAATCATGCAACCCAGCTTTTTATCGGATGCAGAGCCTGGGGATAATCGCTTGAGCAAGGTGGCCGAGCGTAGTGAACCTTTAACGCAGGATGGTTTGACCGGTGCCTATGCGGTTTTTAGGTATAAGACCGATACTGATCCCATTCCTTTGATCCGTAACGAAGAATTGATTCTCTTGTATGCCGAGGCCAATATCACGGTAGACCCTGCGGAAGCGGTTACCGCACTCGATATTATCCGTGAAGGCGCCGGTTTGGAACCCTACGCGGGCGCGACGGATACCGATGCGCTAATTGATGAGATGTTGAACCAAAGAAGATATTCTCTTTATGCCGAGGGACATCGCTGGATCGATATCAGACGATATGGCCGGTTGGATGAACTACCTATCGATAGACCGGAAGATAATATTTGGGCTATGTTTCCGATTCCGTTGAATGAGAACCAATAAGTTTAAACCACGTAAGAGATGAAAAACCCCGATCATTATTCATCGGGGTTCTTTGTTTTTGTCACAACCTAAGCCGCGGTCTCCAATTCCTTCTGTTTTTTATGGGTTTTCTCTTTTTTGATATCGTGCCCGCGGGTCTTTGTTTTAATCCGGTAAACGATATTAAATAAAACCGGCACAATAATCAAGGTCAAAAAGGTGGCTACGAGCAGGCCGAAAATTACGGTCCAGGCTAGAGGTCCCCAGAACACCACGTTGTCGCCGCCTATATAAATGTTGGGATCGAATTCGGAGAACAGTGAAAAGAAATCGATGTTCAGGCCGATCGCCAACGGGATTAGGCCTAGCACCGTGGTAATGGCCGTCAAGATTACAGGGCGAAGCCTCGCCTTACCGGCTACGATGATGGCATCCGTAGCATCATCCATAGTGAGCAAGGAACTATCTTCCATATCCAACTTCACTTTTTTACGGTCGACCAAAATTTGGGTATAATCCAATAACACCACCCCATTATTCACCACGATACCGGCCAGGGAGATGATGCCCATCATGGTCATCATGATCACGAAAGACCATCCCGTAATCATCAATCCCCCGAAAACCCCGATAAAGCTCAAAAAGATGGCGATCATAATGATCAGGGGCTTTGAAATACCTCCGAACTGGAATATCAAGATTAAGCAGATCAGTCCCAATCCCGAAAAGAAGGCCCCGATCAAGAACATTTGCTGTTTGTTCTGCTCTTCCAATTGACCGGTGTAGTCGATTTTGATATCCTGGGGAAGTTCCTCGAAACCTTCCATAACCTTCTGTATTTCCGAAACGATGGCACCGGCATCTGTAAATCCGGGCTTGAGGCCCGAATAGACGGTGACCACCCGTTTGCCATCCCTATGTTTGATGGCACTGAAGCCCGAAGTGTTTTTTTCCTCGGCCACGGCGGAAATCGGAATTTCCTTGATCTTTCCGCTGGCTTGGTCCCTAAAGATGATGTTCTGGTTGAACAGGGCATTTTTGTTGTATCGGAGGTCTTCATTAAAACGGACGTTGATATCGTAATCTTCGCCATCCTCTTTGTAGATTCCCGCCTTCTCGCCGAATATCGACCTTCGCAATTGGTTGCCCACCTGCCCCACGGCGACTCCGAGCTCACCTGCTTTTTCGCGGTCCACCACCACTTGCATCGAAGGTTTCCCCTTGTTCACATCAATTTTCAATTCTTCGATACCGGCAATGTTCTTGGTGTTGATGAAATTTCGGATGTCCTCCGCCGTATTGATAAGTTCATCATAATCTTTTCCTTCGAGTTCGATGTTTATGGGAAAGCCTGCCGGGGGGCCGTTGGCATCCTTTTCTACCGAAATGGACACTCCGGGGTATATGCCTTCAAGGTCTTCCTGTATCTTGGCCCGGATGTTTTCGGTATTGATGCCCTGCCTATATTTGAATTCACTGAAGTTCACGGTCATCTTGCCCCTGTGGGGCATTTCGGCCGAAGAGCCACCATCAGTCAAGGGGTTTCCGGCACCTTCTCCTACCACCGATACAGCCGAGGCTACCATAAAGTTGTCGCCATCCTCTTTATATTTCGGGTCGTCCAGTACATTATACACCCGGTCTTCGACATCCTTGGTAATCTCGTTGGTCTTTTCTATCGATGTGCCTTCCGGATATTCGATATACACATATATTTCGTTGGGTTTGTTGTCGGGGAAGAACTCAATTTTCGTACGCTGGCTTTGTACAGATAGCCCAAATAGGTAAAACACACTGATCAGTAGCAGAAGAGTTATCCCGAAATACCAATAAACGTTTCCACCGCGCAACGCATGTTTCAACCTCCGTTCGTACCAATTCTCGAAACGGGACATGGTCTTCTTCTGGAAGCCTTCCGCGGCACCTTTAATCGCATATTTGTAAACCCAGAACATGATGGCGGTCAAGAGTATGACCGAACCCAAACCTCGGAAAGAGCCCCCGAAAATCAATATCAAAATCCCGATCGTACCGAGAATGACGCTCATACGAATCAGTTGTTTTAAAGTCAGTTCTTTCTCATCGGTGCTCATAAATTGTGAAACGAGCATGGAGTTCATGAAAATGGCTACGAACAGCGATGAACCCAAAACGACGGACAATGTAATCGGGAAAAAAATCATAAACTGCCCGAAGATGCCCGGCCAGAGACCGAGGGGTACAAAGGCGGCCACCGTTGTTGCGGTGGATATAATGATAGGTACCGCAATTTCACCGATACCTTTTTTGGCCGCTTCGATACGGGGCATGCCCTCGTCCATTAGTCTATAAACGTTCTCTACTACTACAATGCCATTATCAACCAACATGCCCAGCCCCATGATCATACCGAAAAGAATCATGGTATTCAAGGTATAGCCTAGCCATGAAAGGATGACAAAAGACATGAACATCGACATCGGAATGGCGAAACCCACAAAAAGGGCGTTACGGAAGCCCAAAAAGAACATCAGAACGGTGACCACGAGAATAATCCCGAAGATGATGTTGTTCACTAGGTCATCAACCTGGTTCAAGGTTCGGGTCGATGAGTCGTTGGCAATTGAAATATGCAGGTCTGGCGGAAAATAGTTGCTTTGTTCCTCTTTGATGATTTCCTTGATTTGGTCTGCGGCCGAAATAGCATTGCGACCGGCGCGTTTTTTTACGTCGAGCATGACCACGTTTTTGCCGAACTCACGGGCGTAGGTGGTTCTGTCTTCTTCCTCAAAGGAAACATCGGCAATATCTTTCAGATATACTGCCCCGTCTTCCGACTTGACAACAAAATTTTCTAGCTGCTGTGGGTCTTCGATTTCACCGAGAATACGAATGGTACGCCGTTGCCCACTGGTTTGCAGGTTGCCTGCGGACATCGTCACATTTCCATTGCTGATGGCGTTCAGCAAGTCTTGGAAACTGACCTTGGCGGCCATCATTTTATAGATGTCCACGGCGACCTCGACCTCTTTTTCCTGAGCCCCTCGAATATCGGCCTGCTTAATTTCAGGAAGGTCCTCTATTTCGTCCTGAAGGTGCTCTGCATATTCCTTCAATTTATCGACGGGATAATCGCCGGTAAAATTGATGTTCATAATGGGCACTTCTTCCGAAAAGTTCAGATCGAAGACATTAGGTTCGACTTTGGCACCGTTGAAAAGAGGCCAATCTTCGCTCGCTTTTTCGCTATCGACTTCGTCCTTCACATCTTGTTTGGCCTGTTCGACAGTGATTTCCTCGTCAAACTCAACAGTAATGATGGCATAGTCCTCTTGGGAGGTCGAAACGGTTTCCACCACGTTGCTCAAGTTTTGGAGTCGATCTTCCAAAGGATCCGTAATCAGTTTTTCGATATCCTCGGCAGTATTGCCGGGGTAGGGAACACTGATATAAATTTTGGTCTCTACGATTTCTGGAAAATCTTCCCGGGGCATGGCTTGGTAGGCTGAGAAGCCCAGCCATAGAAAGATGCCGATCATCACATAGATGACCGAGGGGTTATCGATAGCCCAAGACGAAAGGCTAAATTCCTTTTCGGCGTTCTTTTTTACTTTGCTCATAAACTTATTGCTTGATTTTAACTTTCTGCCCGTCCTTGACCGTCCTTGCACCCTCTTTGATGACCAGGCTTTCGTTTTCGACGCCGGTAAGTACCTCGATTTTTGCACCTTGGGTCTTTCCGGTGGTGATTATGGTTCTTTTGGCCGTCGCCTCATTGTCCGCATTCGGTTCTTCGGCCAAATAGATATACTGTTCGCCCTCTGCATTCTCCGAAATGATGTTCGACGGAATCAGAATAGCCTCTTCACTCGTATAGTCGTTAAGGCTCACCTTGGCGGTCAAGTTGGGTTTTATCTTTCCGTTTTTGTTAGGAACCGGAATTTCTGCGCTAAAAGATCGATTGGACGGATTGATAAAATTTCCGGTTTCCCTGATGCGGGTGGTAATGGCTGTCGCCCAATATCGGAAAATAGACCATCGCTTCCTTGCCCTTGGTCACATCGCCCAAGTAGGTTTCCGGCACATCGACCTCGATGTACATATCGGAGAGATTGACAATCCGGAATACTTCCGATCCGGGACCTGGGGAAACCACCGTTCCCTGATCTTTGATTACATCGTCTATGATTCCGGAAAAGGGGGCGGTAATGGTCGATTTGCCCAGTTGGCTTTCAGATTGTTTTACGGCATTCTGCGCCGCTTCGTATTCGGTCTTGGCGGAGAGGTATTCAATTTCGGAGCCAATTTTCTGATCCCATAGCCGCTTTCTGCGCTTAAAGGTGGTCTCTGCCAGTTCCGCCCTCGTTTTCAGTTGCGAAAGTTGACTGCCCATACCACCGTCGTCGATGGAGGCCAATATCTGGCCCTTGTTCACCCGTTGGCCTTCCTTGACATAAACCCGTTGCAGCGTTCCCGCCATCTCAGGATAGACCAATACGTTCTGTTTGGTCTTGACGTCGCCCTGTAGTTCGAGAAAGTGGTCGAACGTTTGGGGTTCCACGGTTATGACATTCACCAAGGGCAATTTTTCCTCCCCGGATTTGGTAGCGATGGCGGAATCCAGCATTTGTAAATCGGTCTGCATCTGTTGCTGCCGTTCCGAAATCTCGGATTTCTTGGCACGCAGGGTCTCAAGATCACCTTGAGCTACCAAGTCCTGGACGGATTGTTCTTTGTCGCCGCATGCGGAGAGGGCGAATGCTGCGGTTATCAAGAAAAGTAGTTTCTTCATTCTTGAAAAGGTTTATGAGTTGATGTGGTTGTTGATTAAATGCTTTCAGTCGTGGTTATTGTTTAAAATGACCTCCAGGTCGGTTTTCTTGTTGATTACCTCTACCATCGATTGCAAATAGCCTTGCTGTGCATCGTATAATTGTGTCTGGGCCTGGCGGAGCTCAAAGCTGCTGGCGATACCCTCAGAGTATTTGATCTGGTTTTTGTTTTCGATACGTTCTGCCAGTCCTAAATTTTCCTCGGCCGTTCTGTATTCTTCGATGGCCAGTATATATTCGCTTTTTGCCTGCTCTAGTTGCAATCTGATTTGCTCCTCGGCCTCGGTGAGTTGGGTCTGCGCCTTTTCCATGGCGATTTTGGCCCTTGCGGTGCTGGCACTTCGTTTTCCGGAACTGAACAAGGGAATACTCAGGTCGAAGCCCAGTACCGAAGAATCGAACCATTGCTGGTCGCCGCTAAAAAAATTAAATTGGTTAGCGAACGCGGACGACCCATAGTTGATAAACGAGTTTAGTGTCGGCAAGGCCCGGCTTCTCGCCAATTTCCATTCATAATACCGCTGTTGTGTGAGGTTGAAGGCTAGTTTATAATCCACATTGTTTTCCGGATTGAAGTCCGTTTCCATAAGGGAGAAATCGATTTGATCTTCGGCCAGGTCGTTCAGGTTTTCCTCTAAACGGGTCGGCGCGTCGATGGCGATGCCCATGACGAGGTTCAACATTTGGCGGGTAATACCTTCAAGTCTCACCGCATTCTTCAATTGGTTGTCAACCGATGACAGGGTGATTTGCAACTGTTCAACACTTTCTTCGTCGCCCAATCCGTTTTCATAGAGTTTTTGGGTCTCGAACAGGTTTTCCTCTAAATTGTCTTTGTTCTTTTCGAAGATTGCCACGCTTTCCTCTGCGAGCAATACGTTACCGTAAGCCTCGACAACGGCCTTCCTGACTTCCTGGTCCGTTTTCTCCTTATTGTTGGCGCTATAGCTTAAAAACGCTTTGGTGGCCTGTACCCCTACGATATATGATCCGTCGAATATCTGCTGGCTCAATGTCGCCGTGGCCGTGGCCTGGTGTTGCTGACCGAAGACGATCGGAATATAGGTGCCCGGTTCACCGCCCGAAAATTCAGCAGGAATAAGGGATACGGGCTGTTTCAACTGGTTTTGGTAGCTCACGGACCCACTGATTTGGGGCAAGCCCTCGGCTATGGTTTCCCATTTCTGTTTTTGGGCGTCGATAATATCGCGGTCCGCATTGATTGCACTATAATTATTTTCAAGGGCAAAGGCAATAGCCTCATCCAAGGTAAAGCTATAGGTCTGTTGTAGCGTATCTTGCGAAAAGCCTATCGTCAAGATAAACAAGGCCAAAAATGTAAAAAAACAGTTACGCATTTAATCGTGGTTTGAGTTGATGATCGTGTTCAATATTTTCCTTCCTTTAGGAGTTACAATGCCCCTTAAATGGTATTCCAAATAGTAATCCTCCAAATCTTGCATAGCAAACTTTTCATTGGGGAAAAGATCATGGTCGTTAATACTGTTTATCCCCAAAATATAGATTCGGGCTATGAAATCGATATTGAGATTTCCCCTGAATATTTCCTGTTCCGCACCTTTTTCTAAATTATGTACCACGCAGGTCTGCATCTTCTCAAAGCGTTTTCTTTTGAGTGCCCCGAAGATTTTCGGATAATACTTCTGTAATTGATATTGAGGCGATGATTTGTTGTCCTTCAAATGTGTCATCGCAAATTTCTTTATTTCATAAAGTTCTTCGATGGGGTTTTTATCCAAGGCCCTGATTTGATCTATACCATTCGATATAATATGAAAAAGGCGTTCGGTGGTGGCTTCCACCAGCTTCGTCTTGTTTTTAAAATGGGTATAAATTGTCTTTTTGGATATGCCAAGTTCTTGGGCCAGATCATCCATGGTAACGCTCTTGAAACCTAGGTTCAAGAACATGTCCGTTGCTTTTTCCAAAATCTTATCCTTCATAGGGGCGACAAATATACTCAAGGAAACTTAAAAAACAAAAAAAGTTTCCAAAGTTTTACAGCAATTTGAAGTTCCGGATACCCATTATTTAGAAATCCCACTTTTTTTGTCTTTCCCTTCTTTCCGCGCCACATAATCGTCGTATGCCTTTTCGCCCTCTTCTTCCCAAAATTTATCGTAGTGCTTCCACTTCGAAAAGTCGTTCTTAAGGGCCCAGCGGTTCCTTGGTCTACAACGGTTTTTATAGTTTTTGGATTTTTTGCCCAGCCCGCGTCCCTCAAAGCCCCCAAATACCAATTTTGCCAAAACAAGTAGGCCGATAGCCTGCCAGTAGGTGATGCTCGTCAGTCCGAAAATATCCGGCATTAACCAGTTCCACAACCACATAAATGCATATCCGAACAATAGAATGAAAACCAGGATCAATACGGCAAAAAATACGAATTTGACGCCCGACCTGACGATTTTTTCAACTTTGCTACCGACGCTACGTTCTACATAATCTTTCATAATCTATAAATTTAAATTGTTATTTTTCTTTGGTTTTAGTTCTTTTTGCAATAATGAAAGTGCCCGGTGCCTTCTTGACATCAAGGTTCCTTCGGGGATGCCCGTTTCCATCGCTATTTCCTTATAGCCATAGCCTTCAAAATCGACCGCAAGGATAATATTGCGGTGGTGTGGCCTTAAATTTCCGATGGCTTTTTTGAGATTGTCTTTCATATCCTCCGTGTATGAATTATCCGCCGGTCCATAAAACATTTCCGTAAAATCGATAAGACGGGTTTCCATTTGGTTATCGATGTTCGATACTTCATTTTTAGTTCGCATCAGGTCTACTATTTTATTCCGTATCGAACGGTATACGAACCCGGCAATATTGGTAATCGGCGAAGCATGGTCCGATCTCGAAAATATTTTCAAGGCTACATCTTGAATGATGTCCTCGGCATCCCAGTCCGCGGTAGCATTGATCCGGGCCTGTGCATACGCCTTGAGCGAACGATATTCTTCGTCGAAAAAGGTTTTTAGGTGGTTATAATTTTCTGAATCCGAAGTCATTCGATCACTTTTATCGGCCGGTCTCCCCTATTAAAGACGAGGTTTTTCAAATCTATTGCATTTTTTGTCTTCTTTTTTCTTCCTTTAGTTTGGAGGAGTCAGGGAGGATGTTTTAAAAATAGAATGTATTTTTGAGTTAAAATCGCATGAATGCACTCCACCGAATTCTACCGTATCGAGTTTATAGCTTACTTAGAGGAAAAGGCACAAAAACAAGGAGCCCCGTAACCTGTACGGCCCCATGGCTTATATATATGGGACTTGGCGGAAAACGTTTACGACCGGTACTTACCTTGATGGCTACGGAAGTCTTTGATGCAGACTATAAACAGGCCTTGGATGCCGCCCTTGCCATCGAAGTGTTTCATAATTTTTCATTGGTACACGATGATATTATGGATGCTGCGCCCTTGCGACGGGGAGAGGCCACCGTACATGAAAAGTGGGATGTCAATACGGGAATCTTATCCGGGGATGCCATGCTGATCACCGCTTATCAGCTTTTCGAAAATTATGCGGCGGAGAAATTTCGGAATCTGGCCCACCTATTCAGCACAACTGCCCTCCAGGTCTGTGAAGGCCAGCAATACGATATCGATTTTGAGAACCGGGATGATGTAACGCTACCTGAATACCTCAAGATGATTGAATGTAAAACCGCCGTTTTAGTAGCAGCGGCCTTAAAAATGGGAGGTATTATTGCGGAGGCTTCCGAACAGAAACAAAATGAGATATATGGCTTCGGCCTGAATTTAGGGATTGCCTTCCAATTACAGGACGATTACCTTGATGTTTTCGGTGCCGCCAAGGCTTTCGGCAAGCAGGTAGGGGGTGATATTATCGAAAATAAAAAGACGGTGCTGTACCTCAACGTTCTTGAAAAGGGAACGGCTCAACAAAAAAAGGAGCTGCTCGACATGTATTCCATACGGCCGAAAAATCCAAAGGCTAAGATCGAGACCATTAAGGGAATATTTTTAGATAGCGGGGCGGCGGAACTTACACAAACTGCCATTGCCAAATACACGGAAAGGGCATTCGACCTTTTAAATGGACTTGAGGTTTCCGAGGAGAAAAAAGAGGTGTTGAGAAAGTTGGGAGAGCAGTTAATGCGGCGGGAGGTTTAAGGTCTGAATATCCTTCCGCAATAAGTGGGGTATGCAGGTCGAATTTTTCATTCTAATCCACGCTAGGAGTCACATGTTTGTATGATTCTATTGCTTCCCCGTTAATACCTAAGAATAAAAGCTCATCTATCATTATTGCGCTTCTAACTGTGCCCTGAACGTCTAAACCCGACTGAACCTGATTTACATATTGGTAGTTACCGTTGCCGTCGCCTGTTAGCAATGTGCCATAATTAGCGTCGAATTTTCCTAGGCGTAATTTGAAATAATTATTATTACCGAATAAAAGAAGATCATTATGGCCATCTTGGTTAAAATCAGAAACCAAGATAGCGTTTACGGGCGCGTATTGTGCTTGTACCGGTAACGGGGTAATCTCGAATTTACCTTTTGAGGTCCCTAAGAATAGGGTAGTCTCCATTTGATTGGCAACTAACTTGTTGGCCTTTTTTAATTCCTTTTCACTTAAAAAATCCTGTAATGTGGCGTCCGCATAGTCTTTGTAGCTTGTGAATTCAGATCGAAACTTTGAAAGTTGCCCCAAGAGTTCGTCCCTGGTCAGATTAGGATAGCTTTTTCCTTGAATGTAATAAGTGAACAAGGGATCAATCGATCCATTTTGATCGAAATCGTCATATACCATTTCAGCGGGCTCTGCCTCGGATACTTTAAATTGTGTATTGGTGCCCATATTCCCCGCCACGAGGTCCATAATGCCATCCTCGTTAATGTCGGTTACGTTAACCGTATTCCACCAGCCATTTTGGTTTTTATCAAAATAATCGGAAGTCTCGTTCTCTAACTTCCCATTTCGGTTTATAAAAATCGAGATGGGCATCCAATCCCCCACCACTACAAGATCTTTCTGATTGTCGGCATTCAGATCGGCAAACTGTGCATCGGTAACCATTCCTATATGAGGTAGTTCGGGCGATATTGTATCGGTTTCGTCGGTGAATTTACCTTTACCGTTGTTAATGAGGATAAAGCTGCGCGGGGTTTCCGGATACCTGCCGGGTATCACCCTGCCGCCTACGAACAGATCTAAATATCCATCGTTATTAATATCGGCGGTGGCTACGCAGCCTTTACTTGAATAGGTCGGCGGAACGGCCTGCGGACTTTTCGAAAAATTACCTCTCCCATCCCCCAGATATAAACGATCTTGGAGCAATTTATCCTGTGGCTGCAGCTTGCTGTAACCCCCACTCGCAACATAAATATCAGGGTTTCCATCCCCATCGGCATCAAAAATAACCGCATCGGCATCTTCAAAGGCTTTATCATCGTTAAAAGCCGGGTTTTTTAATTGTCTAAAGCTTTTGTTTTTATCTTGAATAAATACAGCAGCACTTTGCCCCATGGCCCCTCCAATAAATAAATCCTGCATACCATCACCGTTGATATCGCCTTCAATGAGGCAGGGTCCGGTATGTGAAAGTTGGCTTATTAATAGAGGTTGCCGTTTAAAGTCATTTACTTCCGGATTCTTATTTTTAAATGGAATAGGTGAGGATATTTTTTTGAAAAATGATGAGGATAGATTTGGGGTTGTTTTTGAAATTTCGGCTTCGCTTTCTTCCAATACTAATACCCGATTCACTTCTACGTTATCGCAAAGTTTGGCTTTTGCCGGTATTCCATCGGATTTTCAGCGAGTCTATCTTTTTTTCTTTTCCCAACCCAAAATTTAAAATAGGAGAAACGGTGGAAAGATATCCTCGGGTGGGAGTCTGTTCAAGACTTTGTTTTTGGTGCTTGGTATAAATGGTTACCTTAGATCCGATTCCTTCGGTATTCTTGTCCTTGGCCCTTTAATTGTATCTGTAAGTAGGAATTATCTTTTTTCTCGGATTCATTTCTATAAATGAATGCCGGTTTGTTAATATTGTTCACGATAAGATCCAGGTCACCATCGTTGTCAAGATCGGCATAGGCGGCTCCGTTACTGTTCGCGGGTTGGTCAAGTCCCGACACTTGGGTTCTGTTGGCAAAACGGATACCATGTTGGTTGATGAACATATAATTGGTCAAATTGGAGGAGGGCATTTTCTTAATGATTTCAAGAACATCTTTGCGCTTTAGCCGTCCTTTTGATTGCACGTAATCTTCCATGTAATTGATGAAATCCAAATTGGTATAGTCCCTATAATACCCGTTGGTAACAAAAAGATCTTTCCAACCATCGTTATCGTAGTCCGCCAACAAAGCTGCCCAACTCCAATCCGTATTGGAAATTCCGGCCAATTGCCCTATTTCGCTATAGGTTCCATTGCCGTTGTTCAATTGTAACATATTGCGCATATATTGGTAGTGGAAGCCACTTCGTAAGTTCAGATTGAACTTATCATAGTTATCGGGAGACAGTAGTAGTTTTTGCCTTCGGTTATCTTCGGGCAGCATATCCAATGTTATGATATCTTGGTTTCCGTCATTGTTTATATCCGCAATATCATTTCCCATTGAGAAATGACTGGTATGCCCCAAACTTTGCTTGAGTTGGTCCGTAAAAGTTCCATTATGATTGTTCATATAAAGATAATCCGGAACGGTGTAATCATTGGAGACATAAAAATCTACCCAACCGTCGTTGTCGAGGTCACTGATACCGAGGCCCAACCCATAGCTCAAAGCAGAGCCTCCGATTCCAGCTTTCGTAGTTATGTCCTTAAAATATCCGTTGTCTTGTCTATATAAACGTAAGCCTTCCAAAGGATTATCTTGTTGTAGAAATTTCTTGGTGCTTGCCTCGTTTAGCACAGGAAGGGATTTGGGATTATGGTTTAATAAAAGCATGTCCAAATCGCCGTCATGGTCATAGTCGAAAAAATAGCCTTGATTACTATAGGCTGGGGTATCAAGCCCATATTCTGCGCTTTTTTCCTCAAAAATGGGAAAGTTTTTTTCATCGTTACCCTTATTTATGAACAACTGATTCCTTCGTTTCTCGGCAGGCAAGGCGCCCGAATAACACAAATAAAGGTCAAGTTTGTCATCACCGTTGACATCTACCGCGGTTATGCCCGTTTTCCAAGGTCCGGTTCTTCCTGAAACGTTCGAAAGAGCCGTGACATCTTGAAATTTCATATTACCTAAATTGATATACAATTTGTTGTCGCCCATGTTCGAAGTAAAATAGATGTCAATTTTGCCGTCTCCGTTAAAATCACCGGTGGCAACACCTCCGCCGTTGTACAAATATTCGTACATGAGTACATTGGCGTTTAAATTTTCGGTAAGGGTGTTTTGAAAATCAATATCGGTTTGCTCGGGGGGTAAAAGGGTAAATAATGTAGGGATGCATATCCTCATGATTTCCTTTTTTATCGGTTTTATCCTCCTCCTGATTACAGCTAGAGCAGCATATAGGCCATCAGACCGTACAATAGAATATAACAATAGCGATACTTCCTCATAAGGTCTATAAAAGTAAAGATTCTATCCCTATGGTAGGGATAGAATCTTTACTAATTAAATAACGAGATCGATTAGTCGTATCCGGGATTCTGGATTAAAGCCGTGTTAGCGTTCAGTTCTCCAATCCTAATCGGGACATAATAGCTTTTGTCCAACCACAATCGATTTTCAAATCCGGGATCCACGACGGTCGGAACATAGGTATAACTATATTTCTCCGGATTATATTTATAGGTCTCTACTTCGGCACCGGGGCGTAAGGTACCCGTAATTTGAATGCCTTTTGCAGGGGCACCCAGAGTCGAGGGAGCTATCATCCATCTTCGCGCATCGTGGTATCGATGGTTTTCATAGGCAAGTTCGATCCGTCTTTCATTTCTATAAACGTCCATCAGTTCGTCACCTGTGGCCGTAACGGCAGGAAGGCCAATTCTATATCGGATTTTGTTAAGCCAGTTAACGGCTTCCGCCTCATCTCCAGTTTCCAGAAGGGTCTCTACATAGTTAAGCACTAAGTACGTTTGCCTGAAAAAAGGCCATGGAATGGTTTGAAAATCGTTCTGGTCCACAAAGGCGGGATCGGGTTCTATAAATTTTTTAAAGTAATAACCCGTTCTAGTACCGTTCCAGTCCTCTACAGGTCCTTGACGTGTATCCAGTCCGAAATGGGTGATAATTCCTCCATCGGGCCCAATAACTTCGTATTGCCCCGTTTGTATTTCATTGGCCGGGTCTCGTTCCGCAACATCCGAAGGTCGGGGTTTCCATTCCGCACCGTCATATAGGATAGTGGCATAGAAACGGGCCTCGCGATTTTCATAAGGCGCGTTGGCCTGGCTGGGGTTGTCCCAATCGAATTGAGAACCATCCATCATGGCATAATCGTCCACCAAATTCTGTAAGGGGGCGTTGCCTGCCCAGTTATGATAGCCATTCGGGCCATTAAAGAGACCTATTTGTCGACCAGGCCCCGTATTTTCTACATATTGACGTGCCCAAATTATATCGTTTTCGCCGCCGTTCCGGGCCAAGGATATATCGAGGTAGTTTTGCTCTCCCTCTTCTAAGGCAACCGGGGCTGTCAGATCCAGTTTATACCCGTAGGTAGAATAATCGAGAGCTGCCCTTACCGCATCACGGGCCTTTATCCAGCGCTGTTGTTGGTCGCCGGAAGTATAGGCGATCAACTCCGGATTGGAGTACCCTGCAATTAGAGCCGAGTTGGCCGATGCAGTAGGAAAATCATGCAAGTCACTAGCGGCGTATAATAGGATCCGGGCCTTCAGGGCTAAAGCTACGGTACCATTGGCCCGACCGGAATCCATATCGAGGCCATCCAGGAGTTCGAAGGCTTTCTCGCAATCGGCGACGATAAAATTGACACATTCTTCAAAGCTATTCCGGGCAATATTATAATCCGAGTCCAGTTTCAAAGGTTCTGCGATTAGCGGAACCCCGCCGTAAAAACGCAACAGCTGATGGTAATAATAGGCGCGAAGAAAATGGGCTTCGCCTAATAACCGATTTACCAATGCGGTATCATCTATTCCTCCTTCGTTCAAGTTGGCGATGGCTAAATTGGCATCCCTGATATAGCCATACATATTGTTCCAGTCCCACGTATTATTGATCCAGCCCGTATCGGCCGAATTTGCCCTAGATTCGTTTATGGTGTTAATGCCTCGTCCCGTATGAGTAAATAGGGCCTCGTCTGTCAATGACGCCAACATTTGCTCATCAAGCCCTCCGGCTCCCAAACCATTGTACACCCCCGTTACCGCGGCTTCCGCAAGTCCCGCATCGGACCATACACTTCCTTCCGAAACTTGACTGAGGGGAGTAATGCTCGTAAAATCATCGTTACAAGCCATTGCAACGACAAGTGGTAAAGCCACTCCCAATGTTTTAAATAAATTTCTCATTTCCATAGTTTTTTATTTTTTTAAAATGAAATTGAAGACCCCACACTGAAAATCCTGGACACAGGATAATCCCTTCCGCTAGTACTCAAACTTTCTGGGTCGAACAGGGCATCGGTCCAAGTAAAAAGGTTGGACCCGTTGAGATAGAATCTTAAATTGCTTAGACCGATCTTGCCTATTATCTCTTGGGGAAAGTTATAGCCTAATTCAAAGTTCTTTAAGCGCATATAATCAGTATCGTTCCTCCAATAGGTATTGCCATTGCTATAATATTGATCGGCTCGGTTGGTTATTCTGGGGTAAACACTACTGGGGTTGTTGACCGACCAGCGATTGTAATAGTCTCTTTCCAGATAATTTCCGATGGTGCCCGCCTCGCTGAAGTTGAAGAACAATTCACCTCCCCAAGCACCTTGAAATAACATGCTCAGATCAAAGTTTTTGTAACTGGCAGTTAGATTGATCCCTCCTTGAAGGGTAGGAAATCTGTTTTTATCATTTCTATATCGATCATCAGGGGTAATCCGCCCGTCACCATCGTAGTCCAGCAATTTCATATCCCCAGGACGGAGATTATTTACCAAGGCCGAATAATCGAGGGTTTCCGCGTCGATATCAGCTTGGGTGGCAAAGACGCCATCATAGCCATATATAAGTTGGGCATCAATGGTTCTGCCGGTCTGTCTCTGCCATTCTGGAGAACCTTCCGCCTCATCATTAAAAATGATTTTGTTTTTGGCATACCCCGCATTTACCGTAAGGCCGTATTGGAATTCCTCTCCAATAAAATCGTTCCAGCCAAGAATAAAGTCAAATCCTGTGTTTTCGACCTCGCCGAAATTCTGGCGTGGTGGGGTAATACCAGATAAGGCAGGTAACGAGGCAGAGGGTGCTGTAAGAATATCGGTTCTTTTGTTCAGGAACCAGTCAAACTCCAAATTTAGCTTGTTTTTAATAAAACGTGCGTCAAGTCCAACATCGATGTTCGTGGCAACTTCCCACGTTATACCGCGGTTGGGAAACGTAGATTCGCTCAAGGTGGTCACCAGCGCATTGTTGACGACATAGGAGCCAAAGCCATAAGAGGCTAAGAATTGGTTCGCTGGAAACTCATCATCATTAAAAGCATCATTTCCCAACTGGCCCCAAGAACCCCTTAGTTTGAGATAATTGAACAATGAATCACTATTCGACTCATCAAACCACTTTTCCTTGGTAACCACCCAACCTGCAGTAAATCCTGGGAAAAAGCCATACCGGGTTTCTTCGGGGAATAGATAAGAGCCATCATACCTCCATAGAAACTCCATTAAATATTTTTCCTGAAAATCGTAGGAAACCCTTCCAAAGTAATTTAAACGCGCTGCTCGGTTGGAAGATCCATTAATATCCTGTTCTTCCGCTCCACCAGCAAAAAGATCATCAATGACGGGTGAGATAAAGTATCTACGATAAGCCTCAAAACCTTCGTAAGTCTTCGTTTCTTTATTGGTGCCTGCGAGAACTAGTACATTGTGGTCACCAAAGGATTTTTGGTATTGAAGGTTGGCACCCAATAGAATGCTCAAACGGTTTTGAGAATATTGCCGCAGGTTGGGTTCGGCAGGCCCCCGTTGCACCGGGGTCAAGCCTGACTCATCACGATGGACACCATCCCAAGTATAGAGTTCCCAAGGAGTCCGCCAAACTTTTCGGTTCAAAAAACTTTTATCGATGGCCGCCGTAGTTTGCAAGGTAAGTCCTTCGACCCACGGAATTTTAATATCCAATGAGGCATTGGATTGAAAATAGTCCCTCGTATCGCGGTCATACCCGGTAGCATTGGTCGTAATAACTACAGGTTGTTGGCCGTTTTCAATATCCGGGCCCGGAAAGCCGTTGGGCCAATATGCCGGTTCCGTGGGCCTGTCCGCGGGTCAACATTCTAAAAATAGCACCTGCAGACTCTGTGGGGAAATAGCGCTTTTCTTCCCTTCCCAAAACTCCTATTTTAAAGGAAATACCTTCGCTGATCTTTGCATCGAGGTTGATCCGAAGATCGTATTGCTCATAACCCGTTGCCGAATTCTTGTAGTAGGCATCCTGTTTGAGGTATCCCAAAGAACTAAAATAGTTAAAGTTCTCGCTACCACCGGTCAGCTGCATCGTATGTTTTTCTTGAGAAGCCCCTCTTTTAAACGTTTCGCCAAACCAGTCGGTGTCGGGATGGCCCCATGGATCTTGGCCATTTCTAAAAAGGTCAAGATCTTCTGGCGTATAAATGGCGTCCCTTTGAGATCCGTCGGGCCTAGTGTAGGTGCCTGTCGAACTAAAGGCATCCGTTGCTGCTTGCCATTCCTCTACGGGAAGGTTGTACACCTCTAACTCATTTCTTAATTCAGCGTATTGCGGGGCATTTGCCATTTCTGGTATTACTGTTGGAGCCGCCCAGCCTTGTTGGGATGAGTACGTGATTTTCGGTTTTCCCGTTTTTCCTCGTTTAGTAGTCACTAAAATAACTCCATTGGCCGCCCTAGCGCCATAAATAGCGGCCGAGGCATCCTTTAAGACGGAAATACTTTCGATATCGGCTGGATTGATACGTGCCAAGCCGCCGTCACGATCAGGAATACCATCTACCACCACCAAGGCACCGGTATTATTATAGGTATTTGATCCGCGAATTCGAATATTGGCATTGTCATACCCCGGTTCTGCGCTGGCCTGTTGCACAAAAAGGCCGGCTACCCTACCTGAAAGGGAGTTGGTCAAGTTTACAGTGGGAGACTTCGTCAGTTCTTCTCCCTTGACCGATGCCACAGCACCGGAAACGGTAGCCCTTTTTTGGGTACCATAGCCTACGACCACCACTTCTTCCAGATTTTGAACATCCTCCTTCATAGTTACATCGATGGTACTATTCCCTGCTACCGGGATTTTCTGTGTCAAGAAGCCGATATAGGAAAATACCAGAACAGCGTCTGCACTTTCCGGATCAATTGAGTAGAGGCCATCAAAATCGGTAGAAACCCCTATGGAAGTTCCCTGGACCACAACACTCACACCGGGCAGTGGAAGACCTCCTTGATCAGTTACCGTACCCGTAACCGGACTCTGGGCGCAGGCGAGATAAAAGAGGGTTGAAGCAAAAAACAGAAAAACCGACAAAGGGGCAGCATTAGGCAATGTCCGCCCTGGCGGAAGAGAGATGGCTTGAGTAGTCATAAAATGAGTGTTCTTGATTATTTGGGCGACTAAATTAATAATTTATGTGAATTTACCATAAACAATTGTTAAATATTAATTTTATAAGGTCTATAGTGCTGAATTCGAGAGTCGGGAATTAAAATACCCGTTTCAGTAATCCCTTGACAAAAGGACCGGTAGGGCACCCCCATATAAACCTCAAGTCTTCACTAACGGAAGTCTCCTCATCCAAGAATTTAAAAATCAACTGCGGAGCCCGATTCTTAAAGAGGGTCTCGAAGACATCATGGCCTCTGCCGTTCTCTTTCGCCAACACATCTAAAAACAGCAGGTCATAATACCAAAATCGGTTTTTAAAGCTCAATTGGTCCAAAGGTTTTCCGGTTTTGAGGTATTGCACAAGCGCGGGCACTTTTTTGGCGCTGCTCATAAAGGTATAGCCGGTGCTAGGTTTGGCCCATCCGCCGGCCGTGCCGATATAACGGATGTTTGGGGTGTGGTGCTCCCTGAAATCATAGCAGGTCATAGGGATACTGCCCCGCTCCGTGTCCACAATCTCAAAATCGGGACAGTTGAGGTCATTTTTTAAATACTCTTTGATCGCGTTTTCGTATTCTTCTGTAGCCAAAAGTTTATCCGAGAAGAGGGTATATTCCACCAAAGCCTCTGTTTCCGAGAACGGCAGTACGTACATAAAGCGGGTATTGCCTTTTTGGGGAATGGAAAAATCCATGTAGGTCGCTAGGTCCGGATCGAAAACAGGCGAATTAGTCCTTACCGTCCATCCTAAAAAATGCTGTTGCAATACGGGATAGTTTTTTTGATGGGTCGCCATTTTGTAGTCGAAGATGCTGTTGAACACCTTCAAAGCGGAGTATCGGTTTTTATCCGTAGTAACTAAGACCCGGTTTCCGTAATCCTCCACTTCGGAAAGGATTTCTTGACGAAAGCTGATGTTGTGCATACGCTTCTATCCTACTTAAATAAGCATCGTAAAAATCGATGCCCCGGATCATTTTATAAGTGTAGGGCGCAATCTTGGCGCGTTTCGAAAATTGCTTTCCCCCGAAATAGATATGATGCCAAGTTTTGGAAACAAGATCATCGAACTGGCCTTCGCCCTTTTCCCAAAAGCACCAGGTACGGTCATTCTTGTTTTTGACGGCCTTATCCAACAGTAAAATCGATTTTCCCGAAAAGAAGTCATCCTTTCCGAGCGCATCGGCCAACATGAGCCCGGAAGCGCCTGCACCGATAATAATATAATCGAATTGGGTCATGGAATATAAAATCGCTACCGGATGGGTTCATTAAAAACCGATACTTTTACGAATACGAAAATAAAGATTTTAACGGTGACGGCATCCGAAGAAAAACATCTGAAGAACATTTATCATTTGGGCGGGGATACCCATGCCGTGGTGTCCACAAACGCCATTGCCGAACGGGTGGCCACCCAACCGGCGTCGGTGACCGATATGTTCAAGAAACTGGCAAAAAAGGGGTATGGTAAGTCATAGAAAGTACAAAGGGGTCCATCTAACGGAAAAAGGCCGGGTTCTTGCCGTGATCCATCCTCCGAAAACAACATTTATGGGAGGTTTTTTTGGCAGCAGAAATTGAATATCTCAAAAGATACGATACCCGAAATGGCCGAACAGCTCGAACATATGCCAAGTGAAGAACTTATCGACAAGCTCGACCATTATTTGGGGTTTCCAAAAATAGCCCCTACGGGAGAACCTATACCTTCAAAGGACGGGGAGTTTAAAAAGAGGAGTAAGAAGTTGCTGAACCATTTACCCGTGGGGGCAGAGGGTATTTGCGTCGCGGTAAAGGACTCTTCCACCGCCTTCTAACAACTTTCTTAGTAAAGAACGGGATAGCTGATAGGCAGCCACATGCGAATATTGGACAAAGAGGAATTCGATAACTCGCTCGGCCTGCAGATCGACTCCCGCGAAATTCGGATATCGGAGCAGATTGCCTCAAACCTGTATCTAGAAGTAATAGATGATTGGCCCTTGTAATGCATGCCCATTCATCTTTGTTCCGCATCCTCCTACACCAAAACCTCCCTTTTTTTGACGCCGATCGCATCCCGTTTTGGAAGAAGAATTTCCATAGCCTTTCGTATCAGGTCAATATTTCCGAAGAGTAGGTCGTTCTTGGTTATCTTATGAAGTACGTCGGGTACGATGCCCAAATCTTCGATCGGTTCGTCATTTTTGCGCAATATGCGTCGCACGGCAACACTCAGGTTGGCGCCTTTGGGCAGGGGCTGTAGCGGATTGTTTGCTGATTGGGTGTCATCAAATAGGTTTCTTAAAATTTCATGGCTCCAGACATTGGCCCCTCCGGCACCCGTGTTCGCCTGTGTGCCAATGATTTTACCCAGCCCATTGTCTTGAAAACCTGCCGCGAACATGTCCGCGGCACTATAGCAGAGCGCATCGGTAATGAGAACCTTGGGTTTTGAAAATATACTCCGAAGGCTATCCCTTTCCTCGATTTTCGTAATCGGATAACTGCGGGAATAGCGGTCTCCGGTAATGCGCGATAGGTCAATGGACCGGGTCCAGTCCGACAGATCGATAATGCTGTTGCCCGTGGTATATTTTTCACAGAGCTGAAGGGTAAGTGCCGAATTGATGAACTGCGCCCTTTGCGTTTCAATATCTTTACCTGTCAAGTGTGCCAATAAAAGCTCGCTTGCCGTTATAAGTCCCCCGCCGTTGCCCCTGATATCCAAGATAAGCCCAGTGAGGTCTTCCGATTGCAGTTGCTGTAGTATTTCCTTGAAATCGGTCACAAAGTGGTCGGCGTTCGATGCGGCAAAACTATAGATGCGTATGTAGCCAAAGGCCTGTTCGCCATCCTGGTTTTTCGACTATTTTTCCCTTCATTAGGTCGGGATATCGGGTCGGTCTTATCCAAAGGCTTTTCTTGGGCGGCTTTCCTTTTCGGGATACGCCGTAAAGCGTGGCCTTCAAACCGTTGACCGATAAGGTATCGTAGTCAAAACCATAAGACATTTGGGTCGCGTTTATGCCTTGTTTGTCCAACTCAAATTGCGGCGGATGCTGCGATACCAGCCATTCAAATTCCATTTCCAGGTGTTGCCCGGTACGGGGATCGAAGCAATCCAACCGGACTTTATGACCGTCCGGCGGACTCGTAGTGCCCAGCGAACGGATGGTAAGGGTGTCAAGCCCACGGGCCATTTGTGCCTCATTGTTGCTACCGGATTGGTTTTTTGAATTCAGCGCAATGGCCTTTTTGATGGGGATGTTGTTCCAGTATAAAACTTCAATGCCCGTTTTATAGGACGCGCTGTTCGCCAAGATATCCTTGAAATAGGTCGTGATAATATATTTGGGCTCCGTATCCTCCTGGGTGGGATAGTATTCCTCGATCAGGAAGGGTAAAAATGCAAACCGGTTCCGAAACGGATGGGGCAGTATGTATTTGGTATGCAGGTCGCGCAGCGAACTAAAAATGTCCAACAGTTCGTTATGGAACTTATGGTCATCCGCTACACCGTCAGGATCGGTTCTTGCGGCATTGTCAATCTCCCGGATCATCAGATCGAGGCGATTTAGCGGATTTACCGCATACATCGATTGTTTCAATACCAGATGTACGTACACCTCGCCAAGAACGATTTTTGCTTGCTCCAGAATACGCCGTTTTTCGGTAAAGGAAAGATTACTTGACCCCTTCAAAAAGGTAGCCAAGGCAAGGGGCTCCTCTAACGGGACCGATTTGAGGCCCTCTAGAACATAATCGCTGTTGGACAACGAAAGCGACGGTCTGCCGTAGAACCCTGGAAGGCCCTTGCGAACGTAATCGGGCAGGGGATGGTACGACATTCTTCGGAAATGCTCATCGTCTTCGATGACGGTCAATTTATCGAGCGGTAATGGTTCGGCCAGTTCACTGAACGGAATTCCCGCGCCCCATTCCAAATGTCCTTCCTCCAATACTTTACCATCGGCATCGACATGCATGTCCGTAACCAGCATCCACTCGGTATGTAGGGGATTGTCGAATGCCGACAATAACGGATTGTCATTGGCACTTTCCAATTCGTTCGCCAGTTGGTTTAAATTCTGCAACCCCGATGTAATTTTGTTTTGGGAGGCTTTTAACGAGATACCGTTTAAAATATTTTCAGGGTCGGATTCCTTTAAATATAGGTATCGGGTAGCGGTTTTAATTTTGAATTTCTCTATATCAGAGGGGTCGAATTCGAACTTGTTCAAAATCCGCTGTTGGGCACATCTTGGAACCCCGTTTATAAAAATGCCCAAAAGATCCTTTTCGGTCGCATTGATCAATTTTTTATATGGGTCGCCATGATAGCCCCCAACAATGAGCATATCGGCCTTCATGCCCACTTGTAATGACCCAGGGCATTTTCCCAGCCCAAGATCAGGGCGGGGTTGGTGGTGGTCATCCGTACCAGTTCCTCATCGGTGAAAATGGGGCCGGCTTCATGGTTCTTGCTGACGAGATAGGCCACTTTCAATTCTTCCAATAAATTTTTGCTGCCGCTAGGCGACCAATCGGAGCCCAAGGCTATCAATACCTTGTTTTTCTTGGCCGCCTTGACATCCGAAGTACCGCCATAAAGAACCAGGTTGCTCATGAGGCGACCAGGTCATTGATCCCTGGTGGTCACCGAGCACCTTGTAGTCCTGAGGTTTTAGACCCGTGCAGTGGATACCGTTCAGTTTATTGGTAATGGCCCAATCCGTATCGTTGATCTGTAGGTTGGTAAAGAAAGATCTCGCTTTTTCGTCGACGCCTTCCGCCAGGTGCAGTAGCCTGGTCTTGGTATCCGATAAAGAGGTTAAGAAGGCTTGGGCGCCTCCCGGCTTTACGTCCGCAATGCGTGTCAGGGCCTCTGGAAGTACCTCTTCGTTGGTTTCCTCCACATTTCTAATGAGTCCGTGGAACACTTTTTTGGTCAGGTTGGAATTCGCCAAAGTCAGTCCCTGAGAGGTGGTTACGCCCCCGATCATCGATTTACACTCCACATATCGTACGATGGCCTCGGGAAAACCGGGCGATTTCCCCAGGGTTTGCATGGGGCCGGTAACATGTATCCGATATCCCTTGATGGCGGCCCATTGCCCCCGGTTGCGGTATTGCTTGTCAGCCACCCAATAGGGCAGTATGTTATAGGGAAGGTGATTGTGCAGTTCGATCATTCCCGGATAGATGCTGCCGCCGGAATTGATGACATCCGATTTGGAAAATCCGTCGGGATAGCCCTCGCTTTTGGACCGGACGGCCGTGATTATCCCCTTTTCTACGAATATCCGACCCCTGTCGATGACGCTGGTCGCTCTGTCCATGGTTACGATTCGGCCTTCCAAGGCGTATTTAAGTCCGAAATGGGCCTGTATAGTATTAGCCATAATTATACGGATTCCCAGATGATGTTTTTTATCCTATCCGCCGGATCTCTCCGACTGTTCGTTCCATTGGTGCCGTGCCAAGATGGGGATGCCGTAGGGCAGGTCGTATCTTGGGATATCTGGCAGATGCACCGTCTTGTCCCATTTTCCGGAATAAGGGGTGAGATCGATTATCGCGGGATCGTCCGGTTCCAGAAAATCGGCAATGTCTTCAAGCTGGCCGTTCCAGTTGGGATGGGTCGTGCTTTCGGGTGCCGTGGGATGAACCAGGTGAAATATTTTGATATGGTTACTATTTTGCCAATTTTCTACGGCATGTTTTGCACCGGCCCCAAAACTTAGGATGGCTTGAATGGGATTTATCTTCAGGATGGTATCGATAAGGTCATCCCTAAAATTTTTTAACGGGCCTTCAAGCGAAATACCCCTCATTTCAGAATCGAACTGACCTTTGATGCTATAGGCAAAGGTGTTCATGATGGTATAGGAACGGGTAATGCCCACCTTGTTGAGAAACTTTTGCAGCCGCTGGCCCGCCGAACCGACAAATGCCCTTCTGGCAATAGCTTCGTCCGTCGAGGGGTCTTGGCCAATGACCAATACCCTAGCGGTACCGTCAAGTCTTCCCCGGTACAGAACGCCTCCAAATGCCGTTCGAAACCGTCCCGATGGATGGTTTAAATAATAAGCATCGGATAGACTAGAAAATTTTTGAAGCCAAAACGGCGGGGGGCCCGGATCGTATTCATTTTCCAGACTTGCGCGATAGATGCTTTGTGCGGCTATAAAGAACGGGTTCGACCCCAGATCTGAAATGGCCGCTATACCGAAGGTCTGCTTCAAAAGGTCGGCGTCCTTTTCGGATACGCCCTTGAGAATATCCACAGGCATTTTGCCCAAGCTTGAAAAGGACTTATCGGCATGGGCTTTATTGACGAGTTTTTCCAAAGCGAACGACATATCACCGGCTTTTGTACACCTGTCACTAAGAAATACCCAAACTTCTAAATGGCAAGTGTAATTAGGATACTGTCGGGGGAGGCTCGAAAGGCGCAGAACATGAAGTGGCCTGTAAGGCGGTCGCAATGTAGTGCAATTCGTTCATGATCCGAATTGCAATTTCATGATTGGTCGTCTTTTCTGTGTATGCGGTATTTATGGGTGTGATTTCGGTGCATAAGGTGTTAAAATCGCCCCTGTGCTTCAGTTACCGAGACAAGAACAACCTCAACGATTGATTTCTTCGATAAGATTTGCCACCAATGCGGTCCATCCCGTCTGGTGGGAGGCCCCTACGCCGTGACCGTTGTTACCGTCGAAATACTCATAGAACAAAATAAGCTCCTTAAAATGTTGGTCGGTATACCTGTCATGATGCAGGGCGTTCACCGGGCGTCGTCCGTCTTCATCCTTACTAAAGATACTGATGAGCCGCTTGCTAATCTCGGAAGCGATTTCCTTTAGGTTTAAATGGTTTTCGCTTCCCGATGGATAGGGGAACTTCAAGTCGTCCCCGAAATAGTTGTGGTACTCCTTGAGTGTACTGATGAAGAGGTAGTTCATCGGCATCCAGATAGGGCCGCGCCAGTTGGAGTTGCCGCCGAACATATCGGTGGTAGATTCGGCAGGTTCGTATTCGATACAATACGTGGTACCTTTGATCTCAATGTTATAGGGATCCTCATGCGTTTTGGAAAGGGATCGGATACCGTGGTCGCCTAAAAATTCCGTTTCGTCCAAGAGACTCTGTACCAATATTTTCAGACGTTCACGGGGTACCAAGGACAATAGCACATCTTTATCGGGCGTGTACTCTTCCATAACCTGGTATTTATGGGTGTCCATACGGTACTTCCGGTACCACTCCATACTAGCTTTAAAACGGGGCAGTTTATCCAGGTGTTCCTTTCTGATGTTCAGAACGCCGGTCATCGACAATAGGCCCGAAATGGATCGGACCTTGATGGGCAGTGATTGCCCGTCGGGCAGTAGCAAATTGTCGTAGAAGAACTCATCTTGCTCGTCCCAGGAACTCGACGACCCCTCGCTTATCTTGTTCAGTGCCTCGGCGATAAAGACGAAATGTCCAAAGTATTTTAGGCACATATCCTCAAAAGTGTCGTCGTGCAAGGAAATCTCGAGGGCCATCTCGAGCATGTTGAGGCAGTACAACGCCATCCAAGAAGTACCATCGACCTGTTCCAAAATGCCGCCGCCGGGTATCCCATTGCTACGATCGAAGACGCCGATGTTATCAAGTCCCAAAAATCCACCTTCGAATACATTGTTGTTAAGGCTATCTTCCCGGTTGACCCACCAGGTAAAGTTCAGGGCCAGTTTGTTGAACATCCGTTTCAGAAATTTGATGTCGGCCTTGCCCGTCTTGCGCTGTTCCATCTGATAGATCTGAATGGCCGCCCAAGCCTGTACAGGGGGGTTCACGTCACTGAAGTTCCATTCATAGGCGGGTATCTGCCCGTTAGCGGCCATATACCATTCCTTGGTGAACAGCAACAATTGTTGTTTGGCAAATTCGTGGTCCACCATGGAGAAGGTAACGCAGTGAAAGGCACTGTCCCAAGCTGCGAACCACGGGTACTCCCAGGCATCGGGCATAGAGAGTATGTCATGGTTGCGAAGGGTTTTCCAGTCGCTGTTGCGCCCGCCCAAACGTTCTATCGGGGGCGAAGTTCCAGGGTCGCCGTGCAGCCATTGTTCCACATCGTAGTTGTAATACTGCTTCGTCCAAAGCAATCCCGCAAAGGCCTGTTTTTGTATTTCCCGTTGTTCTTCTGAGGATTTTTCTGTTTCTACCTCCAAAAATGATTGGGATTCTTCGATTCTTTTTGAAAAAACGGAATCGAACGTTTTGTCAAAGGGAGAGGACAAGTTGTCGGAGCTAAGCCGTAACCGGACAGGTCTTGGTTTCGCCCGCTTCAATGTTCATTTGGTACAGCGGCGCGAACTTGGTGCCTTCAGAGTTTTTTTCTGCCAGGGAATAGTCCCCATTGATTACCGCGGCATGAAATAAATCTTTTTTAAAGGGATGGTCATTGGCGACGTCAAAAACCCGTTCACTATTTGTTTCGTTCTGGGTAAAGAGCAGCCTGTCGGGCGTATCGAAATAGAGGTTGTATTGACCGACATAGAGATGATTAATAGAAACATGCGGTGATTTTTGCGTCCCTTTCTTTTGGATAACCGGTTTTTCGGGCATGCCGGTAAAGCTCCAGAAATTACGAATCCAAAGTGTGGGAAGCAGGGATACAGGAGCTGCCTTCGGACCTCGATTACTTATGGATATTTTTATGAGGATGTCCTCTTCTTCGGCCTTGGCATATTCCGTACATACATCGAAATATTCGTTGTTGTCGAAAATACCCGTATCCAGAAGTTCGTATTCCGGATCTTCTTTGTCCCTTCTTTGGTTTTCCTCGTTAAGTTGGGTGTATGGAAATTGGTTCTGTGGATATTTGTACAGCTGTTTCATGTAGCTGTGCGAGGGCGTATTTTCCAGATAATAATACAGCTCTTTTACATCTTCACCGTGGTTGCCTTGCGGGCCGGCAAGGCCGTAAAGCCTTTCCTTTAAAATGGGGTCTTTGCCGTTCCAAAGGGCGACCCCGAAACAGATATTGCAATACCGGTCGCAAATACCTGCCAATCCGTCCTCGCCCCAACGGTAGGTCCGGCTTCGGGCATGGTCATGAGGAAAATAGCGCCAGGCATCGCCGTCCGGGCTATAATCTTCCCGTACCGTTCCCCATTGGCGTTCGCTGAGGTAGGGCCCCCATTTTAGCCAATCTTTTTTTCTGGAGTAGTGTTGGTCGAGTCTTTTGTGTTCCTCGGTCTTTTCGGCCATAAAGTTCAAAACAATTTTGAAGATGAAGGTATAAAATTAAAAGGCCTCCTTGTAATTCTGGATGGATAAGGTTAAAAATCTTATGTAAAGCGTTTAAACCAAAGCGTTTTTTTATACATTCGGGCAGGGTAAACACCAATTCAATGATCAAACACAAATACCAACATCAGTTCACTGACCCACTAACGCCTTTACCCTTGTTTTTTATCTTTTAACTTTTCCAACACGACAACTATAAACTCCGGACTCCAAACCCCTTTAGCTATGAACGAAGTCTTTTTCGATGAAATAAGAAACGGCAGTTTCAAAGAGGTAAAGGCCATGTTGGCCAAGAACCCTGTGCTGCTCGATAGCAAGGATCAGCGCGGGTCGACCCCGCTGATTATGGCCACCTATTACGACGAACCCGAAATTACCGACCTCTTACTACAGCACGGAGCTAAAATCGACGCGAAGGACGCCTCCGGAAATACGGCCTTAATGGGCGTTTGCTTTAAAGGCTACGACGACATTGCCGAAAAGCTGATCAAGAAAGGAGCCGACGTCAATGTAAAGAATGCGATGGGAGCTACCTGCCTTATCTATGCGGTGAATTTCAACCGTCCCGAAATTGCCAAAATGTTGATTGAAAACGGGGCCGACACCAAGGCAAAGGACAACCGAGGCAATATGGCCTTGGATCATGCCAAAATCCAGGGGGATCCCGAGTTAATTGCGTTATTGGAGAATGCGCTGAATTAAGACTTCATTCCGAGTTTAACAAAGATGGACGAAGCCATCTTTGTTAAACCCTTTTGAAAGCTTGACAGATTGCTTTGCTGCGCTCGCAATTACTTTTGGATAGATCGATAGTCGCATTAACGACTTATTTTGAAAAAAAATATGGTAGCAACTTTAAAAACAGCCCTAATACAATCCCCTTTGGTCTGGGAAGACCCTGAAGCGAACAGACAATATTTTTCTGAGGTTTTAAGGCAAGTGACTTCGGACACCGACCTGATCGTACTGCCCGAAATGTTCAACACCGGTTTTACCATGCATCCCGAACACGTTGCTCGCGAAGAAGGCCCGAAAACGGTGGATTGGATGCTACAAAAGGCCTTAGAAACCAATACTGCGGTGGTCGGAAGCCTTCCTTTCTACGAAAACGGCAATTATACCAACCGACTTTTTTTCGTAGAACCGAACGGAAAGACCACTTTTTACGACAAACGCCACACCTTTACTTTGGCCGGAGAAGACAAAGTTTACACTGCGGGCACCGAAAAACTGACGGTAGATTTCAACGGCTTCAAGATCTGCCCCATGGTCTGCTACGACCTGCGCTTTCCCGTTTGGTCTAGAAATACGGAAGACTATGATGTTCTTATCTACGTGGCCAACTGGCCCAAACCACGGATTACGGCCTGGGATGCGCTTTTAAAGGCACGGGCCATCGAAAACATGGCTTACTGTATCGGCGTCAACCGGATAGGTAGCGACGAGGTCGGGAATGAATACGTCGGGCATTCGGCTATTTATGATGTTTTAGGGGGGCAAGTGGCTTTTTCTGAAAAGGAAGAAATTGTTTATGCTACCTTGTCCAAAGAGCATCTCACATCAACCAGAAAAAAATTTAAGTTCTTGGAAGACCGGGATAGTTTTAGTCTGGAATCGTAAAAGTCTCCTCCAACTCCCAGTTCGCCCGCACCTCCACGGTGTCAGGGTAATAGCTCACCTTTTCGGGCTGGCGCTTTTTCAAGTAATCGCCGGTATCCCATTTTTTATTGGCATTGGCGTCAAAAATGACCCGCACAAAGTAATGGGCAGGTTCAAGATGATTGAATTCGAGTGCTTTCGGGTCGTTGGAGTAAACTTCCTGTTTTACTTTTCCTTGTTCATCGGTCAATTGTACGATTAAGGGGTACGCAACATTCTCTCCCTTAATATTGAACTTTAAATTGCCCAGATCGGCATAGCTTTGGGTCGATAGATTGTAGGCAAGTGAGTCGTTGGTCTCACCAAAGAAATCGGTAATCGCGCCGGGCAATAGGTCCAGCTGATAGTTCTGGTTGGGTTCAACGGTAAAATCGAAATCCACCTTGTTTTCCAAAGTATCCAGATTAATTGTAAAAGCAACAGCCGTGGAGTCCTGGTCCATCATACTGATTTTGGCCGTATCGACGGCCGTGAGCGGGGTGTTGGCGCCGATGTAAAAAGGGTCGTTGAAACTGAGCGAACCGCTTTGATTGGGGTTCAATTGTAGGGAATCTAAACCCACTTTTCGACTTTTGACGGTAAAGGTGTCAATGACCTTGGCCTTTTCATTGGTGACGGTGAATACTAGGGAATCCATCTTGAAGGGGGTGAACCAATAGTTAAGGGTATCTTTATCGCGTTCTTTCAATATTTTGGTGCGCACGGTGTCGGGCAGGGAGGTGAGCGGCTTGATGACCGCATTGCTTGCATCGCCGTAATAACCGAATTGGATTCGGTTCTTGGCCGTTAAACTGGGCACGGCCATATTGTAGTTGGGCACTTCCTTAAAAAGGGTCAAAAGATAGGTGGAGTCCGTGGGCAGGCTTAAGGTATCCTCCATAAAAGCGATTTTATCGACGTTTTGGTCGAAAACATTATTCTTGGCCGCGTCCTTCAGGGCAAAAAGTTTGTATTGCCCTTCCTTTAGATTTTTGAGCCGGAAAATCACGGTACTATCCAGTGTATTGGCAATATAGTTCGGAGGTTGTTTAAAGATGGTCGAATCGGTGTAGGCGGAATCGATCTCGTAGAGCATCACGCTTATAAATTCGTCGGGCTTCCTTTTAAAGGCATCCTGCACGACTCCCAAAACTTGGAGCGAATCGATATAATCGCCGGTCGAGAAGACATAGGTCAAAAAACTGCTGGGGTTGCCTTCATTATTGTCCTGTACGCTTTGCCCGAAATTGATGGTGTAGGTGGTATTTTCGCGAAGGGTATCTTCGAACTTGAGCTCCAGGTATTTGCTGGCGCCGCCCTGGGGCTTGATTTCCGGTTGGTATTTTAAGGGGGGCGAAACAATCAACTGGTTCTGAATATCCTCCAACTTGATAAACTCGTCGAAATAGAGGCGTATGCGCTTAGCCTTGAAATTGACCGTCATACTGTCGGGCTCGGTCTTTACGAGTACCGGGGGGGTAAGGTCTTTCGGTCCCCCCGAGGGACTACCGCGTCGCGCACATTGCCAAAGGGCAGTCGCAAAAAGAAATATAAAAAGAAATGCCGCAAAACGACGGATTAGACGGATCATAATAGGAAAGAATTCGCCACAAAGAAACAATTAATTTACTAGTTCCCCAACTTCGGCACGACCGCCATACTGGTCAAATAAATGGTGGTTCCGGTGGCTTGTTGCAATGTACGGGCACAAATTTCCATCGTGGCGCCCGTGGTGATGACATCATCGACCAATAGGATGTGCCTGTTTTTAAGGAAATCGGCGTCCGAGAGGGTGTAGAGTGCCTTATTATCTTGCCATCGGCCTATGCGACCTTTTTTGGTCTGGGTCTTGGTGTCGGCAGTCTTTGTGAGGATGTGATCTACATATTCCGCACCGAGATGACGGGCCAAGCTTCGAGCAAATCCGGCGGTTTGGTTGTAGCCCCTTTTCCTCAATTTTTTGTGATGTAAAGGTACGGGAACCACTATATCAATAAGATTTGCCAACTCGCCCTTCTCCTTCAATATCTGTCCATACCAATCGCCCAGAAATGTGCTTAGCCTTTCTTGATTCTTGTACTTTAAATGATGTATCAACCGTTGTACATGGCCGTCTTCAGAAAAAAACAGGAAAGAACTGGCCTTTTTTATGTTAATTCGACCATAAAATATACGGTCAACGGGGTTTTCTTCGTTAAAGCTAAACTCGGTGAGGGGCATATCATTTCGGCATACGGTACAGATGAGGTCCTCTCCTCGGCGTAAATGGGCAGTACATCCAAAACATACCCGAGGCATCAAGATCGAACTGATGTCATGTAGTACCTTTGTAAAATTGTCGAATATCAAATTCAATTGCTTTTAAATCAATTCCTTACAACTTAAAACACACACTCCCCGAAATGGACGGTCAAGATAAGAAATTCAATTATAAGATAGTATTGACCGCCTTGGTTATCGTTATAATAGGAATACTTATCGCCTTTTATTACAGTTATGCCCATTCTCGAAACCAGATCGTCTTTTTGGAACAGGAAAAGGCATTACTTGTAAAAGACCTAACCCTAATTAAGACCGATGTCGATCGTCTCTCCGCGCTCAACGAGGTGAACGAGATCGAACTTGAAAGTTCAAAATACCGCGTACAGCAGTTGTTGGATTCCGTAGGCCGATTGAATTTTACAATAGAAACATTGCGGGAATTCAAGACCGAACTCCGCCGGCTTGAGGCCAAGAATGACAGTCTAAAACTCAAGAACAATTTTTTGCGGTACAACAGTATGTTGCTTTCCGATAAGAACCAGAAACTTGAAAAAGAAATCCAGGAGCTCAGGAAAAAAAGTGGTTCGCTGGCCGAAGCGGAGGCGTTGCAACGAAAGAAAATAAAGGAGCTCAACAAAGAACTCAAGATAAAAAGCTATCTGAGAGTAAGCGAAACCGAAGGTAGTGGCTTTCGCATGCGTAGCGGAAAACCTATCAATACCAACAAGGCCTCTATTATCGAAAAATTGCGGGGTTGTGTGAAGGTCATGGCCGATTCCACCGAGGGGAATTCTCAAAAAGCCATTTTTTACCAGTTTTTGAACCCCGATATGCGCGTCATCGCTGACAATGCGAATACCATTACGGTCAATGGCAACATTTACAGCAAGCGTGTCGAACTTCGTTTTTCGGGAGAAGATACCAATGTCTGCGATTTTATTACCATCCCTGAAGGCTCTTTGGAAGAGGGTACCTACCGTCTTAATGTCTTCGAGGACGAAAAACTGCTGTCCACTACCGAATTCGAACTGAAATAAATTCCTTTAAAGGATGTAAAATTCTATTTTTGCCGCATGGCAAAACAAGATGACGATTTCAAGCGGGTAATTTCCCATGCAAAGGAATATGGGTACGTTTTTCAGTCCAGTGAAATTTATGACGGATTGAGCGCCGTGTACGACTATGCGCAGAACGGGGCCGAGCTCAAAAAGAATATAAGGGAGTATTGGTGGAAGGCCATGGTACAGCTCCATGATAATATTGTGGGCATCGATGCGGCTATCTTTATGCATCCTACCGTGTGGAAGGCTTCCGGGCACGTTGATGCTTTCAACGACCCCCTAATCGACAATAAGGATTCCAAAAAACGGTACCGTGCCGACGTGCTGGTCGAGGAACATGTCGCCAAAATCGAGACCAAAATCGAAAAGGAAGTGGCCAAGGCCGCCAAGCGATTCGGCGATAAGTTCGATAAGGAACAATATCTCACCACCAATCCTCGAGTGGTCGATTACCAAGAACAAGTGTCCACTATTCGCAAAAGATTGGGACAGTCGCTGGAAAAGGAAGATTTGGCCGATGTAAAAAAACTGATCGAGGAACTCGATATCGCCTGCCCCATGTCCGGCTCCAAAAATTGGACGGAGGTCAAGCAGTTCAACCTCATGTTCGGTACCAAGTTGGGATCGACCGCCGATAGTGCGGTGGACCTGTATTTAAGGCCCGAGACCGCACAGGGTATTTTTGTCAACTTTTTGAACGTACAGAAGACCGGGCGGATGAAGATTCCCTTTGGTATCGCCCAAACCGGAAAAGCCTTCCGGAATGAAATCGTGGCCCGGCAGTTTATTTTCAGGATGCGGGAGTTCGAGCAGATGGAAATGCAATATTTCATCAAACCCGGCACACAGCACGAGTGGTACGAAACCTGGAAGCAAACGCGCATGAAATGGCATTTGTCCCTCGGATTGGGTGAGGAGAACTACCGCTTTCAAGATCACGAGAAACTCGCTCACTACGCCGATGCCGCTTCCGATATCGAATTCCGTTTTCCCTTTGGGTTCAAGGAGCTGGAGGGAATCCACTCCCGAACGGACTTTGATTTGGGCAGCCACGAAAAATATTCCAATAAAAAACTGCAGTATTTCGATCCCGAAACCCGGGAAAGCTATGTTCCCTATGTCGTAGAAACCTCCATTGGTCTCGACCGGATGTTCCTGGCAGTTTTCTCCCAATCCTTACAGGAAGAAGAACTTGAAAACGGCACCACGAGAACCGTTCTTAAACTGCCCGCCATTTTGGCGCCGACCAAAGCGGCCGTTTTTCCCTTGGTCAAAAAAGACGGTCTTCCCGAAATCGCCCAGGAAATCATCGAAGACTTAAAATGGGATTTTATGGTCGAATACGACGAAAAAGATGCCGTCGGGCGCCGATACCGCAGACAAGATGCCGCAGGAACGCCCTTCTGCATCACAGTTGACCATCAGACTTTAGAAGACAAGACCGTGACGATACGCCACCGCGATTCTATGGAACAGCAAAGGGTTGCAATCGATGCCTTAAAAGGGATTATTCATCAAGAAGTGGACATGAAGTCGTGGTTAAAGCGTATGGATGGCTAGTAGGGGCTTCCGTTTTAACCGATTTCACAATCGGTACCCCAACCGCAGACTCCCATAAAAATTTCTAGGATTCCCCGGATAATAATACCGTGGTTCTCCGCCAAAACTGCCGGCGTTGATCAGTACGGATTCCGCATACTTTTCATCCAAGATATTATCTATGCCAAGATCGATTCCGATCGTGAATTTTTCGGATAGTTTTTTGCGGTAGCCCATTCGGGTGGTAAAAACCGTAAAAGGTTCGCTTTGTAGGCTGTTGGCGTCGGTCAGCGGTATCTCGGAGACATGCCGATGGGCGATGTTCCAATAGAAACCCTCGAGAAAACGGGATTGGATACCTGCGGTACGCCGCT
>CAVXSA010000019.1:0-206650 GCA_963764285.1 uncultured Flavobacteriaceae bacterium
TCATATTGTAGCCCTTGACCCTGCCAATGGCCGCTTTGAACCTTAAACCAAGGCCCCATGTTCTACTTCTTTATCGATATACTCGGCACCATCGCCTTCGCCATTTCGGGGGTGCTGGTAGCTATGGACAAAAAGCTGGATTTGTTCGGGGTTTTTATCATCGCTTTTGTTACGGCTGTCGGCGGGGGAACCTTGCGTGATTTGCTAATCGGTAATACCCCGGTGGTTTGGATGCGTGAGTACACCTATATCCTTGTTATTGTAGTAACAGTCATCTTGGCCATTTTATTTGTAAATCAACTGAAGTATCTAAGACGCACCCTCTTTCTGTTCGATACGATCGGTATTGGCCTGTTTACTATGTTGGGTATTGAAAAGGGACTGTCCGAAAACCTTTTGCCCGTCATGTGTATCGCCCTCGGCACGATAACGGCCTGTTTTGGTGGGGTAATCCGCGATATTCTCTGTAACGAGATTCCGGTAATATTCAGGAAGGAAATTTATGCCACGGCCTGTATTCTGGGCGGTATCAGCTATTTTCTACTGGTGTTGCTGCCTTTTGATAGCGCCTACGCCTACATCGCCGCAATCGCCATTATCATTATCGTCCGTTTGCTGGCGGTCCGGTTCAAGATTGCGCTACCCACCCCTTACAAGCCCTAGTGTCGAGTCAAGCTGAAACCGGTTTACCGCTCCCAGCAAAATGAAACCGCCTGTTCAATATCCGGATGCAGGCTGTGGTAAACGGGACAGGTGTTGGCGGTATTCTCCAAGATTTTACGATGTTTATCGGGAACATCCTTCGGCAAACTTAAACGGGCCTCGATTTTGGAAATCCTTCGGGGGCCGGAAGCCATGTGCTTGGTGATTTCAACGGTCGAATTTTTCAGGTCTATCCCCATCTCCCTTGCTTTAATTCCCATTACAGTGATCATACAGCTTCCGAATCCCGTTGCCACGGTATCGGTGGGGGAAAAGGCTTGTCCCAATCCATTATTGTCCAGCGGAGCATCGGTCATAAAGGTATTGCCCGAGCGGATATGTTGGCAGGTAGTACGCAATTCACCGATGTAGATGATTTTTGAAGTTATCATTTCGCTTAAAAGTTATGTGGTAGGAGGAGGGATAGTTTAAGGTTCGCCCGCTTACTGAACTTGCTTGATCGTTAAGTCCTCGAAAGTCATAATATAGGAAGCTTGATTGAAATAGCCCATGGAGGGATGTATTTCGTAATCGAACTTATTTCCGGCGTATTCGGTCTCGCCAATATATTTGGAAGCTTCCATCAAATTGTTCTTGTAGGCCAATTTCAGGAGTAGGTCGTAGGTCACGTCAAACCCACGAACCGCATACCGATCGGGCAGACTTCCAAACCGTTTTTCATAGCGTCTAGAAAAGGCAGTACTTTCCGGCATCTTATAGACCGAAGGATAGGTAAAATGGAGGTTGGACAAATGTACGCTGGATATCACGTCGTTCTCGAACCCGGCCCCCTTATTGGTGGTGAACATCCGCATTTTCAATTTGTCACGGTCCGGCTCTTCTATATCCAGCAGGGCATTCTGCAACGAATTCAGGATAGAGCTCACGCTGGCTACCAGTTTAAAGTTATTGGTCTCCACGAATACCCAGTTTTCCACCTCGTCCGACAGCAGGGTTTTGAATTCCTCGATGTTGATACCGATATTCTTTTCCTCCTCGATAACATTCGCCACTTTCGCCTGGGGAAATCTGGATAGAATGCTATCCTTTGCCACTAGGTGTGCGGAGTCAGCAATGATGACCACATTTTGGTCTTTATACTGTTCTTCGGCATAATCGAGCAGTCGTTTACGCAGCACCCCGTTGGAGGTATAGGAATAGAATACGTTAGATAGGCTGAGATCGCTTTCCGCCGGAATCGGCGCGATAATAGGAACCTGATTATTTTGCGCCCTTACAGCTGTTTCTTTGAGCGATGCCACATCTAGGGGGCCGACAATGGCGCTAAGGGCGTTCAGATTCTCCTTTTGTAAAATTTCCTTGGTTGTGGCGAGGCTCAACTGATTATCGTAGGTTTCTACGTCCACCGATACACCGAGATCGGCTATGGAGTCAAGTGCTATCAATGCCCCCGAATACAGGCCAAGACTATATTTAAGGCTATTTCGGTTTTCAATGATGTTGCTGGTCTCTTCTTTGTTTTCCAAATCCAACTTGTCCAACCGAAAAGGGAGCATAAACAGAAGTTTGGGTCTGTTCTGAACGTTGATACTATCCACCAAATTGATTTTATCGAGAACGAGGGAATTACGCACCTCAAAATCCCCTTCTTGATCTTTGGGCAATTTTAACACCATTCCGGCCTTTAGCCCATCTTGTAAATCAGGATTCAAATTTAATAACTCCTTATACGAAACCCCCAATTTTCGGGTCAAGGAGAAGACCGTTTGTTTGGGTTTTACCTCATAAAAGTTATAATTATCGGTATTGATTTCCCCGGCATCCAACTTGGTTTGGGGAATACGAATGACCATATTCTCTTTTAACCCACCTTTTTCGACAATCTCGGGATTCAGTCGTACAATCTCATCGGATTTTACCCCAAACTTCTGCTCCAGTTGATAAAAGTTCATTTTTGGGGGAACGGTATACGAAAGATAAAGCTGGGTTTCTTGATTTTCGATAGTACTTCCTGCCGGTCGGGGCATTCTAAGCTCTTGGCCCACCGCCAAATAATCGGTAGTTTGGGAAAGCTCGGGATTTAACACCAACATACTGTCTATGGTAATCCCATATTTATTCGCAATACTCCATCGTGTTTCCTTGGGTGCTACGGTGTAGGTTTCAAAATCTTCTTCGTTACCGGAAGCCTCTTCCGCTTTTGTCCTGCGGTATTGGGGAATTTTCAAGGTCATATTTCGCGACAGTTGCGAAGAATAGAGCTCGGGATTGTATTTTTTGATTTCGTCTTCCGTAATACGAAAACGTTTGGCGATGCCGTACAAGGTTTCCCTTTTCCGTACCCGATGTGAAGTAAAACCGATCGGCTTTTCGCTTTGGGTGATGCTATCCATAGACTGTTGCGGTGTTCGCGACGCGGTAGTCGTGGATTTCTGTGCCTTACAACTCGACAGGGCTATGGTCAACAGGGATAAGGCGATGAGGTGTTTAAAAAATCGGTTCATTGACTCAATGATAGTTATTATTCTTTAATGGCTAATCTTAGCTATGGTTTGCATTGAAGTGAATGAGGTGATTTAAACTTCTAAACCCATAAACGTATTTCTCACTCCCATTCGATAGTGGCCGGTGGCTTCGAGCTGATATCATAAACCACTCTATTCACGCCCGGCACCTTGTTGATAATATCGTTAGAGGTCTTTTGCAAAAATTCATAGGGCAGGTTGACCCAATCAGCGGTCATACCGTCGGTGCTCTCTACGGCACGCAAAGCTACGCATTTTTCATAAGTGCGCTCATCGCCCATGACCCCAACACTATCTACGGGCAAAAGCATGGCACCGGCCTGCCAGACTTGGTCATAAAGTCCCCAATCCCGTAAACCTTGGATAAAAATATGGTCCACTTCCTGCAAAATGGCCACCTTGTCGCGGGTAATATCCCCCAGGATTCGAATGGCCAGGCCCGGTCCCGGAAACGGATGTCTTCCCAAGCGTTCATCGCCGATCGCCATGCTTTTCCCTACTCTTCTTACCTCATCCTTAAAAAGCATTTTTAGCGGTTCAACCACTTTCAGTTTCATGAAATCGGGCAATCCCCCAACATTATGATGACTTTTAATTGTAGCGGATGGACCACCGGTAACGGAAACGGATTCTATAACGTCGGGATAAATAGTGCCCTGCGCCAACCATTTGGCATCCTCGACCATATGCGCTTCATCGTCGAATACCTCGATAAAGACCCGACCTATGATCTTGCGCTTCTTTTCAGGATCGTTCTCGCCCTTCAACGCATCCAAAAAACGTGCCGAAGCATCCACACCTTTAACGTTAAGACCCATATGCTGGTATTGGTCAAGTACTTCCTCAAACTCGTTTTTACGCAGGAGTCCGTTGTTGACAAAAATACAGTGCAGGTGTTTTCCGATAGCTTTGTGAAGAAGTACGGCGGCGACCGTAGAATCTACGCCGCCAGATAATCCGAGAATCACTTTATCGTTTCCTATCTTCTTTTTCAGTTCGGCGACCGTGATATCTACAAAGGCATCGGGGGTCCAGGTCTGTTCAAGTCCCGCTATGTTCACCAAGAAGTTTTCAAGCAATTGCTTTCCATCCTTCGTATGATAAACTTCTGGATGAAATTGTATGCCGTAAGTATCCTCGTTTTCAATTTTATAGGCCGCATATTCCACATCATGGGTACTGGCAAGAACGATGGCATTTTCCGGGAGGCTTTTTATGGTATCACTATGGCTCATCCACACTTGGCTGCCTTCGGAAATGGACTCAAAAAAGGCTTCTTCGGGTTTTATATAGGATAGATGGGCCCGGCCATATTCCCGCGTATTCGATTTCTCGACGCTGCCTCCGTTGAAGTGGACGAGATATTGGGCACCGTAGCACACAGCGAGCAAGGGCTTCTTGCCCTTGATATTTGAAAGATCCGGATGCGGCGCATCATCGGCCCGCACTGAAAAAGGGGAACCCGAAAGAATGACCGCCTTGTAGCTCGAAATATCTTCGGGCAGCTTGTTATAGGGCTTTATTTCGCAGAAAATGTTCAGTTCGCGCACGCGCCGAGCGATAAGCTGTGTGTACTGCGAACCGAAATCAAGGATCAGGACGTTGTTTAGCATGCGCAAAAATAGGAAATTACGGATTTCAGGGAAGGGTGTTGGCACATATTTATGATCATGTTTTTAAAAAGACCATGAAGAAGTAACCCGAAAAGAAGTGAGATAGTAAAAATTAGATGTCTAGGACGAACCAAAAAGTTTCTGATTTCCCGAAATTTTGGTCCGGATTTTACCCTAAATATCCAATCTGGAAAATAATTCCCTAAAAATATAATAAGAAACCTTTTGTTTAATTGACATACCATAAAAATCTGGTAATATTTACTTTAAATCGATTCCTACAAAGTGTTAAATTATGTTAATACCACGTCTTTTTTAAGGAAGTCGAGTGCTTTAGGTTTAGAATAGACCATGGGTAATCTCGCCACCTCAATAACGGAACCTAGCGATAAAATGAACGCCCGTTTCGTACATGGGCAACGGCTGCCTTTCCCTGAAGTAAGGCTGTCGGTTCATGTACACATCTACTTGCCACCGATCGCCCAAGTGCAGGCGCAGACTACTTGGAAATTCTGAAAATTTTACCGTCCGGTTCATCGATTATGGCATAAAGTGCGCCATCGGGACCTTGGGTAATATATCTAAAGCGTTTATGTAACTCGGTAAACAGCCTTTCCTCACCTACAACTTTATTATCCTTAATGACCAATCTAGCTATGTGGGAACCACGTAAGGCCGCTACGAACAGGTTGCCCTTCCATTCGGGAATTAGATTTCCCGTATAAAATGTAATTCCGCTTGGGGCAATGGTAGGATCCCAATAATAAACTGGTTGTTCCATGCCCTTCTTCACGGTCAGTCCACCGTTCACCGGTTCGCCGCTATATTCGATACCATAGGAGATAACGGGCCAACCATAATTTGCTCCGGCCTTTATGATGTTAATTTCATCTCCTGCATCCGGACCAAGGTCACTGGCCCACAATTCGCCTGTTTTGGGATTAAAGGCCAAGCCTTGCGGATTTCTATGGCCCAAGGACCAAATTTCGGGAAGTGCATCCGGTTTTTTTTCGAACGGATTGCCCTTAACGGCTTTTCCTTCTTTGTCTATTCTAACGATCTTCCCCAATGAGGAGCCCAGATCCTGTGCTTTTTTTCTGATTTCATCATCGAATCTTTCCCCAAAACTAACAAAGAGATTAGCGTTCTTATCAAAAATCATTCTTGACCCATTATGGTTCGGGCCTTCATAAGCCGGACTGGAACGATATATAATTTTTACATCCTCAAAACTTTTTTCATCGGTTGAGAGTTTCCCCCTTGCTACGGAAGTGACCCCACCACCGGTAACGGGTTCGACAAAGTTCCAAAAGACCCGACGCGTTTCGGCAAAATTCGGATCAAGTTTAACGTCGTACATTCCACCATCGCCTTTTAGTCTCACCGCCGGCACTCCATGTATAGGGGCGCCCACTACACCTTCGTTAGAAACGATGCGGATATTCCCGGGCTTTTCCGAAACTATCATTCTTCCGTCCGGCAGAAAATCAAGCCCCCATGGAAATTTCAATCCGTCCGCGATCGATGTTATTTTTACTTTGGATTTCGTTTTTACTCCCCCAATCCTAGTCTGGCCCTGAAATGCGGGCTCCTGCCCTTTCGAGACGGGAGGTTGGGTCTCCACAGGTGGAAGTAATGTTTTGGATTCTGGTTTATTCTGCGCCGTGGCAGAATAAGGGAATACAGATAAAATTAAACCAAAAAAGAAAAGATTTTTGTAAAATACTTTCATTGAAGGTAAAGACACTTTCGGAGGGATTTCCATTTTGTATTGATTAAATTTTGCTTAAATAAATAAGGACATATCATTGTGACTAACCTTATCAAACATGCAATCGGGGCAAATAGTTCCACATGTTTGAAGTGGAAAAACAAGTTATATTTTTTAATTAACTGAAGTTATACTAAATATAGTAGTATTTCCTATCCTATTAGAGATAATTGCGGAAATGTAGTTGAATAAGGTACGGACCGTAGTCTATTATGCAAAAAACAAACGCCGTAGGTTAAGTTTATCCGCAAAAAAACCTGGGGCTAAAATACTACTCCACCAAATCAAAAAAAGAAGACCGGACAGAAAATTGGTTTTTTTGGGATGGGCTACAACAACTTCGTACCCGATCAGAGTTCCGGGCAAAGATATCCCACCGAATTTTTAGGGATATCCAAAAACAAAAGTCCGGGCTACCAGACCCGGACTTTCAATCAAAATCAAAAAACCAACCTAAACACATGAACTTATTGAAACTTTTTCATGGCAATTTTTATATATAACAATCCATTCTCAAAATACCCTACCCGCTTTTTAAAAAAGTTTAGAAATCCGTCTCCCTTTTTTCATATCTTTAGATAATGAACTCATGTAAGCTTTTACTTTTACCTGCAAATATCCATTTTGCACCCTTCCCTGTCCGGCAGGCGGGTTCGGTTCCGAACAAAAAGTTTAAATGAGTTCTATTCAAGTAATCCGCAATGACCGAAACTTTCTTTCACGAACTTGAAGAAGAGCTGCAAAAAGGGGCAACTGAAGAAGACCATCCGTTTCGGTATGGTACCTTGGCAACGATAGGACTAGGTTCAAGCCCAAGGCTGCGCACGATTGTGCTAAGAGAGATGTCAGAAGAGCTGAAATTGATTTTTTATACGGATAGACGGTCAAAAAAAATCGGCCATATCAAGGAAAACAATAGCGTGAGCCTTCTGTTTTACCATCCCAAAAAATTATGGCAATTAAAAATCGGGGGAAGGGCAAAAATCGTTTCCGATACCGAGATACTAAAAAAATACTGGAGCGGAATCCCCATAAAAAGCAGAAAGGACTATACCAGCATTTCGGCACCCGGAAGCCCTATTTCGAATCCGGATATCGTAAAGCACCACGAGGATAAAAACTTTTTCTGCATCGTAGAAATCGAACCTTTCAAGATCGAATCCCTAAAACTGAAGCAGTCGAACCATTTGCGGGTGCTGTTTTCTAAGGAAGATGGAAGGTGGAAGGGTGGATTTTTAGTACCGTGATATTCTCCCCATTTATTTCTTGCTCTTCAATAATGATTCCATAAATCCTTTGGCTTCAAGTAATGGCTTTTCAACGAAGAAACCTACTATCCACCGATATTGGCATACGAAACCTCATATTTATACGTTGATTCCTAGCGGGTTTTCCAGAAGGCCAATCCTGACCCTCCCATCTATATCCTGTAAGATTAAATCATTGTAACCGACGCTGTCATGTCAAAATTGATCTCCGCCGACCTCCTATTAGACGGCAAAAAATTCCTACCCCATAACGGTTATACGGCAAGGGTCGAACAATCACTCGGCGGACACAGTGTCTTCAGCATCTCCTTTCCCGCCCACGCCACGGAGACCTATGCCGGTGCGTTGATGCAGAATTCGCTCGGCTTTATCGGCAAGCGCCTCTCCATCGGCCTCGACCAAAATGCCATGCAGTTCACCGGCCTCGTAACCTCGGTTGACCTGCAAAAGGATTTCGTCTCGGCGGGCACACTGGTAATTTCCGGCCACGGGCCTTCCATTCTTTTGGCCCATTCCGTGCAGTGCTTGAGTTATGGGGAGGGCACACCTTTTTCGCAAGTGGTCTCCGATACCCTGAAGGGCCATTCCACCAAAATTCTCAAGGCCATAATGGGCGCCGGTACCGACATTTCCCTGCCCTATACCGTACAATACAACGAGAGCGACCTGTGCTTTTTGCAGCGGCTTTGCCGCCGCTACGGCGTATGGCTCTACCATAACGGAAAGGACTTCTGCATTGGCCGAAGCGGCAACGAGCAGGTAAAAGGCATATATGGTGTAGATGTGTTGTCGTTTAAGCTCTCCACCGCCCTGAAGGGATCGCACTTTGCGGTCAATGGCCTCGACTGGGTCGGCGACACCCTTTTAGAGACGCCAGCGGGAATGTTTAAAGCGGAGTCCGCCCACCCCTATCTCAGCCAGGTCGGGGAGGAATCCGGCCGTGTGTTCACCAAGACAGGCAATTACGATTATACCACCGGCCAGCACGAATACAGCCGGCAGCAGGGGATGGACACCGCTGTGAAGGTGACTGCATTAGGCTGCGCGGCGGGGAGGGTAACAGCCACAGGAAGCTCCGAACTAGTGGGCCTACGCGTGGGGGATATCCTTTCCCTAGCGGGCCTCAACTTTTCCGATGCCGCCAAACGGGACCCCCTGGGCACCTACGACATTATTAAAGTAACCCACCGCTTCGACCACAGCGGCCAGTATTCCAACGACTTCGAAGCCGTACCGCAGGGCACCGATCATCCGCCCTGTTCCGATGGCTTCGCGACCCCGAACTGCGCCGACCAGCGCGGGCTAGTATGGGACAACGCCGACCCCGAAGGGCTGGGCCGCGTCAAAGTCCAGTTCCCTTGGCAGCGGCAGATATCCGCTTCCACGCCCTGGATCAAGACCTCGACGCCCTACGCCGGCAGCGGCAAGGGATTCTATTTTGTACCCGAAAAGGGCGAAGAGGTACTGGTAGGATTCGAGGGCGGCAACCCCGAAAAGCCTTACGTTATCGGGGCCGGCTTCAACGCCTCGGCCAAGAGCGGGTTCGCGGACAAAGGGAACAATATCAAGGCCATCCGAACGCGTAGCGGAAATACCATTGAGTTTAACGATACCGAAGGTGGGGAGATGATCACCATCAACGATAAGAACAATAATAGCATCCATATCAATACCTCCGAGGGAAAAATGGTCTTTACAGCCCAGGGCGACATGGAGTTCAATGCCAAGAATGTCCGCTTTAATGTGCAGGAGGACATGGAGGTGGAAATCGGCAAGGACAAAACAGAATCGATAAGGGGCAAAAACGAAACATCCGTTAAGGAAGCTGTCGAGAATGTCTCGGAAACCAAAAAGATTTCGATCGGCAAAAAACTGGAGCAGTCCTCCGGTGAACTCATCATGCATACCAGTCAGGGCAAAATGTTGTTGGACAGTAAGGGCAAGATTACGGTACAGAGCAAGGAGGGAACCGATTACGGCAAATAAATACCGAAAAATATGGCCAGAAAATATGTGGTGTCGGGCGCTCGGTTGGAATGCACCCTGGGTACTTCCCCGGGGAAGATTACCGTAACCTCGCAGCAGAATTTAAGTATTGAGGGAAAGTTCAAGGCTACCAACAAGGACAAATTATTAGAACCGCCCTTTTTCGGATCGTGTACCTGCAAATCGCCCAATCCGCCTTGCTCGCCCGCATTCCAGGAATGGCAGACGCCCAGCAAGAAGGCAAGTATGGGCGGTATGACCTTTTTGATGGACGATTCCAGGATACACTGCGGCCAAGGGGGACTTATTACCATCAAGGACATCAATCAGGATAGCGTCGCCACCGGTGAAACGGATAGCGAGCTCGATAAAATATTGCCCAAGCTTGAAGGCGAGATAATCTTTGTCAACGGGTACCTGAGCGATCCGGTATTGAATACAGAATCCCACTATAACGCTATATTCGACAGAAATCCCGATGTGGAGGACACCTGGACCCTTAAAGGCGAGAATACCGATGAACATGACCGCACGCACCAAGATGACCTTTTTTCCGCCGCCGAGCAGGCGGAACGTAACAATCGGGGCTATTGGGAAAAGTTATGGGAAGATGAAATCAAGATTAGGCTAGGCCGACCTCTAGCGGGGCTAGTCCGTTTCAGCTATACGCCCGAAGAAAAGTATCGGGGCTATTGGAACGCCAAGACCAATAAAATGAAGGGCACCGAAATCTATGCCGAACATTTCAACGCGCTGGGCAACGAACATTTTATCAACGGGTCGCACGGCCTAGGATCCAGCGCTTCTCATCGGATAGATCATGGCATCGCACAGGGCTATACTTGGGCCAAGGAGAACTGGAACCTCGAAACCTCCGAATACGTCGAATGCCATAAGGAGGCCGACCCCCATATCGAGACTTTTTCCCCGGCCTATAAACCGGTAACCGTAGTAGGACATAGTCAAGGAGTGGCCATGGCGGCCGGCGTGGCCATAGGGGTCCTGAAGTTCGCCGCCGATATGGGATACGAAAAAATTCCGCTCAACCTCATATTTCTAGGGGTACACCAACCTAAAAATCTGACGGATAAGGAATACGAACAGTTGTACCGACAAAAAACGAAGTACCTTGAAGTCGACGGTTTTTATATAAAGCTGATGGGCGGCGGGGAAGCGGCGGGAAAGGAATACCTGAACAGCATCTCCGACCTCTTCGACCCCAAATACCATAAACTCAAAATTGAAAGGGGCATTTATGAACATTTGAAAAAAATAGTCGGCGATTGGCCGGCTTTCAAGAAAAGGGCCGTGCAGTTCACCTTCGCCAACGATCGGGGCGATCTGGTGCTGCGGGACGGCGATATCCCCGGAATCGACAGTGCCTGTAACCCCAACGGGGACACCACCCTATACAGTGCAGAATTCTTTTCGAGCCGGAAAAAAATCCCAGCCGAATATGAAACAGTCCAGGGCAAAGAGATAGTCGACCTTTCCTTGGAAGAGAAAGGCGTAAAGGGCTTTATCGTAATTCCTCCGTATATTGCCAACCGAAGGTTCGATTACGAAGCCCTTGAAAAACTGAACAACCCCACCAAAGACCAAAAGGAACACGGGGTAGAATGGGGCGACTATAGGAGTGTCTGCATTCGATGGGGCATTGCCATGGCCAGGTACAGGAAACTGAAAAAAGAATACAACAAGATCGCGAAGAACAAATGGTACGTTCCCGAATACGATCGCGATAATAGCATACTGTGGAGAAGCCTTGCCCATCTAAAAGTAGATTGGGAATACCTGCAGACCTCCCGATGGTACGCCCCCTTGCAGACCGCCGATCTCTACGCCCATTCGAGTCCCGTCGGACTGATCAACCATAAAAGGGTTCTGTCCGATTTCGAGGAATATTAGCGATGATACCGTGGGCACTACCTTAGTATTTGGGAGCGGATCAAGAAAGTGGGGGAGAATAAGTTTTATAGGGTGGATTTCAGGAAAAGCGGTAAAAATGAATGGTAAATCGAACAATGACACCATTGAGAAAAGAGAAAATAGCAAAAAAATATGTGGAGAATAATAGAGAGACAAAACAAATCAACACTTCGGTCGGAAATACCCCTTATGTCAAAAATGTAATCGCCGCTTTTGTCAAAGGAGATGAAAATGCTTTCAAACAGCTCTATAAAGAGCCGGTAAAGCTGGCCATTGGGATGAAGGCCCCGACCAAGGAAGAGATGCAGCAAATCGTTAACCGGAAAAAAGAGGAAGTCTTAAAACAGCGCGAGATAAAACAGGACAACACCATTGTTAAACGTCCTAAAGGATTCTAAATATGAGATATAGAAACCAATGGATAATGCTAGTCACTATCCATATTATTAACCAATTCTATGTGCGATACCCCAAAAGATTACCACAGCTATCAAGAACTTCACAAAAACGAAGGCAGCGAAAATTATGAGGTTGGCACCATTTTTCCAAAAGAATATGAAGTCTATGACATATTTCTAGATTCTGTTGCCAAGCAACTGAACATTGCCGGAAATACCAATCCGGTTAGATCCAGAGGAAACTGTAGGAGGTCGAAGAAAAATATCAAACTTGGGAATGGTATTAGATGAAGGTCCGGACTGTAAAATGCTGAAAGATGGAACAATCAAATACTATAGCATCTATTACAACTGGGTTATTAATGGCGATAAAACAAAACATTCAATTTAAAAATCCATTGACTGACCAGCAGAAGAGAAATCCTGAAAAATGGTTTGAGAAATTCAAGGAATTGTATATCCAATCATCCTATGTATACATCGACATTTCCGACTATCATTTTAAAATTGATGGGGAATGGTTCTTGGTTGAGTCATGGGATATGGGCGAAGCTCTCGGAATTGACTTGGAAAAAATCTATCCAGAAAAAGAAAACCAAGACGTCCGCCTAATGGAACTGCGCGACCTACGGTCCGGCAAAATGGAAAAGGACACCACTTTAGTCAATCTGGTGGCCTATGAAGAGACCGACAGCGAGGACGGCAGTTTTTTCGACCCCATATCCTACTCGGCGGGCAATTACTACATGGAACTCTATATGCCCCTTGGCGATACCATCAAAATTAAAAGGCATGGCAGCATGGGAACGCAACATGCAGTTCTACAAAATGCCGGTAACCCATGGCGGTCGTAACGATGTGGTTTTTATCGTGCAAGAACCCAACGAAATGTACCCAAACAAGGAATTCGGCGGCATGTACGTCGTTAGACCCAGAAACCTTGAACAAAAAGAATACGGACCCCACAAAAGCAATGCCGATAGCTATATCAGCCAATACGATTCCTTAAAGGCAGGGGTTATCGATGTGGAGGCCAAGTTCCTTAAGCCGATGAAGGATTAAAAACTTACGACCCCATCAATTTCTGCCATCAACCCCTCCGTTTCCCAGCAACGCCTTGACAATTTTACCGGTAATGCTGTACGTCTTCGATGTCCAAGGCGCGGCCTTTGCGGTCTTTTAGCCATTTTTCTGCGGGCTGGAAGCCGCCGATGTAGAATTCCCAAGCGGATCTTGGGACTTTGGCGAAGTATGGTCGTCGTTGATGTGGACCTTGCCGGTTGAATAAATAGTGGCGTGAAGATAATTAAAAGGAGTCTGTAAAAAAACCCATCTTCAGATCATAACTACTGTCCCCCTACTCCATCGTCCTCAAAATCGCAGCGATATCCTCTACCGTAGTATCGGGATTGATAAAGCAAAAGCGGGCGACCGTCTCATAGGTATCCCCCCGTTTCCACTTGGTCGGGGTGACCAGGGCAAAGCCCTCGCGCTGGTTTTTGTAGGTCCAGTTGCGGTAATCATCGGGAGTCCAACCTTTTCGGCGGAACAGCACACACGAAAGACTGGGTTCGCGCACCAACTCTACAACAGGGTTTTCCTCGATAAGTCTGCCCGCCAAATTCGCGAGTAAAATGCCCTGTTCTACCGCCCACTTGTATTTATCGGTGCCGTGCATGGCCAGGGAAAACCACAAAGGCATGCCGCGTACGCGCCGGGTCAACTGAATCTGGTAGTCGGAGGGATTAAAGCCTTGTGCGCCTTCGTCCTTAAAAATATCGAGGTACGAACCTTCCTGCGCATGGGCGTCCTTGGCCTGTTCGGGATTTTTGTAGATCACCGCTCCACAATCATAGGGCGAAAACAACCATTTGTGGGGGTCGATGGTAATGCTATCCGCCCTTTCGATACCCTTAAAAAGATGGCGGACGGAATCGGCGGCCAAGGCACCTCCCCCGTAAGCCGCATCGACGTGGAACCATAGTTTTTCTGTTTCGCATATTTCCGCTATGCCCGCCAAATCGTCGATGATACCGGCGTTGGTGGTACCGCCCGTGGCAACCACGGCGAACAGGCGTTTTCTTTGAAGGTCGTCCAATCTGTCGATTTTCTCCTGAAGTGCCTGCCCGGACATCAAATCCTCGGTTTCAACCAAAAGAAGATCGACGTCGATGACCTTGGCCATGGCTTTGATAGAGGAATGGGCACCGATAGAGGTAATGACGAGTCCCTTTTCATTCCGGTTTTCCGGACGTTTCCGAAAATATTCCCGGGCGGCGACGAGGGCGGATAGATTGGCAGCGGTGCCGCCGCTGGTAAAGACCCCGAAAGCAGGCTTGGGGAGTCCCGTTAACGAGACGAGCCACCTCATGGCTTCGTTCTCGCAAAATATCCCTCCTGCGCCTTCCATCCAATAGGCTCCGTGAATGCTCGATGCCGAGGTTACCAAATCGAACATGATGGCGGCCCGCGAGGGTGCTGCCGGTACAAAGGCCAAATGCCGAGGATGATCAATTGGCACCGTAGCCTTTACCAAAACATCGCGAAACAATCGAAAGGCATTCTCACCGCCTATTCCCTCCGAGGTTACGGTCTCGCCTACCAATTCCCTCAGTTCCGCCTCCTTTTTCGGACGACCCATTTGGGGCGAAGTGTTGGTGATCCGGTCGATAGCGTACTTCATGACATCCAAGGTCATTTCAATGGAGGCTATGTCGATGTTATGCATGAAATTTTCTTTAAACTTTTAGAATGGTGAACTCCAATTTCAAAGGCTCCAAAGCCTCCATCAACATGGGAATCAAATCCTCCCCCAGCTCTAGATACAGTTCGGAGAAATTCAGGTGGCGTTCTTGTAGGGACTGGTTGGGAAAGAGTGCGTTCTGTATTTCGGTCATACGTTGTACCTGGTCTTCGAGCTTTCGTTTTTGGGCCCTGAGCAGACGCTTTTCAAGGTTGTCGAGTCCCTTTTTCTGCTTGACCTCTTGGGCTTTTACGGCTCCCAAAAAGGATTTGTCCGTTTGTTCGGCCAGATCGTAAAGCGCTTTGAACTGATTCTCCAAAAGTTGTTTCTGGGGTGAAAAGTCGATGTCGATATTGGAAATTTCCCGGATTTTCTTATTGATGAAACTACTTTGCTTCAGAAAAATATCGGAGACCGAAAGGTTCATCTTTTGCAGCTTCTTGCTTTGTTTTTCCGTGATGACCAAAACGGAATTGCGGAGCAACAGCACGGGAAAGGGCACTTCCAACGCCTCGAACATGGACTTCAATTGTAGCCAGTAGGCAATTTCGCCGCCGCCGCCTATATAGCAGAGATTGGGCAGAATGACCTCCTGATAGAGCGGACGGGAGATAACATTGGGCGAAAAGCGTTCGGGATGCCGATTTAGTTCTTGCAACAAATCCTCCTTTGAAAACCGGAGTTCGGAATTATCTATAAAGAACGTCCCTTCCTGTTCTATGATGCGTTCCCGCAAGCCTTCCTTTAGATAAAAATAATTGATTTCCCGGGGGTTTACCTGTATCCCGTACTTTTCAGGTAGTTCCTCTATTTTGGAAACGGTTTCCGAAATTTTTTTAAAGGGTACATCCTCAAAAATATCCTTTTTGGCGTAAGGGATTAACAGCTTTTTAAGTCCGGGGTGGTCCCCATCCAAAATCACCAATCCGTATTTACCGAAAAGTTCATTGGCCAGATATCGGGTAGCATCCGTAAGGGTATCGTGCTCGAGATAGGCGTTACGAAAAAGCTTTTTCAGTTGTTCCGCATTATGGCTACTTCCCAAGGCATTGGCAAAAGCTTCGTAAACACCCTCTAGTCCCTCGGTTTTTAAATCGCCAACAGCTCCCGAAGCCTCTTTGTTCCACTGCAATTTCTTTCCCTGGAAATTAAAATAATTGATTTCCTCAAAATCATGGTCCTCTGTCGCCATCCAATACACCGGAACAAAATTGTACTTCGGATAGGCCTTTTTCAGGTCTTGGGTCAGGTTGATGGTCGATATGATCTTATAGAGAAAATATAGGGGGCCGGTGAACAGGTTAAGCTGATGGCCGGTGACCACCGTAAAGCTTATCGGCTCTTTCAGTTTTTTGAGATGGCTCTCCGTTTCCTGCGTCAGAGCCATCCCTTTATATTGGTCCCGCAGGGCCTGATAGAGAATTTCCCTTTTCGAATCCGGAAAACCGGTCGCTTTCTCGGCTATTTGTTCCTCAAAGTTTTTAAGATTGGGATAGCGATTGTAAAAGGTCTGGAGATCTGGATTTTCAGCCAGGTAATCGCAGATAAGCTGGGTAAAATAGCCTGTGCGTTCAAAGGATAGGAGATCGATGTTCATATATGGTAAATATAAAACTCTCCGATGGGGCCAATTGCTAAAAATACGTTAATTGCTTTGTCCCACATATATATCCCTTGATGGATTTTCGGTGGACTTTCGGTTATTATTCGTTAGATTTGGGAGAGAAGAACGCATCCGAATAAACATCAGCAGAATATGAGGTCCTATTTATTTTCGGTTTTTCTTTTCATTTCCTTTTTGACCACCGCCCAAGACTTGAAATCGCCCTCCGAATTTCTCGGTTATGAACTGGGCACCCAATTTACCCGGCACCATCAGGTAGTGGACTACTACCGATATCTGGCGGAAACGGCTTCCGATCGGGTGCAACTACACCAATACGGACAAACCAACGAGGGTCGGCCCTTGCTTCTGGCCTACATTTCATCCAAAGAAAACATGGCCGATCTCGAAAACATCCGTAAGGCCCACATGGAAAGTACCGAAGGACGTGGAAACGCTACCAAAGCCATCGTCTGGTTGAGCTATAATGTGCACGGCAACGAAAGCGTGAGTACCGAAGCCTCCATGCTCACGATTTATACCCTGCTGACGGAAAAAAGCGATTACCTCAAAAATACCGTCGTGCTGATTGATCCCTGCGTCAACCCCGATGGACGTGAGCGTTACGTCAACTGGTACAATCAGTACAAAAGCAGCCCGAACAACGTGGATCCCAATAGCAAGGAACATCACGAACCTTGGCTGAACGGCCGCACCAACCATTATATGTTCGACCTCAATCGCGATTGGGCCTGGTTGACACAGGCAGAAAGCCAACAACGCATTAAGATGTTCAACCAATGGCTACCGCATGTACATGTTGACTTCCATGAACAGGGCGTCGATGCCCCGTATTACTTTGCTCCTGCCGCAGAACCTTTTCACGAGGTGATTACCGATTTTCAGCGGGAATTTCAGGTAATCGTCGGTAAGAACCATGCTAAATACTTCGATGCCAACGGATGGTTCTATTTTACCAAGGAAATTTTCGACCTGCTCTATCCTAGTTATGGCGACACCTTCCCCACCTATAATGGAAGTATCGGCATGACCTATGAACAGGGCGGCAGCGGCCAGGCCGGTCTAGGCGTCATCACCGGAATCGGAGATACGCTGACCCTAAAGGATAGAATGGCGCACCACTTTATTACGGGCCTTTCGACGGTGGAAATTTCATCGCAAAATGCGGAAAGATTGAACACCGAGTTCAAAAAATTTTATCGGAAGAAGGATTACAAGTATAAAAATTATGTCCTAAATGGAGACGCGGATAAAATAAATGCCCTGACCCAGTTGTTGGCCCGGCATGAAATCGAATACGGACGGGGCAAGAACGGAAATACGAAGGGATTCGACTATCGAAGGGGAGAAAACGGAAGCCTCAAAACCTCCTCTAAAAGTCTGGTGGTCTCCACCGAACAAAAAAAAGGCACCCTGGTCAAGGTACTTTTTGAGCCCAGCGCCAAGCTAAGCGATTCCCTCACCTATGACATTACGGCTTGGTCGCTGCCTTACGCCTATGGCCTGGATGCCATCGCTTCCGAAAGTAAGGTGGACATGGATTTAGTTACCGATGAAGGGACAGTTTCCGCCCCGGAAGGAATAAATACGTCGAAGGAGGTCTATGCTTTTCTCGGCGACTGGAACAGCTTCAATGACGCCCAGTTCTTAGCTGATTTGCTTCAAAGGGATATTCGGGTAAGATATGCCCAAAAACCCTTTAGTATGGATGGCCGCCCATACGACCGTGGAAGCCTAATTATTGCAAAAGCTGACAATAAAAACAACCCTGAGTTCTTAAGTACCCTGTCGCAAGTTGCCATTCAACACTTCAAAACCCTGTGGGGAACAACAACCGGTTTTGTGGAAGATGGGAAGGATTTCGGTTCGCGTTCCGTAACAATGGTGGATGCCGTCAAGATAGCGGTGATTTCCGGCGAACCGACCTCAAGCTTAAGTTTCGGGGAAATCTGGCATTTCTTTGAACAGCAATTGCACTATCCCGTCACGGTAATCGATACCGAATATATAAATGATGTCGAACTTTCGGAATACGATGTACTCATTTTACCCGATGGCGATGCTTATAAAGATTTTATGGACGAGAAGAGACTAAAGTCTTTAAAAGAATGGGTTGGCCATGGCGGAAAATTGATTGCTATGGGCGGAGCACTACAGGGTCTTACCGGTAAAGAGGGTTTCGAGATCAAAGCCAAGGAAACCGAAAAGGATACTACCATCAACCTACAGCACTACGAAGAGACCGAACGCGAACAGATGAAAAATGCCATTACTGGGGCTATCTTTAAAACCAAAGTAGATGTCACCCACCCATTGGCCTTCGGGTACGGCGATACCTATTTTAGTCTAAAATTGGGCGATGCCGCCTATAATTATCTGGAAAAGGGTACGGTTGTACGCCTCGAGGAACACGATATACGACCCGTTTCGGGGTTTGCGGGAAGCGAAGCGCGGAAAGATATTGGTCAAAGCCTCGTTTTCGGGGTACAAAAACAAGGGGACGGACAGGTCATCTATATGGTGGATGATCCCCTCTTTCGGGGTTTTTGGGAAAATGGAAAACTGTTCTTTGCGAATGCGCTTTTTATGGTGCAGTGATTTAAAAAAATCCAAAAATCAAATTCCAAATTCCAAAAAATCAAATTCCAAATTCCAAAATTGGAAACGGATAAATAGGGGAAGATATCTCCACCTTGAAAATTATTTCAACGGAACCTTAAGCACATAGTCGTCCGCGGTGATGAACAAGGTTTTTTCATCAGGGGTAAAAGCGCAATTGGCAGTTGCTCTTCCGGAGTGGATTTTGGCGATGGGTTCGGCCTGTTCATTGAAAATCCAGATTCCTCCCGGGCCCGTGGCGAATAGATACCCCTTGGAATGCATTTTCATTCCGTCGGGTAGGCCCTCTTTGGCCCGGCCAACCAATTCCGTAGCATCGTAAAACAATTGTTTGTTGACCGCCTTTCCAGGATTGGTGATGTCGTACCGGTACCAGACCGCATGCTCAGGATCCGATACGGCTACGTAGAGTTTTGAACCATCTGGGGAAAGGGCTATCCCGTTCGGGCGCGATAGTTTGTCCACCAAAATTAGTTCGCCCCCAGTCTTGAGGCAATAGACCCCCTGAAAATCGAGTTCCTTGGTCAGGCCGTCCATGGGTTCGGGAAGCCCGTACGGCGGGTCGGTAAAATAAAGATTGCCGTCCGAATCAAAAGTCCCGTCATTGGGGCTATTGAATTTTTTACCTCTGTAGTTATCTACCAAAGTTTCATATTCCGGCTTGGGATCGTTCAAAGTGCTTTTCATTTTTGCCACTCGACGGTCACCGTGCTGCATCAATATCAAATCGCCATCGGGACTCAACAGCAGTCCGTTAGAACCCGGTTCTTCGCTATAAATTCCCTCGCCGGAATATCCCGAGGGATGCAAATACTTCGAGGTGTTTCCATCCGAATCGATTTTATATACATAGTTCGTTATGACGTCGGAAAAAAGTAAATAGTTACCGTTCGAAATCCACAGCGGGCCTTCCGTCCATTCAAAACCCCTGCCGATGACTTTGATTTGGACTTCGGGGTCGATAAGCTCCAAGGCTTCGTCCGACAGGATTTCTACGGAGAAGTCATGTTCCTTTTCTTGGGAGGATGCTGTTAGGTTTAAGCATAAGAGAGATACGAATAGGATGGCTTTTTTCATGGCTGTACAATTTTGATAGTGTGATCACTGGTTACAACTGTCAATCCTTACATTTTTAGTTTTTATCACTAAGCTTCGTGGTATAGGCCTGCCCGCTAACCTCACCATTCCGTAAAACTGCCATCTTCACTCCTCCAGATGGGGTTGGACCAATCGTGACCGATCTTTTGTCCTTCCCGCAATCTATCTTCATTGATTTCCACCCCTAGTCCAGGATTCTTTAACAGGCCAATGTACCCCTTCTTCACTTCAAAAACTTCCGGGTTTCCCATATAATCCAGCAGGTCGAAACCTTGGTTGTAATGGATGCCGAGACTGCTTTCCTGTATTACCGCATTGATACTGGTAAAATCGATATGCAGGCATGCGGCCAAGGCCACAGGGCCTAATGGGCAATGCGGCGCCAAGGCTACATCATATGCCTCGGCCATGCCGGCGATTCTCCTCACTTCGGAAATGCCGCCCGCATGGCTCACATCCGGTTGGATGATGTCCACCGTGCCGCGGTGCAGCAGTTTCTTAAAATCCCAACGGGAAAAGAGCCGCTCGCCCGTGGCGATAGGAATTCCGGTATAGGGATAGATGTGATCAAGGGCCTCATTGTTTTCACTTAAAACCGGTTCTTCCAAAAACATCGGATGGTAAGGCGCCAGCTCGTCGATCAATCGTTTGACCATGCCCTTATGCACCCTACCGTGAAAATCAAGACCAATATCCAGGTCATCGCCGAATTCCTCCCGTAGCAGTTTCATATTTTCGGCGACCGCTTTTATTTTTTTTATGGAATCGATCCATTCGAAAGGGCCGGTGGCATTCATCTTAACCGCTTGGTAGCCTTGTTGCAACTTTTCCCGTGCCTGCTCCAGTATCACCTCAGGATTATCGCCCCCGATCCAACAGTACATTTTCATCTTCTGCCGTACCGCCCCGCCCAACAGTTCATAAACGGGAACGCCCAAATGCTTCCCTTTGATATCCCACAAGGCTTGGTCGATTCCGGATAGGGCACTCATAAGAATCGGACCGCCCCGATAGAATCCGCCCCGGTACAGGGTCTGCCATAAGTCTTCGATGTCGTTGGCACTACGGCCTACTACATACTGTGAAAGTTCGCGGACACAAGCTTCAACCGTAGCTGCCTTGCCTTCGACCACTGGTTCGCCCCATCCGACGATGCCGTTTTTGACGGTCATTTTCAGGAATAGCCAGCGGGGCGGCACTTTGAACAATTCGATTTTTTCTATTCGGAGTCCATCCATCAGTGCTCTACTATAATTTTTATGAATTTTTCGGCCAAGGCGGTTATCCGTTTGAAATCGGCAGCCGTGCGAACGCTACTTTTTACCAGACTGCTTCCTAAACCCACTCCATCGATGTCCGCCTCCAACCAATCCCTTATATTTTCTTCGCTGATACCTCCGACCGCAAAAAAGGGAACGGCGTCAAAAGGGCCTTTGAGGGACTTAAAATAGGAAATTCCCAAGTCCCCGGCGGGGAAAAGTTTTATGATATCAGCGCCATAAGCCAAAGCCTTGGAGACCTCCGTGGGGGTCATGGCTCCCATTAGCACCGGAATGCCGTTCTTCGTACCTGCATCGGCCACTTCTTTATCGGTATTGGGAGTCACCAGAAATTGGGCTCCGCTGTCTATCGCCCTTTTGGCCAGTTCGCCGGTAAGCACCGTTCCGGCCCCGATCAGCACCTGGGGATGCCGGTGCCGCGCTTTTTCGATTTCCTCGGAAAAAGCCGGGGTATTGGTCGTAATTTCCAAAATCTGTATTCCGCCCGCTACAAGGGCCTCTACCGTAGGTTGCACGGCGGTCTGTTCATGCAGCCTAATGATTGATATCAGCCTTTCGGTGCGGATGCGGTCGATTATTTCATTTTTGTCGCTCATCGTATGACGTGGCCTGAAGTGTTTCCCCTGACTATGGAATTGATTTCCTGTTCGGTACTGGTATGGATATCGCCGATCATCGTATGTTTTAAGGCAAAGGCGGCCGTGGCGAAATCTATCGCTTCTTGGGAGGGCAAATCCTTGTGCCGCGCATGCAAAAAGGCGGCGGCAAAGGCATCTCCCGTGCCGAACCGGTCGGTAATCTCAATTTCGTAGGTGTTCGACACTACGGGTTGTTCGTTTGAGATACAGGCCCCGCTAAGTCGGTTTACCGAAGCCGAACTATGATCGCGAATCGTAAACGCCAATTGATCGACTCCGAAAAGATGCCTTGCCTTACGCAAGGCATCGAGAGTCTGGTCGGTGGGATTGTTTCCATTGAATACCATTCCGTAAACATCCTTTAGTACCCCCGTATTACCAAAAACCAGATCGGTATGCAGCAAAATACGGTCGAAAATGTTTTTTGCTTTATCAGAATTTTCCCAAAGGCTTCTCCTGTAGTTCAGGTCAAAACTGACCTTGACCCCCAATTTTTGCGCAGTACGGGCGGCGAAAACGCATTCTTCGGCACAGGGGGCGGACAGTGCGGGGGTAATACCGGACAGGTGCAGCCATTTTTGGTTTTGGAGGATATGCTCCCAATCGAATTCGCCCTTATGAATACTGGCAATGGCCGAATCGGCCCTATCATAGACCACCCGTGAAGGCCGGATAGAACTGCCGAGTTCGATAAAATAGGTGCCTATTCTGTCCCCTCCCCTCTGAAGGTTTTCCGTGGATACATGGAATCGCTCAAGGGACTGCCGGGCGGCATGGCCCAATGGGTTATCAGGCAACTTGCTGATAAACTGCACTTTATCACCCAAACAGGCCAGGGAAACGGCCACGTTCGATTCCGAACCGGCATAATCTACGGCAAAAAGAGAGGTCGTACGAAGACGGTCGGCCTGCCCGGTGGGTACAAGCCGCAGCATGATTTCGCCAAAAGTTGAAAAGGACATCGCGAGGTCGATTTACCTCGAAAGTAAGGAAAAAAAATAAGTAAGGCTTAAAAAGATCGGGACAGTCGCTCGATGGCCGCCTGCAGCATCAGGTTCAGGATTTGATCGCCACCGGCGAGCTGTGCAAACGACGCGGGGACCGTTCTTGAACCAACACCGAAACTGGCTCGCCATACAGATCGAAATCCGCTGCATCGGTAATTTTGATGTCGGCAAACTCCCCTTGCTTCAAATAATATTTCGAAGCGTCGATCAATACCTCGTTATCCACATCGGGGGAGTCGTATTCGGTACGTCCTATAAAGTACTGGCCTTCCTTGCGGTCGATAATACATCGGAACGTCCGGCCCACTTTTTCCTGGTTCAGTTCCCATGAGATTTGGGACTGGATTTCCATAATCTCGTTGGCGCGAGCTTGTTTGATTTCCTCGGGAACGTCATCCTCTAAATTATAGGCATGCGTATCTTCTTCATGGCTATAGGTAAAACAGCCCAAGCGCTCAAAGCGCATGGCTGTCACCCAATTCTTCAAGGTCTGAAAGTCGGTCTCTGTCTCGCCGGGATACCCTACGATAAGGGTGGTACGGATGGCCATTTCGGGAACGGCCGCCCGAAAATCATGCAGCAACTTGGTAGTTTTCGCCTCGGTAGTGCCCCGGCGCATACTTTTAAGGATGCTATCGGAAATATGCTGCAAGGGAATATCTAAATAATTACAGATTTTAGGTTCCCGTTTCATCACGTCCAAAACATCCAGTGGAAATCCGGTCGGAAAAGCGTAGTGCAGGCGTATCCATTCAATACCCTCGACCTTGACCAAATTTTCGAGGAGCTCGGCGAGGTTCCGTTTTTTGTACAGGTCGAGTCCATAATACGTGAGGTCTTGGGCAATCAAAATAAGTTCCTTCACTCCTTTGTTGGCCAGAGTGGCAGCCTCACCTACCAGTTCCTCTATCGCTTTACTCTTGTGTGCCCCGCGCATCAAAGGGATGGCACAAAAGGAACAGGGCCGGTCACAGCCTTCTGCAATCTTCAGATACGCATAGTTTTTCGGGGTCGTCGTCAAGCGTTCGCCGATGAGTTCGTGCTTATAATCGGCCCCCAAGGCCTTCAGCAAATTCGGCAGCTCGCTGGTACCGAAATATTCGTCCACATCGGGAATTTCCTTTTGCAGATCGGGTTTGTAGCGTTCGCTGAGGCATCCGGTTACAAAAACCTTATCTATCTCACCGGCTTCCTTTTTTTGAACGAACTCCAAAATGGTGTTTACGCTTTCTTCCTTGGCATTGGCGATGAATCCGCAGGTATTGATGACGACTACGTTACCTTCTTCTTCATGCACCACTTCTTTATCGTTGGCAAGCAACTGGCCCATCAGGATTTCGGAGTCGTACACGTTCTTCGAACAGCCCAAAGTGACGACATTGATCTTGTTTTTTTTGAGGGATTTTGTACGCATGGCATTCTATTGAACCTGCCTTTTTCGGCAAGGGAGCGCAAAGGTACGATATATAATATAGGTGGTGGGTGGGCAGCTACCCAAAAAACGAATCCACAAACTCATATTTGTTAAAGACCTGTAGATCTTCGACCCCTTCGCCCACCCCGATATATTTAACGGGAATCTGAAACTGATCGGATATGCCGATGACCACACCACCTTTGGCGGTACCGTCCAATTTCGTGACCGCCAAGGAAGTCACTTCGGTCGCCTTGGTAAACTGCTTGGCCTGTTCAAAGGCGTTCTGTCCGGTCGAGCCGTCGAGAACCAGTAAGACTTCGTGGGGGGTATCGGCCACCACTTTCTGCATGACCCGTTTCACCTTGGTCAGCTCGTTCATCAGGTTGACCTTGTTGTGCAACCGCCCAGCGGTATCGATGATCACTACATCGGCATCCTGTTTTAGGGCAGAACTAATGGTGTCGAAGGCCACCGATGCAGGATCGCTGCCCATCTTCTGTTTGACGATAGGCACTTCTACCCGGTCTGCCCAGACTTGCAATTGGTCGATGGCCGCTGCACGAAAGGTATCCGCGGCGCCCAAGGTTACTTTTAATCCCTGTTTTTTAAACTGATAGGCCAATTTCCCTATGGTCGTCGTCTTACCTACGCCATTGACTCCAACTACCATGATGACGTAGGGTTTTTTATCCTTCGGGATGACATATTCCGTAGCTTCCCCAGAGTGGGTCTCCGAGAGCAGGCCGGCTATCTCTTCACGAAGAATCGCATTGAGTTCATCGGTACCCATATATTTGTCCCGGGCCACCCGCGCCTCGATACGATCGATAATCTTTAGGGTGGTGTTTACGCCCACGTCGGAAGTGACCAGCACCTCTTCTAGATTATCGAGTACGTCATCATCCACTGTGGATTTTCCGGCGACCGCTTTGCCCAGTTTCGAGAAGAAGGATGTTTTGGACTTTTCAAGCCCCTTGTCAAGGGTCTCTTTCTTTTGAGTGGAGAATATATTTTTAAATAGGCTCATGGCTGTACTGGATTGATTGTTCCAAAGATAGCAAAGTAGGATTCAAGTTCAGAAAAAGAGAAGAGGGAAATGAAAGAGACATAGAGATTGTGCCCATTCGGCAGTGGACAAGGTATTTTTTCTAAACTTCAAAACCTGCCGGCGAGGCAGGCTCATAAACCTTTACACTTTTTCGAATAAAAAAAGCTCCTAACTTTCGAAAGGAGCTTTCCGGTATTTTTCACTATACCCGCTATTTTTTAGACAACCAATCGTTGACGTTTTCGGGCGCCATTACGGATTCTACAAAGGTGTAGGAGCCACTTTTGGGCGACTTGACCATTTTAATCGCTTTGGTCAACCGTTTTGAACTCGTCTGTAAAGTTGCTACTGTCTTCTTTGCCATAAATAAAAACTTTATTATTTTCCGTAAACCTGCCTGAAGGCAGGGGCAGAAATCTATTTTATCTCCTTATGAACCGTCATTTTCCTCAGGATAGGATTAAATTTTTTGATTTCCATCCTTCCGGGCGTGTTCTTTTTATTTTTGGTGGTAATATACCGCGATGTCCCCGGCTTCCCGGATTCCTTATGCTCCGTACATTCCAAAATAACCTGTACTCTGTTACCTTTTTTTGCCATCGTTTATTATATTAATCCGGATTACTTCGACAATCCTTTCGCCCTTGCTTCCTTAATTACAGCGGAAATACCTCTTTTGTTGATGATCTTCAATGCCTTGGCGGAAACTTTGAGCGTCACCCAGCGATCTTCTTCAGGAAGATAAAAACGCTTCTTGGATAGGTTCACGTTGAACCTTCTTTTCGTCTTGTTGATGGAGAACGATACATTGTTACCGAACATCGCCCGCTTTCCCGTAATTTCACAAACTTTTGACATCGCACTGATTTTTTTAGGGACAGTTTTGAAAGGTGTCTATTATTTTAAACCGGTCTCTTTAACAGGCTGCAAATTTATATCATTTTTATGGATGGGCAAAACAATCTTTTAGATTTTTGGAATGAACTCATTTCAAACTTTTTGTTTGGAATCGAGAATATCGGCTTTTGTGGCCAGCTGATGTCCTTTTTTGCAGCATAGGAGGGCTACGGAGGTCAAATATGGTGAAATAGGGCCTCAAAATGGAATATCCGTAGGTAAAAGAAAAGGTTCAATGGAGTTGAACTTCTTTCTGCAACATCTCGAGGGCTTTGTGTACGGTCTTTTGTACGATTCGAGTTCTGTGATTCCCCATGTTGAACTTCTCCGCAAAAACCCCTTTTGAGGAGGCTATGGCGATAAACACGGTACCGATTTCGGCGTCGGAATCTCCTTTCGTGGGGCCGGCATTTCCGGTAGTGGCAATAGCAAAGTCGGTTTTCAGCATTTTTTTTACATTTTCGGCCATAACTTGGGCGACCTCCGCGCTTACTACCGAATATTGGTCGATGGTTTCACGGGGTACCTGCAATACGTCAATTTTGGTCTCCGTGGCATAGCTCACGATACTTCCCTTGAAATAGGCAGAGGCTCCGGACAAGGCGGTGAGCTGCTGTGCTATTTTACCACCGGTACAGCTTTCGGCGGTGGCCAAGGTCATCTTCTTTTCCGTGAGCAGCTTGGCCACGACTTCTTCCAGCGTTTCCTCGTCCTCTATCCCGTACATAATATCGCCGATGAGCGGACAAAGCTTTTCGAATTCCTGCTCGATCGTATCCTGCAAGAGCTTTTTATCACTGCCCTTGGCCGTCAACCGCAACCGCACCCGGCCCAAACTGGGCAAATAGGCCAATTTGACAAAAGAAGGCAAATCGTTTTCCCAATCCTCCAATTTATCGGCAATGGCACTTTCCCCGAGTCCGTAGGTGACCAAGGTCTTATGGAGGATATAGGGCCGTTTGAATTCCTTGATGATTTTCGGGATGACCGCGTTCCTTATCAAGTTCTTCATCTCGAAGGGAACGCCCGGAAGCGACACAAAGGCCGTTTCACCGGAGGTCATCCACATGCCAGGCGCCGTGCCGTAGGCATTTTTAAGTACAATCGCCTTCGAGGGCACCATCGCCTGTTTCCTGTTGATGTCGGAAATAGGTGTTGAGGTAATATACTTTTCGAAAAGTTCCTCGATGTGTGCCAGAACATCTTTGTCCTCGACCAGGGTATCCCCAAAAAAATCACAGAAAACCTGCTTGGTAATATCGTCTTTGGTAGGCCCCAGACCTCCGGTTACAATGACCACCTGAACCCGCTTCCTTGCCGTCTCGAGGGCCTGGAGTATGTGCTGCTTTTCATCTTGAACGGAAGTGATCTGATATACGGAAACACCGATTTTGGTAAGTTCCTTGGCGATAAAGGCGGAATTACTGTCCACAATCTGGCCGATCAGGATTTCGTCCCCGATGGTAATAATTTCCGCGAGAAATGTCACAAGTTAAAGTCGTTTTTAAGCTCCCCAACGACTTGCTGGATGTCTTTCTTTAACATGGGAAACAATTTTTCCATCTCCGAAATGTCCGCCCCCTGTTTGCCCAGGGTCTCTATTTCAAGGGCAGCTTCCCGGGTCTGGTCCATCCCCAACAAATCTACATTGGGCTTGATTTTATGGGCCAGTTGGTAGGCTTGCTCCCGGTCTTTTTGATCCAATGCGGTTTCCAATGCCGCCAGGTCTTCGGGCACTTCTTCTAAAAAAACGGAAATTACTGAAAGAATGAAGTCCTCATCGCCTTCGGCCATTTCATTTATCTTGTCAAGATTATATATCATTTTTAACGATTTATCCGACTTTAACCGTGAACATTTCCTGCCCTTCTAAAACGCCCGAAAGATAATCATTTGTGGCGATTTTGCCAACTCCCGATGGCGTACCTGTAAATAGGATATCCCCCTTTTTCAACAGAAAGAACCGGGATACATAGGAAATGAGTTCGTCTATCTTCCAGAGCATCAGTTCTGTATTTCCTTTTTGTACTTCGTTTCCGTTTTTCAATAAAGAGAAATCAAGGTTGTTCACATCCGCGAAATCTTTTTTGGGAAGCCATTTTCCGATGAGCGCGGCCCCATCAAAGCCCTTGGCCTTTTCCCAAGGCAGACCTTCTTTTTTCAGTTGCGATTGTAAGTCCCGCGCCGTAAAATCGATGCCCAGTCCGATTTCATCATAATATTTGTAAGCGAACTTTGTATCGATATGCTTGCCGACTTTCTCGATCTTTACCAGTACCTCGACCTCGTAATGTACTTCATCCGAGAAATCGGGTATATAGAAATCCTGATCCTTGGGCAATATAGCGGAATCGGGTTTAATGAACACCACAGGCTCGTCGGGCCGCTCATTTTTTAATTCGGCTATGTGATCGGTGTAATTCCTGCCAATACAGATGAGTTTCATGGCGTAGGGAGTTTGAAATTTTTAGGCTTTTATTGTAGCTTGTTGTTCAACTGACTCAACTTTATCTGTGTGAGCACCTTCTTCGTGTACAACGGAAAATCGGCATTCAGCAGCCATCCGAAGTAGCCGGGTTCCTTTTCGAGTACGGCGAGCACTTTTTTGCCCTTGTGCTTTCCGAAGGAAAAAATTTCGATACCCTCTTCGTCATAGCCCAGGAAGCCGGCGAAATCGGCGAATTGGCGATGGGTGGAGAATTCCGCCAGTTTTTTGACGTTATTTTCCAGTTCGGGATATCGGTCCAATTGGGACTTCAGGACTTCGTAGGTAGCATTCGTATCGGCTTCGGCACTGTGCGCATCGGACAGTTCTTTGTCGCAATAAAATTTATAGGCCGCGCCCAAGGTGCGTTTTTCCATCTTGTGAAAAATAGTCTGCACATCAACGGAAACCATATTCTTCATATCGAAATCCACCTCGGCGCGAAGCATTTCCTCTACCAAAAGGGGAATATCGAAACGGTCGGAGTTAAAACCACCCAAATCGCAATCCTTTATGATTCCATAAATTTCCTTTGAAAGCTCCTTAAATGAGGGCTCGTCGGCAACCTTTTCGTTGGATATCCCATGGATGGCAATCACCTCATCGGGAATTTTCATTCCAGGATTCACCAACCAGGTCTTGCTTTCGGTAGTGCCGTTGATATACACCTTTAATATGGATATCTCCACAATACGGTCTTTGGCGATGTTCATACCGGTGGTCTCCAAATCAAAGAAACAGATGGGTCGGGTCAGGTGTAAGTCCATGGGAGGTAGTTTCGGGCAAAGATAAGGTTTGGATACGAGGATCACCACCCTGCCTGTTTTTTTTTGCCGCCGACCGAACCTGACGGCGTAACCCTCCCGGCCTATCACGACATCAAACTGCCGCGATATTCTGCATTACACCCCCGGTCTTTTTAGCGGTAGAATCACATGAAACTCCGCCCCTTTGCCTTCTTCTGAAACGGTATAGACCTCGCCATGGTGGTTTTCTATGATTTTTTTGACCAGTGAAAGGCCTATACCGCTGCCTTTCTGTTCTTTTGACTGGCGCAGGCGTTGAAATATCATGAATATCTGGTCTTGGTACTTCGGGGCGAACCCGATACCGTTATCGCTTATTATCAGCTCGATAAACGACAAGGCCGGTGATAAAGAAGGGAAGTCGCCCCTTCTCTGCTGGGGAAAAGGTCGCGAGGTTATCCGTATTTCCGGAACCACATCCTTCTTTGAGAATTTGAGGGCGTTGCCGATCAGGTTGTTGAGCAATTGGCCCATCTGCAAAGGAACCGCTTCTATTTCGGGCAGCTGGTCCACTTCTATTTTTGCGCCTTTTTCCTCGATAAGCAGTTCAAAATCGGAAAGAATATCCTTGACAATTTCGTTCAGATCCGTGCGCTCGAACAGATCCCCGTGGTGAGCGACCCGCGAATATTCAAGTAGGCCCTTCACCAACTCGGTCATGCGTTTTGCGGCATTATCTATTTTACCGATAATCGTTCTATCTGCCTCATCAGTGATGTTTCCACGGCTCGACAAGCGGTCGGAGAATATCATAATCTTTCGCAGGGGCTCTTGCAGGTCATGGCTGGCCAAATGCACATAGCGGTCCAATTGATCGTTGGTCTTTCTAAGTTCGGCAATACTGGTCTTAAGATTGTTTTCGTTCTTTTTTCTTTGGGTAATGTCCTCTATCGCCAACAATATCAGCTCCCTGTCCTCTTTTTTTCGGTTGATTTCCCGCACAGTGAACAAAAAAATACGTTCATCGTCGGGCCCAAGATTAATCGCTATTTCTTCGCCCACAATTCGCTTTTTTTGAGGTAACTCCTTTTCAAGTAAAGACCGCAACGGGCCATGGTTCCATTGATGGTCTTGTATGGCAAACAAGGAATGGCCCTCGATATCCTTATCTTCGACCACGAATTCCTCATAAAAAGCGGCGTTCGCCTTGATTACGCGAAAATCTTTTTCCAGTACCAGAAAAGGTTCGCGCACCGTCGCAATAACAGCATCCAAAAAATCAAGGGTATCGCTGAGCTCGTTCTGTTTTTCGATCAGTTCGCGATTGACCACGATGAGCTCCTCGTTGGTCGATTGCACCTCTTCCTTAGAGGTTTCCAGTTCTTCGTTGAGGCTCTGCATCTCTTCGTTGCTGCTCAGCAGTTCTTCGTTGGCGCTCTGAAGTTCTTCGTTGTGGGCCTCTTGTTCCTCGGTAATGCCCCTGACATCTTCCCGCACCTCTTCCAACTCCTTTTCAAGTGCCGTGTTGCGCTGCTGAAGATGGTTTTTCGCGGAGGATGAAAAGATGGACTCCACCCTCTTGCCCCACTTTTCGATGAGGGAGGTTTTATCGGAATTCTTTTGAAAAAGGATAAGGTAGTGCGGCTCGAGAATGTCGGTCAGGGGTACGACTTCGAGCCTTGCCCTAAACTCTTCGCCGTTATGGTTGACTGGAATACCTTCTTTCACCACCGTATCTCCGGATAATCTTGCCTTGTGAGCGGCATTGCGAAGTTCGAAGACAAGTTCTTTACGCGCCATGTTCTGGAGTTGGTGGGATGGCTTTCCGGGAGGATATTCCAAAAATGGGGCCACGTCGCCCTTAATGTCCACCACGGTCAGATGTTCGTCAACGATAATGCTTGCGGGACTATATTTGGAAATAAGCACTGATTCGGCGCTTTTCTTAAAGTCCGTCCGGGGCAGGGCCTGGGAAGCGCTTTTTTTAGTCGAGGGCGTCTTTTCCGGTTTTACGCTTTTTTGTACGCTCTGCGTAAAACGGCCCTCCCCTGCCTTTCGTGAGAACAGCTTAGAACTTTTGGAATAGGATGCGAAAAGATCGTTCTGTTTTGCGGGTGTTTCCGATTTGCCCAAGAGCAACAGGCCGTTTTCTTTGAGGGCATAATGAAATGTGGTCAGGGCCTTTTTCTGAAGATAGGTATCCAAATAAATAAGCACGTTGCGGCAGCTTATAAGGTCAACCTTAGAAAAAGGGCGGATCCTTTAGAAAGTTGTGTACGGCAAAAACGATGGTATCGCGAACCGACTTGATAACCCGATAACTTCCATCCGTTTTAGTAAAATAAGTGTTGAGCTGACTTTCCGACACCGATTCCAGTTCCGAAGCCCGGTACACGCCGGTGCGTGCCGTTTTAATGGCACTTTCGGAAAGGTCGGTCGCGAACAATTGGATCGTAGCCCGGTGGCGGTCCGTACCCTCACCGATGCTGCCCAAGGCGTCAAAAAGAGAAATGGCCAGCGAATAGACCTCCTCGCCTGTCGCACAGCCCGCTACCCAGATACGGATGGGGTCGTCGGGAGACCGCCCTTTCAAAAGTTTAGGGAGCACGGTATTACAAAGTTCCTCGAAAACTTCGGTATCCCGAAAAAAGGAGGTTACCTTAATAAGCAAATCTTGAAAAAGAGCTTCCTGTTCGACTCGGTTTTCGCGAAGAAAATCCAGATAATCTTGACGCTTCGCCATTTGGTTAATAGCCATCCTACGATCGATTCGCCGGATCACCGTCGGTTTTTTGTAATAGTTGAAATCCACCCCGTTATTGTGAAGTATCACGGAAAGAATTTTCTTGAGCGGGACTTGGTCGGAATTTGGTTGGGCAGTATCATCATCGCCCTCGGTAGCTTCTACATCGGGATTTCGCAAGGCGTAGCTGGGATGTACCTGTATTATTTTAGCGGGAATGGCTTCGGCGGGCAGCACAAAATCGACTACCTCGGCTTCGACGGCACTGGTAGGCATACCCGGCCATGCGGCCAAATTGGGATCCTCGGCAAAGGTGATGCCCCCGTAATCCTGGATTTCCTTTAGCCCTACCGTTCCGTCGCGGGCCGTACCCGACAATACCACCCCCACTGCAAGGGCGCCATGTACTTGCGCCAAGGAGGTGAAAAATACATCAATCGGCATCTGTAGGGTATGGTTCTTTTTCGGAAATAGTTGAAGGGTATGATCGATCACCTTTAACATCTTGTTCTCGGGAATGACGTAAATATGGTCCGGCTCTATTTCGCAGCCATCCTTGATTTCATGAACGGAAATGGTCGTGGCGTGGGATAATATCTCCGGCAGAATGCTCTCGTGCGAAGGGGAAAGGTGCTGCACCAAGAATAAAGGCCATTCCGGATTTTTCGGGGAGGGCGCCCAAAAACTTTTTAAAGGAATCGATTCCCCCGGCGGAAGCTCCGATACCGACTATGGGAAAGTTCAACGGAGAGGGGGATGATGTCATAGGAAAAATTCGGCGAATAGGGTTACTGAGTGCAATTTGCAGACGTTAAAGGTTACAATCGCCATTTTTCCATTTCAGAATGCAAGGGCAGGTCGCCCTGCAAAGAAAGTTTGAATATACGCCTAATGTAGGGAATTTAAGCGAAGGAATGGATGCTAAAGGTAAAAGTTTTGACTGTAATGGATGTTCAATTGAAAAATTAGGTATATTAGAAGACGCTACAAGCGCTTATAGTCCATGGCATCAAATAAAACCATAATGATTGTCGATGACGACCCCGATGACATCGACTTCTTCCGCGAAGCCCTTAGTGAAATCGATACTTCACTACGCTGCGTTACCGCTACCGACGGGGAGGAGGCCCTTCGGAAACTTCGGGAAACTATGAAGGTGTTGCCCAACTACCTATTCCTGGATCTAAACATGTCACGAATGGACGGCAAGTCATGTCTGAGAGAGCTTAAGAAAGACCCACACCTGAAAAATATCCCCGTAATTATCCTCAGCACTTCTTCGCACCACAAAGACGAACAGGAATCCTTCGCCCTTGGTGCCACCTATTTCATGACCAAGCCTTCGACCTTCGATCGGATGAAGGCGGGCATTCAGGAGGCTTTGCGGCTCATTGTTTCCGGGAATGAATAGATAAAAATTCCGATAATCGCTAGATGCCCCTGGCTGTTTGGCGGGGAGTGGTGGAAGGTGGTTTGAATTTTTTGCTTTCTTGCTCCTGTCGTGCATCACGCTGTTTAAATTCATAGTATTTATAGCCCCAAGTCGCAACGAACAGGAGAAGCAGCACCCAGTTGATTTTCTTTATAAGCGGAATTTCCATCCATTGGGCGATATAAAAAGAAGCGATAAAAGCAATCCCGCCGAAAACCACACCATACCCCAAAACTATGGCACCTCCTGCCAGTCCTTGACCTTTACCAGCGTCGGTCCATCCTGCAAAATAGAGACCGAAAACAAAAAACACCAGCAAACTCAAAAAATAAAATCCCAATCTGGCAGGTCTGAAGAAAGGTTTCATAATCCTTAACTTAAAAGATTTCCGTGCACTAAAGAGCATCCCATTTTTGCGCCATAGTATCCACCCGGTACCGACGACCGTATGGTAATCGCTCGCTAGAACATCCACCTGCATCCAGTCGCCCTGAACGAATTTACCGCGGAAATAGGCCGGATCTACCAATCTCCCCACAGCGTTTACGTCGGGAAGATCATAGACCTTCATATTGATATCGTTAAACTCAATGGAGTGCATCCCTAGAAGAAAATCCCCCCAGGTTACGAACTTTCCCATGGAGCGCATCATAAAGGCGGTCTTACTATTTTTATCATCTAGGAACACTTCTATATAATCCCGTCCTATTTTCTTGACCCTTAGATAAAAAATCCCATAATCCAACTTATCAATGGCAGGTTTAAAACCTTCCGGTGCGGTATCTACCACCTTATTATATCCACGCTTTTTAAAAGTAATACTATCCATGGGTGCGGCATCCCAAGGATTGTTTAGTTTATCTAAATCCTTATAGATATAAAGCACATCGATTTCTTGTATTTCAGGGCTAAAAAAGCCCATTGCCCCATCGGTTTCCTGTGCTTGGCCTGTCATGCCTACTAGCGCGAAGAGGATCGGTATCTGGATCGACTTTCGTGAAACAGAACTTATACTTCTCATTGTACATCCCTTATTTCGGTTAGGGTCTCGTCCTGTTTTACTTCTATGTTAAAAACGGCACTTTTTGCCGAACTGTTATAAACGCCGTGCTCTACCAAGGTGACTTCATACTTGCCAGGATTGAGCATAATCTCTTTGTTTTCTTTATAGGTTCGGCCGCCGTACACATTGGTACCCGTGGCAACGTCCTTAATGGCAATGCCCACATCAAAGGGCTGACCGTTCAGCGTGCCGCCTATGATGGCAAGCCCGGTCTTAAAATCGTGCGCTACAACGGTTGCAGCGCCATTGTCAACCCTTACTCCCTCTATGAGGTGACGGGCATCAGGCCCGTGTACGTTTCTTGCGCTAACTTCTATATCAAAAACCCCCGCATCTACTTCAAAGGATTTTTCCTCTCCATACGTGCGGCCGCCCATCACGCTCTTTCCTTCCGGGGTTTTAATACTCACGTTCGCGTCCCAAAGTTCTCCATTGTTTTTAACCAGAACTTGAGTTTTGCTCCATCCAGACCAATTGTTTTATAGGTCATTTTATCATTTGAAGTTCGTACGTTCTTTAGCACCACTGGCGTGATAGCGTTTATACTATGCTGCCCAACCTCAAGGTCGTATGTGGCCTGAGGCAGATACAAATACGCAGTATCCTTATAGGTACGACCATAATCCGCTTTGTTTTTTGTGCCCGCGGCATACGCCTGCACATCTGCATCAATGGGCTTACCCTCTTTTATGACGTAAACGCCAAGATTTCCTGCCGGCTTATCTATGGTCTGTGTGGCGACTTCATTGAGTGCAGTTCCCAATCCACTTGCATCTGCCGCATCATAGTAGTTGCCGTCGCCCGCATGGGCCGCACATTGCAGTTGTTCGGTTTCTCCGGATTTCAGGCCAAAACCAACAATATGCAGTTTAAAATCAATACCTTCTTTTTTGGCGGCAGCGACTACGTCACAGATGTTGCCGTCGCAGGATTCTATACCATCGGTGATAAGAACGATGGTCGCTTTCTCCTTGCTCGAGCGCAATTGGTCTATGACGGTGGTTGCCGAAAGTGCGAGCGGGGTTTTGCCAAGCGGTTTAATGTTTTGTATGGAAGAAGAAACTTTCGCCTTGGAACTATTGTTCATAGGCAATAAAGTTTCCACATCCTTACAGTCGCTTTTGTTACGATGGCCATAAACCACGAGACCGATCCGCTGGTTTTCGGCAAATTGGTCAATGGATTGCGATAGTACCGAACCGGCAATTTCCATCTTGCTCTTGCCATTCAGTTGCCCCCACATCGAGCCGCTGGCGTCATAGATAAAGATGATGGGCGAGGGTACTTCCGGCGCCATTTTTGTCTGGCCGGTCACCGCTATGGCGTAGAAGGCAATAAGCAAAGAAAAAAGGAGTCGTTTCATAGTCGTGGGTTTAATGAGGTCATAGTGGGCCAAATACATGAGTTGGCCAAAGAACCCGAAAAAGTCATGAATCTCACTTACAGCTCTGTAAATATATAAAATTCAATGCTTTGTGGTAAATATAATGCACCCTAAAAAAGCATCCGGCTAGTGGAAGGCTCCTACAAACGCGTATTGATAACATTGTTAAAGGCCGACCCAAAAGTATAGCTAAGTCCGACACTCAAACCTAGCTCATAATCGGTGGCAATCTGTTTTTGCTGTAGTAGTACGTCTTCAATCGACGCATCGCCGCCAGGTAGGTTGATCTGGTCGCGGATAATTTCAAAACGTCCTGAAAACCGAACGGAAAGGCCCTGGAAAACCCGCACCGACAGACTGCTGTTCAGTCGGAACCGGTTCTTACTGAAATCGTTCAAGAAAGTAGAGCCGAGCAATGTGGCGGACACGTTGCCCCAAGGTTGCCGATATCGCACCTGTACGTTTAGGGAATGGCTGAAAACCCCCTCTTCGGCCTTCGCAAAGATGGTCGGTTCAATATAATCGTTGTGAAGATACCCTATCTTATAGGCCAATGTTATCTCGCGGCGCAGCACCTCACGATAGGGAAAAATATTGTATTCAAGGGCAGGTTCGATAAAGTAGCGAAAATCAAGGTTGGTAAAGGTATCGTGCCGCGCACCTGCGAAGATACCGGTGGACCAATGGTCAGAAAGGCTCCTGACGATACTACCGTCGCCGGAATAGCGGTAGCGCTCGCTGGTAAAAGTCTCTCCATTCTGTTCAAACTTACTATTTGATTGGTACAGGCCCAGATTGCTACGGATGCGCCATTTTTCGGTCACATGGTCGCTATCGAACCCAGCTCGGTACTCGAATTCGTTGCGGCTCGACTCTTTATCGAGATCGACAGAAGCGTACACCTCGAATATCCAATTATTCCACGGATCGGTAAAATTGACCTCCTGCACCTCGCCGGTACCGTCGCTATTAACCGTATAAGTAATATCGTTGGCCAGCCCTGATTCGAGAACATATTTTAAAAGTCCGGATTGCACTTTTTTCAGCAGTCCCTTTCTGATCTCGTCACCGGTCATGTTCGCGGTAGTCTCGTAGGTCAGTTTTCCGAAGATATCCTTATAATCGCCCTTGCCCTCAAATTCGAGGTTGTAGTTCCGCCCTCCACTACCGTTGGCAATATCGTAGATGAACAGAATGATATTAGCTTGACCTTGATCCCGCACATGCCCCACATAGTCAATTTCTTGCCGAAGGTAATTTTTGTCGCAGTTGCAATCGATGTACAACCGCATAGGAGCTTTCTTTTCACTTTCCTTTTCTTGGGAGAAAGCGAGCAAAGGAAGTAAACATAGGAAAAAGAATAACAACCTTCCTATCCTTTTACAGGAAAGCATCTGGAATGTATTCGGCATTATTGGTTCGGAAAAATTTAAAGATGAAAGCAAAATTACAGAAAAACTGCTATCGGTGTGTAACGGATTTCGATTAAACTTCCCTGTGCATATCCCATTCTTCCAAATAATCGGCAACGGCCTTAACGAACATGCTGCCCAGGGCACCGTTGACGACCCGATGATCGTAACTGTGGGAGAGGTACATTTTACTCCGGATACCGATAAAATCACCGTCCTCCGTCTCGATGACCGCCGGTAGCTTTCGGATGGCGCCTAGGGCAAGGATGCCCACTTGAGGCTGGTTGATTATCGGAGTGCCAAAGACACTGCCAAAGGTACCTACGTTGGTCACGGTGTACGTACCGCCTTTTACCTCATCCGGTTTTAGACGGTTTTCCCGGGCACGGATGGCCAGATCGTTGACCACCTTTGCCATACCGACCAGATTCAGTTGGTCGGCATTTTTGATGACCGGCACAATCAGGTTGCCATCGGGCAGGGCGGCCGCCATGCCGATATTGATGTTCTTTTTCTTGATAATGGAATCGCCATCCACCGAAATATTCATCATCGGATATTTCTTCAGGGCTTTGGCCACGGCCTCTAAAAAAATAGGGGTAAAGGTCAACTTCTCGCCCTCACGCTCCTCAAAGGCCGCTTTCACCTTGTTGCGCCATTGAACGATAGGGGTCACATCGACCTCGATAAAGCTCTGTACATGGGCCGAGGTCGAAACGCTCTCGACCATATGTTGGGCGATTAATTTGCCCATTCGGGTCATTTCCACGATTTCGTTATCCCCCGAAGCCGAATGGGTCGATACCGGATTTCTTTCCGTCATGGGAGTCTGCGATTTTTTTGGCAAGAAAGCATCCTTCTTCTCCGCTAGGGAAGCTTCCTGATTTCTCTCCGGATCGGTTATGGATGAAGATGAATCTACTGGTGCGGGATCGGGCTGGGCGGAACCGGCCTTAGCATTCTCCACATAATCCAGAATATCGTTTTTGGTGACGCGGCCTTCCTTGCCCGAACCGGGAAGGGCATCTAGTTCGGCCACGGAAATCCCTTCCTTTTGCGCTATATTTTTTACCAGTGGGGAGTAGAACCGTTCCGAGCCTTGCGGCGATGACTCCTTTTCATGCCTCGGGGCACTGGCCGTTTCCTTTGCAATTTTGACGGTTTCCTCGACCGCGGCGGTCGATTTCTCCATTTGGGGTGTCCTCTATTTGGGTCGCAGCTTCCTTAGGGGGTTTGATGTCATCCCGGTGTTCAGAATGAGGATCCGATGAATCTTTTTCGCCGGTTTCGGAGGTCACGGAACCATCTCCCTCGATTTCTATCACCGCCACGATTTCTCCCACCCTGACGATATCATCCACTTCAAAACGCTTTTCCACCAATATGCCTTCGACCTCGCTGGGCACCTCGCTGTCAACCTTGTCGGTCGCTATCTCGAAAATCGGTTCGTCGAGTTCTACGGTATCGCCGACTTCCTTTAACCAAGTAGTTAAGGTCGCCTCGGCAACGCTCTCCCCCATTCGCGGTAATTTCAGTTCGAATCTTGACATTTTTTCCTGGATGTTAAATTTTCGGTGCGGATTACCAAAATCAGATGTTTGAGGATTTTGATGGCCCGCAACAAAGTAAACTCATAAACCGTTTAACCTGCCTACCGGCAGGCAGGCTCACAAGCTTTTTTTCACTCTAGTTCGCCTTCAACGAGCCCTCGAAGGGAATCCGGTTCAAAATACTCCTCCCCAAGGTAATCTCATCGGCATATTCCAGTTCGTCGCCCACGGCAACACCCCGGGCGATAGTAGAGGTGTCGATATCCAGGCCGGCTAACTGTCTAAAGATATAAAAATTCGTGGTATCCCCTTCCATGGTGGAGCTCAAGGCGAATATAAGCTCTTTGATCTCGCCCTGCTTCGCCTTTGCAACTAGCGAAGCGATAGTCAGGTCATGCGGACCGATACCTTCCATGGGCGAAATTTTTCCTCCTAAAACATGATAAAGTCCTTTGTATTGGCTCGTATTTTCGATGGCCATCACGTCACGGATATCCTCGACCACGCAAACCAAGCTCCTGTCTCGTTTGGGGCTGGCGCATATCTCGCAAAGTTCTACATCGGAAACGTTATGGCAATTGCTGCAGAACTTGATATCCTTTCGAAGATGTTCCAAAGCGGCCGCCAGTTTCGAGGTACGTTCTACCGGTTGCTTTAATAAATGTAACACCAAGCGCAGCGCCGTACGCTTACCGATACCGGGCAACTGCGACATTTCATAGACCGCATTTTCCAAAAGTTTTGAAGAAAAATCCATATTCGGCAAATTTACGATATTATAGTTTGCCAAAAAGTAAAGCGGAGTTTTGTTCTTGAAATTCCCGCACTAAAAAAGCGGGGCATAACCCCGCTTTTTCAACTAACTCAAATAAAAATCAATTTTCTTTACACTCAGTACCCAGGGTTCTGTGTCAGATTCGGACTATTTATGATTTCCTGTTCGGGCAGTGGAAACAACAAATGTTTCTCCTGTAAGGGTTGATTGGAATTCAGGTTCACATGTCCTACAAAATCGTCAAAACCTCCGGTGGTAACGTTGTAAACCTTTCGCAACCGGACCATATCGAACCACACTTTCATTTCAAAGGCGAGCTCGTGCCATCGCTCCGTCCATACGGCCTCTCGAAACGATTGGGCATTAAATGTGCCCAATGCGGGCGTGTCTAGAGTGGCACGATCGCGTATGGCTTTCAACGCATCCCAGGCTTCTTGGGTGGGGCCGTTAACCTCGTTGGATGCCTCTGCATAGATCAACAGAACCTCGGCATATCGAAAAATCATGAGATTCAGGTTATCCTTGGCGGTACCGGGAACCCCTTGGGTACCATCGGCGGTACGGTTAAAATATTTGAAGATATAGGGTTTGCCCAAATCAAAGAGATCCCCACTGCCGTTTTCATAATAACTGGTATAGAACCAGCCCTCTCGATCTACTTTTCTCAAATCCGCATCATCATAGGAGTTATAGAAGTCGATATCGGGTATCGTACTCCCGGTTCCCGATGGTCCGCGATAGGTTACCGGCTGAAAATTGGGATACATATCGTTCATGGGGTTATCGACGACCAGATCGTTATACTGTATGCTAAAGATATGTTCCCCGATATTATTATAGCTTTCGTCATGCAATTGGCCATAGGTTTCAAAAAGACCGATGGAGCCCGCATTGTCGATCACTTCCTTAGCCTTGGAGGCAGCATCGGCATAACGTGCCGTTTCATTGAGCGGCTGCCCTGCCATGGTCAAATATACTTTGGCGAGCAAGGTCTTTACGGCGGCCTGACTAACCCTTCCCGTTTCATCGTTCCACGGGAGACCCGCGGATTCGGCTTCCGTCAGATCAGTGATGATTTGGCCGTACACTTCTTGTTGTGGTGCCCTCTCCGGAAAAAAGTCCTCGGAAGTGGCACTTTGAGGAAGGGTGATCAAAGGCACATCGCCCCAAATTCTAACCGCGTAGAAATAGGCCCAGGCACGAAGAAACTTGGCCTCGCCTAAAATCCTATTTTTTTGGGCTTCCTCCATTTCGATGTCCGGAACATTTTCCAACACTAGATTGGCATTGGCAATGACCCTGTAAATTCCGCGCCACCAATTTCTGACATGTAGTGTATTGGCATCATAAGAAAGGGAATACAGGTTGTTCAAATCCGAATTCTGGGCGGTCTCGGTGGTGGTCGTACCCGTTGGCGCCATTAAAAATTGCCAGTTGGAGGAGAAAATACCTGCACCATCGCCGACGAAACGAGCATCGGCATAAACGGCCGCTATAGCTGCCTCGGCATGCGTGGCCGTGGTGTAAAAACTTTCGGGCTGTAAGTTGGACGGGTCCTGTTCATCCAAAAAATCGGAACAGCCGATGCTGCCTATCAGCAGCACCGACAAGGCTAGAATCTTGTTTATATGTTGTCTTATCGTATTTTTCATGATCTCTATACTTTTAAATTTAACTGATGATTATATACCCACTTGAAGCCCTATCACAAAAGTGGTCGATCTCGGGTATTCATGCCATTTCATCCCTTGTGAGAACACATTGTTGCCCTCTCCGCCGCGTATCGGTATTACTTCGGGATCACCTATGAGTCCTTCATCGGTCCATAGAAAGAAATTCTGGGTCGAAGCGTATATCCGCAGTTTGTTCAGGTAGAGACGTTCGAGCAACTGCTGCCCGAAGGAATATCCCACCATAAGGTTTCTGCCCCGAAGGAACGACCCGTCTTTGATCCAATGTGTATCCACATTGGTAACATAACCGGCCCGGGTATCGCGAATCTGGGCAATCGGGGTATCTTGATTATCGGGTGTCCAAGCATTCAAAACCGTTCTGTAGCTGTTGGCAAGCGACTGTCGGTCTTCGCTGGAGTGCGTGTTCATGTCCATCACATCATTGCCCCAAGAATATTGAAGGTCCAAAGTGAAATCTATTCCCTTGTACGTAATACTATTGATAAGACTTCCGGAAGCAGTCGGATACCCGTTTCCGATAATCCTTCTATCCTCATCGTTAATAATTTTATCGCCGTTGAAATCCTTGTATTTGATATCTCCGGGCAACAGGGTTAGTCCGTTACGATAGCTTACGAAACTGGCTGCTTCCTCGGCCTCGTCGGTATTCCAGGTACCTAGGCGGGTAAGGCCCCAAAAGGATCCGACCGGCTCCCCGATGCGTATAATGTTCGTCTCGTTGGTAATACCGGGCCCACCAACCCCGAAAATATCAGAGGGAGTGGCCAGGGAGAGGACTTTGTTGCGGTTCAGCGAAATATTAAAAGAGGTATTCCACATGAAATCTTCCGTAACTATATTCCGGGTGTTCAACGAAACCTCGAGCCCTTTGTTCTCCATAGAGCCGACATTTCTTCGGATGGTGGAATATCCGCTGGATTGCGGTACAGGCGCATCCAAGAGCATGTCGGTGGTCTTTCGATAATAAACATCGGTCTCAAGGCTGATACGGTTACTGAAAAGACCCAGTTCGAGACCTGCGTCATATTGTGCCGTTTTTTCCCATTTTAAATCGGGATTGGCCAAGCGGTTCAGGCCGGTACCTCCAACGCGATTTCCCCCCCAGATAGTTTGATATCCGGATCCTAAAAGGGATTGCGAAGAATAGGGAGATATCTCGGAGTTACCGGTTACCCCGTAACTGGTTCTTAACTTCAGATTGGATATGGTTTCGCTATCCTTCAAAAAGTTCTCATCCGAAATTCTCCAGGCAAAGGCGGCGGACGGAAAAAAAGAAAACTTGTTGTTCTCTCCAAATTTTGAAGAACCGTCGGCCCTACCGGTTACGGTGAACAGATACTTGCCGAAAAGATTATAGTTGACCCTACCGAAATAGGAATTCAAGGCTTCCCGCTGTGCGTTCGAGGCCACTCCTAAATTATCGGAACCTGCACCCAAATTATTGTACTCGAGATAGTCGGTGGGAAAGTTATTCGCTTGCGCATTAAAGTAAAGCGAATTCGATTGTTGCCAAGAGATACCCAATAAGGCGGTCAAGGAGTTGTTCTCGTTGATATCCTTCGTATAGGTCACGTAATTTTCCAGGGACCAGAACACTTCCCTGTTACTACTGACCGACGCAAAAGCCTGACCATTACCCGCTAATGTACCATCCCGGAATTCAGGGTTTTCTTGGGTAATCATATTGGCCGCTACTACGGTACGCATTTCAAAGTTTTTCGTGAAATTGATATTCGAATAGACACTTCCGGTAGCCGTTTGGGTATTTAAGATATACTGCTGGCCATCTAATCGGTGAACGGAACTATAGGTACCTTCGGCAAAAGGGTAGTCCCTATTATCGGCAAAGAGGCCTTCCCTCGGGTGACCTGCGGGATACCGCACAGGTAAAAAAGGGAAATCCTCGACCATTCTTCGCGGCACCTGGTCGTTGGTGTCTGCCAAGTTTTCGGTTTGATAGTTGTAACTGAGCGAACCCCCGATCTTTACCCAATCCTTGATTTGGTCATCGATGGAAAAACGGCCGGAATAGCGTTTTTGGTAGGTATTCTTGAGCAGCCCTTGCTCATCGTTAATTCCGATGGAAATGGCATAGGTGGTCCTTTCGTTTCCTCCGGAAAAGCCCAGCTGATGGTTCTGTGAAAGTCGGTGCTGCTGTACCTCCCTAGGCCAATAGGTATCATAAATAGCGTTTCCGTTGCTATCGAACAAAGGCGCGATCAAAGGATCTTGTCTTTTTAGCCTAGGCTCATATTGCGCATAATTACCCGCGGCCCATCCTTCCGGATCGAATTTTTGGGTATTTTCCCAAGCAAGCTGCTCGACCATGGAGTATTCCTCGGAATTGAGCACTTCAGCCAGGTTAGGTCCGTACTCCTTGACATTATATTCCACGTTATAACTTATTCTACCTTGACCGGCCTGGCCTCTCTTGGTGGTTACGAGAATGACCCCGTTCGCCCCTCTTGCACCATATATCGCAGTGGAGGAAGCATCCTTAAGGACCTCGATAGACACTACATCATTAGGATTCAAAAAATCGATGGCCGAAGTGTACTGGTCCAAATTACCCTGGGGTAATTGCACTCCATCGACCACATATAAAGGGTTGTTCGACGAGTTAATGGAACTGAACCCCCTGATCCGTACGTTGGTCTTACCTCCGGGACGGCCGGAAGTCGTGTTGACCTTTACCCCGGCAAGCCTACCGGCCAAAGCCTGGTTCAGCGATTGTGCGGGACGTTCTTGAAGCTCCTCGGTATCGACCTGTCCGACGGCTCCCGTTAGGTCGGATTTTCTTGAACTACCGTAACCTACTAGTACCACCTCATCCAGTTCCGCGGCATCTTCTTCGAGCGTTACGTCGATTTGCGCTCTTCCATTAACGGAAATCTCCATCGTACTGTATCCAATATAACTGATGACCAACGTGGCATCATCGGACACGTCATCGAGGGTATAATTACCATCGAAATCCGTTTGCGTACCGTTCGTGGTTCCTTTTTCCAAAACGTTTGCGCCGGGCAAAGGTCCGGCAGCATCGGAAACCGTTCCGCTTACCGTTTGTGCCTCCGCGAGTGCGAAGCAGAATAATGCTCCGACCCATAAAAAGCTTTTCATCAATGTTCTCTTCATGATTTAGTTTTTAGTTAGATAATAATTAACAGAAATTAAGAGGGTGAATGTAATATTAATAGGATTTGTAAATGGAGGGTTTTTGTTAAAATATCGTTAAACGCTCTAATTTTAACGATTAAACAAAGTTGGAATCCGGTTTACTCAGGAACCGCTCTTTATCTATTCACTGGAACCAAACCTGCCGGTATGCAGGACATACGGCCCTTTTTCCCTGAGGAAGATTATTTTCAATTGTCTACCTTAACCACGGATCCCCAAAACATAACATCCGCTGTCGGCACGGGCAGGTACGGGTGTAAAATCCGGCTGCCGCCGCAGGTGTTAATTCTGTAGGAAATAAAATCAAGGGGGGTTCTATAACTTGCGTTAATTGGTGGTTCAATCGCTCTGATAAGGCACTCGTCGAAGCGCCAAGAGTATAAAGGATAATTCTCCCGTCCATTTGTCTCATGGCCGAAAGCTCTAGGCCCATGGCCCGTCGCACAAATAAGTATAATTGCTGCGGATTGAAAATAGTTGATGGCATTTCATTGCCCTTTCCTTAACTTCGTCCTCCTAACCAACACCCACATTGTGAACCTCTATCTGGTCTTTTCCGTTATAGCCATCTACTTCATTCTATTAATGGTCATATCCTATTTTACCTCCCGGAACAGCAGCGAAGAGTCCTTTTTTACCGGCGACCGGCAATCGCCTTGGTTTCTGGTGGCCTTCGGCATGGTCGGCGCAGGTTTGTCGGGAGTGACTTTCGTTTCCGTTCCGGGCATGGTGGGCAATAATTACTTATTTTTTTTTCAGTTTGTGTTGGGGAACGTGGTGGGGTACCTATTTATAACCTTCGTGCTGGTCCCCCTATATTATAGGTTGCGGTTGGTATCGATTTATGCATACTTGGAAGATCGTTTCGGAAGCTACACCTACAAGACCGGCTCCCTTTTTTTCTTGGTCTCCCAATCCTTCGGGGCAGCATTGCGTTTGTTATTGGCGGCCAAAATATTGCAGTTCGCCTTTTTCGAAAGAGTGGGCATTCCATTTTTCGTTACGGCTATCATTATTTTGCTGTTGGTCTGGCTCTATACCAATAAAACAGGCATCAAGACCATTGTATGGACGGATACCATGCAGACCCTGTTTTTGATTACCGGAGCGGTGGTTACGATATATAGTATTACGCAATCGCTCGATCTGTCGCTAGCCGGTTCGATAGAGGCGGTAGCACAACACAAGTATTTTCAGGTCTTCAATTGGGAAGGCCAATCCGCCAATAACTTTTACAAACAGTTTATTGCCGGCATCTTGATCGCCATCGCCATGATGGGGCTAGATCAGAACATGATGCAAAAGACCCTGACCTGCAAAAACCAATGGGATGCCCAAAAAAACACGCTTACCTATAGCATGATTCTGGCGGCAACTCAGTTCCTGTTCCTGGGTCTAGGGGTTTTACTCTTTATTTATGCGGAGAAGCAAGGTATTACTTTGCCCATGGGGCCGGAAGGACAATTTCTGGATACCGATACCCTCTTCCCGAAACTCGCCCTGAACCATTTGGGACTGGTTGCGGGAATAAGTTTTTTACTGGGGATAATCGCCGCTTCGTTTTCAAGTGTAGATTCCGCCCTTACCGCCCTCACCACCTCTTTTACCTATGATTTTTTAGACATCTCCAGAAAAACGGGAAACGAAAAGAAAAAGTATAAAAATGCGGTATTGATCGGATTTTCAGTGGTAGTCTTTATCATTATTATGGCCTTTTCCCACAGTCGTGGGGATGTGATTTCCCTTATCTTCAATGTGGCCGGATATACCTATGGTCCGTTATTGGGGCTATTTCTCTTCGGGATGTTTACATCCATTAAGGCGAAAGATCGGTTTGTTCCTTGGATCTGCGTTTCCGCCCCCTTGCTCACCTATGCCTTAAGTTGGTACAGTGCCTCGCAATTGGATTTCAATTTCGGATTTATCAGCATTGCGGTCAATGCCATTTTGACGATGCTAGGATTAGGGTTGATCAGGAAAAAGTAGTACGCAGTGGGCAGTGGGAAGTAGGCAGTGGGCAGTGGGCAGTGGGCAGTGGGCAGTAGGCAGTAGGCAGTGGGCAGTAGGCAGTGGGCAGTAGGCAGTAGGCAGTAGGCAGTAGGCAGTAGGCAGTAGGCAGTAAGTAAAAATTAAAAAACCCCAGACTTTATAAACTCATAAACCCATACACTTTTCAACTTTTTTCAATACTGCCCCGTAGCCAAAAGCACCAGAGTACAGGCCACCTCGACCTGTATCCCGTTGTTCTTCAGAATTTCATACAGTTCCGGATTCTCCGTTCCGGGATTGAAGATGACCCTTTTCGGATTCAATTCCAAGATGGGTTCCATATAATCGGATTGATGGGCCGCACCCACATAAAGGGTAATCGTATGGATATTTTCGAAATCGCCAAAATCCGTTTTTATTTGGACGTTTCCTATTTTACCTTCCCGCAAACCGAAGGCTTCCGTTTCGACCTTCTTTTCAATGAGCCTGTTTACCGCCAGATTACTGTAACGGCTTTTTTTTAAAGAAGCCCCCAGTACCAGTGTTTTCTTCATAATTTTATTTCAAACGGGGTTGCCAAATGACCGACAAGCCAAAGTCTTAGAATTACCTATAAAATGTGCCGTCGAGGCATCACCACCGTATAATAGCACTTCCCCAGGTAAATCCGCTTCCAAATGCGGCCAGCACTACCAAATCGCCTTCTTTCGCTTTTCCGGCCTCCCAGGCTTCGGTCAGGGCTATGGGTATCGAAGCGGCGGTGGTATTCCCGTATTTCATGATGTTATTGAATACCTGATCATCGCCCAGTCCGAATTTCTTTTGGATAAATTGCGAGATACGAAGATTGGCCTGATGCGGCACCAACAAATCGATATCGGCCGGTTGCAGCCCGTTCGTCTTCAACCCTTCCATTATCACCTCGCTAAAACGAACTATGGCATTTTTGAAGACGAATTGTCCGTTCATATAGGGATAGTAGGATTCATCATCGTCGTCGTCATCTTCCAAAATATCCGTGACCCAGCGTTTGCCCATCCCCGGTGCAATGAGCGAAAGTTCCTCGGCATGTTGGCCCTCGGAATGCAAATGGGTAGATAGAATGCCTTTAAACCTATCCTCTTCGCGGGTCAATACGGCAGCTCCGGCCCCATCTCCAAAAATAACGGACACGGCCCTGCCGCGGGTCGTCATATCCAGGCCATGGGAATGCAGCTCCGATCCGATGACCAATATATTTTTGTACATCCCGCTCTTGATGTACTGATCGGCCACGGATAGCGCATAAATAAAGCCCGAACATTGATTTCGGACATCGAGCGCCCCGACGGTCTTGATGCCCAGATCGCGCTGCACGAGTACCCCTGGACCGGGAAAATAATAATCGGGACTCAAAGTCGCAAACACGATAAAATCGATATCATCCTTATCGATACCCGCCCGATCAATGGCTATTTTCGCCGCTTTGACCCCCATGGAGGTGGTGGTGTCATCGCCTTTGATCACGTGTCGGCGTTCCTTTATACCGGTCCGTTCTTGGATCCATGCATCGTTGGTATCCATTATTTCCGCCAAATCGTCATTGGTCACCACGTTTTCCGGAACGAAATAGCCCAGACCGGTTATTTTTGAGTTGTACATAATCTTGGTTAAAAAAGTTACAGATTAAAAATGCAAGGTTGAATCGCCGCTTCCAAGCCGTTCGCAGATCAAAGTGGCAACCAAGCTTTTTGAACCTAACCTATGCGCCCGGTATTTTTTAATACTTTGAACTGCCCACTAAAATAGGGCAAAATAAGGAAACAAAATTATTCGGAAAGATACTTCTTAAAACTATGGACCTCAACAGTAGCTTTTAAATCGTGCAATAAACTGTAAAGCCCGAAAAACGTACGGCTCATATATAGAAAATGCTCGGAGCCCCGGTTGCTGTTCATACGGCGGACTTCGGGATCCTTGGAGAGGCGCTGGCCCAAATCATTGATTCCGTCCCAGAACTTTTCGGAGCCAAAATTGAAATGGGAATCGCTGAAGGGGGAAGAAAAGAGCACGAACATTTCCTTGAAGAGCTTTTTCATGAATTTCCTCTCTTCGGGCGAATCTTCGGGACCCAACATTTCAAGCTCCTGCAGGCGTTCGGTAAAAACCCTGTCGTTTTCGATGTTCTCCTTCACGGCCAGATCGAAGTAGGGTACATAGAACTCCTCCGGGATTTCCTTGATGCACCCGAAGTCGATGGCAATAAGCGTATCGCGGTCGCTGACCAAGAAATTGCCGGGATGTGGATCGGCATGCACCTTTCGCAGTCCATGGATTTGAAACATGTAGAAATCCCAAAGGGTCTGTCCCACCCGGTCGCCCAATTCCGGTGAAAAATCAGTTCTGGCGAATTCGCTGAGATGTTGCCCATGCATCCAGTCCATCGTAATGATACGTTCGCTGGAAAGCTCTTCGTAGTATTTGGGAAATTCCAAATGGGGAATTATAGCACATTTCTGGGTGATTTCCTTACTTCGTCTTAATTCAAGAATATAATTGGTCTCCTCGATCAGTTTATTCTCGATCTCCTTGAAATACTTGTTCGAGTCCTTGCCCTGAAGGTTGAACATTCTTACGGCAATGGGTTTCACCAAAGCGAGGTCGCTACCGATGCTTTCTGCCACTCCCGGATACTGGATCTTTACCGCCAGTTCCTTGCCATATTTGGTAGCCTTGTGTACCTGCCCGATGCTCGCCGCGTTGATGGAATCGCGTTCGAAGCTATCAAAAAGCTCTTCGGGATATTGGTGCATATACTTCTTGAACGTCTTTCGTACCAAAGGTGCGGATAAGGGGGGAACGGAAAACTGAGACAGTGAAAATTTTTCGACATAGGCCGTAGGAAGCAGGTTTTTTTCCATACTCAGCATCTGTGCCACTTTGAGAGCAGAACCTTTTAAACTTTTTAGGCCATCGTAGATATCGCCCGCATTGTCTTCGTCCAGTTCATTACGGTTCAACTCCGGATTGACCAATTTTTTACCGTAGTATTTCAGGTAGTTGCCCCCGAGCTTGGCACCCGTGCGCACCAATTTGCCTGCACGTTCTATTTTTCCGGTAGGTATTTTATCAAGGGTCTTCATGGATGTATATCTTGTTGGCAAAAGCCACTTTTGTGGACTGGGAAATCAGAATTTCTTCAGGCTGTCGAATGAAAACAAAGAAAATAGAACAGAAATTGCACCCTTTTGTAATGGGTCTTATGTTCCCGTTCTTTATTCTATTTCAGATTTTATTTTTACACAAAAGTCTCCTTATAAAGAAACTTTCCCAAATCGATAATGTTCTCCAGCGGCGTATTGTCGAAAACGTCGAAAATAGTATTGATGGATTTTTCGATAACGATATCCGTCTTTTCAAAGCCGGGGGAGCTGTCGCCCATCCAGAATTTTAACACGAATAGAAACTGCAGCCATGCCCCCTCCGAGAAAAGAGCGGGATTGTGCTGGGTAATCTTTAATTTTTTATCAGCATTGCCCTCATCGATCAAATCGGTGGCAAAAGTCTTAATATGCCTACGCAATCCCTTTAACTGTTCCAGATTTTTAAGCATGCTCGGCTTTTCCCGGAGAGCAAATAGCACATAGCTTCGGTTTAGGGTCAGCATCTCGAAAAAGGTGTAGAAGAACGTGAGCATTTTTTCCTTATTGGAAAAACTTTCGTACTCCTTGTTCGCCAGCAACAGTTTTTCTGTTTTAGTGTAGAATGTATTCCATATCGCTTTTTGGATGCCCTCTACCGAACCGAAAAATCCATAAAAATCAGCTTCCTCTATTTCGTTCGCTTTGCAGAATTTGTAAGGGGATTTCGGAACCGTTTCATGCTCCAATACATAATTCATATACAAGGCAATGATATCCTCTTCCGTAATTTTCTTTTTTGCTTTCGTTTTCTTTGCCATAAACCGTTTATTTTGTTGTCATTCACGGCCATCTGCCGTGAGGGTTATAGGAATCTTTTAATTGAAGTTATACCGTTGAAATGACTTATAAAAAATCATTAAACTAATTTATAAAATTACGTTTTAACCCCCGTAAACCTTGTTAAGGTATTACCAAAAGAATAAAAACGCGCCCCCAGGTGGAGACACGTTTTCAACAACCTAACCAATAAATAATCAAAAACATGATTATGAGCAAATTTCTTTTTCATAGCATTTTAATCCCATAATCACCCCAAAGATAATACTTGTTTAATCATTCACAACATACTTTAAACAAAAAGTATGTTAAACTTTTTATAGGTCATTAAAAGACGAATAACTACGGATTCCGCTATGTCAGTTTGTCACTATAACCGGTTATGGTATTTTTTTTGACTTGTTGGGTTAAATATATTTTGGACAGAGATTCTTGCCAAGGCAGGAATGAGATAAAAAACTAAACACATGGCAACAGGTAAGATTAACGTATCGGTGGAGAACATCTTTCCACTCATCAAGAAGTTTTTGTACAGCGACCACGAAATATTCTTGCGCGAACTGATTTCGAACGCGACGGATGCAACTTTGAAATTAAAGCATTTAGCTACCCTTGGGGAGGCCCAGGTAGAATACGGCAATCCGATAATCGAGGTCAAAGTCGATAAAAAAGGAAAAAAAATCCACGTCATCGATCAAGGTATAGGAATGACGGAGGAAGAAGTGAAAAAGTACATTAATGATATTGCCTTCTCCGGAGCCGAGGAGTTTTTGAACAAATACGAGGAAGGTGCGAAGGATTCGGGTATCATCGGCCATTTCGGACTTGGGTTCTACTCCTCTTTTATGGTCGCCGAAAAAGTCGAGATTCTAACAAAAAGTTATCAAGAGGATGCGGAACCCGTGCACTGGAGCTGTGATGGATCACCGGAATTCACCTTGAAAAAAGGTAAGAAAAAAGAACGCGGCACGGAAATTATCCTCCATATTGCCGACGACTCCACGGAATTTTTAGAGGACAACCGGATCAGCAGCTTGCTGAAAAAGTACAACAAGTTTATGCCGATACCCATCAAGTTCGGTACGAAAACGGAAACGCTTCCCAAACCGAAGGATGCGAAAGAAGATGATCCCGCCCCTACCAAGGAAGTTGACAACATTATCAATAATCCCGACCCGGCGTGGACCAAACAGCCCACTGAACTGGAAGAAAAGGATTATAAGGAATTCTACCGGGAGCTCTACCCCATGCAGTTCGAGGAACCGCTCTTCCATATCCATCTCAATGTCGATTATCCTTTCAATTTAACGGGAATATTATATTTCCCGAAATTGACGAACGACCTCAACATACAAAAGGACAGGATTCAGCTTTATCAAAATCAGGTTTTCGTGACCGATAATGTCGAGGGTATCGTACCCGAATTCCTTACCATGTTGCGTGGGGTTATCGATTCGCCTGATATTCCCTTGAATGTATCTCGGTCATATCTGCAAGCCGATGGCGCTGTAAAGAAAATTTCCTCCTATATCACCCGAAAAGTGGCCGATAAACTGAATTCACTCTTCAAGGACAACCGGGAAGATTATGAGAAGAAATGGAACGATATCAAGATTGTGATAGAATACGGAATGCTTTCCGAAGATAAATTCTTTGAAAAATCGGATAAGTTCGCACTTTATCCCACAGTAGATGGGCAATATTTCACTTTTGACGAGCTTCAAGAGAAAATCAAGTCCACTCAAACGGATAAAGACGATAAACTGATAATCCTATACGCCTCCGACAAAGAAGGGCAGCACAGTTATATACAGGCGGCCAAGGCCAAAGGCTATGAAGTATTGTTACTGGATTCTCCCATTATAGGGCATTTGATGCAAAAACTCGAAAGCGCCAAAGAGAATATTTCCTTCTCCCGGGTCGATGCCGATCATATCGATAACCTCATTAAAAAAGAGGATACCGCCATCAGCAAACTCTCTGACGAGGAAAAAGAGAAACTCAAAACAGACCTTGAAGAAGCCATTGAAAACAAGCGCTACACTGTGCAGCTAGAGGCGATGGACAGTGATGCATCGCCGTTCATCATCACTGAGCCGGAGTTCATGCGCCGCATGAAAGAAATGCAACAGACCGGTGGGGGAGGCATAATGGGCATGGGCAGTATGCCCGAAATGTACAATCTGATCGTCAACACCAATCACGAACTGATCGGTGAGATTCTCAACACCAAGACCGCAAAAAAACGCGAACGGCTCATTAACCAGTCCGTCGATTTGGCCCGGCTTTCAAAAGGTCTATTAAAGGGTGAGGAACTGACCAATTTCATTAAAAGAAGTTATGAGATGGTGAAATAGTAGACACTTGTAGCCCTTGGCAAGATGATAAACCGCCGATTCCCGAACATAAGGGAAGGTCGGCGGTTTTTTTTAGACGAAAGGACAAAGGCAATACCGTCCCAACTCATATTGATGCTATTAAAACGGCTTAATGCAAAAAAAATTATTGTACTTTTCCGGCCACAGAATAGTTTCCCATCTTCGCATTAATGACATACAAAAATTACATACAAATCCAATGCAGGGGTTCCTGCCTCCGTGGGAATGACAAAACAATCATAATATGAAAATCGTAATACTGTCCCAAAACTCCAACTTATATTCCACTAAACGCCTTATGGAGGCCGGAAAAAAGAAAGGGTATGACATGCAGGTCGTTGATCATTCGAAATGCGATTTGATCATTGAAAAGAAAAAACCCGGAATCTCCTACAAAGGGGAAGCGCTTATCGGAATCGACGGGGTCATTCCCCGAATCGGTGCTTCTATCACCTTTTATGGTACCGCCGTCGTCCGACAGTTCGAGATGATGAAAGTGTTTACCGCCGTGGAATCACAGGCATTGGTACGCTCTCGAGATAAACTGCGCAGTTTGCAGATTCTTTCCCGTGCCGGTCTGGGCCTACCAAAGACCGTGTTCAGCAACTACTCCAGAGACGTGGGCGCGATAATCGAAAAAGCGGGCGGTGCGCCCGTGGTCATCAAACTTTTGGAAGGTACGCAAGGGCTGGGTGTGGTATTGGCGGACAAGCGAAACTCGGCAGAATCCATTTTGGAGGCCTTCAACGGACTTCAGGCGCGGGTCATCGTACAGGAATTTATCAAGGAAGCCAAAGGGGCCGACATCCGGGCTTTCGTGGTTGACGGTGTGGTCGTCGGCGCCATGAAACGCCAAGGGAAGGAAGGGGAGTTCCGCTCCAACCTGCACCGGGGCGGTTCGGCCAATATCATCGAACTTTCCGATGAGGAGGAGAATGCGGCTATTAAAGCGGCCCGGGTCATGGGTCTCGGAGTCGCTGGAGTGGACATGCTGCAATCGGAGCGGGGTCCCCTGATTCTTGAAGTCAATTCATCCCCGGGTTTGGAAGGTATAGAGGCCGCCACCGGAAAAGACATTGCTGGAATGATCATCAAGTACGTCCAAAGGAATGCCGAACAATAAAATAGAAATCCTTGGCCAGACCATTGCAAAGGGAAAGGGTGCACTGGTCAACCTGGATATTGCCAAATTACATACGCGCACCAAGATACAGGTGCCGATCATTATAGAACGAGGTAAAAAAGAAGGCCCCACCCTATTGATTACCGGCGGGATACACGGTAACGAAATCAACGCTATCGAAATCGTTCGCCAGTTGGTCGTCAAAAAATATAACAAGCCCGAAAAAGGCATGGTCATTTGTATTCCCGTGGTCAACGTTTTCGGGTTTCTGAACCAAAAACGGCAGTTTCCAGACGGGCGGGACCTGAACCGTGTTTTTCCGGGAAGTCCCCGTGGATCGCTAGCTAGCCGGTTCGCTTACCACATCATCAAGGAGGTAGCTCCCTTGGCCGATTATTGTATCGATTACCATACCGGCGGCGATAGTCGTTTTAACGTGCCCCAGATCCGAATCGATGGGGAAGATCCCGAAAGCCTTGCCTTGGCTAAAGTCTTTAATCCGCCCTTTATCATCCGTTCGGCACGCAAGGAAAAATCTTTCCGTGAGACCTTGCACCAGATGAAAAAAAAGGTATTGCTTTATGAGGGCGGAAAATCCTTGCACATTGATAAGGAAGTCACGCAAACTGGCATTCAAGGGGCTTTGCGGGTGATGCAGCACTTAGGTATCCGCAGTTTTGAACCCGAAATCGGACCCTCGGTGACAGAAAATGCGCAACCCGTAATATTGCACAACACCCAATGGATGCGCGCTAAACATTCAGGCATGTTCCACCCTTTTGTAGAATTGGGGATAAAAGTAAAAAAAGGGGAGGTTCTGGGAAGCATTTCCGGGCCTTTCGGCTATTTCGAACGGAAAATCAAAGCGGCCCATTCCGGTTATCTTATATGCATCAACCAAGCATCCATAATCAATCAGGGCGATGCCATTTTTCATATTTCGAAGGATTGACCCTCGAGGATTTCCCGATTAACTAACTTACCAATAGATAGGCCCTGTACCCAAATACTTCTCGGCAATGGGCTGGTAGTACTCGCGTACCTCATCCAGCTCGTACACCTTTTGGCTTTTGGTGTACAGGTCGTATTTGTTAAAATCCTTTATCAGCTCCAAATATTTCGCATCGGAATCGTTCGTCAGATGTTTATAGCTTCCGCCGGTATGCCACGGATAAAAGGAATGGTACCGAATCATGACCATGGCCTCTTCGGGCAAGCTGTTTTCTTTATGGTGGTTTAGAACTTGGTACAGATATTCGTCATGGCCCCAGGCGAGGTCAAGATTATCAAGTCCGCACCCCTCTTCGTAAATTCCTGTTTTGGTGTTATAGCGATCGTCGTGCATATCGGGGTTCAAGGTGTTGAACTCCGGATAGACACAGGTATCGGGTAGCTGGCAGCCCACCACGAACACATCACCTACCATGCCCCATTGTTCGTCTTGGCTGGTACCATCTTCATCGCTTCCCCATAGGTACATGATTTTTCCAAGATCGTGGATCAATCCCGTTAGCTGCATCCAATCGGGGCGATTGTCGGCACGGATGGCCTCGGCGCTTTGGATCAGGTGCTGCACGTTGGGCAAATCAAGGTCGGGATCGCTAACATCGACCAGGCTGTTCAAATGTCCCATGGCCTCCCAGAGATCCATCGGTTTGTCGAAATTTAAATATTTTTTATGCATGCGCTGCACATAATCATAGGTCTGATTTTTGCGCATTTTCCGATAGTGCTCCTTTACGGCAGCCTTAACGTCAACAGCTTCGTAGTTTCTGAAGGTCTTTGTTTCCATGATATTCAATTAAGATCCAAATTTTACAAGGGTTCGCTCTTCACACATTCCCCAGTACAATATACAAAATTACCGTAAAAATAACTAGAAAAAGACTAAAGCCCTTAGCGTATTTCCAAGGATGTAAATCTAGTTTCCCGGAGTCGAGCATTTCGAATTTGGCTTCGCGGGAAAAGAATCGGGAGGCCCCGTGCATTATAAGGATGTTCAGCACAAACTCTATGCCCCAGATATGTACAAAATGTAATTTGACCTGAATCACATAATACATGATGATATAGAACAATAGGCCGAACAGCAGCCCGATTTTCGCCCCCGCCGCGGATACCTTGGGAAACAAAAATCCTGCGATGATGACGCTCGCGATAGGAATAAAGAAGATGCCGTTCAGCTGCTGCAAAAGTTGGTAAAGGCCTTCGGGGGCCTTGGCCACGAAGGGAGCGATACCGATGGCGAACACCGCCAGTACCAAGGAGGTCCATCTGCCCAGGGCAACCAGTTTCTTTTCCGAGGCATTTTTGCGGATATATCTTTTATAAATGTCAAGGCTGAACACGGTGGCGGCACTGTTCAGAGCGGAATTAAAGGTGCTGAGAATAGCGCCCATCATCACGGCGACAAAGAATCCCGTTAACCAAAGGGGCAGAACTTTTTTAACTAAAAGGGGATACACGCTGTCGGGATTATCGTAGAGATCCGCACCAAAATAGTAGAAGCCTATCAAACCGGGCAGGACAATCACCAGAGGAACCAAGATTTTAAGGAGTCCGGTAAAAAGCAATCCTTTTTGGGCTTCCTTGAGGTTAACCGCTCCCAGCACCCGCTGTATGATGGACTGGTGCATCGTCCAAAAATAGATCTGGTTGACCATCAAGCCCGTAAACAATACCTCAAAAGGCAGGATGGCCGTACGCGCTCCTTCCCCTACCCCGGGTTCGTGGCTGATGACATTGAATTTTTCGGGACTGTTCTTGAACACCGCTCCCATCCCTTCGAACAGATTACCGTCGCCGATGGCCAACAAGGCGAGAATAGGCACGAGAAGTCCCGCTACCAGCAATCCAAAGCCATTGATCGTATCGGTATAGGCCACCATTTTTAAACCGCCGAAAATGGCATACACCGCCCCAATACTTCCAACGACGATTATAGTGATCCAAATGCCTTGGTTCGTGGTGACGTTCAAAAGATCGGAAATCTCGAAGATGGCCTCGATGTTCAAAGCCCCGGTATAAAGCACTATAGGCAATAGCGTTACTACAAAAGATAAGATCAAAAGTATCGCGACCAAGGTTCGGGTCAGGCCATCGAAACGTTTTTCCAGAAATTCGGGAATGGTCGTCAGCCCCATCTTCAAATACCGCGGTGCAAAATACAGGGCGGCGACAACCAGGGCCAAGGCCGAGGTGACTTCCCATGCCACGATGATGGCCCCATTGCGATAGGCGGATCCGTTCATCCCCACCAAATGCTCCGTAGAAATATTGGTCAATAGCAAAGATCCGGCAATTATCATTCCCGTTAAGGACCGGCCTCCTAAAAAATAGCCATCCTGAGTATCGAATTTATCACGACGTAGCTGCCAAGAAGCGTAGAAGGCCACGAAACCGGTAAATAGAAGGAAGGTGAAAAGTGCCATTGAGGGTAAAAATAGTAAAAATGTCGGATGTTATTTCTCCCTTTTAAATTTACTTCCGTTTATACCCGATAATTGATATTAAGAAAGCTCTTACCTTGTAACGATCATCCGGTTGAAAGAATGGGACCCTTGACTACAACCTTTGCGCAGCATTTAAAAGTTGGCTTCGTTCAGGCTATAAGGCTAGGCGCAGTGTTGATATTGGTGAACAGGAATAACAGCGTGCGATGGGATGAGAATGAAATCCATAGGATTTGGGGGTGGCTCCGGATGTGGTGACCGCTACCTTTAGGAAAAGTTCCCCAGCGGTTTACCCCTGTTTCGATCTTATATCCTAAAAACCATCCTTTAATCGGGATGGTTTTCTATTTTTGGGATATGCAAGTTATCTCCACCAATATTGGGAAGCCTACGTCCATCCTATGGAACGGAAAGGAAGAAAAAACGGGCATCTTCAAATATCCCGTTTCCGAACCTTTGTTCTTAGGAAAAACAGATGTTGGCAACGACAGCGTCATCGATAGAAAGCACCATGCCGGCTTTAACAAGGCCTGCTTTATATTTTCCGCAGATGCATATCCCCACTGGAAAAAGCAATATCCCGATCTGGATTGGAACTGGGGGATGTTCGGTGAAAATCTGACCGTTCAAGGATTGGATGAATCGGTCCTAAGGGTTGGGGACATCTTTAAAATAGGCAGTGCCGTGGTGCAAGTGTCGCAGCCCCGTGAACCCTGCTACAAGCTCGGTGTTCGGTTTGAGGACCAGAAAATCCTCAAAAAATATATCGAACACGCCCGCCCCGGTACCTATGTCCGAATCTTGGAAGAGGGCGAGGTGAAAAATGGGGATGAACTGGAAGTAATCCAACGCTCCGAAAACACCCTGACCGTTCACCAATTTTTTGCTTTGTTGTTCGACAAGAAAAAGGATTCGGCCATCTTACGGACTTTTATGGATAACCATTCAGTTCCCGAATATAAGAAGAAGCAGATGAGGAAGTATCTATAAATAAAGGGACTCGCTACCGGTTATGGGTGATGGGATAATCAAGGGAACCCATTATTAATGGTAGTAGAAACGTTTTACTAAAAGGATACCTACATTCACTTATCATTGATAAACTTTCCTGGAACTTGAACTTGCTCTTGAACTCGAACCCTCCCTGGCATCTCTACCTTATGGCCTCCATGTACATTGTTGCCGGCCTGATGCATTTTATAAAACCAAAGGCCTATCTGCGGATCATGCCGCGATACTTACCGAAACATAAACTCTTGGTGGCCCTAAGCGGTATTGCAGAAATCGTATTGGGCATCGGGCTGTGCTTTCCGGCCACAAAAGATGTCGCCATTTACAGTATCATCCTCATGCTGGCCATTTTCCTTCTGGTCCATTTCCATATGCTTTCAGGCAAAAAGGCATCCGTAGGTATTCCACAATGGCTACTGCTTTTGAGAATCCCCCTTCAATTTGGGTTGATGTATTGGGCGTGGTGGTATTTGGGATGATGCCGTTTTCGCAAAAACTATAGATACCTCCTACAAAAAAGACCCCGAAGATTTTATAATCTTCAGGGCCTGAACCAACTCAATCTAACTAACTATCTGAATTACCTAGTTCACTACAATACTTTCATAATAGGTGTTGTTGCTATCTTTAACTACTATGGTATATTGATCTTTATAGGCTTTGGTAAAATTAATCGTCTTTCCAATAATCATCTCATCTTCTCGCGTTTCGGAAAAAACCTGGCGATTGCTGCTATCGTAAACTTGTATATTCACGTCCTTCTTATCGAGGTTCAAAAGATTTAGGTACACTACACGATTCACAGTCCTGAAAATGGCTTTGCTCTTTTCTTTTCTACTGAGAATTTCAACCACATTGCCCTGCACCGAAACAGTGTAGGTAGTCGTTCTCAAGGCATCTTCTGAGGTGAAATAATATAATCCATCGGCCAGATTTTTGAGATTGAATCGTTTCGCATACGAAATATTGGAAACTTGCTCGGAATAGATGACCCGGTTATCCGAGTCAAATAGTTTGAGGGCGGTTTCCTTTTTGGCCTCCATTTTAAAAACCAGGCTTGTGGATTCCTTTTTGGTTTCCAAGCTCAATTTATCATCGTTGGCTATACCTGTAGCCGTTGCGATCATGAAGGCTACCATTGCTGCTGTTCTTATTACTTTTTTCATAATATTCAATTTTAAGTCCTTGCACAGTGGCAGGAGGGGATTAATAATCAGTTACAAACTTAGCTTGGATATACCCCTCTCACTACTGCTTGATTTTCCTATTTATGTTCTATTTTAACATGAATTACCTCCCTTATATTTCATAAAGGTAATTTAGAATATATTTGAGGTAATTTTGTAAACATTTACTGTATTCCCTTTACTACCTTTGCTTTATGGAAAAGTCCGCTGCAGTGAATCATAAACCCGCTTATCGAGGCCATAGAACCCAGTTTTGGGCACTCGTACACCTATCAGAAATTCGATGCGCATAAAAACAACAAGAATACCCTATGGCACTACCATCCTGAGATTGAACTGGTTTACGTCAAGGGCGGTTCGGGCAAGCGGCAGATAGGCAGCCACGTATCCTATTATTCACAGGGAGACCTGATACTGGTAGGAAGCAACCTTCCCCATTGCGGTTTTACCGATAAACTGACGGGGAACGACAGTGAGACGGTCATTCAGATGAAGCAGGATTTTTTGGGAATGGATTTTTTCAATATCCCCGAAATGAAGAAAACCCAGTCTCTCTTCGAGATGGCCAAGGGCGGTTTATCGTTTTCGGGAAAGACCAAACGCAAGATCGGCGAGAAGATAGAGATTTTGGAATACCAGACCGATTTTCAGCGCCTATTGTCCATTCTGAACATTTTGAACGAACTGGGAAACTCGAAGGAGTTTAAAATCTTGAATGCCGTGGGATTTCACATGGAAACGGAAGTAAAGGACAACAACCGCATCAATACTGTTTTCAATCATGTAAAAACCAACTTTAAGGAAGAGATTACTTTAAATGAAATCGCCGATGTAGTCAGTATGACGGTACCTTCGTTCTGTCGCTATTTCAAAAAGATCACGAACAAGACCTTCACCCAGTTCGTCAACGAATATCGTCTGGTACACGCCTCAAAACTACTGGCCGAACAGCCCTTCAGCATTACTGAAGTCTGTTTCGAAAGCGGGTTCAACAATTTTTCGCATTTCAACAAACAGTTCAAGGCCTTTACCGGACAAAACCCGTCGGAATATCGCAATCAGCTGAAAACCGTGTTGCAGTGATGGGAAATCGGGTCTCCAAGAATATTGATTTGGAATTACCCGATAGCGATATCCGGTACTTTCCCGATTTTATTACTTCCGGGAAAGCGGATCATTATTTTAGTGTATTGAAGAATGAAACTCCTTGGCAGCAAGACGAGATCAAGGTCTTCGGAAAGGTGTATCCGCAACCCCGGTTGACGGCTTTATATGGGAATAACGCAAAACCCTACTCCTACTCCAACATTAGCATGCATCCCCATGATTTTACCGAGGCTTTATTGGAAATAAAAAAGAAAATCGAGACCACGACCGATGTGATTTTCACTACCTGTTTGCTGAATCTATATCGCCATGGAAAAGACAGCAACGGCTGGCATGCCGACAATGAGAGGGAATTGGGGAAAAATCCGACAATAGCCTCGGTAACACTGGGGCAAGCACGTTATTTTCATCTCAAGCACCGCCAGAACAAGAGCCTTAAACAGATAATTCTTTTAGAGCATGGAAGCCTGCTCTTGATGCAAGGCCCTACCCAGCATCATTGGCTGCACCAGATTCCCAAAACGGCCAAAACTATCGGCGAACGGATTAACTTGACGTTTCGGGTAATTGAATAGTGCCTGCTAGGGATTGGCGAACCTACCGAGTCAATTTTTCGCTATTATCGAACAAAAAAAATCGGCTTTCAAAAGCCGATTTTCTTAATGGGACCCTGATTTTTGAACCCGTATCGAATTCATGAAGCCGGTTACTGTCTTTAGCCGATGGGTAACGGCCAATGTCCTCACAACGGACTTCCTTTATATAACTACGATTTTCCTGTGTTATTTCTATTATTCGACAAAATTCCGTTTTAAGGGATTAACGGGGGGCAGTTCGCTTCGTATCTTCTAAATACCCTATCGACCGGCTCAAGAGCCCGGGCATTAAAATCTTTCAGGAAATCAGGTTTCGGGCGGTCGGGATCAGAACAATCCGTTTAACAGCTTCGCCAACCGTAGACCGCCCTTCTCCAGTTGCATCTCTACGGTATCGAACCAAACATAGCTATAGCGGTAGTACAGCTTCTGCCCCATTTCTACGGAAACGTAGATTTCATTGGCCAAGTCTTGCGACTCTTCCAACCAGTCGTAGATATCCCCCTTTAGTACCACATTTCTTTGGGTTTTGGACAGCGGCGGTAAATTGGACGCCAGTTCTGTGTAGCTCATCCCAAAATCATTGATCATGTTCGAATCCCAGACCTGGTGCAGGTTACTGCCCCTGTTGAACCATTTTACCTGAATGTCGTTGCCTCCCTTATCGTCCAATCGGCCGACATGCATGGGCTGGTGCAGGTCCCCTATAAGGTGTACCAGCATTTTAAGGTAAAAAGCTTTGTCCTTTTTACTGCTATTTTCGTCCTTTATGAATCTCGATACATTTCTCGATACCGACCATCAGATCCCCTTCCTTACTTAGCGGCGCCTCCCCATATTGCTTGTCCGACGGATAGTTGACATAGTGCCAGGCGCTGAACTTGCGGTACACACTGTCTGCCTTGATATCATCGCCGAAGGTAGAAGCATCGGCCAGGCTTTGGCCGTCAAGTAATCGGTCAATAGCTTTGGCCGCCTTTTTCGTGAGGTTCTCCTGAGCCACTTCCCCGACGACCCTATGTCCGGTTTTTGACCACATGATACCGTTGGCGAAAGAGAAATGGGATATAAAGAATAGTAGAAAGATGTACTTTTTCATGCCAGGAGATTTTGCCCAAAAATAGTGCAACTAATTAATATCTATTGAACTCCCTGAGACTTTTTGTGGGATACGAACCCGTCTGCCGGCAGACAGGAATATTCGCTTTGGTGCTGAGATTAAGTCATTTTTTAACAACCTGGCAGGACTAAGGTGGTAAAAAATGGCGAAATTTGGACGCAGAATGGAATATTTGCAGGTAAAAGAAAAAAACTGAAAGAGTTCATGGTTGAGCCTCGTGCCCATGTTCCTATTTAATCGGATATTGCAGCCGTGGTAATAAGGACATAAAACGATAGACGTAAAACCTATTTCACCAGCAGATATGTATGGATACCTACCGGTACTATTTTATAATTCATCCGTGTGGTCATAAGCCATTCCAAACCATGACACCTTGCTCTTAAAACGTATAAAATCCCCGTTCTTAAGATACACTATTCTGGCCATCGCTGCCGGAATGGCAATTATCCTCCTTTTTTACCTCAGCGTGTATTGGGGCGTTTGGGGCAAAATTCCCGATAAGGAAGAACTTTCGGATTTTCAGTACCAGCGGGCGTCCGAAGTGTACTCGGCCGATAGCGTGCTGATCGGGAAGTTTTATCTGTACGACCGACAGCCCATTCCTTTTGAAAGTATTCCCCAACATTTGTTGGATGCGTTGGTCGCCATTGAAGACGAGCGTTTTTACGAGCATTCCGGCATCGACTATCCCAGCTTGGGCCGAGTGGCGGTCAAAACGCTGCTTATGCAGGACCAATCCGCTGGGGGTGGAAGTACCTTGACGCAGCAACTGGCGAAAAACCTGTACCCGCGAAGGCATAGAAACGTATCGAATATTTTGGTAGATAAGGTGAAAGAAATGATTATCGCCTCCCGGTTGGAGGATATCTTTTCGAAAAATGAAATCCTGACCCACTACCTGAACACGGTTTCCTTTGGTGACAATACGTTCGGCATCGAAAGCGCATCCCTCAAATTCTTTAACAAACGCGCCAAGGACCTCACGGTCGAAGAAGCTGCGACCTTGGTCGGTATGCTCAAAGCGACCTATGGGTATAATCCACGTATATTCCCAAAAAAAAGTCTTTCCCGCAGAAATCTGGTACTGCTGGCCATGGCAAACAATGACCTGATATCGGAAGAAAAAAAAGATAGTCTGATCACTATTCCTATCGAGCTGGAATATCGGGAATTCGACAATAATGACGGATTGGCACCCTATTTTCGGGAAGAAGTCCGGAAAAAAATGCAAAAATGGAGCCGGGAACAGAGCGAGGAGGGCAACGAGTATAATATCTACACCGACGGTCTTAAAATCTACACCACCCTCGATTATAATATGCAATATTGGGCCGAAGCGGCGATGAAGGAGCATATGGCCGAACTGCAACAGCAGTTCGAGAAGAGTTACGGCAAAAATGCACCTTGGCTAACCGATAAAAAATTGATCCAAAAAGTGGTGCGCGCCTCCGAAATATATAAAAGACTAAAGGCTCAGAATCTGGATGATGTCCAGATTATGGATTCGCTGAAAACAAAAAAAACGATGCAACTTACCGATTGGGAAGGTAAAAAAACGGTCGAGTCCAGTTCTTACGATAGTATCGTTCACTATATGAAAATTCTAAATACAGGGTCTTTGGCCATTGATCCACACACCGGAGCGGTCAAAACTTGGATCGGTGGGGTGGATTTCGAACACTTTAAATACGATCATGTGGCCCAGAGCAAACGGCAGGTCGGATCCACTTTCAAACCCATCGTATATACCGCGGCCTTGGAAACCGGCATCGCGCCCTGCACGTATTTCTCGGCCGAAGAGGTGGAATATGAAAACCTGAAAGGCTGGTCGCCCAGCAATTCTGGCGATGAAGACGAGGCCTACCTTAACTATTCCATGGAACAGGCCCTCAGCAATTCCGTCAATACGGTCACCGTAAAAGTGTTGGAGAAAACGGGACTCACCAATGTACTCACCATGGCGAAAAACATGGGGGTTTTTACGAAACTTCCGGAACAACCATCCATCGCCTTGGGCACGGGCGAACTCTATTTGAACGAAATGGCCGGAGTTTATGCCACCTATCTCAACGGCGGCAAAGCCGTGCTACCCTATATCATCGATCGAATCACGGACAAAAAAGACTCCCTTTTGACCCAGTTTAAACCTAAACGGGCCAAAAAGTCCGCCTTTTCGGAAGAAACTCGGCAAATTATGATCGAAATGATGAAATCCACAGTCAATATGGGCACGGCCTCACGGCTGCGAACCACCTACAAACTCAAAAACGATATTGCCGGCAAGACGGGTACTACCCAGAAAAATAAAGATGCCTGGTTTGTGGCCCTCACTCCTAAAATGTTGCATATCAGTTGGGTCGGACTCGACCACCACGAAATCGGCTTCAAAAGTACGGCCTTGGGCCAAGGTGCCAATGCCGCCCTGCCCCTATTTGCCAAATTTATGCAAGAACTGAACCGGCACCCATCGTACGATACCATCACCAAAGCCCACTTCAAAAGTCCCGATTCCGAGGTCGTCGGGTTACTGGATTGCGAGCCAGTAAAACGCGACGGTTTCTTCAAGCGACTGTTCAAAAACCCGGACAAGAAGAAAAAGCGGGAGTTTCGGAGAAAGAAATCGGAGGGCTAGGGTTCGGGGCGGTCGGTTCAAAAGGACTTCCAGCAATACGTTCCTTCGGATATATTTTTCGCCCCATAGGCCCCGGAAATCAGCATCAATCTGAAATTATCCTATGGGTTAAACTTGAAATCGAAATGAACTATAAAATACTTTGCGCCGATCTCGACGGCACCTTGCTCACCAATAAAAGCGATGTGTCGGATTTTACAATTTCCGAGATGGCACGAATAAAGGAAAAGACCCGTATCATTTTGGTATCGGCCCGTATGCCGCAGTCCATGACCTATTTGCAACGCCGGTTGGGCATCGAGCATGAGCCGTTGGTCTGCTATAATGGGGCCTATGTACTCGACGGTACCTCCGAAATGGCATCCTCGGAAGATTCCTATTAGGTTTTCTGGCGGAAATTCATGAAATGGCAGAGCAAAAGAATATCAAACTCGGTCTCTACTATAAAATGGAATGGTACGTGGAGGAAAATACCGAGCGGGTTCGTAAGGAAATCCGCTACACCCAGGCGACGCCGCACTTCAGGGACACCGAAAAAACCCTGGCCGATTGGAAAAACCGCAACATAGGCGCCCATAAAATCATGCTGATGGGAACCAAACTGACGTCGGATGCCCTTTTTCCACAGTTGAACAAGCGTTTCGGGAAAGACCTGCACCTGTACCGCTCCAACGACACCCTTATCGAGATCGCCCCGAAATCCGTCTCCAAATTGACCGGCATCAAACTGCTTCTTAAAGAAGATGAATCCTTATCGGATGTCATCGCGTTCGGCGATAACTACAATGATATCGAGATGTTGGAAAACTGTGGTTACGGCGTAGCCGTAGGCAATGCGAGATCAGCCGTCAAGGCTATTGCGAACAGCGTCACCTTGCCCCATTACGAGGATGGGGTGGCGCATTTTATTAACTCCAAACTCAAAACTAACTAATGAACCAACCCCTTATCTCGGACGACACCGTTGTATTCGGGCTTTTGGCCCTCTGCTTGGGATTTGTGTTCTTCACATCCTCCATCCAAACCGGATTTTGGAAAAAATTTTATCAGGTAGTCCCCACACTATTGATGTGCTATTTGTTGCCGGGCATTTTAACCAGTACCGGCGTTATTTCCGACGAAACCTCCAACCTCTATTTTATGGCAAGCCGTTATCTGCTGCCGGCCGCTCTGGTACTAATGACACTGAGTGTCGATTTGAAAGCCATCTCCAATTTGGGCTCCAAAGCTTTGATCATGTTTTTCACCGGTACGGTCGGTATTATTATCGGCGGGCCGTTGGCCATACTCCTTATTTCCATATTCTCACCGGAAACCGTTGGTGGCAGTGGTTTTGATGCCACATGGCGGGGCCTATCGACCATTGCCGGGAGCTGGATCGGCGGTGGGGCCAATCAAGCGGCCATGTTCGAGATATTCAAATACAATCCCGACAAATTTGGGGGTATGGTTCTAATCGATATTGTAATTGCCAACATATGGCTGGCCATTATCCTGCTCGGCATCGGCAGAACTGAAAAAATCGATAAATGGTTGCGGGCCGACACGAGCTCGATAGAGACCTTGAAGCAAAAAGTGTCTTCCTATACATCCAAAATAACCCGGGTCACCACCCTAAATGATTATATTATCATGCTGGCTCTCGCTTTTACCGCGGTCGGCGCATCCCATTTTTTAGGGGCGAACTTCGCAGACCTATTAAAGGAAAGTTTCGAGGTTGTACGTGACAAATCCAAGATATTCTCGTCTCTAGGCTCCGATTTTCTTTGGATGGTCGTCTTTGCCACGGCCATAGGAATCGGACTGTCGTTCACCAAAGCAAAAAGCTATGAAGGGGCAGGCGCCAGCAAGATCGGTGGCATGTTTATCTATATTCTTGTGGCGACAATAGGTATGCAAATGGATTTGGGAAAGGTATTGGAAAATCCCGGTTTAATCGCGATTGGTTTGGTATGGATTTCCATTCATGCGGGACTATTAATTTTGGTGGCCAAATTGATCAAGGCGCCCTTTTTCTTTTTGGCCGTTGGAAGCCAGGCCAACATAGGAGGAGCCGCATCAGCACCGATAGTGGCAGCGGAATTTCATCCATCCTTAACGTCCGTGGGAATATTATTGGCTGTATTCGGATATGTCATTGGTACCGGAGGCGCCTATCTTTGCGCTATCCTCATGGAAATTACCTCTAAAATATAATTCGAATTTAACCCTTGTCTTCAGAGAGAAACAAAATCAAAAGACAAGCCAAAACAAAACATATAGCAAAAAAGCAGAAAAGAATTATGTAATTGTTCATAAGTAGGAATTTTCCCCAAAATTAGGGAAATATTGGAAATTCAAGCATTTTGGATTGGAAATATCGATGAAAGCAGCTTTTTGGCTGGTAACCTGAACCTTTCCGTTCGCTTTGCAAACTAACCGGAATTTTAAATGCCAGTAGGGTTTGAAGCTTCTAAAAAATCGTGATATTTGTGCTTTCTAACCCCAGCTAAAAATCCCCATGAAAAAAACGCTGCTATCTTTCCTTGGCCTTATAATAGTTGCTTCCTGTGGAGGCGGCACCTCGGAAAACACCATGACGGTGACCGGAAATGTAAAAGGCCTAAAAAAGGGAACCCTCTACTTACAACATATTCCCGATTCTACCTTGGTTACCGTAGATTCTTTGCAAGTGGACGGCGATGGCAACTTTAGCTTTACCACCGAACTGGAAAGTCCCGAAATATTCTATCTATACCTCAAGAAGAAAGATGCGAACGACATCAACGACCGAATTACGTTCTTTGCCGAACCGGGTATCATCACTGTTAATACCGCTTGGAACACCTTTGATACCCATGCCGAAATCAAAGGCTCGAAAGCCCAGAAAAAATTGGAGGAGTATCGAAAGATCATGTCCCGTTTCAACTCCAAAAATCTGGAACTGATGCAAACCGCCGCCAATAAACAAGCCGTATTGGACTCCCTTCAAATAGATTCCATGCAACAACTGAGCAACAAAAATGTACAGCGTGGGTATGCCTTTGCCTTAAATTTTGCGTTGAATAATAAGGATTCATACATCGCCCCCTATATCGCCCTTAACGAGGTCTCGGATGCCAATGTCATCTATTTGGATTCCATCTACCATTCCCTGACTCCCGAAGTTGCGGAATCGAAGTATGGTAGGGAATTGGGAGTTTATTTAGAGGAGGCCAAAGCAGACAAATAACCGGTAAACAATCTGGTAGTTATTCTGGCGAAAAAGTCTGCCGGTGTGATAACATGACAGACCGGTAGTAACAATGAAGTGATCTAAACTTTAGCAAAAAAAAATCCCGCGGTTAGTGGGATTTTCTTTTAATACATTAAACGTACCCTTATCGGGTTCAACCTTTCACGGTTAGCCCAACTGGTTCACCTTTTCCGCAAGTCCTTCGGCTTTCTTTTCCAGTTCTTGCCGGATTTTTTTGAAATGTTTTTTCTTATTGTCCACGTCCCGTTTGTTCACTTCGGCGATTAGCTCGTCAAAGGTGGCGATGGCCTCGTCGATGAGCGCTGTCCCCTCTTTGGAATCCTGTTTATTGTTAGCGGCATCCGTAATATAGACCGCTTCGATGATATCGCCCAAGACGTTATTAATATCCTTTTTTAAATCTCTTATACTTGCCATGTTGATTATTTTTTTGCAAAAATAGGTTTTTTTATCCTATTGTTACTTCTAAAAGTTCCGCATCGTCGGTTTTAATCGATAGCGATTTCGTTACCGCCGGTACCAAGACCGTCTCTCCCTTTTTTATATCTACCTCACCCATTTCGTTGGCAACGTTCGCCGATCCGCCTACGCACATCAAAATGGTAAAGGAATCCCTTTCGGAAAGATCTTGTTCCCAATTTTCGGTCAGCGGTAAATAGTCCGTCTTAAAATACGCACAATCCACCATTGGATTTATGGTATTTTTATCGGAAGCATAATCCATCTTAAAATCGTCCTTCCGTTTGTAATCGATGGCATCCAAGGCGAGATCGGTATGCAATTCACGTAAATTGCCGTTTTTATCCCTGCGATTAAAATCAAAAATACGATACGTAATATCCGATGTCTGCTGTATCTCGGCCAAAAGTACTCCGGCACCAATGGCGTGCACCTTTCCCGTGTCAATAAAAAAGACATCGCCTTTTTTTACTTTTTCGTAGTTCAAAAGATCCGTAAGGGTGTCTTTCTTTAAGCTTTCGGTATATTCCTCTCGGGATACATCACGGTTAAACCCCACGATAAGACTAGCCTCTTTCTCCGCATCCATCACATACCACATCTCCGTTTTTCCCGATGAGTTATGCCGTTTTTTCGCCAGTTCGTCGTTGGGATGCAATTGAATGGATAGGTCCTTTTTGGCATCGATAAACTTGATGAGGATAGGAAAATTCTTTCCAAATCGTTCCACTACGCTGTTGCCCAATAGTTCTTCGGCACGGTCTTCAATCAATTGTTGCAACGAAGTGCCGGAGAGATTCCCGTTCGAAACCACGGAAATATCGCCTTCCACACCGGATACTTCCCAGCTTTCTCCCGTAGTGTCGCTCTCGATGGATTTGTGGAGGACTTCTTTCAGTTTCTTGCCGCCCCAGAGGCGTTCTTTTAAAATAGGATGGAATTTTAACGGGTACATGTCTTCGGCTTATGGGTTATAGGTGACAAAATTTCGCGGTGTTTCGTAAAGGCGGACCTCAAGTTCATGTTTTTTATCGATGTGCGGCCGAAGCTTATTCCAGATGACCACCGAAATATTCTCGGCTGTAGGGTTTAGGTGCTGGAATTCCGGTACTTCTACATTCAAGTTTTTATGGTCGAGGGCATCCTCCACTTCTTCCCGTATCAGATCTTTTAGCAACTTCATATCCATAACGAAGCCGGTTTCGGGATCAATTTCACCGTAAACGCTTACGATAAGTTCGTAGTTGTGTCCGTGAAAATTTGGATTGTTGCATTTACCGAAAACAGTATCGTTCTTTTCATCGCTCCAATCTTTGCGGTAGAGGCGATGGGCAGCATTGAAATGGGCCTTTCTACTTACTTTTACTTTCATCGCTGTCGATTATTTTGATGGGTATGGATATGATCATAGAATTTTTCAAAGATGATCTTGAACCAGGCCGTGTACCTCTCCGGATGCATTTTGATATCGGTTTTGACACCTTCAGGCTTCATCCATTTCCAGTCCGCCACCTCGGCGGGATTGATGTCAGGTTCCCCTTCATAGCTTCCGATCATCACGTGATCGAATTCGTGTTCGGTAAGTCCGTTGTCGAAGGAGGCTTTATAGATAAACGAGAAGAGTTCGTCAAGTTCGGTAGCGAAGCCCATCTCTTCCTGAAGCCTTCTTTTGCCCGCTTCCTGGTTTGATTCGCCCCTGCGCTGGTGACTACAACAGGTATTCGTCCATAACAAGGGAGAATGGTATTTGTCCGCCGCGCGCTGTTGCAATAGGGTCTCACCCTTTTTGTTCATGACGAACACGGAAAAAGCCCGGTGGAGCAAGGCCTTTTCATGGGCTTCCATTTTGGGAATCGTTCCAATTTCCCGGTCTTCCGAATCGACCAGAATCACTTCTTCTTCCTTCATAGTGCAAAAATAAGGGGTTTCTGCGGTTTGAAGGTTAAGGATTTTCTAAAAAAACCGCGGCGAACGTATCTGTTTATTTCGCCCCTTATTAAAATCGTAGCGTAACAACACTTCGAAAGAACCGGAATTAAACTGGGTACCGCCCAAATCGGAGGTTTCCCTATCATAAGCAAGGCCGAGCAGGAAACCATCCTCCAAATAAAAACCGATCATACCGCTCACGGCGGCACTCCAGCGATAGGCGGTGCCTAGAATGAATTTATCGTAGAGCATAAAATTCGCTGAGATATCGACCTGCAACGGGGCGCCTCCGACTACCTTGGTCAACAGCGCGGGCTTGAACTTCAGTTCATCGTTCAAATCAAAAACATAGCCCGTCGTCAGATATAGGTTCATCCTCTCTTTAGCGGTCGAGATATTGGAGGAGGTAAAATGGGTGGTCTCCAATATACGGGGCACGGAAATGCCGGCATAGAAATTCTCCGTACGATAATATACCCCGGCACCGAGGTTGGGGGAAAGCCGGTTATCAATATCCTGCTGCAAAAGGGGATCCGGCCCATTGGGATTGGCATAGTCCTGGTTCAGTTTGGAGTACTGGATATCCAAAAGATGCACGCTTCCCTTTAAGCCGAAACTGAGTCGACCTTCCTTGGAGGTAAAAATGGTATAGGAAAAATCAACATCGAAATAGGTTTCCGTTGTAGGACCGATCTGTTCGTTGAGAATGCCGAAGCCGAGTCCTACGCCCCTGTAGCCGATCGGCGTATGTAGGTTAAGGGTCTGGGTCTTCGGCGCGCCTTCAAGTCCCGCCCATTGCGACCGGTAAAGGGCCGTAACACTCAAACTTTCCTTAGATCCGGCATAGCCAGGATTGATGCTCGGCATATTGTACATGTACTGGGTGTATTGAGCATCTTGCTGGGCCTTACCGAGGTAGCTCGAGAGCATCAAGATGATACTACAAATACTGATTTTACAAGATATGCGGACGTAGGGCATAAAAAAGGTTAAGTTGATTTGGGAAATGTTGATATTATGCTAACGATTTGATTACTAGAATAGTATATACAATTTTTATTTTAAAAGAAACAGTGCGATTCCAGGTGGCACTTCGTCGCTAAAAAATCCCATTCCATGCGTGCCATAATAAATTGCTCCACCGTCTTTGGGGAAAAACCTGTTGTACACATCATCGGCCAGAATGGGAACAGAGGCGAACTGGTTGAGTTCATGATGGGGGACGTTCATTTTGATGTTATCGGTTAATATAGAGGTAACCCGATAGTGTCTTCGTCTCGCCCAGGTTGTTCTTGTAATCCAGAATATAGAAATAGGTACCGACGGGCAGTTTTTGATCCGTTTCTACGGTAGCCCTTCCTTCCGAAGTACCTTTGAATACATTGCCCTGCGTATTATAAGCCTGTGTCCCATAGATCAGTACGCCCCACCGGTTATAAATGTGAATGGAGTTATCGGGATAATTTTCCAGCCCTTTGATGGCCAGCACATCATGTACCCCGTCGCCATTGGGAGTGATTACGTTGAAAACCTCTATCTCGTCTTCCACAGCGTTCGGCTCCAGATAATCGGGGGTGCTGTTGCCATTGCTGTTGTTATTCTTATCTTCTTCTTTTGACACAATGCCGTCGCCGTCATCATCCTCGTCCCTATAATCGGATATACCATCCCCGTCGGTATCGGGCAAATCATTGTAGGGATCGTCGATTTCATCGTTCACGTCAAGATCTATTGTAGTGCTTCCTTCGTAGCCATCGTCCAATCCGTCATTATCCTTGTCGGAACCGATCAGCGATACGTCCGCTATCCCATTATGATCGTAATCGTGGCCTTCGATATTATCGGGTATGGTATCATTGTCACTGTCCTCGTCCACGTAATCCGGTAGATTGTCTCCATCGGTATCCTCGGGAATAATTCCCGTTAAACCATTCTTTTCGTAGGCATCGTCAAGGCCATTGCCGTTGGCATCCATTCCGCTGGGCGAGATATAGCCTGTAGTGGATTGAGCCTCTATATTATCGGGAATACCGTCGTTATCACTGTCGATATCGAGATAATCGGCAATACCATCGCTATCCGTATCCGTGGGATCGGTAAACGGGTCGTTATCGGCATCCAGATTCAGATCTTCAAAGCTGTCCACAATACCATCGTCATCGCTATCAAGATCGGCACCATCGGGATTGACGATCACCGTAACTTTTGCCGTACTACAACGGCCGGAAGTATCGCAGAGAGTGTAGCTAAAGGTATCGGTACCCGAAAAATCCGGATCTGGCATATAGACTATGGTATCGTCGGAAGGATCATTTGGCGTACCACCATCTTTGACAGTCGCCGTTCCGTTGGATGGGTTGGTATTGGTCATTGTTCCTACGGATGGCAAGTCGTTGTCATTGGCCAGTACCTCCAATTCTATCTGTGTATTAATTTGGATTGCCATGGTATCGTCAACGGCATCGAGAATTGGAATCACATCGACGGCAACCCTTGCCGTACTGCAATCGCCGGATGCATTGCAAATCGTATAATCGAAAACATCGGGACCATTAAAATCGGGATTAGGAAGGTAGGTCAAGACATCATCGGTCGGATCATTGGGCGTAGCCTTGTTGTCGATATTGACCGTGCCGTTGTTGGGTGCATCCGAAAGGGTCAGGGAACCCGCTGCGGGCAGCTCGGAATCGTTCGCGTAGATATCCACGATTACCGATCCGTCTTCATCAACGGTGGCGAGATCATCGACCAAGGTAGCGGCCTGGTCCATGCAGACCACCGTAAAATTCGGAAGGCTTTTGGAATCGCCGGCTTTGTTTATGGTAGCTGTATATCGTACCACCGATGCTGTCGCCGTTACCGTAGGCCTAGCTTGATCTCCCGTTACAGCGGGACTCCAACTTAAGGTGGCCCCAGGGGGAACGGGATTGGCAGAAATATCCAAGGTCACCTCATTATCCGGTGCGCTGCAAGGGGTCACGATAAAATATCCGGTAGCATTGTGTCCGCACAAGGTACCATCATAGGTGGCAAAATACACCCCGCGATCGGTCACCTCCAAAAAGGAATCCGTTCCCAAGACGGTGGTATTGTCCGAGGCCTCGTACCATCGGTAGTTGGTCTCGTCGCCACTGTTAGGCGCCTGCAACAAAAACTGGGCATTGTTGACGCAAAAATACCCCACATCGCAAATAGGAAGCCCAGGAATATCGTTCTATATGTAAACAGGTTTGTCAAATCGATTCGGAATCGTTTTTAGTTTATTTGACTACAAATACCACATTGATCAAAGAGTTGTAATCGGCAGGTTGGGCGATCACATCGTAGGTCATCACGCCGTTGGCATCGACGCTTACATTATCGAAAACACTGGTATCGTAGTAGGTGACGTAATAAAACAGGTCGCCGGCGGCATAAGTGGGGATGGCGGCAGGCGCTCCCGCACTGGCCACGGCGGGTGTCGCGAACTGGGCCGTGTATTGCGCATAGAGGTCAAGGGTTCTTAAGGTGCCCGTTGTCGAAGCATCTATTGCAATGGATGGTGGATAGAAAATGTTCGGCCTCAGCTTGTCGATGATGTAAGGCGTCGCCGAACTGCCGTCTCCGGTAAGACTTAATTCAGAATCGATAGCTGTGGCAATCAAAGTTTCAGTTCCATCGGGTGTCGGCAGCGTAACGCTGGTAGCATCTCCCGATAGCCTTAATACATTCCCGCTAATACTTAAATCTTGAATTTCGTTCGTCGCGTTAGAGTCCGCGTCGTTTACGTTAAGGGTAATGGAATTGCCACCTGAAATACTTAAAGTGCCAGGCGCAGCACCCGCAGTCAAAGTCTGGTTATCCGTATTAAGGCTAGATGTATCGGTCCAGGCTACAGTGCCGGTAGCGCCTGTTGTTAACATTTTATTATTGCCGCCTGACAATATCTTAGCAGTGGTTACAGCATTGTTCGCTATTTTGGAATTGGTCACCGCATTGGTGGCCAGTTGGGTCGTTCCTATTCCGCCATTGGAGACACCAAGGGTAAACGGACTTCCAGCGGTTCCGGATCCGGAACGGGTCAAGGTGGTGTTGGTCGCGTTCGTAACCTCATTGCCGATAACCTTGTCAAGGTCGGCCGCATCGGAGGCCGCCAGTTCGGTATCGGTGGCAAAAGCGCTTAGGTTTACAGTTTTTGGAGCCTCGCCGTCATCTTCGACCGATAGGTTTAAGGTAGTTCCGGTAAGCGTAAAAGTATCTATTTTTTGGTCGTCGGTACCGCTGTCGTTCAATGCGGAAAGGTCGACGGTAGTGGAAGTCCCATCCTCGATATCGATCTGAAGGATGTTGCTGGCGTTAAAGCTGGCACCGGTCAGGTTCTGGTCGTCGGTTCCGGAGTTGTCCAGGGCGGACAGGTCAACCGTCTGGGCGGTGCCGCTTTCGATGCCCACAGTCAGAATGTTCCCCGCAAGGCCGAGGTTCTCGATGTTCTGGTCGTCGGTGTTGTCCAGGTAGCTCGACAGGTCGACCGTACCACCGTCTTCCAGGGTCAGAGTGTTACCGGAAAGGGAAAGCTGCCTGCTCGTCGGTGTTGTCTAGGTAGCCGGAAAGGTCGACGCGTACCGCCGTCCTCCAGGGTAAGCGTGTTGCCGGAGAGGGAAAGCGCCTGATCGTCGGTGTTGTCCAGATAGCCGAAAGATCCACCGTACCGCCATCTTCGAGTGTGAGCGTGTTGCCGGACAGGGAAAGCGCGCTGGTCGTCGGTCGAGACGAACCCGGAAAGGTCCACGGTCTGCGTGCCGCCGTCCTCCAGGGTCAGCGTGAGGATGTTGGTCGTGCCGTCCAGGCTGAAATCGGTGATGGCCTGGTCGTCGGTATTGTCAAAATATCCGCTTAGGTCAACGGTGCCGCCGTCTTCCAGGGTCAAGGTGTTGCCCGTCAAGGAGATCGTCTGGTCGTCGGTACCGGAGTTGTCCAAGACCGAAAGATCAACGGTCCGGGTATTGCCGTCCTCCAAGGTTATGGTCAACACGTTCGTTGCGTTATCGATAGCGAAAGCCGTTACCGTTTGGTCGTCGGTGTTGTCAAGGTATCCGCTCAGGTCCACGGTACCACCGTCCTCCAGGGTCAAGGTGTTGCCCGAAAGCGAAAGCACCTGGTCGTCGGTGTTGTCCAGATAACCGGAAAGATCCACCGTACCGCCGTCCTCCAGTGTTAGGGTGTTGGTGGCCAGGGTCAACTGCTGGTCGTCGGTGTTGTCCAGGTAGCCGCTCAAATCTACGTTGTTGCCGTCCTCGATCTCCAGGGTGTTGCCCGTCAGGGCCAGGTTCTGGTCGTCGGTCGAGACGAACCCGGAAAGGTCCACCGTCTGCGTGCCGCCGTCCTCCAGGGTCAGGGTGAGGATGTGCGTCGCGCCGTCCAGGCTGAAGTCGGTGATGGCCTGGTCGTCGGTATTGTCAAGATATCCGGTAAGGTCAACCGTTCCGCCGTCTTCCAGGGTCAGGGTATTGCCGGACAGGGAAAGCGCCTGGTCGTCGGTGTTGTCCAGGTATCCGCACAGGTCAACCGTACCGCCGTCCTCCAGGGTCAAGGTGTTGCCCGAAAGGGAAAGGGCCTGGTCGTCGGTGTTGTCCAGGTATCCAGCCAGGTCGACGGTGCCGCCGTCTTCCAGGGTAAGGGTGTTGCCGGAGAGGGAAAGCGCCTGGTCGTCGGTACCGCTGTCGTTCAATGCGGACAGGTCGACGGTGGTGGAAGTACCGTCCTCGATATCGATCTGAAGGATGTTGCTGGCGTTCAAGCTGGCACCGGTCAGGTTCTGATCGTCGGTACCGGGTTGTCCAGGGCGGACAGGTCCACGGTCTGGGCCGTGCCGCCTTCGATGCCCACGGTCAGAATATTCCCCGCAAGGCCGAGATTCTCGATGTTCTGGTCGTCGGTGGACTATTAGTCCACGATATGTCGCCACTCAGGTCAATGCGTTCCAGCCGTTCTCGTCGCAGGGTCAGGGTGTTGGTGGCCGAAGAGGTCAAAAGCTGCTGGTCGTCGGTCGAGACGAACCCGGAAAGGTCCACGGTCTGCGTGCCGCCATCCTCCAGGGTCAGCGTCAGGATGTGCGTCGTGCCGTCCAGGCTGAAATCGGTGATCGCCTGGTCGTCGGTGTTGTCCAGATAGGCACAAGGTCGACGGTGCCGCCGTCCTCCAGGGTCAGGGTGTTGCCGGAAAGGGAAAGCGCCTGGTCGTCGGTGCCGCTGTCGTTCAATGCGGAAAGGTCGACGGTGGTGGAAGTACCGTCCTCGATATCGATCTGAAGGATGTTACTGGCGTTCAAGCTGGCACCGGTCAGGTTCTGATCGTCCGTGTTGTCCAGATAGCCGGAAAGATCCACAGTACCGCCATCTTCGAGTGTCAGGGTGTTGGTGACAAGGGTCAACTGCTGGTCATCGGTCGAGACAAAGCCCGAAAGATCGATCGAATTACCATCCTCGATGCTCAAATCGGTACCCGACAGGGTCAAGTTTTGGTCGTCAGTACTGCCTGCCGATAATTCGTCCAACGCTGCTTGGGTATCGGTTGCCGTTAGGCCGGATGTTGTGTTGTCGTAAGGGTTACTTGAAGCCCTTGTGTCCAAAAGCACATCGGAACCATCGTTGTTAGTAAATGTGTACGTGCCATTAGGATTAACCGTAATATCGGCCTTGGCCACTTTTTGGGTAGTACCGCTTTCGTTGACGTAAGTTACAAAACCATCGTTGGTATCCGTCAGGTTCGTGATGGTCTCAGCAATAGTAACGGAAGATACATTCAGGTAAAGCGCCCCATCGGTACCGGCCGCTATGTCGTTGTTGGCATCGGCACTTATCAGACTCGTGGAAAGGGTGCCCCCATTATCGGTAATTTCGAGATTTCCCGTAGTGGTACCCATTGCGGTGTTGTATTCATTGCCCGGATCAGAATCGGCATCATTTACGTTAAGGCTAATGCTGTTACCATCTTCTATACTGATATTTCCGGCCGTACCGTCCGTAGAAAGGTCTTGGTCATCGGTACCCACCAAACTGGAAAGGTCGACCACCTCATTGGTCCCGTTCTCGATACCGATGGTAAGGTCGGTGCCCGAGAGGCCGGAACCGCTGATGTTCTGGTCATCGGTGCTGCCCGCGGCCAGTTCGTCTATAGCGGACTGGACCTCGGCCGCAGCAAGTCCCGATACGGTATTGTCATAGTTTACCTCGGCCGCGGTCTGGTCGTCCGTGCCACTGTTGTTCAAGGTCGATAGGTCCACGGTCTGCGTACCGCCGTCCTCCAGGGTGATGGTAAGGAGGTTGGTCGCGCCGTCAAGGCTGAAGTCGGTGATCGCCTGGTCGTCGGTATTATCAAGATAGGGCACAAGATCGACGGTGCCACCGTCCTCCAGGGTCAGCGTGTTGCCGGACAGGGAAAGCGCCTGGTCGTCGGTACCGCTGTCGTTCAATGCGGACAGGTCGACCGTAGTCGATGCCCCATTTTCGATATCGATCTGAAGGGTATTGCCCGTTAAAGTAGCACCGGTCAGGTTCTGATCGTCGGTTCCGGAGTTGTCCAGGGCGGAGAGGTCCACGGTCTGGGCCGTGCCGCCCTCTATGCCCACGGTCAAAATATTTCCCGCAAGGCCAAGGTTCTCGATGTTCTGGTCGTCGGTGGACACAAACCCCGAAAGGTCCACGGTCTGCGTGCCTCCGTCCTCCAGGGTCAGCGTAAGGATGTGCGTCGCGCCGTCCAGGCTGAAATCGGTGATGGCCTGGTCATCGGTATTGTCCAGATAGGGCGAAAGATTGACGGTGCCGCCGTCCTCCAGGGTCAGGGTGTTGCCGGAGAGGGAAAGCGCCTGATCGTCGGTACCCACCAAGCTGGAAAGGTCCACCGTTTCGTTGGTGCCGTTTTCGATGCCGATTATAAGGTCAGTGCCTGAAAGACCGGAACCGCTGATGTTCTGATCATCGGTGGAGACGAATCCGGAAAGGTCTATCGTGTTTCCATCTTCAATACTAAGATCAGTTCCTGAAAGTGTTAGGTTCTGATCGTCGGTACCCAAGGAGCTTAAGGGAACAGATAAGGTACCTCCGCTATCCGTAATTTCCAAGTTTCCCGTATTTACGGCAAAGGAGGTATTTCTTTCATTCGTTGGATCACCATCCAAATCGGGAGTCGCATTTCCGCCCACGGCGTTCCATCCGGTACCATCATAGATATATAATTGTCCCGCTACCTCATCGACATAGGTCACACCACTATTGCTAGGGGTTACTGCCGGTGCGCCAAAGCCTAATAAAGTAAGCTCGTTGGTCACATCCGAATCGGCATCCCTAATGTCGATGGTAGTATTGTTTCCGTTGGTGATCTGGATTTCCACGCTTTCATCGGGCGTTACTACCGCACTGCTTAGATCTTGTTCGTCGGTATTGGCCAAACTGGAAAGGTCGACCACTTCATTGGTCCCGTTCTGGATACCGATAGTAAGGTCAGTACCGGTAAGCCCGGAGCCACTGATGTTTTGGTCATCCGTCGAGACAAACCCGGAGAGGTCGACCGTCTGGGTACCGCCATCTTCCAAGGTCAGCGTAAGGATGTTGGTCGTGCCGTCGAGGCTAAAGTCGGTAATCGCCTGGTCATCGGTATTATCAAAATAAGGTGCCAGATTGATGGTGCCGCCGTCCTCAAGGGTCAGGGTGTTTCCCGCGAGGCTTATTTGCTGGTCATCGGTGGAGACGAATCCGGAAAGGTCTATCGTATTGCCATTCTCAATGTTAAGATCAGTTCCGGTCAAGGTCAGGTTTTGATCATCTGTACCCATGTTATCCAAAGAGGATAAGTTGACAGTCTGGGTATTGCCATCTTCCAAAGTGATGGTCAGGATGTTCGTGGCATTATCCAAACTGAATGCCGTTATGGTCTGATCATCGGTATCTATGGATGACAAGGGGACGGACAAGGTGCCGCCACTATCAGTGATTTCTAGATTGCCTGCATTGACGGCAAATACCGTATTTCTTTCGTTCGTTGGATCCCCATCGAGATCGGGACTGGCGTTTCCGCCTACGGCGTTCCATACGGAGCCGTCGAAGATATATAGTTGTCCCGCTACCTCATCGACATAGGTGATGCCACTATTACTGGGGGTTACTGCCGGTGCGCCCGATCCTATTAAAGTAAGCTCGTTGGTCACATCCGAATCCGCATCATTTACGTTAAGGCTAATGCTGTTACCATCTTCTATACTGATATTTCCGGCCGTACCGTCCGTAGAAAGGTCTTGGTCATCGGTACCCACCAAACTGGAAAGGTCGACCACCTCATTGGTCCCGTTCTCGATACCGATGGTAAGGTCGGTGCCCGAGAGGCCGGAACCGCTGATGTTCTGGTCGTCCGTACCGATGTTGTCCAAAACGGATAGGTCGACCGTCTGAGTGTTACCGTCCTCCAAGGTAATGGTCAATACGTGGGTTGCGTTGTCCAAGCTGAAAGTGGTAATCGTCTGGTCGTCGGTCGAGACGAACCCGGAGAGGTCCACCGTCTGCGTGCCGCCGTCCTCCAGGGTCAGTGTCAGGATGTGCGTCGTACCGTCCAGCCTAAAATCGGTGATGGCCTGATCGTCGGTATTATCCAGGTAGCCGGAAAGATCCACCGTACCACCATCTTCGAGCGTCAGCGTGTTGCCGGAGATGGAAAGCCCTTGGTCGTCGGTGTTGTCCAGATATCCGCTCAGGTCAACCGTTCCACCGTCCTCCAGGGTAAGTGAATTGCCGGAGAGGGAAAGCGCCTGGTCGTCGGTGCCGCTGTCGTTCAATGCGGACAGGTCGACGGTGGTGGAAGTACCGTCCTCGATATCGATCTGTAGGATGTTACTGGTGTTCAAGCTGGCACCGGTCAGGTTCTGATCGTCGGTTCCGGAGTTGTCCAGGGCGGACAGGTCCACCGTCTGGGCCGTGCCGCCCTCTATGCCCACGGTCAAAATATTTCCCGCAAGGCTAAGGTTATCGATGTTCTGGTCGTCGGTATTATCCAGGTATCCGCTCAGGTCAACGGTACCACCGTCCTCCAGGGTCAGCGTGTTGCCGGAGAGGGAAAGCGCCTGGTCGTCCGAACCCGCATTATTCAAAGCGGAAAGATCGACCGTTATACTTCCCCCGTTTTCTAGAGCAAGGGTCAATTGATGGGTACCTGCATCAAAACTGAAATTCTGCAATTGCTGGTCATCCGAAGAAGTTAGCTCCCAAGATACACCATCCCAAAAATAGATAGTACCCGTATTGGTGTTAACGTAGATATCCCCCATATCGGCACCGACGGGAGTAACCATACCCGACACAGTGACCGCCGTTCCACTCAGGACCTCACAGTTACACTGATCCTGCAAGGTAACCGTCGTCTGCGCCATGGCGAGTCCGGAAACCAAAAACACTAGGATTATAATTAAATTCTTCATGGCCATTACTTTACTATGTATTGGGGATTTCTTTTCTCTCGCCTTAACACAGACCGACAATCCGTTTCTAGCAAGTTCAATTTTTCAAATTCTTAAACTAAGTACTTTTCCGGAAGCCATGCCTTTGAAAGGCCGTGTAGGCAATGGGGAAGAGGATGCCAAGGCATCCCAATAATCATTTGGTTTTCAGGGTGAAAGCCTAGGTCAAGTTCGTTTGGGTTATTCATACTTTTTAATCGTGTAGGTTTATTATTTGGAAGAAAAACATAATTACATCCTATAAAATTACCTTTAGTACGACCGCCTTAAAAATAAATGTTGTGTAACCGATAAAAAGTAGGGTCAAGGGTTAAAAAATTGAAGGCTTACCCGATTTCATTTATCGATAAAGGCCATAAAATCAATAAGTTTCGAAGATAATCTGTATGAAAAATCCGATATAAGAACTGGAGCACAGCTTAAAAATTCTAGCTTAATTCTTGCTGACCCGATGGGTTATCCTTCGGTTGGTAATTACAGTCCTTTTATTAACGGTCAGCAATGCCGCGTTCGAGATTACCGGGGTACAGGTCGTAGTAGAATGGGAAGCCTGCGTGCGATAAAGATATCCGCTCATGTTCTGCGATACTGTACTGATGGTAAGCGATGCGGTTTGCGTTCCGGAATATTCCGGGCCATCCGAAATATCGGTAAAACTCCCTCCGCCATTTATGCTTACCTGCCATTTATAGGTATCCGTGTTGTTGGCACTGGCCGAAAAAGAGGCATTCTCATTTACGAATTTCACTTGGTCGCTAGGATGCGTGACTATGGTTACCTGAGGGATATCCAAAATAGTATGATTACCCAAATCAACGGGACATTCGTTATTGCCCCACCGTACCCAAAGATGGTAGGTGCCGGCCGCAAGTCCGCTATAGGTTACCGAACCACTATTGTCGGCTACACTTGATTGGTAGGTCGATTGGTTATCCAGACTGAATTTAATTGCGGATCTGTTGGGATGGTCAGGAAAATTAAAGCTGACTACCCCGTTGTCAAGCCCACAGCTGGCATCGGTCTTGGTGACCGTGGCGGTCGGGGCGGATTCAACCTTTACCCTGACCGTGTCCGAATCTTGGCAGCCATTGGTATCGGTGACCGTTACCGTATAGTCGATATAGATATCGGCATTCGGATTGCCGGGGGGGACGAATGTAATGCTGGAGGTCGTCTGGCCCGTATTCCACAGATAGGTATATCCGGCAGTTCCGCCTGAAGGGATAGCCGTCAAGGTTACCGAATCCCCATCACATATTGATTGGTCCGAGCCGGCATCTACTACAACATCGGTTACTGTCAGATTTGCGGTATTAGAAGTAACGACCGTACAGTCCGATGAAAGAATAAGTCTATAACGATTTCCACTATCGGCCATTAGTGGCCCGGCTATGCTCAATGTGGCAGTGGTAGTGCCGGAATACATCCCCGTATCCGTCAAATCGTTCCAAATTGATCCATCGAACAATTGCCATTGATACGCTTCGACGCCGGTTGCCGAAACGCTAAATGTGGCGTCAGCGCCCAGACAAGTTGTTTGATCAACGGGTTGCAAAGTGATATTGGCATAGCTCAACATTGTAATACTGGTGACATCGGTTATATTCAATGTAGGATCACCCGGCATTCCTCCGTATTCCACAACATATCCTTGCGGTTGATAATCTCCGGAAGTCGACCCTGTATTCGTCAAATCGTTCCAAGACCCATTGGGGTTGATGTTCGGGTGCGTAATATGCGCATAATCTTCATTGCCCGAATTATTGGGTTCTCCCGTATTCCAAAACGCAAAATTTGGGGAGCTTCCCCCGGCGGTACCGTTCCAAAAGGTAAGTCCCGCTTCGGGACCGGTAACCCATTTCCAAACGCCTTCGGTAGCGGCATCACTACCCCCTATCCATCCCGTACCGGCTGCCTGGGAGCCAGAAAAATCCGCCTCTTCCTGGGAAGTTAGGGTCGCCAGATATCCTTGTTGGCCAAAATAAGTGCTGGCATTCGCGGCCGTGTTGGCCTCCGTCCAAGTAATTCCCAGATCATCTACATACATATAATAATGCCCGGTCGCGGGCAGGTAGTTCGCCTCACCCACGGTAATTGAAAATTGCCTCCACCCGGTGGGTGCCAACGCACTGCTTGTATATTCAACGGCAAGTATGGCGGTTTCGAATTCGGAATAGGTAGCGGGACCTGTGAGGGAGAGTTCCCCTTCCATGGCATTCCAAGTAGCGGTAATATTGGGGTGTATACCCGTAAGGGTTAACGAATCCTCCCCGTTGATATATCCGGAAGATATCTGGATAAAGACCGCTGTGGTAACCGTATCGTCGGGATCGGTAATGCTTATGCTTTCGGCAATGGGAACGGAAAGACCCGGACAATAATCTTGGTCACCGTCGGCATCGACGACAGGAGGCATATTGCTAATCTGCAAAACCGCCGAGACGGAGGTAAGAGCACTACATAGGTTGTTTACGTCCCTGACCGTAACTCGGTACAGTTTGCCATCGTCAACCGCAGAAACGTTATTTATTATCAGAGAACTTGAGGTTGCACCAGAAAGGGCCGTATAGCTACTGCCCCCATTAGTGCTTACGTACCATTGGTAAACAAGGTTGCTCCCCGCTGCCGATACGGAAAAATTGGCGGTATCACCGAGATTTGCACTCAGATCTTGGGGTTGCGCCGTAATCGTTGGCGTGCCCCCAGCTTCCAAAAAATTAGGGATTCCGTCAGTATCGGTATCTACCGGTTGGGCGTATGATGCCCCGACTACTTTTCCCGCGGCGTCCACCGTTGGTGCGCCGCTGCCGTATGTTCCGTTGTTATCGGTATCGGCATTTGGATTATTATATCCCTCATCGGCATCGCTACATCCATCGCCATCGCTATCTGTATCCAAACTATTTATAATGCCATCATTGTCGGTATCTTCACATTCAATACCGTAGCTAGCGCCGTAAACCCTTGCCCCTGTTTGGTAGGCCTCTATTCTAATGTATTGCAGAGCACTTCCCGTCACCGTAAAGGAATATTCCGAGATACCCGCACTGGAACTGACTGTAGCATCCATAATCCATCCGTTATTCCCGCCGGCAGAAGTCGATCTTTGGACCTGCATGTCGGTTGTTGAAACAGAAGGGTCGGCTCCCAAAAAGAGGCTTATTTCGGTTCCTAACGGGATTGATGTCGGAAACTTTAACAACAAGAGAGACGTTCCAGAATACGTTAATGGGTTCTGTGCAAAGCTGGTACCCGGTATGCCTTGGGCATTGGCAACATTACTGAAGTTGCTGATATTAGTTGCTGTCTGCACCCCGGTCGCCTGGGAGCTGCACTCCACCGAATCTAAAATACCATCATTATCGTCATCGAGATCGGTTTCATCGGAAATACCATCGTTATCGGTGTCATTCAGGGATGCCCCACAATCACTGGATAATACTGAAAATGGAATATTTTGCTTAGCTATAGAAGGACCTGCATACTGTACTGTTAGTGATTCGCCCCCTGTATTTTCAAAAAATAATACTTCAATTGTATGTAAGCCAGTGGTTAAAGTTAGTGTTCCCGAACGCTCTTGTGAACCATGTGCTCCATCATTATTTACAATCAGATTTCCATCTATATATAAAGCAGAACCATCGTCGGAATTAGTGTAAAAAGTGTATGATCCCGCATTGGCTATATTAATATATCCTTTAAAGCGAACAGAATAATTGTCCGTATCCCCCGGATCTACGGAATTTTGTAGCGCATCTACATCAAAACTACTTACAGTGCCTGTGGAAAGAGCTCCAGAAGTAGGAATATTGTTAACTGTATTCCAGCAGGAGACGAATCATAAAACTCATAATCCAATACATTGGAACAGGTATAATAATCTACATTTACCGGCGCATTATCAATGACTTCTTTAGCGGGATACCTATCTCCCTCCTCCGGGCCAATTACCGATGACGTCTATAGAACCAGTTTTATACGAATATGATGTACTATTAAAATTATCTATATAAGCTTCTTCACCAAAAAGTGAACAAGTTGCCAAAAGAAAAAAATAAAAGGCACAGCTAAGGTTAATTGACATAGGATAGATCTATAGCACTACAAAATTACCCTTTGAACGGCCGACGCAAAATTAATGTTGTGTAAGTAGCCTAAAACCAAGTGAATGGCTAAAATAATGGGGTTAGCTGTCCACCGGACCGGGTATTTTCAGCAGCAAAGCCCACAATGAACAAAAAAAGCAGCCGAACGACTGCTTATAATTTTAAGGGATACACCATATCCTATTCCACAATAATAAATTCCGATCGGCGGTTCATCTCGTGCTGTGCAGCCGAACATTCGACCCCGTTGGCGCATTGGTTGATGAGTTTGGTCTCCCCGAATCCTTCACTGGTCAGACGGTCTTTGGCGATGCCATTTTGGACCATGTAATCGACGGTTGCTTCGGCTCTTTTCTGGGAAAGCCAAAGATTATAAGAGTCCTTACCCCTACTGTCGGTATGGGCATTGACCTGAATTTTTAGACTGGGATATTTTTCCATGGCCGCAATGACCTTTTCGATCTCGATTTCTGAATCTTTACGGATGTTGTATTTGTTATAATCGAAGTAGATCGAGCTCAATTGTAAAAGTTTGGATAGATCATCGCCAAATCCGGCCGAAACTGTATTGCGTTCCAGATAGAAATCCACGGTTATCGGCTCGCCTTCCGATTTACCAAAATACTCTTCAGAGGGGATAAAGCCTTCGAGGGTCGCCCTTACAAAATTGCCTTGGTTGCAGTCGATTTGAACCATGTACCTGCCTTCCATGTCGGTTACCACGGAACTGATCTCTTTGTTGCTTTCGTCGATAACCTTGACAGTGGATCCTCTCAAAGGTTCGTTGGATATTTTGTCCCTGACCGTACCCGAAATTTCTTGGCTACATTCAAGGATAAGGGGTTTGACTTCCAAAAATTCATAGATATCATCGGCACCAAGCCCTTCAGAGCGGTTCGAGGCAAAAAAGCCCCTTTTTGTGGCTTCGTCGATGATAAAAGTAAAGTCGTCGAACCTGCCGTTGATGGGCTCCCCTACATTCCTCACGGCACCTTCAAAGTTGCCGTTGGTTAATTGAGCAGCAAATACATCCAAGCCCCCCAGCCCGAGATGACCGTCGGAAGAGAAGTATAGAATATCTTCACTACTTATAAAGGGGAAGGTTTCCCTGCCGACGGTATTGATTGCATTGCCCAAGTTTTCCGGAGTGCCGAAACTACCGTCTTCGTTGATAGACACCTTAAAAATATCGGACTCCCCAATAGAAGCGGGCATATCTGAAGCAAAATAGAGGGTCTTTTCATCGGTACTCAGAGCGGGATGCGCCACGGAATAGGCATCACTGTTGAACGGAAGCTCCTCAATATCGGACCAAACTCCATCTACCAAAGAAGCCTTGAAAATCTTGAGGCGAATGACCCCATTTTTATCCTTGATATACTTCTTGCCCTTAAAGTTATTTCTTGTAAAATATAAGGTATTGCCATCTTTGGTGGTAATAGAAGTTGATTCGTGAAGCCTAGTATTGACTCCATCGCCCAGTTTGACGACCGCCCCTGCCGAGGCACTATCGGCATTCACTTTATATAGGTCCAAAAAATCCTTGGAGTTCCAGGTATGGCGGTAATGTGCAAAATTTCCCGTATCGCGATCCGATGAGAAGATGAGGCCCTCTTTATAAAAAGAAGGTGCAAATTCCGAGTATGGGGAATTGTATTGAAACGGGGCCACGTTGAACCGACCGGAATTTTTTTTAATTTCCTCTAAATAATCCTTTTCGCTTTTATAGGCGGTTGTTCTTTTATCATCTTTGGTAGCTTCAAAAAATTGGGCCATTACGGCCTCCGAAGTTTCGTAATCTTCGAGAGTCTTCAGGGTCTGGGCGTATCGAAAATAGTATTCGGGAGGCGTATCATCGGGGTATGTGGCGACCAAGCGTTTATAGGTTTCCGCCGCTTCTTTATAATTGGCGTTGAAGTAATAGGCGTTGCCCAACTTCTTAAGAATGTCAGCGGAAGAATATCCTCTGTCCAATACCTTTTTATAGATATCTATGGCGGGCATGAAAGAGTAGGCTTTGTATTTCTCGTTGGCCCTGATAAGAAGTTTTTCTTGGGCGAAACTCTTCATGCCGGTCAAAAATCCTATTATTAGGAGTAAGTACAATTTTTTGATCATTTGCCCCGTAGTTTTTAAAAGAATCGTGGTGAAACCAGTTTTTCGAAAGACCGGAGCAGTTCCCATCTTAGGAAAATCTCGAACGACCCGCTACTAAACTGGGTGGCTCCGAAGTCCGTAGTCTCCTTGTCATAGGCCAAGCCCAACAGAATTTGATCGGTTATCTGAAAACCGGCTAAAGCGCTAACCGCGGCATCCCAGCGATAGGCCGCTCCCAAAGAGAACCTTTCGGCATACAGAAAGTTAGCCGAAACATCTAATTGCAAAGGGGCACCGCCGACCACTTTGGTCAATAATGCCGGCTTGAATTTAAAGTCGTCGTTCAAATCAAAGACATATCCGGTAATCAAATAAAAATTGACTCGATCCTTTGAAAGAAAATCGGGTGTTTTAGAATCAGAATCAGATCCATCAAAATGTTCGGTCTCAAGTAAATTCGGAGCGGAGAGCCCTGCATAAAATTTATGGGTATGGTAGTACACCCCTAAACCCACGTTGGGTGAAAATCGGTTTTCGATATTATCGGCATTGACCGCTTCTTCCAGACCTGCCCTTTGCCTTAGCTGCTCGAAATCTAAATTTAGCAGGTTACCGCCCAGCTTGAGCCCGAATGAGAGTTTGCCTTGCAACGATACATCTACGGTATAAGAGACGAGGCCATCGATATAAGTCTCTTGAACCGTACCTTCCCCTATCTTATCGTTGACGACCGATAGGCCATAACCCACGTTGCTATTTCTAATGGGCGAGTGCAAGTTGACCGTAAAGGTTTCGGGAGCGCCATCGAGCCCTACCCATTGCGAACGGTAGAGCGCCGCTATGCTCAATTGCCCCCTAGATCCTGCATAGCCGGGGTTTACGCTCATGGTATTGAACATGTATTGGGTGTATTGGGCATCTTGCTGTGCCGTAGCGGTTTTCCCGAAAACCAGCACTAAAAACAGCGATGCCAGGAAATTTCTTATTAAAAACATAGGTTGGTCTAAAAACTATTTGCTGATATAAATATAACCGCTATCGGTTGTATGGTTCCCTTCTGCCGTATCGTACTCAAATATATAAAAATATACTCCCGCCGGTAGATAGTCTTGGGCATTGACGGTGGCCCGTGCCTTCGACCTTCCATCGAAAACTTTGTTCTGGTTATTGTAGCCTTCACCTTCGTACACGGACATACCCCATCTATTGTAAATTTTGAGACTGTTGTTCAAGGCCAAATCTACGTTTTCGATCCACAAAAACTCATTTTTACCATCGCCGTTCGGGGTTACCATTTGCATTACTACGATATCGCTATCCGTAGCCTCTTCGGGATCCAAATAGCTGGGCGTGCCGTCATCATCTTCGTCATCATCCACTGGATTACCGTTACCGTTGCCGTCTTCGTCGGGCGTATCCAAGCCGTCGCCATCATCGTCGATATCGCGGTAGTTCACATCATCAGTCCCGTCGGTATCGGGCAAATCGTCGACAGGCTCATCGATTTCGTCGTTCACATCGAAGCCATCGTTGATATCGCTTCCCTCGTAGCCATCGTCCAATCCGTCGCCATCGGCATCCGTACCCGTCGGGGTCTGGTCCGGCACTCCGTCGAAATCGAAATCGTTACCCTCGATATTGTCGGGCACCCAATCGTTGTCGCTATCCGCATCCAAATAATCCGGAGCGCTTTCATTATCGGTATTTACAGGGGTAAGACCTGCGTCCCCATCGCCTTCGTAGGCATTGTCTAATCCGTCACTATCGTTATCGGCACCATCAGGGGCGATATATCCGTCCGTGGTTTGGGCCTCTACGTTATCGGGAATGCCATCATTGTCGGAATCGATGTCCACCCTATCGGGATAACCATCCGCATCGGTATCCGTATCCTTACTAAAATTTATGGTTTGCGGATTTCTGAAATTGTCAAGACAGGAGAATTGAATTCCCGATTGTCTGATTACTGTGGTGAAATTATCCGAAGTTTGGGTTTCGATGCCAAACCGGAAAACAAAGGTAGAAATAGAGACAAACTCCACCGCCACGTTCACCTGTGCATTACCATTTGATATGCCGTTGTATTCCTTAATTCCACCGTGAATCAATAAGCCTCCGCCCGTATTCTCCACCTCGACTTCACTGAGGTTATCAACGGTATATCGCGTGGGCGTATCGAATCTGTTGAATTCTTGATGTTGGTCGTTTCCGTCAACATCGATAAAATTGGCGATTAGTTCTTCCAAAACCACGGGCTCGGTTCCGCCCGACGCAACCAACGAAATCCTTAGATCGACATAGGGCTTTCTGATCGCATCGGAAACGGTAAACTGTATTTCGGGCTTAAAGTAGGCGGGGTCGGTCGAATTCTGGTCGAGGACATCTATCCTTCCGTTTACAATCTTTTCAACTCTCACCAAGGCATCCACACCATCGGCCACATCGGGTATACGGTAAAGGGCACCCTCGCTGGCCGCTTCCCCTGATTCTAGTACGGCGCTTTCCGAAAAATTCAGGTTCGGAACGGTCTCACAGTCAAAATCAGTGCTCCGGATGCTCGATTCATGTTGGTCCAAAATACCATCATTGTCCGAGTCAAGATCTAAATAGTCCGCCACCCCATCGAAATCGGTATCCCTGGGCTGTAAACCCTCACCGCTGCCGGGCGTATTTTCATAGGCATCATCCAACCCATTGCCATCAACATCCTTACCGGAAGGCGCTAAGTATTCGGCGTAGGCCTGGGCTTCGATGTTATCGAAAATACCATCATTATCGGAATCCAGATCGAGGGAGTCGGGCAGTCCGTCCTTGTCGGTATCCGTATCGACGCCTTCGACCCTATCCAGAATACCATCGCCGTCATCATCGATATCCACATCGTCCGTAATGCCGTCACCATCGGCATCGGTGTAGAAAGGCAGGTTAGGTAAACGGTCGGCATCCAAAGGGATATCAAAGGAGGTGGTCAGTGTGAATAGCAAAAGAATAAGTACCCGTATCGAACTGTAAAAAATCTTTTTTTTGACTACCACGAAAGTAGAGTTTTCCATACATGTTTAGTTTTTGTAAACTAATTACCACGTAAAGTAGGAATTTTATGAAGGTAAGAAGTGGGGACAACGTACAATGTCAGCGCAATATATATTTAAAATTTTGATCATCAAATTGTTTTGAAAGCGAAGCCGGAAAATACCTTTCAATAGCAAATATTTTCGACAAAGCGTAAAACTATATTACCGAACTCATTTAGAAATTTTCTTTTCCCCAAGGAAATTCACACTTTGTGGCTATATTCTCGATAGCAAACACTGCGTTTAAATGGGTTCGGATGGCTTGAATTAAGTACGGATTAAAAGGATAAAAAGTCGGGTGAATAGATATGCTAGAGAAATTACCCTTTATTTAGAGTCAGTCATTGACCATAAGTTTATTATACGGCTACCCTTTAGATAAGAATAATACCCTTGCGGGGAGGGAGGGTTATTACCTAGATGACCGAAGCATAATTTCCCGTATTTTTGCACCAATTTTCAACAGACGATTTATAATGAAATCATTTAAGGATCAGATTCAAAAGCGCCGTACTTTCGGCATTATTTCCCACCCCGATGCAGGTAAGACGACCTTAACTGAAAAACTGTTGTTGTTCGGTGGAGCCATTCAGGAAGCCGGGGCCGTGAAAAGTAACAAGATCAAGAAATCGGCAACCAGCGACTTTATGGAAATCGAACGCCAGCGCGGTATCTCGGTGGCTACGTCGGTCTTGGGCTTTTTATATAAGGATAAAAAAATCAACATTCTCGATACGCCCGGGCATAAGGATTTTGCGGAGGATACCTTTCGCACCCTGACCGCAGTTGACAGTGTCATTGTAGTCATCGATGTAGCCAAGGGCGTTGAGGCCCAGACCGAAAAGCTGGTCGAGGTCTGTCGCATGCGCAACATCCCTATGATCGTATTTATCAATAAGCTGGATCGGGAAGGAAAGGATGCCTTCGATCTATTGGACGAACTGGAACAGAAATTGGGACTTTCGGTGACGCCCCTCAGCTTTCCGATCGGAATGGGCTATGACTTTAAGGGCATCTACAACATCTACGAAAAGAATATCAACCTGTTTAGCGGCAGCAGCAAAAAAAATATAGAGGAAACCATAGCTTTCGATGATATCACCAATCCCGAACTGGAAACTATTATCGGTAGTAAGGCCGCCGAAAACCTGAGGGAAAATCTGGAGCTCGCCGTGGGGGTCTATCCCGATTTTGATAAGAGCCTTTATCTAGAGGGAAGGCAACAGCCGGTATTTTTCGGTTCTGCACTCAACAATTTCGGGGTACGCGAGCTATTGGATTGTTTTATACAAATCGCCCCTCCGCCCCGTCCTAAGAAAGCCGCTGAACGCCTGGTAGAGGCCACTGAAAAGAACATGACGGGATTTGTTTTTAAAATCCACGCCAATATGGATCCGAAGCACCGAGACCGCTTGGCCTTTGTCAAAGTGGTGTCCGGCACTTTTGAAAGGAACAAACCCTATCTGCATGTACGACAGGACAAGATTTTAAAATTTTCGAGTCCCAATGCCTTTTTTGCCGAGAAAAAAGAAATCGTCGATGTCTCCTATCCCGGTGATATCGTCGGCCTGCACGATACGGGGAACTTTAAGATTGGCGATACACTGACCGAAGGTGAGGAACTGCATTATAAAGGGATACCCAGTTTTTCTCCCGAACATTTTCGGTATATCAACAACGCCGACCCGATGAAGTCAAAACAGCTTTACAAGGGCATCGACCAGTTGATGGATGAAGGCGTGGCGCAATTATTCACTTTGGAAATGAACGGCAGAAAGGTTATCGGCACCGTCGGCGCCCTACAGTTCGAGGTCATCCAATACCGTTTGGAGCACGAATACGGTGCCAAATGTACCTATGAGAACTTTCCGGTGTACAAGGCCTGTTGGGTCGATCCCGAAAACCCTAAAAACGAGGAATTCGAAGAATTTCAGCGGGTTAAGCAAAAATTTCTGGCCACGGACAAGCAGGGGCAGCTCGTTTTTTTGGCGGACTCGCAGTTTTCGTTGCAGATGGCACAGCAGAAATATCCGAGCGTCAAGTTGCACTTTGTTTCGGAGTTTGAGTAGCGGTCGGGTTTCTACGAAATTTTTTGCAATTCGCTATTGATAAAATCGATTTCATCGGAGCTTAGTGTCAGGTCTGCTGCCGCGGCATTCTGTACGGATTGTTCAGAGTTTCTGGCCCCTGCCAGCGCAATGGTTATACCAGGACGTTCAATCGTCCATTTAAGTACCAATTGTGCGAGAGTAGCGTTTTTCTCCTTGGCCAATGGTTTGATTTTTTCAAGAAAGGAATTTGTCTTTTTGATGCTTTCGTCGGTAAAATAAGGATTATCTGCCCTGTGGTCGCCTTTCCCGAATTCCTGACCCGGTTCCATTTTTCCGGTAAGCAGTCCCCTTTCCATGGGGCTATAGGCTAAAATGGATTTGCTGTTTTTACGACAATATGGCACTACCTCTTTTTCCATATCACGGTTGACCATACTGAACGGCACTTGGTTCGAGGCCAGGGTCACGTACTTTTCGGCTTCCTTCATTTGCTCCACGTTGTAGTTACAAACTCCTGCCTGGCGTACTTTTCCCTCCTTTATCAGTTCTGCCACTGCTTCGAAGGTCTCTTGAATTGGCGTGGTAGTATCTGGCCAATGTATTTGATAGAGGTCGATATAATCCGTCCTTAGGCGTGTAAGGCTGTCCTCAATTTCCTTTTTTACGCTTTCCTTGCCCGCATATTGGTAGATATCGATTTCCTTGCCTTCATTATTCTTGCTGTGAAACTTAAAAACGCCTTTTTCCAGATCCCAGCGCATCCCGAATTTGGTCAGGATCTGTACCTTGTCCCTAGGAATATCCTTGATGGCCTCCCCTACTATTTTTTCGCTGGCGCCCATACCGTATACTGGTGCCGTATCGATAGAGGTAACGCCTTTGTCATAAGCGTCGCGGATGGCCTGGATGGCCTTGTTGCGATCGCTGCCGCCCCACATCCACCCGCCGGCGGCCCATGCACCGAAGGTAATCGCTGAAATTTTTAAATCTGTTTTTCCTAATGTTCTGTATTCCATTGTGTTATTTTTATAAAATGGCAGAAATCCTATCTAAATCGGATATATTGAGTTCCAATACTTTGCCAAATTCTGAATTTATTCTTCGTTCTTCTTACGGAAATTGGAAACCTCTTCCACGGTAACCGGAGCTGCGGAATTACCGAAACTATTGCGAATATAAGATGCTACATCGGCCAATTCCTCATCGCTCAAATGTCTAAAGGAAGGCATGGCGTTGCTATACGTTTCCCCATCGACGTCAAGGCCGACATTGGAACCTTTTATAAGAATATGCAACAACCCATTTTTATCACCGAGTACATATTCCGTACCCTTTAAGGGGGGATTAAGTCTTGATACCCCACTACCGGTCGCCTGATGGCACGAAAGGCAATATTGGTCATAAACTTGTTGCCCATCGACCATATATTTCGGTACTTCCGCGTGTTCCGTTCGCGAGGATATCGGGCCTACCGTTTTCCGAATGGAGGGGAGATCGGTCTCTTTTTCCTTTTTTTGCTCACCGCAGCTATTGATAAGGCAAAAGCTGAAAATTAGTAAGATCGAGTTTTGGGCCGTCTTAAAATGCCGTTTACACGTCATTTCTTGGTCGGATCATTATAAACGATTCGGAACAGCGTTCCGCCCTCATCGTCTGAAACATAGAGCGAGCCATCGGGGCCTTGGGCCAATCCGGTCGGTCGGTGTTTCGCATCATCGGGGGACATGATGGAGTCCGAACCGGCGAACCCATCCGCAAAAACCTCGTAATCGCCGCTTGGTCTGCCATTTTCGAAAGGCACGAATGTGACGTTAAAACCTTCTTGCTCCTGAGGCGCTCGGTTCCAACTTCCGTGGAAGGCAATAAAGGCTCCATTTTTATATTTTTCGGGAAACATATCCCCCGTATAAAACAGCAGGGCATCGGGCGCCATGTGCCCCGGAAAGGCGACAATGGGATCTTGAATACCGTCGGGACCCGTTTTCTGGGTATCCCCGCCGTATTCGGGCGCCAGAATCTGTTTGTCCTGATTCTGGTCGTAATAGATGTACGGCCACCCGGCATCGGTTCCTTCCTCTATACGATACATGGTCTCTGCAGGAAGCTCGGCCGAAGCTTCAACATCGTAAAGGTCGGGAAAAAGGGTATGAAGCTGGTCGCGCCCGTGCTGCATAACATACAGGTGATTGTCCTGCTTGTTCCAATCAAGGCCGACCACGTTACGTAGTCCCGTAGCAAAGCGTTTTCCCTCACCATAAGACTGGTTCAGCTTATCCGTTCTGAATTGCCAGATACCCCCGGCGGAGTCCAATATCGGACAGGGCTGCATGCCTGGTGATCCGATGGTCCTATCCTCCTTTTGACAGGCGTTCGAATAGGCCCCGATATTTACATACATATTACCGCTACCGTCGAGCGCAATGGATTTGGAATTGTGCTGCCGCCGGTCTATGAGCCCGGTAATGACGGTATCTATCATGGTGGTATCGCTTACCCTGCCCTGCCCATCAACCTTATATCGGAACACTTGGCTGTTGGAAGAGGCATATAACTCGTCACCGTTCAGTGCTATGCCGGTACCACCGTAATTGCCAAAGCCCATTTTCACCTCGGCAGTTCCATCTCCATTGTCATCCTCCAAGTATAAAATGCCGTGTCCGTCAACCGGTTTTGCCAGTTTTACATAGATACCTCCGTCTGGGGTCACGGCGATATGTCGCGGATTTTGTAGAGAGTCCGCGACTTTCAATGCCCCAAAGCCCTCTGGCAGGGTCAGACCCAGGTCGTCGGGGCTAAGATTAAGCGCGGTTTCGGAGGTAGCTTCGTTAGTTTTGTCCTCCCCGCATCCTATCAGGAAGATAAGCCCAAGTACCCAGAAAAAATGTGTAGCCCCTTTAAGAGTTTTTTTTGAATTGTTTTGCATGACTGTTGTGTATTATATTTTTCTAAATATCCTAAAAAATTCGCTATCGGACACCATGTAATCACTGAAATTTTTGACCTGTTTCCAAAAATTGGAATAGGTTGAACGGCTGAGGTGGAATGCAGGACTCATTTCCTTGAATCCCAAAAAATAACTAATTTTCTACCAGATAGCAATGATTTGATCCCTCTCTTAAACAAATGATTACCATGAAGCCCATCCAGAACAAATTTCTGTATTTCCTAATGTCCATCATGACTGTGATGGTCTTTTCGCCTATGAATGCCCAAGACGTAGCTGAAACTAAAACATCCCACTCCAAAAAACCCAATATCATCTTCATCCTGACCGATGATCTGGGTTTTGGGGACCTGGGCGTATTTTTTCAGAACCAATTGGCAAAGGACAACCCCTCGGGAACGCCACGGGAATTTACTCCGAACCTCGATCGAATGGCTGCCGAAGGGGCGCTTCTACCACATCACTATACAGCGGCCCCTGTCTGCGCCCCTTCACGGGCCTCTTTGTTGCTGGGTCGGAGCCAAGGGCATGCCAATGTCAGGGACAACCAGTTCGACAAGGCTCTCGACAACAATCTTACCCTGGCGTCCGTAATGCGGCAAGCAGGATATGCCACCGCTGCCATCGGTAAATGGGGCCTGCAGGGCAAAGACGATCAAGCTCCCAACTGGACGGCCCACCCCTTGAACCGGGGATTTGATTACTTTTTGGGCTATATGCGCCACCGCGACGGTCACGAGCATTATCCAAAAGAAGGACTTTACAGGGGCGCCAAGGAGGTCTATGAAAACCGGACCAATATCGCCACCGATTTGGACAAATGCTACACTGCCGACCTGTGGACAGCGGCGGCCAAGAAATGGATTATAGAACACCAAAAAAAGGGAAAAGCACCACAACCCTTCTTTATGTACTTGGCCTATGATACCCCACATGCGGTATTGGAACTGCCTACCCAAGCCTATCCAAAGGGAGGCGGCCTGAAAGGCGGTATTCAATGGACCGGGCAACCCGGGCAGATGATCAATACGGCTTCGGGGGAAGTCGATTCTTGGACACATCCTGATTATGCCCAGGCCGTCTATGACGATGATGCTAATCCGGCAACACCAAAAAAATCATGGCCCGATGTCTATAAACGCTATGCCACCGACACCCGTCGGATAGATAGTGCCGTTGGCGATCTCATACAATTGCTTAAAGATCTGGAAATAGATGATAATACCCTTGTTGTATTTACTTCGGATAACGGTCCATCGCGAGAGTCCTATCTCGAGGGCCAAACCAACTCACCGACCTTCTTTAAAAGCTTCGGTCCGTTCGACGGTATCAAGAGGGATGTCTGGGAAGGCGGGGTGCGTATGCCTACCATCGCCCGTTGGCCCGGGAGCATTCCGGAAGGGCGTACCATCGACACCCCCAGTATTTCCTATGATTGGATGCCCACTTTCGTCGAAATGGCCGGTTTGCCAGCCCCTGCCCTATCGGATGGCGTTTCGCTTCTGCCCTCCCTGCTGAACCAAGGTAAGCAGGCGGCCAGTCAAATCTATGTCGAATATTTTCAAGGGGGAGAGACCCCGGCCTACGAAGACTTTCTGCCCGAGCACCGCTCCCGACAACGCAACCAGATGCAAATGCTACGTTTCGGCGACACGGTAGGTGTGCGTTATAACATTCAAGATCAGGATGACGATTTCGAGATTTACAATGTGGCCAAAGACCCACAGCAAAAGAACAATTTGGCAGACTCATCCCAAAATGGGCGCTTTTCAACAGGATTTAAAGAACAGGGCTATCCGATCACGTATGCCAAACGCTACTGCAACACGGCCTTATGACGATGTGCTTGTTCCGGCGGTGGCAAGAGAAGGATTGCAGAATGGCGTGGTATGGAAGTCCTACAAAGGTGATTTTCCATGGGTGCCCGACATGCGGAAACTGTCAGCATCAAAAGTAGGAGTTACCCAAGTGCCCAACACCGATTTAGATACCGGAAAAGACTTTGATGCCCTATATTTCGAAGGGTATATCGAAGTGCCCGAAGACGGGCGATACACGTTCTATCTAACCTCAAACGGCTCCGGGTTGCTCCGTGTTCACGACGCTACCGTCATTGACGCCGGTCACGATTATTTTGCAAACTCCCCCAAAAGTGGAAGTATAAGGCTAAAGGCAGGCCTGCATCCTTTCCGACAATATTACGTAAAAAGCGAAACTGGCAAGCCGAAGGTTGAATTGGAGTGGAGCGGATCACAGTTGAGGCGGGAAGAAATACCCACTTCGGCGTTCCATCACGTCAAATAGTTTGGCTTGATTTTCTTTGAACTAGAGTTTAACCTCTTTTTCTTACATCCCCAAAAGAAGCAATACTTTTCTGTTGTTAAGCCTCTCCCGTAGGTCCGAAATTAATGGGTATAGGGGGTTGCTCATAATCCTTTATTGGCCCGTGGGCCTTTTCGAAGCGTTGCACATTATCGTTCAATGCTTTCAAAAACTTCTTCGCATGCTGCGGGGTCAACACGATACGGCTTTTTACCTTCGCCTTGGGCGCGCCAGGCATCATACTGATGAAATCGACCACAAATTCGGATACGGAATGGTTAATGATAGCCAAATTGGAATAAGTTCCCTCGGCGGTCTTTTCATCCAGTTCGATGTTAATCTGTTTTTCGTTTGCTTTTTTATCGGCCATACTACAATGTTGAATCATAACAGAAAAGAGCGAGCGCAACGAAGCAACCTGTTGAACCTCCTAGAAGGCTGAAACAGATTGCTTCGCTAAGCCTGCCTACGGCAGGCGAGCTCGCCATTTAGAACTTAAGGGCTTCCTTGCCGGCCATGATTTCATCATATTCCTCTTTCGATCCTACGATGATGTTCTCATAGTCGCGCATACCAGTACCCGCGGGAATTTTGTGCCCTACGATAACATTTTCCTTCAAACCTTCCAAGGTATCCACTTTTCCGCTTACAGCGGCTTCGTTCAATACTTTGGTCGTCTCCTGGAAAGAAGCCGCTGAAATAAAGGATTTCGTTTGCAACGAGGCCCGGGTGATTCCCTGAAGGATGGGAGTGGCAGTGGCTGCCACGGCATCCTTGGCTTCTACGGGGTTTTTGTCGGAACGTTTCAGAATGGAATTCTCGTCCCTCAGTTCCCTAGCGGTAATGATCTGGCCTTCTTTAAGGTTCTCCGATTCGCCTTTATCGACTACCACTTTCTTGCCGTAAATCTCATCGTTTTCGGTAATGAAATCATCTTTATGCACCAGTTGGTTCTCCAAGAAAATGGTATCGCCCGGATCTTGAATACGTACTTTACGCATCATCTGCCGTACGACGACCTCAAAATGCTTGTCGTTGATTTTCACCCCCTGTAAACGATATACTTCCTGTACCTCGTTCACTAAATACTGCTGCACCGCGGATGGACCTTTAATGGCCAAGATATCCTCGGGAGTAATCGATCCGTCGGACAGTGGCATACCGGCCCGGACGTAGTCGTTCTCCTGTACCAAAATCTGGTTCGACAATTTGACCAAGTACTTCTTGATTTCGCCCAATTTCGATTCGATGATAATCTCACGGTTACCACGTTTGATCTTACCGAACGAAACCACACCGTCGATTTCTGATACTACGGCCGGATTCGAGGGATTACGAGCCTCGAAAAGCTCCGTCACCCGAGGCAGACCTCCGGTAATATCACCGGCTTTGGCGGATTTACGCGGTATCTTGACCAAGATTTTACCTTCCTTGATCTTATCGCCGTCGTCCACCATAATGTGGGAACCGACAGGCAGGTTGTACGAACGTAAGGTTTCTCCTTTGCCGTCTTTGATGAGCAAGGTTGGAATCATCTTTTTGTTTCGGGTCTCCGAAATCACTTTTTCCTGAAAACCGGTTTGTTCGTCGATTTCTACCTGATAGGTAACTCCCTGTTCGATATTTTCGTAGGCAATCGTACCGGGAAATTCCGAAACGATCACTCCATTGTATGGATCCCACTGGCAGATCATATCACCGTCCTTTACCTTGGCCCCGTTCTTCACGTACAATTGCGAACCGTAGGGAATGTTATTGTTACTCAAGGTAATCCCTGTTTTCTTATCTACGATCTTAATTTCAGAAGTCCGTGAAATAACGATTTCGACAGTGTTACCCTCGCCATCTTCTCCTTTTACGGTCCGTAAATCTTCAATCTCGGCGACTCCATCGAATTTGGCAACCAATTTATTATCCTCTGAAATGTTACCGGCAATACCGCCCACGTGAAAAGTACGCAGCGTTAACTGTGTACCCGGCTCCCCAATGGATTGTGCGGCCACGACACCTACGGCCTCGCCGCGCTGTACCATTTTATTGGTCGATAGGTTGCGACCGTAACACATGGCACAGATACCTTGTGGCGCCTCACAGGTCAATGCCGAACGTACTTCGACTTTTTCGACCGGGGAATCCTCTATCTTTTTCATATCGGATTCAACGATTACTTGTCCGGCACTCAATATAAGCTCCTGCGTCAACGGATTGTACACATCGTGCAAAGACACCCTTCCCAAAATCCTTTCGCTGAGGGATTCTACGACCTCTTCGTTCTTCTTCAAGGCCTCGACTTCGACACCCCGTAGGGTCTCGCAATCTTCCATATTTACTATAACGTCTTGCGAAACATCCACCAAACGTCGGGTCAGATACCCTGCATCAGCTGTCTTCAAGGCGGTATCGGCCAATCCTTTACGGGCACCGTGGGTGGAGATAAAGTATTCCAAGATAGATAGCCCTTCCTTAAAGTTCGACAGAATCGGGTTTTCGATAATCTCGCCACCCCCAGCGGTCGATTTTTTAGGTTTGGCCATCAAACCACGCATTCCGGTCAACTGGCGAATCTGCTCTTTCGAACCCCTCGCCCCGGAATCCAACATCATATATACCGAGTTAAATCCTTGTTGGTCTTCACGGATACGTTTCATTGCCATTTCCGTCAGCATCGCATTGGTGGAGGTCCACACATCGATCACCTGATTATAGCGTTCGTTATTGGTGATAAGGCCCATATTATAGTTGGCCATAATACCATCGACCTGTCCGTTGGCATCCTGGATCATCTCATCCTTTTCTTTTGGGATGATAATATCGCCCAAGCTGAACGACAATCCGCCCTTAAAGGCGAAATCGTAACCCATGGTCTTGATCTTGTCCAAGAAATCGGCTGTGGTCGGTACATCGGTCACGCTCAAAATCCTACCGATAATATCACGGAGGGACTTCTTGTTCAGGACATCATTGATATAACCGGCCTGTTCAGGTACTTCCATGTTGAACAGTACTCGCCCAACAGTGGTCGAAATGATTTTATTGACCAATTCGCCTTCCTCATTGAAGTCTGGGGCTCGCACCTTAATCCCGGCATTCAGGTTGACCATTCCTTCGTTAAAGGCAATTTCAACTTCCTCATAGGAATAAAAAGTCGTTCCCTCGCCTTTGACGGGCACTTCAGGGGTTGACTTCCGTTCTTTGGTCATATAGTATAGCCCCAAGACCATATCCTGTGAAGGAACGGTAATAGGCGAACCGTTCGCGGGGTTGAGTATGTTGTGGGATGCCAGCATCAACAGCTGCGCCTCCAAGATAGCCTCGGGGCCCAAAGGCAAATGCACGGCCATCTGATCGCCATCGAAATCCGCATTAAAGGCGGTACAAACCAAGGGGTGCAGGCGAATCGCCTTACCTTCGATCAGTTTGGGTTGAAAGGCCTGAATACCCAAGCGGTGCAAGGTCGGGGCTCGGTTTAAAAGTACCGGATGCCCTTTCAGTACATTTTCAAGGATGTCCCAAACGACGGGCTCCTTCTTATCTATTATTTTTTTAGCAGACTTGACCGTCTTAACAATTCCGCGTTCGATCAGTTTGCGGATGACAAAAGGCTTATAAAGTTCTGCCGCCATGTCTTTGGGAAGTCCGCATTCGAACAATTTCATCTCCGGCCCGACAACGATTACCGATCGAGCGGAATAATCGACACGTTTACCCAACAGGTTTTGGCGGAAACGCCCTTGTTTTCCTTTTAGGGAATCGGAAAGCGATTTCAACGGCCGGTTGGATTCCGTTTTCACTGCGGATGCCTTTCTGGTGTTGTCGAAAAGAGAATCCACGGCTTCCTGAAGCATCCTTTTTTCGTTTCTGAGGATGACTTCGGGTGCCTTAATCTCGACCAATCTTTTCAGACGGTTGTTGCGGATGATGACCCTGCGGTAAAGGTCGTTGAGGTCGGAAGTCGCAAAGCGGCCACCGTCCAACGGTACCAAGGGACGCAATTCGGGCGGAATGACCGGAATCACCTTCATGATCATCCACTCCGGATTGTTCTCCCGGTTATCTTGGGATTCCCGTAAAGCTTCAACGACCTGAAGACGCTTCAAGGCTTCCGTTTTTCGTTGCTTGGAAGTCTCGGTATTGGCCTTGTGTCGTAACTCATAGGAAAGTTCCTTCAAATCGATACGGCCCAACAGGTCGATAAGGCATTCCGCACCCATTTTTGCGATAAACTTGTTGGGGTCGGATTCCTCGAGATACTGGTTTTCGGGCGGAATGGATTCCATAATCGTAAGATACTCCTCTTCCGTCAAGAAATCCAATTTGTTGAGTTCCTCCCCTTCAGGGCCTTTGGCGATGCCGGGCTGGATCACTACGTAACGTTCATAGTAGATGATCATGTCCAATTTCTTGGAAGGCAGTCCCAATAGATATCCTATTTTATTCGGCAAAGATCGGAAGTACCAGATATGTGCAACGGGCACCACCAAATTGATATGCCCTACCCTATCACGCCGTACTTTTTTCTCGGTCACCTCTACCCCACAACGGTCGCAAACAATTCCGCGGTATCGGATACGCTTGTATTTTCCACAGGCACATTCGTAATCCTTTACGGGACCGAAAATACGCTCGCAGAAAAGTCCGTCGCGCTCCGGTTTGTGCGTGCGGTAGTTGATGGTTTCAGGCTTTAATACTTCCCCCCTGGACTCCGCCAGAATCGCTTCCGGCGAGGCTAATCCGATGGAAATCTTATCAAACCTTTTTACTGGATTATTATCTTTTATTCTAGCCATAATTCTAATGTGCTACTTGTTAATTTGTAATGTTCCTTTAGGTCCCGACTGCGCTCCAAGTGACATTCTTGACTGCGCCCGACCTGACCATTTTCTTTTGCGCCGCGTCTTGGCGGGGCGCAATCGACTGGCAGGCCCTTATTCCTCCAAACGGATATCGAGGCCCAAACCTTTGAGTTCGTGCATCAATACGTTGAAAGATTCCGGCAAACCGGGTTCGGGCATGGTCTCTCCCTTCACGATGGACTCGTAGGTCTTGGCCCTTCCGATGACATCATCCGACTTAACGGTGAGTATCTCCCTCAGCGTGGCCGATGCGCCATAGGCTTCCAAGGCCCAAACTTCCATTTCCCCGAAACGCTGGCCACCGAATTGGGCCTTACCGCCCAAGGGTTGCTGCGTAATCAAGGAGTACGGACCAATGGAACGGGCGTGCATTTTATCATCGACCATGTGGCCCAGTTTCAACATATAGATCACCCCAACGGTCGCAGGTTGATCAAAACGCTGACCGGTACCCCCGTCATACAGATGGGTATGGCCGAATCTCGGGATGCCCGCCTCATCGGTATATTCATTGATCTGATCCAAACTGGCCCCATCGAATATCGGGGTGGCATATTTCTTGCCCAGTTTTAGTCCTGCCCAACCGAGTACGGTCTCGTAGATCTGCCCAATGTTCATACGTGAGGGTACGCCCAAGGGGTTCAATACGATATCGACAGGGGTACCATCTTCCAGGAACGGCATATCTTCCTGACGTACGATACGCGAAACAATACCCTTATTACCATGACGGCCCGCCATTTTATCGCCCACCTTCAACTTGCGCTTTTTGGCGATATAGACTTTGGCCAATTTCATGATACCGGCCGGTAGTTCGTCTCCGACGGAAATCGTGAATTTGTCCCTTCTCAGATTACCTTGAAGGTCGTTCAGCTTGATCTTATAGTTGTGCAAAAGATCGGCCACGGATGTATTGGTATCCTTATCGGTAGTCCAAGTTCCGGCTACCAAGTGGGCGAAATCGTCAACTGCGTTCAGCATTTTTAAGGTGTACTTCTTTCCTTTCGGCAGTACTTCCTCTCCCAGATCGTTCAATACCCCTTGGGAGGTCTTTCCATTTATGAGTGCAAAGAGTTTTTCGATAAGAACGTCTTTCAACTCTTGGAACTTCACCTCATACTCGAGTTCCAATTTATTGAGGTCCTCCTTATCCTCGGAACGCTTTCGCTTGTCTTTGACGGATCGAGAAAACAACTTCTTATCGATAACGACACCCCGTAACGATGGGGAAGCCTTCAAAGAGGCATCCTTTACGTCACCGGCCTTGTCACCGAATATGGCACGGAGCAATTTTTCTTCAGGAGTAGGGTCGGACTCCCCTTTAGGTGTAATCTTTCCTATTAATATGTCTCCCGGCTCTACTTCGGCCCCGATACGAATCATCCCATTCTCATCGAGATCCTTGGTGGCCTCTTCGGAAACGTTCGGAATATCATGGGTCAATTCTTCGGCCCCTAATTTGGTATCGCGCACTTCCAACGAATATTCATCAACGTGGATGGAAGTGAAAATATCCTCCCGTACCACTTTTTCAGAGATTACGATGGCATCCTCGAAATTGTAGCCCTTCCAGGGCATAAATGCTACGGTCAGGTTACGGCCCAAGGCCAATTCGCCTTTTTCGGTAGCGTATCCTTCACAAAGCACCTGTCCCTTACTCACCTTATCGCCTTTCCTGACGATGGGTTTCAGGTTGATGCTGGTACCTTGGTTGGTCTTTCTGAACTTTACCAGATTGTACGATTTCGAATCCTCCTCAAAACTGACCAGTTTCTCGGCTTCACTGCGCTCATATTTTACTATAATTTTCTCAGCATCGACATAATCGATGGTTCCATCGCCCTCGGCATTGATCAGAACCCTAGAATCGGAAGCTACTTGTCGCTCCAGCCCCGTGCCCACAATCGGGGATTGGGGCCTCAAAAGAGGAACCGCCTGGCGCATCATATTCGAGCCCATAAGGGCGCGGTTCGCATCATCGTGTTCCAAGAAAGGAATTAAGGGATGCGGAAATGGATGCGATCTGGTTGGGTGCCACATCGGTAAAGTTCACTTCACCGGGATCAACTACAGGGAAATCGCCCTCTTCACGGGCAATCACCTTTTCGGTATCGATAGTACCATTTTCCTTTAAAGGGATGTTCGCCTGCGCAATTTTCATACCCTCCTCTTCCTCGGCACTCAAATAGGCGTAGTTTTTGGTATCTACCTTGGCATCTTCGACCTTGCGATACGGCGTTTCCAAAAAGCCCATAGGATTTACCTTGGCAAAAACCGCCAACGAGGATATCAGACCGATGTTCGGCCCCTCTGGGAGTTTCAATCGGGCATAACCTTCCATAGTGGGTATAGTGCACGTCGCGGACCTCAAAACCGGCCCTTTCCCGTGAAAGTCCGCCTGGACCTAATGCCGATAACCTACGTTTGTGGGTAATCTCGGCCAAGGGATTGGTCTGGTCCATAAACTGCGATAGCTGGTTGGTACCAAAGAACGAGTTGATGACCGAGGACAGGGTCTTGGCGTTGATCAAATCGATAGGTGTGAACACCTCGTTGTCACGAACGTTCATCCGCTCGCGGATCGTGCGGGCCATACGGGCCAGGCCGACACCAAACTGCGATGAAAGTTGTTCGCCCACAGTACGGACACGACGGTTCGACAAGTGGTCGATATCATCGATTTCTGCCTTGGAGTTGATCAGCTCGATCAAATATTTTATAATGGTAATAATATCTTCCTTGGTCAAGACCTGCTTGTCCATTCCGATATCCAGTCCCAATTTTTTGTTCATCCGGTACCGGCCGACCTCGCCTAAATTGTAACGTTGGTCAGAAAAGAACAATTTATCGATTATGCCTCGGGCCGTTTCCTCATCGGGCGGCTCGGCATTCCGCAATTGTCGGTAAATATGCTCCACGGCTTCCTTTTCGGAGTTCGTAGGATCCTTTTGCAAGGTATTATGGATAATCGCATAATCACTCTGTGCGTTGTTTTCCTTATGTAAGAGGATGGTCTTGGCGTCGGTATCGAGAATTTCATCGATATGTTCCTTTTCCAATACGGTATCACGGTCTAGGATAATCTCGTTACGTTCGATGGAGACCACTTCACCGGTATCCTCGTCCACAAAATCCTCATGCCAAGTGTTCAAAACCCTAGCGGCCAACTTGCGGCCCAAAACCTTTTTCAGTCCGGCCTTGGATACCTTTATTTCTTCCGAAAGATCGAAAATTTCAAGGATGTCCTTGTCCCGTTCAAAACCGATGGCCCTAAAGAGGGTGGTCACCGGTAATTTCTTTTTTCGGTCGATATAGGCGTACATCACCCCGTTAATATCAGTAGCGAACTCAATCCAAGATCCTTTAAAAGGAATCACCCTGGCGGAGTACAATTTAGTACCGTTGGCGTGAAAAGACTGTCCGAAAAATACGCCGGGCGAGCGGTGCAATTGCGATACGACGACCCTTTCGGCACCATTGATGACGAATGTTCCGCTGGGTGTCATATAGGGAATGACCCCTAAATACACATCCTGGACAATAGTCTCAAAATCTTCGTGCTCGGGATCGGTGCAATACAGCTTCAAGCGCGCCTTTAACGGAACGCTATAGGTCAGGCCGCGCTCTATACATTCCTGAATGGAGTACCTCGGCGGATCTATGAAATAATCTAAAAATTCAAGTACGAACTGGTTTCGGGTGTCCGTAATCGGAAAATTTTCTTGGAAAGTGTTGTATAATCCTTCGTTGCTCCTTTCATCGGATTTGGTCTCAAGTTGGAAAAAATCCTGAAACGATTTGATCTGAATGTCCAAGAAATCCGGGTAATCCGGAGTGTTCTTAGCGGATGCAAAATTAATTCTCTCAGTCTGTTTTGCTAACATCTATGGACAGTGTTTATGAACGTGAATACTAAAGTGGAACCGTAATTATAAACTTCTTACTACAAAGCCTACGGAATATACGGAAAATATTGTAGTGTATAAAAGGGTTTAGGTCTAACCACAAAAGCGGGAAGACCTAAACCAAATGACTATGGTCGCTTCTACTATTTAAGCTCAACTTCGGCTCCTGCTTCTTCTAATTGTTTTTTAACGGATTCGGCCTCGTCTTTGGCAACGCCTTCCTTAACGGCTTTCGGTGCACTGTCAACGATTTCTTTGGCGTCTTTCAATCCAAGTCCCGTCAATTCCTTGACCAATTTGACCACGGCCAACTTCGAACCACCTGCGGCAGTAAGAATTACGTCGAATTCCGTTTGCTCGTCGGCGGCCTCACCGGCATCTCCTCCACCGCCACCGGCGGCAACGGCTACTGCAGCGGCTGCAGGCTCTATACCGTATTCATCTTTTAATATATCGGCCAACTCGTTTACCTCTTTTACGGTCAAGTTTACCAATTGTTCTGCGAAATCTTTTAAATCTGCCATTTTTCTATCGTTTAATCTAATTTTAAAAAAATACTTAGTGTTTATAAATGTTCCTTGCCAATCAAGGAAAGTGTGTACTTATTATTCCGACCTTTCGGACAATGTTTTCAGGATACCGGCCAATTTGCCGCCACCGGATTTAAGACCGGAGATAACGTTTTTGGCGGGAGATTGTAACAATCCTATAATCTCGCCAATCATTTCATCCTTGGATTTAATCTCAACCAGCCTATCCAGATTCTCATCACCGATGTATATGGCTTCTTCAATATAGGCCCCTTTGACCGCAGGTATGTCCGCCTTTTTCCTGAAATTCTTGATAATCTTGGCGGGAGCGTTACCGACCTCGGAAAACATCAGCGAGGTACTGCCCTTCAATACTTCCGAAAGCTTGCCGAATTCTTTGTCCGAAGCCTCCATTGCCTTTGAAAGCAGGGTGTTCTTAACCACCGCTAATTTAACATTGGCCCTGAAACACGCTCTCCTCAGATTAGAGGTCTGAACAGCGTCCAGACCCGATATATCCGCTAAATAAATGGTAGGACTATCGGCCAGACGGGTAGTCAGGTCCTTTATCTCGTTTGCTTTTTCTTCTCTTGTCATACTGTTTGTTTTGAACTGGCCCGTTATACCGATTTAGGATCTAACTGAACGCTAGGGCTCATGGTACTTGACATAAAAACACTTTTCATGTAGATACCCTTGGCCGCTGCGGGCTTCATCTTGATCAGGGTATCCAAAAGTTCCTTCGCATTATCCGCTATTTTATCCGCGGAGAAGGAAGCCTTGGCTACCGCCGCATGAACGATGCCGGTCTTGTCAACTTTAAAATCTATTTTACCGGCCTTAACGTCCGATACGGCTTTGGCGACATCCATAGTGACCGTTCCCGTTTTCGGGTTGGGCATCAATCCGCGTGGACCCAAAATCCGCCCCAAGGGACCGAGCTTGCCCATAACACTGGGCATGGTGATGATGACATCTACATCGGTCCATCCGCCTTTGATCTTATCCAGATATTCATCCAATCCCACAAAATCCGCACCGGCCTCCGTGGCCTCCGCTTCCTTATCGGGGGTTACCAAGGCCAAGACCTTGACATCTTTCCCGGTGCCGTGCGGCAGGGTCACTACCCCGCGGACCATTTGATTGGCCTTTCTGGGATCCACTCCCAAACGCACCGCTAGATCGACGGTAGCATCGAAATTGGTATTGGTAATTTCCTTTATCAAAGCGGCGCCCTCGTCGATGGAATAGAGCTTATCCCGGTCGACCTTGGCCTGTGCCTCTTTTTGTTTCTTCGTTAACTTTGCCATTCTAATAATTGCTTTTAAGATTTAAAAAGAAGCTAATAAGGGCGTTTCCCGGATACCTTCATGCCCATGGACCTTGCGGTACCGGCGACCATGCTCATGGCCGATTCTACCGTAAAGGCATTCAGGTCGACCATTTTGTCCTCGGCTATCGCCTTGACCTGATCCCATGAAACTTTTCCCAATTTTACCCGGTTAGGTTCGCCCGATCCTTTTTTAATCTTAGCTGCTTCCATAAGCTGAACTGCCGCTGGTGGTGTCTTGACGATGAAGTCGAAGGACTTATCCTTGTACACGGTGATAACCACGGGCAATACCTTGCCCGGTTTGTCCTGCGTTCGCGCGTTGAACTGCTTACAGAACTCCATAATGTTAACTCCGGCAGCACCTAAGGCGGGTCCGACCGGTGGCGATGGATTCGCTGCACCTCCCCTAACTTGTAGTTTGACTACTTTACCTACTTCTTTTGCCATGGTTTAAAAATTGAATTGAAGCTGTATTATTGGAAGCAACACAACTTTATATATATGTAACATTTTTGTTCTTCTTCGAACGGGCCGATAATTTTTTGCCTCTAGACCTTCTCGACCTGCATATAGCTGAGCTCTAAGGGGGTCTTTCTTCCGAAAATCTTGACCATCACTTCGAGCTTGCGCTTTTCTTCGTTTATTTTTTCCACGGTTCCGTTAAATCCGTTAAAAGGTCCGTCGATTACCTTGACGGTTTCTCCATGGGTAAACGGAATGGCCACACTATCCGTATTCACGGCCAATTCATCCACTTTACCGAGCATTCGGTTCACTTCGGATTTACGCAAGGGCACGGGATCTCCACCTTTGGTTTCCCCCAAAAAGCCGATGACGTTGGTTATAGAACGGATAATGTGTATCATTTCGCCGCCCAAGTTGGCCTTTATCATAATGTAACCGGGAAAATAGACCCTTTCTTTGTTGATTTTCTTTCCTTTTCGAATCTGTATCACCTTTTCGGTGGGCACAAGAACATCCTCTAAATAATCCCCGAAACCATGTCGTTCGACCTCACTTTCAATGTAGCCCTTGATTTTGTTCTCTTGGCCACTGACCGCTCGCACCACATACCATTTCTTTTCCAATACTTCTGACATAGCGATCGATTAATTTAAGACGTTGCTGAAATATAAACGTACCAATTCGCTAAAGGCTGAATCAACGCCCCATGTCGCCAAGGCGAACAAAATGGAAAAGACGGCAACAATTACCATAAGATTACTGGATTCGGCCCTCGAAGGCAAAGTAACATTGTTACGAAGCTCATCTACGGAATCCTTAATATATGTCAACATAGAATTTGATGATTTATGCACTGGAGGAGAGGCTTCCCTCGGCTACGCTCGGGATAAACTTCGCGCCCCATATGCTTTATACTGTTGATTCAGCACGGGAGGAGAGGCTCGAACTCCCGACACCTGGTTTTGGAGACCAGTGCTCTACCAACTGAGCTACACCCGTTTGTATATATGTAAAATTGCATTTAAAGGTGTCCCGCTATTGCCGGACACCCTTAATCGCAATATACTATCAAAACATTAATCGATAATCTTGGTCACCTGACCGGCACCTACGGTTCTACCGCCTTCACGGATGGCGAAACGCAGACCCACACTCAACGCGATGGGCTGGATCAATTCGACCGTAATAGTCAAGTTATCGCCGGGCATCACCATTTCAACTCCGCTAGGCAAACTGATGTTACCGGTAACGTCGGTTGTGCGGACATAGAATTGCGGACGATAGTTATTATGGAAAGGTGTGTGACGGCCCCCTTCTTCCTTTTTAAGGATATAGACCTCGGCCTCAAACTTAGCGTGTGGCTTAACGGAACCGGGTTTGCAAATGACCATACCCCTACTAATCTGGGATTTTTCGATACCTCTCAGAAGAATCCCTACGTTATCACCGGCCTCGCCCCTGTCCAATATCTTTCGGAACATCTCGACTCCCGTAATGGTAGATGTCAGTTTTTCGGCACCCATACCGATAATATCAACGGAATCGCCCGTGTTGGCAACCCCAGTTTCAATACGTCCGGTAGCGACGGTACCACGACCAGTAATCGTGAAAACGTCTTCAACGGGCAACAAAAAAGGCTTTTCAACATCCCTTTCAGGAATTTCAATCCAGCTATCTACCGCTTCCATCAACTCAAGGACGGACTTGGTCCATTTCTCCTCGCCATTCAAGGCACCGAGCGCCGAACCGGAAATAACGGGACCGTTATCGCCATCGTACTCGTAAAAAGAGAGCAGCTCGCGGACTTCCATTTCCACCAGTTCCAATAACTCTTCATCATCAACCAAATCTACTTTGTTCATGAACACAACGATACGTGGAATACCGACCTGACGACCTAAAAGTATGTGCTCACGTGTCTGGGGCATCGGACCGTCGGTAGCCGCGACCACCAAAATGGCACCGTCCATCTGCGCGGCACCGGTAACCATGTTTTTTACATAATCCGCGTGACCCGGGCAGTCAACATGCGCATAATGGCGCGTTTCGGTAGCATATTCTACGTGAGAAGAGTTAATGGTGATACCACGCTCTTTCTCCTCGGGCGCGTTGTCAATTTGATCGAAAGCACTAGCCTCCGAATAACCGGCATCAGCCATTACCTTGGTAATTGCTGCGGTCAATGTTGTTTTACCGTGATCCACGTGTCCAATAGTACCTATATTCAAATGCGGTTTGGAACGATCGTAACTTTCCTTTGCCATGTGTAGTGAATTTTAATCTTAGTTATATATTAGTGTGTAATAATGCCAATATTGAGCCAACGATGGGAATTGAACCCATGACCTCTTCCTTACCAAGGAAACGCTCTACCCCTGAGCTACGTCGGCGTAAAGTGTTTAACATCTTCATCCTTAAATTGTTAGTTTTAAAGGAAGAGAATCCTGCCTTCGCAGGAACGACAGAAAAATTGTCAATTTTGAGCGAGAGACCGGGTTTCCCTCGGCTACGCTCGGGATAAACTTCTCACCCGACGGGCAACAATCCTATCCTTTGAGCGGGAGACCGGGTTCGAACCGGCGACATTCAGCTTGGAAGGCTGACGCTCTACCAACTGAGCTACTCCCGCAATCATACTAATATTCCAATATGTCAAATTTCAAACTCCAAAAAACTATATTTTCAATTGCACCATATGGAACTTGGTGCATCTGAATTTGGTGTTTTCCCAGAATGTGGGGAGAGCAGGATTCGAACCTGCGAAGACATAGTCAGCAGATTTACAGTCTGCCCTCGTTGGCCGCTTGAGTATCTCCCCAACCCAATTTTTAAAGAACTTAAGAGCCGATAGAGGGACTCGAACCCACGACCTGCTGATTACAAATCAGCTGCTCTAGCCAGCTGAGCTACATCGGCCTTTTCACCCTAATTTAGGCATAAAAAAGTCCGCTATTTCTAACGGACTGCAAATGTAGCCATTTATTTGTTTAATCAAAACAAATTGGGAAAAATTTTAATCAGGCCTGAACCCTCATTTTTTCCTTGCGTTTGATGAGTTTTCGCTGCAACGAACTGCAAGCGGAATCGACCGCTTCCTCAAAACTTTTACACTGTTTCTTTACCATGAATTTATCACCGGGCACGTTCAATTTGATTTCAACAATTTTATTTTCTTTCGCACTGGTATTCTGCACCTTTAGGTAAACGTCCGAATCGATAATCTTATCATAGAAAGTTTCGAGTTTGTCCATTCTGTTCTGAAGAAAATCGATGAGTTTTCTGTCGGCGTTAAAATTGACGGATTGTGCGTTTACTTGCATAGGTAGAAATTTTAAAGGTTGAACTGCTATTTCTTGCTCCTCGGATGGGCCGATGCGTGTACTCTTTTCAGTTCGGCGATGCTATTATGCGTATATACCTGTGTCGAAGCCAAACTGGAATGGCCCAATAATTCCTTTACTGAATTCAAATCTGCCCCATTGTTGAGCAGATGGGTAGCAAAGGTGTGTCTTAAGATATGGGGACTTTTTTTTACCTTGGTTGACACTTTACTAAAGTAGAAATATATTAATCGATATACAAGGCTTTCATAGATTTTGTTACCCGACTTTAACAAAAAAACGTACGCCTCATCGACACGGTCTTCGAGAAGGTCACGCTTTTTGAAATAGTCCGTAAATGCTTGAACAGTGGTAGGTAACAAGGGTATGATACGTTCCTTATTCCGTTTGCCCAAGACCTTCACCCCATGGGCAGACAGGTCGACCCCAGCCATCTTCAAATGGACAAGCTCGGCCCTGCGCATGCCTGTAGTGTAGAGCAATTCGATGATCAACCGATCGCGGGTACCCTCAAAATCGTTCGCGTACTCGATTTCGGATAGCACCTTTTGCATCTCATTCTCGGAAAATGGAATTTCCATTGTTTTAGAAGTCTTCAGCGCCCGGTGTTTGGCCAAGGGGTTGGTATGGATTCGGCCGATGCCTTGCAAAAATCTATAATAGGCCTTTAAAGAAGCCATTTTGCGGTTGATAGTACGGTTAGAAATTTTGGAATTTACCAGAAACACAATCCAATTACGGATAAGGGCGTACTCCATATTATCGATGTCGTTCAGGTTATATTCTTCGGAACAGAACAAGGCGAAGGCCTCGATGTCATTTTGATAGGCCGTCACCGTATGGACGGAATATTTTTTTTCGAGGGATAAATAATCTATGAAAGATGCTATGGACATATAGCGAAATTAGTAAAAACAAAAAATCCCGTCAAAAACGGGATTTAGTATCTATTTAGTACACGCAAAAAGGCAGATATCAGATTTCTTCCTTATCCTTGAGACCCTGAATATACTCTGCTTTTTGTATCTGCGCTCTGCGCTCTACGGAGGGTTTGGTAAACTGTTGACGCTTGCGCAATCGCCGCATCGTACCCGTTTTATCAAACTTGCGCTTGAAACGTTTTAAAGCCCTATCGATGTTCTCTCCTTCTTTAACTGGTATTATTAACATTGGCTACAACCTCCTTTCTTTAATGATTAAGACTGCAAATATAAAACTAATTTATAAATGGGCGTAACCAACGCCACTTATTTTTAAATTTCATCGATGTGAAGAATCCCAAAAATTCTCAGGCTTATGTCGCAGGCGGCCGGTAATCCTTTTTATCTATCAAGATTCGGGCTATGATCTCTTTGAGTATCTCGGAAGTACCGCCTCCTATGGTGCCCAATCGGCTATCGCGTAAAAGACGTGCCATAGGGTAATCTTCGATGTATCCATACCCGCCCAAAAACTGAAGGCAGTTATAAATGACCTCATCGGCCATTTTGGTGGATCGCAGTTTGGATATGCTCGCCTCACGCACAACATAATCACCTTGGTCCATTTTATAGGTCACGTCGTAGTTGTATTGCTTGCACATATCCATATCGGCATATAGATCAACGTAGCGGTGACGCAATGCCTGATATTGGTCGATGGACTTACCGAAGGCCGTGCGTTCCGACATATATTGCGAAGGCATAGTCCAGCGCATATTCGGCCCGGGCGTGGGCATTGATACCCATAATCAACCGCTCCAACGAAAAGGCCTCCATTACAAAAGAAAAGCCCTTGCCAGCGGAGCCTATTAAATTTTCTGCCGGCACTTCAACATTGTCAAAAGCGAGCTCAGCGGTATCGGAGGCGCGCCACCCCAACTTATTGAGTTTGCTTTTTGTTACCCCTTCACTATCGAGGTCCACAATAAAAAGACTGAGGCCCTTATTACCCGCTGATGGGTCGGTCTTGGCGGCCAATATGATATAATCGCCATAGACTCCATTGGTAATAAAGGTTTTGGACCCATTAATGATATAAACATCGTCTTTCTTGGTCGCGGTCGTGCGCATTCCTGCTACATCGCTCCCGCCGAAAGGTTCGGTCACGCCCAGACATCCTATTTTTTCACCATGGACGCTCGGAACCAGATAGGCTTTTTTCTGGGTGTCGCTACCGTTCTTCCTCAAATGCGTCATGGCTAGATAGGCGTGTGCCCAAATGGCCGCGGCAAATCCACCGGAATTAATTTTTTGAAGTTCCTCTAGAAGGACAACGGTATAAAAAAGATCGAGATCAAGCCCCCCATAGGCCTCTGGTACGGCCAGGCCGAAGTAGCCCATTTCGCCGAACTTTTTCCAAATAAAGGGTTCTATTTTACCTGTTTCTTCCCATTTCTCGATATGGGGCACGACTTCTTTCTGTAAAAAATCCTTTAAACTCTCCCTAAATAGATGATGTTCCTCGGTGAAAAACCTACTGTGCATAGCTCTTTTTTAAAGGGACAAATATAAGGCTATTCTAGGGATTTTATCAGTTGGAAAACCTTCAATAGTAGCCAATTCGTCCAACGAACGGATGCTTCCGCTGCCGTTCCGATAATCCACTATACGCTCGGCGATATGTTTTTGAATATATATCAGTTTGGCGATTTCTTCCGCGGATGCCGTATTGATATTTATTTTTTGGATATCTGCGGGTTGCAGGACCTTAAAACGTCCCAGCGTTCTTTTTACCACTTCGGGTTCGAGACCGTACACATCATATAATTGCTCGTTGACGAGAAATCCGCCCAACCTGTTCCGGAACTTTACGATCCTCACGGATAGCTTTTCGCCAATGCCGTGGATAACCCGTAGCTCTTCGGCGGTGGCAGTGTTCAAATCTTGGATCGAAGCCGAAGAGGCCACCTCCGGCACCACGCTTTCCTCTCGAATGCGGTTGTACCTGCTACCGCCCACCGCCGATTGCTTACTTTTTTTCGTCCATTCCGGGAATTTGAAAAAAGGGGAAATCGCATCCAACAAGGAATCGGATACATGGGTGACTTTTTGAAACTCTTCCGGCGAGTTCGCAAATTTGTTCTGACTGCGGAAAGCATGCAACCTATCTATTTCATCCACCGACATTCCCAGCGCATATCCTTTATAATCGGTTATGAAATTGGGATTAAAGGGAAAAATCTTCACGGAATCCTGTTGCAAGGTAGATTCCTTTAAAGCATTTATTTGGTGTTGTAGATCCTGATCTATTATGAGGGTATCCTTGGCCCCGTCCCCCGGAAAAATACTAATGAAAAAATAGCCGATTTGAAGCAGTACTATAATAAGGAGCAAAAAGAAAATCCCACTGCGTTCCTGTTTGTCGAACTGAAAATGGGATTTCCATTTCATTACCGTATAAATTAGGAAGCAGGTTTGGCATCTTTACTGTCATCGTCGATGCCTGCGTTCATTTTACCTATCTTGATCGCGTTCAAATACGCCTTTAGCTCCCTCCGCACTTTGGGGGATAGCAGCACAAGACCAATTATATTGGGAAATACCATGGCGAAAATCATGGCATCGGAGAAGGCAATGACCGCCCCCAGACTGGAAGCGGCACCGACCACTATAAAGAACAGGAACAGGATTTTATAGGTGATGTCCTGAATTTGCCCCTTTCCGAAAAGATATTTCCAGGATTGCAGTCCGTAGTAGCTCCAAGAAATCGCCGTTGAAATAGCGAACAGTATCACGGCTATGGTCAACACAATGGAAAAATAAGGTATGGCGGAATCGAAGGCTACGGAAGTAAGGTCCACCCCATTAATCGGTGCGTTAGTCTCATTAAGCATGACATTGCTGTTGGCATCGAGGTTACCGTAGGTAAAAAGATTATGCTTGGCATTGGTAATAATAATAACTATCGCGGTCATGGTACAGATGATGACCGTATCGACAAATGGACCCAGGGAGGCTGTTAGTCCCTCACTGGCAGGATACCTGGTTTTCACGGCGGAATGGGCTATGGCCGCAGATCCTACCCCGGCCTCATTGGAAAAGGCGGCCCGCTGAAAGCCGACGATCATGACACCCACCACCCCTCCGAAGGCAGCATTCGGGTTCATCGCCCCTTCCCAAATCTGGTTGATGGCAAAACCCAACATATCATAATTGATACCTATGATAACAAAACCCGCCAGCACGTAGGTAATGGCCATAAAAGGCACCACTTTTTCCGTAAAAGATCCGATTCTTTTTATGCCACCGATGATGACCAGCCCCACGATTACCGCCATTATCAGTCCCAGATATAGGCCCGCATTGGGGTTCTCCCAACCCGTGGTCTGTATTAATTGTGCAGAAGCTTGGTTGGATTGAAACATATTGCCACCGCCAAAAGAGGCACCGATACACATAACCGCAAAAAATACGGCCAGTACTTTTCCGAATCCGGACATTTTCATCTCCTTCAGACCCTTGGAGAGATAATACATGGGACCCCCATAGGTCTTTCCGTTTTCATCGACCTCACGGTACTTCACCCCTAAGGTACACTCCGTAAATTTAGAGGCCATGCCCAACAGACCCGCCAGAATCATCCAGACCGTTGCCCCGGGCCCCCCGATAGCGATGGCCACCGCTACCCCGGCAATGTTGCCCAGGCCGACCGTTGCCGACAGAGAGGCGGACAGCGCTTGAAAATGGGTCACCTCGCCCTGAACCTCACCGGTCAACTGGACGGTGTTTTGGACTTCGCCATCTTCTACCTTAATTTCCTTGTTTGCTGGAACATAATGGTCTAGACCGTCGTACCTTCCGCCGGCCGTTTTTATACTGTCCTTAAAATATCTCAAATTGACGCCCTTGAAATAAATGGTAAAGAAGGTAGCCCCCAAGAGCAAGATCAAAATAACGATAGGTAGTTCTTTTCCCGCAATCACAACCGGATACATTATGGTATCGACGATCGGGGTAGTATATTTCTCAAAGGCTTTATTAATCGTTTCCCCCAGGCTTTCCTTATTTTCTTGTGCAAAAGTCATGAAGGGCAGTATCAAGGAAAGACCGGACAGCAACAGTTTTTTCATAGGACAGTTGGATTCTTTAGTGGTGGAAGGTCGCAATATGCGAAAAAAGTACCCTTATTCAAAGGGCTGCCCGTTAAAATGTAGATTTAAAGTAAAATAGTAGATCAAAAACGCCGGGGGCCTGCCGGTCGTTATACCCCGTCAAGGGCCTCTTTTTTCATTCGGATGGCGGCCAAATACCGTTTGAGCTGTTTTTTGACCACGGGAAACAAAAAGAAGAGCCCGACCATATTGGGGAAGATCATGGCAAAGATCATGGCATCCGAAAAATCCCAAATGGATTTCATATTGGCGGCGGCACCGATGACCACAAAGGTCAGGAACAATATTTTATAGACCAGGTCCACGGTCTTGCCCCTGCCAAAGATGAATTTCCAGGATTGAAGTCCGTAATACGACCACGAGATCATGGTGGAAACCGCAAAAAGTACCACGGCGATGGTCAGGAAAATGTTGGAATAGGGAATGTATTCCGCAAAGGCTTTGGAGGTTATGCCCGCACCCTCATAGGATATCCCATCCATAATAACGGCCCCCGAACCATCTCCCCCGTATTCAAAAGAGCCGCCCATATTGAAAATAATGATGACCAGTGCCGTCATGGTACAGATGACCACGGTATCAATAAAAGGTTCCAACAGAGCCACTAGACCTTCGCTAGCCGAATACTTCGTGCGTACCGCGGAATGGGCAATCGATGCCGAACCCGCTCCCGCCTCGTTGGAGAAAGCGGCCCGCCTGAAGCCTACCAAAAGTACACCGATAACACTCCCCGCCCCTACTGCGGTAGGCTCGAAAGCCTCGGTCAAAATGAGTCCGATGGCGTCATCGACAATGGTTAAATTCGAAAGGATAATGTATAGACAGGCCACCAGATAAAAAAGGGCCATGAAGGGCACCACTTTTTCGGTGACCGAGGCGATGCGTTTGATACCCCCGATGATAATGATGCCCACCAGAACGGCCAATACCACGCCTATCCAAAATCCCGCACCGGTACTTTGTAGCGCAAAGAGCTCTTTGAGTACAATGGTCGCCTGATTGGATTGGGCGGCATTTCCGCCCCCGAAGGATCCCCCGATGCAAAACACGGCGAAAAGTACGGCGGTTACCTTGCCCAACACCCCAAAACCTTTTTCCTTAAGCCCCTTGGTCAAGTAATACATCGGCCCGCCGTAAACGGTACCGTCATCGCCTACATCGCGGTATTGCACCCCCAAGGTACATTCCACGAATTTGGTGGACATGCCAAGGAGACCACACAAAATCATCCAGAAGGTAGCTCCAGGCCCGCCCAGCGCTATCGCCAGCGCCACTCCCGCGATATTGCCGTTACCCACTGTACCGGAAACCGCCGTGGCCAAGGCCTGAAAATGGCTTACTTCACCGGCAGAGCTTTCGTCCCTTATCGTATCTACTATATCGCCATCGACTGCCAAATTTTCATCGAGGCTTTCCACGTGCGCACCGAAATCGGCTATGGTATTCATATCCGTTCCCTGTGCGATGCCTCCTTCCCCATAGAGCACCTTGGCCCCGTGGTTTTCAATATCTTCGTACTTGCCCCGTACCGTCTGTATGGCGCGCCAAAAATACCTAAAGTTGGGAAAGCCAAAATAAATGGTGAAAAACACGGCGCTCGCCACCAGCAAGATCAGCACGAAAGGGGTATCCCAGACTTCAAAAAAGATAAGTTTGGAGAAAAAATTGGAAATGGGGGAAAAGGCGCGATCGATTTGCTCATCGAGGCCGATCTCATCTCTTGTTTGGGCAAGGCCAATAGCGGGTACGGCACAAACGGCAATCAAAACAGAAAATAATTTTCTCACAGTTGGGATAGGTGTTGGTCGATAAAAATTATTCTTATTTAAAAAAACCGAAAATTAGTATTTTAAAGGATGTCCCCGACTTAGGTACATAAAAAATTACTCGAGATGGAACATATCGTTGAGTTTTCGAATCTGTTCCGGCCTCCCCAGCACAATTACCTTACCCTTGGGCAATAGCTCGAGGTCTGCTTCGGGGTTGATAATGTAATTACCATCGGGTTCGATATATCCGATAATGGTACAGCCGGTTTTTTTCCGCAAATCAAGATCACGAAGGGAATTGCCATCCACCTGGTCCCTAAAATCCTCTATGGCTACTTCCTCTAGGTTGGTCGTATGCTTTCCTTCGGTGCCCAGTTGGTCCATAAATGTGATCAGGTCTGGCATGACTACCAGCGATGCCATGTGGTCGCCCCCGATTCGATCTGGCATAATGACCTTGTCCGCGCCCGCTAACTGTAACTTTTTATATGAAGTGACCAAAGAGGCCCTACTGATTATAAAAAGCCGCTTGTTCAACTGCCTTGCGGAAAGGACCACGAAGAGATTGGCCGCATCGTCGGGCATGGCGGCTATCAGATAATTGGCCCGGGCGACGCCGGCCTCGTTCAGCACGTCGTCCTCACTGGCATCTCCTTCTATAAAAAGGATTCCCTCCCCTTCGGACTTTTCAATGACCTCCCTCTCCTTTTCAATGACAACGAATGGTTTTTTATAGGCCGTTAAACGCGCCGCGGCCTGCCTACCGTTACGCCCGAAACCGCATACGATGACATGGTCGGACAACTTATTGATCTGGTCTTCCACTTTTTTCTTTTTTAGGAGTTGTAGCGAGTTTCTGCTCAAGATATATTCCGTAATCACCGAAATGGCAAAGGCAAATATGAATACACTCGAAATTATTAAAAATACCGTAAAAAGTTTGGCTTCGGGGCCCAAAGGTTTCACTTCCGAAAAGCCGACGGTGGTCACGGTGATAACGGTCATATAAACAGCATCCGTCCAAGAATAGTCCGAAATGAACCGATATCCCAGAACCCCGATAATCAAGACAATGGCGACCAGGCTCTCCGCGAGATAGATTCTAGATCGAAAGAATTTTAGAAAATTCATAGGTCAAAAACGGAGGTGCGTTTGGTATAAACAAGATCTTTGATACGCAGCCAAAAGGCCAAGAACAGATAGAGGGCGAAACCAAACCCCAGGGTCACGAAAGTAAGGTAGATAAACGAGGTACGCACTACCCGGGCCCTAATCCCCAAACGTTCGGCGATGCGCCTGCAGACCTCGAAGCCGCGTTTTTGGAAGTAATAAAGGAGTTGGTAGAAAACATTCATACAGAGTAAATTTAGCTTTTTTCCTGCAATAAACTGCTACCCACTGCACATTGCAAGCATCGATTCCGGGTACAATACTCGTTGTATAACTGGAGGATGGCCTGGCTATCCTCGGCATTTTTCACCTCGACCCCCTGTTTCTTGAAATTGGTGATGATGCTGTTTTCTTCCGTTTTTATTTGGGATAGTATGTGGATGATTTCTTCGTCGGCTTCCTTACCCACATGGTGTGCATAGCAGAATTTCAGCGGGAGAATGGAATTGATAATCAAAAGATCGATAAATTCTTTGGTAAGCCTCTTGACGCTTTTTTTGGATGTTTTTCCAAATGTAAAATGCTCGTTCCAGTATGCGCTGGCGGAAATATCGAATATGTCATATAGTTCGCTTATATCGGAGGCATGGATTATGGCACTAAACAGGTTTTGTCGATTGGCGTACAGGTTTGCCAACTGCGAAAGCCTTATGGTGGGGAAATTCGGTGGGCGCAGTTTGAAAAATTCCGGTTTTTGTACGCCCTCCGCCCTTAGATTGAACTTGTTGGTTAAATGGGTATATTCCTTTTTTAGTTGGAGGCAGTAATCGTCCCGAAGAGTGTCGTGGTCAAGCAAATGGGTCATCCCGAAAAAAACACTTTCCAGATACAGTGCACTGGTTTGCAGCTTTCGAAGGGTAGGAAATTCCAGCGCCCCCGCCAAGCTCAAAAAGGAATCGCCATTGATCTTCAGGCCGAAATTCTTGAGCAGTAGGGCAAAAAGTACCTGTTCCCAATCGTTTTTGGATTTCCGCAACAGCTCAAGAACGAATTCGGACTTCCGCTCCAACCGCTCGAAATACAGGCGCTGCAACCAATTTTCGAATAAAAAGGTATCGGTATGGGCGATATTCTTTTCGCAATTGATAAAAGAAGTATTTTTTTTATCGAACAGGTCTTGATAGGCATCAAGCAAATTTTCGGAAATGTAGTTTCGAAGCTCGAGGGTGGCGATTTCGGAACTATCACTGCGGAAAACAGCACCGTCATCCTCCCAGACCACATGAAGGATTACGTTGTTATAATTGGTATCCCGTTCGTGATTGTGCGCATACCAGTCCGATGACTTAAGGTGTATTTCCACGTTGCCCGCCCAAAGCTGTCCGTCGATATTGATTTGGGCATTGAAAAAGTCGGGGCCGGCCAAATGGTTATGGGTGCCGGTATCGATTACAACAATAGGTTCGTTCTTGGAACCATATAAATCCACCGACCTGATTTTTCTGTATTTCCAGATAAAATGGAGAAGGTCTTCTTTCATCTCTACTCCCCCTCAACCTGCCCCTCCCAGTTCATGAACCCGCCTTCCAAATTATAGGCGTTCTTGAAACCTTTACTATTCATAATGGCACAGGCCTGGCCACTTCGGTTGCCGCTGCGGCAATAGACATAATAATTCTTGTTTTTATCTAGTTTTTCCACCTCCTTCAGAAAATCCTCCCCTAAATAGAAATCGATATTGTGGGCCTGGGGGATGTAGCCTTCCTCTACTTCTTCCGGAGTGCGGACATCCAAAACGAATGCATTCTCATCGTTTTCCAATCGTTCTTCCCATTCCTGTTGTGATAAATCCATAAATAATTTTACTTTTTTTCATTCCCGCACTTCGGCTACGCTCTGCATAAACTCCGCTGGAAATCTCTCTGTTGCCATTCAAAAGTAAGACAATTAGCCGAAAACGCATCCATTTAATTTTTTAACACATATTTGGCATCACCTCCGTCCATTCCCTAAGAAACAAATGTATATTTGTATATACAATAGTTGCAGGTGTATGAATGTAGAGGAGATTATTAAAACGGATAAAAAAATCCCGCTTAAAAGCAGGACCATTATCCATTTTATGCTGGTAGATTATAAAATCAATGAAACTATCTCGAACGCACTCAAACCTTTTGAGGTTTCGCTGCAGCAATTTAACGTATTGCGGATTTTAAGAGGTCGGAACGGTACGCCCGCCAACCTCTCCACTCTCAACCAGCGTATGGTCACCAAAATGAGCAATACTACCCGTTTAGTGGACAAATTACTATTGAGAGGATTCGTGAATCGCAAAACCTGCCCCTCGAACCGACGTAAAATCGAAATCACGATTACCGATCAAGGAATGGCGGAATTGGAAAAAATGGATAGGGCGATGAATGACGCCGAGGACCAAATTCTCGGAAACCTCTCCGAAAAAGAACTGGAACAACTCAACTTTTTACTCGATAAATTTTAAATCACTTCACTAATTAAATTATGCAATCATGAAAAAAGGAATAGTAAGTCTAGCATTGACAATGGTTTTAGGATCAGCCACAGCTACCGAACCGGTGGCAGAGGAAAAGAAAGAAGTAAAAACCGAAGAAAGTACGGTCACTTGGAAAGCTTATAAAGTTACCGGTTCGCACACGGGAACCGTAGATTTGGAAAAGGGCTTTTTGATGTTCGATGACGATAAACTCACCGGTGGGGAATTTACCGTCAACATGTCCTCTTTAGTTTCGACCGACCTTGAAGGCAATCCTGAAAACAAGGGGAAACTAGAGGGACATCTGAACTCGGAAGATTTCTTCGATACCAAAAGGCATCCTACGGCCGATATTCTCTTTACCGAAGTAAAATCCACCGGAAAAAATTCCTATGAGGTGACGGGCGATTTGACCATTAAAGGTACTACAAAACCAGTAACCTTCGATGTATCGATTTACGGAAACAAGGCCACGGCCACCGTAAAAGTCGATCGTACCGACTATGATATCAAATTCCGCTCCGGTAACTTTTTCGAAAACCTAGGCGATAAGACCATTTATGACGAGTTTGATCTTGTTGTTGATTTGGAATTCTAAGGTAAACCGATATACCTACTGGAAATTTCCAGTCTATACAATTTTTGATATAATCTGTTTGCCATTTTAAAAATGATGTCTATATTTGAGACCATGAAAAACGGCAACATAATAAATACGTGGTGGTGGAATAACTCTCGACGAGCTTCGTGAGCTAAGCACCATTGTAGTAAAACTATATAAGGCTTGTCTTCGCGACAGGCCTTTTTTAATTCATATCTTTTGTCATTTCCGCGAAGGCGGAAATCTTTTGAACCCTATCGAAATGAAATACAGATTAAAAACGCACCATAAAAAGATTTTGGCCGATACCATCACGCCGGTCAGCGTTTACCTCAAGATCCGCGACCGGTTTCCCAACAGCATCCTTTTGGAGAGCAGTGATTATCACGCCAACGACAACAGCTTTTCCTATATCTGCTGCAATCCGATCGCTTCGATCAAAATAGAGAACGAGACTATCGTACAACAGTTTCCAGATGGCCTTTCCGAAGAAATTGCCATTGAAGCGGACACCGATATCGTAAAGATCGTGCATGGATTCAGCCAAAGGTTCGAGACCGAAAAGAACGATTTTAAGTTCATCGATAACGGTTTGTTTGGGTATATGGCCTATGATGCGGTGCGCTATTTTGAGGACCTACAACTCGAAAAAAAGGCCGGTACCATTGCCATTCCCGATATCTACTACGCCGTCTATCAAAACATCATCGCTATCGATCATTTCAAGAATGAGGCCTATATTTTTGCCCATTGTTTTGAACAGGATGAAAATACTGCCGAAATCGAGCGCATTTTGAATGTTCGAAATTTTGCTTCCTATAACTTTTCCATGGATAGCGAGCCTACTTCCAATCTCACGGATGAAGAGTATAAGGAACACGTACGCCTCGCCAAAAAGCACTGCCAGCGGGGCGATGTATTTCAACTGGTGCTGTCGCGCCGGTTTTCTCAGGACTTTAAAGGGGATGAATTCAACGTGTATCGCGCCTTGCGCTCGGTTAATCCGTCGCCCTACCTCTTTTATTTCGACTATGGGGACTTTAAGATATTCGGAAGCTCCCCCGAGGCCCAGCTGGTCGTCAAGGACGGAAAAGCGGAAATACACCCCATTGCCGGTACCTTCATACGTACGGGAAATGATGAAAAGGATGCCATTCTGGCCAAACAGCTCACCGAGGACGATAAGGAAAACAGCGAACATGTAATGCTCGTGGACCTGGCCCGTAATGACCTCAGCAGGAACGGAAATTTGGTCGAGGTCGCCAATTATCGGGAGGTCCAGTTCTTTTCACACGTAATCCATCTGGTGTCGAAAGTAACGGGAACAAAGAAAAAGGACATCCCTACCTTAAAAGTGGTCGCCGATACCTTTCCTGCCGGTACGTTGAGCGGTGCTCCGAAACACAGGGCGATGCAGCTGATAGAACAGTATGAAAAAACGAGCCGCGGCTACTACGGCGGCGCCATTGGTTTTATGGATTTTAACGGTAATTTCAATCATGCCATCATGATACGTACCTTTCTCAGTAAAAATCATCAATTACACTTTCAAGCAGGAGCGGGACTGGTAGCGGCCTCAAATCCAGAAGATGAACTTCAGGAAACCTATAATAAACTGGGCGCCCTGAACAAGGCACTGGAGATTGCAGAGGGGATCTAGAAGTGACTGTACGGTGCGGAGATTAAAAGTTCCTGTGACCGACCGAAGAATTTAAACTTGAATCAGCGAAATGCAAAAAAGTAAAGATATACAAGAACCGGCCAAGGCTCCCGCAAAAGCCGCCGAGGTTCGCAAGCAAGGTAAAGACACAGTTCGAGCGGGCACCGTTCTGGTCATCGACAATTACGACAGCTTCACCTACAACCTGGTTCATTATCTTGAAGACTTGGGCTGCACAGTCACTGTAAAACGCAACGACCGATTGAGCCTTGAAGAGGTCGAGGTCTTCGATAAGATTGTACTTTCGCCAGGACCCGGAATTCCCGATGAAGCAGGCCTCCTGAAAGCAATCATAGCTAAATATGCCCCGACAAAAAGTATCTTTGGGGTATGCCTCGGGCAACAGGCTATTGGAGAGGTGTTCGGCGGATCACTTATAAATCTGGATAAGGTCTATCACGGTACCGCTACCCAAATAAAAATCATCAAGGAGGATATTATTTTTAAGGGGCTTCCTCAAGAAATCGAAGTGGGCCGCTACCACTCCTGGGTGGTAAACCCGTTCGATTTGCCCGATGTTTTAGAAGCCACTTCCACAGATGAAAACGGACAGATCATGTCTCTTCGCCACAAGGAATATGACGTCCGGGGGGTGCAGTTCCATCCCGAATCGGTATTGACGCCGGAAGGAAAAAAGATACTTAAAAACTGGTTGCAACAATGAAAGATACCCTGAATAGACTCATCAACCACGACATTCTCTCTAAAGCGGATGCCCAAAATATATTGGTCAACATCGCCAAAGGGGATTACAATACGAGTCAGATCGCGGCTTTTTTGACCGTGTATATGATGCGTAGCATTACCATCGAAGAACTGGAAGGTTTCCGCGATGCGCTCCTCGAACTATGTCAAGCGGTAAATCTCTCCGAATACGACCCCATCGATCTCTGCGGTACGGGCGGCGATGGCAAAGACACCTTTAACATTTCTACGCTGGCTTCCTTTGTGACCGCCGGGGCCGGTGTCAAAGTGACCAAGCACGGAAATTATGGGGTTTCCAGCAAATGCGGAAGTAGTAACGTCATGGAATTCCTGGGAATCAAATTCAGTAACGAAGCCGACTTCTTAGAAAAATCCATTGATAAGGCGGGCATATGCGTGCTGCATGCGCCTCTGTTCCATCCGGCCATGAAAAATGTGGCCCCGATACGCCGAGAGTTGGCGGTAAAGACCTTTTTCAATATGTTAGGGCCGATGGTGAACCCCGCCTTTCCCAAGAACCAGATGGTCGGTGTCTTTAATCTTGAACTGGCGCGAATGTACGGATACCTGTACCAGAACACAGATAAAAAATTCACCATACTACACGCCCTTGACGGGTATGATGAAATTTCGCTTACCGGAAATACGAAAACCATTTCAAACCGATCGGAAGGCGTGCTAAAGCCGGAGGATTTCGGAGTTGAGCCCATTGCACAGTCCCAAATTACCGGGGGGGATAGCATCGAGGCCTCCGCCCGAATATTTATGAACATTTTAAAAGGGCAGGGCACCGAGGCACAGAACAACGTTGTCTGCGCCAATGCCGGGGTCGCGATTTGCACGGTTAAAAATTTGGAGGTCAAGGAAGGGTTTGAAAAGGCCAAGGAATCTCTTATGAGTGGTAAAGGCTTACAAGCCTTGAAGAGGTTGCAGGAATTGAGCAAGGCCTCCTGAACAAGAAATTCGCAACCCCAAGATGACTTCGCCGGAGAACCGTATTAAGAAATTATGGATTACATTCAACAGATTCCTTCGCTTTGCCGCCTTGGGCGCAAGCTCGGAATAAATACAAACAATGAACATTCTAGATAAAATAGTTTCCGATAAACGTAAAGAGGTCCGTCTTAAAAAGTCGCTCATACCCGTTTCCCAACTGGAAAAATCGGTGCTGTTCGATCGCCAAGCGGTTTCTTTGGCCGAAGCGCTCCGCAGCAGTGAAACGGGAATTATCGCCGAACACAAACGGCGGTCGCCCTCCAAATCGGTAATCAACCAAAACCTCAACGTGCAGGATGTAGCCCAAGGCTATGAAAAAGCTGGGGTTTGCGGCATGTCCGTTTTAACGGATGCCAAATACTTCGGGGGTTCCTTGGATGATTTGCTGTTGGCCCGGGCAGCCGTTAAACTACCCTTATTGCGCAAAGAATTTATTATCGACGAATACCAGATTCTAGAGGCCAAGGCCCATGGCGCCGATGCCATTCTTTTGATTGCGGCCATTTTGGGCCAGAAAGAAATCAAATCTTTTTCCGAACTTGCAAAAAGCTTCAAGCTCGATGTGCTACTTGAAGTGCACAATCAAGAAGAACTTCACAAAACCATCATGCCGACTATTGATCTATTGGGCGTCAACAACCGCAACTTAAAGACATTTGAGGTCAGTTTGGATACCAGCAAGTCGCTCTCAAAACTGATTCCCGATGATTTCGTAAAAGTATCGGAAAGCGGTATCGGCCATAGCAAAGCCATCAAAGAATTAAAGCCTTACGGCTATCAAGGATTTTTAATTGGAGAAAATTTTATGCGGATGGATAATCCGGGGGCTTCCGCGAAGGAGTTTATCAATGCCCTCAAAGGATGAAGTAATTGAGCACTCGAATATACTTATTATTGTAAACTTGAAATACCCTATGGAAGTAAACACCTTACCCGAACGCCTCTATTCGCTCGATGCACTTCGGGGCTTTGACATGTTCTGGATCATCGGCGGCGAGGAAATATTTCATAACCTGGCCGAAATTACAGGCTCTCCGTTTTGGGAGACCATTTCGGGACAATTGCACCACCCGGCCTGGCACGGGTTTGCGGCTTACGATCTGATTTTTCCCCTGTTCCTGTTTTTGGCGGGTGTGGCCACCCCCTACTCCATTGGGAAGCACTTGCAAAGGGGCACCGACCGGAAGCAATTACTTTTGAAAGTGATCAAAAGAGGCCTGCTCTTAGTGATTTTGGGAATTATCTATAACAACGGACTGGTACTGAAGCCCTTGGCGGAAATCCGTTTTGGCAGCGTGCTAGGACGCATAGGCCTGGCCTATATGTTCGCCAATATCATTTATTTGTACAGCAAACAGCGAGTGCAGGTTGTTTGGTTCGTGGCGTTGCTCTTAGGGTATTGGCTTATTCTTAGCTTTGGTTCCGCTCCCGGTTTTCCGGCCGGGGACCTCAGCATGGAAGGTAATTTCACATCGTATGTAGATCGGCTGCTCATGCCGGGGAAACTCTATCTGGGCATTCATGACCCCGAAGGGCTTTTCAGCACCATCCCCGCAATTTCCACCGCACTCTTGGGTATATTTACGGGAACTATGCTGCGAAGTACATCCCCGGACACCAAAATGAAAGCCGTTTATAAAATGGTAGGTGCCGGGGTCGTCTGCATCATTCTGGCCCAAATTTGGAATCTATTCTTTCCCATCAATAAAAATTTATGGACCAGTTCTTTCGTACTGCAGTGTGGGGGGATAAGCCTGCTGTTGATGTCCCTTTTCTATTATATCATCGATATTTTGGGTCATCGCCAATGGGCCTTCTTTTTTAAGGTCATCGGCATGAACTCCATTTTGATCTATATGTCGGGCCTGTTTATTAATTGGGCGTATTCCACCAACGCCTTTTTCGGATGGCTCGGGCAGCTTTTGGGCGACCCTTGGAATGCGGTAGCCTTTGCATTCGCCCTGATTGCCGTAAAATGGGTGTTCTTGTATATCTTGTATAAACAGAGGCTATTTTTAAAGGTTTAAAGTTGGATAAGGGGCTGAAATTGTAGCGGAAAGGCGGAGTTGTGAGCTTAATACTAAATTAGGTAAGAATTACATGGAAATATGGAATTGAAAGTCTGCGGAATGAAATTGAATACCCAGGAAGTCGCGGAATTACGCCCTGATTACCTCGGCTTTATTTTCTGGAAAGATTCGTCGCGCTTTTTTGACGGGGAGATTCCTTCGCTACCGCCCCAAATACAAAAAGTAGGTGTTTTTGTGGATGCTTCCGTGGGGGATATCATAGCAAAAATAAAGAAATACGATTTGCAGGGCGTTCAATTACATGGAACGGAAGACCCTGATTATTGTAGGGAATTACAGGATCAAATACAACGAAAGCCATGTCAAGGCGAGCGAAGTTCGAGGTAGGTCGGGCCAGCTTGGACGACAGGCAGGTGGAGGCCATGCCACGACAAGTAGCCCCCTTCCGCAAGGTAACGATGCAATGGAGGATGCCGAGTCGGGCGCAGTCGAGACCGGGACCCAACGACGGCTACGAAGGAAACTACCCTCAAAATTATCAAGGTATTCCCCATCAAGGATAATTTCGATTTCAGCATCCTGAAACCCTACGAAGACGTTTGCGATTATATTATGTTCGACACCAAAGGAAAACTCCCTGGTGGTAACGGCTATGCCTTCGATTGGAAAGTGTTGGAAAACTATCCCTCGAACAAACCCTATTTTCTAAGTGGAGGGATTGGTTTAGGGGATGTGGAGTCCATCAAGGGTTTCCTACAAAGACCGGAATCAAAATATTGTCATGCCATCGATGTGAACAGTCGGTTCGAAATCGAGCCGGGATTAAAGGATGTAGATAATTTAAAAGAGTTTAGAGAAAAATTACAGTCGTAAGAGGAATATTATATCGAAGATATGCCTATTATGATAGTAACCCTATCTGGAATCAATGGGATCGTTGGTGGAATCATTCCGATGTGGTCAAATTACTTGAAGAAAAGAACATCAAAAGTGTTTACCATTTAAGTACCTTAGAACAACCAGGTAAAGAATCCAGAGCAACCTTCTACTTGCAAAAGAAAGAGCAAAAGCCGTTTCACATTGATTATGTATTTGTTAGCAAAGGCTTTCAAAAACCAAAAGAATTTAGCATAGGAAAACGTAATGATTGGATCGAAATCAGCGATCATGTTCCATTAATTATTGAACTATAATGGGAAAGAAACTAACAGTCTACATGATTGACGGGACTTATAAAATTTGGCAATTGGGTCGGTAAGGCAATTTATTCACCCCGTGCTTCGGTATATTAAATAATAATGAAAAATGGGGACAAATAAATTTTTGCGGAAGATGCTGTTTTCAATAGTCCCAGTGCCGCCTCTAATATGATATTAGGAAGGAATTCAAATGGTTTTACAGAATGGATAAATAAACAGGGATTGACATTTAAGGAAGTTCAGGAAAAACTAAATAACTGATAACAAAAGATGGTGCATAACAATTTCTTTTAGAGATACTTGCTATACAAACAAATAAGACTAAAATTTTTATATAAATAATCGCACAACTTCCGACTTACTGCCCAATAAAAGGCATTTCACTGCAAAGACAACAAAAATTATGAGCTATCAAGCCAATGAAAAAGGATACTATGGGGAATTCGGCGGGGCATTTATTCCCGAAATGCTCTATCCCAATTGTGAGGAACTGCGCCGGAACTACATCCGCATCATGGAAGAACCTTCCTTTCAAAAGGAGTTCGATCAATTGCTGCGGGATTATGTCGGTCGCCCTACCCCGCTCTATTTTGCGAAGCGCTTTTCCCAAAAATACGGCGTAAAAATCTACCTCAAACGGGAAGACCTTTGCCATACCGGAGCGCACAAGGTAAACAATACCATCGGGCAGATTTTGATGGCGAAGAAGCTGGGCAAAAACCGGATCATCGCCGAAACCGGTGCGGGGCAACATGGGGTTGCGACTGCTACGGTCTGCGCCTTGATGGGCATCGAATGTATTGTTTACATGGGCGAAATCGATATCGCCCGCCAAGCCCCAAACGTGGCCCGTATGAAAATGTTGGGGGCCGAGGTACGGCCCGCAAAATCAGGGAGCCGCACGCTGAAAGATGCCACCAACGAGGCTATCCGCGATTGGATCAATAATCCCGTAGATACACATTATATCATCGGTTCGGTCGTGGGGCCCCACCCTTACCCCGATATGGTGGCGCGGTTTCAGTCCGTCATCTCCAAGGAAATCCAGTGGCAGTTACAGGAAAAGGAAGGGCGTGAAAATCCCGATTATGTAGTGGCCTGCGTCGGTGGGGGAAGCAATGCCGCGGGCGCCTACTACCACTATCTCGATAATCCCACCGTGGGTATTATCGCGGTGGAAGCGGCGGGAAAAGGAGTGAGTTCCGGGGAGAGTGCCGCTACCTCGGCCCTAGGGAAAGTGGGCATCATCCACGGCAGCAAAACCCTGTTGATGCAAACGGATGACGGGCAGATTACCGAACCCTATTCTATCTCAGCGGGACTCGATTATCCCGGTGTCGGCCCCATGCACGCCCATCTGTTCAAGTCCGGCCGCGGGGAGTTCATTTCCATCACCGACGATGAGGCCATGACCGCGGGACTAGAAATGGCGCAGCTGGAAGGTATCATTCCCGCCATCGAAACCTCACATGCCTTCGCGATTTTCAATCATCGGAAATTCGAGAAAGATGACGTGGTGGTGGTGAATTTGTCGGGACGTGGGGATAAAGATCTGGATACATATATTGATTACTTCAAGCTTTAGCTTGTAATTTGTCATTCCCGCGAAGGCGGGAATCTCTTGAAGCTACCTAACATGTCGATTTCAGAATCCACCTATTACGTCTATATCTTGACCAACAAAAACAATACAAGCCTCTATGTAGGTTTTACGGATAATCTTACAAAGCGGTTGAAACAACACAAAGCCAAGAGCAACATAGGATTTACAAAAAAATATAACGTGGGCAAATTGGTGTATTTTGAAAAAACGAAATACGTTAATAATGGTCTCAAAAGAGAAAACAGATAAAGAAATGGAATCGCAAATGGAAAGAAAACCTAATCAACGATTTGAACCCTGATTGGCATGACCTTTCTTGGATGTTAGCTGATTAAGTACCTAGAATTCCCGCTTTGTAAAAAATCTTTTACCTTAATCAAAAGATTCCCGCCTTCGCGGGAATGAAAAATATCAAAGTCCATATGAATCGTATTATCAAAAAACTGAACTCCAAAGAGAAGCTCCTTTCGATTTACTTTACGGCGGGCTACCCCGCCCTTGACGATACCGAAATCATCATCAAAGAACTGGAGAAAAGCGGGGTCGATTTGATCGAAGATCGGACTTCCCTTTAGTGATCCCTTGGCCGACGGGCCGACCATACAGGAAAGCTCCACCGCGGCCCTGAAAAACGGAATGACGACGGACATCCTTTTTAAACAGCTAAAGGATATCCGGAAATCCGTTTCGATCCCCCTGATTATTATGGGGTACTTCAACCCGATATTACAATACGGCGTAGAGGCCTTCTGTAAAAAATGCCAGGAAATAGGGATAGACGGACTCATCATTCCCGACCTTCCGGTGGATGTTTATCATGAAGAATATCAGGAAATTGTTGAAAAATACGGCCTGATCAATGTCTTTTTGATTACGCCGCAGACCTCCACCGAGCGTATCCGGTTTATCGACAAGGTATCCAAAGGCTTTATCTATATGGTGAGTTCCGCGAGCGTTACCGGTTCCGACAAAGGGTTTGGAAACATACAGACCAATTATTTCGAGAGGATTGCGGCCATGCAACTTTCGAATCCGCAAATTGTAGGCTTTGGCATTAAAGATGCAGAAACCTTTCAAACGGCGACCCAAAATGCCAAGGGGGCCATCATTGGTTCGGCATTTATCAAGCATCTGACAGAAAAAGGCACCGGTTCGATAGCTGAATTCATCAGATCTATTCGCTGACGGGAATAAAAACCTACCCCACCGACCCGTTCGCGAAAGCTTTGGCAATATGACCGAACCGAATTGAATTTTCCCACCTCATTGAACTTCTTAGCATCCCTGTTTTACTTCAGGACGAGGTTAAATATTCCATCGATTCAGGACTTACCCTATAAAATATTGGGGGTATGCTTGGATTATAACGTATAGCGCTAATAAGCCTTCCAGAAAAAATCCAATATTTTTTATATTAAACAAACGTTTAATTAAAACTATTGTTTAATTTTGTGCCCTGTAAAATTGCCGTTGGCCATGAACGAGAAACAAATCCATATTTTAGAAGTAGCCGAACAACTATTTTCGAAGAACGGTTTTGACGGTACTTCTATCCGACAGATTTCGAAGGAGGCGGGCATCAATATTGCCATGATCTCCTATTATTTTGGTTCCAAGGAAAAAATGTTGGAAGCCTTATTGCTTTATCGGACGGCCGATTTTAAAATGCTGCTCGATACGGTTCTGTCGGGTGAAGGAACCACTATCGAGATTCTAGACGACATCATTGCCTTAATTGTGAGCCGGATACATAAAAATCGCCGGATGTATAAAATCGTACATTTTGAATATTCCAACGCCAACGAAAAGAGGAATATTGATTTTAAGGGGTACTTGGACCAAAAAAAGGAAACGTATCGGAAAATCAATGATTTCGTCGAACGAGGCCAGCAATTAGGCCTCTTTACCAAAACCGTTTACATTCCGCTTATTCTGCCTACTATACTGGGTACCTACTTCCATTTTTATTACAACAAAGATTTCTTTATGTCCCAACAGACGCCTGCTCCCGTATCATCCATGGATGCCTATGTGCAGCAAATCCTGACCCCGCATATCCAAAATACCGTTAAGGCGCTTTTGACCTCCAAGGGTCCTTAGTGCGTTTATCAGATGCCTTTCTTCCTCCTTTGACAAAAATTACCGGCCTATTTAATTTTTAATGCCGAACAACGACAATTATCGATGAAATTCAAATCCCTATACACCCCTGTATTACTGTTCCTTTGTGTTTCCCATATAAGCTGGGCACAAGAACCTGACCCCTTGCCCTTGATCGAGGCCGTTATTCAAGCTCTGGAGAACAGCGATGCCTCCAAAATTTCGGAGGACAAGGTCCGTACGGCCGAAAACGAACTGAAGGTCACCCAAAACCTGCGCTACCCCGATGTCAGTGTTTCGGGACAGTACCAGTATCTGGGCAATGCCGATGCCAACCTAAAATTGGATGTGGGCAACAACGGGGGTCAAAAGGACGGGGCACCCACAGAAAATCCCAAAATTCATCAACTGCTTTTGGGCCAAGCCAATGTTTCTCTACCGATCTTTAGCGGTTTCAAACTGAAAAACGCGGTGGCCGCCAGCGATAATGCCTATAACGCCGCCACCTTTACCGCCAAAAACGACCGGGCACAAATTGCGCTCCAGACCATCACCGACTATATCGCCCTTTACAAAGCGGACCATGCACTTGCCCTGATCCGGGAAAATCTGAAAAGCGCCCAACAACGGGTCAAGGATTTTACGGCCATGGAAGAAAATGGACTGCTCGCCCGTAACGACCTGCTCAAGGCCAAAATTCAGGAATCGAACATTCAGGTTTCATTAAAGGAAGCCCAAAAAAACAAGGATATTCTGAACTACCGGTTGGCGGTCACACTTAAACTTCCGGAGAATTCGGAGATTGCCACGGTGGAAGGTGATTGGGCGGCGGCGCCCACTTTGATAACCGACAGCGTCAACCGAAACGACCTCGAGGCCTTGCGCTTTCAGGAAAAGGCCGCTCAAAACCAGATAAAAATGGCGAAGGCAAAGTACTATCCCTCCCTTTCGCTGATGGGAGGCTACATAGCCCTTGATGTACAAAACGCCCTGACCATTACCAATGCGATGAACTTGGGGGTCGGCGTTTCATACAACCTTGCGGATATCTTTAAGGCCAAAAGCGACGTCAAAGTGGCCGAAAGCAGAGCGATGGAACTGCAACACACCTTAGATAGAGCCTCCGATCAAGTCAAGGTACAGATTGAAAATGCCCGCCAAGAATACCATCTGGCGCTTGATAAATATGATGTTTACCTCGGCTCGGAGGAACAGGCCCAAGAAAACTATCGCATCGTTAAAGACAAATACGACAACGGTCTTGTGGACACAAACGATCTTTTGGAGGCCGATGTTGACCGTCTGCAGGCTCAGATCAATACGGCCTACGCAAAGGCCGACATCGGTCAAAAATACTATGAACTGCTCACTGCAAAAGGCCATCTGATAGAAGCCATAACCGCTAATTAAGTTTTATCCAAAACCATGAAAAAAAGAAAAAAGCCCAGTAAAAAAATGGTGGCCATTATTGGCGCACTACTTACGATCGCCCTAGTTTATGGGGCCTATAAGATTATTCATTCCCTTTCGCACGAAACCACCGATGATGCCCAAGTACAGGCGAACATGAACCCTGTAATTCCCCATATCGGAGGCTATATCGATCAGGTATATGTGGTCGATAACCAACGGGTCGAAAAAGGCGATACCCTTTTTACGATCGACCCCCGCGATTATTTAGTGGAACTGGAAAAGGCCAAAGCGAATCTTGCCGCTGCGGAAAGCCAACTGAGCGTCGCCAAGACCAGTATCGGCTCGTACCGTGCCAACGTGTCCGTGTCGAACGCCCAGGTGAGTTCGGCCGAGGGCAGTATCGAATCGGCCAAGATAAAGCTGTGGCGGGCGACCAAAGATTTCGAACGCTACCAAAACCTGTACGACAACCATTCGATAACCGCCCAACAATATGAACAGGCCTCCGCCGCCAAACAGGAAGCGGAACAACAACTCGAAATCTTACAGAGCCAACAAAAAGCCTCCTCCAGTCAGCGAAACGCCGCCGTTTCCCAGACCCAAATTTCGGAAAAGCAGGTGGCGGTGGCAGAGGCCAATGTCAAAAGTGCCCAGGCCGTTTTAGATGCCGCGGAACTCAACATGGACTATACCACGGTAACGGCCCCAGTAAACGGACAACTTTCGAATGTGGACCTACAAGCGGGACAGTTTGTGCAGCCGGGGCAATCGCTGTTCTATCTCGTTAACAACTCCAACCAGTGGATTGTAGCCAATTTTAAGGAGACACAACTGGACAAAATGGAAATCGGCCAAAAGGTGGACATCGAAATCGACGCCTATCCCGGCGAGGAACTGGAGGGAGAGGTGACCGCTTTTTCCCCGGCGACCGGTGCGAGGTTCTCGCTACTGCCCCCCGACAACGCCACCGGAAACTTCGTTAAGACTGTTCAGCGCCTACCCGTTAAAATCGATTTTACGGACAACAACGATAGCCTAAGCCTTAAAAAACTGCGATCGGGCATGAACGTAGAAGTCGATGTGCATGTGGATTAAAATTTCCACCCCCCTAAAACATTTTGATCTTGTTCGATTTTTCCATTGAAATAACAGAAAGCAAAAAATGCGGCAGCCCCAAGAAAACGATTTAGTAGAATACGGACTTCGACGTGTAATTATTACCATTACTGCGGTGTTATGCGCGCTCTTGGAAATTATCGACACCACTATTGTCAATGTGGCACTCAACGATATGCGGGGCAGCTTGGGGGCGACGCTTACCGATATCGCCTGGGTCATTACGGCCTATGCTATCGCGAACGTCATTGTCATACCGATGACCGGTTGGCTCTCGAAACAATTCGGGAGGAGGAATTACTTTGCGGCCTCGATTATCATCTTTACGATCGCCTCTTTTTTATGCGGCAACGCCACCAACCTTTGGGAACTGGTCGCCTTCCGGTTTATACAGGGCATGGGCGGCGGGGCGCTTCTGGTCACCGCACAGACCATTATCACTGAGAGCTACCCTATTGAAAAAAGGGGTATGGCCCAGGCCATTTATGGAATGGGCGTAATCGTTGGGCCTACATTGGGCCCGCCTCTCGGAGGCTATCTGGTGGACCACTTTTCCTGGCCCTATATCTTTTATATCAACATTCCTATCGGCATCATCGCGACCTCCTTGACCATCTTGTTCGTAAGAAGTCCCCAATACGGGGAGAAACTCAAGGCCTATCAGGTAGATTGGTGGGGAATCGCCCTTCTGGCGACATTCGTGGGTTCGCTGCAGTTCGTACTGGAACATGGGCAGCAGGACGATTGGTTTCAAGATTCCACCATTCTGTCATTGACCATCGCCGCAGTACTGGGCTTTTTCCTCTTTTTGTGGCGGGAGTTGACCTATAAGCATCCGATAGTCAATCTTAGGGTGTTTCGGGACGGGAACCTTCGTGTGGGCACCATCATGACCTTTATCTTGGGCTTTGGGGTGTACGGTTCAACCTTTATCATCCCCATTTATACCCAGTCCATTTTGGGATGGACGGCAACCGATGCCGGTCTGCTGCTCATTCCCAGCTCGATTGCAACGGGGCTTATGATGCCCATCATCGGGAAGCTTATCGAAAGGGGGGTTTCCCAAAAATATCTAGTCGCGGCCGGCTTTGTAATTTTCTTCGTCTATAGCTATTGGATGCATATTTTAATTACACCCGACACGGGTGCTGAACCTTTATTCTGGCCTTTGGTGGCCCGGGGTATCGGTCTCGGCCTACTTTTTGTACCCATCACAACCTTGGCGCTCTCGACCTTAAAGGGAAAGGATATCGGCGACGGAGCGGCCTTTACCGGGATGATGCGCCAATTGGGCGGCTCGTTCGGAATTGCGATCATCACCACCATGATCGCCCGCTGGACGCAGCAGCATCGGGTAGATCTCATACCCCATATCACCGAAATAAGTACCACCGTACAGCAGCGCATACACGGCCTTCAGCAGAACTTTATGAGCCAAGGCTTCAGTGTCAACGAGGCCCTAAGCAAGGCCCATCAAGTATTGGAAGGTACCGTGGCAAGGCAGAGTATCCTGCTTTCGTATATGGACATCTTTCTCTACATGGGCCTTTTGTTCCTTCTATGTGTGCCCTTCGTGCTTATGCTGAGAAAGGGTGCCGGTAAAATAGAAGCTTCCGAGGTACACTAATGGCGAACCCGGCGTTTACGCCGAATTTCTACTTGCATTGATATTTCCGTAAAGCGAACGCGTTACGATTTTTTCATAAAGCTCTTTATGCTCTGCATTCTGCCCTATTTTCTGTAGGGCATATTGTTGGATCACCAGCAGTGGCAAAACAATATTTTCCCTGATCTTGACCGATTCACGGGAAACACCTTCGTTCTGCATCAGGATATCGTACCCGGAAATCAGCAGCAACATTTTTTTCGACAATTCGTACTCATCGTGCAGTATCGTCCAAAAATCGCCGTATTCGGGATCCTCTTTCATGTAACTGGTCAACTCGAAATAGCATTTGGTCAACGACATCATACTATTCAGCATCAGGGCCTTGAAAAAGGGGACCTCTTCGAAAAGGGTCTTGACTTCCTTGATCCTGCCCTCGTCCTTCAGTTTCTTGATCGCCGTTCCGATACCGAAATAGCCGGGCACGTTCTGCTTCAACTGGCTCCACGAGCCTACAAAGGATATAGCCCGAAGATCGGTCAGCAGCAATTTATCTTTGTTGCCCCGCTTGCCGGGACGGCTGCCGATGTTCGCTTTGGTGTAATACTTTAAGGTACTCTTGTTTTCGAGATAGGGAATAAACATCTCGTGCTTCTTAAGGGCGTCGTATTTGGCAAAACTGAGTTCGGACAGTTCTTCCATCAATTTTCGGTCACTTTTCGAAATCACGTTTTCCTTGCCGAACAGGTTGTTCGATAGTCCCGCTGTAAGCAGTTGTTCGGAATTGTGCATAAACTGCTCCTTGGTACCATAGGTACTGGTGATGGTCTGCCCCTGAATGGTGAGCTGGATCTCGTGGTTAGCAACATCCTTGGTCTGTGCGGCGTAAAATCGGTGCGTCTTTCCGCCCCCACGTGCCGGCGGTCCGCCACGACCGTCGAAAAAGACCGCCTTAATGCCGTTTTTCTTACAGACTTGGGACAAGGTTTCCTTGGTTTTTAAAATGGACCAGTTGGCCTTAAGATATCCGCCGTCCTTGGTACCGTCGGAAAAACCTAGCATGATGGTCTGCACATTGTTCCTTCGTTCGAGATGCGCCTTGTACTCCGGCAAATCGAACAGGGCCTGCATGGTCGCCTCCGCCCCGGCCATACCGTCCATGGTCTCGAACAAGGGTACAATGTCGAAGGTGATATCCTCCGGCTTCCATCCGCACCATCGGAACAGGGCGTACACGAAAAGAACGGAAAAGATATCCTCGGAATTACTGATGATATAGCGGTTACAGCCCTCCTCGCCGTTTTTCTTTTGGATTTCCTTTAACTGGGGGATGTTGATCAGGGTATCCTTTACCACATCCTCCGAAAAATCATTGGGGTCCGCTTTCAAGTCTTTATGCAAGAGGATGTCCACCAGTTCATCTTTATCAAGCTCGTCCAAACTATCCTTGATGATGCCGTTGGATTTCAGCAGCGTTTCAATAACCAGAATATGCTTGCTCTGGTCCTGACGGATATCCAGGGTGGCAAAATGAGTCTTGAAGATTTTGACCTTGTCGATCAGATGATCGAGGTCCTTCAGGTATAGGGCGTGGTATTTACCGATCAGGGTTTCACGGATGGTTTCCAATGGCCGGATAATATCGTGGTAGTCCACCGTTTTATCCGTATCGAACATCGCCACATAGATTTTTTCGCGCAATTGGTTCAAAGGCTCTTGCACGTCTTTGAAGGTCAATTTTTTACGAAGTTCCTTCAGGTCGTTGTTGTAGCATTTCATGAGGGTGATGCGGAGCTCGTCGGCCACATCCATGGTAATATCGGCGTTGACGAAGGGGTTGCCATCGCGGTCGCCGCCGGGCCAAAAACCCAGCTTCATGATGTTATGGTTCTCAAAATCGGAATTGGGCACATTGCCTTTGATGTAGGCATACAGGTCGCCGACCGCATCGTAATAAACATTGCGCAGAATGTAAATTATATTTTTTGCCTCGTCGAGCGGGGTGGGCTTTTTGGCATTGATCAACGAGGTGAGTCCCAATTGTTGCAGGGTCAGGTCGATATCGTTGATACGATCGTCTAAAATAAGGGAGCGCAACTCGGCGATGATATCGAGTACCGCAGGGGTGTAAAACTGCGTGGGGTGGGCCGTGAACACGATACGGGCACTAAAGGTGGAGAGCTGCTTGGCCAGTTTGTCCCAATTCTTGTTTTTGTCAACGAACTGAAAATAGTCCTTGATGGACTGCGAGCCGCTCTGTTCGTGCAGTTTCGGAAAAGCCGCATCTTCAACACTGTCGTAAAGCACTACCTGGCGCTCCACATATTGGATAATACGGAACATAAAATCGATCTGTTCCTTTTCATCTTCAATATCGGCATAGTTTTTAAAAAAGGTATCGAGTATTTCTTGAGGATGTTGGCCGGATCGCAATCCTTTTTCACATCGATCGAACATGACGGGAACGAGCATGCCGACATTCTCGATATTGCGGTAGGGCAGGTTCAGAAACAGGCTGTTATAGACATTGAACTTGTTGGTGACCGATTTTTTAAAGGTTTCGAGTCTTTCTGATTGTTGCATAGAGGTTATACCATTTTTATTAATAAGGATAATAAGTGAATTCCAATAAAAGCATAAATATCGGGATAAATCTTCTTTTGTCGGAACCATATTGATTCAAACAACAAAATAAGGCACCTACACCACAAAAACAACAGGGTTCACAACAATAATTTTAATTAAATGGAATGCGGAAGTACTTTTACCTTGTAATTAATGGGAAGTACGATTTTTCATTTTTCATATAGTGTTCTCGTAAAAGAGTCTTGCCCGCAACGGTAGGGCTCTTTTTAGTTAATGGCACGTTTTATTTTTCATTCCCGCGAAGGCGGGAATCTCTTTTTCACCGTGGGAGGCCATGGTAGGACTTCGGCAGTGTACTAAAAAAAAGCCTTGTACTGCAACACCCTAAAATCGACGGTATTAAAAACGGGATTCCCTTCTTTCATTTTTTTAAAGGATGCCAAACTGCCGACCGCCCTATTGGCGGCTCCAGATGGGGCGATTAAGGACACCGTCGTAATGGTCCTCTCCGATCCGGGCAGTACAAATTGATGTCTTCGCGGTATCACATCAGAAATTTTTGTCAATCGCAATCCGTAATCTTTCAAATGGTTTCTAAAGAAGTATTCGGGACCGTTTTTACTGTTACCGCCCGTAAACAACAGGGTGTCGATATTGGGGTAGGTTTGTAGTATGCGCACCATATTTCTGAGCTGTACATTTCGCATGCCCAGATCGGAGGCGTCCATTTTTTCCCTTTCGGCCCCTTCTACCATATCACAAATACCGATCCGTCGTTTGAACAAAAAATGCTTGCGCTGCTCCACCGCCGCTTGGGTGGTCTCATAGGAAAGTCCCAGATCAAAAATGCGGTCCAAGATCGGCCATAACTGTCCGTCTCGGCTTCCATAGCAGAAATCGACATCGCCTTCCCTCAGTTCACGGGTAGTGAACCGCGGCGGGGGCAAGGTTCCAACGATCAGTTTGGTCGCCTCTTCAAAAACAAACGGGGGGTATGGATGGGTGTGGATAAACATGGTACCAAAATTACAAATTCCAAATACCAAATACCAAATTCCAAATACGAGACCCACACCATCCTGTGGATCCAAAACTCCAGGAAGCCTTTTATAGACGGGAGACGCCATTTTTCAAAATCTCCCCAAAACGGTACATATCCTCAAAGGAACAGTAAAAAGGAGCCGGAGCCAAACGTATTACATTGGGTTCGCGCCAATCGGCGATAACGCCGTTTTTCATGAGGTGGTCGAACAGTGATTTTCCATGCCCATGCAGGAAGACCGAAAGTTGACAACCCCGCTCCTTGGGTGTGATTATCTCGAAATAGCCCTCGGTTTCCAAATCGGTTTCCCGGAGGATAAATTCCAGATACGCTACGATTTTTTTCCGTTTTTCGATAAGAGGGCCCATCCCGGATTCCTTGAACATTTCGAGGGAGGCCAAATAGGGCGCGACCGATAACACCGGGGGATTGCTCACTTGCCAGGCGTCGGCATTCGGCATGGGTTCGAATTCTGGTTTCATCAAAAAACGGGTCTCTTTTTTCGTGCCCCACCAGCCCTCGAACCGGGGAATATCTTTAGTATCGAGGTACTGTTTATGGATGTATATCCCGGAGGCATTGCCTGGACCGCTGTTCATATATTTGTAACTGCACCAAGCGGCAAAATCCACGTTCCAATCATGGAGTTCGAGGGCCACATTGCCCACGGCATGAGCCAGGTCCCACCCTACAAAGGCGCCGACGGACTTCCCGACCTGGGTAATGGCTTCCATATCAAAAACCTGTCCGTTATAATAATTGACCCCTCCAATCAAGACCAGGGCGAGTTCGTCACCGACCTCTTTGATTTTTTCCACCACGTCTTCTGTCCGCCAATGATGTTCGCCCTTGCGTTTTTTGACCTCGACAATCGTATCCGCGGGATCGAGGCCGCGGAACCGGACCTGGCTTTGCAGCATATACTGATCGGAGGGAAAAGCCTTTTCCTCACAAAGGATTTTAAAACGTTTTGTGGTAGGCCTATAAAACGAAACCATTAGAAAATGCAGGTTGACGGTAAGCGTGTTCATCACAGATACCTCTTCGCACTGGGCGCCCACGACTTTGGCCAAGGGCGCCGCCAGGCGTTCATGATAATCCCACCACGACTTATCGGAAGAAAAATGTCCCTCTACGGCGAGTGCCGCCCAATCCGTCATCACTTCGTCAACGTATTTCTTGGTTCTTTTAGGCTGCAAGCCCAATGAATTGCCTGCAAAATAAATAACCTGGTTTCCATCCATTAGTGGAAAATGAAATTCATCGCGGTAGTGGCGAAGCGGGTCTTCTGCATCCAGTTTTTGGGCGAAGGTCAAGGTGTTCTCGAAGGACATAGCGGTGTTTTTTATTCAAAAATACGATTTCGAACAGGATTTGGGGCCTGCCGGCCATATTTCCAACTAGCACCCGCTGTTGGGAGTGGTACTCCGGATTCTATCCCACATCGATGTTGCCTCCTAGGTCGGCAGAGCTCTCTGATAGGGGACCCCCGCGTCGACCGGAATTTCTTATTTTTGTCTAAAAGACATCCCATGCATTTCTTATCGCCGGACTTGGAAGACTACATCGAAAATCATTCCGAAGAAGAACCCGGACTGCTACGGGAGCTGACGCGCGAGACGCATCTTAAAGTGGTACGCCCCAGAATGCTGACGGGGCATTATCAAGGTAGGGTTTTGAGTATGATCTCTAAGATCATCCATCCCAAGAACCTATTGGAAATCGGCACCTACACCGGCTACTCCGCCCTATGTCTCGCCGAAGGCCTTCAAAAGGACGGACAGCTACATACCATCGATACCAATGAAGAACTCTATGAAATGCAACGCAGGTATTTCGATAGAAGCGGCTTCGGGAACCAAATAATTCAGCATACGGGCGATGCCAAGACCCTCATTCCCACCATGGATATGGTTTTCGACCTCGTCTTTATCGATGCGGAAAAAAGGGAATATCCCGAATATTTTGAATTGGTGATGGACAAAACCCGGTCCGGAAGTGTCATTCTATCGGACAACCTGCTGTGGTCGGGCAAGGTCGTTGAACCTTTGGAGGCCAAGGACAAAACCACACGCATACTTTTGGCCTATAATCAAATGCTAAAGGAAGACCCTCGCGTAGAGACGGTGCTGCTACCGATCAGGGACGGCCTAAGCCTAACGCGGGTGCGATAAGGCGCACATAGAGCATATAAAAAAAGAAAGCGGAAAGTACACCTACCAACGAACCCACGATAATATCGATCGGGAAATGCACCCCGACGAATATGCGGCTTGCGGCAAACAATACCGGCCATATGTAGAAAAGCCAGCACCATCTGAAACGATGCCGTAAAAAAAGTACCACCCCGGTAGTTATTGAAAAGGAAGTGGAAGAGTGCCCTGAAAAGAAACTGTAGGTCGAAGGAGACTTCAAGATTCGGATCAGGGTGTTTATTTCTTCAGTGTTATTAGGGCGGAGCCGGGCGACCGAATACTTGGTCAGGTCGGTTATCGTGTCCACGAACCAGATCATCATCAACAAGGTAAGTAGCACAAATACCGCCTCTCTTTTGGGATATTTCCAAAAAATAAGGATGATAAATAAGAGGAATAAGGGAATCCAATTATTAAAAGTGGTGACCGCAATCCAGAACTCATTGTATTGCTCAACCCCGAGATTGTTCAGGTAGATAAACGTTTCCCGATCCCATTCCAAGATTCTTTCGAGCAGTGAACTCATTTAGACTATTTGTTTGGAACCGAGATTTTCGGCTTGTGTACCCCAAATGAAGTGTGTTTTCTGCGGCATAGCCTCAGCTACGGAAGTCAACAGTGGAAATTAGGGGATAAATTGAGAAAATCGCAGGTACAATTAAAAGTCGGAAAAAGCTCAGTATCTACTTTCTTTTGATGGTTCCGGTAACGTCGTCCACATTTTTTTTGACCTCATCGATTTCCTTCTTGATATCGGTGCCGATGCCCTTGCTGACATTGTTCTTTACCTCGTCGATATCCCTTTTGATATCGTCAACAAAACTGGTATCGATACCCTGCTTGTTGGCACTTTTGGTGATTTCGCTCTTGATGTCGTCGGTAGCGTCCTTCAGTTGGCGCATACCTTTACCAAGTCCCCGAGCGATATCGGGAATCTTATCGGCGCCGAAGACCATGACCACGATAAACATGATAAAGAATATCTCGGCCCCACTGATAAAAAGAAAAGTCAATGCGAACATGCTGCAAATATAATGAAGTTTAAGTACTCCTCTTAATTTTTTCTTTGATACCGATGTTTTTGGTTTCTGCCCTCCAATGAAGGATTTTTTGAGCAGTAGAGCCTAGCCAGGAAAATCAAAAAAGAAAATTAGAACGCGAAATTCAGCAAACCCAGCTAAAGGAAAAAGTCAAGACGAGTTCTCCTATGTTTACGTAAAAAGCTAATGGTCGGTTTGTTTTGGGAAGACCTTATTTCCCTTTGATACTTTCCTCTTTCATCTTGTCAAAATCGGATTCTTCCTCTTTCTTTGGCCAAGAATTATTGGTGGTATCGATATCCGCGGTTTCGGCCTTGGGGTCAACGACTACTCCTGTGAGTTCTTTATCCGAAGATATCACCACACTGACCTGCTTGTCGTTTTTACGCCAAATTTCGGGCGGATAGGTAATATTTTCCGTCGTTCCATCGGCATACGTATATTCCACGATCAGCGGCATGGGCAGTCCGCCCGGTTTGTCATAGGTGACCTGATAGAAGTATTTGGGCTCTTTTATCTTGGCTCGTTCCACTTCGGTCAAATGATCCATCATAAATTCGTGAAGTGTTGGTGAAACGATTGACGGGGCCTTACCCTTCAGGTTCGGATCAAAATCCTCACTATCCTCGTCCGCCAAATAGACCAAGGGAGGCATATCGGCCGTTGTGAGGTTTTGAGTGGCCATATATTCCTGCATCTCTTTGTTGGGTTTGTCACTGACATAGTATTTTTTAATGCCCTTGACTCCGATATCGACGTAGTCCGTGGTGTAGAACCAACCCCTCCAGTACCAGTCTAGATCAACGGCCGAGGCATCTTCCATGGTGCGGAAGAAATCTTCGGGGGTAGGATGTTTGAACATCCAACGCTTGGCATAGGTTTTAAAAGCATAATCGAACAGTTCCCGACCCATTACGGTCTCCCGCAAAATATTCAATGCCGTAGCCGGTTTTCCGTATGCATTAGGACCCAGCTGATGGACATTTTCGGGATTGGACATGATAGGTGCGATCGTACTTTGGTCGCCCGCCATATAGGGAACTACCTTCGAGGGATCGCCACGTCGGGAGGGATAGTGGTCGTTCGGCGCAATGGCCTCCGGATATTTTTCGCCGAACTCCTGCTCCGCCATGTATTGCATAAAGGTATTGAGCCCTTCATCCATCCAGCCCCATTGCCGTTCGTCGGAATTGACGATCATGGGGAAAAAATTGTGCCCCACCTCATGGGTAATCACACTGATCATGCCGTATTTTACCTGATCGGAATAGCTTCCGTCTTCGTTCGGCCTACCGTAGTTCCAACAGATCATGGGATATTCCATGCCCTGGTTTTTGGCATGTACCGAAATCGCCTTAGGATAGGGATAATCAAAGGTATGTGAGGAATAGGATTTCAACGTATGCACTACGGTCTTCGTGGAATAGTCTTCCCACAGTGGATTGCCTTCTTTCGGGTACATTGAGACCGCCATCACGTCTCGGTCGCCCATTTTAACGGCCTGCATTTCCCATATCCATTTACGGGAAGTCGCAAAGGCATAGTCCCGCACATTGTCGGCATGGAATTTCCAGGTTTTTTTCTCTTCCGAAAAATTCTTCTCGGCAGCCTCCGCTTCCTCTTGGGTAACGATGACCACGGGTTTATCGTAGGATTTTTTGGCCTTTTCATAGCGGGCCATCATTTCCTTCGAGAACACCTCTTTTCTATTCTGCAGCACCCCGGTTCCATCAAGCACGTGATCGGCAGGCACCGTAATGTTCACATCATAGTTGCCGAAAGAAAGCGCAAACTCCCCACTGCCCCAAAACTGATGGTTCTGCCAACCTTCGACATCGCTGTACACGGCCATTCGCGGAAAAAATTGTGCGATGACATAGGCGCGGTTGCCGTCTTCGGGGAAATATTCATAGCCAGAACGTGCCCGATCTACCGTATGATCGGGAATATTATAGTCCCATTTGATAGAAAACGACAATTGCTCCCCGCTCTTCAAGGGTTTTGGGATATCGATGCGCATCATGGTCTGGTTGATACTATAAGGTAAGGCCTCACCATTGGCATCCTTTACAAAACCGACATTAAATCCGCCATCGAAAGGCTCTTTCAGAAATTGGTTGACAAAATGGCCAGGTTCCTCGGCAGGGGACATTTCCGCAGCGTTGTGCAAGGGCGCTTTCGAGGTTCTGGCCCTGATATTCTGGTCCAGTTGAACCCAAAGATATTCCAGGTCATCGGGCGAATTATTGGTATAGGTAATGGTTTCCTCTCCGGCTATCTTGGCATTTTTATCATCCAGCTCAATATCCATCTTGTAATCGGCCTGTTGTTGGTAGTAATCGGGACCTGGTGCGCCCGAAGCGGATCGATAGGTGTTGGGCGTCGCGAATTCCTGGGATAATTGCTTGAATTTGTTTTGATTATAATGGCCGGGTTCTCTTTCTTTTTGCTGGGGCTGTTCTTGGCCGGTTAAGGTGGCCGTAAGGATAAGTAGTAGGAAAGCTAGACAATATTTAAGTGGATTCATATTTGAAATACGGTTTAAAATCAATCAGCGAAATGTAAAGTTTTCTCCCGATTTATATATTTAATGTTACAAGTTTAACGTTCCTTTAGTATCCGATTTGTGCAGGACGAAACTTTTGCTTTTTCCATCGATTTTAAAGTGGACGATATTCTGTTGTTCTTCAAAAAGATCGGTGAGCAATTCGTTGTCTATTTGGATGGATGTAGTCTTGGCCAAATCGATATTCGGGACTTCGATGTAGCAGACTAGCACATCGTTATCATACTTTGTTCCGATGAAATTGTAGGAGGCCTTTTCGCCATTGACCTCCACGCCAAATTTCGCCCTAAGGTATTTCTCAATATAGGCGCTCGCCTCTTTCGATTCATTCTTGGTGGCCAGTCGGGCCTCAAAATCGTATCGCTCTTGCAGCAGCATTTCAAAATCTTCTATAAAGATCCGCGATGTAATCTGAATGGCATGATCTTTTTCGGAATACCCGACCTTGGTAACGCTCACGTAGAATTTGTGAACCGCTGCAAAGGCGAACAGGGGCACTATAAGGATTAGAAAGTATTTTTTAAAGTATTTCATATCGTTCTCATTGTCAGAATTAGCATTTTGTAGGATGGGCGGGGTTCAGAATGAACAAACCTTAAGATAGGAGTTAGTGAATTAATGAATTAGTGGGGTTCAGAACTAGTGCGAAACTCATATCAACATTCACTGCCAATTGTGTTTTTTACTGCCCACTGCTTACTGTTTACTTTATTACTTTTTACTGCTTACTGCTTACTTTTTACTGCCCACTGCCCACTGCCCACTGTTTACTGCTTACTGCCCACTGTTTACTGTTTACTGCCTACCTTTCACTTCTTACTTCCGCCGGATCTCGTTCAATAAAATCGCCGTGGCCGTCGCCACGTTTAAACTCTCGGCGGTCTTCTTTCCGAAATACGGAATGTTTATTTTTTGGGAAACCAAGGCTTCCACTCCCGAAGAAATGCCGTGGGCCTCATTGCCCATGACCAATATCCCCTTTTCGGGCATCTCGGTTTTATAAATGGATTTACCTTCCATAAACGTGCCAAAAACGGGAAGCCCTGTTCGCCGGACGGATAAATCCGAATTTCCTAAAAAATCCTCTAGATCGGTATATCCAACATGCACTCTGGCTATGGACCCCATAGTGGCCTGAAGGACTTTTGGATTGTAGCAATCCACCGTATTCGAAGAACAAACTATATTCCCAATACCGAACCAGTCGCATAATCTTATAATGGTTCCAAGGTTTCCGGGGTCTTGAACATCGTCGAGGGCGAGTATCCAATCCGAAGAATTCTGCCTGTCAGGCAGGCATGTGCCTTTTCCTGCTTTAGCGATTTCGAATATCCCGATAACCGTATTGGGCGTTGTCAGTCCGCTCATCTTCCGCAGTTCAGCTTCGCCAACTAATTCGATCTTATTGTCGTATTCTTTTACCAAAGATACATCAGTGGTAAAAATTCTATACACCTTAAAATCGGATTCGAGCAGTTCCCGTACGAGTTTGACGCCTTCGACTACGAACAAACCATGCTGATTGCGGTATTTTTTTTGCTGTAAACTTTTTATGAGTTTTATCTGGCTTCTATCCACCATAAAAAAAATGTATTTTTGATCCCCATGGGCATATCATTTCGGTTTATGGCATCTGTAAGAACTTTTTTTGGAATGATGACGCAGGATTTTTTTACAGATATGAGGTGTCAAAAACGGATTTTACCATGGCTAAATGAGTTCTTTGGCCACTTGCCTCGCCGGCAGGCCGGCAAAAAAGCGTTTTTAGGACTGCCCTCTATAACAAACACCGCTAAAATAAGTCTATTATTTCTAGTGACGGTGCTCGGATCCTGCAATACGCTGAAAAAGGTCGGCGAAAATGAACTTTTGCTAAAAAAGAACAGCATTTATGCCGATAGCGTCGAGGTCAACGACCCGCAGATCGAAAGCCTCATCGTACAGGAACCGAACCGGACGATTCTAGGATATCCGCTGCGATTGAACCTGTACAACCTGGCGAAACAGAATCCGGATTCGTCCTACCAAAGCTGGCTGCACCGCAAGGAAAAAAGGGAGCAACGTCTTATCGATCTCCTTTCGAAAAAACAGGTCGATCGCCTGGGGGAATCCTTTTTGGTCAGCGGACTGAGCGAATGGCTCAAAAAGACCGGGGAGGAACCGGTCATTCTCGACACCGTAAAGACCCGACGGACCTTGGAAAGGCTAAAGGCCTATTATGGCAGCAAAGGCTATTTCAACAATAATACTACTTACGAAATCGATACGATAGCCAAAAAGCGCCGTGCCACGGTGGACTATATGATCGATCTGGGCGAACCTTTTATCATCGATACCGTATCGCAGCAAATCGCTTCGAAAGCTGTAGATTCGATCTATAGTCTGAACACCGAAGAATCCTTTGTCAAAAAAGGAAACCGGTTCGACCTTTCCGATTTTAGCGCCGAAAGGGAGCGTCTAAGTACCCTATTCCGTAACACCGGAGTCTATAATTTTCAGGAAAGCTCCATTTCCTACGACATCGCCACCGATACCACCAAGCTGGCCGATGATCAAAAGATGAACATCGAACTGAATATCGATAACTTCAAAAAACGCGGTGACTCCGCCATAACCACTACCCCATATAAGGTCTATCGCTTTAATAGAATCAATATCTATACCGATTATCTTTTCGACGAACGCGATCAAGAGCAACGATTCATCCGGTACGGGGATTATACCATATTCTATAGAAATAAGTTACGGTTCAACGCCAAGACCTTGGCCAATGCGGTATTTTTTGAAAAGGACAGCGTCTATCGTGAAATCGATCGCACCCGCACTTATCGGCAGATTACCAACCTTGGGGTTTTCAAATATCCGACCATTACTCCCGTGGCCAATGACGAGAATGCGACCTTGGACACTAATATCTATCTGGCACCCCGATCCCGGTATTCCCTCGGTATGTCGTTCGAACTTACGCGCTCGAACATTCAACAGATCGGCCTGGCACTTAACCCGTCACTACAGGCTAGAAATCTTTTCGGGGGCGCCGAAAACCTAAGTATCACCGGGCGGGTAAGTATCGGAAATTCCAACGATCAAAGTATCACCGACAACCGCTTCTTCAATATTCAGGAATTCGGGGCCGATGCCAATCTCGACATCCCCAGCATTTGGTTTCCCTTTTACGACACCAATAAGATAATCCCCAGCTATACGCTTCCCCGTACCCGTGTTTCCTTGGGTACGAGCTTCCAAAAAAATATCGGCCTCGACAAACAGGCCTTCAATACCATTTTGGGATATAATTGGATTCCATCCGACTTCATAAAACACAACATCGAGCTGCTCAACATACAGTTTGTACGCAATGTCAATACCGATCGGTTCTTCAACGTTTATCGCAACTCCTATTCTCAATTGAACGACATCGCTAGTGCCGAGATGTATGTGAACAACCCTGCACTATCCCAGTTTTTCGAGCCCCGTGAGGGGTCGCAAGATCCGCGCCTGATCATCCCTTCCGGTACTACCGGTTTCACCGATGCCGTGCTCAATCGACAACTTTCAACCACGACCAGTGATTTGCAAGCGGTAAGCCGGATCGAGGAAAGAAGGCAGCGCCTTACCGAGAACAACTTGATATTTGCCAGTAACTACACCCTGAACCTTACCAGTCGCAACGGATTAACGGATAACAACTTCTATCAGTTTCGTTTTCGGTTGGAAAGTGCGGGCAATTTGCTTTCCGGTGTAGCGAACCTCATCCATTTTAATAAAAATGAGAACGGTAACCGACTGATTTTTGGCGTTCCTTACAGCCAATACCTCAAGAGCGAATTCGATTATGTGAAATATTGGAGTCTATCGCGGACCAATGTATTGGCGTTGCGGTCCTTTTTTGGTATCGCCATCCCCTACGGCAATTCGACCAGCATACCCTTCGTCAGAAGTTATTTTGCAGGGGGCGCCAACGACATCAGGGCGTGGTCTCCGTATTCGCTAGGCCCGGGCCGTACCGATGCCATCAATGATTTTAACGAGGCCAATTTAAAGCTCACCCTCAGTCTCGAATACCGTTTTCCCCTATTCGGCAGTTTAAAGGGCGCCTTTTTTGCAGATGCCGGAAATATTTGGAATGTGTTCGACAACGTAGAAGATCCGGCGGCCACCTTTACCGGCATCGGCTCCCTCGAAGACATCGCCCTCGGCACCGGATTCGGAATCCGTTACGATTTTAACTATTTCGTACTCCGCGCCGACTTGGGCTTCAAAACCTATAACCCCGCCAATAAAATTTCCGAACGCTGGCTTGGGGACTTCAATTTCAAAAATGCCGTTTTGCAGATCGGAATCAACTATCCTTTTTAAAAAAGGTCAAGTTTCAAGTTCAAAAAAGTTGACGGGCCTGCCTCGCCGGCAGGTAGGTTGAGGCGTTGGGAAGTACGGCAAAATAGATAGGGCACCTGCAAAGACCACTTGACCGTACGTGTCGAAAACTAAACTCCCAAACTAATAAACTCCTAAACCCTAAGCTTTACAGACATATAATTTTATTACTTTTGTGACATCCTAAGAATGAAACATTAATATATAATATAGCATATGGCTCACAATATTAAACCCGGTGTCGCTACCGGCGACGAGGTACAGGAAATTTTTAAGTACGCCAAAGAAAAAGGTTTTGCCCTTCCGGCGGTAAACGTTATTGGCTCCAATACTATCAACGGGGTTTTGGAGACCGCGGCGAGTCTCAACTCACCGGTCATGATTCAATTCTCGAACGGTGGCGCTCAGTTCAATGCCGGCAAAGGCCTTTCGAACGACGGACAGAAAGCGGCAGTTCTCGGCGCAGTTGCCGGCGCCAAGCATGTCCATCAGTTGGCGGAGGCGTATGGCGCCACGGTTATTTTACATACCGACCACTGTGCCAAAAAATTACTGCCGTGGATCGACGGAATGCTCGATGCCAGTGAAAAACATTTTGAGGAAACCGGAAAATCCCTCTTCAGCTCGCATATGATCGACCTTTCTGAAGAACCTCTCGAGGAAAACATCGAAATCTGTAAGGACTATCTTAAAAGAATGGCCAAGATAAACATGACCCTCGAAATCGAACTGGGCGTTACCGGCGGTGAAGAAGACGGGGTGGACAACACCGACCTGGACGACTCCAAGCTCTATACCCAACCTGAAGAGGTCGCCTACGCCTACGAAGAACTTTCAAAAGTGAGCCACCGCTTTACGATTGCCGCTGCTTTTGGCAATGTACATGGCGTCTATAAACCGGGCAATGTAAAATTGACCCCAAAAATCCTCAAAAACTCCCAGGAATACGTCTCCGAAAAATTTGGCGTCGGAAACAACCATATCGATTTTGTTTTTCATGGCGGTTCGGGTTCAACAGTTGAGGAAATACGCGAGGGCATTAGCTATGGGGTCATCAAGATGAATATCGATACCGATCTGCAATACGCATTTCTGGCAGGGGTTCGGGATTATATACAGGATAAAAAGGATTTTCTCCAATCGCAAATCGGCAACCCCAAGGGTCCGGACGAGCCTAACAAAAAAACCTACGATCCCAGGGTCTGGCTGCGCGAAGGGGAAAAGACGTTCATCGAACGATTGAAAAAAGCCTTCGAAGACCTGAACAACGTGAATACTTTGTAAACTTTTGCAACTACCAAACATCCCCCTAACCCTAATATGGAAAATATGACGGCTTGGTTCAAAAGAAAGGAAAAAGGAATCCAAACGGCGACCGAGGAAAAAAAGGACACCCCAAAAGGACTATGGTACAAATCGCCCACGGGAAAGATAGTAGAATCCGAAGTGCTGGCGAAAAACCATTATGTAAGTCCCGAAGACGACTATCACGTACAGATTGGCAGCAAGCATTATTTTGAGATTCTTTTTGACGATAATAAGTTCAAGGAACTCGATGCCAAACTGACCTCAAAGGATCCCCTCAAGTTCGAGGATACCAAAAAATACGCCGATCGTCTAAAGGCCGCCCAGAAAAAAACGGGACTAAAGGATGCCGTACGCACCGCCGTGGGCAAATCTTTGGGCAAGGATGTGGTCGTTGCCTGTATGGATTTCAGTTTTATTGCGGGATCGATGGGCAGCGTGGTCGGTGAAAAAATCGCTCGGGCCATCGACCATTCCATCAAGAAAAAAATTCCCTTTGTCATGATTTCGAAATCAGGTGGCGCGCGTATGATGGAGGCCGCTCTGTCTTTGATGCAGTTGGCGAAGACCGCCGCCAAATTGGCACAGTTGGCGGAGGCCAAGGTACCTTACATCTCGCTTTGTACCGATCCCACCACCGGTGGCACCACCGCTTCCTATGCGATGCTGGGTGATATCAATATCTCCGAGCCGGGCGCCCTTATCGGATTTGCGGGTCCCCGAGTGGTCAAGGAAGCCACGGGAAAAGAACTTCCCGACGGTTTCCAGACCGCGGAATTCGTGCTTGAACACGGATTTTTGGATTTTATCGTCCACCGAAAAGACCTGAAAAAGAAAATCAATCTATATATTGACCTTATCGGAAACCATCCGATCCGGAATTAGGCGTCTTCTATTTACATCCATGTTTTAATGAAATATTTTCTCCTCTTCCTACTTGCCCTCTATCTCTACAGTTGTTCCACGGACAAGGAGAAAATGAGGGCGGAGAACGATGCCAACGCCACTTTACAAGCTGTGGCAGGAGTTACAAAGATTCAAGTTTCCGGCCAGGGCAACGCCTATACCTTTGAGGTAACCATTGAAAGTCCCGATACCGGATGCAATCAATATGCCGATTGGTGGGAGGTGATCGATTTGGATGGCCAGCTCATCCACCGTAGGACCTTGGATCACAGCCATGTTACCGAACAGCCGTTTACGCGTCCGGGAGAAAACATAGAACTCTCCGGGAACAAAGAAGTGTATGTGCGTATGCACATGAACAATTCCGGCTACGTTGCCCAAGCCCAGAAAGGTTCGGTCGAAAAGGGCTTTGAGGCGACGCAACTGGATGTCGCCTTTGCCAAAGATTTGGAATACATGGCCCCCCTACCCGATGGATGTGCGTTTTGACTATTTTTGGCAGTATCGGGCTGCAATAAAATGAACCGAAAAAGGGAAATAATCTTCTAAATAATCATATATTTGCGGCCTGATTGAAATCCAGTCAGGTACATAAAAATCATTAAACATAATATTGGCATGTATTTAACCAAGGAAGTAAAGGCCGACATTTTTAAAAAGCATGGCGGCAAAGCGGAAAACACAGGTTCTACCGAAGGGCAGATCGCCCTTTTCACCCACCGTATCAACCACCTTACAGGACACCTGAAGAACAATCAAAAAGATTACAATACGGAGCGTTCGTTGGTTCGACTGGTCGGTAAACGACGTAGTCTTCTCGATTATTTGAAGAAGAAGGATATCGTTCGCTATCGAGAACTTATCAAAGAACTGAACATAAGAAAGTAGGGGTTGGAAATTTTCGACCCATACGTTAGAAGGTAAGGGCTGAAACTATTCAGCCCTTACGTTTTTACCCTATATTGTGCGCCGATGTATGGCACACGGTTTTTCATTGGTCAACACAACACAACAAGACCATTGTTTAACAGAACCCGATTTAAAATCGGAACAAAATCACAAGTATGATTCCAGAAGTATTTAGAGAGGTCATCGACCTCGGCGACGGTAGGGAAATCTCTATCGAGACCGGAAAATTGGCAAAGCAGGCCCATGGCTCCGTTGTCGTGCAATCCGGCAAATGTATGCTGTTGTGTACGGTCGTATCGAACTACGAACAAAAAGATCTTCCCTTTCTGCCCCTCACGGTGGATTATCGGGAAAAGTTTGCGGCTTCAGGCCGTTATCCCGGCGGATTTTTTAAAAGGGAGGCCCGGCCCAGCGACGGCGAAATCTTGACCATGCGATTGGTTGACCGTGTTCTGCGGCCCCTTTTTCCAAAGGATTATCACGCGGAAACCCAGGTTATGATCCAATTGATGTCCCATGATGAGGAGGTTATGCCCGATGCCATGGCCGGATTGGCCGCATCGGCCGCGATTCAATTATCGGATTTCCCATTCGAATGTGCCATTTCCGAGGCTCGTGTAGGCCGTATTGACGGTGAATTTGTCATCAATCCCAGCCGGGCGCAGTTGTTGGAAAGCGATATCGATATGATTATCGGCGCCTCCGCCGATTCTGTGATGATGGTGGAAGGCGAAATGGGCGAGATTTCCGAAGAGGATATGGTCGAAGCCATCAAATTCGCCCATGAGGCCATCAAAAAACAGATCGACGCCCAGATGAAGCTGGCCGACGCCTTTGGAAGAAAAGAAGTGCGCGAATACGAACAGGCCCCCGAGGACGAGGAACTGGAGAAAAAAATCCACGACCTGGCCTACGATAAAGTATATGCCGTAGCCAAAGCGGGTTCTGCCAAACAAGAGCGAAGCGAGGCCTTCAGCTCCATCAAAGAGGAAATCAAGGCCACCTATTCAGACGAAGAACTCGAAGAAAAAGGGGACTTGATCTCCGATTACTACCGCAAAGCGGAAAAAGCAGCGGTTCGGGACTTGACCCTCAACGAAGGCTTGCGATTGGACGGTAGAAAGAACGACGAGATCCGCCCTATTTGGTGCGAGGTTGATTATTTGCCCTCCACCCACGGTTCTGCCATTTTCACCAGAGGTGAGACACAAGCCTTGGCCACTGTAACCTTGGGTACCTCGCGAGAGGCCAACCAAATCGATATGCCTTCCTATGAAGGGGAGGAGACTTTCTATTTACATTATAACTTTCCCCCGTTCTGTACCGGCGAGGCAAGGCCCATTCGTGGGACTTCCAGAAGGGAAATCGGTCATGGCAATCTGGCGCAACGCGCCTTAAAGGGAATGATTCCCGAAGATTGTCCTTATACCGTACGGGTGGTTTCAGAGGTATTGGAAAGTAATGGATCGTCTTCAATGGCCACTGTTTGTTCGGGCACTATGGCCTTGATGGATGCCGGTGTGCAATTGAAAAAACCGGTTTCCGGTATTGCCATGGGCCTCATTTCCGATGGCGACACCGGAAAATATGCCGTGTTATCCGACATCCTTGGTGATGAGGATCACTTGGGCGATATGGACTTCAAAGTGACGGGTACGGCCGAGGGTATCACCGCCTGCCAGATGGATATCAAGGTAAAGGGGCTTTCTTACGAAATCTTGGTTCAAGCCCTGAAACAGGCCCAGGCCGGACGATTGCATATTTTGGAAAAACTGACAGACGCCATAGCCGAACCTCGTGAAGATGTGAAACCACATGCACCGAAAATGGTGACGACAGTAATTCCGAATGAATTTATCGGCGCTTTGATCGGCCCCGGTGGAAAAGTAATCCAAGAACTACAGAAGGAAACCAAAACGACCATCGTTATCAACGAAGATCCGGTTACCGAAGAAGGTATAGTAGAAATTTTGGGTACCGATCAAGACGGTATCGATGCCGTATTGGCAAAAATCGATGCCCTGATGTTTAAGCCTGAAGAAGGTAGCGTTTACGAAGTGAAGGTCATCAAGATGTTGGATTTTGGTGCCGTTGTCGAATATCAGGATGCACCCGGAAACGAAATCTTATTGCATGTTTCCGAAATTGCCTGGGACCGTACTGAAAACGTTTCCGATGTACTTAGTATGGGCGATGTATTCGATGTCAAGTATATGGGCATCGATAAACGAACCCGAAAAGACCGGGTATCGCGCAAGGTGCTGATGCCAAAGCCCGAAGGCTATAAAGAACGTGCTCCCCGCAGCAACGACCGCAGTCGTGGTCGTGACGATCGCCGTGGTGGAAGGGACAATCGTGACCGCAAGCCGCGACGCGATAAGGATTAGCATTTGGTGTTATGTAAATTAAAAGAGCCCCGTTCATCGAGTTGGACGGGGCTTTTATCTGGGTTACAACGAATAAATGAAGATTTTTTGAACGATTTGTAACATTTTCATCTTTTTTACGTATAAGTATATGCAGCTTATATGAAGCGAACTTAACTAGATAAGGAAAATAAGGGATGAGACAGTTAAAGATCACCAAACAGGTCACCAATAGGGAGACCGCATCATTGGACAAGTATTTGCAGGAAATCGGTAAGGTCGATCTGATCACCGCCGACGAGGAAGTAGAATTGGCACAACGCATCAAGGCAGGCGACCAGATCGCCCTTGAAAAACTCACCAAGGCCAACCTTCGTTTTGTGGTATCGGTGGCCAAACAGTACCAGAACCAAGGGCTTACCCTGCCCGATTTGATCAACGAGGGTAACCTAGGCCTGATAAAGGCGGCCCAACGTTTTGACGAGACCCGTGGATTCAAGTTTATATCCTATGCGGTTTGGTGGATCCGCCAATCTATTTTACAGGCCTTGGCCGAGCAATCGCGTATTGTGCGTTTGCCCTTGAACAAAATCGGTTCGATCAACAAGATCAACAAGACCTTCGCCTTCTTGGAACAGGCCCACGAGCGTATGCCCAGCGCCGAGGAAATCGCCAAGGAACTGGATATGACCGTCGAAGACGTCAAACAGTCCTTGAAAAACTCCGGTCGCCACGTGTCTATGGATGCCCCCTTGATCGACGGGGAGGATTCCAATCTCTACGACGTGCTCCGCAGTGGCGAATCGCCCAACCCCGATAAAGAACTTTTGCAGGAATCGCTAAGGGTAGAAATCGAACGTTCTTTGGAGACTTTGACTCCTAGGGAAGCCGATGTCATCCGTCTATACTTCGGTTTGGCGGGGCAGCACTCGATGACCTTGGAAGAAATCGGTGAGACTTTCGACCTGACGCGCGAACGGGTACGACAGATCAAGGAAAAGGCGATACGCCGCTTGAAGCATACCTCAAGAAGTAAAATCTTAAAGACCTATTTGGGCTAAAGGTATCGGCTTCGAGTCAAAACTATAGGTTAAATTATCCATAAATTGGAAAGTTGGCATATTAGTTGTAACTTTAAGGTAACAACAGTTTATCATGACTGTTCGTTTTTTGATTGATGAATAAACTCCGGCTGATTACCGGAGTTTTTTTTGCTTAAACTATGGACGAATCCCCACAAAACCAGCGCAATAATCCGTTACACGGTGTAAAACTGGCGGACATTCTCGACCACCTTACCCATATGTACACATGGGAGGAACTGGCCGACCGAATCGACATCAATTGTTTCAAGAAGGATCCATCCCTAAAATCATCATTAAAATTCTTGCGTAGAACCCCATGGGCGAGAGAAAAAGTAGAACGCCTGTACTTGAAATCCATCCGAAAATAATGGCTTTTAATATTGTACTCATTGAACCCGAAATTCCCAATAATACTGGAAACATCGGGCGGTTGGCCCTGGCCACCGGTTCGCATCTACATCTGGTACGGCCCTTCGGTTTCGAACTGAACGACAAACGCTTAAAACGCGCTGGCTTGGATTATTGGCAGCATCTATCCGTCTCGGTATATGAAAGTAGCGCGGATTTTTTTGTAAAACATGCGCATAAAAAAATGGTGTATTTTTCCAGCCATGGAAGACAAGACCACTGGTCTATCGATTACAAGGATGAAATATTTCTCGTATTTGGTAAAGAATCGGAAGGGCTATCCGAAGAAATTACGGAAAAAATTAGTGACCAATTGTATAAAATACCCCTATATAACGAGCATATCCGCAGTTTAAATTTGGCAAACGCCGTAGGGATCGTAGTCTATGAGGGATTGAGACAGTTGGGGCATTGATTTCAACGCCCTTTAACTTGCTCCACCACAAAAAAGCCATCATTTCCCTGAGCCTGATACAAGGGCATAAATATAAAGGCATCCCATTTACTTACGATTTTCTCTCCATTGTGGGTGGCCAGAAACTCCCCTTTTTCGATGGCCTGAAAATTTTCATAGCCGGGTTGCATTTCGAATCGGTCATCATTTTCTAAACTGTGCCGGTGGATAATTTCGAAAGTTTTTTGTTGTTGGTTTTGTTGCAACACCTTTTCTACCGCCTTTGGATATTCGTGAAGATTTTCCAGATCTAATCCGCAGGCATATGAAAGGGCCAGCCAGATCATTCCTTCGTGATAAGCGATAGCGTCCTTACTCTCGTGCTGACCGCCTTCGAAAACAAAACCCGTTAGGCCGATACGGCTGAGATAGTGGTCGATACAGCCAAAAACGATATCGGAAAAACCACGAATAATATACACGGGAAAACGGTGGGCCCACTTATCGTTGTCTCCGACCTCCTGCACCGAGATATAGGGCAGGCTATCCGAGGAAGTGGTATGGCAATCCAAGAAATATCTTTGGGGATAGTGGTTTTCAGGATGCGCTTTAAGCACGTCGATGATATCGAACATTTCCTGTTTTTCGTTGGTATCCCTAGCTCCCTTGGCTACGTTTTCAACGGTCCAGGTCCGGTTTAGGTCCTCATCGATATAGCGTACCCCCTTTTCAAGGGCCGAATGGTTGCCATAGACACCGACCAACTTTCCGGAAATCGAAGGCATTTCGCGTTTAAGTATTTCAAACACTTTTTTAAGCGCTATAACGCCACTAGGTTCGTTGCCATGAATACCTGCCGACACAAACAGAAGTGGCCCCTTATTTCCCGAGTCGTATTCTCCGATGCTTGTCTTTTTTTCTTGCTTCAAATTCTTGATTTTACCTGATTCAACTTTCTGATGTACCCCCTATCTCCCATCACTCCATGGTCGCCAATTCTTTATTGCTGAGTTCCCTTTTGTTGAGTTTCTTGTACTCGATCTTACGTTCTATGGATGCGATGACGACATCGGTAAAGTCCGGTAAGCCATTAGCTTCGGTATATGCCAGTCCGCCGGGACTCATACAGTTGATTTCGATCAATTTATCGTCCACTACATCGAGGCCCACAAAAAAGAAGCCGTCGCGAATGAGTTTCGGGGCGGTCAATTCTACAATACGTTCAATTTCGGGGGTCAATTTTGCCTTTTCGGCCTTTCCTCCCAATGCCAGATTGCTTCTAAATTCATCCTTATCGGTATTGATACGCCGTATCAGGCCGAGGGCACCATCTTTCTCCAAAATCTTACCGTTCATTAGCAGCACACGCACATCCCCCTTGCTCACACCCGGGAGAAATTCTTGGGCGATCACATAGCCTTTATCCAGCAGTGAATTGGATAATCTGATTAAAATTGTGCTTTTCCTTCCCTATCAGATAAATGCTTTGGCCGCCCGAGCCTTCTAGAGGTTTGAGCACGATCTTTTTGTTCGATGCCTTCCAAAAATCGAGGATGACCTGTTTGTCACGGGTGATGACACTCTTGGGTTTTATATTCTCGGGCAGTTCCTCAAAATACATCTTGTCGATAAAGGAATGTGCCATCGCATTGGCATCGTTCAATACGAGTACGCCCTGCTGTTGTATCGCCCGGGCAAAGGCGAGGCCGGAATGCTCGGCCCAGTGTCTAGCCATGGATTCCTCGGTGGGGTTGTTGCGCACGAAAAGCACATCGAGTTTCTGTGAGGATATCGTTTTCCACTTAATTTTATCATCCTGTAGTTGTTCCAAAAAATCCGCTGGGGATGTATATTCCAGTGATTTGGGCACTTGTTTACAGCGAATGTCCACAGGTTTCCCGTGCACAAAATTAAAACCGCCGACCTCCATCACATAGGTGTCATGTTTCCGTTCGAACGCTTTTTTGAGCAGTACCGTCGATGTACCGACATATTCCTTTTTCAGATTACTTATTACAAATCCTATTTTCATTACGTTGCTATTTAATTTTAAAGGTCGGTGGTTCTGGTAAATCGATAAACCTATAATCTAAAAAGTGGCGGCCTACAGGCAGACTCATACACTTTTATTTTTGTCCTTAATGAGATGGGTTTTTTTAAAAGCTAAGAAAATCTCTTGATAGGTTCGGTTTGATATCCAAAAATTATCGGCAGGCGGATCTTACAGCGCATCACACCATTTTATAGAGCGGCAGCCCCTTCTTGAAGGCTTCCAGTTTTTTGTCACAGGAAGCGCTTAGCAAATAACGCGGCTTTATTTTCGGAGGATACAAAAGATTCCGTTCGGTCAAATCTTCCACTGTGGCCAAATGCCTGAGAGCGAATTTTCCGGCCAACAAGGGTTCCAGGGAGCCACCATCGGCTAAGTGTTGCCGTAATTCCAATAATCCCTTCAAATACACGATATCCTTTAAAAAACCTCCACCTTGAAACATCCGGGAGGTGATGTTGAAAGCGCGGTCATCCGAGAAACCGTATTCTTTGTGCAATGTCCGGAAAATCTCATCGAAGTCCGCACCCTTGCGCAGCGCATCCCCCGCCACTACCCTACCTGCCAGGGTACGAAGCCGGTTCGCGCCCAGGGCACCGGCCAAATATTCGGCCAGTACGGCAATGCCTTCCTGTAGAGCGTCGTATCCGGCAAGTCCGCACGCCATTTGCCGTAGGGGTTGCTGCGAGCCGTTGTAATAGGTAAGCGCATGGGTGCCTATTTCATGCTGTATAAGAGCTTGGGCCTCCATTTCGGTCAAGGTATAATCCGCGGGCAAATACAGCTCTCCCTGCGATACCATCATAATATTCACATCTTTACGAATGTGCACCTGACTTCGGTAATCGGGGGCCGTTGTTCTGAAATATTCGAATTCCTTTTCTGCCATGCCTTGAAAGTCCCTGGCGTTCATAACGGCATGACGTGACACTGCGGATTCTTCGGACACCTTTTCCAAAATAGTTTGGGCCTCTTCCAGAAGATCTTCGGATACCGATCCGTACATCCGGATACCGCTATAGAAGAAATTTTGAGATCCTCGTTCTTTGAGCATGGTCAGCTCATGGTCGATTTCCTCCCGTTTTTCATCATAGATATAGGCCAGTGCGGGGTCGTCGATTTCGTGGATATCCAAATTGTACAGTTTGCGCTTCAGGATATCGGGATCTATGGGCAACAGCCGATAATGGTAGGTACCCACATTTTTAAATCCGTTGTTGAAATAGCGTGCTTTAAGTTCGGATATATTGATGGGTGCGACCAGAAGTAAAAATGAGTAGCTATTCTGGATATCGGCAATCCTTTTGTCGATTTTGAACACCTCTTCGTGAATTTCCCTTTTGCCCAGCGCATGGTAGCTGGCTATGTTTGAAGTAGTCTGTATCCGGATGAATTCGAACAAAGCCTCTTGCACGGTTTCGGCGAAACGGTTCCGGAATTTTCTGAAGTACACCGGGAATTCCGTTCCTTCACCATCTCGATAGGCCGGAGGCACTTCGAGACCGATCCAGGTGCCCCCCAAGGCCCGGAGATTTTCGGCATCAAAAAGAGGGGCGGCATGCAAGGGTCTGCTATGGGTCACATCGGAAATCCGTGCGGAAAGTTCCGCGCCGTAACGTGCCTCAATTTGTCCTAAACCTTGGGACAATGCATTTAGCGTTGCGGGAAGTTTTTCACAGGGACCGGAAACAACGAACTCCGTGCTCTCCATGGCACCTTCGTGGATTTCAAGAATCAAAAAAGACCGGAACCGTTGCGCCATTTTTTGGAGGAGATCCCCCAAAAAAACCTTAGTTTCTGCTTCGGCATCTGTCCCTAAAATAAGATAGGAAGCCCCGGTTTTTGCCAAACGCATGATTTTCTTATCCTTTTTACGCTTTCGGTAAACCATTAAATAGGGAACATCGTGTTCCAAGAAAAGGAAGCCCCCGTGGGGAAGTTTGAGTACGGTTCTTCCACCGGGATGCAATTTTTTTAAATATCCTTGTAGCTGATCTATTTTTAGGGTCTCGAGGTTTTCCAAACGGGCAGTGAATCAGTTAGCATTGATGTCAACGAATAATATACAATTTCCACCTTGAGATCACCAATGTTTAACATTGATTTAAGGTATATTCGAACGCCCACAATTCCTTACCTTTGCAATCATTCGTAACCAAAATATCGAACTGATGAGCGATACCAAAATAGCTCCCTCTTTACTCGCGGCCGACTTCGGTAATCTACAGCGCGATATAGAACTAGTGAATAAAAGCCAGGCCGATTGGCAGCATGTGGATATTATGGACGGACTTTTCGTGCCCAATATATCCTACGGTATGCCCGTGGTCAAGACCATAGCCCAACATGCCACCAAGCCTTTGGACGTTCATTTGATGATTGTGGATCCAGATCGGTATATCAAGACTTTTGCCGAACTGGGCGCTACCCACCTGACCGTACATTACGAGGCCTGTACCCATTTACACCGAACGCTTCAGGCCATCAAGGCCGAAGGTATGAAAGCTGGGGTGGCCTTGAATCCGCATACGAATATCTTGCTTTTGGAAGATGTTATTAGGGATATCGATATCGTTTTGGTCATGAGCGTCAACCCGGGATTCGGTGGGCAGTCCTTTATTGAAAATACCTACGAAAAAATCAGGGCCTTGCGGGAACTGATTTCGAACCGAAAATCGAAGGCTTTGATCGAAATCGATGGTGGGGTGACTTCGAGCAATGCCAAGGATTTAGTCAAAGCCGGAGCCGATGTGCTGGTGGCGGGCAGTTTTATTTTTAAGAGCGACGACCCGGCCGCCACCATAAAAGAACTTAAAGAAAGTGCGGACCAATGAAGCAGTATGATCTATTGATCGTGGGCGGCGGCCCCATAGGAATTGCCTGCGGCCTGGAGGCCCAAAAAAAAGGACTGAGTTACGTGATCCTCGAAAAGGGACCGATAGTAAATTCCCTGTTCAATTATCCAGTGAATATGCAGTTTTTTTCCTCCTCGGAAAAACTGGAGATCGATGGTATCCCCTTTATCAGCAAGGAGGCTAAGCCGAAGCGCAACGAGGCTTTGGAATATTACCGGAGGATTGTCACCTCGAACGACCTAAACATCCATCTTTTCGAGAAAGTCGAGAAAGTGGATAAAAAAGAGGACCACTTTACCGTAATTTCCACTAAGGACAGCTATTCCGCTTCGAACGTGATAATCGCCACCGGCTTCTATGATTTACCCAATACGATGAACGTGCCCGGTGAAGAGCTACCGAAAGTCTCCCATTATTACAACGACCCCCATTTTTACGCCAGCCAAAAACTGGCCGTGGTGGGCGCCAGTAATTCCGCCATAGATGCTGCCCTGGAATGCTGGCGGAAAGGATCGGAAGTTTCCCTGATTATCCGGGGGCCCGAGGTGGGCCAACGCGTAAAATATTGGGTACGGCCCGATATCATTAACCGTATCGAAGAGGGAAGTATCAAAGCGTACTACAATTCCACCATCCAAGAAATACGGGAAACTGAAATAACAATCGATACCCCTGAAGGAGCGATTACGCTGGAAAACGATTTTGTGCTCGCCCTTACAGGGTACCGCCCCAATTTTGCTTTCCTTGAAAAATTGGGCATCGAACTTTCCGAAGACGACAAGAAGTTACCACAGTACAATCCCGAGACGATGGAAACCAATGTCAACGGACTCTATCTGGCTGGCGTCATCTGCGGCGGTATGGAAACCCATAAATGGTTTATCGAGAATTCGAGGATACATGCCAAAATCATAATAAACGCGATCTTGCATAAAAAACCCGAAACGGTAAAAACATAATCCCTATGATGCAGCCTTTTTCTTTAGCCATTCATGGAGGAGCGGGTACCTTGGTCAAAGGTCACATGACGCCCGAAAAGGAAACCGCCTACAAAAAAGCGCTGGAATCGGCTCTCGACCAAGGATATGCCGTTTTGAAAGACGGTGCATCGGCCGTAGATGCGGTGGAAAAAGCCGTAGCATCGCTCGAGGATTCCCCGCTGTTCAATGCGGGCAAGGGCAGCGTATTTACCGCGGACGGCATCCACGAAATGGACGCGGCCATTATGAACGGCGAAACCTTGGCCGCCGGTGCGGTATCCCTGATTCACGGTATTAAAAATCCCATCACCTTGGCGCGGGACGTTATGGAAAAAAGCGATCATATCTTTTTGGCCGGGGAAGGTGCCATGCGTTTTGCAAAAAGTCTCCATTATAAACTGGAAGAAGAGGCCTACTTCTACGACGAATTCCGCTATCGACAGTGGCAGGACATCAAAGGCACTGATCAGTTCCAATTAGATCATTCCGTCAAAAAAGACACCAAATTCGGGACGGTCGGGGCAGTGGCCTGCGATTCCCGCGGCAACCTGGCAGCCGCGACCTCAACCGGCGGTATGACCAACAAGCGCTTCGGGCGGGTGGGCGATAGCCCGATGATCGGCGTCGGCAACTATGCCAACAATAAAACCTGTGCCGTATCCTGCACCGGAAGCGGCGAATTCTTTATTCAGGGCGTTGTCGCGTATGATGTATCCTGCCTTATGGAATATAGAGGACTGTCGCTGATAGAGGCCGCTTCCGAAGTGGTCCATAACAGGTTGTTGGCCATCGGTGGTGACGGTGGGTATCATTGCGGCCGACGTGCAAGGTAACATCGCCATGCCCTTCAACACCGAAGGGATGTATCGAGGTAAGAAAACATCCTTAGGAGAAAAAGAAATCGCTATTTATGGAGCGTAAGATGGCATGTGCCATTTTTCAAATTCCAAATTCCAAATTCTAATTGGTACCTACGAAATAATTTATCGTCTCCAAAATATTAAGAATTTACTGGCAATGGGTTGGCATAGCCCTTGAATACTTCGGGGCATAGGGATTTGGTACTTGGAATTTAAGATTTTATTCCACAATAAATGCCTCATCCGATGGCACTACCGTTAACTTCCGCTTGCTGATATTAAAACGGTCGCCATTCGCCAGAATATGCGTCTTTAGATTGGAGATGGACATGGGCAAGCCCTTCTCCAGCAATTTCTCGTTGTTGTGCCGTATGTCACTGGGGTCGAAGAGAATGACCATGCCCGAACCAATTACTTCGAAGGTATTGCAGTTTTTAATGACCAAGCCGGTATCCTCAGCGAGGCCAATTCCCAAAAGATTGGGAAATCGAGCTATCGCCTCGGCCAAACGCCCGAAACGTCCTCGGGTAATAAAATGGGAATCAATGATAAGTTTGGGTATAAGGCCCATTCCCTTTTTCATCCGTACGGCACCTTTTATGAAGGACTCCTTACTGCTGCCCCCAGAAATCATTTTCTCAGACATACACATGGCACCCGCGCTGGTTCCCGCAATGACCATGCTTTCGTTTTTATAACGTTCCAGCAAAATTTATGGATGGTGCTCCCACCTATTTTTTGGACGATTTTGGATTGGCTTCCGCCGGAGAACATCACACAGTCGGCCTGTTCTATCGTGGCAATATTTTGTGGGTTTTCGGAGTCTTTCTTCTCACGGATATCCACAATGTTTATATGGGTACATCCCAATCTGTCAAAGGCACGTATATAATTGTCCGCTACTTCGTCAGGAATACTCGAAGCAGTGGGAATTACGGCTATGGATTTATTGCACCCCCCGCATTCCTTCACCACCCTTGCCAAAATACCTTCCTCTATAAATTCCAGATGGTATTTTTCCTTGGTTTCTATCCCCTTATCCTCGTTTCCCCCTATGGGAATTAATATGCCTTTTATTTGCATCTAAATTTTACCGGTTTGAACGCAAAAATACAGGTAATGTTGTAAAATTTAGGTTTATATTTATAAAATTCCAATATATACAAACCCCCATGAAAATAATAGAAATTAACGCCATGCGCGGTCCGAACTATTGGTCCATCCGTCGGGAAAAACTGATTGTAATGGTCTTGGATCTTGAGGCTATGGAGGAGCTTCCGACCAATCAAGTGCCTGGTTTCGGCAAACGCCTCAAAAAATTGTTTCCCGGCATGTACGAACATCGTTGTTCGGAGGGCTGCGCGGGCGGGTTCTTCATGAGGGTCGAAGAGGGCACTTGGATGGGCCACGTCGTCGAACACATCGCCCTCGAAATACAGACCTTAGCCGGTATGGATACCGGTTTCGGCCGCACCCGGGACTATGGGGAAAAAGGGGTTTATCATGTGGTTTTCTCCTATATCGAGGAAAATGCCGGTCGTTATGCCGCCAAAGCGGCCGTCGATATCTGCGAAGCCCTGATCAAGGGGAAGGAATATGACATCGATCCAGACCTGCAACATATGCGCGAACTGCGCGAGGTCGAACGGCTCGGGCCCAGTACGGGCTCCATCGTCGAAGAGGCGGAAAGAAGAGGCATTCCGTGGATACGCCTGAACAAATATTCCCTCTGTCAACTGGGTTACGGAGCCAACCAAAAACGCATTCAGGCCACGGTAACCAGCGAAACCAGTAGTATCGGGGTAGAACTGGCCTGCGACAAGGAAGATACCAAACATCTTTTGGAACAGGCCGAGGTACAGGTGCCGCGGGGCGACATCATCACTCAGGAAAGCAGCCTCAAGGAATCCTGTGATTACATAGGCTACCCTTTGGTGGTCAAACCCATAGACGGCAACCATGGCCGCGGTATCTCCGTCGATATCAATTCATACGAGCAGGCCCTGACCGCATTCCGTGCAGCAAAGGAAGTATCGCGAAGAGTCATCGTCGAAAACTATATTACCGGCGAAGATTATCGCCTATTGGTCATTAATAATCGTTTAGTGGCCGCAGCCCTTCGCTCACCCGCCCATGTGATAGGGGATGGCAAATCGAGCATAGAAGATCTGATAGCCGATAAGAACAGGGATCCGCGACGCGGCTACGGCCATGAAAAGGAATTGACCATCATCAGCATTAACGACCTTACGAAGACTATTATCGAAGATGCCGGATATACTTTGGATTCGGTGCTGCCGGAAGGGGAAAAACTAATATTGAAAGATACGGCCAACCTGAGCACTGGTGGCACGGCAACGGATGTTACCGATATCGTGCATCCCGCCAATGTCGCTATGGCCGAGCGGATATCAAAAATTATCGATCTCGACATTGCGGGAATCGATATTATGACTACCGATATCAGCATGCCGCTTTCGGAAACCGGGGGTGCCGTGCTGGAAGTGAACGCCGGCCCCGGCTTTCGAATGCACCTCGCCCCTACCGAAGGTTTACCTAGAAATGTCGCTGCCCCGGTAGTGGACAAACTTTTTCCCCATCAGGGCGATAAGGGCCGGATTCCTATCGTGGCGATTACCGGTACCAATGGCAAGACGACCACGACCCGCCTGATCGCACACATGGCGAAAATGTCAGGCTATCGTGTGGGATATACAACGAGCGACGGAGTCTATATAAAGAACAGGTTGTTGATGAAAGGGGACTGCACAGGTCCTCTAAGCACCGAGTTCGTACTGAGGGATCCTACCGTAAACTTTGCGGTTTTGGAATGTGCCCGTGGGGGTATCCTACGGGCCGGACTCGCTTTTTCGAACTGCGATATCGGCATCGTTACCAATGTGGCCGGTGACCATTTGGGCCTGAAAGGCATTCATACCATCGAGCAGTTGGCCCAGGTAAAAGGGGTGATTCCCGAAACGGTGCTGCCCGAAGGGTACGCCATATTGAATGCCGATGACGACCTCGTCTATGAGATGAGAAAGGGACTCGATTGCCGTATTGCACTTTTCTCCATGGATGAAAATAACCCACGGATAAGGGCCCTGCAACGCAAAGGAGGCATTACCGCAGTCTATGAGAACGGCTACGTAACACTCTGTCGCGGAACTTGGAAAATGCGGATTATGAAGGCCGAGAATATTCCGTTGACCTTTGGCGGAAAGGCAAAATTCATGATCCAAAACGTATTGCCGGCCATAATTGCCTGTAACGTCAAGAATATTAGCATTGAGGATATGAAGGCAGGGCTTGAAACCTTTCTGCCCTCCTCATCGCAGACACCGGGACGGCTCAACCTTTTCAAATTCGAGAAATTCCAGATACTGCTCGATTATGCACACAATCCCTCCGGGATGCGTGCCCTTCAAAAATTCACCGATGAAATCGACGCCCCGCATAAATTGGGAATCGTAGCCGGAATAGGGGATCGACGCGTCGAGGACAACAATGAGATGGGAAGCATTGCAGCCGAGATGTTCGACGAAATCATCATCCGGCAGGACAAACACCTACGGGGGAAATCGGAAGAGGAACTGATCAAGATGCTGAAGGACGGTATCGCGTCCAAAAATAAGGATATAAAAACTACGGTCATTCCCTCGGAAAAGGAAGCCATTTACCATGCCATGCGCAATGTACCCGATGGGGCGTTGATCGTCTTGTGCAGCGATGTAGTATCGGAGGCTTTGGAACTGGTGGAGAATCTTAAGGAACAGGAGCAAAAAGGAGCTTCGTTTTCTGAGGATGGTTAAACCCTTTTTTTGAGCCAGAGAGAGTTATCTTCGCAAACAAATCGCACTCTATGTCCGCAACCGAACACTGGGCCGTTTTCATCGATAACACCTCCGACAAGAGCCATCTTATCCATTTGCTTTTGGAAGGTAATCTACCGGAACCATTTAAAACCTTTCAAGGCAAAAACGGCACTTTATTTTCCCCATTGGCCGTGGAGCGCTTTATGGACGAGGAAGATCGACACGGGATTCAAAATATTGACCACCGATTCGGGACAATTTCTCAAATCCATGTCCAGCGGGGAACGGAAAAAGGCTTTGCTACACTTTATTCTTACTGAAAATCCGGATTTTATCCTTTTGGATAACCCCTTCGACAATTTGGATCGGGAAACCCAAGCGCAGCTTCAGGCGCAATTGGCAAAGATTTCCAGAGATGTATCGATCGTACAGCTCATAAGCAGAAAGACCGATTTGCTTCCCTTTATCGACCATTTTCTCCGGCTTGATGGAAAAAAACTGGTAGGTATCGAACAGGGAATGATTCCAGCCAAGCCTCGGACAGGAGTGCGTTTAAAAGGAAAAATCCCCCCGCCCCTGCGACCTATGGATGTAGAAGGCGAGATTCTTATCGACCTGCAAGACATCAACGTGTCGTATGGGGATAAACCTATTCTTAAAAATATCCACTGGACGATAAAAAAAGGGGAATTTTGGGAGCTCCGCGGAAACAATGGAAGCGGAAAGACTACCATTCTCTCCATGATTACCGGGGAAAATCCAAAAGGATATGGCCAGAAACTCTATATTTTCGGACGCAAAAAAGGCAGCGGCGAAAGTGTTTGGGACATCAAAAAAAAGATAGGTTACTTTACGCCCGCAATGACGGACAAGTTTACTGGCTACCATTCCGTCGAACATATGATGATATCGGGGCTCAACGATTCCATCGGTCTCTATGTCAGGCCTACCGAGGTACAGCTTCGATTGGCCAAAGAATGGCTACAGCTCATTTATTTATGGGAAATCAAGGATTGCCTTTTCCACGACCTTTCCATGGGCCAAAAACGTTTGGTAATGTGCGCCAGGGCCATGATCAAACATCCGCCCTTACTCATCCTCGATGAACCGACCGCCGGTCTCGATGATGCCAGTTCCACCTTGTTCGTAGCCTTGGTGAACCAGTTCGCCCAGGAAAGCGGCACCACCATCATTTTCGTATCGCACCGCGACGAACCCGGCCTCGAACCGGATTACATCTATGAACTGAACATGACGGATTCGGGATCTATGGGAAAAAGGTTGTAAGAGATTAATACCATTTCTAAGCTTTTACCGCTTTCTTCTCCCTGACCGGCTTCACTTTCTTCGCCACCCCATCTCTAATTGACTTCTTCAATGTATCATACATTATCGGCGTAGCAATAAACAGCGAAGAATAGGTACCAACGATGATACCGACGATCATTGCGAACATAAACCCTCGCAACGATTCACCACCAAAAACAAATATCGCTATCAACACGACCAAAGTGGTCGACGAGGTATTCAAGGTCCGGCCCAGGGTACTATTTAATGCGAGGTTGGTATTCTCCCCCGCTTTCCATCCCTTTTCGTTGACGATTTCCCGAATTCGGTCAAAGACGATTACCGTATCGTTCAAAGAATACCCGATGACCGTGAGAATGGCCGCAATGAACGCTTGATCGATTTCCATATTAAAAGGCATGATCTTGCCGAAGAGCGAGAATATCCCGAGTACGATCATCACGTCGTGAAAAACCGCCACAACCGCCCCCAAAGAGAATTGCCATTTTCTAAATCGAAACAGTAGGTAGAGAAATACTACCGCCAAAGACCCGATAATCGCCAAAAATGCGTTGTTCTTGATATCGTCCGCAATAGTGGGACCGACCTTAATAGATTGTAGGATACCGATGGACTTGCCTCCGCTACCTACCCGAAATTGTTCTTGGGTGGTACCGTCTGGAAGGTATTTTTGCAAGGCATTGAAAAGTTTTGTCTGTATTTCGTCATCCACCTCAATACCCTCGACGTCCACTTTGTAAGGGGTGGTAATCTTGATCTGATTATCTTCCCCAAAGGTCTTTACGTTGGTGCCGCTACCAAAAACATCATTCAGTTCCGAGGCTATCTCGGAAGGGTTTACAGCCTGCTCAAAGCGCACTTGGTAGGATCGGCCCCCGATAAAATCTACCCCTTGCTGCAGTCCTTTGGTGAACAGTGATATCACCGAAACCAACACCAGAATACCGGATAGCGCATATGCGATTTTCCGTTTGCCCAAAAAGTTGATGTCAATATTCTGGAACAGGTTTTTGGTCAGCGGTGTGGTGAAATCCAAACGCCGTGTCTTGCCGCCGATGTACCAGTCCACCAACAAACGGGTGATGAAAATGGCCGTAAACAAAGAGGTCACGATACCGATAAGCAAGGTAGTCGCGAAACCTTTGATGGGCCCGGATCCGAAAACAAAAAGGATAACGGCGGTCAGTCCCGTAGTAATGTTCGCATCCAAAATAGAGGAAAGCGCATTGCCAAAGCCGTCTGCGACCGCTTGGGACTTTCCTTTACCCTTGGCAATCTCCTCCTTGATGCGTTCATAGATAAGTACGTTGGCATCGACCGACATACCAATGGTCAATACGATACCGGCGATACCGGGCAGGGTAAGCACTGCACCCAAACTGGTCAGCACGCCAAATATCAAGAGGATGTTAAAGAGCAAGGCTATGTCGGCAAAGGCCCCGGCCTTTCCATAATAAAAGACCATCCACAGTAAAACGATGGCCATGGCGATAATGAACGACATCAGGCCGCTATCGATCGCTTCTTGCCCCAATGAAGGCCCCACGACCTCGGATTGTATAATATCTGCGGATGCCGGCAATTTACCCGCCCGCAGTACGTTGGCAATATCTTTGGTCTCGTTGACCGTGAAGTTACCGGTAATTTCGGTTCGACCACCGGAAATAGGGCCCGAGGAAACCCCCGGAGCGGTATATACCTTATTGTCCAAAACGATGGCGATTCCCGTTTGGTTGTTATAGACATCGCCCGTAAGCTTTTCCCATTCTTTGGCCCCTCTGGTGTTCATGGCCATCGTGACAATCGGCCTCCCATTTTGGAATTCGTTCCTAGCATCGCTCACCACATCGCCGCCCATACGCGGCATACCTTCCCTGTTCGATTTCACGGCAAAGAGGGAGGCCACCTCGGAATCTTCCGAAGGCCTCTCCCAAAGAAATTTTACGAACTGGAGGTCTGGAGGCAGCAATCTCCGGATTTCCCTTTTCCTTAAAAAAGCGCCCACCTTGGCGGTATCCTGCACGGCCGCCAGACCGACGGCATTGCTACCGGTTTGCCCCAGCTGAAATATATCGAAAAGAGGATTGTTCCCGGTAGCGACGTCCAAGGAATCTTGTGAAACATCGGATAAGAGGGAGTCGATTTCCGATTCTTGCTTTACCGGCTGCTGCTCATCGACTGCCGTGGTATCCACCAAAGATCTTAGCTTTTCGTTGGCCTGAAAGAAAAAGGCTTGCAGCTCTTGATTGTCAGGTCGGTAGGTTTCCCAAAATTCCAATTCCGCAGTGCTGGAAAGAAGATCTTGGGCGCGTTCGATATCCCTTGCACCGGGCAATTCGACCAAGATACGACCGGAATTTCCCTCGCGCTGGATATTGGGCTGGGTAACGCCGAACCCGTCAATACGCTCCCGCAATACCTCGAAAGCAGAAACCACCGATTCGTCGATCTTTCTGCGAATGATGGGCTTTACCTCCTCATCACTCATCTGAAAATTAACCTCGTCGCTCAAGCCCTTGTTGGCAAAAATATCAGGCGAGGCCAATTTGGTATCCCCGCTAATATTGTCCCAAGCTTGAAAAAACAGCTCAAGATAGGTATCATCACTACTTTTTGAAGCCGTATCGGCATCGGCCAAAGCCTTATTGAAGATGGGGTTTTTGGAGTTGTTGGCCAGTCCCTTTAAAATATCCTTCACCGAAATCTGCAGGGTCACGTTGATACCCCCCTTGAGGTCAAGGCCCTTGTTCAGTTCTTTCTTCTTGGCTTCGTTATAGCTCGTAAATCCTAAAACGGTCTGGTCACCGATCGAATCCAGATATTGGGTCTCCAGTTGTTGACGCTTGGCCACATAGTTTTCCTGGCTTTCGGGAACCTGGTTAACGGCGAAGGTTTCGGCATCGTTTTCCAACTTGCCTCCGATAAAAGTATAGGATAACTGGTAGATGCTCACCAGCCCGAATAATAGGGCGAAGAGCTTGATAAGTCCTTTATTTTGCATTGACTGTGTAAATTTGTGGGTGCTTTTTCTTACAGCGTGCAAATATATGGATTTTCCAAACGGATTGGGCAATATTTTTAGGAGTAATTGCACGGAAAGAAAGTAGCCAAAGAATCAAGACCCCCCAGATGTAAGGGCTGCGAAAGCCTATATCAACACAGCGCAAAAAAGGCGGCCCTGCTAACGAAAACATCCGCTAAAGATGGATATCGTTAGCGGATGTGGTTTTTTAAAGAGGATACAGACTACAGTTCTAGAAGTCCGTTGGTCTTTTTTACGCTCTCGGCACTCTCTTGCATTTTGGCCTTTTCGGCATCGCTTAGCGGGATGTCAACAATCTTTTCGATACCGTTGCGGCCCAAGATTACGGGAACTCCGATACAGATATCGTCAAGGTCGTATTCGCCCTCTAGCAATGTGGAGCAGGGAAACATTTTCTTTTGGTCGCAGGCAATGGCCTGTACCAATCCCGATACAGCCGCCCCCGGAGCGTACCAGGCACTCGTGCCCAAGAGTTTGGTCAGGGTGGCCCCGCCTACTTTCGTATCCTCTGCCACTTGTTGCAGCCGATTTTCCGATAAAAATTCCGATACCTTAATACTGTTTCGCGTTGCATGGGAGGTCAGGGGCACCATCCCGGTATCGCTGTGCCCTCCGATGACCATGCCATCAATATCGGAGATGGGAGCTTCCATGGCTTCGGCCAACCTATACTTGAACCTAGCACTATCAAGGGCACCGCCCATACCGATAATCCTGTTTTTGGGAAGATCGGTCGTTTTATGTACCAGATAGGTCATGGTATCCATAGGATTGCTGACCACAATTAGGGTAATGTTGGGGGAATGTTCGACCAGGTTGGATGCTACTGTCTTTACAATATCAGCATTAATGCCGATCAGTTCCTCACGGGTCATGCCCGGTTTTCGAGGAATTCCGGAAGTGATGACGGCAATGTCGCTATCCGCAGTTTTCGAATAGTCCTCCGTCACTCCAGTTATCTTCGTATCGAATCCGTTCAACGATGCGGTCTGCATCAGGTCCATGGCCTTGCCTTCCGCATAGCCTTCCTTAATATCCAGCAAAACGACCTCGGCCGCAAAATTCTTGATGGCAATATATTCCGCGCAACTTGCGCCCACGGCTCCTGCCCCTACTACGGTTACTTTCATGTGTATGATTTATATTAAGTAATGAATTGAATTGATTTTCATCGGTTATCCCCAATTGGAAAGCTATAGGCCCAGCCCACTAATTTGAAGTTGGACTATAGCATTTTTACAAATTCCAAGTCTTCAAAAATAGACATTATCCTGCAAAAAGTCCGACGAAATGCCTATTAATACATTTTATGAAGACGGGGAATATCCGACGAACGGCACCCATTGTTAAAGAAATATGCGGTTCAACGAAGAAAGGAAAAAATTATGGACCCTACGTCGAATTTTTGCAATAGTAAAGGTTCGCTTTGCGTTCTTTTTTGTAGTAATCCCAAATCAAATCTACGCGATGAAAAAGCTTTTTTCATTCTTGGCCATTATAGGTATCATCCTGGCCAGTAACTGTTCCCGGATTCCGGAAAACAATAATCCCGTCATAGGAATCTGGTCGGATGTTCAAGTAAAAGCGGCCACGGATACCCAAAAAAAACAGATCCTTCGTCAAGAATGGATTTTTAACGACGCCTATTTGGGAAGGTACCATGAAAAAACCAATGGAAGTATCACCTTCAAAACGGATTTTCGCTGGAGTTACGACAACGACATCTACACTATTACCTATCCCGGTACGGATATGGAAGAAAAAACTGTTTCAATGGCGCAGGACGAGGATGCCGAAATTTTATCGGATGCCGGCGGAAACGTAATGGCCATAAGAGAGTAAAGCCCCTTTACACAAGACTCTAGTCAAGTCTATATTTCAAATACGCAAAAAGCCGCAGTCCCAATGGGACTGCGGCTTTTAAATTTACAATATTGATGGTGAGCCTTATCTTCTAGGCATCGATATTTGCATATTTGGCATTTTTCTCGATAAACTCCCGCCGTGGGGGTACCTCATCGCCCATCAACATACTAAAAACCCGATCGGTTTCGGTGGCATTGTCGATGGTAATCTGCCGCAGGATTCTAAATTCGGGATCCATCGTGGTGTCCCATAGCTGTTCGGCGTTCATTTCCCCAAGACCTTTGTAGCGCTGTATGCTGACGCCGCCGCTGTAGCTGTCGGCGATTTCGTCGCGTTCCTTATCGGTCCAGGCGTATCGTTTTTTGCTTCCTTTTTTTACCAGGTATAAAGGCGGAGTGGCGATATATACGTGTCCGCTTTCAATCAGTTCTCGCATATAGCGGAAAAAGAAGGTCAAGATCAAGGTTTCGATATGGCTACCGTCAACATCGGCATCACACATGATGACTACCTTGTGATAGCGCAGCTTTTCAAGATTAAGGGCCTTGCTGTCCTCTTCGGTGCCAATGGTAACTCCCAAGGCGGTGTAAATATTCTTGATTTCCTCGTTTTCAAAAACCTTGTGGGTCATGGCCTTTTCGACGTTCAATATTTTACCCCGCAACGGAAGAATGGCCTGGAACCTTCGGTCCCGACCCATTTTGGCCGTACCTCCTGCGGAGTCTCCCTCGACAAGGAACACTTCGCATTGTTGTGGATCCTGTTCGGAGCAGTCGGACAGTTTTCCGGGCAGGCCGCCGATGCTCATCGGGTTCTTCCGCTGTACCATCTCACGCGCCTTGGTGGCTGCATGTCTGGCCTGTGCGGCGAGTTTAACTTTTTCGACAATGGCCTTGGCATCGTCGGGATGCTCTTCCAAATAATTGGTCAGCATTTCGGAAACCGCTTGGGAGACGGAAGCCGAAACCTCGCGATTGCCCAATTTGGTCTTGGTCTGGCCCTCGAACTGTGGTTCGGCGACCTTTACCGATACGATGGCGGTCAGGCCTTCTCGAAAGTCATCGCCCTGAATCTCGAACTTCACCTTGTCCAACATGCCAGAGGCATCGGCGTATTTTTTTAGGGTGGTGGTCAATCCCCTTCTAAAACCGGAAAGGTGGGTTCCGCCTTCGTGGGTATTGATATTGTTGACGTAAGAATGAAGGTTTTCGGTATAGCTGTCGTTATAGATCATGGCGACCTCCACGGGAATATCGTTCTTTTCGCCTTCCATGGAAATCACGTTCTGAATCAATGGGTCGCGGTTACCGTCCAAAAACCGTACAAATTCCTTTAGTCCCTGATCGGAATAAAAGGTTTCGGAAACAAACTCGCCATCACCGTCCTTTTGGCGTCGGTCCGTTATCGTAATGGTAACCCCTTTGTTCAGAAATGAAAGTTCCCGCATCCGGTTGGCCAGGGTTTCATAGCTGTATTCAATGCTCTGCGTAAAAATCAGGGTGTCGGGATGAAAGGTGACCATGGTTCCCCGCTCGTGGGTCTCCCCCACGCTTTTTACGGGATATAGTGATTTTCCCCTTTCATACTCCTGTTCCCAAATCTTCCCGTCACGGTACACCGTCGCTTTCAATGAATCGGAAAGTGCGTTGACCACAGATACCCCGACGCCATGTAATCCGCCGGAAACTTTATAGGAATCCTTGTCGAACTTGCCACCTGCCCCGATTTTGGTCATCACCACCTCGAGAGCGGAAATGCCCTCCTTTTTATGCAAATCCACAGGAATACCACGGCCGTTGTCCTTGGTCGTGATGGAATTGTCCTCGTTGATAATGACACTTATCGTATCACAATACCCGCCCATGGCCTCGTCGATGGAGTTGTCCACCACTTCATAAACCAAGTGGTGCAAGCCTCTCGTACCCACGTCGCCGATATACATCGAGGGACGCATACGCACATGCTCCATACCTTCTAGGGCTTGGATGCTATCCGCTGAATATAGTTTGGGAATTACAGGTTTATCTACACCGGATGTTTCTTTTGGCGCTTGCCCGTCTCCGGTTTCATCGTTCAATTCTTCTTCGTTATTCGGTTGTTCACTCATACAATTTTCTGGTTGTTTGTCAACTCACTTTCGCAATCCTACAAATATACGCAAAACCCCATGGAGTATGGGGTTTTGGGATAGTATTAACCTTGAAGTTATTAACAACACATGTGGAAAAATCGAGGTTTGCGGACTGTTATTTTTCTCAATCCATAACAATTCCCCATATACTATTTCTCATACGCATCGGCATGCACTTTGGCCACCGCCCTACCGGACGGATCGTTCATATTCTTGAAGGCCTCGTCCCATTCCAAGGCGATCTGTGTGCTACAGGCAACGGAAGCTTCCTGGGGTACGCACAAGGCGGCCGCATCGGAGGGGAAATGTGATTCGAAGATGGAGCGGTAATAGAACTCCTCTTTCGAGGTCGGGGTCTGTAATGGAAATCGGAATTTGGCGTTCGCCAGCTGCTCGTCGGACACCTCTTGATTGACGACTTCTTTCAAGGTATCGATCCAACTATAGCCTACCCCATCGGAGAACTGTTCTTTTTGACGCCATACAACGCTATCGGGCAGCATATCTTCAAAGGCCTTTCGTACGACCCATTTTTCCATACGTTCGCCGTTGATCATTTTGTCTTCAGGATTGATGCGCATGGCGACGTCCATAAACTCCTTATCCAAGAACGGCACCCGACCTTCTATGCCCCAAGCGGCGAGGGATTTGTTGGCGCGCAGGCAATCGTACATGTGCAATTTGCTCAATTTCCGGACGGTCTCTTCGTGAAATTCTTTGGCATTGGGCGCTTTATGGAAGTAGAGATAGCCTCCAAAAAGTTCGTCGGCGCCTTCCCCGGACAGCACCATTTTAATTCCCATGGATTTGATGACCCGCGCCATCAGGTACATCGGGGTGGATGCTCGTATCGTGGTAATATCATAGGTTTCCAGGTTGTACACCACATCTTTTATGGCGTCAAGACCCTCCTGTATGGTAAACTTGATCTCGTGGTGCACCGTACCGATATGGTCGGCCACTTTCTGCGCGGCTGCGAGATCGGGCGATCCTTCGAGCCCTACGGAAAAGGAGTGGAGTTGCGGCCACCAGGCATCGGTAGTATCGCCGGATTCGATGCGCTTTTGGGCATATTTTTTGGCGATGGCCGAAGTGACCGAAGAATCCAATCCTCCAGAAAGCAAGACCGCGTACGGCACGTCGGACATCAATTGGCGGTGTACAGCGGCTTCCAAGGCCTCTTTTATTTTTTGGATGCTGGTTTCGTTATCCTTGACAGCCTCATATTCCATCCAATCCCTTGAATACCATTTTTTTAATTCGCCATCACTGCTATGCATGTAATGACCCGGGTGGGAAAAGCTGGATTTTGGTGCAGGTGCCTTCCAAAGCCTTCAGCTCCGAGGCCACATAAAAGCTGCCATGCTTGTCCCATCCTATATATAAAGGAATGATGCCCATATGGTCGCGGGCAATAAAGTACTCGTCATTTTCGGCATCGTAAATGGCAAAACCGAAAATACCGTTCATCTCATCCAAAAAATCAGTCCCTTTTTCTTGATAGAGGGCCAGAATGACCTCACAATCCGATTCCGTTTGAAAATCGTACTTGCCCTCGAACTGCTTCCGCAACTCCCTGTGGTTATAAATTTCACCGTTCGCGGCGAGGACCAGTTTTTTATCGGGACTGAACAACGGCTGTTTTCCAGAGGCCGGATCGACAATTGCCAACCGCTCGTGGGCCATTACCGCTTTTTCGTCGGCATAGATCCCGCTCCAATCCGGACCGCGGTGCCGTACTTTTTTGGACATTTCCAACAATTGCGGCCGTAAGACCTCACTGCTTTGCTTTAGATCAAATGCACATACGATTCCACACATTACTTTATTATTTAGTATTAATTATTAGGCAAAGATGGAACTTTAGGTTCTAAAAAAAAATCAATAATTGATTATTGATTAACAATTATCAAATAATGAGCATCTTTAGTTTGCAATCGTAATTGTTATCGACTTGGTTTAGGGTATTTTGAAGTAATCCGTAAGTATGAAGAAATTTAACGACTTTTTAGTAAGGACTATCGGGAATTCAAATTAGATTTAGCAGAATAAATAAATCGGTCCTGAAATGAATTCAGGATCAAAATTAAACACAACTATGAAAAAAGTATTTACTATCGCCTTTATGGCATTCGCACTGGCGTTTTCGACTAAGGCGCTTGCACAGGAATTTAGTGGAATGGACAAAAGTCCTATGGACATCGCCAGTTACCCACCGATCAATGAAGGCTCCGACTTGGCCGTCCGCGTCATGTATAGCCGACCCCAGCTAAAAGGGCGTGCGCTAACTGAATTGACGCCTAGCGGTAAAATTTGGCGTACCGGTGCCAATGAGGCTACTGAAATCATTTTTTATAAGGATGTAAATTTCGGTGGAAAGGATATCAAGGCGGGCACCTATTCTTTGTTTACTATTCCTGGAGAAGATGAATGGACCGTGGTTCTGAACAAAAACCTTAATCAATGGGGCGCTTATTCGTATGAGGAAGGTGCCGATGTGGCGCGGGTAACAGTTCCGAGCAGTTCGGATGGAAAATCGCTGGAAGAATTTTCTATCGCCTTCAAGGATACCGATGAGGGTGCCGATATGGTAATGGGATGGGACAAGACACGGGTCTCCGTACCGATTACAGTGGAAATGTAATTTCTGGAAATCTATATAAGAAAAAAAACCGAGGCTTTGGCTTCGGTTTTTTTGCTTTCGGGATTCATTCTTGCGAATCGACCATTACCCTATATAGCTTTTCCTTGGTCTTCACATCCTGAAAGAAAAAGTGGTGGCGGAAATTTTTATTTCAATCCATCGATAGTGTTTTCTCGCCATTGATGCTATACGAACCTTCTGAAGAGGTGCTACTTCCCGAAATCTTATCTCCTTTTGCAGTCAGATTGACGGATACCCGTTCCCCTTCGACCATCACCTCGAAATCGATGGTGTTGCCCTTAACTTCTACGTTCTCCCCTATCAGCGTGCCGTCGCCGACCTGTAGCTGTACCTTGTAGCTATCGCCATCCTTCACGATGACCAAAAGACCTTTTTCATATTTCGTAGGAGCACCTTCTACCGTATAACTCCAACCGCCCACGAGATTGTCCTTCGCAACTACGGGCGACACACAGGAACTATTTGTAAGACTTCTCGCGGTAGAAACCGTGCCGGCATGTGCCGAAAAACCGGCCAAGAAGATGGCTAGGATAGACAACCGGAATATTTTAACTACTTGTTTCATATGTTTTTTTTGGTTGAATGCCTAAATGTAAGCAAAAAATTGTACACCTGAATGATAAGAAAATCATCGGAAACTGTGAGATGTTATTCGTAGGATGTATTTATTTTTTTTGTGATCGCGAACGCTGCTTTTCCTTGATCTTGACATAGACCAACTTTTTTCTTCCCTTGGCATCTTCTCGCCGTTCGATCTCGAAATTGGGAATGGAATTGATCAGCGGCGTCAGTTTTTGAAAACCGTAGTTACGGGCATCGAAATTAGGCTGTTTTTTCTGCAACAAGCTGCCGACATCACCCAAAAAGGCCCAACCATCGTCATCGGCCACGTCATCAATGGTGCCGGCGATAAAGCGTAAATCTTTCGAAGTAATATTTTCCACGCCGCTTTTTGAAGTGGAGGTATCGTCCGAATCGGGGGAGGACGAACTATCGGGCTTTTTCAGTATCTCGATATAGATAAACCGGTCACAGGCCACGATGAAGGGGTTGGGGGTCTTCTTTTCCCCGATGCCGAATACCTGCATTCCCGCTTCCCGCAGACGAGTTGCCAGACGGGTAAAATCGCTGTCGCTGCTCACGAGACAGAAACCGTTTACCTTCCCGGAATACAGAATATCCATAGCATCGATAATCATGGCCGAATCGGTAGCGTTTTTGCCTTGGGTGTAGCCGTATTGCTGAATGGGTGTAATGGCGTTTTCCAAGAGAATGTTCTTCCACCTGCCCAAGCGCGGATTGGTCCAGTCCCCATATATACGTTTGATGGTCGGGTTGCCGTATTTGGCGATCTCTTCCATCATTTCCTTAACATAGGCGGAAGGGATATTGTCGCCGTCGATGAGCACTGCTAGGTTTAGGTCCATTGGGATGTAATGGGTTAGATGTTATGGATGATCCGCAATTTAGGGGAATTTGCCTTGAATTATTCCTTTTAATAAAAAAAAATTCTCTGTAAACCTGCTTATATGCGCGAACTTCGCTAAGTTTGGGTCTTAACAAATGAAATCCCATGAAAAACAAATCGCTTACCTTATTCCTTACTATTGTCTTACTTACCGCCTTCACTGGAAAGGGATATTCCCAAGGGCAACAACGGCAGTATTATCAGTTAAAAACCTACACGCTCCAAAACGAAAAACAGGATAGTCTGATGGACGCCTACCTCAAAAATGCCTATCTGCCAGCGCTGAAACGGGCCGGTATAGATAACGTGGGCGTTTTTAAATTACGGCCCAATAACTACCTGACCGCCAACAAGATTTTCGTTTTGATTCCCTTTGACTCCTTGGATCAGTTCGAAAATCTGGAAGATATGCTGGCGCAGGACAAGGCCTATGCTTCCGCGGGAATGTCTTATATCAAGGCCAAATATAACGAGCCGCCCTACGAACGGGTCAACTCCACCCTAATGAAGGCCTTTCCGGAAATGCCCCATATGAAACCTTCGGAAGTGCAGGGGCCAAGAAAAGATCGCGTTTATGAACTCCGTAGTTACGAATCGCCTACCGAGGCTACCAACCGGAATAAAGTAGAGATGTTCAATAAGGGCGGGGAAGTCGAGCTTTTCAAAAGTTTGGGTGCAAACGCCGTATTTTACGCGGAAGTGCTATCGGGAGACCGTATGCCCAACCTGATGTATATGACCACCTACCCGAATATGGAAAAGCGGGATGCCCTTTGGGAAGCGTTTTCCAGCTCGGAAAAGTGGGAAAAACTGTCTAGCGACCCCCAGTACCAGAACAACGTGAGCAAGGCAGATAAAATGCTGCTATATCCAACGGAATATTCGGATTATTAAAAAGGGGCGTTTTACCTGTTATAAGTCGAACTTATAGGTCAGCCCCCCCAACACCTGCAGCCCCTGCACTGGGTAGTTCGCCCAGTGCTGGTAGTTGTTGTTGGCGATATTGGCCGCTTTTACGAAAAAGGAGAGTTGCTTGTTCCACCGATAGCCGAGATGGGCGTTGGCATCGAAAAAAGAATCCAAAGTAAGGATTTCGGCCGCAAAATTCGAGGGAATTCCCGTCTGGTCCGCAATCGAGGCCACATCTTTTCGTTCGCCTACGTAGAACAGGTTAGCTCCCGCATACCACTTCTCGCCTATCTGATAGTCCATAAATAGGGAGCTCTTCAAATCTGGGCGGTTCCAGGCAGGATTATCCGTCTCGGTGGAGTAGTTGTAGTACTCCGCATTAACGCCCAAGCTAAAGTTACGATTGATGTCAAGGTTGAGCTCGCCGAATACGCCGATGGTCTTTATATCGTCATAGAATACCTCGAAAGAATTGCCATAGTAATAGCCTTTTTCATCGTCACGGAAGGTGTTCCGGGGATTCAGTTTGAAAAGGGGACTCCGATCTTCGGCCGTGTAGGAAGCTTTTAGGTTATAGCCCAAGGTCGGCAGCAACTGGCCCTTCAGTCCGACATACCCGTCGTATTTGGTATCGGTAGGCACTATATTCAAGGTCGGGGATACATAGGGATTGTCCTCCACAAAACCGTAGTAGGAATTCTGCTGCAGCTCTCCTTCTACGCCACCGTACACAATGGCCAGTTCATCGGCCAAGCGGTAGGATGCCATTACCGCGGGATAAATATAGAAATTACCCTCTTTTTTTTCGGTGTCCAGGCCATATACCAGGTTAATACCCAGGTTCAGCGAAAAATCGTCGCGCGATAATCGAAGGCTCGGGTTGAGGCCCGCTTGTAGTTTACTATAATTAATGGCAGGGGCGTTGTCCACATTGTTCAGTCCGGCATTATCGAAATTGCCGTTGACATAATCGAGATGAATATTTATGCCAAAGGATTCCTCGGCGACGGGGAACGCGAATCCCGTTTTGAACACGGCACGGTTCTCCCCCGATTGTACGGCATCCCAAAAGCGGCGGTACTGCAGTTCGGCATTTTCGAAATAGGAATCCTCAACCTTGATATGCGCATTGGCCTCGGCCATAAAATAATTCTGCCGCTCTTCGATGGAATTGACCACCTCTTCGGTAAAGACGCCATCGGGAATGCCGTACCAGTTGTAGAGCTGATGTTGTGCGCCGATATCGAAGCCCCAATCGAAATCGCGGTCCCTTTTAGTGTACGAGCCGTCAATTTCGGTGTTGGAATACACATTTTTCAAAGCAACCCCATCGATATCCCCAGCAGAGGAGTTATGCTCCAGCCCCACCGTTAATCCCGACTCCCGGTCCAGGGTACGGCTGGTATAGAATTTGGCCATGAGGTTCGCGGGATTGCCGCCACCTGCCGAGGCGTAGGAATTGAACAGCTCCGGCGGCGGGGTCTTCTTGACCGCTGTCGCTGTGCCCTTCGCGGGTGTAAAGGTCGAAGCCACCGGCACCGAAAAGATACTGTATTCAATATTTTTCTTTTGAAGGACGATGGAGTCGTTCAAGGTCGGAACGGACTTGATTTTAAACGCATCGGATATCGTGGGCGTATAGGCCTTGGTGACTGTAACGGTCTCCGTACCGATGTCGTCGGTTTCTTCATTCTCGTCGTCTTGGGCGAAGCTTATCTGCGAAAACCCGAAAATCAAGATTAGGATGAGTTGTATGTTTTTGTTCATGTTGTGTTCTTCTATTCGTTTTTATTCAAAATGGTATTGGCTCCTTATCCCCACGAGCTATGAACTGCAGACCGCAACTACCCACTGCTTCCCTTCTACTGCCTACTGCGTACTGATGACTGCCTAATGACGACTGCCCACTGCATACTCCCCACTGATCACTGGCCCGCTGCGTACTGCAAACTGTCCAAGGCGCACTGCCCACTGATTACTGCATACTGCCCACTTTTATTTCAATTCCCCTCCGTGCGGATCGAAGAATTGCTCTGAGCCTCTTTCGTTTTGATGAGCGCCAGCTCGGATTTCGCTTCGGAGACCAGTTCGGGATATTGGCTGAAATTGGTGGTCACATTGTCCAGAATATACGTGGCCTGATAGGCATCGCCCAGCGCATAAAAATTTTTCGCCATAACCACCAGACCTTTGCCGCCCCATTCCTTGTAACTGGAATAGTCTTTCGCCAGTTTTTGTACCGAGGCGTTCGATGCCTCGTAATCCTGCGACTTATTTTTAAAATAGGCGTCATAATAGAGTGCTTCGGCCGCAGTACCTCCGGTCGCGATTTTCAACACGTCTTGGTACGCCCTTTCCGCCTTGGCCTCGTCACCCGTGGCAATGGCCGCGCGGGCGATCATAATCTGGGCGTCGCTTTTGATGCGATTGTCGATGGTCGGTACGGCCAGAACTTTGTCCGCATACGCCAAAGTCTTCTCATAGTTTTTCTGTTCGTAGTAGCCTTTCATGAGATTGGACTGCGCAAAAATGCGGTTCTGCTGGATATCGGCCTGGTTTTCCAGACGTTCCAAATAAGGTATCGCCGTCACATAATCGTCTTTTCCGATATAGATTTCACAGACCCGGGTGAGGGACTGCTCGGCGTATTCACCGCCTGATTTATCCGCCACATATTTATAGTGGGGCAGGGCCTGTTCCTTTTGCCCATTGCCAAAATAGAGCTGGGCCAGGTTGAAGTGGGACTTGACGGCATTCGCACCGTTGGGGAATTGCTCGATATACTTTTCGTACCCCTTGATGGCAGCGTCCTTTTTGCCCTCTAGGTTCTGTTTGTCGGCAGATTCGAAGGTGGCGTTGTCAAGCTCGCGGTCGGTGACCTCCACAAAATCGAGGTTTTTTGCCCAAGCGGCGTATTCGTCCACACGGCCGAGATCTACATAAATCAATTTTGCAGTGGCAACGGCCTGCACGGCTTCCTGGGTATTCGGAAAATCGCGCACGACGGATTTAAACTCCGCCAAAGCCTGTTCATTGCGGTTTGCGTTGTAATGTACCAGCGCTTGGCGCATCTTGGCCTGGGGCACCAAGGAACTGCCGCCGTATTCGCGGATCATCATATCGTATGTCTGCAGGCCTTGCTGCTCTTGCCCGGCTGCAATGAGGGTATTCGCCAGTTCGAAAAGGGCGTCATCGCGCAGGCTGGAATTCGGGTAGGCCGATGCGAACGTACGCAGTTCCTCGATCTTGGTATCGCGCCGATCCACAAAACCATAGCTGATCGCCTTTTGGTAGGCTGCGTAGGCCTTATCGGGACCGGTCAGCGCCAAGGCCTTGTTGTAGGTCTCGATGGCCGGCCAGTATTTGCTGGTCACAAAATAGCTATCGCCCAAACGCAAATAGCTATCGTACAGTTTTTGGGTATCGTTCACGCCCGAACTTGTAAAACGGTCGAAGTAGAAAATCGCATTATCATAGTCCTTCAGCTTAAAATAGGTATAGGCAAGATTGTAATCTAGCTCCTTAAATTCCTCCGTATTTTTCGCCCTAGGATTTTGCTGAAACTGCAGGTAATCGACCAGGGCATCATCAAAACGGTTTAAAAGGTATTCCGATTCCGCTTTCCAGTAGTTGGCCCGGGCTTTGAAAAGGGCATCTTCGGCACTATCCAATGATTTACCGAAATTTTCGGTGGCCGCGGCATAGTCTCCGTTCATGAACAGTTCGATGCCCCGGTAGAAAGCCACTTTTTGGTAGGTCGCCTTACTGGCGTAGTTACGGTTCTCTTCCAGAAGTTGCATAGCGCCCTCAAAATTCTTGGAAGTGATGTACGAATCGACCAGCAGTTCCTGCATTTCTTGGGAGTTCTTACTGTTGGGATACGCGGCCAAATAATCCGATATCACTTGCGGAACGGGTTCGTAGGGATTACCGATCTCGTAGCTCAACCGGGCGTAGTTCAGGTCCGCATCCCTTTTTATATCGGGGGAAAAGTCCATTTGGGACGCGTTCCGGAAGGCGTTGAGGGCTTCCTGTTTTTTATCCAACTTTAAATAACATTCCGCCAAGTGGTAATAGGCATTCTGTGAGACGCTGTTCTTGCCGTCGATAATCTTATTGAACTGCTGGATGGCATTGGCATAATCGCCCTGCTTATAGAAGGAATATCCCAATAAATAGTAATCCGTATTACTGAATTTTCCCCTTTTACCGCGATAGTCCTCCAAATAAGGGATGGCGTCCGCATACTGTTCCAGATTGAAATAGCTCTCACCGATGATCTTACTCAGTTCTGATTTTTCCTTCCGGTCATTTTTGGCCATCTGACTTTTGGCCAGCTTGATGGCTTCCTCGAACTTGCCCAGCTTAAAGTTCATATCAGCCTGGTAATAATCCATTTTCTCCTCAAGGATTTCAGGATCTTTAATCTCGTCAAAACGCCGGTTGGCCTCTTCGTAATCGTCTTGCTGGTAGGCGATATAGCCTTGGTAATATTTGGCCTGTGATCCGTAAACCGGGGAATTCTCGACCTTTCGCAGATAGCTTTCCGCCTCTTTTTGTTTTCCGGAAGAAAAAAGGGAATAGCCATAATTAAAATTGAACTTGTCCATTTCCCCTCTGGAAAGTGCTTTTTGGTCCACTTTATTGTACCATTTCAGGGCATAGGGATACTTTCCCGTTTCGAAATAGTATTCCGCCACATCGACAAAGGCGGAGTTGCGTTTGGTGGAGGTCGGATAATTTTCTACAAAACTTTCCATCAGGCGGTCCGCACCCAACTGGTTCAAGCGTACGGCGGCATTGGCCTCGTAGTAGGCACTATTGGCCTTCGTCTCCAGGTTATCGGTTTCTTTTTTGACCTTCGAAAAAATGGATTGCGCCGCCTGGTACTGCTCGTTGTTATAGAGAGCGAGGGCATCTTGAAAGTCCTTTTGTTCGTGGGTGTAGATTTTGGTCTCTTGGGCGGTTCCCAAAAAGACCATCCCCAGAAAAACGGGGAGAAAACCAGTCATTTTTTGTAGCATAGTGTTCTTGCTGACGCGTTGTATATCCTATTTATTAATTTTAATAACGTTGAATATGATATGTAAGTATATTTAAGAGGATAAAATTGTTTCGGGTGCAAAGGAAAAAAGATTATTACTTTTGAAGGAGGAATTTTTGATTATTTAGTATTGCTTATTGCTTTTGGGAAGGCAAACACTAGTTTTGCATGAAACACTAACCCATTAATTCACTAACCCGCTAAACGTGGCCGAAACCATCCTAGAATTAAAGGACGCCGCCATCTTTCAAAAAGAAAGTTTGGTACTGAACGAGGTCAATCTCGAAGTGAGAAAAGGGGAATTCGTGTACCTCATCGGAAAAACAGGCAGCGGAAAGAGTAGTTTTATGAAGACGCTCTACGGTGATCTGCCCTTACGACAGGGCTCCGGAAGTATTGTGGATTTCGACTTGACCCGGCTCCGCGAAAAAAATATACCTTTTTTAAGGCGTAAACTCGGCATCGTCTTTCAGGACTTTAAGCTCCTCCCCGACCGGAATATCAACAACAACCTGGCTTTTGTATTAAAAGCCACAGGCTGGAAAGACACCCAGAAAATGAATCTCAAGATCGAGGAAGTACTCGGCAAGGTGGGCATGAAGACCAAGGGTTTTAAATTCCCCCATGAGCTTTCGGGCGGCGAGCAACAGCGGGTTGCCATCGCACGCGCCCTGCTCAACGATCCCGAACTCATTTTGGCCGATGAGCCTACCGGAAACCTCGATCCCCAGACCAGTGTCGAGGTCATGAAAGTACTACAGGAAATCCATAAAAGTGGCCGTAGCATTTTAATGGCGACCCATGATTATGCCCTCATCCTAAAATATCCTTCCAAGACCTTAAAATGTGACGGGAACAAGATTTTTGAAGTAGTACAACGGGCGGTCTGAAGTGGAATGGTTGATTTACTATGTGACCTGCCTATGCTTCAAGATCATAAAACCATTGTTCGGCCCTAACGATGCCTTTTTCGATGGCGGTCGCTTCCGAAACATCATCGGCTTCCATTAACCCATGGGCAATTTCAATGGCCTTTTCCCTAATTCGCGGGTCCAAATTGGCCAATTGGGCATGCAAGCCTTTAAAAGTCCAATTCTCTTTTTTATTCATGGTTACAAGGTACTAATTTTTTAGTTTTGATAGAAAGTGGCAGTATGAAAGGAGATAACAGGAAAAAAATCCCGTATTCCATTTTGGAACTGGCCGCCGTGGGGGTCGGCTTTAGCGCTTCAGAAGTGTTCAAGCACAGTTTAACCTTGGCACAAAATGCCGAAGAATGGGGATACAACCGGTTCTGGTTGGCCGAACATCACAATATGGTAAGTATCGCCAGTTCGGCCACTTCGGTTCTCATCGGCCATATCGCAGGGGGCACCCACAGCATTCGGGTAGGTTCAGGGGGCATTATGTTGCCCAACCATTCGTCGTTATTGATAGCCGAACAATTCGGGACCCTGGCCTCGATATATCCAGGACGTATCGACCTCGGCCTCGGCAGGGCGCCCGGTACGGATCAAACTACCGCAAGGGCCATTCGGCCCGATAGGATGCAGGCGGTATATCGGTTTCCAGAAGAAATGCGCAACATTCAACGCTATTTTTCGGAACAAAACCGTAATGCCGAAGTGCGTGTGCCCATTGCCGAAGGGCTTGAAGTGCCCATTTACATCCTCGGCTCCAGTACCGACAGTGCCCATCTGGCGGCCCAAGAGGGACTTCCCTATGTATTTGCCAGCCATTTTGCCCCGACCCAACTTTTCGAGGCCCTTCAAATTTATTATAACAGCTTTCAACCTTCCCGGTACTTGGAAAAGCCTTATACCATGGCCTGTATTAACGTAATCGCGGCCCAAACCGATGCGGAGGCGGAGAAACTATCCACTTCCCTTATACGCATGGCGATAGGTGTGATGACGGGACAGATCGATTACATACAGCCCCCCATGGAAATGACCCCGGAACTACGCGAAATTTCCCAAAACCCGGCCTTTCAGCGCATGTTCAAATACGCTTTCATCGGAAGCAAGGAAACCGTCGATCAAAAAACAAGGAAGTTTTTAAGGGATACCGGAGTTGACGAATTGATGGTGGCCTCTCATATCTACGATCCGGAAACTCGGAGAAATTCCTATCGACTTTTTTCGGATATTATGGATGAAATCGGAAGCGAACCTTACCCACCCCGTTAATTTTTAATCCAAAGAATCCCAATTCGGATACCATTACATGATCAAAAAAAAACGCGTCTATAGGGCCGATAAAAAAGTCAATCCGTTTATCGGGCTGTTGCTGTTCTTGATCTCCATCGTGCTGTTGGCGGTTACGGGACCCTTAGGGTTTGTATATGGACTTTTCTACGCGTTTTTCACCAACGGCATCAAGGGCATCGGCGAATTTCTCCTCAAAATTGCCATTTCGATAGACCAATTGGGCAACGTGATGATGCAGCATTTGCTGAACATGCTCTGGGTCAAAAAAGGACGCTATAATTTCGGAAACCGTGACGAGACCATATCGAGCGCTTTGGGACGGAACAAAAAGCTCGATACCTTGACCAGCATGGGCAATTGGATCGACAACTTGCTTGACACCATCGACCCCAACCATTCGCTGAACTCCATTGACTACTACATCGAGCCCTCGGAACAGATTATCGATACTTTGGCGTGGATACATGTCGTGGACGGCCGTATTCTGGTCACCCGCACCGAGGGAAGGGAGAAATATTACATCCCGGGGGGCAAACGAGAGAACGTCGAGAGCGATGCGGAGGCCCTTTTCCGTGAAATCAAGAAAGAACTAACGGTGGAACTGGATATTTCGTCCCTATATTTTATCGGGATATTCGAGGCACAGGCCGACGGTTATAAACCGGGAGTCTTGGTACGGATGACTTGCTATACGGCAGCCTACGAAGGCCAACTCATGCCCGATTCGGAGATAGCCGAAATGGTATGGTTGAATTATAAAGATAAACATATGGTCTCGGAAGTGGATAGGCTTATCTTTGAATTTTTATGGGATAAAGGGCAATTGGTGTGAGAAATTCCAAATACCAAATTCTAAATCTCAAATTCCAAATTCCACGAATCAGGTGGGACCTGGCCTTCAACAGCTATATCGATGCACAGCTCGGAAAACTGCTGCACCAGCTCAAAATCCTGAACTCGAAGAATATACCATAAGGAACGTACACCAGACTAGCTGACAATCCCAACAAATATTCGCCATCACCAAAAGATTTCGTAATTTCCCATCACAAATTGTAACACATTCAAATGGAAGTTCTTGGTATTGACGTCGGCGGTTCCGGCATGAAAGGTGGAATTGTAAACATCGAAACCGGTGAGATGATTTCGGAACGCTATCGTATTCCGACACCAGAATCACGAAAACCCGAGGAGATGGCGAATGTCATCGCCGACATCGTCAAACATTTCGATTACAAGGGCAAGGTAGGTTGCGGCTTTCCGACCGTCATCAAAAAAGGGGTCTGCAAATCGCCCGGTAATCTGGACAAAAGCTGGCTGGGGGTCAATGTGGAAAAGTTGTTCGAAGAAAAAACAGGACTGGATTTTACGGTGGTCAACGATGCCGATATTGCGGGCTATGCCACGATGGAATACGGTATCGGAAAAGGCAAAAAAGGCCTGGTGGTCATGATTACCATCGGTACGGGCCTCGGCAGTGGCGCTTTTTACGACGGTAAATTAATTCCTAATTTCGAACTGGGACAGATTCCCTATAAAAAATACAAGAAAATTGAACTCTGGGCAGCCGCTTCCGCGAAGGAACGCGAGGGACTGTCCTATAAAAAATGGGGCAAGCGCTTCAATAAATTCCTTAAATATGTAGACCTGATTGTCGCTCCCGACCTGATACTTCTTGGAGGGGGCACGTCAAAGGATTTCGATGATTTCAAGAAATATATTACTATCGAAACCCCCGTGATGCCGGCGCAACTGCAGAACCACGCCGGGATTATTGGCGCGGCGGCGGCTGTTAGTCACAAGTTACCTATAGATTGATGGGAGACTTATGCTATCTTATTCCGCTTTCGATCGACTTCCTTTAAATAGATCTTCCGCAATCGCAGATGATGGGGGGTCACCTCAACGTATTCATCCTTCTGGATATACTCCAACGCCTCTTCCAAAGAGAATTTGATGGCGGGTACGATCTTGGCCTTGTCATCGGCCCCTGAAGAGCGTACATTCGACAGTTTCTTGGTCTTGGTAATGTTGACGGTCATGTCATCTCCCCGGGAGTTTTCCCCGATGACCTGGCCTTCATAAATATCCTCGCCCGGATCGACGAAAAACTTGCCGCGATCCTGAAGTTTGTCGATGGAATAGGGAATCGCCTTCCCGTTTTCCATACTGACCAACGACCCGTTCTGACGCTGGGGGATATCGCCTTTCATGGGTTGATACTCCAAGAATCGGTGTGCCATGATGGCCTCTCCCGCCGTTGCGGTCAGTAACTGGTTACGCAGGCCGATGATGCCGCGAGAGGGAATCATAAATTCGCAGACCATTCGCTCACCTTTCGCTTCCATTCGGGTCATTTCTCCCTTACGTATCGATACCATTTCTACAGCCTTTCCCGAAACCTCTTCCGGCAAATCAATGGTCAGCGATTCAATCGGTTCGCATTTGACGCCGTCAATTTCCTTGATGATGACCTGGGGCTGGCCGATCTGTAGTTCATAGCCCTCTCGACGCATGGTCTCGATGAGAACGGACAAGTGTAGCACGCCGCGGCCGAATACCAAAAATTTATCGGCGCTGTCCGTCTCGTTGACACGCAACGCCAAGTTTTTTTCCAGCTCACGCTCCAAGCGTTCCTTGATATGCCGGGAAGTGACGAACTTCCCGTCCTGTCCGAAAAATGGACTATCGTTAATGGTAAACAACATGCTCATCGTCGGTTCGTCGATAGCGATGGTCTTGAGGCCTTCAGGATTTTCAAGGTCGGCAATGGTATCGCCTATATCGAAACCCCTCCAGGCCAACGATGGCGCAGATATCGCCGGTGGTCACTTCCTCGACCTTCTTACGGCCCAAGCCCTCGAAAGTAAACAGTTCCTTGATTTTTGATTTGACAATCTTGCCATCCCTTTTTACCAAGGATATTTGTTGCCCTTCCTTCAAACTGCCTCGTTGTAACCTTCCGATAGCGATACGGCCGGTAAACGAAGAATAATCCAAAGAAGTGATCAGCATTTGGGTATTACCTTCCTTCGGTTCGAAAGTGGGGATATGCTCGATGACCATATCCAACAGCGGTTCGATATTCTCCGTTTCATGTTGCCAATCCTCGCTCATCCAATTGTGTTTGGCGGAACCATAGACAACGGGGAAATCCAGTTGCCATTCCTCCGCACCCAATTCGAACATCAGGTCGAATACTTTTTCGTGTACCTCCTCGGGCGTACAGTTTTCCTTGTCCACCTTATTGATGACCACACAGGGCTTTAGGCCCAGATCGATTGCTTTTTGGAGTACAAAACGGGTCTGCGGCATGGGGCCTTCAAAAGCATCCACCAATAACAGCACGCCATCGGCCATGTTGAGCACACGCTCCACCTCACCCCCAAAATCGGCGTGGCCGGGGGTATCGATAATATTGATTTTGGTATCCTTGTAAACGACCGAAACGTTTTTTGAGGTAATGGTAATGCCCCGCTCGCGCTCAAGATCGTTATTGTCCAATATCAGATCACCGGTATTTTCGTTGTCGCGAAAAAGCTGGCAATGGTACATGATTTTATCGACCAAGGTAGTCTTACCGTGGTCAACGTGGGCGATGATGGCGATATTCTTTGTTGTTGACATAAATGAATTTAGATGTATCAGGTCTCGTTTTCGAGCGCGCAAAGGTACGGCTAATTTTTGTTCGTTCAACAAAGCTCTCAAATTTTTATTTTGTTGATTTAGAGGGGATTTCGGGAGGCCTTATAGTCAAGGTTTTGCATTGCCGTTACCAAAGGCCACCTTTTTACAGGTTTGGGGGATAGATGTGACAAAACTATAACCTATAACGCGCCAATATCGTACCTTTATCAAAATGAATTTTTCAATGGATTTACGTAAGATACCCCAACTAAAACACATCGAAAGCCGCAACTTCTTTCTACTCTCGGGCCCGTGTGCCATAGAGGGCGAAGAGATGGCCTTGCGCATCGCGGAACATATTGTCAAGGTGACGGACAAACTAAGGATTCCCTATGTATTCAAGGGAAGTTTTAAAAAAGCCAACCGCAGCCGGGTGGATTCCTTTACGGGTATTGGCGACGAAAAGGCCTTGAAAATCTTACGTAAAGTTTCCGAAACCTTTCAGGTGCCGACCATCACCGATATCCACGAAACGGCCGATGCCGCCATGGCCGCGGAATATGTTGACGTGCTGCAGATCCCCGCTTTCTTGGTACGCCAGACCGACCTCGTGATAGCCGCCGCGGAAACCGGAAAGGTCGTCAATCTAAAGAAGGGACAATTTATGAGTCCCGAAAGCATGAAGCATGCCGTCACCAAGGTAACGGACTCCGGCAACGAGCAAGTCTGGATTACCGACCGCGGTACTATGTTCGGCTATCAGGATATGATCGTTGATTTCCGGGGCATCCCTACCATGAAGCAGTATGCACCGGTGGTATTGGACGTGACCCACTCCCTTCAACAGCCCAACCAATCGTCGGGAGTGACCGGCGGCCGCCCCCAACTGATCAACACCATGGCACGAGCGGGAATTGCCGCGGGCGTGGACGGCATATTCATGGAGACTCATTTCGACCCCGCCAACGCCAAGAGCGATGGGGCAAATATGCTGCATCTCGATCATTTGGAGCAATTGTTAACGGATTTGACGGCTCTACGACGTACGGTGAACGAACTAGTTTGACCGCTTCCGCAAAATATTCCTGCCTACCGGCAAGGCGGGTTAAAGCCTTCCAATGGCAGGTTTAAGGTTTTCATTCATTTCGAGCCTCCAATGTATCCTTTTTTCAAACCCCTGAATCTCTCATCCGGCGGGCCTGCATTCTTTTTGTACCTTGAACCGTAAAAAAATTATCCAAAAATGAAATCCAGTATTACCCTCCTATCTATATTATTTCTACTTCCCATTCTTTCCTGTACGGATGACCCATCCGATGAGAATCAGGCCAGACGCCCGAACATCGTTTTTATCATGTCCGACGACCACGGGTACCAGGCCATCAGTGCCTATAACGATAAATTGATCAACACGCCCCATATCGACCGGATCGCCGATGAGGGGATGCTGTTTACCCATGCCAGCGTCACCAATTCGATCTGCGCCCCTTCCCGGGCGGTCATCCTTACGGGAAAACATAGCCACATCAACGGCAAAATCGATAACCTCTCCCCTTTTGATACCACGAATATTACCTTTCCTCAAATTTTACAGGAGGCAGGCTACCAGACCGCCATGTTCGGCAAGCTGCATTTTGGGAACAACCCGAAGGGATTTGACGAGTTCAAGATTCTTCCGGGACAAGGCGATTATTACAACCCCAAATTTATTACCCAAAAAGGCGATACGACCATACAAGGCTATGTGACAGACATAATTACGGATCTGACCCTGGATTGGATGGAAAAGCGACGGGATACCGCGAAACCTTTCCTATTGATGTACCTTCACAAGGCGCCCCACCGCTCATGGATTCCCGCAAAAAGACATTATTCCCAATTTACCCAAAAAACCTTCCCCTTACCCAAAACCTTGTTCGACGATTACACCACCCGCGGCACCGCGGCCAAAACGGCCGAGATGAACATCCTAAAACACATGACCTACAACTACGACAATAAGGTATATCCGGAAATCATAGACGAGCTGAACATCGAAGACCGGGAACTCTACAACCCCATCGAACGGATGACTCCCGAACAAAGGGCTTCGTGGGATTCCGTTTACGGGCCGATCAACGACGATTTTAAAAGGCGCTATCCCCATATGAACGATTCTACCCTAATGGTCTGGAAATACCAGCGGTATATGCAGGATTACCTGGGCACTATAGCCGCCGTCGATGAAAATGTCGGACGCCTGTTGGACTATCTCGACGAAGAAGGTTTGACCGAAAATACCCTCGTGGTTTACACCTCCGACCAGGGCTTTTATCTCGGTGAGCACGGTTGGTTCGATAAACGTTTTATGTACGACGAATCGTTTAAGACGCCTTTGCTGATACGGTGGCCCAACGTAATAACCCCGCATACCACCTCCGACGAACTGGTACAGAACCTCGATTTCGCCGAAACCTTTCTGGAAGCCGCCGGGATAGAGCCCCCCGATGATATGCAAGGTGAAAGTCTTTTGCCATTGCTGAAAGGGGAAACCGAAAAATGGGATAGGGATGCCGTGTACTACCACTATTATGAGTATCCGGCCGAACATGCCGTAAAAAGACATTATGGCATGGCGACCAAAGAATTTTAAACTTATCCATTTTTATTACGATGTGGACGAGTGGGAGCTTTACGATCGCAAGAAAGACCCGTTGGAAGTCCATAATGTCTTCCACAATCCCGCCTACGCTGATACCGTGGCCCAAATGAAGGAGAAACTTAAGGCCATCCGCAAGAAATACAAGGATTCCGATTCATTGAGCCGAAAATATATCCAGGTGTATAGGGAGAAGGGATTGATAGAGGATTGAACCGTAAAGGATTCCCCCTTATACCCCTGCCACATGAAAACCGAATTATAGTGTCTTTCTTTTTCCCTTTGCCGGCGTTAAAATTATCTACCGCAGCTAAGGCTATGTAAAAGAATTTTGCCTTTGCAAAGAAAAAAATAAAACTCCAAAAATTTTCGGGTTTTCATGTGGCACGAGTATAATCACTATTTTTGATAAAATCAAACCCGATGAAATATACAGTACTATTTTTTTCCATCTTTCTTTATGCCTTGGGAAACGCCCAAGATCATTCCCACGCCGGCGCCCAGCCTCTTACTTATCCCAATATCCCCGGATATAAAACCTTAAAGACCGATCTTCACCAGCACACCGTTTTTTCCGATGGAAACGTATGGCCCACGATTCGGGTACAGGAAGCCCTGCGCGAAAACCTGGATGCCATATCGCTTACCGAACATTTGGAATATCAACCCCATGCGAAGGATATTCCGCACCCCGATCGAAACCGATCCTTTGAATTGGCAAAGGCCATGGAGGAAGCCGATGACCACGGCCTTCTGATCGTACCCGGATCTGAGATAACCCGCTCCGAACCCGTAGGGCATAGCAACGCCATTTTTATATCCGATGCGAACCAATTGTTACATGAAAAACCCGAGGACGCCTTCGCCGCCGCCAAAAAGCAGGATGCTTTTGTATTCTGGAACCATCCGGCCTGGTATGCGCAACGTCCGCAAGGCCTACCCGTTTTGAGCGATTTTCAAAAGGCCCGTATCAAAAATGGGGAACTGCAAGGCATCGAAGTCATCAACGCAGGGGATTATGCGGAGGAATCGCTGGCCCTGGCCCTTGAAAATAATTTGACTATCATGGGCACCAGCGACATACATGGCCTAATCGATTGGGACTATACCGAAAAGGGAAACCACCGCCCCATTACCCTGGTCTTTGCCAAGGAAAAAAGTACAGAAAGCCTACGGGAAGCCCTATTCGCCGGCCGCACCGTTGCGGTCTTTAACGACCTGCTAGTCGGCAAAGCAGAGTTTCTTAAGCCCTTGCTGCTAGCCAGTATCGAAGTCGTCAAAGCGGAATACATATCCGATACCCAGGTCTTGGAAGTCGAACTGAAGAACATCTCCAGCAGCGACCTGTTGTTCGAAAACCAGATGGAGTTCACTTTTTACCATAGCTCCCCCGTTTTTGAAATTCCCGCCGGGGCGACCCAAATCTTGAAAATCAAGACCCTGGAAAAGAAGGATACCCTTACCTTAAGATTGAAGGCGCTTGGTTGTTTTACCGCCCCCAAACAGCAGCCGGTGATCGAGTGGAATGTTCAGGTGAAATAGGCCAAGGTTTTAAGGTTTTGTTGATTACCCCTGTGCTTTTTACTTCATTGGAGTTAAGCCTAATCCTTCCCGTCCACATAATCCTGCAAATACGAATATCGCTCGGTCAACTTTCCCTTATGGGTCATTCTGGCACGTTGCAGCACCCCATCTTTATCTCCATTAAAAAAAGCGGGAATCACATTTTTTACAAAGGCTTCGCCAAATCCCTCGCTCGCATCGCGCGGTAGCTCGCAGGGCAGGTTATCGACGGCCATGACCGCAATGGCGGACGGACTTGTATAGTCGGTTTCCTCTTCCGTTTTGGGGTCGTACCCGTACAGGGGGTTTTCGATGGTGGACGGGCGGATGGTACTGGCAATGGGGCCATCTATATCGCAGCTGACATCGGCCACCACCTTGATCTTAAAATCCGGCTGCTTGGCATCTTCGCGTGTGAACAAATAAGGGGTTCCCTGCCCGTAAAAATGACCGGCGATAAAAAAATCCGTCACCTTCGCAAAGCGGAAAAAATTCGATCGGTATGCCTCGGGGATTCTCGAAAAAATCCGATTTACTGCCCCGCGAGCCGTCTTTGCGCTTGTTATATTCGGCCAGCATCGATTTGGCAGTAAACCGGCTCATTGAACGTATCGGCGAGATATTCCGCCACATTGACGCGTCGCACCCCCATACCATCCAGCATTTCCTTGGAACCGTTGCCGACCCTTCCCTTTCCCGTCAGTAGAATTTTAATGTTGGGCAGTTCGAGGGTGGACAGCACTTTGATCAGCGCCTTTTGATCGGGCAGTTCTTCCGCCTTGGGCAATTGGTAGCGGTCGTATTTGAGTCCGTACGCCCGGAATCCGTTATAGGCACCCACAATGCCCGCATACCTTCCAAAGGCTACGAGCCGTTGTTCTTGTCGATTGGTGATGACTTCGTGGTCGTAGAGATCGATGTTCTTCTCCAGAATAGCTCGTAACAGCTCTCGGTTATACGGCTGTTTTTTGATGGTATGCGAAAAGAAGAAGTATTTTTTATCCGGAATCAAGGCCGAGATAGGCACCTCCTTGACCCCTAACAGCACGTCACATTCGGCCATTTCGGCGGTAACCTTTATTCCCGCGGCCGTGTACTCCGCATCCTCATAAACCCGGATGGGGGAAGGTTCGACCCAGATTTCCGCGTTTTTATGCTCAGAAAGTACTTTTTGACAGGCTTTCGGAGAAAGTACTACGCGCCTGTCGGGCGGGGATTTACGTTCGCGGATGATTCCGAATTTCATTAGAAGGAAGTTTAAAAGTTAAAAGTTGAAGTTACAGAATGGTATTCTTGGGGTATGGTTTGAAGAAAATGCGGTTGAACCTTAAATTTTATTGCCGACTGCGACTGACCACTGCTTATTCATTTCAAACTGGCATATTATTTGCCTTAAAAGTAGCAGGATTTGCGGCTATGGACAAGTTTTTCATTAACTTTGCCATCCTTTTCGATTGGAGAAGGGAATAGTTCTTTGAAAAAAATCACTGGGTAGAAAGTGGACCTTCTTTGCTGAAGCAGAGAAGATTCCCTTCGATTACGACAATCGGGGATTTTCTATCTCATTGAAGGGGCCGACTGGTTTTGACAGCGAGACCAATGGCAATGTAAGCATGCCGAGCGCTGGGGTACAGCTCGTAAATCACATACTTCACACTTTTAATTGGCGAATCTAATTACGCTCTTGCCGCGTAACCCGAATCATAGTACGGTTATGCCTCGTTCCGACAAGGTCGGAAAGCGAGATGTCCCTGAACAGCCCTTGTTGACGGCGGTTCATTCAGGGGCACCATAAAAGTCAACACAAGGGTAGCGTTCGCTTTGGCGCTGCCACCAAAACCTAAAGAAGCTAAGTGTATGTTAGGCCGTTTCCGGTCAGGCATGCATCGAAAAACAAACGGAAACTAAGCATGTAGAAAGCACTGTAATTGCTTGTTTGGACGAGGGTTCGAATCCCTCCGGCTCCACTGGAACAGTACCAAATCAAACCAAAAACCCTGTAATCGTATGATTTACAGGGTTTTTTATTTTATTTGTATTCATTTGAATCCATTTAAAACCATAATAAAAAGTCACCTATTCGGTGAGCTACTTTTAAAATTCAAAAACACGTCACCGATTTCCTTGTAATTCATTCTGTTAATATGTTAATTATAAAAATGATATTATTTCTTTTATGTACCTTTATTTAGTGTTAAAAACGATACCTAAAAATGAGCCAATTCTTTCTCACAGCTATTTTATCTAAAAGGACAAGCACTTCGAAAGAGACGTGAAAAGTCGGCCTATATACCTACGATTGACGGTAAATGGACAGCGGAGCGAACTAAGTATTATCGCGAAAGATCGACCCGAAAAATGGAGTGCTCGGATGGGGAAATTGAGGGGAACAAGCGCTCGAGGCGAACGAATTGAATTCGGTTTATGGCAGCCGTTCGACACAAAATAAACAAGATTCACCACGACTTATAGAAAAGGAAGAACCGTTTACCTCATCGATATCAAAAACATGTATTTAGGAAGGAGTAAAAACTAAAAATGTGGTTACAACTCTTTGAAGAACACAACCAACAAATGGAAAAATTGGTAGGGATCGAATTTGCTCTGGGCACTTGGAAGCGATACCATACCACCAAAAGTCATGTAGCGGAATATGTAAAAACTGAATATCGCAAAAATGATATTCCGGTGAGAGACGTGGATTTAAAGTTTATCAAGGGTTTTGAATATTTTCTAAAAGTGACGAAAGCCTGTAACCACAACTCCGCTTTAAAGTACGTCAACAACTTTAAAAAGATCGTTCGGATTGCCGTTGCCAATGATTGGCTTGCCAAAGACCCTTTTTACAACTACAAAGTGCAATTTAAGACTGTAGAGCGGGAGTTTCTCTCCAAAGATGAACTACAGCGCCTTATTGACAAAGACATCGAAGGAGAGCGCTTAGGTGTCGTCCGGGATATGTTTGTGCTTTGTTGTTTTACCGGTTTGGCTTATGTAGATGTTCAGACCCTAAAGCCAGAAGAAATTTACCAAAACGAAGATGGTAGTTTTTATATCAAATCGAAACGCTCTAAAACGGATACGGGTTTTACAATTCCCTTACTGCCTACTGCCGTAGGCATTATCGAAAAATACAAAGACCACCCCAAAGTGGTTAATAAGGATTGTGTCATTCCAGTATTGAGCAACCAGAAATCCAATGCCTATCTTAAAGAAATTGCCGACCGCTGTGATATTAAAAAGAATCTTACCACCCACCTAGCCCGCCATACCTTTGCTACTACGGTTACTTTGACCAATGGAGTACCCATCGAAACGGTTGGGAAAATGTTGGGACATAAAAATTTGCGGACTACCCAGCATTATGCCAAGATTGTCAATAAGAAGGTCTCGGAGGATATGGCCATTTTAAAGGAGAAATTGATGAATGTTGGAAATCAAAAGAAGAAAGAGCGCGGTTAATAGAGGCTAATCCCAGTGAAAAAATTAATACCGCCTTTCCTCTAGTGTTATTGATTCCGACTCTTTTTTGATGTGGTTTAGTACTCTTTTGTGTATTCGATGTATTATGAAGTCAGACCAAGTTTTCCAATAAATTTCGGGGTTGATATCCACCTTGTACCATGTTGTTCCTTCCAATTCAGTTTGATTACCATTAATTCTAGTCAGTTTGAATTGTCCTTTGTAGGATTTAAAATAGCCGTCCAAATGTGGTGGATGAACTTCCCAAAAGGGGTTTAGTTCGTTCATTGGAACTGGCTGTTCCCTGACGTCAAACTGCAATAAGTTCGGTTCGTTCCAAGTGGTAATCGGCTCGACAAAGCTCCCAGTAGTAAAATTACAATAGCGAACGGCTCCAACCCCTTCTCCGATTATAGTTGCGTCCGTAGGATAGGAAATTCCAGTTTTGAAAATCCAGTCTACAGGTTCATTGATATGGTCAAAGGTTACAACATTGCTCCATACCTTTTCTATCGGTGCATCTACGACTATTCTGGTCCGAACTGGAAGTAGGTTTTTTGGTTCGTTAATGTAATCAAAACCCATAAATCCTAATGATAAAAACAGAAGAATAATTGTAGTATTTGTTGGATTGGTATAATTGGTATTTGAGCATATAAAACCCAAATATGAACCAAACCAGACTGCAAGAAGTAATAATGGACTTGCCATTAAAACACAGATTAGGCCTTCAACGGCAAACACCAAAAGCGCCAAAATTGCCAAACCTAAACTGATGAATCCAAGTTGATAAGCCGTTGATCTTTTAATATCGATTTTGTTTCCGGTGATATAGGGAGGAAGAAATCCTATTATGAACGGTATGAAAAAGAATACACACCAACCATAATCGCGAAAAATATTGATTGATAAATATCCAAGACCTTGAACGAGAATCAATGTTCCAACCACGGAAATCACTTTTATGTTGGCTAAGATTTTTTTCAAAAGTCTGACTAGCGTCAATTTTTACTATTAATTCCCAGCAAGAAATCGATTCGTTACAAAATACAAATAGATATTAACTTCGCTCTACCTACTAATATTATTGCATTTATAGGTTATACCAGTTTTTTTAGCTTGTATTCCGATTTTAGGTCCTCAAATTCCGTTTTGTCTATCAGTTTCATATTGAATAGCCACTGGATATTTCCCATAAAATGTTCTTCGTTCAGGTCGTAATTTATAGCTATCTCCTTCTTTTTTTCATTCGGTTTGTTCCGAAAAAGTCGGATTAGTTTATTTCCATTTACTATCAGAATATCGTCTTTGTGAGGCTTTAAAAATCCGAAAATTGAGATAGCTCCCCAGATTATGGCATTTATAACGTAAGTTCCAGGTTTTTCTGGACTACCCAAAAAATAAACTCCTATACAAATTAGGGTTATTATGCTCGTAACTCCTACAAAAATTTTTCCTACGATTACATTATCTGCTTCATACTGAATTTCGTTGCCGACCTCTGTTAGTTGAATTTTGTATTTTAGTTTTTCCTTTATCGATTTGTAGTCCACTTGGACAAATTCAGAATCAGTGTCTATTTTGTAGGACCTAGTTTCAAATCCCTTCCTCTGCGTTATTTCGTTCATATGTTGTCTTTTTCAACTTGGACCTAACAACCGAAGATAATTATGATCCTATATTGGCTTCGGGACTAAGATAAAAGATTCTTTGTTTAAAGAAATAATTAATCTTTCAAATGGATATTATTCAAGATAAGATTACAATTTTCCCAAATCTAACCATAACTTGACCGCGCGTGGATCCTGTCCGGTCTTTGTAGCGGTTCCGGCAGATTAGCGTAAAGCAAAGACCGGATAGGGCGCACCCTACTTTTGGTTCGGGACACTGTCCTTTTCGTTCGACCAGGACAGGAAACCTTCGTAAACCTCGGGATGTTCGTCAAAGTAGCCCCTCAGGTCCGAAATGATCCGTTCCTTTCCCCGGTCGAAGGCTTCCGCTTTATGGTCGTCCAATCGGACAAAGTGGTACCCGAAATAGCCCAAGGTCAGAACGGTGACGGCCGATGTGATAAGGAATAGCACCAAAAGCCATTTTGGGACGAGCTTCGCGATGGCCATTCTACCGCTGAATATCCGTAAATCGCTGCCATGTTCCCGGAAATGGGCATCCTGTCTTTCCCTGAGTTCCGATATTTCCCGTTTGACGGTATAAATATCAAGTGCGACTTTCGAATTTTTCAGTTCCCTTGAGATCCCGTTAAGTTCGCCGATCGCCTTTTTGAACCCCTCCAGTTCGTCGGTCAACAGTTCCGCGATCTCGTCCAGTTTTGCCATGATGTTGTGGTTTTAGTATCCTATCTCGAATCCGATCGATTTTTTTATGGTCTGTTCGATCGTCCGTTTCGCCAGTTTCAGGGCGATGTTGGCGCCCAGGTCGGTCGCCTTTCCCAATAGCTTTACGGCCGTTCCCTGCTTTAGGAGAAATCCCTTTTGGGCATTGTCGGCCATCCCGACGGCCAACCTGCCGCCCGACATGGAACGGTGCACTTCGCTCCCTTTCAGGTTATGGCCCCTGTACTCGAAACGGAACCCCTGGAGCTTGCCCGCCTTGTTGATGCTCGGGATGACCTTTACGTCGTTCTGCCGCATACGTTCGATATATCGGTCAAAGTCCCTCGGCCTATATTGGCCCATTACCTTTTCATGGATATCCCTGATCTGCTGCCGGACATTTTTGATCTCGTTCAGCTTTTCCCATTGGACTTCCCTTACCGTTTTCAGCCCCATTTGCTTGGCGACCCTTTCCGCGGCGAACTGGCTCTGTTTGCCAATAAAGCTGTCGTTGTAGGCCTTGCCGTCGAAACCGATCCTGTTTACATAGACATGGACATGGGTGTGGCGTTGGTCCCGGTGCACGAAGGCGACGGCCTGTCTTTCCTTCAGTTCCATTTCCTTGAGGAACCGTTGGGTAAGTTCCCCCAGCTGTTTTTTTGACAGGTTTTTCCCGTCCCCGATCGTGGGGCTCAGGATAAAGCTCAGCGTATTGTTCTCGCACCTGGCGTTCTGTTCCTGTACGATCTTGAAATCCTCGCTTATTTCCTTGGGGCTCTCCCCGGACACGAACTGGCTATGGACGATCTCCGCGCCCTTCTCCTGGTTCCATCCGTATTCGATGCTCGCCCGTGCATGTGCTATCGCTTTTCCCTTGCCTATCATTTCCTGAAATTTTGGATGTGGCCGCGTATTTCATTTGCCAACCGGCGGACCTCCGCGGCCAGTTTCGGGTCTTTCCTTTTATACATGTTCCCGATGCGGACAAAGTTGTTGCGGTAGTCCGTCAGCATTTTGTACATGGCTATCTGGTCCTCGGAGAGGCGTTCTATGATACGGTCGTCGAAAGCGGCCCGTCTGCAATATTCGCTCACGGACAGTCCCGACCTTCTCGGCCTTGACCCGGAGCAGGTTGCGCTCGAAGGTCGAACATCGGAAACGAACCGTTTTGCTTTTCATTTTTTTTACTTTGCGACCATCGGGAGCAAGGCAAGATCGTTTTTGTGGCTACAAAAACACATCTTGCCTTCCCTTCGCCCCGTCATTTTTTAGTGCCGGCCATTAGTTTTTCGTTGATATCCTTGAAACCGGAATAAAGGCCCGAATTGTATCGACGCAATTTTCGGAACGGGCCATAAGTTTTTCGGTCATCTTCCTTCCCGTTGTATCATTGTCGAGGAACAGGTGATAAATCTCCTTGGTCCGCAGGATTTCGATTTTTCATAGGTTTTCCTCCTAAGCCGGGAGCTGCTGAAAAGAAAAAGAGGTCTGGTCCCGTGCCTAGGAATTCGAGCGTTTCCTTGACGCTACATTCTTTTGATAAGGCACACCAGGTGAATGCAGCATTCCCCACCCCCCTTTTCCGCCCCGTGGTCGTACCATCTATTAAGTTCCTTGGACACCTTGAAAGAGGCTTGGGCCTCGGGCCGGAACGGACTGAGGAACCAAGCTTCTTTCCCGGTCGACTTGGACGGAAAGTGCCCGAGTTTTGCCAGCGCTTTTTCGATGGGAAAGGCTCGGCTGCTTCGCACGTAGGCCCGTTGGTCAAGGGTCGGGGAAACGGTGGGTATTCTGACAGATCATCTACCCTTCAGTATTTTGCAAGGTATTCGCCGGGGCCTCGGCCCCGATTTCCTGAGGGGGATTGGCGTCCGTTGCGTAATAGCCATCGGACGATTTTCTCTTTCAAAAAGATCAATTTCCCGTTGGGCTTGGAGTGCGGGATATGTCCCGCGGCGGTAAGTTTGCTCGAGATAGCTCCTCGAAATCCCCGTGTAGTCACAGGTCTCCTCGAAGGTCAGTACCTCCTTGTTGGCGGTAATCAACTATCCAGACGATCCAGTCGTTCTAAAATCAAATAATTGTCCATTTTGTTTCTTTTTTAAGATTACTAAACGGACAAAAGCGCTTTTGTCTTCCTTCAATAAAGTGTCGGGATAAATGTACCAAAATCGACAGTAGGAAGGCCGGAAAAATATATATGGATAATTATTCACAAATGATTGACATACAGTAAATTGAACTAATTTGATTCAGATTTAATGGAATCGGACAGCCCATAATTTTATTTGGTTCCAATCGATATCAAATACCACCAATTTAAATCTTTGCAAATAGGCGATTTTGTGTAAGATTAAAAAGGGTTCTGAACACTTAAAAACCGGATTGTATGAAAAGTAAAGCCTT
>CAVXSA010000020.1:0-13475 GCA_963764285.1 uncultured Flavobacteriaceae bacterium
CAGCAAGAAGGGTAGGCTATCGTTTCGCTTGTTCTTGAGCCAGTCGAGGGCATCGTCGGTAATAATATCCGTGGCGTAGCCCTTGATCCGGACGGTATCGCCGTTTTGATGGATGAAATCGGGATTGTAGTAATGGCCCTGGTCCACAAGAATGTTCCAATAATCGAAGCCTTGGGGGTAATCGTGTAGGTGCCATTTGCCGGTGATCGCCGTTTGGTATCCGATTTTTTTCAGCATTTTGGGCAGTGTCGGCTGGCTGCCGTCGAACCGGTCGCCGTTTTGGCGGAAGCCGTTGATATGGCTGTATTTCCCTGTCAGGATTACTGCTCGGCTAGGTCCGCATATAGAATTCGTCACAAAGGCATGGCTAAAAAGGGCACCGTTTTTGGCAATCCTATCGATGTTAGGCGTCGGGGCCAGTTTACTCATCGGATGTCCATACGCACTGATGGCCTGAATGGCATGATCGTCGGCCATGATAAAGAGGATGTTGGGCTTCTTGGGTTTCGCTGTGTTTTGGGGATGTTTTTGTTGACAGGAAAAGCATATCGTGATCAGGAAAAAGGGAATAAGTATTCTCCACATACTAAACTATTTTAGATGAAAGGATGCTTTTAGATCCGCATTGGAATTCGTTCCAACAAATATTTCGAACTCCCCCGGTTCGGCCACAAAGTCCAGTTCGCTGTTATAGAACTTAATATCGTCCGGTTTCAGTTCCAGTGTCACGGTTTGGGTTTCTCCCTTTTTCAGGAAAACCTTTTTAAAGCCCTTTAGCTGTCGCATCGGGGGGGTAATACTGCGCACGACATCCCGAAGATATAGTTGAACGACCTCTTCGCCATCGTAGTGGCCGGTGTTTTGAAGTTTTACCTTAACCGTCAGTGATTCGTCGGAACCGATTTCGGATTTGCTCACACTTAGGTCGGAATATTCGAAGGCCGTATAGCTTAACCCGTACCCGAAAGGGAGCAAGGGCGAATTGGGTACATCCAAATAATTGGATTTGAATTTTTGGAATTCTTCGGATTCGGATGGACGTCCCGTATTTTTCATGCTGTGATACACAGGAATCTGTCCCACGTTTCGGGGCCAGGTAGCGGTCAGTTTTCCGGAAGGATTATAATCCCCAAAGACCACATCGGCAATGGCATTACCGGCTTCTACGCCAGGGTGCCATACTTGTAGGATGGTGACGGGAAGTTCAAATTCCTCTGCAATGGTCAAAGGACGGCCGCTCATCAGCACCAATACTGCCGGTTTGCCTATTTTCGCCAAGGCCTGGATCAGTTTTTTTTGGGAATCGGGAATCGAAATATCCGTTCGACTGGCGGCTTCCCCTGTCATTTCGGAGGCCTCGCCCACCACGGCGACGACCACATCCGAAGCCTTGGCCAACTCAAGGGCTTCGTTCAAAAGGGTTTCCGGGGAACGTTCATCGATTTCGATTTTTGGTCCGAAAACATTTACGTTTTTCGCCATGACGGTATCGTTGGAGATATTGGCGCCCTTGGCATAGTTGATGGATGCCTTTGGAGCGACATTTTTAAAGCCTTCCAACACGGTTACCGCTAATTTAGGGTCACCGGTGGGTGCCCATGTGCCGAGCATATTGTTGCGGCTATCCGCCAATGGGCCGACGAGGGCGATTCGAGCCGTTTTTTTTAAGGGGAGAATATTATTATGTTTTTTAAGTAGAACAAAACTGCGGGCCGCTACTTTGCGCGCCAGCTCCCGGTTTTCGTCGGTCAGGATGTCCTTTTCCGGACGCGTTTCGTCCGAATAACGAAAAGGGTCTTCGAAAAGTCCCAGTTGATGCTTGGCTTCCAGAATCCGTCGGCAGGCTTCGGTGATTTGCGATTCGGTCACTTTGCCTTCGTCCACCGATTTTTTTAGGGTGGTTAAAAAGCCTTCCCCGACCATGTCCATATCCAGTCCCGCGTTAAGGGCTTGGGCCGAAACTGCTTGCAAATCGCCCAAACCATGGGCCGTCATTTCGTTGACCGAGGTATAGTCGGAGACCACAAATCCATTAAATCCCCAACGCTTTCGCAATAGGTCGGTGATCAGCCATTGGTTACCGGAAGCGGGAATGCCGTCGATATCGTTAAAGGAGGTCATGGCGCTGCCCACCCCCGCATCGACTGCAGCCTTGTAGGGCGGCAGGTATTGGTTGAACATCTTTACTTTGCCCATATCCACCGAATTATAATCGCGCCCCCCCTCAGCGGCCCCGTAGAGCGCCAGATGTTTTACACAGGCGAGCATCGTATTGGGTTGCGAAAGGTCGTCGCCTTGATACCCTTGTACCATGGCAGTTGCAATGGCCGAGCCTAGGTAGGGGTCTTCGCCCGCCCCTTCGGCGATACGGCCCCAACGTGGATCTCGGGCGATATCCACCATGGGGGAGAAGTTCCAGTTGATGCCATCGGCCGTAGCCTCCTTCGCTGCGGTCCGGGCCAGTTGTTCGATGAGTGCCATATCCCAGCTCGAAGCGGTCGCGAGCGGAATCGGAAAGGTGGTCTTATACCCGTGGATCACATCGGAGCCTATCAGCAGGGGAATCTTTAAACGGGAGCTGTTGACGGCGATTTCCTGTGCCTTGCGGACCTTATCGGGACCGGTAACCCCAAAAACACCACCCACTTCGCCCGCCTTGATCTTGCCCTCCACATCCTCGCTTACCACGGATCCGGTGGCAACGCCGCCACCAGGGGTCAACAGGTTCAATTGGCCGATTTTCTCATCGAGTGTCATTTTTTCAAGCAGCGATTCCACCTCATGATCCTGGCTTTGGCTTTGTTCCGTGAACACACCGAAGCACATTAAAAATATGATAGCGGGGTACTGTTGAAGTTTCATATCATTTAGGGTTTGTGATGATGGGTTGCGTCCAGGCTTTTTCGTATTCGGTCTCGTCAAAAAAGTTTTGGTTTGTTTGGTCCGATACGACCTTGGCCCTTACGAAACCATATCCGACCGGTAAGGCAAACCTTGCTTTTGCACCTTTTACTGTTTCTAGTATTGGGGAAGTATTCGAGCTAGCGTCCCTTCCGATCAACTGAACTACGTAGTTCGTGTCGGGCTCGGAATCGATTTCCAATTTTAGGCTGTCGGTACCGATTTCGATATTCTTCAATGTTACGCCCGTAGAGGCATAGAAGTTCCCTTTTTCCATAGCCTCGATAATGCTGGTAGCTGTCAGGGCATCTGCCCTGACCATTACCCAGCCTCTCCCCGGATTGCTGTAACTGTTATCGAACCGATGGTAGTTGTGGCTGTCATCCGTCGCCACTCCGAATAACAAGGGTTTCTTTTTCTTTAGGTAGGACGTATTGATCAAGTCCCACATTTCTTCGGTACCCAAATGGGTCGAATCGCCCTCGTTGTGTACGGCGGGATGGCCGTTGTACACCTCAAAAAACCGAATGTTCCTCAAGGGCATAAAATCATCGGCGGAAATGCCGTATCCAAAGTTTGGGTGATTGATATGGGGCATGATCGGCACGTTCAGCCTTTTGCGCTGCTCCAAAATGGCATCGATGTTGTTTTGGATGATTTCCGGCACATCCCTACCATCCTTTGGGCTAATCTTTTCCTGGATGTTGGTCGCGTTAATGTGAATGGGCTTATCCCCCAAGTTAGTGGTCACTTCTTCCGATGGGATGATCAGGAATTTACCCTCTTCCTCAAACAGCGGCCGATATTCCTTCAAGGTCTTCAATTTCACCTTGATATGTCCTGTACTGTCTACTGTATGGTCTACCCACCCTTCGCCATATTTTTGTAGGTAGTTTTGAAAAGCTTGCTGCAAATATTCCTTCTCTGACAGGCTAATCCACTTTTCGCCCTCGGCCAAGATATTGTGGTCGGAAAGTACGCTAAAATCATATCCGTTGGTCTTGTACCAATCCATTATCATTTCGGGAAATTCATTTCCGTCGCTCCAATACGAATGGGCATGTAGGTTGCCCTTGTACCATTTACTATCTTGCGAAAAGATCGTAGCAGGGGCGAAGAGACTTAAAAGAAAAACACCAAAAAAAATATTCTTTGACCTCATGTTTTGAATTTCTGGAAATACCCTTTTAATCCACTTCCGTCACCGTACTTCTTTCCGCCACTCCATTTTCATTAAAAGCCTCCACTGCAAAATAATATGTCGGATCTGTGTTTAGAGACTTTAGTTCTAGCGAATTTTCATCGTACACCAACCAAGAGTTGTACAGCTTATCGGGAGCTATACCCCAAAGTACGTTATAGCCTTGGGCATTTTTTACCGGTTTCCAAGCGATTTCGGCCCCGCGTCTTTTATCGTTACGGGTTACCGAAGGCCCCTTAACCGTCATTGGGGCTTTTCCTTCACCGATGCCGAAAACCCTGATATCGGAAATGGAGAGATAGGGGGTGGGTACATAGCTATTCTTGTAACGGACGTATCGTGCTTTTTTAGGGGTTGCCAAGGCCACATAGTCGTTCGGCACATCCTTTTTATTGTCACTTCGATCTACCAAGGTAAACCATTCTTTACCGTCTAACGAACCTTCGATGGTGTACTGGTGGTACAATCCCGGTATTTTTCCGTACATGTCCGATTTGTAGTCGTTGTAATTTACCTGCACGGCGTGGACCATACCGGGTTGGATCAAGTCGATTTCCACCCACTGATTTTCATTATTTTCCTTCGCTACCCAAAAGGTCTTTACATTTTCATCCGTTAGGTTTTCCGCAGCGTACTCTTCAACCTGGGAGGAAGTTGTTACCGGTTTTTGGTAAGATAGAAGCATCCATCCTGTAAACTCCCCTTCTTTATTCGGTAACGAGGGCGCAAAATGCGGATAATCGCCAAAAGAGGTGTCCGACCAAAGGAGTCCATCCGCATCAAAAAAGGTAGGAAACATTCCAATTCGCCGTTCCCAACCTATATTGACGTTGACGGCCATGGAGGAAAAGTGCCAAAATTGGTGGCCTGATCCTTCGACGGTGCTGCCATGTCCGGCCCCATTGATAAATCCACCAGGTTTGTAAGAAAAGGGATTATTGGGGGCGTACTCGAACGGGCCCAATGGCGAATCGCCTATGTAGGTACCGTCGCCGTAAACGTTGAATTCCGTGCCAGGAGCGGCATACTGTAGGTAATATTTGCCGTTATGTTTTGTCATCCACGGGCCTTCGATATAGCCGCTCAGTTCGGTGTGGGAGTGGTTTTCGCCAAAGCGCTCCCATCCGTGTTTTGTGGGTTCGAGGTTAAAAAGTTCATCCTCTTCCTCAGAGGGTCGGAACCTTTTGTCCTTGTCCAGTTTCATGGCCCTGATGGGAAATTTGTTCGATGAGCCCCAATAGATGTAGCCCTGCCCGTCATCATCGATAAAAAGGGCGGGGTCTTGCAGGTTGTGCAGGATCGAGGGAGTCGCTTTCCATTCGCCGTCCTGTGGATTATCGGAATACAAAACGCTCATGGAGCCCGAGGGGTTTCCGGCCACATAGAGAACGGAATCCCTGTAGTTAAACGCGGCAGGGGCGTTCGAGCCTTGAAAATACCACTGTTGCGGTTTGATAAACGTCCACTCGTCCATATCCTGAGAATGCCAATAGCCCATCGAACGGGTAACGAACATATAATATTCATCCTTAAAGCGCACTACAGCCGGATCCGCCCCCGAACGGTACGAAAGGTCCTTATGGGCGTTGTAGATCATATAGGTGTAGTCGATATTGATCGGATTGCAATAGGTGTCGGATTGGGCCATTGCCATACATCCAAACCAAACAAGAAATATAATCGATACCCTCCTTTTATTTACCATAGCTAAAACCGAGTTTATCGAGGCCTGCACGGACATCCTCGTTTTGCATAAAGAGGTTCCAAAGAAGTCCCGACCGGTAATTTTCGATCATGACCAATTCCGGGCCTTGGTCGATGGCCAGATACCCCTCCGCTACCCAAAAATCGTATTCCGGACTAAAGGCATCGTAAAATCCGGCCGGGCCCAGGAGCTTGTCCCTGTTTTTGTAAAAATAGTGCATGGCTTTTAACGCTTCCTCGGGAGTGTACACAATGGAACTTATCGCCGCTGTCGGGGAGATTACCCCGGTATCGTTCGATGGGCTATGGGCCGTGTAGCCCAGACCGCCGTCGTCGCTTCGGGTATAGCTTGCAGTAAGCCCCCAACAATCGGGACCGTAGTCTTTGTAGCCTTTTGGGTTTTCAACACAGTAGGTGTAATCGATTTGGGTCTGATTCAGGCTTACCTGCCCGTAATTGGCATAGTCGTCGGTAAGTCCGTTCGGGTTCAACCCCAAATAGGAGTAATGCGCCCAAAACAGTGGGCCGCCATACTCTGTGCTGCCTTGATGTTGTACCAAAAGGGGAAATCCGTATTTAGTATGTTCCGATTCGATGCCTCCGTTCGATGCCCATCCGTTTGTATATACTTCTTTGGATATACCGTGATCGGGCGAGGCTGCGGCAAGGATATAAGTAATCAGCACCTCGTTATAGCCCTTCAGTTCAAAATCCATGGCAAAATCGTGAACGGGACTCCAATGCCAGTACAGAACATTCTTGTTTTGGGTGTACCAGTCCCACTCCACACCCTTCCATAGCGCATCGGCTTTTTCGGCCAATGCTTTTTCGGTTTCCGAGCCGTTCTTAAAATATTCGGTAATACAGATCAGGCCTTGCGCCAAAAAGGCGGTTTCTACCAGATCGCCCCCGTCATCCATGGGGCTAAAGGGTCTTATTTTTCCGGTGTCCCCATACGACCAATGCGGCCATGCGCCATGAAAGCGGTCGCAGGATTCTAAAAATTGGAGGATCTGTTCAAGTCTTTCGACCGCCTGTTCCCTCGTGACGAACCCTCGTTCGATGCCTACCAGAAGACCCATCAATCCAAAACCTGTACCCCCCGTCGTAACGGTATTCGCATCGTACGAGGGGTCGTTGGTAAGGTATCTTTCCCGTGCCGCCCCGGAATTGGTTTCGGCGAAATCCCAGAAATACTTGAAGGTCTCCTTTTGGGTCAGCTCCAATAGTTCTTCGTCGGTAATATCAAGTTCTTCGACTTTCGGTAAGGTGTCATGGGATGGTTGGGGGATAGCGGATACGCCTCTCTGACCCGGTCCATCATTTCCGGAACAACAGGCGAAGAATAGAGAAAACGTTATCGGTAAAAAGAAATTTTTCAGCTTCATGGCATGCATTGCATCTATATTTTCAAAACGAAACCTAAACTGATTCAACGGAAACGGGTTTCCTCCTATTTTAATAGCCGGGGTTCTGTTCGAGCACCCCGTTGCTCAATGAAATTTGATTGGCAGGGATGGGGAACAGTTCGTTGACCCCGTCAGTAAATTGCTTGCCTACAGCCCTTAACACTTCGCCAGCCCGTCCCTGCCGTACGAGGTCGAGAAACCGGTCTGCTTCCAGGGCGAGTTCTACCCTCCTTTCATGCCAGATGATCGTCCGTAAGGTACTTTGGTCCCCTTCCGTAATATCGTCCAGGCCGGCCCGGTTCCTGACCCTGTTCAAACTTTCCAATGCGGCGGCCGTATTTCCCAACTCGTTGTTGGCCTCGGCATTGATCAACAAGATATCGGCAAATCGCAAAACCTTGATGTTGATGTCCGCATTTTCACTGCAATTGTTCCTTCTAAAATCAGATGAGGGCACATACACCTTTTGGTCGTAGCGTATAGGGTTGCTAGGATCATTTCCCGCCGTAATAAGATCGCCCTCAGGGGTGGTCTCGCCCACAAAGAGTATGGAGGCGTCCATTCGCAGATCACCGGGCTCGTAGGCGTTTACCAAATCTTCGGAAGGAGAGTTGAATCCCCATCCGAACTGGCCACGTACGCCTTGGGTCTGGCCATATTGGGATGCCGCATCACAGTTTCCGCTAGCGGTGGACTGGATCTCAAAAATAGACTCGACATTGTATTCGTTCCCTACCCGATAAAATTCATAATAGTCGGGAAAAAGTTCGTACCCTAGGCTCATTACTTCTTGCGTCAGGGCCAATGCCTGTGCGTAGTCTTTTTGATAGAGGGCCACTTTTGCCAAGAAACCCTTTGCGGCTCCCTTGGTAGCCCTGCCCACATTGGCCGTGTCATAAGAGACGGGCAGTACTTCCGCGGCCGCCGTAAGGTCGGAGATTATCAGTTGATAGACCTCCTCGGCCGTATTTCGTGGAATATTATAAAGCCCGTCAGCGGGCAGCCCATCGTAAATAGGCACCCCGCCGAACACCCGCACCAAGTTAAAATAGTGGTAGCCCCTGAAGAATCTAGCTTCCGCCAATAAACGTTGTTTCAGGCTTTCGTCCATAGAGATATTGGGTACATTGGTCAGCACCTGATTGGCATAGTTGATACCCCTGAACTGCCCGGTCCAATAATCGTTGATGGAAAAGGCGGAGGAATTAAAGGTAAAATTGTCAAAATCGTTCAGAAAGGCGGCATCGCCTGGATTGCTCCCTTTGTCAGAATCATCCGATGTAATCTGCAGGATCGCCATATAGGGGAATGCCGAAGGCTCCCATTTGATTTGGTAGGCATACATTTGGTTGACCGCCTCAATGGCATCTTGCTGACTGACGAAAAACTGCTCCGCCGGGATACTGTCTTCCAAGGGGACCGTGAGAAAATCCTTGTTGCAGGCCACGACTATAAGGCATCCACATAATGCAATTAATTTTTTCATGATTTTTTTGTTTTTATATCCTTTTGAATATAGGATAGAATTACTGTTGTCCTCAAAATTTTATACTTACGCCCATGTTGTAGGTAGCGGAAATGGGATATACGTTTCTATCAATTCCCGAGTTCACTACGGCCCCGCCGGGCGGGTTATCGACACCGCCGCCGTTAAGTTCTGGGGAAAAACCGGTGTATTGGAATACGGTCAGCGGATTCTGTGCGTTGATATATACCCGAAAGCTGTTCCATATGGCATTTTCGCCAAAGGTAGATTGTGGGATGGTATAGCCCAATTGTATGTTCCGTATCCTGAAATAATCGCCGTCCTCTACATAAAAATCACTGGGCCGGGAGGAATTCTGATCGGAATTGGGCGCAGGATAGTCGTTGACACCACTGCCGGGCGTCCATCTATTATTGTAGAAATCCAGGTCCCAACTTTCGTTACCGAACCTTGAGTTTCTGTTGAAGTTATAGATCTGGTTGCCGACCACCCCTTGAAAATCCATTCCGAAATCGAATTTTTTATAGGTCGTATTAAAGCCGAAACCATAGGTAAAATCGGGGATGGGGCTTCCCAAAAAGGTTTTGTCATCCTCTCCGATCAAGCCATCACCGTTCAGGTCCTTAAATCGGAAAGCACCCACTCTGGAGCCCAGTTCATCGGCCTCGGCCTGGGTCTGTACGACCCCATCGGTCTGAAAGCCGTAATAAGAGCCTATCTCGGCACCTTCTTCCAGGCGCACAATGGCATTTCCGAACAATGCGGGCCCGGTGTTCAAAAAGGAAGAACCGATTACCTTCGTAATCTCGTTTTTGATGGTAGTGACGTTGCCGTAGATTCCATAGCTAAAATCGTCGGACACCGTATTGTTCCAGTTCAGGGAGACCTCGAATCCCTTGTTCCTGAAACTTCCTGCATTGGTCAGAAGCTGATTGTTGGTAGCCCCGGAAGACGCCAACTGTGAAATGCTAAAAACGGCATCCTGGGTTTCCCTGTTGTAGTAGTTTATCTCTCCGCTGAGCTTGTTCTGCAACAAAGTGAATTCGAGTCCGAAATCATATTCCTCTACCAACTCCCAAAAAATGCTGGGATCGGAAAATTCGCTGATGGAACGGGCGATCGCTGGGCCGCCCTCAAAATAGGTAAGGATAGGGTCGGTCGCGGTAACGTCAAAACCCCTGGGCACGTTGGCATTTCCCAATTTCCCCCAACTGGCTTTCAGTTTTAGTGAGTTGATAACGGATATATCCTGCATAAACGACTCGTTGCTAATGATCCAACCTGCCCCAACGGAGGGAAATATCTCCGTATTGTTCTGGGCAGGAAAATTGGAGGCCCCGTCCCTTCTGATGGTAGCGTTCAGCAAATACTTGCCATCGAATTTGTATTGTAGCCTGCCAAAAAGGGATTCGTACCGGGTTCTGGATCCTCGTCGTTCACCTCTTCGGTATCCGCGTTGCCAAGGCCCAGATATAGTACGGCATCATTACCGTTGAAGGCGACCTCGTCCGCTATTCCGGTCATTTTAAAATAAATCCGCTCTTCCTGTGAAAAACCGGCCAACAGAGTTATATCGTGCTTGTCGAAAGTCTTTGTCCATGTCGCGGTATTTTCCCAGAGCCAGTTGTCGTTTTCGATATAGTTCCGGGTCAGCGTACTCACGTCTGCCCCCTGGTTGGTGCTTACCCTATAAACCGGGGTATAGTTATAATCCCTTGAATTGGAATAATCCCCCGAAAAGCTGACCCTTACCGTTAGGGACTCAATGGGTTTGAGCTCGGTATATACATTGGCCAAAACCCTGTTGCCTTTGGCCTTGTCCCTTGAAAAATCTAAGGTTGCCCTGGGATTTGCGAAATTACCGACCCCTTGCGGTGAGCCGTAGGTGCCGTCCGGATTTATGGCATTGAAAATCGGGGGGGCGATGTAGGCTTGATAGAAAGGTTCGGGCGCATTGTTGTCTTTCGTATCGGTATAGGCTACGGAGCCACCGAAGGTAACATACTTGTTAAGGTCCACGTCGATACCTATCCGCCCCGTCAGCCTTCGAAAATCGTCGCTGGTGTTTATTCCCCTGCCCGCATCCAAAACCCCTTCTTGGTCAAAATAGCCAAATCCTAAAAAGTACTGTGTCTTGTTTGAGGTTCCCGATATCGAAATGTTGTGCGAAGTGGTCGGGGCCGATCTTCGTAAGATTTCGTCGAACCAATCCGCATCAGCATTATAATCGGCAAGGGAAATGGTATTACCCGTACCCTCGAAAGCCTGTTTTTCGTTAAAGAGCTGTACATATTGGGCCGCGTTGACCAGGGAGGGCACGTTGGTCACTTTTTGGAACCCGGCAAAAGCGTCATAGGAAAAGGAAACGTTTTCCTCGGTGCCCCGGCCGCGTTTCGTCTTTATCACAATAACCCCGTTCGCCGCACGGATACCGTAGATGGCGGAACTTGACGCATCTTTCAGGATGCTCATACTCTCGATATCATTGCTGTTGAGATAGGAAATGTCGTTCGTTAACACCCCATCGACCACGTATAGGGGATCCGAATTGCTCACACTTCCCACCCCCCTGATACGAACGTTGGGAGAGGCGCCTGGACGGCCGGAGTTGGTTATGTTGACCCCCGCCACCTTTCCTTGCACGGAGCTTAAGGCATTGGCGTTGGGCTGCTTGTTGATTTCGTCGCTTTCGACCACCGAAATAGATCCGGTGATGTCTTCCTTTCTTTGCGTACCGTAACCGACTACGACCACTTCCTCCAAAGCTTCGGCATCCTCTACCAAGGTTACGTTTATAGTAGTCTGTCCGTCAACGGGTATATCCTGGGCGGCATACCCGATGTAACTGATTTCAAGGGTCGCATCAGAGGGGACATCGTCCAAGGTGTAGTTTCCGTCAAAATCGGTCTGGGTACCGTTAGTAGTGCCCTTGACGACCACAGAGGCCCCGGGGAGGGGTCCTTGGCTATCTGAAACCGTACCCGTAACAGTTCCATCGCCTTGGGCGAGTAGATGCTGTACCGTTAAAAACATCAGGATTGTAAAGAGGGTCTTCCATTTCATGATAATATAGTATTTGGGATAGCGCAAGGCTATAATTAAAAACGAAAACAAGAAATTGGTGATAATTTTTTTAAAAATTATCAGGAACGGGAAGGTTGGTTGGGCAGGGAATCTCGTAGGCGCCCCACCGGGTATTAAGAGGGTAATCGTTAAATAGCCGAGAGGGAAAACGAGATAGTGTAAAATTCATTGTAATATTAAGTATTGCTTAACTCATTTAACGTTTTTTTTAATCTAAAAAGCGTAGAAAAGTAGTTTTACTCCTCCGCGGTAGGGAGCACCAAATTAAGGTTTTCGGATGGGGCGGTGAGGGGGATCAGGGAATCAGTGCAAGCAAGAGGATAAAGCGTATGGTCGATTGAATGTTTTGTGGTATTTCATTTTTTCTTTTAAAGATCTTAATCTTTCTTTTCTCCCAAATGGGCAGTCCGCTCTTCCACGGGTTGCAATGCCGGTAAATCACTGGTCGGCCGGCCGAGATAAAAATATGCGGTGGCGGACACATCGTCACCTCGATAAAAATTCGTCCATCCTTCGGGAAAATCCAAATTGTCGATGTCTGGGGGATTTTCCATTTCCAGTAATTTGACGAAACCCTGTACGCCATCAACAGTTATCGGTTGCAAGGGGACGATGTTTTCCACCAATTCCCTGACCTTGTCCCTTGAAGCGCCCCCGATTTGCTGAAGCGTTACCCGAATATCCTTATAAAAATAGACGGGATCGGGAATGTGGTACCGATAAAAAGCGAACGCACCACTTTCTGGATCGGCAATGGGTGAGCCTTGATATTGGTTGGCAAAAGCACCCTGCCCGTAGGCCGTACCAATATAGTCTTCGGTACCGGTTCCGACCAAGGTGGGATGCTTTCCGTCTCCGTCCAGATACATTTTGACCTCTCCCTCGCCCCACCATGTCCTCTTGTAGATGGGGTTGGCGAGAACCCCCACGTTTGTTCCCAAAAACCGGCCATTTCCCGTTATCTGTGGTAAAATCTCAAAATCCTTGCCCGGTTCCGTTTTGTTTTCCCGGTTCCAGTAGGCATGGAAATAGAGCATATCGTCGGATGCATGTTCGGTCCGAACCATGTTAATATCATAAAATAAGGCGCCTAAGTCTTTCTCCGAATCATTGCTGAGCGTGATTTTCGCCCCTTTTTTGAAGGGCATGGGAATAATGCAGTTGAACGAACGGCCCTCCGGATCGGAGAAAAGGCTGTTTTCAAAGGCTACCCGTTGACCTAGGCCAATTCCGAAAAAATCCCCCAGCGGAACGGATACGGCTGGTTTTCCCGCCCCGTCCCAATACATTTCGATATGCAAGGAACGCAGCATTTCTGGACTTCGGTCGCTGATGGTCATCCAGATTCTATGAATGGTTCCGCTACCAGCGGTTTGAAGTAGGGTTACCGTGGCTCCTGCTTTGACCTGGTCGAAGGCATGGCCCTTGGCGCCTTTGTTTTCTCTGGCAGCCTCGCCCTTCCCGCCGGATGGATTTTCGAAACTGAACCAGCGGGTTTGGGTGTTTTGTGGCATTTGATAAAGTTCTTGCCCTTGTATAACGGAACAGAACGTCATGCTCAACAAAAGGTGAAGGACCGATACTCGATAAAGGTGGGACATACTTTGTATTTTGGACTACTAAATTTATAGGGCTACCATTTTAAGAATTAACGGTTGCTTTTGTCGGCGGAGACGTTTAATGGTAGCTA
>CAVXSA010000021.1:0-131072 GCA_963764285.1 uncultured Flavobacteriaceae bacterium
TTATATTCATTAATCCTAATAGGTCTTGAATTCCCATTTAAATTTTATTCCTATATATTAGGAAAATCCAGTCCCCCGTCCTTATATTTGTTTTTAAATAATCCCATTATTCAGAAACCCGGGATTAAAAAGTTCCAAAACATATTGATCGGTTATCAAGAAAGGTGGAGGGAATAGACCCTTTGAAACCTTAGCAACCCTTTTGCCTGCCGGTAGCTATCGGAATTGTGCGGAGAAGGTGCTACGTTCTATCACGCCGTTGGCGTGACAGATAACAAAAACAAATTACTTCCCGTAATTTTCTTTCTTCATAACTTATTGATTTTGACCATCCGTACGACGGATGAATGTCTGCTTATTGGCAGCAAGGTTTGAATGCTTTAAAGGAAAATAATAACAATTAAAACCAAAAATCATGAGTGATCCAAAATTTTCTACCAACGCCTTACATGCCGGACATGATGTCAAGGCCCATGGCGGAACCCGTGCGGTGCCCCTTTATCAAAACACTTCGTATGTTTTCAATGATTCCGACCATGCGGCGAATCTGTTCAACCTTTCGGAAACGGGATTTATCTACACCCGCTTGAACAACCCCACCAATGATATTCTTGAGCAGCGATTGGCGGCATTAGAGGGCGGTATCGCGGCTGTCGTTACGGCCTCAGGGATGTCCGCTATCTCCACCGCTATCTTGACGCTTCTAAAATCTGGAGACCATATTGTCGCCTGTAACAGTCTGTACGGGGGCACCTATAACCTTTTGAGCGTAACCTTGCCCAGATTGGGCATTACCACCACTTTTGTGGACCCTTCCGACCCAACGAATTTCGGAAAGGCCGTGCAGGAAAATACCCGGGCCATTTTCGTGGAATCCTTGGGAAATCCGAAATTGGATGTGCTGGATCTAAAGGCGATTTCCAGCGAGGCCAAAAAGGCCCAAATCCCGTTCATCGTTGATAATACCGTTGCCACTCCCGCTTTGTTGAATCCCATCGAATACGGGGCGAATATCGTAATCCACGCCCTGACCAAATATATCAACGGCAACGGTACGGCGCTCGGTGGAGCCATCATCGATGCGGGTACCTTTGATTATAGCAACGGTAAGTTTCCGGAATTCACCGAGCCTTCTCCCGGCTATCATGGCCTAGTTTACCACGAGGCTCTTGGCCCGGCGGCATTTATCGCCAAGGTTAGGGTCGAGGGACTCAGGGATTTTGGAGGGGCCGCCAGTCCGTTCAATTCTTGGCAGATCATTCAAGGTTTGGAGACGCTCCATGTACGCATGAAACATATCAGTGAAAACGCCCTGCTCTTGGCAGAATGGCTCCAGGGTAGGGATGAGGTAACCTGGGTCAACTATCCGGGACTGGAGTCCAGCCAATATTTCGACTTGGCCAAAAAGTATTTGTCAAAAGGGCAAAGCGGACTCATAACCTTCGGGGTAAAAGGTGGCTTCGAATCGGCTAAAAAAGTGGCTGATAACACCCAACTGTTTTCGCTATTGGCGAATATCGGGGACAGCAAATCCTTGATCATCCATCCGGCTAGCACTACCCACCAGCAGCTAGATGATGCCGCACAGGAAGCTACGGGAGTGACGAAAGACCTGATCCGTCTGTCCGTCGGTCTCGAGGATCTCGAGGATTTAAAATCCGATCTTGAAAATGCCTTTGCAACCATAGATAAATAGGTTTGATGCATCATTTGAAGTTAAAGGCTTACACCACCCTGAGCGGGGTCACGCAGGACATCAAACTTTCCTACGAACTGTTCGGTCGCGACCTGCATTCCGCACCCATCGTGTTGGTGAACCACGCACTGACGGGTAACTCCAATGTTACGGGCGACGGGGGGTGGTGGTCCGCCCTTATAGGGGAGGGAAAACGTATCGATACCGGTAAATATACGATACTGTCCTTCAACGTGCCGGGTAACGGACACGACAAGTTTATAATAGAAAATTATAAGGATTTCGTCGCCGGCGACATAGCGCGTATTTTTGTATGGGGACTGGAACAGCTCAAGATCAAAAAATTATTCGCTATCATCGGCGGTTCGTTGGGCGGAGGTATTGCTTGGGAAATGGCCGCACTGCATCCCACGATTACCGAGCATCTCATTCCTGTGGCGTCCGATTGGAAGTCCACCGATTGGTTGATAGCCAACTGCCAGATCCAGGAACAGTTCCTTGTCAATTCGAAGCAGCCCGTACACGATGCCCGTATGCATGCCATGTTGTGCTACCGGACACCAGAATCATTTAAGGAACGTTTCAAGCGGAGTACCAATGAAGAGCTGCAAATATTCAACGTAGAGAGTTGGTTGATGCACCACGGAGATAAATTGCAGGAGCGTTTTCAATTGTCCGCCTACAAATTGATGAACCAATTGCTGAAGACCATCGACGTTACGAGAAACGGCCAGCAAAATTTTGACGACCTGCAAAACAGCGACACGAACATCCATATTATCGGGGTCGATTCCGACCTCTTTTTTACGGCCCAGGAGAATAAGGATACCTACAAACGATTGGCCCAGGCGAACAGTAATGTGACCTACGGGGAGGTGAATTCCCTGCACGGACACGATGCCTTCTTGATCGAGTTCGAGCAGATGGAGCAATTATTGAAACCCATTTTCGGCAAGAACGGGGCTACCCAGCCTATCAAAATCTTAAAGTTCGGGGGAAAATCCCTGGCCAATGGTGAAGGTTTAGAGAGGGTCCTGGAAATCGTAGCTACCAAGGTGAAAGCCGGAGAGCGTATTGCCGTAGTACTGTCCGCAAGGGAAAAGGCCACCGATCAATTGGAAGCCTTGTTGGACCGGGCCGCAGCAGGTAAGGATTATCAAAGTGATCTGGATGCGTTCAAAACCTATCAAAAGCATTCGTATAAGGGTGTCAACCTTACCGCGGAATTCGAAGAATTGACAAAACTTCTCGAAGGAGTCGCATTACTGGGCGATTACAGCCCAAAGATCAAAGATCAGGTATTGGCCTTGGGCGAATTGATTTCCGTCAAGCTGGTTAGTAACCTGTTGGTGGAAAAAGGAATCCCCGCCGAAATGCTCGACGCCCGGCAATTGGTAAAAACCGATTCCAATTTCGGTGATGCGTCGGTTTTAGAGGCGGAATCCAAAGAAAATATCCTCAGAAAATTCGAGCAATTCGAAGACGGTACCGTACCGGTCATAACCGGATATATCGCTTCCGATGAACATGGAAATACCACCACCTTGGGCAGAAACGGCAGTAACTATTCCGCCGCCCTGTTCGCCAACTTCCTCAATGCGGCGGAGTTGCAGAACTTCACCCATGTTGACGGAATCTTTACGGCCAATCCCGATTTGGTTTCCGATGCCAAGCGCATCGCGAACCTATCTTACGGTGAGGCCAACGAGCTGGCCAATTTCGGGGCGACCATCTTACATGCGAAAACCATCATCCCCCTGATCGAAAAGAACATCCCGCTGCGCATCCTCAATACTTTCAACAACGATAACGAAGGTACTTTAATCAGTGCCAAAACCGAAAAGGAGGGAATCAAATCGCTATCGGTAATCGAAAATGTTTCCTTGATCAATCTAGAGGGTAGGGGGCTGCTGGGAAAAGTAGGCATTGATGCCCGAATTTTTAAGACCCTGGAAAGGAACAATATCAGCGTCAGCATCATTTCTCAAGGTTCTTCGGAACGGGGAATCGGACTCGTGGTCGATTCCGATAAGGCCCATCGGGCGAAGAAGGCCCTGGATGAGGAGTTTGAGGGAGATTATGCGAGCCAGGACATCAACAGGATAACGGTACTCGAAGAAGTAACGGTCATCTCGATTGTGGGCGAAGACCTAAGTACGTTTCACAGACCTTATAATGCTTTGATCAAAAACCAGGTCGTACCGCTACTGTTCAACAATACGGTTTCGGGAAAGAACGTGAGCCTTGTCGTCAAAAAAGGAGACCTCAATAAGGCGCTCAATGTGATGCACGGACAAATATTCGGTTTCTGCAAAAAGGTGAACTTAGCCATCTTCGGTCATGGCAACGTGGGCGGCACCTTGATCGACCAGATATTAAAATCGGCCAGGACCATTGAAGAACGCAAGGGCATTGATGTCAATATTTTCGCCATCGCCAACTCACGAAAAGTACTTTTGGCGAAAAAGGGAATTTCCAAAAACTGGAAAAAAGCCATCGAACAAAAAGGCATTCCTTACGAGATCGAAGAGGTTATTTCGTTTGCGCGGGACCACCATCTTGAAAACCTGATTGTGGTGGACAATACCGCCAGCCAAGATTTTGTAGCCCATTATTTTGAGTTTGTCGAAAACGGTTTCGATCTGGTATCTTCCAACAAAATCGCCAATACTTTAGACTTCGATCAGTATCGCCAGCTGCGATCGGCATTGACAAAGCACCAAAAACAATATCTTTATGAGACGAATGTCGGCGCTGGGCTGCCGCTCATAGATACAATCAAGCTGTTGCACCTTTCGGGCGAGAATATTACCCGCATAAAAGGCGTTTTTTCAGGTTCGTTGAGCTATATATTCAATACTTTTTCGGAATCCGACCTATCTTTTTCCGATATTTTAAAGGAGGCTATGGACAGCGGATATACCGAGCCCGACCCCCGCGAAGACCTTTCTGGCAACGATGTGGGACGTAAGCTGCTCATCTTGGCCAGGGAACTTGATCTGAGCAATGAATTTTCGGATATCTCTATCCAAAACCTGATACCTGAAAGCTTACGAAAAGGTAAGGCCGATTCTTTTTTAACGCAGCTCGATATACTGGACCAAAAATTCAAAGAAGTCAAAAACGACCAAAAGCCACAACATGTACTCCGCTATGTAGGCGACCTGCACGGCGACCTACAAAAGGAAAAGGGTATTCTAGAGGTAAAACTGATATCCGTTCCCAAAGAAAGTGCCCTGGGCCAGGTCAAAAACTCCGATTCCATCATTGAGATCTATACGGAATCCTACGGTGAACATCCCTTGGTCATACAAGGTGCCGGAGCCGGAGCGGCCGTAACGGCGAGGGGTGTGTTTGGGGATATTTTAAGGATTGCGGAGAAAGGATAAAAGCAATTTATGGATAAAAAATTTGAAACCAAAGCCATCCGTACCCAGTTGAACCGTACGGAAAATCTCGAGCATTCCGTACCTCTATACCTGACCTCGAGCTTCGTCTTCGAGGATGCCGAAGATATGCGGGCCTCTTTTGCGGAGGAAAAGCAGCGTAACATCTATTCCCGTTATTCCAATCCCAATACCTCAGAATTTATAGAAAAGGTCTGCCAAATGGAAGGCGCCGAGGCGGGCTTTGCTTTTGCATCCGGTATGGCAGCCGTGTTTTCTACCTTTGCGGCTCTTTTGGACAGTGGCGACCATATCGTTTCTTCCCGCAGCGTTTTCGGATCCACCCATTCATTGTTCACCAAATTTTTTCCAAAATGGAATATCGAACATTCCTATTTTAAGGTGGACGAAGTCGATACCATTGAAAAATTGATCCGATCGGAAACGAAGATTCTCTACGCCGAAACCCCCACCAATCCCGGAGTTGAAGTGTTGGATATGGAAGCATTGGGCGATATTGCCAAGAAACATAATCTGATCTTGATAATCGATAATTGTTTTGCCTCGCCCTATTTGCAGCAGCCTATTCAATTTGGGGCGGACCTGGTCATTCATTCCGGTACCAAGTTGATGGATGGGCAGGGAAGGGTGATGGCCGGGATCACCGTCGGAAATGCGGAGCTGATCGACAAAATCTACCGATTTTCGAGAATCACCGGTCCCGCACTTTCGCCCTTCAATGCCTGGGTACTATCAAAAAGCTTGGAAACCTTGGCCGTTCGGGTGGACCGGCATTGCGAAAATGCACTGAAACTGGCGGAGTATTTGGAAGGCCACCAAAAAGTAAATTGGGTAAAATATCCCTTTTTAAAATCCCACCCCCAATACGAAATCGCGAAAAAGCAGATGAAGGCCGGCGGTTGTGTGGTCGCCTTTGAGGTCAAAGGGGGATTGAAAGCCGGACAAAAGTTCTTTAATGCCATTAAACTGTTGTCCTTGTCCGCCAACTTAGGCGACTCCCGAAGTATCGTGACCCATCCCGCATCGACCACGCATAGCAAACTCACCGCCGAAGAGCGTGCGGAAACAGGCATCACCGATGGTACCGTTCGGGTTTCGGTAGGCTTGGAGCATATCGATGACATTATTGGGGATATCGAGCAGGCGTTGGGGTAGACTCTTTTTCCCTATCTTAGCGACATGCTCTCCAAAAAGACAAAATATGGCCTAAAGGCATTGACCTATTTGGCCGCCCAAAATGAAAAAAACCCGGTACAGATCGCTGAAATTGCGGAACAAGAGAATATCTCCCAAAAATTCTTGGAAAGCATTCTCCTTTCGCTCCGGAAAAGCGGATTTCTAGGCTCTAAAAAAGGAAAGGGTGGGGGCTACTATCTGATCAAGAACCCCAAAGAAGTTTTAATGACCGATGTCATGCGCATCCTTGAGGGGCCTATTGCGATGGTGCCCTGTGTTAGCCTCAATTTCTACGAAAAGTGCTCCGACTGTCCGGATGAGGCCACCTGCTCGGTCAACAAGTTGATGCTCAAGGTCCGGGATGCCAACCTAGAGGTTTATCGCAATACTACCTTAGCGGATTTAATTGTTTAGTTTGCTGTCATACTCCCTTGCGGCTGAGATCAGGTCTAACCGGAAAGCTATTCTGTCTATTTTCAGCATTCGGTCGATGAGTATTATTTCTTCGTTTAGCGGTAATTCATCCCATAGTTCCGCACTTTATCATACATACTAATACCCCCCATACCCTGAAAAATTGATAATTTAAAACCTCTTTTATTATTAATCTATTAAATCTATGGGGTAAAAGAAATTTCTTTTGGTTTTTTACGTCCTAAACCAGAATATTCATCTATTTTTGTTTACTCTATTAAGTTGATGGGGTAATTAGATTTATTAACCGATGATCGTTGAACCAATTGATTTTAGATAAAGGGGCATCCAAAAAGAAATATGCCGAGGACAAGAAATCGGAGCGGCCGGTCCGCAGTATCGCAAAGGCGGTAAGCTGGCGGGTAGTAGGTACTTTGGATACTTTAATGATTTCCTATTTACTTACCGGAAAGATAGCCATAGCGGCGTCAATAGCCTCCATCGATTTTGTAACAAAAATGTTCCTCTATTTTTTTCACGAACGAATTTGGAACAAAATCGGATGGGGCAGATAAAAATTTAGAGTATGGGATTTTCACAAGAATCGATAAAGAGACTGAACGCGCAGTTCAAGGGCATTCCACCGGAAGAAATCATTTCCTGGGCGGTCAAGCATGCCGACAAACCGGTTGTAACTACCAATTTTCGTCCCTATGAGGTAGCGATTTTATACGCTGTTTCCGAGGTGAAGACAGATATTCCCGTGATTTGGTGCGATACCGGCTATAATACCCGGAATACCTACAAGCATGCCGAGGAACTTATACAAAGGTTAAACCTAAATATCGATTTGTACGTACCCCAACAGACCACGGCACATCGCGACAGTGTTATGGGAATTCCCCAGATCGACGACCCGAAACATGCCGAGTTTACCGAGCAGGTCAAGCTGGAGCCTTTCCGTAGGGCCATGGCCGCGCATGGACCGGATGTGTGGTTCACCAACCTGAGAAAAGGGCAAACCGCCCTTCGCGATTCCCTGGATATTTTGAGTCTTAGTAAGGACGGCGTTTTAAAGGTGAGTCCGTTTTACTATTGGAGCGATACCCAACTGGATGCTTATTTAAAGGAACTTGATTTGCCCAACGAACATAAATATTTCGACCCGACCAAGGTTTTGGAGAACCGGGAATGCGGGTTGCACACTTAAAAGGAAAATAGAAATTAGACATACGATAATAGACACATGCTAAACTCTTACACTTTTTTTGAGTTTGAATTTGACACTTGTACTTTATGAAGGATACATCCCATATTAATGCCCTAGAAAACGAGGCCATCTACATTTTTCGCGAGGTGGCCGCGCAATTTGAACGCCCGGTGCTATTGTTTTCCGGCGGAAAAGATTCGATAACCTTGGTGCGTTTGGCGCAAAAAGCTTTTTGGCCGGCGAAGATTCCCTTCCCGCTGATGCATATCGATACGGGCCATAATTTTCCGGAAACCATTGAGTTCCGTGACCGGTTGGTCGAGGAACTGGGATTGGAGCTGATTGTAAGAAATGTTCAGGATTCCATCGATCAGGGCAAGGTAAAGGAAGAATCCGGAAGGTATTCCAGCCGGAATTCCCTACAGACCACCACCTTGTTGGATGCTATCGAAGAATTCAAGTTCGATGCCTGTATCGGCGGTGCCAGACGTGACGAGGAAAAAGCCCGGGCCAAGGAGCGTATTTTTTCCGTCCGGGACGATTTCGGGCAATGGGACGAGCGCAACCAGCGCCCCGAACTCTTCGATATGCTGAACGGGCAGATTGAATTGGGACAGAACGTGAGGGTATTTCCCATTTCAAACTGGACGGAGCTCGATGTTTGGTCTTATATAAAGGAGGAAGAAATGGAAATCCCTTCCATCTATTTCGCCCACAAACGAAAGGTGTTTTTAAGGGACGGCTTGATCTGGTCCCATTCCGATTACGTGTACCAAGAAGAAGATGAGGAGGTGCTAGAAAGAATGGTACGTTTTCGAACGGTAGGGGATATGAGCTGTACTGCGGCCGTGTTTTCGGAAGCATCAGATATCGAATCCGTCGTGGCCGAAATCCGCGATTCCACCATCTCCGAGCGCGGCGCACGTATCGATGATAAGCGCTCAGAAGCGGCGATGGAAAAACGGAAGCAACAAGGGTATTTTTAATGAAAAGTAATGGGTAAAAAGGGAAGAGTATCTAATAATCCTAGTGCACTAACCCCATAACACACAAAAGAATGGAAGTTTTAAAAATTGCAACGGCGGGAAGCGTTGACGATGGCAAGAGTACCTTGATCGGTAGGTTGCTGTACGATACAAAATCCTTGACCACCGATAAATTGGAGGCCATTGAAACAAGAAGCAAGAAAAACGGGTACGACTATCTTGATTTTTCCTTGGCTACCGACGGTCTGGTTGCGGAGCGCGAGCAGGGCATCACCATTGACGTGGCGCACATCTATTTTTCCACCAAGAAAAAAAGCTATATCATCGCCGATACACCCGGCCATGTGGAATATACCCGTAACATGGTCACGGGTGCCTCTACCTCGCAGGCCGCCATCATTTTGATAGATGCCAGAAAGGGAGTCATTGAACAGACCCACCGCCATTTTTTCATTAACAACCTGCTTCGGGTAAAAGAGGTTGTCGTAGCGATCAACAAAATGGATCTGGTCGATTTTTCCGAGGAAAGATACAATGAAATTAAGGCCGAGTTTGAAAATTTGATGGCAAAACGGGATTATGAAGATCAAAAGATCACCTTTATCCCCGTTAGTGCCCTGAAAGGTGACAATGTAGTGCACCGCTCCCAAAATACGCCGTGGTACCTGGGCGAAACCTTGCTTGAACATTTAGAAGGTCTGGATCTGGCAGCGGTATCCAATGTGGGAACACCCCGTTTTCCGGTGCAATATGTCATCCGCCCCAAAACTGCGGCGCACCACGATTTCAGGGGATTTGCCGGAAAAGTTTACGGTGGAGAATTAAGTGTCGGAGACGAAGTGGTGGCGCTTCCCTCGCAGACCCGATCTAAGATCAAGGAAATCTATTTCTATGATAAAAAGTACGATACCGCTTCAAGACGGTCATCGGTAACGATAACCTTGGAAGACGAAATCAATTTGAGCCGAGGCGATATGTTGGTCAAGGTGGGCGACCTGCCTACGATCGATAAGCAGTTTACCGCCACGATATCGTGGATGGATTCCGAAAAATTGATTCCAGGTAAGAAATTCGTAGTTCAACATGGCGTCAACAAAGTCTTGGCCAAAGTGCATAATATTCACCATAAGATACACCCCGATTATTCCGGTGTCGATGAACAAGCTGATAGTCTGGGTATGAATGACATCGCCGAGGTCAGTTTTAAATTGAACAAACCGATTTTTTACGACCGTTTCAAGAACCACCGTACGAACGGCTCGTTTATCTTGATCGATACGCAATCGAACCATACGGTCGGGGCGGGTTTTATCAATTAATCTTTAGGTCAAGTATTTGGCAGATAAAGTCGAAAAAATGCAAAGCTTCAGAACAGAAATAGAAAACCCGGTCGTCGAAAAGGACATTTTGGAACTGGAGAAAAAAATTCACCAGTTCAACGAGGGGAACTTGGATGAGGAGAAGTTCCGCAGCCTTCGTTTGGCCCGTGGTATCTACGGTCAACGTCAACCGGGAGTGCAGATGATCCGAATCAAGCTTCCGTACGGAAAGGTGACCTCGGATCAATTACGGAGAATCTGCGATGTATCCGACGAATATTCCACAGGCCGTTTGCATATTACCACACGACAGGATATCCAAATCCATTATGTAGATATCGACCGTACGCCGGAACTCTGGTCGCAATTGGAGAAGGATGAGGTGACTATCCGTGAGGCCTGCGGCAATACCGTAAGAAATGTGACTGCCAGTGAAACGGCGGGTATCGACATCGAGGAGCCTTTCGACGTATCGCCCTATGCCCAAGCCCTTTTCCAATATTTTCTTCGGAACCCCATCAGTCAAGAGATGGGCCGAAAATTTAAGGTTTCCTTTTCGTCCAGCAATGCCGATACGGGATTATCCTATATGCACGATTTGGGATTTATTGCAAAATTAAAGCAGAGTGAGAGAGGTTTTAAAGTAATGCTTGGCGGTGGATTGGGTTCACAGCCCCGTCACGCCGATGTGTTGTTCGATTTCCTTCCCTCGGATAAAATCATCCCCCTGATGGATGGTGTTGTGCGCGTTTTCGATCGGTATGGCGAACGCAAGAGCAGGGCCAAGGCCCGAATGAAATTTTTAATTAAGGACGTCGGCCTTGACGGATTCAAGGAATTATTGCAGGAAGAACAAAAAGCGGTCCCGCACGAGACCTTTCCCATTGATGCGGAAGCCTATCCCCAGGTACAACTATCCGAATTGAAAGCCCCTCAAACCAACATTACAGATCGGGAAGCTTTTGAAAAATGGAAATCCACCAACCTCGTTCCCCAAAAACAGAAGGGGTATGTGGCCATCGGTATCAAGGTTCTCTTGGGCGATTTTTATACGGATAAGGCGCGTGTGTTGGCAAATTTGGTGGAGAAATATGCGGCAGGGGAGATTCGGTTGACCTTGCGTCAAAATATTCTGATCCCCTATGTCAAGCAAGAAGCCCTTGCTTTCTTTTATACCGAACTGCAGAAGCTCGGATATGCCGAAATCGGCTACAATACGGCCTCGGACATCACCGCCTGCCCCGGTACGGACACCTGTAACCTGGGTATTGCTAGCAGCACCGGCATCGCCGTAGAATTGGAGCGGCTCATCAAGGCCGAATATCCTCAATACATCGGTAACCCCGATGTAGTCATCAAGATCAGTGGCTGCATGAACGCCTGTGGCCAACACAATATGGCAAATATAGGTTTTCAGGGAATGTCCATAAAGACCAAGGACAAATTGGTCGCCCCGGCCTTACAGGTATTACTGGGCGGTGGAAACATCGGCAACGGGGAAGGCCGCTTCGCCGATAAAGTGGTAAAGGTGCCCAGCAAACGGGGACCGGAAGCTTTACGACTGATATTAGACGATTTCGACCGAAACGGGAACGGAAAATCCTATGCCGATTATTATGCCGAAATGGGCCAAATGTACTTTTACGATATGCTGACGCATCTTTCTTCGACCGATGACCTGACCCCCGATGATTTTATCGATTGGGGCAACACGGAAAAGTACAAGAAAGCGATTGGTGTCGGCGAATGTGCCGGCGTGGTCATCGACCTGATCGCAACCCTTTTGTTCGAAAGCGAGGAGAAAATCTTAAATGCACAGGAATGTTACGAGGACCGAAAATGGGCCGCCAGTATCTACCATTCCTATTCGTCCATGGTCAATTCCGCAAAGGCCCTGTTGACCGGCGAAAATGTAAAGGTCAATACCCATGCCGGTATTATCGAGGATTTTGACGAAAAGTTCGTTAAAAACGGAAGAATCCCGCTTAACGATGGATTTGCAAACCTGGCCCTACAGCTTAAAAACAATGAGCCTACCGAAGCCTTCGCCAAAGGTTATTTAGAGGACGCCAAGGGCTTTTTGAAGTCCGTAGAAAAATTCAGGAACCAAGAATTAGCTGAAGTATAACAGATGGAAAAATTGACTGTCATCGGTGCCGGTCCGGGCGATTTGGAACTTATCACCCTAAAAGCCATTAAGGCCCTTAGAAGCGCTTCCGTGGTGCTTTACGATGCCTTGGTAGATCCGGAACTTTTGGGATATGCCCCGAATGCAGAACACATTTTCGTCGGCAAAAGAAAAGGCTGTTATTCGTACCAGCAAGAACAGATCAACGAACTGATCGTGAATCGGGCAAAATCCGAGGGTCATGTTGTTCGTCTCAAAGGGGGAGATCCTTTTGTCTTTGGCCGGGGGGCCGAAGAAATGGTCTATGCCTCCGAACATGGACTTGAAGTGGCCATGGTGCCCGGGATATCTTCGTGTTTATCGGTACCTGCCATGCAGCACGTTCCAGTAACCAAAAGGGGTGCTGCGGAGAGTTTTTGGGTCATCACGGGAACAACCAAAGACCACAAACTTTCGAACGATGTTCGTTTGGCCGCCCAAAGCAATGCTACTGTGGTCATCTTGATGGGTATGTCAAAACTGTCTCAAATCGTCGAACTGTTCAAAAAAGAAGGGAAATCGGAAACGCCCATCGCCATCATTCAGAACGGCACCCGAAAAGATGAAAAAGTAGGGGTCGGCACGATAGCCTCCATAGAAAAAGTGATCCAAAAGCAGCAATTGACCAATCCTGCGATAATCGTCATCGGGGAGGTAGTACGACATAGGGAGCAAATCCTCGAAATTCAACAAGAATACCATGCGTACAACGTAGTGAAGATGGATTCCTAAGGCTTTAAGCATCCATCGATATCCACTATCTTTAGTTTTGTTTTAAATATTTTTTTCAAATGATACAGACAGATTTAATCATCATAGGCGCCGGCCCAACAGGACTTTTCACCGTATTCGAAGCCGGATTGTTAAAGTTGAAATGCCATCTGATCGATGCGTTGCCCCAACCTGGTGGACAATGCTCTGAAATCTATCCCAAGAAACCTATATACGACATTCCGGCATTTCCGGAAATCTTGGCGGGCGATTTGGTCGGTAACCTCATGGAACAGATAAAACCTTTTGAACCCGGATTCACCCTGGGCGAGCGCGCCGAAACCTTGGACAAACAAGAAGATGGTTCCTATATCGTTACCACCAATAAAGGTACCAAACACCATGCCCCGGTAGTGGTCATCGCCGGTGGATTGGGCTCTTTTGAACCCCGTAAGCCTCCCATTGAGAATATAGGGGATTTCGAGGATAAAGGAGTCTCCTACATGATCAAAGATCCCGAGGTGTATCGCAACAAAAAGGTAGTTATCGCCGGAGGAGGGGATTCCGCTTTGGACTGGGCCATCTTTTTGGCCGATGTCGCTTCGGAAGTATCATTGGTACATAGGAGAAAGGAGTTTCGCGGTGCTTTGGATTCCGTTGAAAAAGCATCCGAGCTGGCCAAACTGGGAAAAATAAAACTCTTCACCGAGGCGGAGGTCCAAAGACTTTATGGCGACGAGCACCTAGAGGCCGTGGTCGTCAAACACAACAATCCCGAAAAAGGGGAAACCTACGTCGAGGTAGATCACTTTGTTCCCCTTTTCGGCCTTTCCCCCAAACTGGGCCCTATTGGCGATTGGGGCCTCGAAATAGAGCGCAATGCCATCAAGGTCAACAATGCCAAAGATTATCAGACCAATATTCCCGGGGTCTTTGCCATCGGTGATGTCAATACCTATGAAGGCAAGCTGAAATTGATATTATCCGGCTTTCACGAGGCGGCAGTCATGTGCCAGTTCGCCTACCAAATCATCAATCCTGGAAAACGCTATGTAATGAAATATACCACAGTAGGCGGGGTGACCGGATTTGATGGTTCCAAAAAGGAGGCCAAGAAAGAGGTTGTGCAGAGTATCGCATAAGGTGAAAAATCATTAACTTTACTTGCTTTTAACCCCCCTGTACCGTTACTTTGTATTTCGTTCATTCATACCATTGAAAATGTTATCAAGAAAGGCGGAGGGACTAGACCCTATGAAGCCTTAGCAACCCTTTGGTGTATCCCGACAACTCTCGGAACCTAAGAAGGTGCTACGTTCTATCACGTCATCGGCGCGACAGATAACCACAAAAAGACCATCCCTTTATCTTTTCCTTGCTTGATACCAATTTCTTGAAGAACTCGTCGTAGGTTGTAGTTTGTATCCGAGAAGGCTGGTTTTTTAATAATGAAGTCCTTTTTGGGTTGCATAGGGCTAGCTTGATGAGCTAAAAGTGGCAAAATTAGGATGCAAAATGCGATATTCGCATAGTAAGGAACAATTCAAGACAAGTTCTGATATACCGGTTGAATGGGTGCCAAAATTGTATAACCAAATGATCAAAGACTTACTACAAGATCGGATTTTAATTTTAGACGGGGCCATGGGCACCATGTTGCAACGTTATAAGTTTACCGAAGCCGATTTTAGGGGCGAGCGGTTCAAGGATTGGGAACATCCGTTGCAAGGCAATAACGATCTGCTATCGCTGACCCAGCCTGAGGCTATTGCCGAGGTACACCGTAAATATTTCGCCGCGGGGGCCGATATCGTGGAGACCAATACGTTTTCAGGCACCACAATTGCCATGGCCGATTACGGCATCTGGAAGAACTGGTTTATGAACTTAATTACGAGTCCGCCCGCATCGCTAAAAAAGTGGCCGATGAATTTACGGCAAAAGAGCCGGACAAACCGAGATTCGTAGCGGGCAGTATCGGTCCGACCAACAAAACGGCCAGTATGTCCCCCGATGTAAATGACCCGGGATTTCGCGCCATTTCCTTCGATGAACTCCGTATCGCGTACAAACAACAGGTGGAGGCTTTATTGGATGGGGGTGCCGACCTACTTTTGGTAGAGACCGTTTTTGATACACTCAACGCCAAGGCTGCCCTCTTTGCCATTGAGGAAGTTAAGCAAGAGCGCCATATCGACCCTCCGATAATGGTGAGCGGCACCATAACCGATGCCTCGGGCAGAACCTTGTCCGGACAGACCGCGGAGGCCTTTTTGATTTCCATATCGCATATCCCCCTATTGTCCGTTGGCTTCAATTGTGCCTTGGGGGCCGATCAGTTAACGCCGCATCTCGAAGTATTGGCCAACAGGTCCGAGCATTTTGTTTCCGCGTATCCCAATGCCGGCCTTCCCAATGCCTTTGGAGAGTATGACGAAACGCCGGAACAAATGGCTTCGCAGATAAAGGAATATTTGGAGAAAGGATTGGTCAATATCGTTGGGGGTTGTTGTGGAACGACGCCCGAGCACATAACCGCAATCGCCAACTTGGTGAAAGAATACCGACCGAGACCTATTCCTGTAGAAAGTGTATAAATGAAAGCAGCCGGACCGAAATATTTAAAATTAAGTGGACTTGAACCGCTCATCGTTACCCCCGAAAGCAATTTCGTGAACGTAGGGGAGCGGACCAATGTGGCCGGTTCCAAAAAGTTCCTACGCCTAATCAAGGAGGAAAAGTTCGAGGAGGCTTTAGACGTGGCCCGCCAACAGGTAGAAGGCGGGGCCCAGATTATCGATATCAATATGGACGATGGCTTGATCGATGGCAAGGAAGCCATGGTCAAGTTCCTCAACCTGGTCATTGCCGAACCCGATATTGCCCGAGTGCCGATTATGATCGATAGCTCGAAATGGGAAATTATCGAAGCGGGATTGCAGGTAGTACAAGGTAAGTGCGTGGTCAATTCCATCAGTCTCAAGGAAGGCGAAAAGGAATTTATTCATCACGCCCAGCTCATAAAACGTTATGGGGCAGCGGTTATCGTAATGGCCTTCGACGAAGTAGGCCAAGCGGATGATTACGACCGCCGGATCGAGATTTCTCAACGTTCCTACGATATTTTGGTCAACCAGGTCGGTTTTCCGCCTGAGGACATCATTTTCGACCTCAATATTTTTCCCGTAGCGACCGGAATGGACGAGCATAAGCTTAATGCCCTCGACTTTATCAAAGCCACAAAATGGGTCAAGGAAAATTTGCCGCATTGTCATGTCAGTGGCGGGGTCAGCAACGTATCCTTTAGCTTTCGGGGTAACAATCCGGTTCGCGAGGCCATGCATTCCGTCTTTTTGTACCATGCTATCAAGGCAGGCATGAACATGGGCATTGTGAACCCCACGATGTTGGAGGTGTATGACGATATTCCCAAAGATTTATTGGAGCGGGTCGAAGACGTCATCCTCAACCGCAGGGACGACGCCACCGAGCGCCTGTTGGATTTTGCCGAGACCGTGGTCGGAAAGGCCAAGGAAAGCAAAGTCGACCTGTCATGGCGCGATGAACCATTGCAAGATAGAATCACCCGGGCCTTGGTCAAAGGTATCGATCAATTTATTATCGAAGATGTCGAGGAAGCCCGACAAGCTTCCGACAAGCCCATAGAGGTCATCGAAGGTCATCTGATGATCGGGATGAACGTGGTCGGCGACCTCTTCGGAAGTGGCAAAATGTTCTTGCCCCAAGTAGTGAAATCGGCACGGGTCATGAAAAAGGCGGTGGCCTACTTGCTTCCCTTTATCGAAGAGGAGAAGCTGAAAAATCCCCAACTCGAAGATGACAAGGGCAACGGAAAAATATTGATGGCTACGGTAAAGGGCGATGTTCACGATATCGGCAAGAACATCGTTGGCGTGGTTTTGGCCTGTAACAATTACGAAATCATCGATCTCGGGGTCATGGTGCCTCCCGAAAAAATATTGGAGGAAGCGGTTAAACAAAATGTAGATGCCATTGGACTGAGCGGATTGATTACGCCCTCCTTGGATGAAATGGTTCATCTCGCCAAGGAAATGCAACGAAAAAACTTTAAGATCCCCTTGCTGATAGGGGGCGCAACAACCAGCAAGGCCCATACGGCGGTCAAGATCGATCCGCAGTATGGCCAGTCCGTCGTCCACGTCAACGACGCATCCCGGGCGGTGACCGTCGTGGGCGATCTGTTGCAAAAGAAGACCTCCGAAGCCTATAAAAAATCCATTAAGGACGATTATGAAGTGTTCCGGGAAAAGTTCAAGAACCGTTCGAAACACAAGGAGTACAAATCCTTGGAAGAGGCTAGGACCAACAGATTCCATATCGACTGGAATACCTCCGATATCATGAGGCCCAATGAACTCGGAATTCAGGTCATCGAAGATGTGGATCTGGAGAAACTGGTGGATTTTATAGACTGGACGCCCTTTTTTAGGAGTTGGGAACTGCACGGAAAATATCCCGATATTTTAGAGGATGAGGTGGTAGGCAAACAGGCCACCGAACTATTTTCGGATGCCCAGGCGATGTTAAAGGATGTACTAGAGAACAAAAAACTAAAAGGGAAAGGCATTTTCGGACTTTTCCCCGCAAATACCTTGGACAACCACGATGACATCGAAGTCGTATATCATCACGAGCGCCCGGCTGCCGGACGAACAGGCGGTCGAGGCGCTGCCGAGGACACTGTCAGTTCGAACGCAGTCGAGAACGGAGATGAAAAAAGGAATTATACTTTTAGAACCCTCCGCCAACAACTACAACGCCGCGAAGGCGTACCCGATTACGCCCTGGCCGATTTTATAGCCCCAAAAGAGACGGGAAAACAAGATTACATTGGCTGCTTTTGCGTGACCACAGGTTTTGGCACGGATGAACTATCGGAGAAATACCGAAAAAATCTGGACGACTATAATTCCATTATGATAAAAGCCTTGTCGGATAGGTTGGCCGAAGCCTTCGCCGAATATTTACACTGGAAAGTCCGTACCGAGCATTGGGGCTACGCAGCGAAAGAAGACTTGGACAATGAGGCGCTGATCAATGAGAACTATAAGGGCATTCGTCCCGCTCCGGGCTACCCCGCCTGTCCCGATCATCTTGAAAAACTGACGATTTGGGATATTTTGCAGGTGGAAGACACTATCGGCGTAAAGCTCACCGACAGCTTGGCTATGTGGCCCGCATCATCGGTGAGCGGCTATTATTTTGCCCATCCCGAAGCCAAATATTTCGGACTCGGAAAAATAAAGGAAGACCAAGTAGCGGATTTTGCCGAGCGAAAAGGGATTTCCTTGGATAAAGCGACAAAATGGCTGGCACCCAATATCGCAGACGATTGACTTGCCGTAGGATAGACATTAAGATAAAATGGTACTAACCAATACAGAAGTCCACAAAATTTCAGGACCACAAAGATGAAGGTAACCGACCACATAAAAAAGGCCAAAGGGGAGACCCTATTCTCTTTCGAGATCATTCCGCCGTTAAAAGGCCACAGAATCCAGGAACTCTACGACAATATTGACCCCTTAATGGAGTTCGACCCGCCATTCATCGATGTGACGACTTCCCGCGAGGAGTACGTTTACGTCAAGAAAGATGGACTTCTGGATAAAAGGCTCACCCGTATGCGGCCCGGCACGGTCGGCATTTGCGCCTCGATCAAACACAAATATGATGTTGACACGGTACCCCACTTATTGTGCGGTGGCTTTTCAAAAGAGGAGACCGAATACGTTTTGGTCGACTGCCATTACCTAGGCATTGAAAACGTCATGGCTTTAAGGGGCGATCCGATGAAGGACGAAAAGTATTTCAGGCCTACCGAAGGTGGTCATCACTACGCCTTGGGTCTGGTAGGGCAGTTGAACCAATTGAACTGCGGCAACTATTTGCACGACACGGTAGAAACCGACAATTGTGCCGATTTCTGTATCGGGGTGGCGGGCTACCCTGAAAAGCATCTGGAAGCTCCCTCTTTACAATCGGACTTAAAACGACTAAAGGAAAAAGTCGATGCTGGGGCCCATTACGTTGTAACCCAGATGTTTTTCGATAATCAAAAATATTTCGAGTTCGTCGATGCCGCCAAAAAGATGGGTATCGATGTGCCCATAATTCCCGGTATCAAGCCTATCGCCGTAAAAAGGCACTTACAACTCTTGCCCCAAGTATTCCGAATCGACTTGCCACAAGACCTGATCGACGCGGTCGATGATTGTAAAGACAACAAAGCCGTACGCCAAGTGGGGGTGGAGTGGTGCGTTGAACAGTCGAAAGAGCTTAAGGCAGCGGGGGTTCCCGTGCTGCATTATTACTCCATGGGAAAATCGGACAATATCAAGGCGATAGCGGAGCAGCTTTTTTAAGGGAAAAATTATAAGCCTATTTCGCCGGCAGCCAGATGTATGGGTTGGGGAGGTAAGAAATAATAACTTTTACCCACTGCCCTTGCTTACTCCTCACTATTTACTTTTTACTTTTTACTTCTTACTTCTTACTGCCCACTGCCTTCAAATCCCATCGATTTCCTCCCGCAGCGCTTTCAGGGCCAGATGCATCCTTTTTTCTATCGCTTTTACACTTACCTCTTCCATTTCTGCTATTTCGGCATACTTTTTCCCGTCTATTCTATGCAACAAAAAGGTGACACGCTGGTTTTCGGGCAAGGCGTTCAGGGCCTTATCCAGTTTTTCCTTGAATTCCTGCTCCTCCATTAGAAATTCAGGGTTCTCATGAGTGGTTTGCAAGGTCTTGTCCGCGTACTTCAATCGTACTTTTTCTGCTTTTATCACGTTGAGGTATAGATTTTTGGCAACGGTATAGACATATGATTTGGCCTTTTCTGGGGCGACCTTGGCACAATTTTCCCAGAGTTTCAAAAATGCTTCCTGAACGGCATCATAGGCCTTTTCCTCATTGCCGAACTTATAAAAAATGTAGTTGAAAACCGTCTTTGAATTCGATTGGAATAGGGTGCCGAAGACTTGCTCGTCGCAAACATCGGTTGTTTTCTTGTTGGGACTATTTAAACTCAATGGGGACGATTTTTATCAAAGGTATTTTAAAAATCCAAAAATGGGTTCTAAAATTCAATTTTCTCCATTCCCTTGTTTTTTAAATTAGGGATTAGGGATTAGGGATTAGGGATTAGGGATTAGGGATTGGGATTAGGGGTTAGGGATTTGGAATTTGGAATTTGGAATTTGGATTTTTTAAAATAAGTAGGGTATTCTTCTAATCGGTTGTTTTACAGATATTTTACATGGAGAACTAGTCTTAAGTTGAAATTTTACCTGCAATTTTTACATTTTGCGCCCTAATTTTGCTTTTTTTCGTATCGTAGCTACCGCTATGCTACCCAAAAGCCTTCATTAGGCCACAGAAACCATATTATTGGTTGTTAACATCAACTCGAGAAGGGTTCGTACCTCAAAGCCATTATGCCACAATTTATTAAATTATCATCCTTCCCTTTTCTATTGGCGGCGGTGATTGCCTTTGCCTCGTGCCAAAACGAAGAGCCTTTCAAGGCCGACATTGATCCAGAGCTGACCCTTGCCAGCGGTTCCACAGTCATCGAAATGATGAAGCGCGTTACCTCGAGCGATGGATCGTACGACAATATCGTTGACGGCGCCAGCTGCTTGAGTATCCAATTTCCATATTCCGTAGCCGTAAACGGAGTGGATGTGAGCATCGAAGCTATGGAAGATTTGCAGAAAATCGAGGACCTATTCGATGCGGCCGATAAGGGAGAGCACATGGTAGAAATTGCCTTTCCCATCACCCTGACCAGGGCCGATTATTCTGAAGTGACCGTTAACAGTGAAGAAGTACTCCATGATTACCTCGCACAGTGTATTGAGGGAGGCGATGATAGTGATATTGAATGTATCGATGTGGCCTATCCCGTCATTCTTTTCACTTTCGATACGAACTTGCAGGAAACCGGTAGCCTTGTCGTCAACCATGATAAAGAACTGCGACGTTTCTTGGCCGGATTGGCAGAAACCGAACTGATCAGTATTGAATTTCCCCTGTCCTTTGAGATGTTCGACGGCATAGGGGTGACCGTAAGAAACAATACCGAGCTGGCCGCCGTGATGGAAAGCGCCATCAACATATGCGACGAGGATGACGACGAAGACTACAACGACGACGATTTTACCGAAGAAAGTCTCGATAGTCTTTTGGTGCTCTGCCCGTGGTCGGTTCAAGGATTAGAAAGAATAGATTCGAACGGTCTTGAACAGTATCAGGATGATTTGTTGACTTTTGAGCAGAACGGACAGGTAATTTTGGATGATGGTTTGGGACTGCTAAACCAAGGGTCATGGGCCATCACCGTTTCCGATTTCAAGGTTTTCCTGACCTTGGAATTTAAGGATACCGATGCTTTCAACGGCACCTTATATACTTATGAAATAGGGGAAGGGACTATTAAAATGGATGGTGGCGAATTCGATGAAATTATTCTGGAACAGCAATGTGGGTACAAACCAAACGGTTAAGGTTTCTGATAGATTAGGAATGCGACACCCCTTGTATGGTGAGCCCCCATCCCCTAATAGGTGCTTTTTTATGGCTCAACCCCTCTAAAACCTTTTCCTTTACGCACGTGAATCCCACTTTAAACCAATAGTTCCCCTTTTTTGTATGCCATAGCCCTGTTATGCTGTTAAAAATTCGCTTCATCACGGCACAAAGGCAGATATTCTCTGTTCCGAACAAAAAGTTTAAATGAGTTCATTAAATTTGTCTTTGATCAAAATAGAAAAATCAATGTTCGATAATTTAAGCGATAAACTGGATAAAGCCCTTCATACCCTCCGTGGGCATGGGCAGATTACCGAGATTAACGTTGCGGAGACCACCAAGGAAGTCCGAAGGGCCCTGCTTGACGCCGATGTCAATTTCAAGATAGCCAAAGAGTTTACCAACCGGGTCAAAGAGAAGGCCCTGGGCCAGAACGTACTGACCACCCTACAGCCCGGGCAATTGATGGTCAAGATCGTCAAGGATGAACTGACCCAGCTAATGGGCGGGGAGAGCGAAGACATAAACCTTTCCGGATCGCCCTCAGTTATTCTGATGTCCGGTCTGCAGGGATCGGGTAAGACCACTTTTTCCGGTAAATTGGCCTATTTTCTAAAGCAAAAAAAAAATAAAAAGCCCTTATTGGTGGCCTGCGATGTGTATCGCCCGGCGGCCATTGACCAATTGCACATCGTCGGCGACCAAATCGATGTAGAGGTCTATTCCGATAAAGAGAATAAAGATCCGGTTGTTATAGCGAAAGCGGGAATTGCCAAGGCTAAAGCGGAAGGGCATAATGTCGTCATCATCGATACCGCCGGCCGATTGGCGGTCGACGAAAAGATGATGACCGAAATATCCAACATCCACAAAGCGATAGAGCCACAAGAAACCCTTTTTGTGGTGGATGCCATGACCGGTCAAGATGCCGTCAACACCGCCAAGTCCTTTAACGATGTGCTGAATTTTGACGGGGTCATCCTGACCAAGCTCGACGGGGATACCCGAGGTGGGGCGGCCATATCCATTAAATCCGTTGTGGACAAGCCCATCAAATTTATCGGTACTGGCGAGAAGATGGAAGCCATCGATATCTTTTATCCCGATCGTATGGCGGATAGGATCTTGGGAATGGGCGATGTCATCTCTTTGGTCGAGCGCGCCCAGGAACAGTATGATGAAGAGGAGGCGCGAAAAATCCAAAAGAAGATCGCCAAGAACAAATTCGGCTTCGACGACTTCCTTTCCCAGATACAACAAATAAAAAAAATGGGGAACATGAAAGACCTGATGGGCATGATTCCCGGTGCCGGAAAGGCCCTGAAAGGGCTGGATATAGACGACGACGCCTTTAAACATATTGAGGCGATGATATATTCCATGACTCCCGATGAGCGTTCGAATCCTTCGAAACTGAACGTCAGCCGTAAAAAGCGTATCGCCAAAGGCAGCGGCCGCGATATGAAAGAGGTGAATCAGCTTTTAAAACAATTCGATCAAATGGGCAAGATGATGAAGATGATGCAAGGCGGCGGCGGTAAGAAAATGATGCAGATGATGCAGAATATGCGGTGATTCACTAAGCGGTAGGGGCTTGTGGTTGGACTTTTGAATCTAAAATTAGGAGTACATGAAACTATTGGACGGGAAGAAAATTTCCAATGAAATAAAGGAAGAAATCACTGCCGAGGTGAGCCAGATGAAGGAACACGGTGAAAAAGTACCTCACCTGGCCGCGGTCTTGGTCGGCAACGACGGCGCCAGCCTCACGTATGTGGGCAGCAAGGTCCGGACTTGTGAAAAAATCGGCTTTGAGTCCACTTTGCTCCACTTGCCCGAAGAGACCACTGAAAAGGAACTACTGCAAAAAGTTCACGAGCTGAACAATAATGACGCCATCGACGGCTATATTGTGCAGCTTCCCCTACCCAAACATATCGACGAGCAAAAAGTGTTGATGGCCGTAGATCCCGATAAGGATGTTGACGGTTTTCATCCCGTCAATTTTGGAAAAATGGCCTTGGAGATGGAAACCTTCATTTCGGCCACGCCCTTCGGTATTATGGAACTTTTGCGGCGCTACCAGGTCGATACCGAGGGCAAACATGCGGTGGTCATCGGTCGAAGCCATATCGTCGGAAGACCGATGAGTATTCTGCTGAGCCAAAAGGGGGAAGCGGCGAACTGTACGGTGACACTCACCCATAGCCGTACCAAAAATATGAAGGAGCTGACTTTGCAAGCGGATATTATTGTTTCCGCCCTGGGCGTGCCCCATTTTCTAAAGGCTGATATGGTCAAGGAGGGTGCGGTCATCATCGATGTGGGCATCACCCGTGTTCCTGATGAGACCAAGAAACGGGGGTATTACCTGGCCGGTGATGTCGATTTTGAGAAGGTCAGCAAAAAGGCCTCCTTTATCACTCCCGTTCCCGGCGGGGTGGGTCCCATGACAATTGCCATGTTGCTAAAGAATACCTTGTTGGCGCGGGAGCGTCATAGAGCGAGACCCTGAGTGGAGGCTTACATTTTGGATCACTTTTTCTACAACAAGCAGTGATGTAAACTTTTCGTTTTACCTGCATATCTCCCATTTTATACCCCTAATTTTGATTTTTCTCCCTTGTGGTACCGTAGCTACGGCTATGGTACTCAAAAATGGCTTCATTAGTGCCCAAAATCTCCTATTTTCGGTTCCCATCAGAAAGTTTAAAACCATTCTGACTCAAATAACAAGTTCCGGAAAAGACTAATTTCACGTTTTTGGACGTTAGCTGTTGGTAAAATGATTTGACCTTTTTATCATAAGACAGAAATAAAATGTATTGATGACCACGAACAGAACCGCTAAAAATAGCCGAAACCAATGAACTTCCAACTAGCACCTTTCTTTGAGCTGTCCATGGATTGCCTTTGTATTGCCGATTATGATGGATACTTTAAAAAAATCAATCCGGCCTTTGTGAGGTTGCTAGGCTATACCGAAGAGGAACTCCGCTCTAGATTAATCTCGGAATTTATCCATGAAGAAGACAGGGCGCTTACTGCTAGTTACAGACAACACCTCAAGAATAATAGGCCCTTGGTTAATTTTGAGAACCGGTATGTTTGCAAATCCGGAGAACTTGTATGGCTCCATTGGACTTCCATTCCTGTAGAAAACGAGCAACTGATATACGCCATTGCGAAAGATATAACCCATAAGAAGGGATTGGAAAATGAACGGATCTCACACTTGAGCCGTCTTTCCAAAGTGAACGACGAGCTTAGGCAACTAAACTACACCACCTCCCATGATCTACGATCTCCTGTCAATAATTTGATTTCGATGATCGATTTGCTCGATGTAAGTAAAATCGATGATGATGATACTTTAGAAGTGTTACGTTTTATTAGATTATCCGCTGAAGGTCTGAATACCTCCTTAAACGCCTATATTGATGCCCTGAAACGCAATGATGCCCAAAACGAAAGCTTGGAGGAAGTCTCATTCAATGAAATCTTCCAAAAAACCCAAAAATCCATAAGTTCGCTGATACAAAAGTCGAATGTAGAATTTCACTTGAATTTTTCGGGCTTGGAAAGTATGGAGTACAACGCTGCTTATATGGAGAGCATCTTCCTGAATCTCATCACCAATTCCATTAAATATGCCAGGCCGGGTGTAGCTCCTGTTATTTCAATTACTGCGAGTGAGCGGAATGGACAAAAAACAGTCATCTATTCCGACAATGGCTTGGGCTTCGATATGGATAAAGTCGGACATCGGATTTTTACTTTGAATCAAAAATTCCATGATAACGAAGACAGTAAAGGGGTCGGCCTATATTTGGTACATAGTCATATAACCAGTCTTGGCGGACGTATCAAGGTTGAAAGTAAAGTTAACGAAGGGAGTACTTTTACTATCAATTTCAAAAGATGAGCTTCTTTGAGAATGGGTAAAGCAGCTTTTTTGTTGACCAGTATTCCTTAGATTACCACATCCCCTAGCTTACCTAGCTTACTGATCTCGATATCGTTGCTATTGTCAAGGCTGCCAGCTGCCGAAGCAGACAAACGTTGTGAGAATCATTAGCATCCAACATGCCTTGTCATAAAAGCAGTTAGGAAGGTATCAACTGAAACAGTCGGCAGCCTGTAACCGTCTTATAGTTTAATCGATGTTTCTGTTCTTCCATTAAACCCTTATTTTTGCGGCTTTCAAAACGCCCATGTCCGCTAAAACCCATCTCTCGCTGATCGATCCTGCCAAAAGTCCAGTTTTTTATGGCTATGTGATTTTGGTCGTCGGTACCCTTGGCATTTATTGTAGTATTCCGGGGCAGACGATTGGCGTTTCGGTGTTTACCGATCCTGTTAAGGATGCCTTGGGGCTGTCGCGCAACCAGTTTAGCAACGCCTACATGATTGGTACGATCTGTAGCTCTCTGGTCATCGGCAGGGCAGGGGTCTGGTTCGATAAATATGGCGCGCGGCTCGTGGCCTTTTTTGCGGCTCTCGTTTTAGGGGGCGTACTGATGCTATGCTCCTGGTCGGTACAGATGAGCGAGTTTGCCAAGAAGGTGTTGGATTCCACTTCATGGGCCATTCCTTTTGTTCTTATGACCGTTCTTTTCTTCATACTGCGGTTCTCCGGGCAGGGCGTATTGACCATGGCCTCGCGTAACGTCATCATGATCTGGTTCGATAAGAATCGCGGTAAGGTGAACGCCATCAGCAGCGTTGCGATCTCCTTTGGCTTCTCGTCGTCCCCATTATGGGTCAACGCCTTGATTGAAGGCTACAGCTGGCAAATTACCTGGCAAATTTTAGCCCTGGGCCTGTTGGTCTTTAGTTTTCTTGTCCTTCTCTTTTATAAAAACCGGCCCGAAGAACACGGTCTCCTGCCCGATGGGGAGAAACTCGACAAGGAAAGGATATCGAGCTCCGTTCCGGGGGCGAAGCAATTTACTTTAAAGGAAGCCCAAGGCACCAGATCGTTTTGGATGTATGGCCTAATTCTCGCCTTCAACAGTTTTTTTATTACGGGACTTACCTTTCACGTCGTATCGGTTTTTGCCAGCGAAGGCTTCCCCAAAGCAGACGCCATCGCCATTTTTCTTCCTACCTCGGTCGTAGCGGTAAGCATATCCTTGATTTTCAATTATCTGAGCGATTACCTGCCCCTGAAGTTATATCTGTACCTGATGATTCTGGGAGGCGTTATGGCATCGGTGGGATTTTTATATTTATCCTCTGCCATAGGCATTCTCCTTTTGATAGGAGGTTTTGGTATCATGGGCGGATTTTATGCGGTGCTGAATGCCATCGCTTGGCCGCGGTTCTACGGGCGAAACCACTTGGGCGCGATTACAGGCAGGGCCATGTCATTTATGATTTCCGCCAGTGCTCTGGCGCCCCCGATTTTTAGCCTTTGCTTTACCACTTTCGGATCCTATCGGTTGTTGGGCTATCTAGGGATGGTCTTTTTGCTGTTTTTGGCCCTTTCATCGGTACGCGCCAATAATCCGCAGCAGGCTTAGCCACGACAGCCATTATGTTTCCCTTTCCCGATCGCTCGACCGACCTATCGGCATAAAGATTAGGAACCCATTGAGGTAAGGGCAAACTTGTTCACTTATATTTTGATTCCTCATTGAATGTTGCTAGCTTTAACGCTCTTTTTGTCATTCCATAAAAACGACCACCCTGCAAACACTTCTAGCAATCCAACACCACAATCCTATGAAAAAAGGTCTTTTACTTTTTGCACTTTCATTTACATTATTTTCCTGCAAAACCGAAAAAAAGTCCGAAGAAAAAGAACCGGAAGCCGTAGAAACCAATATCGCCGCCCAAGACGACAATTGGACCTATCTCTTCGACGGTACCTCTTTGGAAGGCTGGCGTGCCTACAACGGCGATTCGTTACCGCCGCAATGGGTCATCGAAGACAGCATCCTTACATTTGATACGGAAAAACGCACCGAGGCCAACCGAAAGGGAGGGCACGATATTATTTATGCGGCCGAAGAGTACGACAATTTCGAACTGGCCTGGGAATGGAAAATTCCCGAGGGCGGCAATAGCGGTATGCTCTACCATATCAAGGAAGGTGATTGGAGCATTCCCGAAATATCCCCTGAATACCAAATGCTCGACGATTTCAAATGGGAAGAAATCAATAACGCCAAACTGGAGGAATGGCAAAAAACGGGGGCCGACTATGCGATGCACGTGCCTGATAAGGACCAAAAGACAGCCAAGCCGGCGGGGGAATGGAATACATCCCGTGTCATTTTTACCCCTGAAAAAGTAGAACATTGGCTCAACGGTAAAAAGATACTATCTTTCGTGCCATGGTCAAAAGACTGGGAAAAACGCAAAAGCGAAGGCAAATGGAAAGATTCTCCAAAATACGGGACTTTCAAATCCGGCTACATCGGCTTCCAAGATCACGATAGTCCGCTTTGGCTAAAGAACATTAAAATCAAAAGCTTATAATCTAAACCATATAAAAATGAACAAAAGGGAATTTTTAAAAGGGGCCGCGGCCGTATCCTCAATAGCCTTCATACCCTCGGAAGTCTGGGCACTTTCTGGGAAAACATTCAAAGAAAAACGTTTGCGCACGGCACATATCGGGGTGGGCGACATGGGAGCGAACGACCTAGAGGCCATTTCCTCGCATGCACAGGTAGAGGTCGTCGCACTTTGCGATGTCGATGCCAATTTTTTGGCCGCAGCCAAAAAGTTGCATCCTGGGGCGGAGACCTTTTCCGATTATCGTGAGCTGTTCAAGAAAATGGGCAAGAAAATAGATGCGGTCATCGTCTCTACCCCCGACCATACCCACGCCCCCGCCTCCATGATGGCCATGGAAATGGACAAGCCGGTATATTGCCAAAAACCTTTGACCCATCATGTCACCGAGGCCCGTGCCATGAAGAAAATGGCGGCGGAAAAGAATTTGGTGACCCAGATGGGCATTCAGGTGCATTCGTTTTACGATTATAAACTGGCCACCCTGATGATCCAGGACGGTATCGTCGGAAAGGTACATACGGTAAGGGCCTGGTCTCCGAAAGACTGGGGCTATACCGGTCCTATACCCCAGGGCAGCGACCCGGTACCCGAGACTTTGAATTGGAACCTTTGGCTGGGCACCGCGGAGGAACGACCCTACCAGGAAGGAATTTACCATCCGATGAACTGGCGCAAATTGGTCGATTTCGGCTGTGGAACCCTGGGCGATATGGGCGTACATATTTTCGATACGCCATATAACGCACTTGAACTGGATGTACCCAGAACGATTACCACTAATTGTAGGAAGCCGAACGACTTCAGCTATCCCGAACTGAATATGGTGACCTATGAGTTTCCGGGTACGCAATACACCACAGACACCTTGAAGTGGGTCTGGTACGATGGCGAGGGCGCCGATAAGCAAAGGGAAGATCTGATGCTGCCCGGGGGCGAAACCCTGCATGACCAAGGGGCGATGTTCATCGGGGAGAAAGGCCGCTTGTATCTGCCGCATTTTCAGCTCTTGCCCCGACTCATCGTCGATGGGGAATATCAAGATGTCGATGTCGAGAAGTACGGATTGGGAGAACCGGTTCGGGACTACGAATCCGAGGGAAAGAAACACTACCACCAGTTCGTCGATGCCTGTTTGGGTCAGGACAAGACCAGTGCCCCGTTTTCCTATGCAGCACGTTTGACTGAAACAATTCTCTTGGGTACCATAGCGGGCCGTTTCCCAGACCAAACTCTGCATTGGGACGCCAAAAACGCCAAATTCGCCGAAGGGGAGGCCAATAAATATTTGGATGCGGAGTATAGGAAATTTTAATCTTTCGCATAACATCAAATGGAAAGTATATGAAACATCCAACACTTGCCATAGTAGACCCTATTTTTCATCTCGCTATCGATTCGCGCTCAGACCGGAAAGGTTATGGACAACCTGACCCTACACAGCGAAATAATGAACGGCGATCGAAAATACGCCGTTTACCTGCCCCCCGATTATGAAACTTCCGAGCGTAGTTATCCCGTGCTGTATCTGTTGCACGGAGCGGGCGACGACCAAACCGGCTGGGTACAGTTCGGGGAGGTACTACGTATAACCGACAATGCCATAAAAGACGGCACTGCCACGCCGATGGTCATCGTGATGCCCGATGCCAATACCGGTAAGCGTGGCTATTTCAACCAAGGGGATGACTGGCGATATGAGGATTTCTTCTTTGAGGAATTTATGCCACAAATCGAAAAGAAATATAGGATTAAGGGAGAAAAACGTTTTCGCGCGGTAGCGGGACTCTCCATGGGCGGTGGCGGATCCTTCATGTATGCTTTGCACCATCCGGAACTGTTTTCCTCATCCTGTCCCCTAAGCGCATATGTCGGACCATTGACGATCGAAGATTTCAAGGAGCGCTTGAAGGACAGCGACGTCAAGTATTCCGATTCGGAAATGAAGGAATATTTCAAACAGCACAGCGCCTTGGAACTGATCAAAACGGTTCCCGTGGAGGATGTGAAATCCGTTCGCTGGTATATAGATTGTGGCGATGATGATTTTCTCTACGAGGGCAACAGCCTGATGCACATCGCCATGCGGAAAAAGGAAATCCCCCACGAATACCGGGTACGTGACGGCCACCATAGCTGGACGTATTGGCGTGCATCGCTACCCCAGGTGCTGGAATTTGTTTCGGATGCCTTTCATCAATATTAACCACAAAATCAATAATCAATATGCAATACAGAAGATTCGGCAGAACCGATTGGCAAGTAAGTGAAATAGGCTACGGCATGTGGGGCATGGGCGGGTGGACGCAGTCCGACGACGAACAATCTGCCCACTCCCTCGATTTGGCCGTCGAAAATGGGGTGAACTTTTTCGATACGGCCTGGGGGTATGGAGAGGGCCATAGCGAAGAACTGCTGGGCGAACTGGTAAGGCGGCATCCCAACACGAAACTATTTACGGCCAGTAAAATTCCTCCTAAAAATATGGAATGGCCCGCCAAGCCGGAATATACGTTTGAAGAATCCTATCCCACCAACCATATCATCGAATATACCGAAAAGACCCTTAAAAATCTTGGAATGGAGCGTATCGACCTGATGCAGTTCCACACGTGGGACGATGGTTGGTCGCACCGGGAGGAATGGCAGCGGGCTATCGAAGACCTGAAAAAGGCCGGAAAAATTGCCGCTATGGGTATCAGCCTCAACCGCTGGGAACCCGAAAACGGCATCAAGGCCTTAAAAACAGGGATGCTAGACGCCGTACAGGTCATCTATAATATTTTCGATCAAAATCCTGAGGACGAACTTTTCCCGTTGTGCAACGAAAGGAATATCGCGGTAATTGCCCGCGTTCCTTTTGACGAAGGTACTTTGACCGGAAAGATTACGAAAGAGACCACCTTTCCCGAAGGCGATTGGCGGGGTACCTATTTCGTACCCGAAAACCTGAATTCCAGCGTTGAGCATGCCGATGCTTTACGACCATTAGTTCCCCAAGGGATGACCATGGCCGAAATGGCGCTGCGTTTTATTACCATGAACAAAACCGTAGGCACCCTAATTCCCGGCATGCGTAAACCGCATCATGTGAAGGCCAATACGGCAGTCAGTGACGGGAAGGGACTCTCAACGGAGCTGTACGAAGAATTGAAAAAGCATCGTTGGGACCGGGAGCCTACCGAATGGTCTCAGTAGGGGGTAATGGTGCGAAGCCACCACTATTGAAAAACGTAGGGAAGCCAAGGGGGACGCGGCAATCTGTTATAACGGGATGGAATGTTGAACAGATTGCCGCGCTTCGCTCCCTAGGTCACTTCGCAAAAAGCTGTTCAATATCCTTAAATGCTTTGAACTCCAACGCGTTCCTTGCTGGATCTCGAAAGAACATCGTGGCCTGTTCGCCGACCTTTCCCTTAAAACGTACATAGGGTTTGATGACGAACTCTACCCCTTTCGATTTGAGCTCTTCGGCGAAGGAATGAAAGGTCTCCCAAGGCAGCACCACCCCATAATGCGGTACGGGAACGTCATGCCCGTCCACAGGATTGGTGTGGGCTTTGGTGTTTTCCGCTTTGGGCTTGTAATGGATGACCAACTGGTGTCCGAACAGGTTGAAGTCCACCCAATGATCACTACTACGGCCTTCTTCGCAGTTAAGGGTTTCTCGGTAAAAGGCGCGGCATTCCATTAAATTATGGACGGGAATGGCGATATGAAAGGGAGGTACTTGTTGCATTTTTTCGTATTATGATGTTACCTGAAGCGAATTTGTTATGACATACAGTCAAAAATAAGCCTTTCCTAAGATTTCAAAAAATCGACAATGACATCGTTGACCTCATCCTGATGCATGGAATGCCCCAAACCTTCCGTAGAGATCAATCGGCTTCCCTTCCAATTCGCACTTACTCTTTGTGAGGCGAGATACGGCGTAATCTTATCCCATCTATCATGAAAAAGTAACCCCTTTTTTTCGTTGCTGCGTACGAATTCCGAGGTCGAGACCTCTTCGATGCGGAAACCGAACCGGGCGAAAAGATAATCATCCAATGCCTGCATGACGCGTCCATTGAACTGCAGTAAATTCTGAAAATGATCCATAATCCCATAAAATTCCGATGGCGAAGCAACGGTAACTATTTTTTCGATATGGGGATCCGGATGATAGTACTCGTTATAAAGTGCCGTCATACCGCCGACGGAATGGCCTACCAAATGCTTCGGACGAAATTCCTTTATGATCAAGCGTAAAATTTCCGCGTATAGGGGTACGTGTAATTTTTTTCCCGAGGAATATCCATGTCCCGGGGCGTCGAAGGCGATGATATGGAAATCGGCTACTTTCAGTTTTGCGATTAGGTTGCGCCAGCGAAAGCTGTTGCTTTCCCATCCATGAACCAATAATACGGTATCTCCCGCTCCAGGCCAACGGTAGGTCTGAATGTCGTGCTCGGCGATTCGCAACCGTTCTTTTTTGGCACCGTTTAAATATTCTTTTTGGTGGGGCAATACGCTGCCCTTTCGAACGGTAGCAAAGATGTTGAAGGCCTTTTCGAGCCGTTACTTCTGGAGAAAATAACGAAAGGAAATTAAAGTATCGGCCGTACCCTAGGCGGATAAATTTCGAAAACGCTTTTTTCATCCTCTCATCCTTTCAAGGGTTTTTTCTTAATCATACCCCCTTTGATATCTTTGACGACCCCCATCACAATAAAGGCATTCTTATCGATTTTATCGATTTCGGTGCTAAGTTTGGCCAGCTCCAAACGGGTCATAACCGTGTAAACGATTTCGGTCGCCGATCGAGGGCCGCCTTCTTTGCTATAGCCTTGTTTTCCTTGGAAAATGGTGCAGGCCCTTCCCATTTTTTCGGTCAGCATCACGCGTATTTCCTCATTTTTGGACGAAACTATGGTGACACCTATATATTCCTCCACCCCATCGACCACATAATTTACGGTCTTGGCGGCTACCAGATAGGTTAGAATGGCGTATAGGGCGATTTCGATGGATAACAGGTAGGCCCCCGCCGAAAAAATGACAATGTTGATCAAGAGCAGCACATCGCCGATGGTCAGATGCCATTTTCTACTAAGGTAGATGGCCAGTACCTCGGTGCCGTCTATCACACTGCCGCCCCGCATGGCCATACCGATTCCCAGGCCGAGAAAGAAGCCTCCAAAGACCGCTATCAACAACTTATCGTCAGTAATGATAGGATAGGGTACAAAATGCACGACCACTGCAAGAGCCGTGATGGCCAGTATACTTTTAAGGGCGAATGTTTTGTTGATGGTCCGTGCGCCTAACAGAAGGAAAGGCAAGTTGACGATGACCAAAAGAATGCCCAGGGATATATTCGATTTTACCTGTATCAAAAGCGAAACGCCGGTAGCTCCACCATCGATAAACTGATTGGGGAGTAGAAAGCCCTTAAGGCCGAACCCCGCGGCACCTACCCCGATGGCAATGAAAAGTATCTCCTTGGCAGCATGTACTAGCTCTACCTGCCCTGAACGTATTTCCCTCACCAGTTGCCGCTTGCGAATTTTATGCGGAACTTCCTTGTCCTTAAGCCTCTTCTTGGCACGCTGCACCAAAATGTACTGTAAAATGGGGTTCATCTTACCGCTCAATTTATGGGGTTAAGTATTCTATAATCGTTTTTAAATTTAAGCTTTGTCCTCGACTCTTGATCAGTCCCATGCCACCATCATGTATTTGATCTTGGCATCATCGGGAATCTGAACCGCCTCGATGTTCACGCTAGAACTATATCTCAAACTTGAGGGCAATTGTTCTTTACTAATGGTAAAATACATATCGCTATCACTTAGCAGTATGACCACATTGTTCATCGAGGTGATTACTTTACGGATGGTATAATGGTCCTTAATATCCTTAAAAGTGCTTTTCAGTCCGACACCCTGCTCGGTGACAAAGCGTGGATCTTCGATACGGATGTTTTCGATCGTGGGGATGCTATCGGAGTTGGGGGTCAGCGTCAATAGGTGTTTCCCCCCTTTTTCAAAAACCTTCACTTTTTTACTGTTGTTGGCCGTGTTGATATAGGTCGAATCCTTGACAATGGAGTCGTTTCCATAAATAATTTCGAGATCCCGGGCCAAACTGTTCCTATTAAGTTTGCCGATGGATTCTTTGGTGATTAAAAAGGTTTTATCGATCTCCCTTTCGCAGCCTACGATCAACAGGATGAAAAATAAGTACAGTAGTAAGGTTTTCATGGGATTTGAATAAGCGTGTTATTACTATTCTATTTTTTTGTCTTATCGGATGACCTTCTTCAAAACCCCCAAGACCCCGCGGATAAAGGTAGCGCTTGTCAAAACTTTCATGACGGGATTTTGGCGGGTACTGGTCCTTCTGCGGCTGCTTGGTATAGGTTCCTCCTTTTTCTTTTCCGCTGCGGCTTCGGCCTTTTCTATCTTTTCGTTCAGCATTTCGTAGGCACTTTCGCGGTCAATGGTCTCGTTGTATTTATCGACTAGCTTCGAATTGTCGATTAGGGATTGCAGTTCTCTCTCGTTCAACACATCCATACGGCTCATTGGGGCTCGCAGAAGGGTCGCGGCAAGGGGGGTGGGCCTTCCCTTTTCATCCAATGCCGAGATAAGGGCCTCCCCGATTCCTAACGATGTCAGTACTTCTTTAGTATCGTAATAATCGGATTCGGGATAGTTTTCCGCAGTAAGCTTTATGGCTTGACGATCCCTTGCTGTAAAGGCGCGGAGGGCATGTTGTACTTTTAGGCCCAGTTGTGATAATACCCCATAGGGAACGTCCGTGGGATTCTGGGTTACGAAATACAATCCGATTCCCTTGGAACGGATCAATTTTACGATACTTTCTATTTGGTCCAACAAGGCTTTGGAGGCTTCGTTAAAAATAAGATGCGCTTCATCGATAAATAGGATTAGTTCAGGTCTATCCTTATCGCCCTGTTCGGGAAAAGCGCCATAGATTTCCGCCAATAGGCTGAGCATAAAGGTGGAAAATAGTTTGGGTCGATCCTGGATATCGGTCAGCCGTATGATGTTGATATACCCCCTGCCTTTGTCGTCGATGCGCGTAAGGTCATCGACCTCAAAGGATTTTTCGCCGAAGAAAAGTTCCGCACCTTGCTGTTCGAGTTCGATGATTTTTCTGAGAATTGTACCGGTGGACTGCGTTGAGATGCGGCCGTATTCCTTGGCCAATTCTTCTTTGCCTTCGCCGGTGGCGTATTGCAGTACCTTTTTGAAATCCTTGAGATCTAGCAAAGGCATTTTGTTATCGTCGCAATATTTGAAGATTACGGCCACGATACCTTCTTGAGTGTCACTTAGGTCAAGGATTCGGGACAGGAGAACGGGTCCGAATTCCAGTACCGTAGCCCGTAATTTAACTCCATCCTGTTCCGAAAGCGAAAGGATTTCAACGGGAAAACTCTTGGATTCGAACGGAATACCGATCTGGGCATGGCGCTCATCGATTTTGGTGTGCCCGGCACTAGGTTGGGCCAATCCGCTCAAATCGCCTTTTAAATCCATCAGCAATACGGGAACCCCTTTTTCGGACAGGTTTTCGGCCAGTACCTGCAAGGTCTTCGTTTTCCCGGTACCTGTTGCCCCGGCGATGAGTCCGTGCCGGTTCATGGTCTTTAGGGGAATTTTCACCAAGGAATCGGTGAGGGCCTTTCCATCGAGTATGGCGGCACCCATGGTAATAGAATCGCCCTTAACGGCGTAGCCCTCATCAATATGTTTCCGGAATTCTTCTTGGGATGGCATGGAGATATATTTTGTCTCAAAAATAAGGGTTTTTGAGTTTATTTGAAGTTTATTTGGGTGTATGGGTTTATGGGTCTAGAAGTTTTGAAATGTTACAGAGGAACCTTGAATAAAGGTCACCGCTTCAGCGGCCCAAAGAAGTTCACAACAATTATAAACCTATAAGCGTATAAACTTTTCCAAGTTCGACCTTGAACTTGAATTTGGAATTTGGAATTTGTGATTTGGAATTTACATCCCGTATCTTTGCAGCATGGTAGAAAATAAGGTATCGGCGGATGACATATCATCTGGGGTAGATCGGGGCGTAATGCTGCCCCTAATGGAAGAATTCTACACCATACAGGGCGAGGGTTTCCATAAAGGCACCGCCGCCTATTTTATTCGAATAGGAGGCTGTGATGTAGGCTGCCATTGGTGTGATGTCAAGGAAAGCTGGAACGCCGACACCCACCCCCCGACCGATATAAGGAGTATCGTTGAGAACGCCGCGAAATATTCCGACACTATCGTAATCACGGGAGGTGAGCCTTTGACATGGAATATGCAGCCCTTGACCGAAGCCCTGAAGGCCAAAAACCTGAGCATCCATATTGAGACTTCCGGCGCTTACCCCTTAACGGGTATCTGGGACTGGATTTGCCTATCTCCCAAAAAAAATCAAGCTGCCCCAGGCCCCGATCTATGATAGGGCCCATGAGCTAAAGGTCATCGTTTACAATAAACATGATCTGGTATTTGCGGAGGAGCAGGCCGCCAAGGTGAACGAAAACTGCATTCTGTACCTACAGCCTGAATGGAGCGTCCGGAACAAGGTAACGCCTCTAATCGTCGATTATGTGATGCAACATCCTAAGTGGAAGGTGTCGTTGCAGACGCATAAGTATCTTAATATACCTTGACCTACTGCACTGCAACCACCTGCTTCGGCTATCTACCCCCGTTCGAGCGTAGGTCTAAAAGACACTCGCTATCCAGACCGGGGGCCAATGATGCCCCTTTCGCTGTTTGGGTGGAAAGCATTTTGAGTACACTCTTGCCGCTCAATCGGCATCCTGCTGTCAGTCCATTACGACTTTTTGCGGATGTGAACGTCCCTTTTGCCGAAGCTCCCCCAAATTGGAGTTCAGCGTTCATCAGGCATCCATATACGGTACAATGGCTGTTGCCCGTCGGGTTGTTTTGGTCGTCCAAAACGGGATCCCCGTTATCGTCGGTTTGTATGTCCTCATGGTCGTGGACTTGATCGGTACCAAGGTTTACCAGTCCGAACAGATGCCCGAATTCGTGATTCATGGTCGAGCTCTCGACATCCGCATATGATATAAAGATATTTTGATCGGCCAGTTTGCGTACCGTCGCTTCATGAATGATCATCGAGGTGTTGCGGTAAACGGCCCCCAGTGTGACCAAATCTTTCTCTTCATTGTCCTCTTCGGCAGGGGCATCGGAAAAATAGATATAGACCGTCAAGGTTTGGCCGTCGTTATAGCGCGTTCTGTTTTTCTCTTCGAGGTCGGCAATTTCTTCCAAGGTCAATTTTTCCTCGTCTGGAGATTCGAGTTCATTATAAGTAACTTCAACATCCTCTTTAAAAGTCCTTTGTTTTAAATAGGAGACAAATCCGTCCATAGCGGCCTGGGTGGGGCGAAATCCTTTCACATAGGCAATCTCGAGCAACAATTTGGAGAAGGTATCGTTCGAAAGCAGATCATGCGCCGAGTCGCCGGTGCCTTGCAGATTGGCGGTTTTGTCCACGGCTTTGGGAATGTCCGGGCCGTTATCGTTGGAATCTTTTGAGCATCCAAGAAGCAGGCTCAGAAATAGTAGCATTAGAAGGGGAAAGCGATTTTTTTTCATCATTTTATGTTTTCAATAGGGGTAACGTAAAAAGGGGAACCACATTATGTACGTAGCATAAAAAGGTTAGGATTACGACAATCGTGCCAAATAATCATAATGTTGCCCTTTTTGTACCATTTCACAATGTAATCCGTAAACTTTTGCTTCGTCTTCCAATGTACGATAATCTAAGTACAACCAAAAAAAAGGTTCGCTTTTCAGGTCTTTGTACCGCATGGTGAACTCCACTTCTCCGTAATAGTTTCCGGAACCGGGAACCCATCGCCCGCCGTCATCGTCTTCGTCGAACATATAGATGATGTCGCTGGAATCTAGCAGAATCTGACCGCCTGAATGCAAAAGACTTTTCAAAGATTGGAGAAAAACGCTCAGATTTGTAAGACGTCCCGCAATGCCGATGCCGTTCATAAGCATCAGGATGGTGTCGAATTTGCGGTTTTTATATTCGGTTATATCGGAAAGGACGCGATTTTCGACCCCCCGTAGCCGACAAGTCTCGATGGCCCCCTCTCGAGGAGTCCAAGGCAGTCACCTCGAAGCCTTTTTGTTGCAGGTAAAGGCTGTGGCTTCCGGCCCCGCAACCGACATCGAGAATGCTTCCGTGGCAAAGTTCCAACGCCCTTTGCTCGAGCGGAGGCATGTCGTTAAAACTCCGGAAGAGGTAGGGCAGGGGCAGGGTGTCGATCTCATCCAAGGAAGATAGCGTTTCAATATCCTCGTCATAGAGTCCCTTTTGATAATCTAACATCGCCTTTCCAAGAAGATCCTTCATAGCGGGAACAAAAGTCGTCTTTTTATAGCATGTAAGAAAATCGAAAATCCCATCTCCTAACTCGCAAATTTCGATTTCTTGATCTTTGCACCCCCACCTTATATCTTACCTCCTAAATCATATTTCGTATCTCGGATTTCTTGTTTAGTTTTGAATGGATTTTTATAAGGATGGACGAACTAGTAGAACAGCTTCCACAGAAAGCGAGGGAAAAGCACGAGCGAAAGCAATACCTTTTTTAAAAGACTAAAAAAAAAGCCCCCCAAGAATCTGGATTATATAATGCAGGAACTCCATGAAGCGGAGTTTAAACGTACCGACTGTCTGCAATGTGCCAATTGCTGTAAGACCACTGGCCCCTTGTTTACAAATGCCGATATTCAACGCATAGCCAAACATTTACGGCAAAAACCCCAGGGGTTTATCGAGCAATACCTACGTATCGACGAAGACAAGGATTATGTGCTGCAAGAAGTGCCCTGTGCTTTTTTGGGAGCGGACAATTATTGCTCTATCTACGACGTACGCCCCAAAGCCTGTAGCGAATTTCCCCATACCGACCGGAGAAAGTTCCAGCAGATTGCCCATCTTACTTTAAAAAACGTTGCCATTTGCCCGGCGGCGTTCAATATTGTCGAGGCGATGAAGAAGCGGGTGGAGGGTAAAAAGTAAGAAGTAGAATAAAAAGTAGAAGGTGAAAAGTATAGAGCGGGCAGTAGCATTTGGCGGTAAAAAAATGATGAGTTCGGTTGGGAATTTCTTTAATTTTAAGTACCCGCAACCCAAGCCAGCATTTTGAACTTAATTTGCCTTTGCAACCGAATTCTTATCTTTAAAACACACTGGACACTGGACACGGGACACTGGAGTGCACGCTGAACCCTGAACACTGAACAATGCAGACCATCATCAACTATTTCGAGACCATACCATCGCTGCACCGCTCTTTGATTTTGGTGGGTGGCATCACCTTTTTCTGGGTATTGGAAGGAGCTGTACCGCTGTTCAGGTTCGGGTATAAGAAATGGCGCCATGCCCTGCCCAACCTTTTCTTTACGCTTACGACCATCATCGTGAATTTTGCCTTGGCCTTCCTGTTGCTACAAACAGCGGATTGGACAGCCACTCACGATTTTGGGATCATCAACTGGCTGCCCGAAATGCCCCTTTGGCTGTATGTCGTTTTAGGAACCTTGTTGCTGGACTTCGTCGGAGCTTACCTTCCCCACTTTGTCGAGCACAAGGTCAAGCCGCTTTGGATGATCCATCTCGTACACCACACCGACCCCATGTTGACACGACCACCGCCAACCGCCACCATCCGATGGAAAGTGTGATCCGGTTTGTATTTACACTAGCGGGCGTACTAATTATCGGAACGCCTATCGGTATTGTATTTCTCTACCAGTCCCTTTCCTTGGTGGCCACCCAGTTCAGCCATGCCAATATCAAATTGCCCCAAAAATGGGACCACGCCCTGAGCTGGCTCATTGTCTCGCCCGATATGCACAAGGTGCACCATCATCATGTACTTCCCTATACCGATTCAAACTATGGAAATATCTTTTCGATCTGGGACCGACTGTTCGGAACCTATATGGAATATGATCGGGAGGATATAGTTTACGGGGTGGACACCTTTCCAGATGCCGTTGAGAACGCTAGTATTAGGGGTCTGCTAAAACAGCCGTTTACAAATATCGGAAACCGACAGGTCCAACTACTACAGCAGATAAGGAGTAACTTCGAAGTTTAATCGGAAACCACTGCCTCACGTCCCGTATCTGTTAACTGGGCATTATAAAGTTTTTCCAACCTTAAATTTCAACGGGATTCCTTCCACACTCATTTCATTCTTCGCTACTATCCTTGCCGTTTTTTCTTTCGTGGGCTCGGGAGGGGTGGTACGGATTGCTACAATGAGAAGGAACCTAAATGCGGTTGGAACATGCGGTTAGGTTCAGTGGGTAAAAGTAGGTGGACTAAGAGGCTGGCTATTAATCTTTATATAACAAATACTTCTCCCGCAACTTCCTGAATTTCTCCAGATCGACCTGCCAGGTTTCCTTGATTTCTTCCTCGGTCTTACCGGCCTCGATTTGTTGCTGCAGTGTGGAGGTGCCGGCGTGTTTCGTGAAGCCGTTGGTGTTAAAAACCTTCGATTTGTCCATCGAATTAGTATAGGCGTCGATGAGCCACTGCAACGAAACCTCCTGCATTCTGGGCATCTCCGAAAGGTCTTTGCCAAAACATTTTTTGCCCTCTTCCTTCGGATGTTTCGATCCGAAATTCGGCATGGGCGTATAGGTGAAACTGTACTGGGTACTATCCAAAAAGGAGGCGCCGTAGCGCTGGAACTGAAATTCCGTGCCCCGTCCGGCGTTGACGTTCGTGCCTTCGAAAAGTCCCAAACTGGGGTAGAGGCTGATCGAAGTATCATTCGGCAGGTTGGGGGATGGCCTTATCGGTAAGTGGTATTCGGTGTCGTGGGTCCAATTTTCCAAAGGAATAACGGTTAGGTCCACTTTGATTTTTGCTCTCTAGCCATCCTTCTTCATTGATCATTTTCGCATATTCGCCGATGCTCATACCATAAACAAGGGGGATTTCGGTCATTCCCAAAAAACCCGTATTGGTCCCTTCCATCGTCGGACCGTCGATATAATGGGCATTGGGATTGGGGCGGTCCAGAACAATAATGGGTAGATTGTTTTCGGCACAGGCTTCCATGACCAGTTGCAAGGTGGCGATATAGGTGTAAAAGCGGACGCCCACATCCTGGATGTCGAAAAGTACTACATCCAGATTCTTTAATTGTTCTGCGGAGGGTTTCCGGTTTTTTCCGTAGAGGGATATCAAGGGCAGTCCCGTTTGGGTATCCAAGCCGTCCTTTACTTTTTCTCCCGCATCCGCCTCCCCGCGAAAACCGTGTTCCGGGGCAAAGACTGTTTTGATATGGATATCCAGGGAGAGAAGGGAATCAATCAAATGGGTGTATTGACCCTCGACCGCACTAGGGGTGATGGTTTTGCTGGGTATCGGCAATATGCGTGGCGTCATTCGTCACCTCTACTCCACTATCATTATTCTCGATCCTTCTCTCTTCTAGTATTTTGTACTTTCCCTTTTGTGCCTCCGACCTCGTACCCCGTATTTTTAAAGATTACGCTCGTCTGATTTGCCACTACCCCTACTTTTTTCCCCTTAAGCAGCGGTAGATATTCCCCCGTTCTATTGGCTGCGACGATAACGGGATCCGTGAGTACGGAATCCGTGGCCATTAACGCAATTTCCGATTGGTCCTTCTTGATCTTAGCTGGGTTTCCACAGGTGCAGAACGCTAAAAACAAAATGAAAAATGTACTTTTGAATGGGATTATGTTCATAATACAAAAAATGCCATAGATTGAATTTTGAATATTTCTTGGCCAAGCGGCTCATCAAGGGCGCGGCGCATAAAATTAGTATTTCCGCACCAATAATAAAAATAGCGATAGTCGCTATTGCCTTGGGCGTCATTATGATGCTGATTGCCATTGCTACGGGCGTGGGACTGAAGTATAAAATCCGCGAAAAGGTGGCCGCGTTCAATGGCCATATCCAAATATCGAACTACGACAACAATGCTTCGGACGTTTCCGTAGTGCCGGTGTCGTTAGACCAGGATTTTTATCCGGAATTTAAATCCGTTGACGGTGTTTCGCACGTGCAGGCCGTAGCCAGTAAGGGAGGCATCATCCGTACCGCGGAAACCTTTGAAGGCATCATTGCCAAAGGGGTCGGCAAAGACTATAATTGGTCCGTTTTTGAGGAATATCTGGTCAACGGCCAACTTCCCGATTATAGCGGAAAATTAAACAATGGGGTGTTGATGTCTCGCTTAATGGCAAATCGGTTGCATCTTAAGACAGGTGATTCTTTCTTTGCCTTCTTTCTAAAGGATGGAGATGTTTCAAAAATGCCCAACCAACGAAAATTTACAATAACAGGATTGTACGATAGCGGTTTCGAGGAATTTGACGGGCTGTATATTTTCACCGATATCCGCCATATTCAACGTATGAACCAGTGGGATGCCGATCAAGTGGGGAATTTCGAGGTCTTTTTGAACGATTTCGATGATATCGATGCCAAAAGCAAGGAAATCTATGGGAAGACCCTTTCCTCCTTGGATACCCAGACTATCATCGATAAATACTACAAGATTTTCGAATGGATCGGTTTGTTCGATTTCAACATCATCCTTATAATAGGTATTGTAATTATCGTCAGTGGCTTTAATATGATTACCGCCCTGCTGGTGCTTATTTTAGAGCGCACCCAAATGATCGGTATCCTAAAAGCGCTCGGATCTACCAACTGGAGTGTGCGGAAGGTGTTTTTGTACAACGCCGCCTATCTCATAAGCATCGGACTGTTGTGGGGTAATGTCATTGGCTTGGGAGCGATATGGCTACAGGACAAATTCAAGGTCCTCAAGTTCCCGAATCCCCAAGAATATTATATCGATTACGTTCCGGTTCATATCGATGGAGTTACCATTTTGCTTCTAAATGTCGGAGTTTTGGTACTCTGTCTTTTGATGCTTTTGCTGCCCTCGTATATCATCACGAAAATTACGCCGGTAAAGGCGATCAAATTTGAATGAAGGAATATGGAATACGCAAATAACATCCTGGAAACCATCGGCCACACGCCTTTGGTTAAAATGAACAAGCTGGTATCCGATTTGCCGTGCCTGGTTTTGGCGAAATACGAAACCTTTAATCCCGGAAATTCGGTTAAGGATAGAATGGCCCTCCAAATTGTGGAGGACGCCGAGGAAGCGGGCCTCTTACAACCGGGCGGAACGATTGTCGAAGGCACCTCCGGCAATACGGGCATGGGCCTGGCCCTTGCCGCAATCGTTAAAGGCTACCGATTGATCTGCGTCATCAGCGACAAACAATCCAAAGAAAAAATCGATATCCTAAAGGCCATGGGCAGTGAGGTGCATATCTGTCCCAGTGACGTAGCGCCCGATGATCCGAAAAGCTATTATTCCACGGCCAAGCGGCTGGCGGAAGAAACTCCAGGAGCTTGGTATGTAAATCAATACGACAACCTATCGAATACCAAGGCCCATTTTTTAAGTACGGGTCCCGAGATTTGGGAGCAGACCGACGGTAAGATTACCCAGTTTGTGGTGGGCGTCGGCACCGGTGGAACCATTTCGGGCGTTGGGAAATTTTTGAAATCAAAAAATCCGGATATCAAGATATGGGGGGTGGATACCTATGGTTCGGTTTTTAAAAAATACCACGAAACCGGCATTTTCGATAAAGATGAAATTTATCCGTATATCACGGAGGGCATAGGGGAAGACATCCTCCCGAAAAACGTCAACTTCGATATTATCGACGGTTTTACCAAGGTGTCTGATAAAGATGCTGCGGTTTATACCCAGCGCCTGGCCCGAGAAGAGGGCTTCTTTTTGGGTAACTCCGCAGGGGCGGCCATCAAAGGGGTGCTGCAGCTGAAGGAACATTTTACCAAAGACGATGTGGTGGTGGTCTTGTTCCACGATCACGGCAGCCGCTATGTCGGCAAGATGTTCAACGATGAATGGATGCGTGAAAAGGGATTTGTTGATTAATAGCTAAACTCAAAAACAATGATACACCTGAAATTACAGAACAATATCGTAAAAATCGACGCAGGCGAACTGGTCGGTTATGCGGTCGATGATTACGAGTACATCCATCAAAAGGGAAGTGCCGGTTGGGGCCATTCCGATACCGAAATGTTCCCCATCATCGGTCCGACCGCCACGGCCGACTTTCACGTGCAGACGCCGAGGGATATTGCCATTCAGGATCAACATGGCCTGTTGCGGGAATTGGAATATGAACTGGTTTTGCAAAAGGAGATGGAGGCCGTATTTCAAAAAAAGTATAAAGCCCATGCGCAGGTCAATAATTCCAAATTCCCAAAAAATTCGAACAAGGAATATTTGTTCTGGACTTACGATTTTCTTTTTCAGAAACAGTTTCTGCTGACGGACGAGGGGCTTGAAATTACCTTTACCGTTTCCGGTGAACGCGATATGCCTTTTATGCTGGGCTATCATCCGGCCTTTAAGGTACATTCCGAAAGTCCGGTAATCGTTGCGGGGAATAAAACGATTTCCCTGGAGGAGATTTTGGCCGTTGGCGACCGTGCCTATGAAATTCCCGATTGTGAGGAACTCCTATTAAAGGATGAAAAAGAACTCCGGGTCAAAACGGAAGGATTTGGAAATTTCATGCTTATGGACGCCCAAGCCCAATATGCTCTGCATGGAACCGATCAGCTTTTACCCCTACGCCGTCGAACAGCGGAATTTAAATGAGGGGTTTCAGTATCTAGAGGACGGGGCGAAGACTTTTAAGGTTTGGATCAAGCCTTAAAAACTGGGCCAAATTGCCCATAGGACCATTCCGCATCCCTTGAAAAATGCCAAGTGACTTCATCGGCGGTATATTGAGAAACAGCAGACCATCTGCAGTATGAAGTAGGTAATGTTATAGAACGCCAATTCCAACTTTCCCTTACCTTTGCCACCATGCAACGCATTTTCCCATTTCTGCACTGGTTGCCGCACTATAATAAGCGATGGGTCGCCAAGGATATAGTGGCCGGCCTGACCGTAGGTATCTTGCTGATACCACAGGGCATGGCCTATGCCCTGATTGCAGGGATGCCTCCCGTCTATGGGCTGTACGCTGCCTTAGTGCCTATTTTGGTTTATTCCATTTTGGGTACTTCAATGCAGTTGGCCGTCGGGCCCGTAGCCATGGATTCTCTCCTAGTCGCCGCCGGCCTGGGTACGTTGGTGCTTACTGGGGTGGAAAGTTATATTTCCATGGCCCTTTTGCTGGCATTTATGGTCGGGGTCATACAGGTTAGCCTAGGCCTTTTGCGGATGGGATTTCTGACTAATTTTTTGTCCCGGCCCGTAATCAGTGGTTTTACTTCGGCGGCGGCGGTTATCATTATCATCAGCCAGTTGAAACATTTTTTCGGGGTAAACATACCACCGAGCAACCAATTTCACAAGTCGGTGATTAATGTCGTTCAAGCCGTACCGGAGACCAATGGGTATGCCTTTGCGATAGGAGTAATCGGTATTGCATTGATATTGTTGTTAAAACGCTGGAACGAAAAAATTCCCGGAATTCTGGTGGTGGTGGTGTTGGGCATTTTGGCGGTCTATTTATTGGGACTCGAGAAGAATCGGGGTACAAATCGTGGGTGATATTCCAGGGTGGGATGCCGTCCTTTTCGCTTCCTGAATTCAGCTGGCCCAAGGTGAAAGGTCTTTTTTCTACGGCAATCGCAATAGCCTTTATCGGCTATACCGAGGCCATAAGTATCGGTAAGGCCATTGAGGAAAAGAAAGATACGGAAACTATCGATCCCAATAAAGAACTGTTGGCCTTGGGGTCGGCCAATATCTTGGGCTCGTTTTTTCAATCATATCTTGCTTCCGCCAGTTTTTCACGATCGGCCATTAACCATACCGCGGGCGCCAAGACTCCCGTTGCCTCTTTGGTAAGCATGGGGCTTGTGGGATTGACCTTGTTGTTTTTTACCCATTTGTTCTACTATCTGCCCAATGCGGCCTTGGCCAGCATTATCATGGTGTCCGTCATCGGCCTAATCGATATCCAATACCCAAAAATTCTATGGAAATACCGCAGGGGAGAATTCGCTGTGCTGCTGGTCACTTTTTTGTTCACCTTGTCCGTAGGTCTTACCGAAGGTATTTTGCTGGGTGTGCTGTTCTCGTTGCTATTGATGGTGTATCGAAGCTCTAAACCCCATTTCGTAGTTTTGGGACATATCAAAGGTTCTGATTACTATAAAAATGTGGACAGGTTCGGGGGCGATATCGAATTTAGACCCGATTTATTGATACTCCGTTTCGATTCCCAATTGTATTTCGGGAACAAAGACTATTTTAAAAAACAACTCTTTCGTTTCATCAATGCCAAAGGAGATGGCCTTAAAGGAGTTATTCTTAATGCCGAACCCATAAACTACATCGATTCCACCGCGGTCGAAATGCTGGCCAAGGCCATACGTGAAATACACGAACGCGGCATCAAGTTTTATATCGCCAGTGCGATAGGGCCGACAAGGGATATAATTTTTAATAGCCGAATCATCGATGTACTGCCTAGCGAACATCTTTTCGGTCGCACCAAAGAAGCCGTTGACTACTTCGACAATCCCGATTCCCTGACGCGGGTCGGGGTCAAGGTGGCCCATGAGACTAAACATAATGGGGATGACGGACACGATACATGATAGATTTCCGATACACAAAACCTAATACAGCTCGTTTTTTTTGCAAATGCATCATTATTTTTAAGATTTCTTTACGAATTTTAAAAATGTCAAGAAAACAGCCAATTTAAGGTGGTAAATCGTAATGATTTAACTATCTTTAACAAGAATTGCATTACTAAAAACTTTTTGAGGGATTAGAGAAGTACGCCCCCTCCTAACAAAGTCCGACGATTTTCTCCCCAAAGATTGCTTGACCCCTTTTAATGATGGCTATGGAATTTTTATGGATTTATACTGGTCTTGTCGCTGTTATCTTGATGGTATGGTTGTTCTTTGTGGTTCGGATGTATAAGAAGATGAAGAAGTAGCCCTTTCATGGGACGGACTTGGCCCGCAGCCTGCTTAGGACGATTCTGGCCTAGGTGCCAGTTCTCGACAACAATTAGTCTTCCAAAACCCGTTCTTTTGGAGCCATGAATTTTTTTTCGGAATTCCTGTTGAGGTACGACTTGATAATACTCTCCGTTTCCACCGTATTTTTTTGGGGAATCAAGAAAGTTTCCAAATCCGGAAAGGATTTTAGGCGCGCTTCCTTTTCTATAAAACCGTAGCCACAATATATGTTTTTGCGTACCAGGACAAAGGCATCTTCGGCGAGGTGCCTTCCTTTTTCCTTGATGATAAAATCCTCTTTTTCAGACACCATGTGCTCTAGGGCCGCAGCCACCTTGGCATTATAGTCCCTAACCGTTTCCGAGTCCCTACAAATACCCTTGCAACTGCTGATCCTAAAATGGGAACAGGTTTTGACATTTTCCTGCAAATGGCAATATTTGGGGCAAAGGTCGAATGTGTTGCAAATTTGTTCGAGGTAAAGCCGACAGTCCGTTGGGCTGTAAAATATCATCGTGGCATTGGGGGCCATTTTAAGTTTGTTGAAAGCCAGGTGCCTTATTCCGCGCCGGTCCTCGTAAACGAATATGCCATAAGGGTTTACCTTCTTTTTTTGCGCTAGGTTATAGGGAGGGTAATGATGTTTGATGGCGGCCGATTCCATCAAAAGAGCCACCAAATCGCTGCCGGAGAGTTCGAAATCGATGTCCGCCGTTTCCGTGCATAGGCGGACTTCCTTATTTGATTTGTCGTAAAAATGGCCGAGTACCCGCTTTTTCAGGTTTATGGCCTTGCCCACATAAATGATTTTTCCCTTAACATCCTTAAAATAATAGATTCCCGGTTGCGGAGGAATCCTTTCGAAAGCTTCCCTAGGCAGGGTAGCCGGCATGGTGGCTTCTTGCGAGCGTGCGTTCAAATGGGTCTTGAACACGTGGTCGGCACCATCCTTCCGTAATAACTTCCCGAACAATAAGGTGGTGGCATGGGCATCGCCGCGGGCCCGGTGCCTATCCGTCAATGGAATGCCCAAGGCGGAACAGAGTTTGCCCAAGCTATAGGAATGGTAACCGGGAATCAATTTTCGGGATAACCTTACCGTACAGAGCTTTTTCCGGATAAAATCATGGCCCAACTCCCGGAGCTCGTTCTTGATAATATTATAGTCGAAATTCACGCTGTGGGCAACAAAGACTGCCCCTTCCGTGATTTTTAGGATGTTATCCGCAATCTCATCAAGGGTAGGTGCATCACGGACCGTTTCGTTATCGATGCCGGTCAACCGAGTGATAAAATATGGGATGTCACATTGGGGATTTACCAAGGAGGTAAATTCATCGACAATTTTATCCCCGTCGTATCTAAAGATGGAAATCTCCGTAATCTTGCTTCCACGAATACTATTCCCAGTGGTTTCTATGTCAACGATGCAATACAAATAGCTTAGTGTTAAATAGGGATAAAGTTACGTGATTTTTAAAGGATGGATTAAATTTTTACAAGTGTAAGGAAGATAAAAGGGAATAAATCTGTTCTAGGGATGAAGGCGGTATTGGGCGAAGATGTCGTAGGATTATCTAAATGAGTTCTTTGGGAATATGGATCAATCTCTTTTGTTTTAAAGCGCAAACGCATTATTCAATACCTTTATTTTTACAAAAAACTATATCCATGCCCATCATAGGTAACATAATTAAAGGATTTATTGACGTGCGTGACAAGCTCGCCGATGAGCATAATCCCGTAGAAGCGCAAAAGGAAGTCTTGCAGCGTTTGCTGAAGACCGCCAAGGATACCGCTTTCGGCCAACACTACGAATTTGACAAAATTCTGGATTCGCAGAATCTGTCCGCCTCTTTCGCTGCATCTATTCCCTATCACGACTATAATAAAATGGACAAGGAATGGTGGCAAAAAATTCACGAAGGTAAAGTAGATGTCACCTGGCCTGGAACGCCAGATTATTTTGCATTGAGCTCGGGCACTACGGGTACGACCAGTAAGCGTATTCCTGTAACGGATGCCATGATATCTTCCATTCGCGACGCGGGCATCCAACAAGTGTACGCGTTGAGCAATTTTGATCTGCCTTCCGATTTTTTTGAAAAGGGCATCTTGATGCTGGGCAGTTCTACGGAATTGAAGAAAGTGGAAGGCCATGAAGAAGGGGAGATCAGCGGTATCAGTGCCAGTAACATTCCTACTTGGTTCAGGGGCTATTACAAACCTGGAAGGGAAATCTCGGCGATGGACGATTGGGACGAAAAAGTACAGAAAATTGCCGAAGAGGCCCCGAATTGGGATATCGGCGGGTTGAGCGGCATCCCCTCTTGGATGGAACTGATGTTGCAAAAGGTCATTGACCACAATGGGCTGAACAACATCCATGAGATTTGGCCCAACCTCAGGGTATATACTTCCGGTGGCGTAGCCTTTGGTTCCTATGAAAAGAGTTTTAAGGCCTTGTTGGGTAAACCCGTAACCGTTATAGACACCTATTTGGCCTCGGAAGGGTTTATTGCATTTCAGGCGCGGCCCGATACCGATGCCATGCAATTAGTGACCGACGGCGGTATCTATTTCGAGTTTGTTCCGTTTGACCCCGATTACATCCAACAGGATGGCTCCTTGACCCCTAATGCGCCGTCATTTCCGCTTTCGGAGGTAGAGGCGGGGCAAGATTACGCGCTTATCATCAGTACGGTTTCCGGGGCTTGGCGGTATCTGATCGGTGATACCATTACCTTCACCGATATTGCGAGGGCGGAGATCAAGATTACCGGCCGCACCAAATTCTTTTTGAATACCGTAGGTTCGCAGTTGTCCGTAAATAAATTGAACGATGCCGTACAGCATTTGGAAGCGGAGTTTTCCATAAAAATTCCCGAATACACTTTATGCGCCCAAAGGATCGACGGCGAATTTTACCATTGTTGGTACTTGGGTACGGAAAATCAAAAAAACGAAACCGAACTGGCCGATGCCCTTGACGATTATCTAAAAAGTGCCAATAACAATTATAAGGTAGCGCGATCAAAAGCTTTAAAAGGCGTTAAGGTCACGACCGTAGAACCTCAGGTTTTCTACGATTGGAACGCCCGGAACAAAAAGAAAGGCGGCCAAGTGAAAATGGAGCGGGTGATGGGGGAGGAGAAGTTCCAGGAATGGGAGGCTTTTCTGAAAAGCGGGCAGTAGCAGTTACAGTAAACTTTTTTGACTACGGCAACCGCTACTTCCTACTCCGAAGACGGTGAAGAGGTTTCTTTTTCATGCACCATCGCCATAATTTCCTCTGGAGAGAGGTAAAATCTCTTGATTCGTTCCTTATATTTTTCCTGAATTTTGGCGTTGTCGAGAATAAAGCTTTTGGTCTCCAAAATAAAGGGGGCCATGCCGTGCGAGACGGCATAGGTGTCGGCGGCGCGCTCGGCTTCCTTGAGGTAGGATCCGGAGAAGGTGTACTTGATACCGAACCAGACCAGATTAAGGCTGCTTCGTTCGTGATAGTCAATAATGTGGCCGAGTTCATGGCCCAACCATCCAATCATGATGTCTTTAGGCACGTCCTTGGTCAAAAATTCCCTTCCGGATATTTTTATTTTTTCACTGATCAGGACTACGTACTTCCGTTTTTTGCGCGATTGAAAAAAACTCCAGAAGACTGGTTGCGCCTGCATGGTCGATTTTTTAATGTTCTTTTTGAACTTGAAGGTGATAGGGGTTTCCTTTAGCGTCGGGTAATGCGAAAGGGCAATACGAGCCTCTTCTTTAATAGAATCGGGTACAACATGTTGGGCATTCAAAGCAATCTGTGCCATAAACAAAAGTAAGGTTATGCGGTACATCTAATATATTGGGGACATTTGAGATTTTAAAAATAGTGCAAAAATGAGGCCGTTTATGTGATGACGTAAAATTGGAGCCACATATGAATATTAAAAGGTCAATATACTAAAATCGATAGTTTTGAAATGGGATATCATCGATTCGGTCAAATTAAAACCCAAAAACGACGTATCTTTTACTGCCGGCACGAATCCGCTTGTTACCTTTACGTAAATAGGATAATCGTTACAAAAACTAACGCCGTTTTCTTAAAAATCTTTTATAAATGTCCATAAAACCTATCAAAAATCCATTAGTCCTCATTGTGATAGTGCTTTTGGCTCTAGTCGTGATAGGGATAGGCATTGCCCAATTGATGGCGAAAAATGCGATAGCGGACTTTTTAACCCGGAAATTGCCGCACTCCGTTCAATTGGAATATGCCGATATGGATGTGAACGTGCTGACGGGTACGATAGGCCTACAGGATATTGCCCTTGATTTTTACGATCGAGATTCGATGTTATTGAATATGAGAGTCAGAATGGATGCTATTTCGCTGGAAGGACTGGGGTATTTGGATTTTCTCTTCCATAAAAAAGTTACTGTCCGCCAGCTACTTTTGGAACGGCCGGAAGTACGGTATTATCCATATCGAATATTGCCGAACAAGGATAGCGAACCCACGGGCGTGGTAGAATCTTAAAAAGTCCATTGAAATCGAAAAGCTTTCGGTGCAGAATGGAGGGCTGAACCTGCTTCAACAAGCCGAGGACAGTATCGCCCTAGGGGTAAGGAATGTCAATTTCTCCGTTACCCATGCCCGCACCGGACCCGAACTAATAACCAAAAAAATCCCTCTTGACTATGATGACTACGAGTTAAATGCCGACTCGCTCTATCTAGATTTGGGTCCGTACGAAGAACTCGAAGTCTCGACACTTCTATGGAACCAGGCCCAGGCCAAGGTTACCGACTTACAGCTCCGTTCCAAGTACGATAAGGCGGAACTCTCAAGGCATTTGACCACCGAACGCGATTATATCGATCTGAGTATCCCTAAAATGGATTTGGATTCCATCAGATTTGGTTTTGAGAAAGATACCTTTTTTCTGGTCACGGGGCCGGGCACCATACAAAAGCCAAATCTTGAAATGTACCGGGACAAACTGATCGACGACGATAAAACGACCAAGAAACTGTACAGTCGTTCTATAAGACAGTTGCCCATTCATATCGGCGTGCCCAAGCTTGAAATTGTGAACGGTAAGTTGGTGTACAGCGAGCGTGTCGCCGATATTTCGGACCCCGGGAAGCTCTATTTTAAGGGGTTAAACGCTACTATTTCGAACATTTCCAATAGGTATCCGCCAGGGGAAAAGACATCGATACAAGCCGAGACTCAATTCATGGGCCATGCCGATATGACGTTGGATTGGTCCTTCGACGTCAACCGGACCAATGATGCTTTTTTGGCCGCTGGCACGGTTTCCAATTTCAATACCGAGAGTATCAATCCTTTTTTGAAATCCAATTTACGGGCCACGGCCAGCGGCACCATCGACCAAATGTATTTTACCGTAAGCGGAGACGCCATTTCTTCAGCGGGAGATATGAAAATGAAATATGACGATTTTAAATTTCAGGTGCTTAAAAAAGACCGATCGGGAATCAATAAGTTTCTGACCGCAGTGGGTAATCTATTCGTTAATAGTGGATCGGATACGGATTCAGAGGGATTTCGTTATGGAAGTATAAAGGCCGAACGGGACCCGACCAAATCTTTTTTCAATTATCTTTGGCTCAATGTACGCGACGGAACACTAAGTACCCTGACTGGTGATGGTGAAAAGCAGGAATGATAGTGTCGGCGGTCTCTAAAGGAGTTCGCTAATCAAATCCACCCCAAACAATATCGAAGCAATCAAACCTCAATGATTCAATAATTTTTTAATCTCTACCGCTATGGGCGTAATTGCAAAAGACGACGATCAAATCACCTTATTCTATAATTCCGAGACCTCGATAGGAAAACAGACGCTTGGCTATGTCGATTCTTCTGAGCGGGATATACAGACCGTCGATATTTCAAAAACCAAGGTTACCGGCACCCAATGGACCGAACTGGCAGAGGGTGTGAAAATGCCGATCAGTGAACTGGTGGATCAAGAACATCCGGATTTTAAAGAGGCCTATGGTCCCGACCAGGTCGATCTTGACGAGCACGATTGGTTAAGAGTGTTGGAAAAGACACCTTCGGTCTTGGCCTATCCCGTAGCCATACAAGGGAAAAGGTTCTTGGCGATTCGAAATCCATCCGATTTCGCCAAATTTATCGAAGCCGATAGTGCCGGTATCGAAAAACCTTACAAAAACCCGCATAAGGATAAATCCTAATAAGCGGATATGGTTCAGGAAACCAAAAAAAGGAAGGCGTTACCTAAGGAAGCGGGATATTATTCCGATCATCATTGTTGCGGCAATCCTAATTTTTCGGTTGCTGTTGCCGTTCATCGTCAAGAAGTATGTGAACGGGGTGTTGGCCGATATTCCAGGATATTACGGGCAAGTCGAGGACATAGACATTGCGCTGATTCGGGGTGCCTATGTGATCGACAGTCTCTACTTGAATACCGTAAACGGCGATTCGGAAATGCCTTTTCTCAACTTGGGAAAAACGGATATTTCGGTGGAATGGAAATCCCTTTTCGAAGGAAAAATAGTAAGTGAAATCGTTATGACCCGGCCACAATTTACCTATGTCTTCGAGGATCAGCAAAAGGACAGTTTGGCAGAACAACCCGATGCCGACGATTGGACCAAGGCGCTTACCGATCTGGTACCCATAGACATCAATAACTTGCAAATAATCGAGGGCAAGGCCGCCTTCGTGCAGCTGGCAGCAGACCCTAGTATCGACCTTTACCTGAACGATATTGCGCTCAACGCTACCAACTTGAGAAACGTGCAGCGTAGGGCTCGGGAACTGCCTTCGACCCTTCACGCTACCGCCAATTCGATAGGCAACGGACAGGTAAAGCTGGACGGGAAAATGGATCTCGTCAAGGAGATTCCCGATATTGACATTTCCTTTTCTTTGGAAAATGCAACCATCACCGCGTTCAACGATTTCACGAACTATTACGCCGGTATTGATTTCGCGGAAGGCAATTTTAATCTTTACAGCGAAGTTGCGATTGCCGACGGATTTTTGACCGGCTATGTAAAACCATTGCTCAAAGATTCACAGCTCATTGAAAAAGAGGATAAGTTCCTTGAAAAGTTATGGGAGGGTTTTGTGGGTCTGTTCAAGTTCATACTCAAAAACCAGGGCAACAATACCTTGGCGACCAAAGTGCCTATCCAGGGCGATTTAAATCAAGTGAAATCAAAGGTCTGGCCAACCGTTCTGAATATTCTTAAGAACGCTTGGATCAAGGCTTACCAAGATACGGTTGACAATGAAGTAAGCTTTAAGGATGCCGAGAAAGAAGGCAAGGCCGAAAAGAAGAAAGCCGATCAAAAGAAAGATTAAGGGAAGGACGGATTACAAAAGCCGGATCCTTTTGACGGGACCCGGCTTATTTTTGAATGCGATGGCTTGACTTAGGCCGTAACCGCCTTTTTATTGTCCTGATACATTTTCGGGCTACACTTGTATCGGCGCTTAAAGATTTTAGAGAAATAACTTCGGCTTGAAAGCCCTACCGTATATACAATTTCCGAGATGTTCATGTCGGTGGTAGAAATCAATCGCTCTGCGGTGTTCAAGCGTTCGTTGCGTATAAAATCAGACACTGTTTTGTCGTGTAAGAGCTTAAAACCTTCCTGTAGCTTGCTGGCCGAAAGGCCACACTCCGAACAAATCGATTTTATGGAATACTGTTGCTCGGGGTGCTTCTCAATTTTACGCGATATATTTTTGATACTGTTCAATTCGTACTGGGTCAGAGAACCCGTAGGATTGCGTTCGTTGTATAGGTCATATTTCAGGTGCTGTACTTCCATGGCCAAGGTCAGGTTGAGAATACCTTCGACCAATAGTTTTTTTACGACCCCTGTTTGTTTGATCTTTCCAATCTGGGCCAATTGTTCGCCGATGCGCAGATTATAAGTGCCGAAATAACGCAGCGGTTGTTCCTTTCCTTCCGAAAAGAGGGTATAGAGCTGCTTTTTTAATGACTCTGTTTGTATGGCTTTTGAATCATCGGGAACCCTAATGATAAACAGTTTTACCTTTTGACGGGCCGGAAAGATAACTTCATTAATCTCGCCGGTACCCCCCACGATGGCTGTCTGAAATTCGTTCAATACGGCCGTTTCACTGGCACCCTTGAAATTTTGGTTCACATTTCCCTTTAAGCAATACATGAAATAGATCGGATTCGATGGGGTCGGATCCAACTGTATGGTAAGCTGCTCTTGAAAACACACGTGGTATTGCATGAAGGTAATGCCCCTGTCTAGGGGAATACCGGTAATGGTTCCGTTTCCATAATCATTGTCGAACTCTAAGATGCGTTCATTTTCGTAGCTTGTGATGGAACCTCCAAGAAAGAGGTTTATGGCGTTACTATTTTTTTCTATCGATAAAGATTGTAATCGTAATGTTCTCATTTATGAATATTTACTGAGGGGTCTACTCCTCCGAATTGACCTTCTTTTTTGGTTTTATTTGCTTCTTTTCGGGATGCTGGTTGGTAAAACCAAAGATAAAATTTTCGGGCAATTCCAATCTCCCTTCTTTTGTTTTTTCCGGCCTTTGTTTTCTGCCCAGTCCGATAAATCTTCGTTTTGTCATGTCCTGTCCGGTCTAACGACACCATTTTATAGATTAAAAGCATAAATATACTGATTAAAATTCGGTTTTTCGCACCGTATTCATTCCGAAAAAGGGAGAATATTTCTACTTTTTGCGAATCGCAGGTTTTCTAGGTAATCGGATTTTGCCGATAGGGTAGATAAATCTCCATACGGGTGCCTTGGTTATGTTTACCGAAAGCGACAATATGGCCATGGTGGTTTTCTACGATTTTCTTGCAGATGGCCAGGCCGAGGCCGGTACCCGAAAAGGCATTTGTGGCATGTAGGCGTTGAAAAAGCTTAAATATCTTGTCGCTATGTTCTTGATCGAAACCTATACCGTTGTCGGCTATGGTCAACCGCAAATAGCGGGAACGCGGCAGGTTAAGCTCCGAATCGATCTTATCATGGGATACTATTTCCGATGAGATTGTTATTTGGGGCAATTGATCGGGCTTTTTATATTTGAGGGAATTGGATAGCAGATTGGTAAACAATTGTTCGAGCTGGAATTCGGTGCCATAGATGATCGGAAGATGGGGCACGGTAATTTGGGCCTTGGTCTCCCTGATTTTTTCAGAAAGGTCTTCCCGGACTTTTTCGAAAACCAAGTTGAGATCTACCTTAGTCTGTGTGCCACTCTCGTCCGCTACGCGGGAGAAGGCGAGCAGGTTGTGTATCAGATACTGCATACGGTTGGCAGAGCTTTCGATTTTTTCGAGGTAACGGACCCCTTGTTCCGAAAGATTCTGTTTGTCAAAATTGGAAAGCCTGCTAATGAACATCTGTATCTTGCGCAAAGGTTCTTGCAGATCATGGCTTGCCACGCGGTTGAAAGATTCGAGCTCGGAGTTGGATTGAAGCAGTTCGCGGTTTTTGGCCTTAAGTTCCCGCTCGTTTTGTAATTGCGACGAAATATCCCTTAACACACCGACCATAAAAGTTTGGCCCTTCTTTTCGATAAAGTGTCCCATCGATTGTACCTGCTTTGTTTTTCCGTTCTTGGTCTTAATGCGGAACAGGCGCTCGGTTCGCTTCTTCTTTTCAAGAATTTCACGGTTGCCGTCTTCCATTTTTTTAAGGTCTTCGGGATGAATAAACGACATAAATTTTTTATAAGTGGGTTCAAATTCGCCGGGCGCATAGCCGAATAGTCGGTACAGGTTTTCGGAATAGTGGATGGTTTCGGAGGTAATCTCCCAATTATAGCTGCCGATACCTGCTAAAATTTCGGCATCGTTTAATATTGCGTTCTGTACTTCCAGATTTTCGTTCATTCGCCTTAGGTCTTCCTCGGCCTGTTTCCGGAGGCTTATATCTTGTGCGACTACGGTTATCCCATCTTCTAGTTTGGCTATTTCATTGCAAAAAACGAAATGGCCTTTCGGTAGATCGTATTGTCTTTCGTATTCCTGAGGTTTTCCTGCTTTTACAACCTCGCAAAAGATTTCGAAATCCCCGTTCTCGAAGAAAAAAGGAAATTCCTCCGAAATCAGTTTTCCTTCGATTTCCGCGGAAGATTTGCCCATCGATTCGATAATCTTTTCATTGATATAGGAAATCTTGAAATCCGCGATATCGCCGGATTTATTGTACACAGCTTCTAAATACGTGATGTTCGATTGCAGGGTCGATAGAATATTACGCAAAAATGACCGCGTCGCCCCCATTAGCTTCCGGTCGGAATTGATTTTGGAAAACGCGAACATCAAGATGCCCAAAGCGAACAGAGACGAATACAGGATATTGATGGGTGTCACGGTAACCTCTGATTCGTAGTCTTTTCGACGTTCTTTGAGCAGGGCATACTCGGTCGCTATCATTTCAACTTTGAGGCTTTCGAGGCTGTCGAGATAGCCTTCGATTCTCGAAACCCGATTCCTTAAGGTTTGGGACTGTAGAATTTTTTGGGCCGTTTCGGGATCGAAAAGCTTTAATTCCTGAAAAAGTTGTTCGCTGAACTTAGGTACGCGTTCCAGCCTTGTTAGTTGTTCTGGATTATCGGCGAACAATTTTCCCAAGCGCTTTGAGGAGAGGGCGGATTTGTACTTAAAACCTTGAATGGGAGAGAGATAGGTACTGTCATTGGATACCAGGTATTTTATACCTGCCGATTCCGAACCCATATAATTTCCGAAGAGTATATTGATTTCGTTAATGACCTCTTGCGTGTGTGTCACCAATTCTGTCGATTGGCGGAGCGCCTTGTTCTGGCGAAAGGAAGTATAGGCAATATAAAATAGTACGATTACCGCTAAGATCAAAAGCAGTACATAGGGCAGCACCCCTCTTTTCTCCTTGCCAAGATTAGCGAAAAGAGCCATGTTTCAGCGGTTAGATCCGGAACAGAAAATTCGCCTTTTCAAGGGCATTCTTATGATATTGCCAATTGCGCTTTACCACTTGCGACAAGGTTTTCTTAAGTTCATCGAACCGATTGGGCTTATTGATATAGATGTTGGCTCCTTTCTCAAACGTCTCCTCGATATCCCTTTCGGAGGAGGACGTGGAGTAAATGGCCACTACTAAATCTTTAAAATCGGAATTGTTACGCAAGGCTTTTAGGCATTCAAAACCATTCATTACCGGCATATTCAGGTCAAGAAAAATCAGATGCGGACTTTCTGTATCCTCTTGTTCCAAATACGAAAGAAATTCTTTTCCGTTTTCGAATTCCTTTAGTTCGGTATCCACTTCGATTTCCTGTAAGGCATCCGCAAAAAACATGCGGTCGTCTTCATCATCGTCTACCAATATTACTCTCATCGGTTTTGTGCCCATCACTGTTCTCGTTATCAGGTTGTTATCAGTAATAAGAAAATTTTCATAAACAATGCAATCGGAATCGTCCCAATTGTATTTCCTGCGCAAGATAGTGAAATTTTCTATTAGGGTACAGGTACTGGTCAGTTCATCCTTTAACAAATTTTTCTTTGGGGACTTCCTTAAAAAATGCCGCGGTTTCGATGTCTGCATTGGGGCCGTAAGCCATTAAAAAAGTGCCTCGGGTACCGTCGGACATTTTTAAGGCGTATAGAATTGAAAGGTCCGAAGGATTGCTCATGCCCTCGTAGCGGTGTTCTTCGATCGCTTCGATATCATCGGGGGTATAGGCGTTTTTCGTTTTTAGATCGATCAGCTTTCCTTTTTCGTGTCTAAAATCATGATCATATCCTTTCTCCTCATATTTTCTAATCAAATCTTTTTCGTGTTTTGCGTATTCTTCCATTTTAAAACTTTTTTTTAAGCTTGTTTTATCTTTTTATTTATCGAAGGGTTTAAACTGTTTGTATTTGCTAACACATCACCCTTTTTACTAAATTATCATTTTTTTATTCCGTAGCGATGCCAAGCAAATCAAAATAGATTTCGAATGAACAAAAATGTCTAATTTCCGCGGGAATGCAAAACCTTCAAACCACCTCATTTTCAAGTTTCATTCTTTGTACTCCTTGTCTTTAATTTTGAAACACCGCATGCCATGCCGTCATTAGGGACAAAAGCCCATGTTATCGTTTACAGACCAAAATCGTCAATGCGTGCTATTAAAAAACGGACAAATTCCTAAGAAAAAGTCCGTCTTACTTTAAAATTATATGGAGATACCGATAACTAGTTATCGTCAACGGCATCTTCTACTTCATCCCCGACATCATCGGCTGCGTCTTCAATATCATCACCGGCTTCATCCATGCTATCCTCTACCTTTTCACTATTGGATTTATCCCTACAGCTGTTCAATGTGCTAGCGGAGAACGACAGGGCAAAAATCATTAATAAGAAATATACTGACTTCTTCATTTTCTGTGTAATTTAAGGGTTATACTTTGTTATAATTGGTTCTCAAATATTTTTTCTTCCCATGAAAAGGGAAATTACGAACAGTACCAAAAAGATAAAGAATAATATTTTGGCAATGCTTGCTGCGCCTTCTGCAATACCACCAAAGCCGAAAATCGCGGCAACGATGGCTAAAATAACGAAAATAACTGTCCACTTCAACATAACTTATAGTTTAGGTTAATATTATTTTGTAAAGGTGCGGATTATCCCTATTGGCATTTGACCTTATCGATTTAAAAATTGATGCATCCGAAAGGTGTATTTTGTCAATATGACAACAAAAACTACCGGAACCATAAAATTGTGCAAGAAATTGGCCAAAAACTCCGTCATGTTGTCCTACAACAAAGAAATCCTTAAAATATTCCGATTCTATACAACCGTAATTATGCGATGTCCTCTAGGGACCTAATCCTGTCCAGGCCACTTCTTATTTGATCTCTCTGTTGTTTCAATATGCTTTCGGTGCTGGCAGGCAAGTTGGTTTCGTCCAAAATCTCATTGTAATCCTCTACGGCAGCTTTCTCCCCTTTTTGGGCTTCTTCCAACATGGCTTCCTCTTTATCGGAAGAAAAGAGATTTTTAATATCCATCCAAGATCGGTGTGCCTTGCCTGTGAGACTATCGCCCTTGTCCACCTTTTGTCCGAATTGCTTTATCTCGACCTTCAAAGCATGGCCAAAATCGTAACGCTGCTGAGCTTTACGATTAAAATATCGTTTGAGCTGAGCGTTATCGACATTTTCCGCCGCTTTCTTAAAACCTTTTTCGGCATCATAGGTCTTTTCTAATAATTCGTTTAATTTTTTTCCTACCTTTTCTGTATATGTACTCATGATACTATTTTTACGTGAAGGGCACTTCTTTTTGTAAGGGAGGATGGGTGCCGCTATACATCCCAATATCATCACAAGATAGATTGATTTGTATCTTGAGGATGCTGTAATAAAAATTAAAATTGACTTTTTTACGAAATTTTATGATTGCGTTACGATTACCAGCAACATAACTCATTTTTAGGGTATTTTGCGGGATATTAGAATCTTGAGAGTAAGCAGAAAATAATAAAAAGCAAATTCATCAGGAACCGAAAGGGATTTTCTTAAAAATTTCAAAGAGATGATACGGAAAGGAACTAGGGTGAAATGGAATTGGGGCAACGGCAAAGCCGAGGGGGAGGTGGTGAAGACCTTTACATCTAAAACTACCAAAACCATCAAGGGAAACAAAGTAACCAGAAATGGTGAGGAAGGTGATAAGGCACTGTACATTAAACAGGATGACGGAAATTATGTGCTAAAGAGCGAGAGTGAACTGCAACGGGTCCCAAAATAAAAATGGCCCCGACTTTGAAGTATGCCGGAACCATTTTCTAACAACCAACCAAACTATTTTTACTGAACGATATAAGAACCTTTCAGGAATATTTTAAAGACAAATGCTAAATAACTTTAGCTTAATTGCACATGACAAAATTAGTTGCATTGGTCAAACAGGTGTTGCTGTATCGGTATTTAGTTTGACTGTAAAATAAATTTTTCATTTGAGCGCGTCCGTCTTTTTTTCGATTCGAGCGCGTCCATCCTTATTTTGTCCAAATGAGTTCAAATATGAAGGCACTAATAAAATTTTTCAAACGTAGCTATCGCAAAGTGCTGCAGAGTATTGCTTTTTATCCCGTGGTTATCAGTATGCTCTACGTTCTTACCGCCGTTATTTCCCTAAAAATAGATAACTCGGAACTGGTCTCCCAGGTAAAGGAGCAAGTACCCTATCTTTTTATCCAGGATTACGAGACGGTTCGCGCCATGCTTTCTACTTTTATAGGCGGCATCATTTCGCTTACCGTGTTCAGTTTTTCCATGGTCATGGTCGTCTTGGGCCAAGCCTCTAGCGACTTTTCGCCCCGGTTGCTGCCCAGCCTCATTTCGAACAAAAGGCACCAGATCATTTTGGGTATTTATGTGGGTACGCTGCTCTACTGCACGCTGATTTTGCTTTCTCTGGGCGCCTATGGAAGCGATTCCAGCGCATTGGGACTCTCCGCGATGTTAGGGGCCCTAATGGCCGTACTCTGTATGGGGCTGTTCATCTATTTTATCAATAGCATATCGCGCGCCATTCAGATACATCATATCATCGATGATATTTACGAAAATTGCTATAGCTATTTTGAGGAGAAGCTGCACGACCGTGACGAAACCCAGGTGGCGCTGCAATTTATCGATACGGAAGGATGGAAAGAGATCGTAGCCCATAAAACGGGGTATTTTAGGGGGTTCGATCGCACGCTGATGACAGGCAACCATAAAGAAGAGGCCAACCAGATCCAAATCGTACCCTACCTCAACCAGCATATCTGGAAAGGCGATGCCGCCATAAGGGTAGAAAACGATATTTCGGACGAAGAATATGACAACCTATTGTTCTGTATGGATATTTCTTCCGACAGGCACGAAGAAGACAAGGGCATCGGCGGCATGATCAAACTGATGGAAATCGCCGTCAAGGCCATGTCTCCCGGCATCAACGATCCTGGAACGGCCATTGATGCCGTTACGAAATTGGGAAGCCTGCTCGCGAAATTTTTACGCTTTCCTCAGATGGTCTCGACCGCATTCGATCACGGAAAACTGATTATAATTAAAAGGAATGTACCCACCGAAGAAGTGATGCGAATCCTGGTGCAGCCCATTCGTCTTTATGCCAAACATGACAGTGCCGTTATGTACGAGCTAATCCGGGTCCTACAGTTTATCAAAGGGGTATCGGGGCTGTCAAGCGATAATCGGCAAGCGCTAGAGACCGAGCTCGAGGCGTTGCGAAGCGATATCGAAAAAAGCATCGACAACGAAATCGACAGGAAACGTATTTTTAGACTTTTTGAAAAATAGGCTGAACGGCCGTAACTTAACAACCTATGGCTATGCGATGATAGTTGGCTTGCCCCGATATCTGCCACCCAATTGACGATTGTCCTATCCACCGTTCAGCTTGAACACTAGCATAAATACATACTAAATCGAAGCTTGAAGCGTTAGAAACGAGACCTATCCTCCAACTTCAATGAAAACCGACCCGACCGCCTTGCTTATTATCGCCCTGATTTTTTGGAACCTAACCTTGGGGCAACAAAAAAGACTAACCCCTTCCAAAGACCCGATTACCGAAATCGTTATCGACCTGAACGATGAACAGGGGGTGGCCCCTGCAGAGATCGAGAAATACAACGCAATCAAAAGAGGCCACTTCTTTAGGCTTCGCCTAGATAACGTCAATACCTATCTCTATGAGATCAATGTGTCCACTGAAGATGTCGACTTGTCCAGACCCCTGCCGGAAAATCTTTTGGACCTTGTTGATTTTGGGGGACTCAAATCTTCCTTAGGCAACTTGAATTCGGTAAGCAGTATCGTGAAACATTTTGTGGCACTGGAAACTAATCCGCATGTGCAGGGTGTTGACCCAGAATTCCAAAGTGTTGATAATCTGAAGGAATATTTCACCCGTCTGGGGAGCGACTACAAATCGGCGTTCCATGAGATGGGAAAGTGGTATATTGAAATCGATGCGCTGTTCGTTCGGGCGGAAAATTTTCAGGACACTATGACGACCGTTCACCGCGACCTGTTGGGCCCAACACCTTCAAAAGAGGAAATCAAGGCGGTATTGGATTCATTTGAAGAAACGAAGTCCGGCATCTTCGATATCAAAGCGGAACTCGTACAAAAGAACATCCAGTTTTTAGCCGTTATAGAAACGAACAAAGAAACGCTCTCCAACAACAAGGAATTACAGGCATCCGCCGCCGAAATCAAAAAAGTACATGAAGGCTTGGTCAAAGCTGCAGACGATCTTATGGCGCAGCTTTCCAGCAAGAACTACGCCCAGTTGTCGGCGGCACTTATCGGTATTCTCAACAACCTCGATTTTAGCTATACGACATTGCCGATACAAAGGTACAGGGATGCCACCGAACTCGTGATTATCCTAAAACCCCGGGATAAAAATGCCAAGTTGTCCGGATATTCTACCGTACTGCACATGCCGGACATCGAGAAATCGTTTTGGGGGGTAAGTAGCGGCTTTTACGTCACTGGTAATCCCGAACATACTTATTCGGTGGTCGAACGGGTCGAAAACGGACAGACTTTTTACGATTTGTTGACGAGAGGATACCGCCAAGGCAGAACTTGGCATTAACACCCTGATCCGTTACGGGCGGCGTTTGGGCGAGGTTCTCGACACCCCCACCTTCTGGCACTTCGGCTTTGGGGCGGGCCTGAGCATCGACCAAAAGTTCAAGCCTCGGCTCATGGCGCGGTACCGGTCTCGCCTGGGGCAGCAATAACAAGTTGTTCCTGGATGTCGGGGCCGATTCATATGTATTACGATACCTTAAGTAAGGCCTATGACATGAAAGGTAACACCGTCTTGCCAAAAGACTTTTTGATCAATGCGACGAAAATTCAGGGATACTTTTCCTTAGGATATCTGATCGCACTTTAGCGAGAGGGAACAGGTTATCACACGGCAGACGTCTAGCGAAAGCTGTCCGCTAGAGCGCAGTCGAGACCTTAGTCCTCCAGCAGATACCGAACATTATCGATATTCGCGGCGTGGTAGCTTACCAAGCGGTTTAACGACATCATATAGCAGAGTTCCTTCACCTTTTTGCTCATTTCCTTTTCGATAGCGATATCCCGCAGGTTCTCGGTAATTTCCTTGACGATGGAATCGCTGGTATTACCGGGGTTCACGTGCAAATTCCTAAGATTTGCCGAAGTCTGCTCCTCGTTGGAGCAGCTGAACTTGACATAGCGCATCAAAAGTTGCTGCGCCCTTTCGGATAGAAAACTGATATCGCTGTCGTTAAAATAGTGGTTAACCTGCTTGGCGATCGCGTACAGGTTGCTGAGCTCTTTGCCCAATAGGTCTTCTTTGGTCATTTTTTGAGATAGATTACAAGTTATTGCTCAAAAGATACGGGATTTAGAGGGTCTCCGATAGCGCATTCGGAAAAATAATAGGGCTTGACCCTTACACCTAGACCATTTTCTAACCTGTTACCTTACCTAGACGATCGCCCCATGAACCTTGTTCAGCCCGCATTGTTTTAAAAACGAACTGTCGAATACGGCCAATGCGGGCGTCTCGAGCAAGGTGTTGCGGGCATCTATCCAAGCCTTCACGGAAACCGCTCCGTACATTTGTTCAAGGCGGGCCTCGTTCAGGTTGAAATTGATTTTTCCCCAGTGCAGTGCATAGGGTATATGCTCTTGCTCCAGACGGTCCCACACCGCCGCGAAAAACCGTCGGGCCGGTAAGCTGTCCACTCCATCCATTTCGAGCACACAGGTTTTGGGAAATCGGGTAAATCCCAAGGTCGCCTGGGTGCCCTTCACATAGCGCAGGGCGAGTCCGCCCGGAAAGGGATGCTGTCTTATTGACCTCGATCAGGAGCTCGACGGTACGGGGTGCATCCGTGCTATCGATCGCTATGGCGGCACTCGCCACTTTGCCCCTGAACTTGGTATAGCTGAACATCTCCCTTATGGTGCCCGTACGGGGCGGTTCAGGCTTGAAGGCGAGGCCGAACATGAGGTTTACCATGGCAGGGATTCCCAGGCCCGAAATGGGCTGTTTGTCCAAAAGCGTGGAAATAATACCCAACAGGTCGTCGCCATAGGTAAAATCGTTGCGGCGTTGCAAGGGCGTGTGGGGCAATAGAAACGGTTTCTTGAAAATATATTTGAGGAACGCCCCTTTCTCGGGATTGCCAGGCTCAAAATCATGGATGTTAAAAAGTACTTCAAAATGGTACATGTCCCCGTTTTGTCCCGTGCCAGGCAAATTGAGGGGGGAAAAATCCAAAGTCCGCATTGCCGATTTCAGGGTGTCGTCATAGGGCACTTTGACCCAGGCGATGTTCGGTAAGCAGAAATTGGGGCTCGGTCTCAATCATCACACCATGAATAAAGCCAAAGCTGCCGAAGCTTACCAGGGCCGCATTGAACAGTGCATCGTCCCGTACCAGGTCCGCATCCAACCACATTGACAAATTCCGGGGATGCTACGGGATAGGAAGCCCTTTCTAACCAAATATGTCGGTCGGCACTGGTAATCAGGTGCAGACCGACCGTAAAATCCGGAATCGCCCCGAAGTGGATAGCAGCGCCATGGGTTCCCGTGGATAATGCGCCCGCAATCGTCTGGCCGTTGCTCGCACCTGAGGCCTTGATCGAACGCTGGGGGTCCTTGGCCGCCAAACGGGTGTTGATTTCATGGATAATAGTCCCGCACTGTACGAAATAAAGGTCTTCGGCTTCTTGGGCATAGTGGGGACTCACATAATTCGGTGAAACGGGAAAAGAAAAGTTCAGCCCGGCGGTATCGATCAATCCCCCCTCGGTCACGCCTACCTTGGTAAAGGACCACCCACTGCCGATGGCGCGTAGCTTCAAGATTATGGGTAATGGCATGCTCGATCAGCCACTGAAAATTTTTGGTTGTGGCCAAATAGCGGTCCCGATTCTGGGCAGCCGGCGGATTCCAGAGTTTGAACGAAGCATCGGGTACCAGGGAGTGGGTAAAATTTTGGTGCTTGTTCGTCCATTGTTGAATGGGTAAGGGGTCTATACCAGTAGGTGTCATGATTCTTAAATTTAATGTATCAGTTGGGTAAAACCACTCATAGAGTCAATTGTCCAATTCCCCTTCCCCGATGGGTGGCCTGGCGCAACCATAAGTAGCCGTTCTGTGGTTCACCATGCCCAAAGTTGCAGCGCTCAACAGAAAATCGGCAAACGAGGACTTCACCACCACCCATGACAGTGCCCCTTCGCGACACGGACATTCGTTACCGGCCACTTCGGGATTGGCATCGACCCGTTTCTGTTTCAGACCCCAATAATAGCTCCAACTCGATTCCTTTCGGCATTCCAGGTTTTCGACACTGTCCTGATACGGGCTGGCCTCGACCCGGGTACTGACGCAAGAAGAGGGGAGAAGCGTCACAGCTAGCGCGAACGCCATGAACTTTATGGGTTGCAATTTCATTGGATGTTGGTTTTAGTAAACAAGGGCTTCTTTGGATTTGAATAGGGGACGAAACTATTTATATGGAGCGCCATCAGGTCGTTTTTTCCCATGCAGCTATTTTTACCAATTTCCTATACAGGGGGCTTTTTAAAGGTAGGGAGTTGCAAGCCTTATCCCTTTAAAAATTGTATGGATGAAGGTGGGAGGTGTATAATTGGCATGGGTTTCGGGTTGGTTGGAATATTTTAAAATAAAATTAGAACGGGTTTTATGAACTCATTGAGACTGATGGTATGGAACCGTAGGTAAAAGAAAAAATCTTTAGGAGTTCAAATACAAAAAGTAGCCGATAATTTTTTTTGCGATACAGGGAAAGTGTCAAGTCCTACAAAGAGGGGATATCGGAGCAACTAAAGGTTTAATTAGCTGAGTAAAACTTAGACGCAGGTACTATTTTCGTCAAGCATAATGGTTTTTATGCCATTCTTACAATTAGTGGATTCCACTTACCTGAAAACCAGAAATTAATTGTATTTTGTAGTCAATATTCATGTCGCTGAGGAATTTGGATATAGGAAAAAGAACATCCCAATTTTTCAGCGGCAGAAGTATAAATATCTTCCCCCTCAAGACTTTTAAAAATGTATTGATCAAAGTGGTGTAAGCTTTTTTGCCTTCGCTAAAAAATTGCCCTTTTTACTTGTTTATAGGCTTTTTTTCCTTCCATAGCGATGCTATGCAACTCAAAAAAGTCTTCAAATGACCAAAAAAGGTTCCGTTTTCGTGGGAAAGCAAAAAGTTTAACCCCTTCATTGGTTTCATTGATAGCTAACTCATTTCTGTATAAGGTATTCTGGGATAGAAAAGCACCGATGTTATCAGATGGATTGTTTGATAAGTCCCTTATCCCACAGGATAAGAACTGATAGCAGAATAACATTGGTGTAAGCTAAACCGGTCATTTGATATGTAAATCGGTAATTATGGAAGATACAATCAGGGAATTGGCCGAACAGGCACATTCCAATTATTCAAGTGCGTTAAATGACATCGACCGAATAAAAACGGATATATCCCATGTTCGGCAAGGAAAAGTCCATTTAACGGAAATTCAGACGGACAAAAAAAGATTGTCCAACAGAATTACACGCGAAGGAACCGCCGAATTACAAGCCTTAGAGCGAATTAATGGCGAAGCCAATTTTCAGGATATCCGCATTATTCAAAGAATAGTAGAACTGTCAAAAGCGGTGGGGAGGATTACGACCAATTCTAGATTGGGAAACACAGGCTATGGTACCGGATTTTTAATTGCCCCCAACCTGATACTTACCAACAATCATGTACTTTCCGACCCTGAGGTCGCGGGCAATTCTACCGTCCAGTTCAATTATGAACTGGACCAATACGGCAACCCCGGCAAGTCGGAAAGTTTCAACTTAATGCCGCAGGAGTTTTTTGTTACTTCCAGCTATAAAAAAGATTCTAATGATCCTCACAGTGGTTTGGATTTTACGGTGGTGGCCGTATCGAAGATTTCCATTGTCGGCACCCCGATCACCGAATTTCCCGTAGCTCGATTGGATAAAAAATTAGGGAAGATAATCGATGGCGAAAATTGCGTCATTGTGCAACATCCGAAAGGGGATTATAAAAAAATCGTCATGCGCGATATTCGCATGTTGGTGCTTAAGGACGACTTCCTGATTTACGAATCCGATACCTTGCCGGGCTCTTCTGGCAGTATGGTACTCGGGTTAGGTACCGGTGAAGTCGTAGCCCTGCATCACAGTGGTGTACCCAGAAAAAATAGACAGGGGCAATGGCTCCGAAAAGATGGGTCGGTGGTACAGCCCGGCGACCCCGATAATGTCATAGACTGGATGGGCAACGAAGGCATTCGTGTCAGCAGTATTCTGAACATGATCGAAAGAATGCCGGTCGCAAAATCAATGGAAGAGAAGAAAACTCATTTGCTCGGCAATGTTCGGCCTATGGAAAATTCGGCACGCGCTACCGAACAAACTGTGGTCTCACCCAATCATTATTCCATGAACCGTTCAGAAAGCAGGAATTCGAAATCCCAATATTTTGAAATCCAGTTGTCAGGGGTCAAAGAAATGCAAAATGATTGGAAGGAAAATGCGGCTCGCCTCGTCCCGGGCTTGTTGCTGAGCGAGCCGCTCTATCCCATGTCAACAGAAGCTTCACATCGCAATTTTTACTACATAGAGGTACAATCGGATAAAAGCCCTTGGGAGATAGCGGCCGATCTTGAAGGTCTTCCACAAATCGACACCTGTACCCCAGACCTTGAAATGTCTACCGACATTCGACCGGGCCATTATGAGAGGTGGTCCGATAACGAAAGTCTTGAATCGCTTGAAGACGGTACGGCCGATTGGGCACAGAGCGAAAAGAATTTTAAAATTAGATGGGCGAATGCAAAGATGGTCAAAGATTATATCAAAGGCGATAAGAATCAAGGTTACCGGGCCTGGAATAGAAGAGCGGTAAATTTGTTGGAGATTGACTCTAAAAAGGAACCTTTTAAGGATATTCAAAACAACATCGGGAAAATCCGTCTTGTCCAATTGGATACGGGATACACCGATCACTCCAAAGTTTCGGGAGGATTCGACCTGTTACAGGATGAAGATTTTATCGACGGGGAAGATGCCCGCGATGAAATGGGCATAGGTATAATGAGACAACCAGGCCATGGCACCCGAACCGCTAGTATCATTGTGGGTCATCATGCCAACGGAACCATCAAAAACGACGGCAATACAGGGATTTCTGTGGACAAATCAGGAAAACCGCTGGTAAAAGTGATACCCTACCGAATATCAAAATCGGTCATCTTGATCGGCCGCGGACGCAACCTGTTCAATGCCGTCTCACAAGCCATTAATGCCAATGCCGACATCATCTTTATGTGCATGGGCAGCTATCCAAGGCCGATGATATACAGCATAGCCAAAACGGCTTATGAAAGGGGAATTATTTGGGTCTGTGCCGCTGGCAACAAAGTAGAGTCGGTAATAGCACCAGCAGTCTATCCAGGTACCATTGCCGTGGCGGCATCGAACCCCAACAATGATATTTGGGAATATTCATCTTATGGAAAGGCCGTTGATATTACCGCCCCCGGAGAAGATGTTTATGTGCCTTTTAAAAACAAAAAACAGGAAGATATCATGGTTTTCGGATCGGGCACAAGCTATGCCACTCCCCATGTGGCCTCTGCTGCGGCCATGTGGAAAGCCAAACATTTGACTTTTCTTAAAAAACATGTAAAAGAACCATGGCAAATCGTGGAATTGTTCAGAAAACATTTAAGGGCATCGGCCAATACCAAGCCTAATGGAAGGGAGTGGGATAAAGATCGATTTGGCGCAGGTATCCTCGATGTTGACAATTTATTAAAGCAGGAACTGCCCGAGATATACGACGATGAGAAAGTCGAAGAGCTAATGAACGGGCTTGAGAATGCGTATAAAGGCAAGGAAAAACCCGAACCATGGGACCTTGGGGTTCGAGAAACCATACATTTTCTTTGGAATACGGCAAGAAAGAAACTGACCCCGGGTTTTGAGAGCGCCCCGGTACAGGATTCATTGACCGAAAGGGCCAGAATAAGTGTGGCCGCAATGACGGGAAGGCCTGTAAACAAGGTACTTGAAAGTTACGCCCAGTTTGACGACGATCAGACCGAAAGCCTTTTAAAAGTATATTTCGAAAGCTTTAATTAAAGAAAGGGTTGTCCGCTTAACATCTGATAAATGTCGGAAGACGATAACCTATAACCAAATCGATTATGACAGAACGTACAATTATAGGGATGATCTTTACCTTCTGTCCTGCGTCTTACATCAGGTGTAGGTTTCTAAAGGGGCAAGCCTAAAAATTCATACTATGGACAATTACTTCGACCTTCATTTTCATCCGATAGCGAAAAACTATCTTGCCCGGTACGATGAACAGATTTCCAATAAAAGAGAAATTCGGGAATTGACGAAAGCCATTGAAATGTCTAAAGGGTTTAAGGATTTCACCGACGAGACCATCTTACGAACCTTAGAGAGTCAGTGCTGTATAGATTACTTAAAAGACGGTAAGGTGAATTTAGGAATTGCTGCGATTGCGGCCCTTGAATTCGGTGTGGCTTCTAGCAAGGGTTTTTTTTCCGATAGTATCAAAAATAATTTGACGAGCCCGTTTAGCAAAAGATATTTCGATGTAGTACAAGAAGGGGAAGTCTCCTATCTCAATTTGTTTTTAAGGGAAGTCGAGCAATATATGACCCTTAAAAAAGGCAAGATTATAGGGATTTTGAATCATAAAAACACCCATGAATACCCTGAACAATCCCTTAAGTTAGGCTTTGCGATCGAGGGGGGGCATAATCTCTGTATGAAAAAAATCGGGAATGCACTGGAATACGACGGATTCAAGGATTTTGAGAAAGGCAATGTTTTGGACCCAAAGACAATAGTTTCTAAAAATCCTGCCCATGTGTTGGGGGAACTTGTGCATAAATTTCGGGAAAAAGGCTTGGATGTCCTTTATCTTACCCTGACCCATGTAACGCATATTCCTGAGCAACATTTGGCGACACATGCCTATGCCACCAAATTGTTAAAGCACCCTTCATTTTATCCGTTTGGCAATGGTATCAGCGAATTGGGATTAGAAGTCATCGACAAAGCCTACTCTCTTGGCGATAAGGATTCTGCCAAAGATGGGACTAGGGATAAAGACAAGGTACTTCGCCCTGTACTTATCGATATTACGCACATGAGCCTGAAATCGCGTTTAGACTTGTATCACTATCGCAAGGACAAAGGCTATAGCGACATCCCTTTGATTGCCAGTCACGTCGGGGTGACGGGCTACTCGATCAACGACTGGAAAGACAACCTCGACATTCAAAAATGTGCGAATCACATAGATCAAGGCATTAAAACGGTCAAGATTTATACCAAGCCCAAAGTAGCCGGGCATTGGGGGTCAAGTATCAAAGAGGAGTTCACTTTTAACCCGAACACCATCAATTTGATGGATGAAGACATCATCGAGGTGGTACATAGTGAAGGTATTATCGGGGTAAGTCTTAATGTACGGATTCTGGGGTATGAATCGAGTTCGAAGCTAAAAATGGATACTTTTGAATTTATAACTAGCTCCGATTTTATGACCCACTTTCCATATACGAGTTTACAATCTTTTGAATATGCCGATACCGAAGAAATACAATCGGAAGAGGCTTGGTTGACACCGGCCCAAAAAGAAATGCATCCGCTAAGTTTTTGTTTCAATATCGTTCATATACTGGCGGTTATCGGCCTGAAGGCAAAGCCCACATTGCCAGCGGAAAAATATATTTGCATCGGCAGCGATTTTGACGGTTTTATCGAACCCCTTAAAGTTTGTAGTGATAGTCGGCACATGAAAGATCTTGAATCCACTTTAATGAAATGGCTGCCAGTAGCCACCAAAAGATATCAAAAGGAAAATGGCGGTACCTCCGATTTGTTCGATTTCGCCAAGAAAAAAAAGGATTTAGAAAAGGTGGTTGAAGCCATCTTGTACGAGAATGGCAGGGATTTCTATAAAAACGGAATAGGTTCCTGGGAGAGCCAATGAAAAAGTTTAAGTCACCTCACGTATTATGGAAGAAAAATCTAGTGTCAAAAAGGTAAGTTCGGGAAACAAGGAAAATCCCGATAGGGATAGATTCGGGTTAATTCCCTACCTAATTGCCGGCGGGGTTCTGATCGCTTACGGCTTTTTTATCTATTTCTTAATAGGAAAAGCGGATGCCAAGGAACTGGATTGGAGCCGGCTCATATATTTATTTTCCGGTGTTGAAGCTATAGTTTTTGCCGCGGCAGGATTTTTGTTCGGCAGGGAGGTAAACAGAAAACGCGCCGAGAATGCTGAAGAAGAAAAGAAATGGGCCGATAAACAAAAACAGGAGGCCGAAAAGCAAGCCGTAGAAGAACGAAAAAAGGCTCTAATTCTTGGAACAATGGTCATACAAGAAGAAAAAACTACGGCATCTATGACCCCAGAAAATGCCGCTTTGGAAGGAATGGTGTCGAAACCGGCTCCCATGGCCAGTATTGCCAAGAGCGCAAGAAGTATGTATCCGGAATTAAAGGATGTATAACCTTCCGAAAAATAGGGCCACGGACGCCGTTATTTCTGCCCTCCCGAAGCCAGCAATTTACTGACCAAGGGAATAACCACTCCCAGTCCACCCAATGTACCGATAAGCGCCTCAAAATCTTTTATTAGCTCCGGTTTGCCCAAAGCAATAAAAATAATGGTCGTAATAATGATGAGATAGAGTATTATCCTGTGCATTGCTCCAAGTACCTTTGCCGCGGTTCTTGTTTTCCAGGCGTAGGGCCTCGTTCATCGAAACGGAGGTGACGATAAAATTTTTAAAACTGTAGTTGAAAATGGCGGGCCGATCTCTCCAGACCACCAGGCCTTTTTTCATCAGTGAAAAGAGTGAATTTCTGTTTTTAATATTGAGAAAACCGTCTTTGGCCAGATCATAAAGCAAATAGCGTTCCCGGGTGGGCAGTGCGTTCCAGATGTCATTATAGTAGCCATGACCCATGTTTTGGGTATGCATCACCAGGCGTTGCCTATCCAAGCGCTCGAACTTATCGTTCGGGTTTTCTGTTTTATACAGGGTTTTCGACAATATGACGGGCGCCAAGGTGGGTAAAAATTCACTATGACCCAATTCTTCGATCAGCGGGGTTATGGTCTCTTCATATTTTGTGGGATGCTTATGCGGTCTCATTCCCAATACGCGGTAAACCTTCTCCTTGTTTTCAGTAATCCCGATGAGCACTTGCGGAAAGGCACTCAGAATATTTCGCCATGAATTAAACTCGTCTTCAAGGCTGTCCCGTGGTACTCCGGCTTCTTCCGGCGACTTTTCGTATAAAGCGAAAATCTGGCTCGGATACACTTCAGATATCAGAACTACTCTTTTTCGCTTCGAAATCAAGAAAGAAATGATCTTCAAGTTTGATATGATTGGCATCGAAGGATTTTAAGTTATGTTCTAAATGTTCGATAATAAAAACTTCATGCGCCTCCCAGCTGAATTTCTTTCGGTCTGTTGCGGTGAATCCGGCGAGCAAACTTAAAATGTCCGAAATAGGGGCATTCATATCAATAGTGTCCCACCTCAGCATAGAGAGCGTTACGTATTTAGTATATCCTGCGGATTTCAATATTTCAATGTGTGAAAGCCCTTTTTCCGGAAAAGGGCAAACCGATCAGTAATAGACCAGAGTTCGACCTATCGTCTAGCAGCATCCGTCCAAACTTTTTGACATAGTTTTCTTTTGGATTCGTATCGAAATCGTTGGGTTTTAAATGCCGAAAACGGAAGGCGAAGAAGCGGTCGACAAAAAATAGGATCAAAGAAAATAGAATGGCCAATATCAGTACAATTCCGCTAACCTTCAACGTAAGAAATCCCAAAGTTCCTTTTGTGGTTTCCTTAGGGCTATGCAGAGTCAATTGTATAGCACCTTTTTGATCCAAGTATTTTAAGGTCAGGGTATCGGATTCCTTCGCGCTGATCCAAGAAGCATCTTGGGCTTCTTGGTAAACGAGTGCCTTGAAACGGCTCACCCTCTCATCGTAAATGGGTCGTGTGTTCCAAAGAAATTCCCGAAAAATGCTATCGTTGGCCTTGGGTCCAGAACCTGGGTCTTTTTCGTGTACTATGGAAACAGAGTCGGCAAAGACTGGGTACAGGCCTTCTCTTAAATGCTCTCGATATAGGGCCTTGAACACGCCTTCCCAATTCTTAAATGCGGGTAAATTTTTCTCCAGCGCTTTCTCTTTCGCCATGTACTTTCGAGCCATATATATTTGATCGGTTTTTAACCAAATCTTATCCACTAAGAATTGGGCCTTTTCAAAAATCAAATAAGTGGGAAAAATGGCGACCAATAACAACCAACTGAATAGGAATATGGAATACCAATAGCGATAGGCTATATGGATGTTCCATTTATTGTACCTACAGATCTTCTTTATCTTTTCGGGTAAAGCAAAAAACTGTCCGCGAATAATAACAAACATACAGCCCAACTGTAATACAATGGCCACTATGGGGAATGCCCTGTTATCGAGATTTAGTTTAACCATGATGATGTTTAAAATAACGATGACGGTAAGCAACAAAAAATCGCGCACCCTGAATTTTAAATCCGGCTTATTCCTATGGGGGTGTAGGGTGTAAAAGACAATCAGATAGGCCCACATGGGCAAAAGAAGACAAATGATATAAACCTTTATCGGTTCAAGGTTTTGAAAGCTTACGGCTATCAGTAAAATACTTAAAAAGAGACTTGACAAAAGAATATAGGTGTCCCTATCCTTTTTTTTCGGAGCTTAGGAATTCGAATAGAAATTTATCGTACCTATACAGACCAAGCTTGGGATTTCGTATAATCAAGGATAGGATCGTGATCAAGAGCATAAGCATAATTGCCAGTACTACGGCGATACAGGCAAGGGTCAATATCTCTGACACACGGGTGCGCAAAAGGCCCAAGTCATACAGGGCTATAATATTTAAATGGGTACCTTCTATGGGCCTTACATTGAACAGTTTGCTTTCGTCCCGGTAAATTACGAGACCGTGGGCATCGATTCTCCCCAGTACTGCTGCCCTTACATCGTTTCCCTGTCTGCTTACCTCGAAAAAGTTTTCCAACGTAGCCCTTCCTTCTTCCGAATGAAACCATACTTCGCCCTTATCATCGACAATGACGAACTGGTAACCAAAGGGCAAAATGGGGTCGTGTATCGATTTCAGTTGAGATGCACCTACCCTATATCCCGGAAGACTATCGGATTCGTTTTTAATGATATAAACCGCTTCCTCGGTTTGGTCTTCAATGGAAACCACCGGCCGCATAACATAATTCCTTTTACCCGGGGAGAGCCAAAGGTTGGTAGAGTCGGCGAAATCTTTAAAATAAGGCCTGCTACTGAGATTTTTGGTATTTTTTATATCGTAATTTTTAATGAGTCCTATATGATAAAGGACTTCTCCCAAGGTGTCGATTTTGGTAACGAACTTAAAATTCCCTAGGTAGGGGGCGGTCGGAGTTGAGATTTCTGAATATTGGATAGAATCGGGAATATTTTCCGAATCTTCCTTGAGTAAGGTTATAATTGTAGAGCTTGGTTACGTTATCTTTATTTTCATCACCAAAACGCTCTCCGATTTTTTTACTCAATTCATTCAACTGTTTAGGAACTCTATGATAATAATCAAAATAATGATTCATTAGAGCGAGAAATACAATCATAATAATAGGGGCGCCTACGACCACCGATATGCCCGACAAGATGACATCGTTACTGGAGAGACGTTCGTCTTCCGCTATAAAAAGCATTTTAAAATAAGGTAGGCCGAATAGGGATAGCAGTAAAAAAGTAGTGAGTAAGGCAATGATCCAAGGGTCGATTTTTCGTATAGTTTCATTGTAACGGTCGGCCTTGATCAGACCGATTATTTCAATTTTAAACCTTACGTGTGGATTGAGTGGGGTTTCGTAGTTGTATTCTCTTCCAAAGAGCTGATAAATAGTCCCTTTTTCGGGTATAGCCAATGAAACACCGATATTGAGTAGATTGGATTTCAATAAAGTGTCAGGGGGCTTTATCGCCCCTTTGAGCGAACTTTTATAAATGTGTTCTATTGAAGTCACAGGATCGATTATGGTAACCATGTACTCGTCAAATGCCTGATCCAGTTGTAAAGATTTGGTAGGCTTTTTCCAGATAGAATCAATGCGCTCTTTTATTGGAATGACTTGGTTCTGCAGGTATTTAGTCTCAGCATTTTTTGGTCGAATATTTTTTTGGGAATTGTAAGATTGAATATCATTGTCCAATTGCCTTGAAATAATATCGAAATCCGAATCCAGACTTTGAAGCTTCGATTCGCGGAAATGCTGCTGATTATTTTTTATATGGGAGTAATATCCTGCGAAGAAAAGTGCTATAACAATGAGGGCGACCGTTAGTAAGCCCAGCAGCCTTTTGTTAGCGGTAAAGGGCTTTCGAGTACTACTGCTAATTGAAGAAGTGGTTGACATAGTTCCGAAAAAAGTTGTGGAGACTAGTTTCTTTTCCTTGGGGGAACCAACATGCGCATCTGTATTTACCTATTCAAGACATGGGAAAAAACTGAAAGTAATTATTTCGCGAAATTCCCCTTGTAATTTTTGTGTGGATGGGAATATATAATGTGTAGATGGCATTTAAAATGCTCGTAAACCCACTCTATAAAAGGTTTTGTTAGAATTTTACGGACCTGGGTTCTGCACATTTTATAGGGCATGATTTGTTCGTTTCCAAATCAATGGATTCGGGAATCTATCTTAACAAAGTCCCCTCCAAGACGATTCCCGTAGCGTGGAATGGGGTAACCAAACGAATAGGTGTGCCGTTGATTGCTATCAAATTTCCGCACCAGACCTGGTGATAAAGATTTTCCAGATCGTTTCTGTCCGCATCGGTGAGCACACTATCCTTACCGTAGTTCATAATGGTAAAAGGCTTGTGTTCCCCGAAAATTTCAGAGGGCCAGGCTTCTTCGCTAATTTTGGCAAAAAAATGCCTTAACCCGAAAACATGCCCCAGTTCATGTATCAGGGTCTCAAGTTGTTCCTGTTTATCCTGTTCGAACATTTTTGGATACATGACCAATCGATGTCTCCCGGCATCCGGAAAAAAGGCACTGGCAAGAACGCATCCCACAGCATTGCAGTTATCCGATGACCTTACTTCGATTTGAAAGTCGGAGTTATCCGCATTTTCACTGAACTTGATAGGTACCGCAGTGCCCCAATTCATAAGTGCCTCCCCCAGTAATGCCCGAATGTATGTTTTTATCCCTTCAGGGTTCTTATAATAGGAAAGGGAAACCTCGTCAAAGGTCCACCGTAGTACCTGGTACTGTGCCCATAGCGGAATAAAACCTTCACTGGCATCTAATACAATTTCTAGGGGAGACCTATCTCCTGGAGTAGCATGTCCCGTAGCCTCCGTCGCACAAATAAATGACTCTTTATCTCCGTACCTGTGTATCCCTGAAGTTGGGTCTTTTACTAACTCCTCCTTGGTTCTCAGCGCGAACATTGAGTTAGTCTTGGAATCTGATTTTTTGGATTTTGTTTGTTTTCCCATAATCTATGAATTTGAAGATGTATGCCTACATCCATTAGGTTCCGTATCGCCTTAGGTTGAGAGACGTATCCGTATTCACTGAAGTTGCCACACGTAGAAATGTATAGGATATAAAAAGGGGGGAACAAATTAATATTAGCAAAAGGGGGAAGAAAAATCGCATTGGCCCGTAGGTCAAATAATTGTTCTAAATATAAGAAGAATGATTAGTACCTTCAAAGCTTTCCGCAAGATTTATTCTTTTGGTTATGATGGAAGATTATGGTAATGGAGGATTGTAGGTTTCATCAAGGGTGCCTTTCCTCCCCTTCTTTCCCATATTTAGAAACCGCTCTCCGTTGCTCGCAATTTTGAACATGATATAGAGGAACATCTGGCAACCCAATGCAATGAGAAAAAGAATCAAGGTCCATCGGTTCCAGTTCAAGAGAAAAGCACACAAGGTGGTGAGCACGACCAGAAATGTGCAGATGAGATAATACGTGGGAAACCATGTAACATAGGACACTATTTTTTTGACCGTTTGCTCTTTAATGTTCTCCGGAACATCTTTTTTAGCTAGCTTTTCCTTCCAGTCAACACATTTCTTACCCTCTAGGTAATAGATAAATAGAGTGGCCACTAATGCCCCAGTAGAACAAATAACAAATACCTTCGATACAATCGGATAAAAAGGCAAGACCTGCAAAAAAGAGGTAAGGTTTGGCCGCCGAAGTACTATACTCCCTATAATTCAAAAGGCTTGTACCTTGATCATCCTTGACCAAATCCCCAATTATTAGTAATAGATATAGGCCCCAAAAAAAATCAAGCAAAAAATAGAGTCGATACCAAAAGAGGTTTTTAGATCGTATGACCTCAGAAACTTCATTAAAGTGTTCAAAAAGGCCATGTTGGGGAGAGGAGATGTAGTCGTTGATCCAAAAAAAGCCGTTACAGACAAGAATTAGAAACGAAAGAAGAATCCATACGGCAATAAGAAAATGGCTTCCGCGGTTAACCCATTTGTACAGCATAAGCTTGGTTGTTGGAATGTAAGAACTAATTATAAACCGGGGGAGGGTTTAACTATACATAAAAGTATAAATGGTCGATGATCGCTCAGATATATTGTAGTGAGAATCTACAGCGGTGAGTAGGTGGGCAGCAAGCCCTCAACACATATCAGTTTGTTTTTAACTGGTATGGGCAGGCTAGTGGGGTTTAATCGGTAATTCATAAGATTAGTCAATATCCTTTTACCCCAACGCTTTTAGCCCATTTTTCCCAATTTGTACGCAACATCTCGAATATATCCGGCCTTTCTTCGGCCAAGTCGCGGGTTTCGGTACGATCGCTCCCCATATCGAACAGTTGCCAGATGCTATCGTTCCTTACCAGTTTCCAATCGTCCGTGCGAATGGCACTGCCGCTGCCCCAATTAAAATATAGGGGCTTTCCCCTTTCCACCTTACCCCCCTGTAACAGGGGCAGTAGGCTTACCCCATCCATCGGATGTACTTGTTCGTTTCTGTATTCCGCAGGATAATGGGCCCCGGTAAGATCGATTAGGGTAGGCATCAAATCCACAAAATGTAATGGTGTATGGTCTATCTGACCACCTTGTTTGATTTGATTGGGCCAATGCACAATGAATGGGGTAGTCGTGCCGCCTGCGTAGGAATAGTTTTTATAATAACGAAAGGGGGTGTTGGCCACATTGGCCCAGTCCTTTTTTAAGGAAGACCACCGGGTCAACGAACCGATAGGTCCCTCGCCAATTTGTACTACTTCTGCGGAAGCGCCGTTATCGGACATAAATAGAAACAGGGTATTCTCCCATTTTCCTTCGTCCTTTATTTTCCCGATAACTCTTCCGATGTTCTGGTCCAACCGGTCGATCATTGCGGCATAGACCTGCATCCGTCTAATTTGATCGGTTCTGGTGGAATCGCTGAGACTTTCCCATGCGGGATAGGTTGGTCTTGATCGGGGATAGCGATCATCCAACAAGCCTTTTTTCCTTTGTTTTTCGTACCGATTACGTGCTATAACCTCATACCCCACGTCATACTTTCCCTCGTACTTTTCAATGGTTTCCTCCGGAGCCTGTAGCGGGTCATGCGGCGCCTGATAGGCAATGTACAGACAAAAGGGTTTTTCTTCATCCTTGTACCGATCTAGTAATTGAATCGCCCAGTCCGTCCATGTATCCGTGGAGTAATAATCATCCGGCGGGGTAAACGGTGCTACAAGTTTGCCATCAAATGCGAAGGTTCTGGGAAACATCCCTGCTTTTTGGGCCGGCGGACCTATATCGTGGGCGCGTTGCAGACCGGGATTAAAGTAATTGGCCGCACCGTCCCGAAGTCCCCAATAATGATCGAATCCCCAGTAATACGGATTGTCCGTTCCGTGATGTTTGCCTATGAACAAGGTTCGATATCCAACATCCTTTAGCACTTTTCCGAAGGTTACCGCATGATGTATATCCTGAGGCCGTTGAGACATATTGTTTTTCTGGGCATATAGACCGGTGAGCAACATGGCACGGGAAGGAAAACATTTGCTCGCATTTTGCATGTCGGTAAAAAGAATGCCGTTTTGGGCCAACCGATCCAGATTAGGAGTGGAGATTTCGGAGCCGGTCGCTCCCAAATCCGAAAAGCCCATATCATCGGCCATGACGATAACAATGTTCGGCCTCGAATCTTTTATGCGGAATGGTCTGGCCAAAATTTGTCATCGCAGTGCAGATGCAGAGGCTAGTGGATAAGATCAAGTTTCTCATATGTTATTTTTCTTATTGGGCATCCCTTTCGCTGTGATGGTCTGCTTTTTTTCGGATGGGAACGGATCGAGCAAGACCTGCCCTAAAAATAATAATTTAGCGGAAGCGTTTGATGGCATGCGTCTATCTAATTCCCCATAACACAAGAATTAGAACGATTTTGGTTCTATTTATCGATTTGAACCGTAAATTTGCTTTCAAAACAGTCTCTAATCACGTTTTAAAATAGGCGCTCTTCGATAGTGCCCATGAAAGAACCAACTCAAACCTTATATTATATGCAAGTTGCCGTCCAAAGAAGGGAATTAACGTTTCTGCCGGATTCCAGTCGCGTGGTAGCCCGATTTTTCGACAATGGGGAAAACCGTACCCGCAATCTGGTTCATCGCGTTATGGCGTTGGACGATGTTGCCGTAAACCGCGAACTCGACCACACGCTACGTGAATTTGTGGGCCGACATCGCAATATTTCATCGATTTTCATGAGCCATTATGAAAACCATCGGAACCTTCTTGATAATATGAAATTCGATGAATCGGAATTGTCCAAGGAGCGGAAACTGCTTTTGGGCTCTTACGCCACAATGGAATACTCCATTGAATCCGCAGCCATCTTCAATCCCTCGATCATAGAAGATTTTGATCAATCCTTTCTGGCGAAGGGGGAGAAAAGGGTCATTCTTTCCTTTCGCGCTACGGGCGAGGGTCATCTTTCTTCCATTGTTTTTCGCCGGGGCATCCTAGACGCGAACAACGACCTCAAAATGATGAAAACGCGCAACCATATCGATATGGCGAAGATTGCGCAAAAAAAATCCTATGATAAAGGCCGTTTCCTCCAAAAAATAGATGAAATGAATATTTCTAGAGAATATTCATCGACCATTATGGACAACCTGCCCGAACATTTCGGATACTATGAGCTTAAAAAATCGGTGGAAAAGGTTTTGTCCAATGGTATGAGCCTGAACAAGCAACTGGCCTTGGAAGAAATGACCTGGTTGGTAGATTCGTATTATGACGTGGAATTTAGTCTGGATTCCGATATTTCCGAGCGGGTCATTTTTCCGATTTCGCCATCGGAAAGCCGAGGCATCGAAGATGCGCGTTTCGTTCGTTTCTCGGAAGACGACGGCACCGAAAAAGTCTATGCGACCTATACCGCCTACGACGGCCATACCATTCTTCCGAAATTATTGTCCACCGAAGATTTTATCAATTTTCGTATTATGCCCATGCACGGCAAGGCGGCGCAGAACAAGAATTTTGCCCTTTTCCCCAAAAAGGTCAATGGAAAATATGCGGTACTCGCACGGGTCGATGGGGTCAACAATTATCTTATGTATTCCGATCGGAATACGCTTTGGAACGATCCTATCAAGATACAGGAACCTAAGTACCCTTGGGAATTTACCCAGATCGGCAACTGCGGTGCACCTCTGTGGACGGAAGAAGGATGGTTGGTGGTCACGCACGGTGTCGGGCCGATGCGCCGTTATTGCATTGGGGCGTCGCTGTTTGACCTTGACGACCCTGCCAAAGAAATCGGAAGGTTGTCACAGCCCTTGCTTTCCCCTTTGGAGGAAGAACGGGAAGGCTACGTACCGAACGTGGTGTATTCGTGCGGTTCCATGATCCATAACAATCATCTGGTATTGCCCTACGCCGTATCGGATTATTCGTCTTCCTACGCTACGGTCGAAATGGCGGAACTTATGCAGGCTCTGAAGAGCTGATCGGCGGTAGGGGCTTATGCCGCGTTACCCTTAAATTCTTTTAGTGGTTGAAGTAACTGGATTTTGGCTTGTATTATATCTTTGTGGGCTAGAATTTCTTCATACACCTCCAAATACAAGTCGATCATACGTCGGATGCTAAAGCAATCCATGGCATGGGCACGACAATAGTAGGGGTCTATTTTATGCAGGTCCCCCACCGCCTTTGCGGCCCCATCGACCGAGTGGGTCAAGAATCCGGTTTTGCCGTGTTCGATCAACTCGGGCATACTCCCTTTTTGGAAAGCGATTACCGGCGTGCCGCACATCATGGCCTCGGCCACGCTCAGACCGAAAGGTTCGTCGAATAAAATGGGATGCAAAAGTGCCTTGGCCCTCCCCAGAAGTCGGTTGCCTTCCACTTGGGAGACATGGCCCACGTACACCACCTGCTTTCCGTCTATCCGTGGTGCAATCTGCCGGGTATAGTACTCTTGGTCCTGGATCATTCCGGCTATTTTAAGGGGAATATTCGCCCGTTTCGCAATTTCAATGGCTTCTAAAGTGCCCTTGTCGGGATGGATTCTTCCATAAAACAGCAGATAATCCTCTTTCATTTCATGGAACTGGAATATTTCCGAATCAATGCCGTGGTATATGGTACGGTGGTAGTCCAGATCGGGATGCCTATCCGCCTCGGAAATAGAAATATAGGTCGAAGTGGCGTTATATTTTTTATAAACAGGGATAATCTTTTCCGAAGAAAAGCCATGGATCGTGGTAATCACGGGCGTATGAATCAGTCGGGAGTAGGTCAACGGAAGAAAATCGTAATGGTTGTGGATGAGGTCAAAAGAATCGGCCTTTTCCATAAGGTTGCTGATATGAAGACTCTCCCAGACTTTCGCATCGACATTGCCATCTTCTTCATAGGGCGTGGCGCAAACGGCATCCAATTTTCCCGAAGTTAAAGAATCGCCCGTCGCGAACAGGGTTACCTCATGGCCCCTCTCCACTAGACCTTCGGCGATAATAGAAGCAATCGTCTCCCAAGGTCCGTACTGTCTGGGGGGCGTGCGCCAGGCGATTGGCGAGAGAACGGCGATTTTCATGAGCCTTCCAATTTTTCCATGGCCAAGCGGGCCAAAAGATAGCTGATCGTCGATTCGGCCCCTTGGTTCAAGTTGACGTTGTAGCGTTCAAGTCCATCATAACAACCACCTGTACAAGGGTTATAGAGGCTCTGATGCAATGGATTCTTCCCTAGGAACCAATCAAAGGCATTTTGCATTAAGGTACCGTAGCCCGATTGCGGATATATCTTATGGAACAAGCGTAGCGCCATAACCGTATAGGCCACGTCGATAGGCTGCTCTCCGCCCGTGAATTCCGAGTTGAAACTTTCGCCACGTTGGGCCCAATTCTGGTTTGAAACGACACGGATCATTCCGTCTTTAAAGAGGTGCGACACTAAGAAATCAAGGGAGTCCTTGGCCACCTTTCCGAATTCGTGGTCGAGCGTCAGAACATACGCCATCAACAGGGCTTCGGGCATAACACTATTGCCATAGGTAAGATAGCCTTCGAACCAGTGCCAATTTTCTTGGGATTCTACGTTGTAATAGGATACCAGGCGTTTGGCATGTTTCCGGATGATGGAATCGATACATTGCCGTTCTTCGAGCTGGTTGTAATAGTACAGCCCTTTAATAAGAAAGGCTATCGCGCGCGGTGAACGTACATCTGCCATCGCATCGACGGCCTGTTCGAAAATAAACCTGGCCCTATCAGCCATGTAGGCATATTTCGATGGTAGGTTCTGTGATATGGAGAGTAGATAACCCAGCGCCCATATAGCGCGCCCGCAGGCATCATCGAGGTTTACGCGCTCGTTTTGGTCGGTGAACCGGCATTCTTTATTTACATAGTTCAAGAATTTGCAGTCGTGACGAAAACAGCGGTACACAAAATCGAAATACCTTTTAATGTACTTCAGGTCGGACTCGTCCTGCGTCAATTGGAAGTGCTGGCAGAGGGCGACCATTGCCCGCGCGTTATCGTCTAAGGTGTAGCCACTTTCGATATCCGGCCGATTGATTTTTGCAAACTGTATAATGCCCATGGGGGTGGTCATTTTTTTGATGTGCTTCAAATCTATAGGGGGCTTGGTATAGTGGAGGTCAATAGGCTTGTCCTGCTACCTTTACCAAAAGGTTCGCATGGGCTATGGCTGAATTTTCCCATGCGGATGCCGAATTGCTCTGTAAACCGTTCAAACGCATCTGGTGCCGTTCTTCGGGATTTTCCAGTAGTTCGTTGACGGCCTGCCCCATCTGCACGGAGTCTTCAAAATCGATGATGGTCCCTGCCCCGTTCTGTAGCACTTCAAGCGCATGGGGAATGGGGGTGGAGATAATCGGGCATCCGCAGCTCAATGCATAGGCGAAGGTGCCGCTTACCGCCTGGTTGGGGTCTTTTGATGTAAACAGATAGATGTCCGTCAATTGCAGGTATTCCAGTAAATCACCCAGAGGAACGAATTCGTCGATAAAGCGAACATGGTCCTGAAGGTTTAGGGAATCGACCTTTTTCAACAGGAATTCGCGATACGCTTCGCCCTTTTTCTTTACCAAGTTAGGGTGGGTACGGCCTAAGATAAGAAAAACCGTTTCGGGATGTTCGGCGACTATTTTCGGTAATGCATCCAGGGTGGTTTCTATGCTTTTTCCGGGCCCTAACAGGCCAAAGGTGGAGAGCACCGACTTTCCGTGGAGCTTGTACTTTATCTTTAGTTTCTTTTTATCCTTGTATTCGACCAGATGGGTACCGTGCGGGATCACGTGTATCTTTGAAGAGGGTATGTCATAGGATTCCGTAAGGATTTTAGCCGAGGTCTGGGTCATTACAATGAGACCTTCGGAAAGAGAAGCGATGGTAGAGACTTTTTGTCTCATATCAACGGACGGATCGGGCAGAACGGTATGCAAAGCAACTACCACTGGCTTATCTAAATATTCCAGGAATTCGTAAAAGGATGGTCCACTATTGCTGAAGAGCCCGAATTCATGTTGTACTAAAACCACACCTACATCGGGATCTGAGTTAATGTAATAGGCCGCCTGCAAAAAGTCAAGGGCGGAGTCGGTGTTCAAGGTACCTTCTATGGGAACGGAATAAGAGTGCCTCGAATTCCCGGATTCCAAGGCATAAGTGGCCATTTTAAAGGTATCACCGAACTTATTGCTTAGTGCCTGTTGTAAATCTTCGGAATAGGTCGCAATACCGCATGCCCTCGGTGGGAATGTGGTCAGGCAAACAATCTTGGTAAGTCTTTTCCTTTCTGGTTCCGAATGGATTACCGAAGGATCCGGGGCCAACCGGGGCAAGTATGTTCGAGTTTTCTGTTGTTTTTCAGGGGAGATTCTCGTTTGGGATTGTATCGTCGTTCCACTTTCCATATTTCCGCTTCGTTTAAGTTCATCTACTAGTTATTTGGTAAGTGGTTGGGGAAATCCCAAAATTAGAATGAAAAACGAGGTGATGTTGTTATTATTGGTTCAAAAAATAACCCATTTCAGTTTTTTATTGATTATGTAGGTTTGTTTTATCCTGATTCTCGGGCGTTCTGAAAATAGTCCAGATTGGCCTCTGCTTCTTGTTTATGTTTCTCCAGCATATTTTGGTGATCTTGCTCAATCTCCTCCTGTGAAAAAAGATCGTTGTAATCTTTTATGATATTCTGCTCGGCCTTGATTAGTTTAGCCAGTACGGCATCCATATCATTGGGATCGGGCAGGGGCTTCGAAACCCAATCAATCGCTTCTTGGTCGGTCACGCGCTCGTTAGTTTCGATTTGTCCCCCCATGTCTTTTATAACTTTCATCAGGGTTTCCGCCTCTTTGTTTTTTACATCGGCAAATTCCTTTAATTTTTCCCTTGTTGCCGTATGCTTTATGGAGTTAGAAAGCTTTCTCAGAACCCGTTCATAATTCAACATATTGGTTAGAATTTTGTTAAGATCATCTACCGGTAAGTTCGTTTTTTCTGCCATTTTGAAGTATTTTATTGTTTGTTAAAGTTATTCTATTCCATGACAGAAAATTAGTCCGAACGCTATCTATTTTGTTCCATAAAATTGAATGTATGTGTGAACGACCACAAAGTGAGTGAACGATATAGGGCATTATTATGGTTATTGCGTCAATAAAAAACGCAGCGATACTATATATTGTAACAAATTTGAAAACATGGACGAAAAAATTAAGGATATGGCCCGAGCAGGCTATGGATCAAAAGGAACGGTGTATGCCTTAACAGGTATTTTAGCCTTTGGGGCAGCTTTTGGATTGGGCAGCAGCTCAAAAGGAAAGCTGGGCGTATTGAAGTTTCTGGAGGAACAACCTTTCGGAAGCGTATTGCTAGGCCTCTTGGGTCTCGGTCTTCTCTGTTATGCAGCCTGGCGATTCTACCAAAGTATAGAAGATCCGGAAGATATCGGATCTGATGGAAAGGCAATGGGAAAAAGAATCGGATTTTTTGTAAGCGGACTGGTGTATCTTGGGTTGGGAATCTATTCCATTTACCAAATATTCAAGGAGCCCGGCGGAGGGAAATCCGGAGGGAGCTCGATGTTGCCTACTGAATATTTAGATTATATCTTTTATGCCGTGGCCATCGGATTGGCTATCAAGGCGATTTTTCAGATTGTAAAGGCCTATAAAGGCGATTTCCTCAAAAAGTTTCATTTGGATAGCATGTCCAACATCAATACGAGAAAAACGATTAAGTGGCTGGGTTATGCCGGTATGGTATCACGTGCCATCGTCATCGGGATAATTTCCTATTTTTTCTTTCGGGCGGCGGATACGGCCAGCACGGGCGATATCAAAGGAACTTCGGATGCCTTTTCATTTTTGCGGAATTCGGAAGGTCCCTGGTTAATGGGTTCGGTCGCTTTGGGTTTGGTATGTTTCGGGGGGTATATGTTTATCATGGCGAGGTACCGAAAATTCGATGACTGAACATTCGATACCCCTGTAACCTTATTTATTTCCCTGAAATTATGGGAAACTTGTCTGATTTTGTGATAAAGGGATTTCAGCTTTTTCCATCCCTAAAAAACGTCAAATTTTCGGTAGAAAGCAAAAGTGTAAATCACTTCAATGCTTCGTTTTCTTTTCGTTTTTTTCTTTAAGGTATTTGTAGCCCAAATAGACGAACTGGGCACCAACTAGTGCCAAGGTAAATCTGCGGCTTTTTACGAGAGCGGCCGTGAGACCGATTAATTTTGAAGTCATTATTTATAGTGTTTTAAAAAGGGTTAATGGGATTTCTTCGATTTTATAAGGCCTTATCACGACAGCTTCAACTTTTTGGAGGGCAAGATTTGTTGTGAACCTTCCATCTCATGGGCTTCAAAGGCTGCCTTTACGAATCGTACAAAATGTTTTGGTTTTAGGCTATAGATTTTCTGGCCCAGCAAGAGGGCGTGTTTTTGTATCTGTTCGCGATGGCCCTCTATTAAAGTGTTCATCAGATAGGCTCCGTTTTCTTTCGCATCGGTGTTTTTATCGGCTTTCAAAAATTCGGAAAGTTGATGCAAACTTTCGGAGGTTACCAATAAGTGGGACAGTTTTTCGAGCTGGGCCTTCCACACCTCCATCATTGAGGCCAAATCTCATAGAGAATGCCAGTTTGGATCTGGAGGTAATTCACCCTTTTTTGCAGTTCATGGAAGTCTTCGTGGGTTGGTGATTCCGACAGTTTGCTGTTCGCTTTTCTACCTCTTTTATAGACCCGTTTCAGCCCAGATTCGATAGTGTCATAGGAGACCGGTCTGGCAAGGCCGTCTTTCAACTCTTTACACCTGCCTTCGAGATTTTGATGCATCTCCTGAAAAATATGCTCCTCGTTTAAGGCACTTACAATCTGCTTTTTCTTATGATCATTTAATTTTTCCCGCAAATCCGTAAAGGCGTTTTTGTAAAGACGGTCACTGTATTGTTGGTTGATGAGGTCTATGGCCTCTACCATTGCTATGGCCTGTTGCACCCCTAGAATTTTTCTGGCCTCGTCTCTATAAAACTTGTTTTCCTTTTGGTATTTTTTTGTATCGTCCCGTATTAAACGGAATGCGGCTCTTATGTTTTTATAGTTGCTCCTGATTTGAGGTACCGCTTTTTCAAAGTCGGCTTCCTCAGTCGTTTTTAATAAGGTTAAGGAATTGGAACACCCCGATTCGGCAGTATCCGCTATACTTTTCATTATCCAATGCGATTCTTTAAGTTGTTCCATTAATATTATATTTTATTGAGACTCAAAATGTAGTCATGAATTGCAATTTCCGATCGCTCTATTGCAATAATTTTTATCCTTAATGCAAATAATAGAAAATGGACTTCGATTTGGGTATCGGGCTTTTTCGTATCCAATCTGGGTTATGGGAAAGGGGCCGAGACGCTCGAAAAAGTAATCTAGTTAAATTATTGGTACTGAATAGCTTAATGTGGCATTGAGTTTCATTTGTGCTAAAAGTTTTTGTAATAGGCCTAACCTTTGTATGGCTATATGGGTAGTTTAGGAATTGTCAAAAATATTTGTTAAACTGCCTAAATTACTCAACATATGAAAGATACTACTGTTGCACAGATCAATGAAACCCCCAAGCGAATTTCCCGCATTTCCTGGGGCGCTATTCTGGCCGGTACGCTTACCGCCTTGGCCCTGATGTTTCTTTTGAATATTTTGGGTCTGGGCATCGGCCTGACCTCGATCGATTCCCTTACCGAGACCGACCCTTTTGAAGGCATCGGAACGGGTACGGCCATTTGGTGGATACTCTCCAATGTGGCCGCACTTTTCGTTGGGGGTCTGGTTGCAGCGCGTATGTCTGGATATACTTCCAATGTAGATGGTGCCCTGCACGGCTTTTTGGTTTGGGCCCTATACCTGATCATCGGTTTGTGGATGTTTACCTCGGCCATAGGCGGCGCAATCAACGGCCTGGGTAATATGGTATCAGGCGTAGTGGGTGGTGATAATTCCAAAGATATTACCGTTCAGGTCGAAAATGCCCTGAAATCGGGAAAGGAGCAAGCGGAGAATACCTCGGAAACCATAAAACAACAAATGTTCGACCTGATCAATACCGGTGAGAAATATAATATTTTGCCAGAGGACTCCTCTGAGGAAACGAGTGCGTTTCTACAGGACTCCAAACGGGAACTCAAGCAGATGAACCTTAAAAACGATATTCAAACCTATGTGAATGACCTCTCTTTTGATTTGGATGAAAATGGGGACTTGGATATCAGCGTAGAGGGATCGGATGAGTTCATCGACAAGCAGGCGATAAAGGAATCGCTTACTGAAAATACAGAACTCAGTGAAGAGGAAATCAACGGGGTCATCCAAAAATGGGAAACCAGAATAGCAGAACGCCGTGGACAAAGCGGAAAAATTTTATGCAAAGGCCAAGCAGAAAGTGGTAAAATATAGTGATAGGGCCGCCGATGCCGCAGGTACCGCAAGTATTGTCGCCTTTCTCATTCTTTTACTAGGTGCGGGTGCCGCTTTCTTTGGAGGGGTTACCGGTTCTCCGGATTATACGATTTTGGTCGAAGAAGACCGGAAAAAGCGGGGAAAAACCCTCAGGTCATCCGAAAAATAAAATATTCCAAAATAAAATAGGATTTAACATTTAAATTGTTGAAATATGTCTTTAGTAACCGTTATTCTGAACATTCTTTTACCGCCATTGGCCGTCTATATGAACCACGGTGTGGGAACGACCTTGCTTGTCAGTATCATTTTGACCATCCTGGCTTGGCTGCCGGGTATTATTCATGCATTTATCGTGAATGGATAACAGGTTTTTGTTTTGTTTCTTGTTGCCCGCCTTTCCTGTATGAATCAGTTCCATTTTCGGATATTTACCTGTTGGCGATTTACAGAAGGATACGGGCGACCACAGCTGAGGCAAATCTTTGGGCGAATTACTCTTAATACCCATTTGGTCTAGTAAATCGCCTATCCGGATGTAATCAGCTACACTTTGAAATCAACTATATGTTATGGGCAAACCCGATAAAAAAGAAAACGATAATGACTCGAAATTCGTGAAAGAGGAACACGAGTCCACTCAGAAATTCATTTTTCAAAAAAGTACCATCACCAAAGTGGCCGTTATCATAGTAATTGCATTTCTTATACTTATAATTATAGGCTTGGTCGCTTCGGGAACCACTTTTTTCGAGGGTGCAGGGGAATAGGAAGATATACAATTAGCTTCTCCCAAAATTTTTGGCGGGTAAATCAAGCATTCTATTTATGATGCCATAGCGGCCAATATCTTACTAGCCATTGGCGAGTTTTTGGCCTCTTTTTTCACCGGGAGTTCGGCCAATTTGGCCCCAGGATTTATTCGGTTATTTGCGATATATGAGAGCATTCACTCCCTCGACGATCCAGAAGCAATCGAATATCCGGTAGGGAATCATCCGAAAGCGGATTCCACCGCGCCCCCATCGATTCGAATGTTACTACCGTTCACATAGCTGGCATGTTCCGAACATAGAAAGGCGACCATGGAACCGACTTCTTCGGGTATTCCCCGGCGCTGCATGGCGATATGCGGGCGCTTATTCTTCACGAACCATTCAACGGCCTCCTCGACCGTGATATCTTTTTCCTTGGCCAATTCTTCCATCATGGCATCGGTCATCGGGGTCTCGATATAAGCAGGGGAGATGCAGTTAAAAAGGATATTCTCTTTCGAGTATGAGCGGGAAAGACATTTCGACAAGTTGATGATGGCCGCTTTACATGCATTATAGGGGCTTTCTTCCTCATACGGCTGAAAAGCGTTTTCGGAAGCCACCATAATCATCCGCCCCCATTTATGTTTTTGCATTTGGGGCACAAAGGCCCGGGCTATTCTTACGGCACCCATAAGGTCAACATCGATAGTCTTCCTCCAATCCTCATCGGTCAATTCCAGAAAATCACCTGCCGCCCCGCGCGCACCGGCAGCATGAAAAATGATGTGGGCGCCACCCATTTCCGTATCTATCTGGTCCGCCAAGTCCAAAACTTCCTTATTACTGGAAATATCGGCGGCGATGCCCCGTATTTGTGCACCCCCCTTAGCATGCTTTTCCACCTGTTTTACGGCATCCTTTAAAACTTTTCCATTTTTTTTGTCCGATAAAACGGTATGGACCCCCGCTCGGGCCAGGAATTTTGCGGTTTCCAGTCCGATACCGGAATCCCCGCCCGTTACTAATGCCGTTTTGCCTTGTATTCCTAAATCCATTTCTTATTTAATTTATCCTAAAGTTAAGGGCATGAGAATATCCGCCATACCGCTATCATGGGTGAAGGTCGCATCATGGCAAACCGGCCCGCCCCGTACAAGAAAGTAGTGATCGGTTCGTTTACTTCCAAATAATGCTATTCCATTACATCAAACCGGAATTGAGGCTACCTTCTCCATACGCTCCCAGTTGCGGTGTTGGGCAATGGCCTGGGCGAAATCCGCGACCTCGGAATTGATAAAGACGGCCTTGTCGTCTTTATGATCGGCGACATAGGTCTTGTCCAAAAGTTGTTCGCCCTCATTGTCGGCGGCGATGGCCTTGCAGTGTTTCAAGGTCTCATTGATAAACTTGATGAACTTGGGATGCTCCAAAAGGCTATTTACCGAAGCTTGGCCGCCGGGAATATAAATGGCATCGAAAAGGACGCTTTCGGTGGTGTCAATGGCGGCATCTACTTTATGATCCTTATCCGCATCGCAGGTTATGGTACCGCCGTGGGGAGAAACAATTTTTAGAATGGCCCCTTTTTCCTCCAAAGCCGATTTCACAGCCTTTAGGTCCTCCATACTAAAGCCATCGGCAGCTAGGATGGCGATTTGGCGCGTGGCGATACTTTCGAATTTGGTGTTGGCCTGACTCAAAGCCGGTGATTCGTCTAAATAGTTCTTTTTGGGGCCGGGCTGAAAACTTGCGACATCCGCGTCGGCACCGATGGCCTGGTTAATCGGCCGCTCGATATCTTCCGGTACTTCCAGACCGAGGTTGCGGGCGACCTTCTCCGCCAGGTCTTCATCGATCTGCGAGATCATCCAAAGCATCCGTTTTTGTATGTGTTCATGGGTGCATTTACCCAGTTCGAAGGAATAGGCGCCGGCCACGTGATCCTTTTCCCAATCGGCCAGACTTCGGTAGAAAAGGGCGGGCTGTGAAAAATAATCGGTAAAGCTTTCGCTTCTGGTACGGATTTTTTTAGCATCTATTTTTTCCTCATAGGATGAAAACGCACCTTCGGAAATTTTAGAAAGGTGCGGGCAACCGCCTCCCAAGGTGTTCGGAAAATAGGCGGTCTGCCCTTTGGGAACGTTCATCTGCATGTGGCCGTCCCGTTGGTTGTGCTGAGAATCGGCCAAGGGGCGGTTAATGGGGATCTGATGGAAATTGGGACTCCCCAATCGCGAGAGCTGTGTATCACGATAAGAAAATAGCCGGCCCTGAAGCAAGGGGTCGTTCGTGAAGTCGATTCCTGGCACCACATTGCCCGGAAGGAACGCTACCTGCTCGGTCTCCGCAAAGAAGTTTTCAGGGTTTCGGTTCAAGGTCATTTTACCCACGATCTTGACGGGCACCATCTCCTCTGGTACCAGTTTGGTGGCATCCAATAGGTCAAAATCATACTTGTGCTCGTCCGCTTCGGGAATAATCTGGAGCCCAAGCTCCCACTCCGGGAACTGTCCCGCCTCAATGGCATCCCATAAGTCACGCCGATGGAAATCGGAATCCGCACCGCTGATCTTCACGGCTTCGTCCCAAGTAACGGAATGTACGCCCAGTACAGGTTTCCAATGGAACTTTACGAAATGCGCCTCGCCCTTATCGTTGACCAATCGGTAGGAGTGGATGCCAAAACCTTCCATCATCCGGAAACTTCGGGGAATGGCGCGGTCGCTCATCAACCAGATTTGGTTGTGCAGGGTTTCCGGCGAAAGGGAAACAAAATCGTAAAAAGTATCATGTGCCGAGGCCGCTTGGGGAATTTCCCGGTCGGGTTCCGGCTTTACGGCATGAATAAGATCTGGAAATTTCATGGCATCCTGAATGAAGAAGATGGGCATATTATTTCCCACCAGGTCCCACGTACCCTCTTCGGTATAGAATTTTACGGCAAACCCCCGTACATCGCGGGCCAGATCGGTAGAACCTTTAAATCCCGCTACGGTCGAAAAACGCACAAATACTGGCGTCTTGCGGTCCATATCGGTAAATATACCCGCCTTGGAGTATTCGGAGATGTCCTCATACAGTTCAAAATATCCGTGCGCCCCGCTGCCCCGTGCATGCACGATCCGTTCGGGGATGCGCTCGTGGTCGAAGCTGGTAATCTTTTCCCGGAGTATAAAATCTTCTAATAAGGTCGAGCCCCGCGGACCGGCTTTGAGGGAGTTGTTGGTGTCATTGACCTTTACACCTTGGCGGGTGGTCAAGGGTTTGCCTTCGCCGTCCATTTCAAAGGGTTTCATACTTTCGGTCTTAGCAGTCTGCTCTTTCTTTTTGTCCATGATCTGTATATTTGAGAGTGGTGTGAATAATGCATTTGGGAATGGTAAAGCTATAGTCGTTTTAACCATTTTTGTACCCCAAATGCCTCAAATATTGCCTTTATTACAAAACCATCCTTTTCTTATGAACAAACTCATGTGGCTATCTGTAAGGAACATTCCTCACCAGATGTTCCCCAATCTGCTGCCTTGAAGGTCGTCGTTTCATGGTAATCGGTGCTTTCGCTTCGAGTGCCCCATCCATAAAGCCCATTTCGGTAAACTCGCGCAGACAATCCGTCATCGTGCAATATCCTATTTCGAACCGGTTAAAGTTGTTCCCTATAGGTTCCAAAGCCTTCGAACAGCTATCCCCCTTCAATTAGGAGTATCCCGATGGCCCCATAAATTGCACCAAAACCTAATGGGTCAAATTTAAACGCATCTGCGTCATTCTACAGGACAGAACTAGTTCATATTGGAGCTGAAAATAATCGAGATGGAAAAATTGAAGGTAAGTTCCTTGCCGTTACGGGAAGTGGTATCGGACATAGCGGACGAACTCGGTGCACGGTTTACCAAGCACTGCGGCATATTTGAAGTTCACATTCCCGAACGATACGGCCAGGGAACGATTACCGGTGCCGATTTTGAAGGAGGAATGGGCCTTATTCGGTACGATTGTCTTTTCGAGGAGGACATTACCATCGAATATACCTTGGACAGGATCCACCCCGTAAAGTTCCTTTTCTGCTTACACGGCGAGATTAGCCACAATTTTATGGATGAATTGGAATGGCACCAAATCCAACAACATAAGAACGCCATAGTTGCCAGCTCAGCCCATCATGGTCATAGGATACGGTTTCGTGCGGGGGAACGGGCGGTCTTTACCAGCCTCGAGATCGAACGAAGAAGTTTTCAGGGTAAGATAAGTTGTGAGCCCGATACGGTAGCCGAATCCTGGCAGGACATGCTCAACGACATTTCGGCGAAAAATACCTTTTATCACGACGGTTTTTACAGTTTAATGCTTTCCGATATTTTCGAGGAATGGGACCGCTATGAGGGTACCGGTTTTCTGAATAAACTTCATTTAGAGGGAATGGCCCTCAAGATTCTAGTGCTGCAGATTACCCAATTTCAAGATGATATCAAGTCCGAAGGAAAAAAGACCGTATTGCGTAAATCGGAACTCAACCAGATGGTAAAGGCCATTAAGTTCATAGAGGACCGGCTGGAAGATTTGCCCAATATCGATGCCATTGCCGCCGAAATAGGATTGAATGCCAACAAGCTTCAACAGGGCTTTAAGGAACTGTACGGAAAAACGGTAAACCTCTATATTCGGGAGAAGCGGTTGGAGACCGCACGGACCTTATTGTTGAACACCGACTTTACGCTTTCCCTGATAGCTTCGGAAGTAGGATATAAAAGCCAGAGCTATCTTTCGAAGATGTTTCGTGAGGCCTATGGCGTGCAGCCTTCGGAGTTCCGAAGGAAGCGGGAAAGAAAAAAAATCCTGCCTGACGCTCTTTTGGGCGGAGATGGTTTGTATTCCCGTGTAGATGAAATCTCCAAACCAAAAAAATAAAGAGTATGGGCCAGGGTACCCCCCAGCTGAATACTATCGGCTACAATATGTCCCACGATCCCGCCCTGCTGGACGATATCGCCGATAGAATGGCTTTGGAACTATCTCCCAATGCTGCGCGGCCGAAAGTGGTGGTGACGATCCCGGCGCAGAACGAGATAGGCTTCATTGAAAAATGCCTTACCTCTTTGGCCATGCAACGTACGGTCTTAGGGGCTCCCATTGATACGAGGGAGTTTGAAATCATCGTACTCTGTCATAAATGTACGGACGGTACCGCAAATTCCTGCCACAAAATTAAATCCATATATCCTGAGCTTGCTCTTTTTGTTCTGGAAACGGACAGGCCGGAGGTGAACAATGTAGGCGCGGCCCGCCGCATACTGATGCGGATGGCGCTATCTCGGATTTTTTCTCCCTTGGGATATATAGCCACCACCGATGCGGATACGGTAGTCCATTCCTATTGGATGGCCAATCTTCTCGGTTATATCGGAAGCGGTTACGGGCTTATCAGTGGTCGTATCGGGGTAGATACCCAAGGAGTTTTCGGAAGTGCCAAGAAAGTTTTGGAACTTAAGACCCAATATAATCGGTGGCGCCTCTGCTTGGAAGACCAATTTGTTTCCTATCCATGGGATCCCGTGCCGCGCCATTCCCACCGTTCAGGACCCAATATGGCGGTCAGGGCCGATGTGTACCATAGCGTTGGCGGCATGCCGCCGATCGGCTTTTGTGAAGACGTCACATTTTACGATGAGGTGGTGTGGGGCGGTCATAGGGTCCGGCACTGTCCATGGACCTTGGTGACCACTTCGGGCCGTGGTGATACCAGGGTGCCATGTGGCTTCGGTGCGGAACTCCGGGGGTGGGGAGAGTCAAAGTCGATTACCTTTGAGGTGGAAGGCCTCGATGCCCTTTTGGAAAGGTTTGCCTTATATGCACTTGCGGGCAAGTATCTCACTTCTCCCGCAACCAAGACTTTTGAAGAAATCGTCGATCGAAGCGGTATCGAAAGGCACGTATTCTTCGGCTATTTGAAAGAGTTCGGTACGCACAGAGCTTTAATCCATAAGTTAGAGAAGGATCTTGACCAACGTAAAAGTTGGAGAAAGCGATATCCTAAGAAGCTGGTTTCGCTGGCTTGCGAAGAGTTGAAAAACTATCTATGGCCGTCTCCGGTCGATTTTCTCCAAACCTGAAGCCGATACTTTTCATGGCGTTCATGGACCAATTCCTTAAAAACCCCGGTTTCATCGGCGAAGCGTTCGAATTGGTCGTGTACCGCATCACCGCTCTGGGGGTAGCTGGGCACAAAGGCCGTCCAATGTACCATCAAGAGCTTGCCGTTAGGGAGAAGGCTTTTCTTTATATTCCGGAACAATTGTTCCAAATCTTCGACCTCGAGATAGTAGCCGATTTCACAGCAGGTGATCAGGTCATAGAATCCGTGGGGGAAATTTTTGGTGATATCTACTGCCTTAAATTCGATATTAGTAGTGCCGTAACAATAGTCAGATGCTGATTTAACGGCTGCTTTGCTAATATCTACTGCCACCAGATGTTGGCAGACCTTGGATAGCATTTGGGTCTGAATACCTATGGAGCAGCCTAACTCTAGGCCTAACGAGAAGCTTTCATTTTCCAAAACTTCTATAGATCTCTGGTACTTTTTCCGCTCATATTCGCTGTTGCGAAAGTCCCACGGATCTTCTTGATCTGAATATAGCCGCTCAAAATATGCGGCATCCAGAGTCTTCAGGTCCTGAAGAACCGTCAGGAAAAAATATTCCGTATTCTTGATGAAAGGTTCCAATAGTTCCTCGGTCAGCACGAACCCGTCTTCATCGTCCCTGATCATCTCCCCCAGTTGGGATTTGTGTCTTTTGATGGCCTTCCATTTTTGGGGGAAGACTTTGGAGATATCCAGCCGGTAAGGCACTGTTTCTCCTATTGTGGGCCAATCCTCTTTCTTCCCGTTCTTCCATAGCCATATCGGATATTCTATCTTGATAGCTCCCTTGGATATTTTTTCGAGTACTATATCGCCTAAAGTATGGACTACGCGATGGTCCGCATGCGGATCTCGCCGCCAAGGTACGGCCAGTGCGGAAAATGGGCCGTTTTGGAAAATAGGGACGATATCTTGGCTTATCTTGGAAAGTGCGTCCCTATCGAGCTGCTCCAATCCGGAATCCCTCGCCCTTACAAAATGAATATTATCCGAGCTCACTCCCAGTTCCGCACAGGCTCTTATGGCCTCGGATTCCCTGATTTGAGACAGTACATCCGGCGGATGCGTGTTAGAATGAGGATGGGATGCGGAACCGCTAGTGATAAAAATACAACTACTTGCGAACCTGCTTGCCTTAACATAGAGATTAGGCCCCCGCAGCCGAGGCTCTCATCGTCGGGGTGGGGGGCAAGTACCATGAGATTGCCGATATCCGCGGAGAGGCGTGGCCCGTTTAGATGGGGCGCCTTTAAAATCTGGGCTTCTGTAATACGCTCCATTATTTTTCGGGATAGGCTTCGGCAAAGGCCTGCCCCACCGCGCTTAGGGCCCTGTCAGGTCCCGGTTGTTTCAAGTAAACGCTCAGGTCTCGGTGTATGCGCTCCAAAGGATGCGGCTGCATCATGCCCTGCAGCCCCACTGACATTTCGCAGAGCTTAAGAACCTCCTCACAGATATCCCTGGCTACGGTACGGAACATGTTGGCATAATGCATACAGCCGGAAGGATTTTCCTCGCGTGCGTCCATGGCTTTAGCGGCACCTTTCAGCCACAAGTTACCCGATTCCCGGAGTATCGCCAGTTGGCCCAATCGCCTTGCCTGTTCCGGTGCCTGCGACCTACCCATTTTCTTCAAATGTCGAAGAGTAGCCCGTATCGCCGCTTCGGCACCTCCCAGTTGCACGGCGGCAAACCGGACGGCACCTCCCGTAAAATCCGGTTCGCCTTCATAATCGGACGTACCCCCTAGAAGCTGTTCTTCTGGAAACCGCAAACCGGTAAAATCGAAACGGCAGCTCACGGAGGCTTTCATCCCGAGCGGTCGCCAATAACGGAAATCCTCGTGCAAATCGTATTCGTCCAAATGGAGTATTAGCATTTGACTTCCCTCCGTTCCTTCTGCCGTAACAATGGGTCTATGGACATGGGAAGCCCCCGAACAAAAAACCTTTGCGCCTTCCAAGAGGAATCTATCCCCGGAAGATTTGAACATGAGACGTTCCGAGGGCAGCTCGGAATTCCATATCCCAAAAAGCTTTCCCGAGAACGCTTCTAGGAAGTACGTTTCCCTTTGCGCCAAAGTTCCAAACTTTCCAATAAGCGCCAAGGCGTTGAGATGTCCCTCATATACTCTTCCTAAAGAAAGGTCGTAGGCTCCGATTTTCTTAAGGGTTTGAAGAAGTTCTACGTTTCCGTAATTCCCACCGAGGCCCCGTCCCCCAAATTCCGTAGGAATGTTCAGGCCCATCAGGTCCAATGATTGCAACAACCCGATTCCCTCCTTAGGAAAATTTTCGGTGTCGGTCGTATAGCATTCGGGGATGGTGTCTTGGGACTTCCTACTTTTGACAGGTATTTTATGCATTGATCTATTCATCGGCTTCCTTGTCTTTTTCCTTTTCTTCGCTACTTACCAACGGATGATCCTGTATGCCCAGGCCCACTATCTTTATAATGTTCACGATGGTGCTGTAGAGCATCAGTACGACCACAATTAATGTGGAGCTCAATACTGTGCTGATACCGAGAGTTACGTAATAGATCACTTTGAACCAGTTGGGAGGTATATTCTCACTCTCGGTCACCGGAAGGTTGAGTAATAGGAACGACAGCAAGGCCGCTACGAATATTACCGTATCGATTTTCGCGATTCGCATAATATGGTTGTAATGGTCTTTCTTTAGTTGCGAAGAGGTACCGGTACTCACACCCAATAGGGTCAACATGAGGGCCAAGATCGTAGCGGATGCCAGTACGATGGTGTTGCACAAGGTGTTCAGCCCGCCGATACTGGCCTTGATGAGTTCTTTGGCTTCGTACCCGCTCAAATGCCCCAACATGAAAGTGCCAAGGCCGATCACCCCGAGCGAGAGGAAACCGCCCAAGACAGCTCTTTTCGTATAAATAGTGAAAGACATAGCTTCAGTAAATTTTAATGGTTGTCGGAAGAATTTTTGGTGAGGTGTAATACCTTCAATTCCGGTCGGGTACTCCTAATTGTATCCTTTAGTTCCTGATTTGATTCAAAATGCAATTGCTTAACCACCCTGACCTCAAACGCTAACCTGAAAGCCCTCCGCAGCAAAAGGCCAGGGCGCTATATGAGTACCCTTATCGGTATTAAAAATAAAATAGGTTTCCTCTTTAATACTTTTGTTAATTTCCAACTTTCTTCCCGGGGAAGGGATCAGGTCTTGACAAAGAATAAGGGAACACCTATCGCAGAACCGCATGAGCTCGTAGGTCTTTTCCAAGGCTGTAATTTTTTCCAACCGTACAGATTTAGCTGTTCCTTGCGATCGTCTTTAACCTCCTTAAAGAATTTCTTAAAACTGGAATGATTTTTTGACTTTTCATCATATAGAAACTCCAAATGACGACCAATGAGCAAGGCGACCAACTGGGATTTTTGTAAGGCATTTCGGTATATCCGTTTCGCTCGTTCAAGGGCGTCGTCGTCCGATTTGTGGTCCAAAGTAAAATCTAACGGGCCTCCCGCCTCGGTTAGGTAGTTTTTTTCGTCAAAATCCATCAGATGGTCATCATGTTCGATTATGGCGGTCAGTACGTCTTCCCAATGGTCCGGCCGCAGTTCAGGCCGCAATTGCATAGCGATCTTGCCCGCTAAGAGGCCATGAGTGTAATGGGATATGATTTCCCAGCCTTTGGGATGTGGATTCACGATCATTTGAGACAGCATTATTAAAAAAAGGCTAGCTTTCAGGTCTAATGGGTTAGAACGACGAGTACGTCCGTATCATTTATTTATTTTCCGTTCCTTAAGTTCATTTACCAAGGCGTGGATAACTTCCTTCGCAGTAGAGGCGGTTTCGGCCATTATGGAACCGAGAAGATATCCGAGGGTATCACCGCTATTATCGAATGCCTGTTCCAATATGTTCGACGCCCTGGAGGCTTTTATTTTCAAATTTGCCCTTGTCTCTTCGCCGCTCTTCGGGGCATAGAGAATAGCTGCCGCTGCCCCAATTAAACTTCCCGTAAGCGTTGCGGCCCATACCGGATGAATTTTTAGTTTTCCCATTTCTCTATTTGCTTTAGGTAAAAATAAGTTGCACTATTCCGATTCCTGAAGGTAATTAGTTTTACAATTAACCATTGGATCAAACTGGGGGACGGTAGAAACTTACATACTTCAGGTTCTCTGTACATCCTTCATCAACCAAAGATTTAGAGGGCTTTCGTCATTCTTATGCAGAACGGAAATGTCGCCGGTGGTTTCAAACACTACCGCTTTAATTTGGGATAGTTCCGTTACATTGGCCTCGCGCAATTTCGAACGTAGGTCGCCTTTGGTAACCCGCGCCTTGCGGAGATTATCTTCGATAATGGTTTCGCCATCCATAAGCAGTAGCGGCGAATTGTCCATTAGATTTCGGATGGCTTTGTTTCTGCGTGCAAAGGCGGCACAAATCTGTAGCAGGTAAACGGCAACCAGTCCCACCATACCCTCTAATAAATTTACCGATGAGGATAGCACTGTCGTCGCAATAATGGAGCCTACCGCCACGGTCATGGCGAAATCGAAACTGGACATCTTGGAAAAGCTCCTTTTACCACATATTCGGGTCATCACTATTACCGAAAGGTAGATGCCGAAAGCACTCAAGGCTATCTGACCCACTGTTTTCCAGGTTATATCGAAAAGTTCTTCCATTCGTTATTTGTTACGTGGTTAGCATATCGTCTCCGATGGTTGCCTTGCCGGGGAGCATGGTTGTTAGAGAAGCAGGCTACATCACGCATTGGGCCTATCGGTTGTTCCATTTGCACCAGTTATCGGATCGGACTCAATTGGGATAAGCGTTCCTCTACTACGATTGGGGACCATCGGGGAGGAAATATAAGAAAGGCGCCAAAGAGGGCGCCTTTCCTACAGTTCCCAACACTCAATGCAAGCTTTCGAGGGAATCATGCTTTTTAATGTCCTGTTGTATCTCGTCCCGTTGGGAGACTAGAAGGTTTCTAAGCCCGACCGGAAGGTTTTGGTAATCGATTACGTCATTGTATTCATCGATGGCGGCTTTATCTCCTTTAATGGATTCCTCCAACATAGATTCGTCGCTATCGGCGGAAAAAAGGTCCTTAATGTCCATCCATGCTCTGTGCATGCTTCCGGTAAAGGAACCGTCTTCGTCGAAGTCGGGATAGGCCCCTTTGATTTCAGATTTCAACTTAGCGTTGAAATTCTTTCTTTTTGTAGCTTTCTCACGAAAGTACGTGCTTAGCTCTCTGCTATCCGCATTATCGGCCGCCTTCTCGTAGCCTTTTCGGGCATCTTCGTTCTTTTCGAGAATTTCTTCGATTTCATCCAATATCTCATCTCTTTCTTTACTCATGATAATAGGTTTTTAAGTTTGGATAAAGCTAAGGAGACGCGTACAATCGCTTGGCTCTTTTACGATGGATTTTTAACCTTATCGGAACAATAATCGATTGTACCATTCTTTTGATATAGGCCTTTCCGGCCCTATTTTTGTCGCAATTGCGAATCCACTCTAAAAGGAAATATCCGTGTTAATCAACCTTCTTTGGTTCTTTATAATGATTCAGTGGTTTGCCCTACTCTTTGGCATGGGCCTTATCGATTTTTTCCTCGGCCCATTCTTCCTCGTCGGCGTCTGCCTTCGGACTTTTCTGTTCCCATTCGGCCCTAGGGGTGTAGTTGAGTTTTGCGAACATCGGAAAATGGTCGGAACCTATGTCCCTTTCCCTACAAATTTCGATCAACGTAAAATCATTGCTATGGAACACATGATCCAACGGCCATCTCCAAAGCGGATGGTTTACATGATAGGTATTAAAAAAACCCCTCCCCCTGCGAGGATCCAAAAGTCCGCTCATTTTTCGGAACAGTTTGGTCGTTCGGGACCAAGCTACGTCGTTCAGGTCGCCGAAGACCAAAGTCAACACTGCGTCATTATTGATCTCTTTACCTACAAGAAGCAGCTCGGCATCCCTATTGGTAGAGGTTTCGCTCTCGCTGGGGCTAGGGCGGTCTAGGATGTAGGCAGTGGATATGGGCCTTTTTTCCGTTAGGCAACATCAGAAATCCGTGTATCGAGGGAATGTCGTCCTTGATCAAATATTTTACCTCGATATCCTTTAGGGGCAGTTTAGAATAGAGGTGCATTCCATAGAGGTTGTCCAATGGAACTTTTACGCTATGAGGGTATCTGGCCTCGAGGGAGAGGAGTGCCTCTTCCCAGCTTTGTCGGTCTCTAAGGTCAAAAGAACATCCGGATTTCTAGCAAGTACGAGGTCGATGAGTTTGGAATATTCCCTGTTCGTCATCAGTACGTTGCTAATCAGAATAGAGATGTTATCGTCGTTTTCGCTCCCCCCATATCGTATAACCTCTTTGCTCGCCAGCTTGGTATAGGGAAATATCATTATTAATTGATAAACGAGGCTGAGAAAAAGAATTCCCACTACCAAATAGTTCCAAAAGGCATCGAAAGGGTAAAACCATATTGCCAAAACAATATTAGCACAGATTAGAACCGAGATTTGCACCCTTGGAAAATCGAAGCCCCTGACCCACCAATAATCGAATTTCGTAAGCGACGCGGCACTGGGAACGCAAAATAGAAGGTTCAACGAAAGAACAATTATTTCAGGATAATCCATCCCAATAAATTTTTATAATCAAATAACTTCAATGCAATTAATATAAAAGCTAACATTAATCCAAAATGTTTTAGTCCATGATAGCCGGATTTTTTAAAGATGGTAATAAACAATAGGGCTTTACGGCTAAGGGGAAAGAGAGAGCGATAGACCCGAGGTAAGAAAATACCCCTAAACGCCAGTAGGTTTAGGTAGTTATAGTTTAGCGATACGTTTGATTTGGCGGGCTAGTTTTCTAGGCGCTTCCAAGGGAATCAAGTGGCCTATTTTTCCCAATGCGACGACCGATACCTGTTCAAGATAAGGCAACACTTCTTTTTGGATCACATCAGGTTCGATGACGGGATCGTGGTGGGAATAGATTACATGCGTGGGAATTTCCTGACCCTTGATCCTATCGGCGATCGAATTTTTCATGCCTTTCTTCAACCACCAGTCCCAGGTTTTTTCATCGATTTTCAATTGCGATTCTACGGCATAGGCCAATCTCTTCTTTTTCAGTTTCTTTTGAGTTGCTCCTTTTACGGTCTTCTCCGCTTCATCGGCATTGGGATGATTCAGCATCCGGTCGCGTTCTTGCTGCGGCATATTATCGACAGTGGGGGGCGAAGGAGCGATCAGAATCATTCTCCCCGGCTTGTTTTCCACTCTAATTTTTGAAGCATACAAGGCCAACTTTGCCCCCATTGAGTGGCCGCATAAAATGTAATCCTCCAGTTCGAGCTGATCAATACAGGCGTTGATGTACTGGGCAAAGCCATATATAGAGGGTTCCGGTAGAGGTGGGGTATTCCCAAAACCCGGCAGGTTCAGCAAGATACAGGTATGCTTTTTTCGCAATCTCTTCGCCATCCACCGCCAGCTACCGGAATCACCGCCGAAACAGTGGACGAAGACAATTACCTTCTTGCCTTTGCCAATAATTTCGTAATCGGGATGGTAGTGGCTTGTCATAGTCTAGTTTTCAAAGACGAAGCTGAATTTTTTTGGGCATGTTTACTTCAACTTCTTCCAAATTTCTACATTTTATTTCGAAAATTATGCTGCATTTGCTTTCAGGGCAACTATTCTTTCGTTTGGGGTAAAATTGCCTTGGAAGCCGTTAAGGGGCACGCTCGTTCTAAAAGCGTAAAATGGAGAGGAATACACGTAATAGGGGGCGCTTTCTAAATCCCTTCAACCGTCTGATTAAGAGAGTTTAGATAGGCCCTTGTCACTAGTATCTCTTTTTAGAATCGTTCTTCGGGTTTCTACCGCCTCGCCTACTTATCCGGTTTGATTTTCCCCGATAAGACCGATTTCTTTTGAGTGGCGTATTGCCGTAGCACTATCCTGAAAATAGCAGGTTTCTACGTTCATGGATTGTATATTCTCCAAGACGTTTGTGACGTTTTGTTTGCGCTTGTTTTTAGTACTCCGAATATAAATTGCCTTCACGCTCGATGGAAACATTTTTACGATTCGCTCGTAAATGAAGGGGTCTTTTTGACTATCGTCTCCCAACAATATGAATTTCAATTCGGGATAAAATTCAAGAAGGTGCTTTATTTTAAAGAATTTATGGTCGTGGCTACCGCCTCCGGTGAACAGAAAATCTCCCAGCCCGGTCTTGATTTTTTTCAACTTCAAAACCGCTTTCGGAAAATCGTGTAGCTGCGCAAAGCGTTCGATAAAATGGTACAAGTTCCATTCGCTGCTCGAAACATAAAAAAAGGCGTTGGTGCCGTTTGCTGTTTTCCTTCCGGCCGAGCTCAGCACGCGATAATGTTTTACCACCCCCTCAAAAATCTTGCGTTTGTTCACATTGCGTGTCAGGAGCACATATAGTTTTATAAAAAAATTATCGGAATGCGATACCAAAAAGGTGTCATCGATATCCGATATCAGGCCGTACTCCCCGGCATAGGGTTTAATGAATTCTCCTTTTTCCTCAACGAGGGTACCGTTTATGGTTGCGGATACGGTAAAAGTATGCCATCCGCTCGTCAAGGGTCTCGGATGGGGGAAGGCAAATTGGAAATAGCCGTCTTTCAAGGTTTTTGTCGTCAACTCCATCTCCCCGAATTTCATGCTTACCTCCACATTGCCCATGGTTTCAATGGTAAACATCCGTATCACGGCATAAGCATGTCGTAAGCGTTTACCCTCCAAATTATAGGTATCCGGAACATTTTTTTTCAAAACGTGGCCAAAAAGAATAATTTCTTGCTCGTTAGCATAGCCTCGGTATATCTTTATTCTATTCTTCATATTCACCGAACATTTAATGTACTTTTGATTTGAATTTACCAAGCATTCGTTCCCACCATTATGGAAACCAAGATAAAGAAAGTGTTGATGGTTATCAATCCTATTTCAGGAAATACCGATAAACAGCCCATCATCGATATGGCCCAAGAATTTATGCCACCGGAGTCCAAACTTACGATTTACAGGACTACGGGAAAAGAGGATGTGGCCAAACTCCAAAAAAAGATAAAGGATTTTGGGCCTGAGCGCATTTTGGTCGTCGGTGGCGATGGAACAATCAAAATGACTGCCCAGGCCTGTGACGGCGATCATTATATTATCGGTATTATTCCAGCGGGTTCCGCCAATGGTCTGGCAACCGATCTCGAACTTCCAACAGATTCCGAAAGAGCCCTTAAAGTAGCGATGGGCGAAAGAACCCAGAAAATGGATGCCCTTCGTATCAATGACTCCATCGGCCTGCACATCAGCGATATGGGCATTAACGCTGAATTGATAAAAAATTATTCAGAAGGTGCCGTCCGAGGACATTTTGGCTATTTTCTCAATAGTATTCCCACCCTGTGGGAATCAGAAAGTCCCTATCGGTTTTCCATCTCGGCGAACGGGGAGAAAATGAGGTGGAAGCGGTGATGATCGCTTTCGCCAACAGCCAAAAATTCGGTACCGGGGCATTGGTAAATCCGAACGCTAAGATCGACGATGGCAAATTCGAGGTTTTGATTTTTAAAGAATTGAATGTTCTCGAAATACTCAAAACGCTCAAAGGCGAGATTGAAATGGATACCGATTTCGTGGAGGTCATCAAAACAACCGAAGCTCGCGTAACCTCGGAAAGACAGGTCGCTTTTCAAATCGATGGGGAATCTATCGGGAAGATAAAAAATGTATCCGCTTCTATTATTCCCCATTTCTTGGAAGTTGCAACGGGGTAGTAAGAGACGCTTCTGAAAGGGGTTAACAGAAATTCTAGTGGTGAATGGGATGCTCCTGTTGGCGAAATATAACTCTCTCTCCCGGTTAGGACATCATCCTTAATAAAGGGACATTTCCATTGAGGATACCATGGAATATTCCGCAATCAAGATCTCTAAAGCCATACCCTCTTTGATCAAGGTTTGTTTCGACGTTCGTTCAGGCTATCCATCTCTTTTCTAAAGCGCAGAATGACCAGTGTATCCAATTGTTTATAAATACTGTCTTGCATGGCCCGCCAGTTACTGGCATTCATTTGCTGATTGAATTTTTCAATGGCTCTAAATCTTTTAACATTGTGCCTGTTCGCTTGCCAGTACGCGGTCGTGCTTTCTCGATGTTTTAAATCCTGTAGGTAAATACCAATACCAAAACCAACAATAATAAGCATCACGATAATAATAGCACTGCTTCTTTTTATCATACTTCCGAATTAAAGTTCACAAGTCTGGTGTAGGGTCGTTTTGCAGACTCCCCAATTCTGAGGTCATTGTGAAAGCTATCCTACCCTTCGCGGGAATTATAATCGGAAAGTTAAGGAAATTTAATTTTCGGGGTAGCTTTTAAACCCAACAACCAAATAGCGATAAAGGCTTGGGAAAATGCTGTATATAAAAGCCGGTCAAATACTTTATAAGGATATGGCGGTAAAGCAGTTGCTTTGCCGCTTTTTTAGTTTGCTATACCCATCTTGGTCCGATTGAACCTTTTTGCCTCCGTTCTTCAAAAAGTTGATCAAGGAAATATTTGTCATCCCAAAAAATCTATACGATCTCTAAATTTTGCTATTTATACACTTAAACTTACCAAATACACAAGATTACAGTCATTCACAGGTTGGTCCTTTTATCTTTAGGAAAATAACTCTAGGCCCCAATGTTACAGAGTAGAACCAATGGTTTATCAGGACTGGCTTCCATGGCCAACCATAAACTTCCCTCCAAAGTTTCCGGAATATTGGATAGGTACCCTGGAATTCAACCACTAAAATTGTATGTATGCCCGTCACTGGTATTAGGTGGTCTAATGTAAGAAGTAGGGGGCGAGATGTCCACCTGTTGCCCGGACAGCCCCGTGATTTGTCCCATCAACTTATTATCGATTTCACCAAAGCCAATGGCGATAAGGATTGGAAATATGCCGATGATTACCTAGCCAACCACAACGATGTGGTTCTGGTCTTTCAACCCATGTTCAAAACTCAGGGTGCGCAACCGGCCAATACCCATAAAGGTCATGGAATCTCCGTGGATACCCTGAACGGGGTAATAACACTTGATGCGACTTTACCTTCCCCCCGAAAGAACAACTTTATGATGGAGGTCGAAGCCAATGATAGTGCCACTGGCGACCATATCGATTCCACGTCCATTAGAATCCACGTGCATCAAGCCATTACAAATGTTTGGCTCACCCCGGATACCTTGACCGTAAGGCCCTTTAAAACAAGCAGGCCGGAACATACGGATTATAAATTCTCATTACGGGCCGAGTTTGATGATCATACGGTGGGAAACATAACAAACATGCCGAACTTGAGCTGGTCGCCCGCCGCCAACGTTGACGGCTCCGACGGGGAACTGATTTTAAAGGCAGGGGATGATCCCGGCGATACGCTAACTATTAGCGTGACTTTGCCCGCGGCCATAGGCGGAGCCAGCACTTCGGCTACGATGCTTGTAGGGGATGCTTGGGACCCGGCAAATCCCATAGATGTTTCTATCGTCGTGGGTGGCGGATGGCCTGGAACGATCAATCCTGAAAAAGTACCCAACGTACTGCTGCTCGGGGATGGGTTTACCAATGCCAACAGGGCGGCGTTCGATCAGTACGTGAATTCTTTGATCCAATTTCTAAAAGTAAACCCGCTTAACAAACCTTATGATGTCTTATCCACTTCCATAAATTTTTGGACGGCATTTACGCCGTCCCAAGAGATCGGCATTTCTGTCGGTGCCGAGATATATCCCGTCGTAGATTCCGATAGCGGCGATTTGCATGCACGTTACATAAGAGGACCAAAAAAACCGCCTTCCGGACATACCGGAAATTATAATCTGGCCCAACTGATATATATGGTAGGATTGCCTATATCGACCGATGATAAATCAAATGCCGGCCGTTCTAACAATACGATAAAAACGGAGTGGCAACAACTCGTTGATACAGACCCGACACCGCACGTAGATGATGACCTGATCAATTCATGGCGCAAGCTGGCCAAAAGGAGCCTGATCGATGAGAGGGATTCCTTTTTTGGGGTGAGGGCCGGCGACACCATATCCGATCCGGGCGATATCAAGGATATCGATTTGAACGAATCTCGCATTACGCGGAACGATAAACACTATGACCCGTTGGATTCGTTTCTAAGCTCACTTCGCGATCCCCGGGGCATTTCCGTAAGTGATCTATGGGCCAAAACTCCTCCTCCCGACGAGGTTAGGCCCGCTAATTATGACTTGGTTTGCATACTTGTCGCGGGTAAGGGACGGGCCAAAAATAGTGACGGTTATTTTTTTGTCGATATTTTCGACAACCTTAAAATTGCCAAGAACGCCACCAATTCAGGTTATCATTTGGAGTACGAGTAATTCGGATGTACCAAACCTTGCCGATAACGACGTTAGCAGGACATTTGCCCACGAACTCACCCATTCTTTTGCCATAGGGGATGAATACGGCGAGAAAACAGGGCCGCCGGATGGAATCGACCTGGATAAATATGGGAACTTAACACTTGAAAACGAAGCCGAGAATAGCAGTAATGAAATAGACGGGGATGAGATCAAATGGAACTGGCACCGAATCAAAAAAGCGGCCGTTATCGCAGAAACCATTGAGGACAAGGGCGGTGGTAAGTATAAGATACCCTTAATTCTTGGACATGGCTATAAATTTGCACATCGGGGATACCTTGCATTTAAGGTTTCGAGAATATCCAAAAGCCTTGCCCAAAACCCCGAAACTAAGCGCCCCCCTCGAAATTGTAAGTCCGGATCCGACCTCCGATAGCATTCATGTAAAATTAAAGGCAGGTACGGTCTTTAACTATCCCAACCTTATCGGCGCCGACCAATTTGCGGCGGAATTTACCCCGGGATCCATAGTCTATATTCCAACTCCGGCACCGGAATCCGTAAGAAACGAAAACGACTATCCCTATGCGGAAATAGTGGCCAAAAATATCAAGGATTATATTACTTCCAATAAAAAGCCCTTAACGGTATTTCCAAGTGTGGTAGACGATGACGATGTGCAACAACCCATTATTCCGGGGGTGTCTCTCCCAGATTGTTATAATCGCCAGCGGACGAGGATAGTTGGGTTGTATTCGGGGGGGAAAGCCTATCATAAAGGTGTTTTTCATCCTACCGGAAATTGCCTAATGCGCGATAGCCACGCCGATGGTAAGGAAATTTGTGCGGTATGCCGATATATATTGGTAGATATAATCGATCCCCAAAAACATTTTGAGATGGATCGGGAATATGGCAAGATATATCCCCAAAAATGAGCCCGAAGAAATAAATGGAAGAACCAAGAGACATATTGACCACACTCGCAAGCCATCTGATTTTAGTGGTCGCCCCTTTACGTGAGGCATTTTCGGATGAAGAGCAGTTTAAGGGATTTTTATATAGACTTGGATGGGATGCCAACGGAATGCCACAGGAATATATGGACTTATCAGTGTCCGTCACGAACGCGATTGGTACCCTGGAGAATTTAACGGACGGGGAGATCGGGGCCTCGGATATTTCTTCCCTTGTATCCACAAGCAAGGACTTGTTCGAAAGAATTCAAAGTATATCTACCGCGCCCCCGGGAGTTGATGCGGGAGAATTTCTGGATGAGATCGGCGAACGACTTTTCGAACTTTTGCTTACGGAGTATTTGTCGAAAAACCTGAACGTCATCTATAACTTCTTTTCCTCCTTGGATATTATAAAAATCGAGAATATTGGGTCAACTGCCAATAAGCATGCCTATACAAGAACCAAGTTTAAATGGTCGGAGATACCGAACATTTTCTCTGATCCCCTATCGGTGGTAAAACAAGTTTACGGCTGGGGTACCGCCGAACTCGATACGCAGAATATCTTTGCACATGTATCGGGCTTTTTATATGGACTCGGGTTTTCAGTAGATTTAGTAAGACCAGAGGAAGAACTGATCCTCGAGTATAATGGTGCCGCGGAACTAAACTTTTCACGGGAGCCATACGGTTTGAAATTCCCTTTTTATTACAACATTATTGGGGACACCCCGATAGAATTGGCCATCGATATTTTGGAACTACCTGCCGTTGGCGGTACGCTTCCCGGTCTGGTAATACAGCCACGGATACCCTCCGAAATTCCATTTACATTCAAGTTTGGCGATGAGGTAGACCTATTGATCAAGGCAGGTACGGATCTCGGCACACGATTCGGGGTGCTTATCCGACCCGAAGGTATAGATATTAAGTATCCTTTTCAGGGAGGTACCAATTTTCCTTCTGCAGGGTTTGGCTTTACCATAGACTATCATCCTCCCGAACCAAGAGTGCTTATAGGATCACCGGATGGTATCAGACTGGAAATGAAGGGGGCGAACATGGGCTTGGAAATATTTAGCCAATCCGGGGAATTTGACATTAAGGCATTGAGCGAGGTCAAAGAACTGGCACTGGTTCTTTCCGCCGGAAATGGAGATGGATTTTTAAGTACTATTTTAGGGGATAATGATATAAAGGTAGATATCCCATTAGGAATTGATTGGTCCAGTAAAACCGGATTTGGGTTTCGTGGATCTATGAATTTTGAGATTGCATTGCATCCACACTTATCTTTAGGCTTTAATTGAAATACCTCAATTTCAATTATCCGCGGGGGTTTCCCAAAGTGATCCCGAACCCCAAATTGAGATAGAGGCAAGCATAAATGTCAATGGAAATTTAGGACCCCTGAAAGTAGTGGTAGAAGAATTTGGGCTCGGGGTATATACCAAATTTAAACCAGGTAACCTAGGCCCCCTCGATTTGGACATAGGCTTCAAACCCCCCAACGGGGTGGGCCTCTCCGTAGATGCGGGGGTCGTAAAGGGCGGAGGCTACCTGTTTTTTGATTTTGACAAGGGCGAATACGCCGGGGCACTCGAGCTTACCTTTAGTGAGATCGTTTCCCTGAAGGCCATCGGGCTCATCACTACCAAAATGCCCGACGGCTCGGATGGCTTTTCATTGATCATTATCATAACGGCCGAGTTCGGAACGGGAATCCAATTGGGCTTTGGATTTACGCTGTTGGGCGTCGGCGGGCTGTTGGGCCTCAACCGTACGATGCGGCTGGATGCCTTGGCGGAAGGGGTGCGTACCGGGGCTACCGAAAGTATAATGTTCCCGACCAATGTGGTCGAGAACGCCCCAAAAATCATCAGCGACCTCCGGAATTTCTTCCCCGTTGAAGTAGGGAAGTTTCTTATCGGACCCATGGCCAAACTGGGTTGGGGAACCCCTACACTGATCAGCATATCCTTAGGAATTATCATAGAAATCCCGGGCAACATTGCCATTTTGGGGATAATAAAAATTGCCTTGCCCACCGAGGAAGCCGCCTTGATCGTTTTACAGGTGAACTTTATCGGGGCCATAGAATTTGACAAGGACCGCTTGTGGTTTTTTGCCAGTATGTACGATTCGCGCGTACTGTTTATCACCTTGGAAGGGGAGATGGGACTGCTGGTCGGCTGGGGAAGCGATTCCAATTTTGTATCCGCTGTCGGGGGCTTCCACCCGGCGTTCAATCCGCCTCCCTTACCCTTCCCGAACCCGGTGCGGATCTCTATCAACATTCTAAACGAGTCTTGGGGAAGGATTCGGGTCATGGGCTACTTTGCCGTTACCTCGAACACCGCACAGTTCGGCGCAAGTGCGGAACTATATTTTGGAATGAGCTCCCTTAAGGTTGAAGGCCATATTGGATTCGATGCCCTGTTCCAATTCTCGCCCTTCTACATGATCATACAACTTTCCGCATCCCTGTCTGTCAAGGTATTCGGAGTCGGACTGTTCAGCGTAAAAATTAAGATGTCCCTCGAAGGCCCATCGCCATGGCATGCCAAGGGAACGGGCTCCATATCGCTGTTGTTCTTCGATATCGATGTAGATTTCGACTTTACCTGGGGCGAAGAAAAAGATACCGAACTACCACCGATTTCCGTAATGCCGCTGTTGGTGGCCGAATATGAAAAACAGGAGAACTGGAAAGCGCTGGTGCCTTCCCATAATTCCCTCTTCGTTTCCCTAAGGGAAATCGATGACCTGGCAGAATTGGTACTACATCCCGTGGGTTCCCTGCAGGTCACACAACGGGCCATTCCCTTGCAACTTACCCTCAACAAGCTGGGTACCCAGAAACCCGATGACGCCAATCATTTTACCTTGGCCCCTGCGGACAATGAGCTTTCCAAGATCAACGACGTCAAGGAAAAGTTTGCCATAGCGCAATTTGTGGACCTGAAGGATGCCGAAAAGCTATCCAGTCCTTCCTATCAACCAATTGAAGGGGGCATAGAGCTATCTGTGGCAGGTGAACAGCTGGCCACGGGGAAATCCGTGAAACGGCACATCAGATATGAGTTGATTACCATCGATAGTAATTATAAGAGGGGCGCCACGCTTTTCTTCAAGTTCATCACTTCCATATTCAATATATTCCTAAGGGGCAATGCGGTGGCACGGTCAGCGGGTTCGTATGCCAATCTTAAAAAGGTACAGCCCTTTGAAAGCAAGGTGATAGTTCAGGACCCAGGATATTCGGCGGCCAGTATGGTTGACAATACCCAGTTCGGCGGTAAAAGTTTTGGCAGTCATGCACAGGCCATGGAATTTGTCAAAAACCAAGTGGGCGCCAATCCTGAATTGGAGGGTGCCTTACATGTGGTTCCCAATCATGAAATAAATACGGCGGCATGAGCGATACGATAGCTACATATACGTTTTTACCCTGGCTGCGGCAGGGGATCTCCAATAAAATTGATCCCGCAAATGCTACCTCCTCCCGCGCTACCATCCCGGTGAAGCTAAAGGTTACGGGGACGGCCTTGGAAGGGGCGGACCTTGAACAAGAAATACTCCGCCATGTTGAACTTTATGGTCCGGGGGATATCATCGGGATCGATAAAAAGGCAATCGTGCGGAACGAACCCCGGGATTGGATTACCAATTTCGAATCCAACTATATGCCCTATGTGGAATTCTATGATGAGGATTTCCCATGGCGCTACAGTCCATCGGTAGTGCAGGCCCATGACAGGTTAACCCCGTGGATGGCCCTCGTGGTATTGCAGGAGGACGAATTTAAGGACGGCACCAACATGATCAATAGGCCTTTGAATTTTTTCGAGGCGACCGATGCCGAAGCTACTTTTCCCCCTGCAGATCAGTTATGGGCGTGGGCACACGTACATGCCAACGAATCATTGATATCCGGAGAGGATAATATAGTCGCCAGCGGTTCCGAGATCGATGGGGTGATAGCCGACCTGAAAAGCCTATTGAACCAGAATCCGGATCTGGCCTATTCCAGGATCGTATGTCCCAGAAAACTGCAACCCAATACACCCTATCATGCATTTTTGGTACCTTCTTTCGAAAGTGGCCGTTTAGCGGGACTAGGATTGGATCCCCTGCAGACCCCGAACGTAGAAGCCTCGGCATGGGAGGCTTACGGTGGGAGGGCAGATGCTAACCTGTACCCCTATTATCACCGGTGGTATTTCAGGACAGGCACGGTCGGCGATTTTGAATATTTGGTAAGGCTTTTGGAGCCGAAGCCTGTGGATAGTCGCGTGGGTAGGCGGCCTATGGACGTTCAGAAGCCCGGGGTGAACGTGAGCGGGATTACCGACCCCGACCTGGGGGGCATTCTGAAACTGGGAGGGGCCTTGAAAATTCCGTACGAAACATTGGGGGAAGATGACAAGGAGGATGTGGACAAATATGAGGATTGGGACCAGCATCCCTACCCTCATCCCTTTCAACAAGACTTGGCCAGTTTTATCAACTTGGCCGATGATTACGATGCCCAATCGGCCGAGCAGGCGAACGAGGATTCCGGGTCTGGGCCTTGATCCCCAAAACAACCCAGATGATAAGGATCCCTTGATAACCGCCCCCTTATATGGCCGTTGGCATGCGCTGGTACAACGCTTGCTGAAAGAAAGGGACGGCGGTAACATCTCCCCGAACGACAATTGGGTACACGAATTGAATCTGGACCCACGATATCGGGTAGCAGCGGGTTTTGGCACCCATGTGGTACAGGAAAACCAGGAAAATTATATGATGGCCGCCTGGAAACAGGTGGGGGATATTTTGGAAGCCAATAGAAAAATCCGCCTGGCGCAGCTGGCCAAGGAAACCTCATGGATCTGGTACGACAAGCACCTCAGGCCGATGGTCACGGCCAACCCCGAAAAGGCCTTCTTCATTACCCGCCCCGTACAGAATAGGGTCATCGCCAACGGAATAACGGTACAACATACTTTAAAGCAGAGCAAGGTTCCCCTGGTAATCACCTCTACCGCCCTGCGCAGGGTGATGCGTCCCGGAAGTAGGCTGATGAAATTGCTTCCTTTCGACGGGGCCCTTACCCCTTACCAGCTTGTGGAGCGGATCAATAAAGGGGAGGTGTTCCCCGCCCCACCCAAAACGGCACCGGCCGACCTGCCCACCATCGAAGATGTAGCGGAAGATGCAAAGCCCGACAATATCCCTCCTTTTGTGGAAAATGCCATCCGGAACTATCCGTGGCTAAAATGGGTCTTCCTTGTTTTGGCCGTACTGATCTTACTGCTCCTCCTTCTTTTTTCCCCATCAGGAATCCTCATGGCCATCGGAGGTATGGCCTTGGTGGTTTTGGCCTATCTGTACTATCAGTTTGATCGATGGGAAAAACAACTCGATAGCGCCGAAGCTATTAAGGAAGAAAATATAAAGCCGGAGGCGGTCGATGATTTACCTAATAGTCCCGACTTCAAGATTACTCCGATCGATTCCGGTTTCAACCCTAGCTTTGGCGGAACGGACAGTTTGGAAGCGGTCAATTTTAAGACCGCACTCAAAGATTCCTTTAACCTGGTCGATAAAAGTAGGAATATAGGCCAGGTAGTATCCAAACCTGCCCTGGATTTGCCCATGCTGGTCAATACCACCTTTACGATTATCAATCCGGAACTTACCATCCCCAAGATGATTTTTAATGCGGTGTTGATCCCGGCACGGATCCGGTTGCAACTGGTCGAAAAATTTGTGGAGGCCATGGCCTATCCCGAGTTTGATATTCCGATGTACGAGCCATTGAAAAACATCTCTGCGGAATTGTTCTTACCCAATATCAATTTTATCTCCCAAAACAGTATTTCCCTCTTGGAGACCAATCAGAAGTTTATTGAAGCCTACATGGTGGGGCTGAACCATGAATTCGCAAGGGAGCTGCTATGGAGGGAGTATCCTACCGATCAGCGGGGGAGCTATTTCAGGCAGTTTTGGGACGTCTCCGGATGTATGCCGGAGGATACGGGCCTGACCGAAGAAGAACTCAAGGAGAAAATGCGCGACATACCGCCCTTGCACCGATGGTCTAAATTTTCCGATCTGGGTGACCATGACCACAGGGAGGAAGCGGGGGACAAAGAGGAAGAATTGGTATTGGTCATTCGGGGGGAGCTTTTAAAAAAGTACCCGAATGCCATTATCTATGCCCATAGGGCGGAATGGCAATTGGACGATGAGGGCAACATAAATTCCAAGGTAGAACGCGTTTTGACGGAACTAAGCGCCGGGGAGGAGGGCAACCCGCCCAAAGACAAGGTTAAAACGCCCCTGTACGAGGCCAAGGTAGATCCGGATATTACCTTTTTCGGTTTCGACTTGAAGGTAGAGGAGGCCCGGGGAGAAAATGGCGATGATCCCGACGACGATCCGGGATGGTTCTTTGTCATCAAGGAGCGGCCAGGCGAACCTCGTTTTGGGCTGGATTTGGAGCCTGCGGATGAGGAGCCCATCGATGTCTGGAACGATCTCTCCTGGGAACGGGTGCAGCCTGCCGGCAACTTTCTTGAAATTACAAACTACCACGGAGACCATTTCGATAGCGGACATTGATCCCGCGAGTGAAGAGGAAAAGGCAGAACAGAATCCCGAGGATAAAAATATCGTTTGGAGTAAGGACATGAACGCCGCCGAATTGGCTTATATCCTTTACCAAGTACCGGTCATGGTAGCCGTGCACGCCTCGGAAATGCTACCGAAACAAACAACAACCTAAAGCTGTAAAGATGCCAGATTTTAACGATATAAGAGAGCGGTTGAACGCAGCCCACAAAGCCCGTGACGAGGCCAAGCAGCAGCTATTCATTAAAAAGGAAGGACTAAAAAAGATCCAAAGGGAAAAGCAACGGCTGCAACGCGGCTTTGACTCCGGTCGTACCCACGACAACCGGGCAAAACAACTTTTGGAGCGCCAGGAGAAAAAGGCCAAGGAAGAAGCCAGGGAATGGCAGAGCACGTGGGAAGAACAGCGTTTGGTGGCCGATGATATCCTTGCCCGATATCGGCCTTTTTCGGATCCGCGGGAATTTATCGACCGTCTTAGCGACGATTACCCGTTTCTATTGATGCCGGTTCGTATGGAGACCCGTTTTAAGAAGTCCTCCGATGGCGATTTGGAAATCGACCAGCTATGGCTCCGCATTTATCCCGACGATTGCGCCATTGATTCCTTTGAAGCCGTGTTATCGGAAAGCGAGGTAAAAAGCGCACAGAAATACTGGCATGGCATTTGGCGGGCAGGCGGGAGGGAGGCAATGGAACGCACGGCATGGAGGGCCTTGGTAGCCACTTACGGATCGGGGCGGGCACGCTACATTACAGAGCAATATTTTCCCCTTAATGCAGCAGATCGGCCACAGAATGTAGGGGAAGCCGATTTTTTCCTAAGTATTTCCGTGGAGGAACTTCCACCGACCAACGAGCAGGCCATCCTTACCAACTTTTGGACGGATTATTGGTTAGCGGGAACGAGTAAAGAGGATCAAGAAACGGCCTACCAGGTTTTGGAAAACGAGGTCGGCGAAGAGAAAGCAGCCGACATCCTTACCCATCAAAAACCTATTAATCTTGAGGACACCGCCCGGCTATCGGAAGAGGGAATCAATGTCTCGGTCATCTTTATCCAATTTCCCAAGGAGGAAGATGTGGAGACCAAGGAACAATCATGGTCGCAGGCACCAAGAACCCATGTAATGCCTGACCGGTTTGTGGTTACCGGTTACAACGTGGCCAGCCATACCAACAATGATATTGCTTTTCAGGTGATCGGCAATCCCATACCCTCTCCCTTGATCATGGGGCCCGATCCCTCTCTGGAAGAGGATGGGCAGATCCAGCAGGAAGATGGCAATCTAAAAGTGAACGACGACCTCAAATGGATGGTAGATTTTGACGAGGCCGTTGCCAAGGGTCTCGGGTTTAGAATCGACCTGAACCAGACACAGGCCAGTCGGGGGTTTGATCGTATTATTGCCCTTGGGGTCAAGCTGAGTGCAGATGAGAAAGCAGGAACGGAGTTGTTGGAAACCCTCTTCCAAAATCATGGGAACAGCAAAAAAGGTTTGGGCATCCTCCCACAAGGGACTCCCACCAACAATACCGAGGACGAGGGATCGGCCCACAATTTTATCGATGATGCCGATGTAAGTTTCGATCACCTGAAGCAGGATGAACAATTTTCGATCGAGCACGACTGGCTCAAAAAGAAAGATGGGCAATGGCTTTCGGAATGGCTTGGGGTGGACTATAGTACCTTCCAAAAGACCTACAATGCCGCGCTTACCGACCAGGGCGACGCCAAGGCCATGAACATAGCCTTGTTTCCGGCAACGATGGGTTATATGATGGAGACCATGATGCAAGAGGTGTTCAGCGCAGACGATATGGAGAAGACCCGTTGGTTCATGAATAATTTTGTGAGCGGAAGAGGACCTATCCCCGCCATTAAAATCGGGAACCAGCCGTATGGTATCCTTCCCGCAACCACTTTTTCCCGTCTGGGTTGGTTAAAAGATAGACGTTTTATAAGACCGGAAGGGGTGCCTTGGGAAAAAGACAATGAGGCGTTTCTGCGCAAAATGTATCAGATCCTTCAAAAGATGGATTCCGACTGGTCCACTTTAATGGATAGCGTTGCTTACGTCGGAAAAGAGGGCGAGGATCCCCATCAGTTGCTTTTGGATATTGTCGGTCTTCATCCCAATTCGGTGGAATACTACCAGCGCTATGCCGAAAGCTACGAGGCGCTCATCAACCGATTTAAGCTTTCGGGCGGATTTGCTTTTATCATCGGGCTTATAGTGGCAGGCGGTTATGTAAAGACCGGAATGGATTTACTTAAAGATTTTGGTTATCAGGGCGATGAAACGCCGGACATCCTGAAGAAATTTTTCCTAAAAAGTGAAAATAAGCTGTATCGGGACCTTATCGATGACCGAAAATTATCCGAAACCGAACCCATCAGGAAATATACGCCAAACCCCGATGCCAAAAATTATATCGAATGGCTCATAGAAGCGGCGAATACCTCCCATGATACCCTGCGGAAGCAGCAAGGCTTTTTGGACGATAAGATTCCGTCCGCCCTGCTGTACCTAATGCTGAAGCATTCCCTTGACATGGGGTATATCAACTTAAGCCTGGACTTGAGCCTAAAGGCGAACCGGATTTCCCCATCGGAATTCAGGGCCGCAAAAATAGACCCACCATTTTTGCATGTACAGACCGAGGTTGAGCAAACAGAGAGCAAATGGAAATACCTTTACCAGACCGATGAGGTCATTACCGGTACCCAGAACCTCACCTTGGGAGATTACATTCCCACAGTGCTCGATACCGAACTGAAAACGGCCTATCTCAGGGAACAATTAATTGCTTTGGAACACCTCGCCCAGTCACCGACGGCCAAGTTGGAGCGTGTCTTTACCGAGCACATCGATCTCTGTACCTATCGTCTGGACGCTTGGAAGAACGGATTGATGAACTATCAGTTGGCCGCCATGCGATTCAAGGAGGATATTGATTCCGAAACCCCGTTCCAGAAAGGGACGTATTTGGGAGCGTATGGCTGGTTGGAACAGGTGCGGCCCGAAAACAAGGTTTTTGAACCCAAGAATCTGGAAGATCCCGAGCTGCAAGAACATTTCAACAATCCTGAAGAACCGCAGTTAATGACCGATGCCACCAATGGCGGGTTCATTACGGCCCCGTCACTCAACCATGCGGTTACCGCCGCTATCCTAAGAAACGCCTATATGTCGGATGACCACCCCGAGACCTTTGAAATCAATCTGTCTTCGGAAAGGGTTCGAAAAGCATTGTCGCTGATCGAAGGCATCAGGGCGGGGCAAAGTTTATCGGCTTTGCTGGGATATTATTTGGAACGGGAACTGCACGACCAAAATGCAAGCCTCACCCTGATCGATTTCCATATCCACAAACTACGAAAAGCCTTTCCGTTCAGGGCGGATAAACTCAAGGATACCAAAACAGGGGATACCGATGCCATTGAGGCCATCGAGGCCAGCAATGTGGTAGACGGCCTAGATCTTATCAACCATATCAAGGAGACGGGCGAAGCCACCTACCCGTTCGGAAAGGAAAATATTTTAAAGACGACGGGCCCCGACGCCCCTTCCCAAGGTATTATAGAGGCAATAAATGAACAGGTGCAAAATATCACCAATTTAAACGATGCGGTGGCGGACGTTGCCATGGCAGAAAGTGTACATCAGGTGGTACTGGGCAACTATGACCGGGCCGCCGCTACCATGGAGACCTATAGCAAGGGCAATTTTCCCCCTATCCCGGAGGTAGTTCAGACCCCGCGTAGCGGAATCAATCTTACCCACCGTTTCGGACTTCAATTGGAAATTGGGATCGACCCCGAGGTTTCACCCAATACTATGCCCGTAACACCCCGATCCAAAGGCGAACCCGCTATCAATAGTTGGCTGAATTCCGTACTGCCGGCTGAGGACAAGGTGGTAGCCTTGGTCAGTTACTTTGATCATTCTTCGGATACGGAAAAGGAGGTGAAGGTCTCCCAAAAAAACCTCAATTTGCAACCTATCGACATGCTGTATCTGGTCAATACCGATAACGATCAGGCCATGACCGCTTTGGATGACCATATCGTAAAGCATATACAGGATACTTTTGGCCCGAGGCCCGATGCGGAAATAAAAATCAAATACACCGAACGTATTCCCGGAGGCACGGATACCATCAGCTTCTTTGAACTGGCCGCACAGCTGCAAAGTCTTCGCAGTTTATTACTGCGCAGCCGTCCCCTGGAACCTATGGACGTCTCTTTGCCCACGGAATCCAAGTCGGCCGACAATGAGGCCTTCTTCCTGGACGATACAAGGATCAGCGTGGCCAAGCAGGATATAGAGACGATAAGAACCGATATAGGTACTTACCTTGGAAGCCTATCGCCCTTGGTAGCGGATCCGGAGGCCAACCGCCCCCAGATCTTATCCGATATCGATACCTTCATCTCGGACCTAACGGATATTCTTTTCCGATTGAGTAGGTACGGCCTGCCCCAAACAGGTATCGGCTTTGCCTATGATAGAAGGCGGGTATTGTACAAGGCGGTGGTTGAAAAGATAGAAGACATGATCACCCGTTGGGAGCAAAAGTTGACGGATTTTGGAACCGCCTTAACGGACTACGATAATTTAGATCCGACCACCCCGGATGAAAAACGTTTGGAACTATTGTATAGTGCGGAACGCCTCGTGACCACCGTTCCGGAATCACCACGACCCACTGATTTGGTGTTGTTTCGGAACCAAGTGCAGGATAAAGGAGATGATTTTGAAGCTAAAAAACTCGCGTTTACGGCCATCCTGAACGCCAATCATGCCCAATTGGCCGATTTGCTTGACGCGGTTACGGGAGAATTACCAACCGACGATTTTGATGTGGATTCCTTGAGCCTTTCCGATCAAGAAGACCGCATTTTATTGTTCGCCGGAGAGCTAAAAAACTATGCGGAACTGGTAGATGCCGACTTGGACAAAAGAACCAAAAAAGCACAGGCTCTCGTAGACGAGGCGGCCGCCCTTATTGCAAGTAAGAAAAAGGTAGAGCTGCTGCAGACCGCCGGAAAACAATTGTTCGGGGAGGATTTTAAAATGCTGCCCGAGTTTGAACTTCCGCAAAAACAGGCCGATGAATGGGGCAATTCCTTTGACGATACCGATCAATTGTTAGATTATCTGCAGCACACCAAAAATGTGGACTTTCCGGTAGACGAGTGGCGGTATGGCGTAGCCCGGGTACGCGAAAAAATGCAGCATTGGGAAAATGTGGTCGCCCTGCGGGAAGCTTTTACCACCAACAGCCTGGAAATCCACCCGGTGCAGCTTCCCTATACGGAAAACGACCATTGGTTGGCCTTGGACTACCCCGAAACCCATGAGATCCTAAACGATAAGATCCTGTACACCGCCCATTATGCCACCCCATTTGATAAGACCCAAAGGCAGTGTGGGCTGTTGTTGGATGAGTGGACCGAGGTCATTCCGTCCAAGACGGAGGATGTGGGCGTCACCTTTCATTACGATCGGCCCAATTCCGAGCCGCCACAGGTCATGTTGATGGCCATGACGCCCCAATTTACGGGCGAATGGCAGTGGAACGATTTGATGGATATCGTAAATGAAACTTTGGACCTAGCCAAAAAACGGGCCTTGGAACCTGAGCAGATAGACCGGACGGCCTATGCCCGGTTTTTACCGGCCACGGTATCGGCCACTACGGTGCATCCTATCACGGCATCGCTCAATTATTCCTTTAATAATTTGATATATAACGCTCTAGACCCAAACGATAATGAATAACTACGTAGCCGTAAATAATATTACCCAGGTGATGCAACAAAAATTGTTGCCGACGATTAGCCTTTGGAACAGGTTGGAAGCGAGGCCCCGCGCCGATGATTTTGATAGGGCCTTAAAGGCCGAGGTACGCGATCCGCTATGGATGCTGACCAAACAATGGCAGTTGGGCGAATTCAGGGGCGATGATGCCGGCTCTCCCGCCTTTGCCAAAATACAGATGGCCACCACAAGGTTGACCAAGTACCAGGCCGACAGCATGCCGGTACAGGCCTATGAGGAGGAAGTACCCTTGGAGGCCAAGGTTGAACAAAAGAAAGTACCCTTCAAGCTCGGAACCCAGGATATTTCCTTGGATATCCGCCTCATCATGGGGAGGCATTGGCTGAAGTTGATCAAAGCGGATTTCCCTGCAGGCCTTCGCGGGGAGTACATTGGGTTATATTCTTTTTCGCTTCCCGACCCGGAGGATAAAAATTCCGCCCTTATCACCGCCCATAGGGAAGCCTGGCAACAGTTTGCCGCAGTAGCGGAACGGAGTATGGACGGTTATGCGTTATATGCGCATCTTAAGGAAGGCAACACAGCCTCCGAAGGGACAACTATGGCCGGCGATACCGATTTGGATGCGGTGGGGGACAAGTTTACAGCTTGGTTCGCGAATTTCTTTCTTCAGCCGGAGGATGAAAATGACAACGCCTGGGTACCACCCCGTCTGGAATATCAGTTCGCCGTGTCGGCCCCTGATGAAAACGGGGAAAAGGTTATGGTCGGTGATGAATACTATCAGGGCCATTTGGATTGGTATAATTTGGATATCGACCGGCAAAAAGAGACCTTGGAAACCCCTCCTGAGGTAGTGCTCCCTCCCGATCCGAGAACCCGGGAGACCAACTCGTTTTTCCCGGTTACCATTGCCTTTGATGGGATGCCCCATACCAGATGGTGGCGCTTTGAAGACGGGCAGACCAATTTTGGGGATATTAATCCGGATACCACCGATCTCAACAAGCTGTTATTTATTGAATTTGGCCTTATCTATGCCAACGATTGGTTTTTGGTGCCCTTTACCCTTCCCGCGGGCAGTATTGCCGAGGTAAAGGGCCTGTCGGTAACCAACGTCTTTGGCGAGAAGACTTGGGTCGAGCCGGCCGGAAAGGGATTGGACGATGCTTGGCAACGATGGAATATGTATTCGCTAAATACTAAAGGGAAACAGCGGGAACCGGCGGATAACAGCCTGTTGATTCTTCCGACGGTGGAAAAAATCATGGAAGGGAAACCCATGGAAGAAATTTTGTTTATCCGGGATGAAATTGCCAATATGGTATGGGCCATCGAAAAGAAGATTCCCTTGGCATCGGGTACAGGAAAGCAAGGGGGGGAAGCCGCCTACGAACTCCACAAATTTTACCAGAAAATATTGGACCAAGAGATTGGGGACGGGGTTATAATTCCCGAGGATATCGAATTCAAGGCCAATATCCGATATCAAATTATGAATACGGTGCCGGAGAATTGGATTCCCTTCATTCCGGTCCATGTACCCGGCAGCACCCGGGAAATTCAACTACAGCGGGCTTCCATGCCGCGAATTTTGGAGAACGACGCCCCGGGCAATGCCCAAAAGATAAAACCACGGACCCAATTGGTCCGCGAAGGATTGGATGAAAATCCCGTAGCGGCCTATTTTATTTATGAAGAGGAAATCCCTAGGGCCGGTATCAGGGCCTATCAAAGCTTTCAAAGAACAAGATGGTACGATGGAAAAGTAGTAAACTGGTTCGGGGCCAGAAAACAGACCGGTAGGGGAGAAGGGCATAGCGGGCTGGCTTTTGATCAGCTTATAGCTACGAACGAGAGAAAATAACGAGGGCGGGTAACCTAAAACGGAAATCCTGGGTTTGTTGATGATTTTTTCTGATTTCCAGGCAATTTTTGGTAAACCTTGCGAGCTACGTAGGTAAACTCCAGGGATAAAAAACTGAAAAATGGCGAACCACTCGATATTGGCGTAGGGAAGAGGCCCTAATCTAATTTTAGACGCTTCCCCACGGGAATTAAATGTATGGGTTTATTATGCAACGTTTTCACTGCTATGGTAGGTCGTATATAGGTCATGTGTCAGTTAAATTTCGTCTTTATTTTTTGAACCATTTTTGCGTAATTTTTAAAAGTTCCCCAACCTTCGGCCTTTAATTAAAATGTTGATGGCCGGTTTTTCCATAGTTTAAAATGTTTCATTAACATAGGATAGGGGTAAGATAATTCCTGGAACCCAGAACTTGGCTTTCTTGAACTTAGGGACAAGGCGTTCAAGCTTTTCATTTTATATTCGCATGAAGCAGAGGGTAAATTAGCTCCGGCACTGGCATTTCCTGTACTGGAAGAGACATTTCCAACTTCAAAAGTCACATTTCGTCTTGGTCAGGGGCATAGTGGACGAAAATTGTATGGAATCATAGCTCTTAAAGGCGGTGCCTTCTTCGTTTAGTGGCCCATACCCCTCGAGAAGTTTTCCTTCCTTGATCTGAAAGGCCACTTCCCTACTACTTTCCTTGCCTTCCGACATAAAGGTATAGGTGCCTATTAGCCTTTCCTCCGTTACTGTTCCTTCGAATGTACCGGTGTTTTTGTCCTTTCCATCCAATTGATACATCAAATTTCCGGAAACCGGGTCGGTGGTTTTTTCAACCTGGAACAAAATGATATTGTTGTTTTTGTCATATCGATAACATCCCTTTTCTAGTTTTGGAGCTTCAATTTGGGTTTGCATTACCTCTATTTGATTCTGGGATCCCGATTTTTTCTCCTTGCAATTCCAGAGAAGGGTAGTGACCATTGCGATAAGAATCGACTTTTTCATAAGCATCGTGGTTAGATCAATCCATTTTTATAAACCGCAACACGGGTACGTCGCCGAACAAAAGCTGGAGTTTCCCATTGGCGTCAAAGCGGTACCCGTCCACTTTTTGCATCATGTTCAAAAATTGTCCTTCCCCTTGGCCACAGAACATCATGGTGGTCGGTGCCGGCTCCCCAAAAGATATGTGGTTCGCAGTAAGTGTGTAAGGGGCCGCATACCCATTACAACCCGCGTTTCCCGAGACCTTATTTGTTCCTTTATCGAACGAAATTTCAGGTTTCCTATCGGGAAAAAGACCCTCAAAAGCGATCCGTGGCCCCGAAATGTAATCCAATTCCCAAACGGGGCCATATAGCTGTTTGCTTGGCTTACTTTTCGTTGAACCGCATGAGTTCATCAATAAGGTTACGATGCAAAACAGGATAAGAATATTCTTTCGCATAGGCGTAAAATTAGTTTTTAATTTCAATATTTGAGGCGCCAATGAGCATTCCCGAGCATCGACGGATTAACCTGAAATACCATCGAAGTGGTCTTAAGTTAAAATCCATTCCTATCTTTGGATTAAATCCCTATATCATTACCTGAAATTGAAATAGGTTAAAGATGGAAAGCGATACAATACACCTGACCTTGCCCATAAAAATTTCGTACGAGGTCATGCGACAACTTATGGATAGCAAGCTTATCGGAAAGGAAATCGGTACAGGTAAGCGCAAACAGGGCAGGATAACGGGCACAAGTCTAAAAGGAAGTTTTTTGCCGGAATATGATGTGGTGCTGGGTCTTAAGATGCGTATTATACGAAAAATTTTAGTAACCAAAGAAGTAGAATTATTTATACACGTCTCCCTAACCTACGAACCCGATACGGGAATACTTTCGGTGAGTACTTTTAAAATAGATGCCAAAAGCAAGAACTTTTTGTTGGCCAAAGCCTTGGAAATACTTGCCAATCGGATTTATTACCGCAGAGTTCTGGATAAGGCCCGCTTCAATTTAATCGAGCTCATCGGTCCGCATATCCGTCGGCTAAATGACAGGATAGAACCGGGCATGCCTATTTCAGAAGGTATGATGCTCTACGGAAACATGGCGGACATAACCATTACAAAAATAGAACCTCGTTCTGATTATGTTTTGGTCCATGCCCTTTTTAAAGGCGCCCTGGGGTTGGATATTCAGAAAATTCCGGATACGGAGTTTGAATCCTAACGATTTTAGAAGAATGGGACTTGCTTTTCCATGGATTCCATTCCCGCTAAATATGGCATTAAAATCGTTCTATCCTTCTCCATTTTCAAAGCAAGGTAGTCATTCTTCACGGGAGTGCCGTGAAAGGAAAACGTTCCTGCACCACCGCACCGGGACCAAAAAAAAGGCCTACCGTGCCTCGAGCAAGATCTGCAAGGGCTGTCCGCTAAGGGCGAAGTGCCTGGGAAAGGTGAACGAGAAGCAGTTCTCGGTCACCTACTACCGGGAAGAGTACGAGCGGAACATAGAACGGGTGGAAAGCCGGGAGGGGCGCTACATGAAGGGCAAACGGCAGAGCACGGTCGAACCGGTATTCGGCACCCTGGCCCAGTTCATGGGGCTGCGCAAGGTCGATACCATCGGACTTGCGCAGGCGAACAAGTGCATGCACCTATCGGCGATCGCCTATAACCTGAAGAAATACCTGAACTTCAACGGGAAACGGGCAAAAAGCGGGGCCGGGGCCCGAAGCTTTCGAAAAATGGCGGAAAAGGTGCTGTACAAGCTGCTTTTTTCCGTTCAGGACCGCCCAAAATTTGTAGCCATACCGACTTGATAAAAAACGAAAGGCTCCTTAGAATGGCTTAGAACGGTCCGGTCTATGACCGACTAGGGGCTCGTGCAACGGTTACCAATGTTAGCAAATGTGCTTTCTACCGCTTGACCCAATTTTCTATTTTGATTTTGGAAATTCTTTCGAGGTCCTTCAAGTTTTCCGTAACCATAATCAGTCCGTTTGCAATAGAGGTTGAACCGATTAAAATATCGAAATCACTTATCATTGTGCCTTTTTTCCTCAATCGGGCTTTTTCTTTTGCATAAATGTTTATGGCATTGAAGATTGGAAGTATTTTGACCTGTTCGGCAAATTTGTCAATAATTTTGAAATTTTTTTTGGGGTCTGAACTGTTTTCCGCTCCGTAGGCAAGTTCGGCAAGGGTTATCTCGGATATGGCGCAGTTCCTTAAATCCACCTCCTGTATTTTATCCGCAAGTTTGAACTGTCCTCTAAAGTAATGGACGCAGATATTGGTGTCCAACAGATATTTCATTTCAGGATTTCGGTATTATCTTTTTCGACACGCGAAGTCCTTATGTCCGCAATTATTTCGTCGGAAGTCCTGTTGTCAACCCAAGCTCCGAAGATTGATTTTGGGTCAAATTCCTTTTTAGGTTTTGTTTCTATCGAGTCGGTCAATTTGGCTATAAGGCTCTTTTTCGCCTTGTTGTCCAAATTTTTCAAATATCCGAAATACTTGTCCAAGATTTTATTTGATATGGTCAGACTTCCCATTGTTTCTTTTTTAGGCAAGTTACTTATTTTATCCCAAATGCTCCTTACAGGTGCATTTTTGCCAACAATTTGATAAGCGTACTATTGCGCTTATTTCTTTTTTAAGTGTTCGTTTATTTGAACTTTACTATCAACTACATCACCTTGTTTGCCAAATATTTTTGAACCTCGTAAACATCGATACTCTTATTGAATTTTTTGCTCACACTAGGTGTATCTTCGCTGGATATCCAGATTTTTAGTTCCGCATCCAGGTCGAAAGTCCCCGAGGTTTCTAGAGAGAACCGGGAAATGTTCTTGTATGGAAGTGATCTATATTCCATTTTACTGCCGGTCAGTCCCTGAACGTCGACCAATATCAATCGTTTGTCGGTAAACATAAAGACATCCCTGAAAAGGGTAAATCCAAGTTCTATCTGTTCGCCATCCACCAATAATCGACCGTACTTTTCGTTCAGCTTTTCCGGGGCCACCTTGCTGGCGTTCCCCATTAATTTGTTCAATAGTCCCATTTATAAAATAATTTAGTTCCCGCTTATTTTCAGTTTATCTAATACTTGAATTAGTATATTTTCCTTGAGCATTTCAGCTTTTGGATTTGGGCCTTTTGTCGAACCTCAGAGGCTCGGCCGATACCGTGGTGATTTTCTTTGCCTCGGGATGATTGGGATTGATCAGGTAGTTGAATTCCGGGGGTACGATGCTGCTGGGAACCTTTAGTACGGCCGCCTCGCTGTCCCCTACGAAATCGTCCCCTATATATTGTGTCTCCTTAATTGGGGGCTTTGCGTCCCAGTTTTTCGGAAGCTCGCCTATTTTCAGCTCCAGTATGGCCACTTCATCGGGAATATCGATCTCAACGTAATAACGGTCGTCGGGAAGGTCCTCGCTCAGGTCCACATGAACGGAAATCTCCAGGGTCGCAAGTGCGCGGGAATCCGCTGTGTAGACCAAGTAAGTATTGGGACTGTTCCAGCGGAAGCCATCGGTGAGGGCCGCCCCGATTCCTTTAAGGGTGGTCCCGAGGTGCTTTTTTCGCTCTATCCTATAGATACGCATTAGGCCAGGTTTCCGTATTCGAGCCTGTTGAGCGTGTTTTTTACTTCTTGGATTCCCGTTAGCGAATCGAACAGGCTTTCCGGAGTGACACCTCCCAATGAAATATTCGGCTTTTTGAGCCAACGCTGGAACTTTTCCTTCTCGTTGTCGAAAACCTCCAGACCAAGATCAAGCAACTCCGCAAGGAAGAGGATTACCTCGCTGTCCCTTCCGCTGAGCAGATCATTGTCCTTCTTTTTTTTATTGTACGTAGTCTGGGGAAGGCCAAGTGAGCGCAACACCTCTTTTATGGAACAGTCCGCCTTCTTGCTTATGACCTCGATCGATTCATAGGGAAGCCCCTTTCTAATAATTTTCACCCTGTCCATACTTGTGGACCACGCAATTTTATCTTGGGCTACCATGATGCTCCATTTTGTTTTGCCGTTTTCGTCCCTCACGATGCTGCTTTTTATAACCGCCATAACAACATATTTACTGCTAAAATACAATAAAATTGTTGTATTATAAAATTTAATCGCTTATCCGCAACACGCTTGAGGAAATCATTTCCCACTGCCGTAAGGCCTTAGTTTTCCTTGCAGGCCCCTGATCCGTAAATACTTGTAGTAGGTGGCCCTTGAAATTTCCAACCGGTCGCAGATTTCGGTGACGGTCATTCTTCCTTCCTTGAAATACTCCTCGCAAAGTACCGCTTTTTGCTTGTTCTTTTTGCTTAGGCCCTTCGGGGCTCCCAATACCCGGCCCCGGATTCGGGCGGACTCCAGTCCGGACTTGGTGCGTTCCACGATGATATCGCGTTCCAATTGTGCCAGGGCCGCGAACATGTTGACCAAGAACCTGGAGTGGGAAGATTCCTTAGTGGTGTCGATGAACGGTTCGGTAATGCTCTTGAACTTGACGCCCTTTTCCTCGAGTTCGTTCATCAGCTTGGTGAAGTGGATAAGGCTCCGCGCCAACCGGTCCAGTTTCCATACCACGATGGTGTCCCCCTCCCTGGCAAAATCCCAAAGTCTGTTAAGGCTTTTTCTTTCCTTGGCCGTACTCGATATTTTGTCCGTGTGGATGTTCTTCCTATCGATTCCTTCCGCAAGAAGGGCATCGATCTGAAGGTTCAGCGACTGGTGATAGCTACCCTTCCCTTAAGACTAAATCGGTCAATATTTAATCGAAGTTTTAACGGGGCCTTTATCAGGTAAAATGACAATTTAATGTTCTTTTGGGTATATAGGAGATAGGAATTATCCTATAGTCCCGTTACGGACGTAACTTTCCCCCTTCGCCCTGATTTTCGCTCACTCCGGTATCCGAAGTATGTCCCGCATCTTGTTTATTTGGGTCTCGATTTCATCGATCTTGTTCGCCTGGGTCTTGATCCATGGTGTATCGTTACCTTGAACCCGTGCTCCGTGAACACGTTGCAACAGTCTTTTCTTCTCCTCCAGGGTGCGCAACGCTGTCCAAAGAACTTCTTCCAAGGTATCGTTCTGGCCCCTCAACAGCGCCTCCTCCGTAAACGCGTGCCCAAGATGACAGCGGTACCTGTCTATTTTTGAATCCTCGATTTTCCAGAGGGGGCCGCCACAGGAAGCACAACTGATGGGTACCTGATGGCCCAGATCTTCCTCCAATGAAATCTCACTGCCGATCTTGGTAGCTATGGAATTTTCACGGACCACAGAAGCCGGCAGTTCGATTTTTTTTGGCGGCTCCCGATCCATCATGTCTTCAATGAGGCCGCCCATCTCCCCAATTCCGACTACATGGTCGATCGCCACGTGTTCCATCGCGTACGCAGGCATATCACCGAATTCG
>CAVXSA010000022.1:0-104659 GCA_963764285.1 uncultured Flavobacteriaceae bacterium
GACCGCGGAGGGATTCAAACCCCCAACCCTCAGAGCCGAAATCTGATGCGCTATTCAGTTGCGCCACGCGGCCGAAATATTCAGTTAGCAAAGCGAATGGAACCGGCCTACCAGATGCGATAAACTTTAATTCAGCAAAGTTTCCTTCTTCACGATCGTTGAAATGGTCTTTCCGTCGGCTTGACCAGCGAGTTCTTTGGAGACCATACCCATTACCTTGCCCATATCCTTCATTCCCGATGCCCCCGTAGCATTCGATGGTCTGCACTACTACTTTCTCTATTTCTTCTTCGGACAGTTGTTCGGGCAAAAATTGTTCGATGACGGCTACTTGTGCCAGTTCGGGATCCGCCAGGTCATCCCTGCCTTGTTCCTTGAAAATGGCGGCACTATCCCTTCGCTGTTTGACCAGTTTCTGGACCAGTTTTACCTCCTCATCCTCGGAAAGCCCATCCCTACCGCCAGTTTCGGATTGTGCCAGCAATAAGGCGGACTTAATGGCGCGCAGGGCCTCCAAGGCCGTTTTGTCCTTGGCCTTCATCGCTACCTTCATCTGCTCCATTACCTCTTGCTGCAAACTCATCGTTCATCTAATTTTCGGATTGCGAAGATAAAAAATATACTCATACCTAAGAATCAAAAAACCCGAAAAAATCCAATTTTTCGGGTTTAGGCGTGAGTTGGTAAAGTTTGTCGTTACTGTTTTAATCTACATTATCGTGCAAGAACGAGTTGTTCGAACGCAATTGTATTTCATCGTTACTGTCTTCGCCCAGGGTCGTACGTGAGACTTTGCTTTGTTGTCTTGGGTTCGCATTGAGATTAACACCTTGCCTTTTGTAGGCAGGTTCCTTTTCAATCTCATCGACACTACTGACGCTGTTCTGGAACTTATAATTGAAATCCTTTAATTTTCTTCGACGTTCGTCCGCCCGCTCCTTGAGCAATTCATCGATGGGGCTGTCCATCGGGTCCACCGCACTGACCGGCCTATTTTTAGGAGCCTCATCATCCTGTATCGCTTTCTTTTCAATCTGCATCTCCTCTTCGAAGGGCTCCTGCTTTTGCTGCATCGGCTGGGCTTTGGCACGGGTCAATTTGTTTTCCAACTCCATATAATCGTCGAGACTGTACCGGGTCTCACCTCTCTTGTTGTATTCCAGTACAGTAATGACCTCCTCAGGATTTTTCACTTCAATGTCCTTTACCTCACTGTCTAGGCTAAAGGTTATAACGTTATCCTTATCCTCCTCGGCTTCCATATCGCGAATTTCCGCCAAAGGCATATCGAAGCTCATCGCCATCTGCTCTTCCTTCAATTGGTCGAATCTGACAGTTACGGGATCGACTACCACAATATCATGAAAAGCATCTTTGGAATCTATGATTACAAAATCATCATGGTCAAAATCAACCTGGGCAATCTCTTCGAGGACCTCTTCGTAGAATACGTTGAAGTTCTTGATATAGTTGGATGTTGGAATCAAATCCATCCCAGGTTTCTTAATATCCTCCGTCAAAGTGTGTTTAATGATGGGAGGCTCGGATTCTTTTTCCTCTATCAATTTATGAATGACGCTGTTTCTTTCCGTAAGGTCCTGTTGGGCCTTTTGCTCATCTTCGAGGGTATGGATAATTTTTTTCGCCTCGGTGTTTACGATTTCATTCTGCTGATCGGCATTAAAGCCCGTAGCGATAACGGTTACCGCGATCGCCTCTCCGAGGTCTTCATCTTCACCGACCCCCATAATGATGTTGGCCCCATGGCCAGCCTCCGCTTGAATATGGTCGTTGATCTCCCCGATTTCGTCAATGGTAATTTCCTGTCCTCCGGAAACAATCAACAACAGAACGTTTTGGGCCCCCGATATTTTGTTGTCATTTAGGAGGGGGGAATCCAAGGCTTTCATAATCGCCTCGTTGGCCCTCATGGACCCAGTCGCCGTAGCGGATCCCATGATGGCGGTACCGCTGTTCGACAATACGGTCTTGGCGTCGCGAAGGTCAATGTTCTGGGTATAGTGATGGGTGATTACTTCGGCAATGCCCCTGGCAGCCGTAGAGAGTACCTCATCGGCCTTTGAAAAGCCGGCTTTGAAACCAAGGTTACCATACACTTCCCGCAGCTTGTTATTGTTAATGACGATGAGGGAATCTACATTGGCACGGAGTTTCTCGATTCCGATACGGGCCTGTTCGCAGCGCATCTTGCCCTCGAACTCGAAGGGCATGGTCACGATGCCCACGGTAAGAACATCCAGTTCCTTTGCCTGTTTGGCTATTACGGGAGCGGCTCCGGTACCAGTACCCCCGCCCATTCCGGCGGTAATGAATATCATTTTGGTGGTACGGGCTAACATGTCCTTTATCTCTTCCATACTCTCCAGGGCGGCCTGTTCGCCTACTTCCGGATTGGCGCCGGCACCCAAGCCTTCGGTCAGCGAAACGCCCAATTGTATCTTGTTGGGCACCGGACTATTATTAAGTGCCTGGGAATCGGTGTTGCAGATTACAAAATCAACGCCATTAATGCCGGACTGAAACATGTGGTTGATGGCGTTGCTGCCACCGCCGCCTACGCCGATTACCTTTATTACGTTGCTTTGATTCTTGGGGAGATCAAAAGCGATTCCGTCAAATTCCATGTTATTGCTCATTATATTTTTTATTACTGGTTAAAATTTTACTGTATCTCTTTTAGTTGCCCTTGCTGTGGGAAGGTCTTTTGTTTATTTTTTCTTCACTCGGCGTTGTCCAAAAAATCCTTTAGTTTTTCGGACCAGATATCGAAAACCGATTTTCTTTCTTTTTTCGGTTTTCCGTTACTGACCTGCTCTGGCTCTTCTTCATGACCGGCCATGACCAATTCCCCGTCCTCCTCTTTTTCGGTTTTTGCTGGCTTTACCTTTTCGTTGTTATCTACCGCGTTCATCAACAGGCCGACTGCGGTCGCGTACAGGGGACTGGCAATTTCAGGTTCGGAATCGCCCGCTAAATGTTCATTGGGGTAACCGATCCGGGTGTCCATTCCGGTAATGTATTCCACCAACTGTTTTAGGTGCTTCAATTGGCTTCCGCCGCCAGTCAATACGATCCCGGCTATCAGTTTCTTTTTCTGTTCCTCATGGCCGTAGTTCTTGATTTCGGTATAGACCTGTTCCACAATTTCTACCACGCGGGCATGGATGATTTTCGACAGGTTCTTTAAGGTGATTTCTTTGGGTTCCCTACCCCGCAGTCCCGGGATGGAGACAATTTCGTTATCCTTGTTTTCCCCCGGCCAAGCCGATCCGAACTTTATTTTCAAGAGTTCGGCCTGTTTTTCGATAATGGAACATCCTTCCTTGATATCTTCGGTAATCACACCGCCCCCAAAGGGAATGACGGCCGTATGCCGAATAATCCCGTCCTTAAAAATGGCGAGGTCCGTCGTGCCGCCACCTATATCCAACAAGGCGACACCCGCTTCTTTTTCCTCTTTACTTAAGACGGCATCGGAAGAAGCCAGGGGCTCCAAGGTGATGTTCCCCAGTTCGAGTCCCGCGCTTTTAATGCACCGGCCTACATTTTTAATAGAGGATACCTGTCCCACTACCACATGGAAATTGGCTTCCAAACGCCCACCGTACATACCTTTGGGCTGTTTGATTTCGGCCTGTCCGTCCACTTTATATTCCTGGGGAAGCACATGGATTATCTCTTCCCCCGGAAGCATGACCAATTTATACACCTGATTGCACAGCTTATCGAGATCGGCATCGTTGATAACCTCCTCGGAATCGGCGCGCGTAATATAATCACTATGATGCAGGCTACGGATGTGCTGTCCGGCAATGCCCACTACCACCGAACCGATCTTTAGGCCGGAGTCGGACTCCGCCTGCTCTACAGCCTGCTGAATGGATTGTATGGTTTGGGTAATGTTATTCACGACACCACGATGTACCCCCAAACTTTTGGATTTTCCGATGCCCAGCACTTCGATCTTACCGTACTCGTTCTTCTTGCCTATGATGGCCACGATTTTGGTGGTTCCTATATCCAATCCTACCGAATAATTATCTATTTTCATCTGCATGTTTTTATTGTGTTTTATAGGTCAGATGCCATTATTCACATCTTCATCTATGGTTTTTTAACGGTGTTCATGAATCTTCGATTTCGCCAATAACCATCTTATCGGGATCAAGAATCGTTAGGGCTTTACACCTTAAATTTTAGTGCACACTACTTGATTGTTAAACTCCAGGCTCACGATATCATATCGGTCCAGATTTTCGTCTTTATCGGCCTTCGCGTAAAATGCCTTGAACTTATTGAACTTTTCGTTCAGGTTCTCGACCCCGCCCAGCTTCACGGTAAACTGTTCGGCGCGAAACCGCAACTGATACCTTCCTTCGGCCTTGATATGGATACCTATCACGTTCTTCCTAAGAAATTCATCCGCATTGATGTAGTTCAATATGGTATAGGCGTCCTGAAGGCTCTCGCCCGTTATCTTGCCCGTAATGATGGGTACACGTGCGGAATGGCTCGGAGACAACGGCATTTTCTTTCCGTCTTCATCAAGATAGAACTGTGAATCCCCCTCAATACGTCCAATGGGCCTGCGCTGAACGATTTTCGACGCTAGTTTGCCGTTTACGGTAAGAAAGACTTGGGCGTTTTTTACCATTTTGTTGGCCTCAATGGCCTTTTCGATAGTATTCAAAGCTAATTTTTCTTTGGCCACATTTTCAAGGCTCCCGAATTTTTGTATTAACAATTTATTAACCGCATCCTGAGTGATGTACAAATTCTGGTCGCCGACAAATTCGATATCAATTCCACTGACCCGTTTATGTTCGCTCCGTTCGTTCGAAAAGGCATAAAGTCCCGTAATCGCTGCCATTAAGACCAATAATTTTATATAGTTCCAATTAATCTGCATGTTCAAATTCCTCTTTTAATTTTTGTGCTTCAAGCCCTATATCACCGGCCCCTAAGGTGAGCAAGATTTCGGGATCTTGCCTTTTTATCTCTTCTATCAATTCGGATTTTTGTACGGTTTTTTTCTTGGGATGGACCATCTTTTTCAGCAACCATTCCGAGGTAATTCCCGGTATTGGTTCTTCTCGGGCGGGGTAAATATCCAACAATAGGATGCTGTCGAAATGGGACAAGCTTTCCGCAAAACCGTCGGCAAAATCCCTGGTCCTTGAAAAAAGGTGGGGCTGAAAGACCACCAGCGTTTTTTTTCCGGGATGCATCTCGGATATCGCCTGAAATACCGCATCGATTTCTTTGGGGTGGTGGGCATAGTCATCGATAAACAAAAAGCTATCTCTTTTTACCCTATAGGAAAACCGTCTTTGCACTCCCTTAAAAGTTCCCAATGCCTGGGCCAGTCGGTCGGCCGACGCCCCGGTCCGTAATGCCATGGCAAAAGCCACCAAGCCGTTCAGCAGGTTGTGCCGGCCGGGTTTATTGAACTTTACTTCCGACAACCGCGTTTCGGGAGTTACCAGATCAAAAATATAAGTGCCCCCTTCTATCCGGATGTTCTCGATCTGATAGTCCGAACCGTCATCTATACCATAGGTAACACCCTTCAACGGCAGCCCCTTACGGATGAACAATTCGCCTCCGGGCCGTATTCTTTCCGTAAATTGTAGGAACGAGTCTTTAAGTTCCGCTTCGTCTTTATAAATGTCCAAATGGTCGGCATCCATAGAGGTTACGCAGGCCACATTGGGAAACAGGCGCAAGAAGGATCGGTCGAACTCGTCTGCCTCCACTACGGAATACTCCGTGCCCCCAAACACAAAATTGCTGTTGAAATCTTCGGAAATCCCCCCTAAAAATGCGGTAAAGGATGCGCCCGTTTCTTTGAGCAAATGGGCCAAGATGCAGGTAGTTGTCGTTTTACCATGGGTGCCGGCAACCGCAAAGCAAAAAGTGTTTTTGGTTATTAGACCTAGTACTTCCGAGCGCTTTTTCAATTCGAAAGCACGATTCAAAAAATATTGGTATTCGGAATGATCGGCAGGCACTGCCGGGGTGTACACTACCAAAGTGGTTACAGCATCGTAAAATTCTTCCGGAACCAAGTGGATATCATCTTCGTAATGTACGTCAATATCCATACCGACCAGTTCCCGGGTCAGGGGGGTTTCGGTCTTGTCGTACCCCGCCACCTTTTTACCAATGGATACAAAATAACGCGCCAAGGCCGACATGCCAATGCCTCCGATGCCGATGAAATAGACGTTATTTATAGTTTTAAGGTTCACTTTTGTTGTCTGAAATGTATTGCTTATAGCTTCTTATTCTTAAAAATCATTCTTTTAACTTCCTACTTTCCACTGTTCACTGTTCACTGTTCACTGTTCACTGTTCCCTGTTCACTGTTCACTGTTTACTGTTTACTGTTTACTGTTTACTAATTTCAAAATCTCATCCACAATATCACTCGTAGCATTGGGCAGGGCCAATCTCTTGATGTTACTGCCTAATTGCTTCTGCTTCTTTTCGTTTTGATGCAAATCAGTGAAAATGGACTCGAATTGTGTATCCAAATCCGTTTCCTTTATCATCAGGGCCGCGTTATCGGCCACCAGGGCCTGTGCGTTTTTGGTCTGGTGATCTTCGGCCACATTGGGCGAGGGAATGAAAACAACCGGCTTGCCCACGATGCACAGTTCGGAAACGGAACCTGCGCCCGCCCTTGATATAATAATGTCTGCGGCCGCGTAGGCATAATCCATCCTATTGACAAAATCAAGAACTTTTACCGTATCAGAAGTGTATTTTTTATATTCCTCGATATATAATTTGCCACATTGCCAAATCAACCGGATGCCCAATTTTTTAAAATAATCCAGTTCATCGGCAATCAACTGGTTGATGCGTCTTGCGCCGAGGCTGCCCCCTAAAATCAACAGCGTGGATTTTTGGGTATTCCACCCGAAGTGATAGAGGGCCTCGGACTTATCCTTAGCATTTTCTACCAAATCCCCACGGACCGGGTTTCCGGTTTTGACAATCTTATCCGCAGGAAAAAATTGGTCCATTTTATCATAGGCCACGCAAATCTTGGCGACCTTGTTCTTGAGCAGTTTATTGGTGATTCCGGCATAGGAATTCTGTTCCTGAAGCACACAGGGAATGCCCTTGCCCGATGCGACCCACAAGGTCGGCCCACTGGCAAAACCGCCGGTACCGATAACGGCATCCGGTCTGAACCTTTTTATTATCCTTCTAGCTTTTAGCAAACTACTCATCAATTTAAAGGGAAACATCAAGTTTTGTAGGCTCAGTTTCCGTTGTAAGCCCGTTATCCATAATCCTTCTATATCGTATCCCGCATGGGGCACTTTTTCCATCTCCATCCGATTCTCGGCCCCTACGAACAAAAATTCCGCATCGGGATGCCTTCTTTTTAATTCGTCGGCGATGGCGATGGCCGGGTAAATATGGCCGCCCGTTCCGCCACCGGATAGTATGAATCTATAATTGCCCACTCAATACTTCTAAAGGATTGTTTTCATCTATCTTAGGTTTCTTCATGGCTTGGCGTTCTTCCGGTTTTACACTCACACTGAGAATGATGCCGATGGCCAAACAGGTCATCCAACTGCTGGTTCCTCCACTACTGATCAAAGGCAAGGTTTGCCCGGTTACCGGAAACAGCTCCACCGCTACGGCCATGTTCAACAGGGCCTGAAAAACGAGGGGCAGTCCGACCCCCAATACGACCAATTTGCCAAAAATGGAGTTGCTTCCATTGGCCACCACCACAATACGGAACAGCAGTAACAGATAGAAAAACATCAATGCAAAACCTCCTACGAGGCCATATTCCTCCACAATGATCGCATAGATAAAATCGGAGGAGCTCTGGGGCAAAAAGTTCTTCTGTACACTTTTACCAGCTCCTTTTCCCATGACACCGCCCGTAGCGATAGCGATCTTCGCCCTTTCGATCTGGTAATCCGCTTCGGTATCCCTACCATCCGTGAAACTTTCGACCCGGCTGGTCCACGTATCGACCCGATTGGGGAACAATCCCGGAAAAGCCTTGGCCGACACAACGAACAAGGTCAAACATAGGAGTCCCGATCCTACCATGCCCAATAAATATTTCATGGGATATCCCCCTAAAAAACAAAGTAGCAGGACCATGGAAAAAATGATTCCCGCCGTCGAAAAGTTGGCCGGCAATATCAGGGCGATGACCAAAAAAACGGGAAGCCAAAGCGGTAAAATACTTTCCTTGAACGTGACGGTCTTGTCCTTGATCTTGGTCAAATAGCGCGCCACATAGATCATCAGCACCACAGCGGCCAAGTTGGATGTCTGGAACGAGATCCCGACCAGCGGCACGCTGATCCAACGGCTGGCGTTCGCCCCATCAATGGTGGTACCCTGCGCCAAGGTAAATACCAAGAGCACGAGGACTATCGGCATGGCGATGATGGAGAGCCCCTTAAAAAAATGCCATGGAATGCGGTGTACCCCATAGATAATTCCAAAACCAAGAATCAAAAGCAGGGCGTGTTTTACCAAATATCCGAAGGTGGTGCCGTTGCCCACCACGTACACCAGATTGCTGCTGGCGCTGTACACGGGCAAAAATGAGAATAGGCCCAACAAGGCCACCACGGCCCAAAGTGCTTTATCTCCTTTGATATTTTGGAGGAAACCGTTCATAAATTCTTAATCGCCTCTTTAAACTGATTCCCGCGATCTTCGTAATTTTCGAAAAGATCGAAACTCGCGCATGCGGGTGACAATAATACCGTATCACCGCGTTCGGCAATCTTGTAGGCCACTTTTACGGCCTCGGACATGGCGTAGGTCTCGACCAAGAGATCGACCACGTTGCCAAAGACGTCCTTTATCTTTTCGTTGTCCATGCCCAAACAGATGATCGCTTTTACCTTTTCGCGCACCAAGCGCATTAAAGGTTTGTAATCGTTGCCCTTATCCTGGCCGCCCACGATCCACACTACCGGTGTCTTAACGCTGTCAAGGGCATAAAATACAGAGTTGACATTGGTCGCCTTCGAATCATTAATATATTGTACATGGTGTATTTTCAATACCTTTTCCAAACGATGGGGAGCTCCCTCAAAACTGGCTATGCTTTCCCAAAGGGCCTTTTTTCGGATACCCACCAATTGGGCAGCGGTCATGCCCGCCATGGTGTTCTTTAGATTGTGTTTTCCTTCTAGTGTCAATGTTTCTGTTGTCATTTCTAGTGTCTCATTAGTGGTTTGTATATATATTCTGTTATTCTTTAAAAAAGCACCTTCCCCCAGTTCGCGCTCGAGGGAAAAAGGGAGCAATCTCGATTTGATCGGGTGTGCCTCCAGCCATTCTACGATCACCTCATCGTCGGCATCGTAAATGAAAAAATCGGCTTCGGTCTGGTTTTCAGCGATACGGAATTTCGAGGCGATATAGTTCTCGAATTTATGATCGTAGCGATCCAGATGGTCCGGGGTGATGTTGGTCAGGATGCCGATATGCGGCCTAAAATCCGTTATGCCGTCCAATTGGAAGCTACTGATTTCCAATACATAGAAATCATGGTTCTTTTCGGCCACCATCTTGGCGAAACTCTCTCCGATGTTACCGGCCATTCCGACGTTCAGGCCCCCAGCCTTCAAAAGGTGGTGGGTGAGCATCGTGGTGGTGGTCTTGCCATTGCTCCCGGTAATTCCGATGATTGTGGCATCGGTATAGCGGGATGCGAACTCGATTTCGGAAATTATGGGGATTCCCTTTTCGCGCAACGACTTTACCAGTGGCGCGGAATCGGGTATACCGGGACTCTTCATCACCACGTCGGCGTTCAGGATTTTCGCTTCCGTGTGCCCTTCGGCTTCCCATTTCAAATCAAAATGTTCAAGAACGTCTTGGTACTTCTGTTTTATTTTTCCCTTATCGGATACGAAAACATCATATCCTTTTTTCTTCCCTAAAATGGCCGTACCGACCCCGCTTTCGCCCGCGCCCAAGATGACCAACCTGGCCCCATCCCCCTTCACTTCCGTTTTTTCTCTTTTGCTTTTCACGTACTATTGCTCTTTATCTGACCTTCAAGGTCACGATGGTGATAATCGCCAACAATATCCCCACGATCCAAAACCGGGTGACGATCTTGCTTTCGTGATAGCCTTTTACCTGATAATGATGGTGCAGGGGCGACATGAGAAAAATGCGTTTGCCCTCGCCGAATTTTCTTCGGGTATATTTGAAATAGCCTACTTGCAGCATGACCGAAAGCGACTCGGCGAAAAAAATGCCGCATAACACGGGAATCAATAATTCTTTGCGAATAATAATGGCGATAACGGCGATGATTCCGCCAATAGTCAAACTCCCCGTATCGCCCATAAAAACCTGCGCCGGGAAGGCATTGTACCAAAGAAATCCCACAAGGGCCCCTACAAAAGCCGTAATGAATACTACCAATTCACCGGAATTCGGAATGAACATGATGTCCAGGTAGTCAGAAAAGATGACATTGCCCGAAACCCATGCGAAAATGCCGAGAGTGAAAACCACAATTGCCGAGGTACCGGCTGCGAGTCCATCGATACCATCGGTCAGGTTGGTTCCGTTCGAAACCGCCGTTACGATCAGGATCACGATAGGTATAAAGATCAACCAGGCGTAATTTTTGGCGCTTTCACCGGCCCAACCGATAAAGTCGGCATAATCAAGCTCGTTGTTCTTTACAAAAGGGATGGTAGTACGCGTTGATTTTATTTCGGGCCCATCTACGTCTTCTACCTTATAGTCTTGTGTAATGACGGTGGTGCCTTCCTCTTTCATGGTAACCTCTGGATGAAAATATAGGGTGGCCCCCACCGCAAGGCCCAATACAATCTGCCCCGTAATTTTGAACCTGCCTTTGAGGCCTCGTTTGTTTTTCTTGAATACTTTGATGTAATCGTCCGCAAAACCGATAAGACCCATCCATATGGTGGTAATTATCAACAAGATGATATATACATTATCCACCCATCTTGCGAAAAGCAGTACGGGAATCAAAGTGGCCATGATAATAATGAGTCCGCCCATGGTCGGGGTCCCCGCTTTTTGTTTTTGGCCTTCAAGCCCGAGGTCCCGGATGCTTTCGCCAATCTGTTTCTTTTGCAAAAAAACGATGATGCGTTTACCATAGGCCGTAGCGATCAGCAGGGAAAGCAGAATGGCCATGGCCGCACGGAAGGTGGTGAACTGAAACAGCCCCGCCCCTGGCAGCTGGTATTCATTTTCCAAATATTCAAAAAGATAGTATAGCATCTCTTGGGTTTATTGCTCGGTGTATGGTGCTTGGTGTTTCAAGTTCAAGTTTGTGCTTATAGGCATGTATGCTTTTATACTTTTATGCCCTAAATTATTTTTAAATCCGGATAATTTTAATCTTCATCTAGTTAAGCCTTTATTTTACCGCTAACCACCAACTGCTTACTGCTACCTTTCATTTATTCAAACTCTTCAATAGTTCCTTCACTATTTCAAAATCATCAAAATCAGTTCGCTTACCATGGGTCTCCTGATAGGTCTCGTGGCCCTTGCCGGCTACCAAAATGATGTCATTGGCAGCGGCCATTTGGCAAGCGGTCTTGATGGCCTGCTTTCGATTTTCAATGGACAGGATTTTCTTGACGTTCTGCGGCTCTACACCGGCTTCCATGGCCTCAATGATTGCTTCGGGGGATTCCGTTCGCGGATTGTCGGAGGTGAAAATTGCCTTATTGCTCATCTCGGAGGCAATATGGCCCATAATGGGTCGTTTGGCCGTGTCTCTATCGCCGCCACATCCTACAACGGTAATAACCTTTTCATTGCCGGTCCGCAACGTACCAATGGTTTCCAGCACATTTTTGAGCGCATCCGGGGTGTGGGCATAATCGACGATGGCAGTAATTTTTTTCTTTGATATAAAATATTGAAAACGCCCGGCAACCGTCTCGAGTTCGCTCAAAAGACGAAGTGTTTCCAATTGCTCCAGCCCCAATAGATCCGCGGTCGCATAAATAGCCAACAGGTTGTAAGCATTGAAATGGCCGATTAATCTGGACCACAGTTCATGGTCGTTTATTTTCAACAGTTGGCCGCTGAACTGATTTTCGAGCACTTGACCGCGATAATCGGCGTAGGTCCTTAGCGCATAGGTATATTTTCGGGCCCTGGTATTCTGTACCATAACCGCCCCGTTCTTATCGTCGCTATTGGTCAGGGCAAAAGCCTTTTGGGGTAGCTCGTCGAACAGTATCTTTTTGGTATTGCGGTAATCCGCGAAGGTTTTGTGATAGTCGAGATGGTCGTGGGAAAGGTTGGTGAAAATCGCCCCCGCGAAAACCAATCCCTTGGTACGCTTTTGATGGATGCCATGAGAGCTGACTTCCATAAAACAGAATTCGACCCCGGCCTCGTTCATAAGGGATAGATGCTCATTGATGGTCAGCGCATCGGGGGTGGTATGGCTTGTTTTGTGCTCGGTGTTGTCAACCATAATTTTTATGGTGGACAACAATCCCACTTTATATCCCGCATTTTTGAACAATTGGTACAACAGGCTACTGATGGTCGTTTTTCCGTTGGTTCCAGTGACGCCCACCAATTGTAAATTTTTGGAAGGATTATCATAGTAATTGGATGCCATAACGGCCAAGGCGGTATTGCCGTCCATTACCTCAACATAGGTAACGCCATTTACGATTTGCTTCGGAAGTGCTTCACAGACAATCGCTTTTGCACCGGCATCGATGGCTTTTTCGATATAGAGATGGCCATCGGTCAAGCTGCCTTTAATGGCAACGAACACATCGTCCATCCCCACTTTTCGGGAATCGAAACAGACGGCATTCACCAAAATATCGGTGGAACCGTTTACTTTGGATAGGCCTGCGCCATACAATATGTCCTTCAACAGTTTCACGATAGTTCCAGTGTTATTTTTTGTGTTTTGATAATGTCCGCTCCCTCAGAAATAGATTGCTTTTTTACCTTACCATTGCCCTTTACCTCTACTTCAAGTCCTAAATTTTCAAGGATGGAAATGGCATCCATACCGCTCATACCTTTTACGTTGGGTACCTTGTTATATTTCTTCTGGGCCTCTGCATAGTATTTTTGGTAGGATTTCTCCGCCTCCTCGTCCTCCACCTTTTCCATATCGATCTCATCGCTCAAGGGGGATGTAGCATATATCTTTTGTGCGATGGACTTAAAGATGGGGCCGGATACATCGGCACCGTAATACCCTACGCTTTTATCGGGCTCATGAATGACCACAATACAGGAATATTTGGGATTCTCGGCGGGAAAATAGCCCGCGAAGGTCGAAATGTACTTAAGCTTGTCAGGATCCTGCGATGCGTAGTTCTTTTGGGCCGTGCCGGTTTTGCCCGCCATGGAGAAATTGGGGGAATAAAGCCTATGGCCCGTACCATGCTCGTCTTCGACCACCTTTTTAAGCAAATCCTGCGCCTGGGCAGCGGTTTCTTTGGAACAGATAGAGGGACTAATGACCTCTTTCTCGAATTTTTCTATGCTGCGATCCCACTCCCTGACCTCCTTGATCAGCCTTGGTTTTAGCATTTCGCCGTCATTGGCAATGGCATTATAAAAGGTCAGCACCTGAAGCGGAGTCATAGATACCTCGTATCCATGGGACATCCAGGCCAACGAAATGCCCGACCAGCCCTTGTCGCCGGGAGAGCGGAGCACGGGTTTACCTTCTCCTTTTATGGGCAGATTTAATTGGCGGTTTACGTTCATTTTCATCAGGCGGTTGACGAATTTGGAGGGGTCGTCCTTATAGTTATTATGGATCATCTTCGCAAAGGCGGTGTTGGAGGATACTTCAAAGGCCCTGGCTACGGATATCTTACCGTATCCGCCCCATTTGGAATCCCTTACCGTACGGTCGTAGATGCGCCAACGGCCGTTTTCGGTATCGATGACCGTGCTGGTATCGATAACCTTATCCTCGAGGGCGGCCACTAGGGACATCAACTTAAAAGTAGAACCGGGCTCGTGGGATTCGCCGATGGCATAGTTCAAGCGTTCGTAATATTTTCCGTCTTTCGTACGCCCCAAATTGGCGATGGCCTTTACCTCGCCGGTCTCCGTCTCCATCACGATCACACAGCCGTGGTCGGCCTTGTACTTCTCCAACTGACCCAATAGGGCGTGGTGGGCGATATCCTGTATATTGATATCGATAGTGGATACCAGATCGTATCCGTCCTTGGGTTCTACAACATTATCCCATCCTATAGGCTTCCATTGGCCATTGGCAATCTTTTGTTTTAGTCTTTTTCCTTCTACACCCCTTAAATAGGGGCCGAAAGCCCTTTCCAGTCCCACTCCGGAATAATAGCCGTTTTCATCGACGTTCTCGTAGCCTACGCTGCGTTCCGCGATTTTTCCCAAGGGATGTTCGCGTACCGTCTTTTGTTCAATGATGAGTCCGCCTTTGTAGGGCCCTTTTTTAAAGAGAGGAAAATCCTTGGCCGCCATATATTCCGAATAATCCAGATTTCGGGCGATCAATGTATAGCGGTTCTTGTTGGCTTTCGCCTTGCGCAACAATTGCTGATAATGGGATGAGGAGCTGCCCAACATTTCGGCAAGCGCATTGGATAAGGGCACGATGTTTTCCCTGAAATCGGCGTCGCTGACCGTTACCGCATCAAATCGGATGGTATATCGGGAGACCGAAGTAGCCAAAAGACTACCGTCGTCGGAATACAGATTACCTCGATTCGGGGCGATCGTGAACATTTTTTCGGTACGTTTCATGGCAAGATCACGGTACTTGTCGCCCTGGACCACCTGAATGTTCACCAATTTGAACAGTACGGCAACGGAAAAGAGGAACATACATGCCGAAACGATGTACAAACGGGTCATTATTTTTTTTTCGTTTACCGGCATTATTTTTTGATCTGGGATATTATTTTAATCTGTTTGGGCGGCTCCTCCGAGGGATAAAGTCCCTTTTTCTCTACGATATGCCGAATTGTCGATTCCAGTTTCAATTGCTGCATATCTGATCGCACATCGACAAACTCACTTCTGAGTTCCTTAACTTCTTCGTTCAAAGCCGTGATTTCATGCACTTTTTTATCCGCACTGTGCGAACTTCCGATCATGATAGTGGCCAAAAACGAGGTGAATATGATAAACAGCCAGTTTTTCGGCGCATCGCCGCTGATCAGGAATTTACCTTTCAATATGTTCAGTAGTCCGGTTTTCATTGGTTACTTTCTTGTCATTCTTGTCATTCTTGCCATTCGCCACCGCTCAGGATAAACTTCGTCAGGAATCCCTTAGTTTAGGTACGGGGCCGGGATTCAAGAGTTGGGGACATTCTCAAAGCCTTTCCGCAATCCGCAATTTTGCACTGCGGGCCCTATTGTTTTGAGCAATTTCTTCTTTAGAAGGCACTATCAATCGGCCTACTTTCTTAAAGGGAACGTCGATATTCCCATAAAAATCCTTTTCCGGTTCGCCTTGGAACCGGCCGGCTCGGATAAAGCGCTTGACCAATCGATCTTCCAAGGAATGATAGCTTATAATGCTTATCCTTCCTCCCTTTTCCAACATAGGCGGCGTCTGCAACAGAAACTCCCTGATTACCGCCATCTCTTGGTTTACCTCGATACGGATGGCTTGATAGACCTGTGCCAGGATTTTATGTTCTTTTCCCTTGGGCAAAAAAGATTGCAATATCGCTTTTAAGCTTTCCGTGGTCTTAATTGGCGATGGCTCCCGACGCTCCACAATCACCTTTGCCATGGCATTCGCATTTCGCAAATCGCCGTATTCAAAAAGCACCTTTCTAAGCTCATCGTAATCATAGCTGTTGACCACGTCATAGGCGGATTGTAAATGGCGTTGGCTCATACGCATATCGAGATCAGCTTCGAAGCGGGTTGAAAATCCGCGTTCGGCGGTATCGAATTGGTGCGACGAAACGCCCAGATCGGCCAAAATGCCATCCACCTTCCGTATGCCATAGAACTTTAAAAACTGAGTGAGAAACCTGAAATTCTCGTTGATCAGCGTAAACCGTTCGTCATCGATCGCGTTTTTCAGGGCATCCTCATCTTGATCAAAGGCGAACAATTGGCCCTTACTTCCCAGCCTTTTCAAAATTTCGTGGGAATGTCCACCGCCACCAAAAGTGACATCCACATAAACCCCATCCTCTTTAATATCGAGGCCGTCAACGGACTCCCTCAACAAGACCGGATTATGATATATCTGTCCCATCGTCTCCGTCCTCACCCATTACTTCTTCCGCCAAAGCGGCAAAATCTTCGGTGGTATCTTCCAATACCTTTTCATAGCTGTCCTTGTCCCACAACTCAATAATATTGATGGCCGAACTAAGGACGACCTCTTTTTTAATGTTGGCGAAATCGACTAGGTTTTTGGGAATCAACAACCTACCGGTCGCATCGATTTCTACCTCTTTTACACCAGCGGAAAACCGGCGAATAAAGTCGTTGTTCTTTTTCTTAAACTTGTTCTTCTTGTTCACCTTCGCCATCAATTCGTTCCACTCCTCCATCGGATACAGCTCCAAACAAGGCTGAAAAACCGATCTTTTGATAACAAAACCTGCGTTAACCATCGGGGCCATTTGGTTTTTTAGGGCAACTGGAATCATTATCCTACCTTTGGCATCGGCCTTACAATCGTATGTCCCAATGAAGTTTATCACCTAAAAATCAGCTTTTACAGTACTATAACTCAAAACTAAGCATTTTATTACCACATTTTACCACAAATTACCACTTTGTTGATAAATTGTGGAGTTTGGAGGTGGAATTTTGTGAGGAGAAATGAAAAAAGAAGGAGACAAAAGCTCGAATTTCTAAGCTGCGTGAGTATATTTGGCGCAACGATATGAAGCCATTGGCATGGAGAACAAAATTATCAAGGACGGAAAATACCGGTATATTGAAACCGGGGAAGGCAATCCGATTATTATTTTGCACGGTCTCATGGGGGGGCTCAGCAACTTTCAAGGGGTTACGGACCATTTTCCGAAAAAGGGATACAAGGTTTTGATACCCGAGCTGCCCATCTACGGGATGCCGATGCTCAAGACCAACGTTAAACAGTTCGCCAAGTTTTTAGAAGGTTTTATTGAGTTCAAAGGCTTAGAGGACGTGATTCTTCTCGGGAATTCGCTGGGGGGTCATATCGGGTTGCTTCACACCAAGTTATATCCCACTATGGTAAAAGCCCTTGTAATAACCGGAAGCTCCGGACTCTACGAAAGTGCCATGGGCGATGGATATCCTAGGCGTGGGGATTATGATTTCATCAAGAAGAAAGCGGAAAACGTCTTTTACGACCCAGCGGTCGCCACCAAGGAAATCGTTGATGAGGTTTTTGCCACGGTAAACGACCGGAATAAGATTATAAAGACCTTGGCCATTGCCAAAAGTGCCATTCGCCACAATATGGCCGACGACCTGCCCGACATGCACACGCCTACCTGCATTATCTGGGGTAAGAACGACAACGTTACCCCGCCCGATGTAGCCGATCTTTTTCACGAACTCTTACCCGACTCCGACCTTTTTTGGATTGATAAATGCGGCCACGCCCCGATGATGGAGCATCCAAAGGAGTTCAATGCTATTTTGGATGCTTGGTTGGAAAAGCGAGGGTTTTGAGTATGAGATTGTCCATGAACTTTTTTATCCTATGCAGATAAAATCAGCCGACTTCGTCATCAGCAACACCGACGTGGCGAAATGTCCGAAAGAACCGCTGCCCGAATATGCGTTTATCGGAAGATCAAATGTAGGGAAATCCTCCTTGATCAATATGTTGACCGAACGGAAAAGTCTTGCCAAAACCTCCGGACGGCCGGGAAAAACGCAGTTGATCAATCATTTTAAGATCAACGGAAATTGGTTTTTGGTGGATTTGCCCGGTTACGGCTACGCCAGGGTTTCCAAAAAAAACAAAAAGACCTTCCAAAAATATATCACCGACTATTTCGAAAAGCGCAAACAATTGGTCTGTGCCTTCGTACTGGTAGATATTCGCCATGAGCCCCAAAAAATCGATATGGCATTTATGGAGTGGCTCGGCGAGCACTCTATCCCGTTTGCCATTATCTTCACCAAGGCCGACAAGTTAAAACCTAAAGCTCTAGAACGGCATGTGGCAGCCTACATTGAAACTCTGTTGTCCGAGGTTTGGGAAGATGCCCCGCCATATTTCCTCACCTCGTCTTCCAACGGTATCGGAAGGGGTGAGGTGTTAAATTTTATCGAGAATATAAATACGGATTACTTCAAACAAAACCTTTAAATAGACTGTATTGAAATAGAAACTTCTGCTACTTCTGAGGAGCAGGAAAGTGGGAAGTGGGGAGTAAAACTCCCTAACCAATAAATGGCAAGGTCCGCGGCTTCACTAATCATTCTCCTCATCCCGGAGATGGCCGAAGACATTAAAAAGCAATCGGAATCCGGCAAATACTTTGAGTGGGTGGCAGGTTTGCAAGTTGGCTTTTGGAAAACGGATGATTGATATATTGATGATAAGACTAAATCCGTTGATTTTGGGGGGATGGCATTCAATTATTCGGTACTTCCTAAAAAAAAATCAATTAAAACTAGTTCGGAACGAAGTATTCCATGATGGACCGTCAATCATAACCTATCAAAACATTTATTTAGGATATTAAAATTCGATTTTCTTAACCCTGTTTAGGTAAATTCAGGTATTCAGCTTACATTTAGCGGTTTTGTAAAAAAATTCAAAAAATCCGATTAATGAAAAGCAAATATAGCACATGGTACCATCCTTACCAACCAGCCCAGGAATTCAATAAAAAAACCGCCTATTTCAGTATGGAATTCGGCATAGATCAAGGTCTCAAGACCTATTCTGGTGGACTGGGGTTTTTGGCAGGCTCGCACATGCGCTCCGCTTTTGACATGAAACAAAATGTCGTGGGTATCGGTATGTTATGGAAGTATGGCTACTACGACCAAGGCCGCAACCACGACCAGACCCTTCAGGTCAATTCCATCGAGAAAAATTATAGTTTCCTCGAAGATTCCGGATTGCAGGTCGAGGTACAGATCAATGGTAATTCTTCGGTACAAGTTCGCGCCCAAGTTCTGAAACCGGAAGTGTCGGGAACGGCGCCCATCTATTTTCTGACTACCGATGTGGAGGGTAACGATTATCTATCCCGAACCATTACCGACCGTCTGTACGATGCCAACGATGACACCCGTATTGCCCAAAGCATTATTCTGGGCATCGGGGGGGCCAAGATAGTCCAAGCCTTGGGCGGGGCCGATATCTATCACCTCAACGAGGGCCATGCGCTGCCCGCCTTCTATTATTTGCGCGACCGTGGCATCAAAAAGTCCCAGATGGTCTTTACCACACATACCCCCGAAAAGGCCGGAAACGAAGAACGTGGCGGCCATCAACTTAATCACTTTGGATTTTTTGGAAAAACGCTTTCCGAAAAGGAGCTTAGGAAAGAAACCATCGATGGAGGCCTCTTGAATTATACCGTTTCGGCATTAAGGCTTTCCAAAAAGGCCAATGCGGTTTCAAAGCTGCATGCCAAGGTCTCTCAAGAGATGTGGAAAGATTTCAAAGGTACCGCCGAAATCATCCCGATTACCAACGCCCAAAACGATGGGTTTTGGCAAGATCCTGAAATCAGGAAATCCTGGAAGAAAAAGAATGGCAAGGCTTTTCAGAAAAGAAAGGTGGAGCTGAAAGTACAACTATTCCACGAAGTGCTCGACCAAACAGGGAAACTGTTCGACCCCCAAGTGGCCACTATGGTCTGGGCCAGAAGGTTCGCGGCCTACAAAAGGGCCGATCTGCTGTTGCACGATATGGAAAGGTTCCGGCAACTTATTTCGAGCACCGAATATCCCATACAGATCATATGGGCGGGTAAGCCCTACCCTACCGACCATGGGGCGATAGAAACTTTCAATCGGCTGGTTCACACGAGCAAAAATACAGCCAATCTGGCCGTTCTTACGGGGTACGAAATTGAACTGTCTAAACAGCTGAAAACGGGATCCGATGTGTGGCTCAACACCCCTAGGATAACCCGGGAAGCCTCCGGCACCAGCGGTATGACCGCAGCCATGAACGGATCGGTAAACTTGAGCACCAATGACGGTTGGATTCCTGAATTCGCACAGGACGGTAAAAACTGCTTTGTACTACCGGAAATCGACCCTATGCTTCCTACGGCGGAGCAGGATGCCCTCGATACCGACCACCTCTACACCATACTGACAAAAAAGGTGCTTCCTATTTTCTATGACGCCCCAAACGAATGGCAAAAGATTGTTTTTAACGGCATGGACGATGTTCATCCTGAATTTTCAAGCCATAGAATGGCAAGGCAATATTATGAAGAACTGTATAGTTGATGGTTCGTGCGGGTGAATCTATTTATTGTCGCCCAACTGCAACTTCTCCGCAAAATAGGCACAGAAATCTTTCATTGTAGCAGTCATCTTCTCGTCTTGGGTGGCTTTCATAAAGGTGTCGGATAGAGAAACCAAGGTCTGATGAAAGAAAATTTTCATTTCTTCCACGGGCATATCCTTGGTCCAAAGATCGATTTTTAGGGATTCTTTGTTCTTGCTGTCCCAGACCGAAAGCAGTATGGCCTTAGCTTCTTCGTTGTCGATGCCGCCGTCTTGGGCCGACCAGGTAAGTTCTTCGGGAACACGGTTTTCATCAAGCCCTACCTTTACTGTTATTTCCGAAGTGTGTAGTTTTGCCATCTTATTTTTCAGGTTTGTAGTTCGATTTTTTAAAGATTTCTTCTGCCGAAAGACCGAGCATCCGATGTAGGCTTACCTCATTTTTTTCCATAAACGCCCTTACGATCTGCCAGCCCACATACCGTCCGATCCGTCCGGGGGATTCGTTATCGAGTTCAAGACCGAACTTGGAGAAAGGGGCCGGGTCCAGAAATCGCTGACCGAGCTTGTTGTCGGTACTGTACAAATGCTCCTGTTCGATAAAGTTGCGCCAAATCTGCTCTTCGTTCGTTTTTGCCCACGAGAGCTGTTCTTCGGAATATTTAATTTTTCGGGCATCCGATATAAAAGGTAAAAGTTTATCCTTTAGATACAATTCTTTGCCGTAATATATGATTTGGGCCAAGAAAGTACGCTCACGCGGTTTCGGGACGACTTGCTTGGCAAAGGCACCAGCCACATCGCTTACCAGATATTCCTCATCCAGTTCCGCGGCAATGTAATTTGATAGGCCCTGGTAAAACCGATGGTCTTGCCCTAAATAGTTGTCCAAGGCAATCAATATCAGACTATCGGTCAGTATAACCCGGCTGTTATAGTCCACATCGGAGGTTACCGTGACCACTGTGGGCACTTTGTAGTCGGGAAAGTAATATAGGATGTGTTTAAAAAGAAGGCTGAGATCCTGCTTCTCTTTTGAAAAACCGGAAAATTGGTTGCCCACCTCCGCCAATAGTTCCGTTTGAAGGCTATCCTGCAACTTGGTTACCCACACACTATCCGCATATTGCGCGGGAAAGAGATAGGGGTATTTCTTTTTTAGGATGGATATGTCCCGAGGTTCCGCTTCGGCAAACTCCCTATCAAACCGTTCTACCTTGAGATCCACATTGATTTTGTCGATGGCTTCGGCGACCTTATCCTTGTCATTACAAGAAAAAATCATCATCAAAATCAATAAAACGGTAAAAAATAGGATTCCCTGATCAAGTAATCTTCGATACATTTCAGAATTCAGCGGCAAGGGCTTATTTTAGGCGACAAAGTTAGAGCAAGTTTAAGATCAATGCAAAATGATTTGCTATAGTTTGGGGTTCTGGTCAAGTTTTAAAATTTGTGCCAATCAAAATATTCGCGTGTTTTACAACGAAGCCAGGGGTTTCAAATTAATAGGAAATCATGAAGTAATGAAATCAAACTGTCTCTTAATCAATCTATAAAAAATAACATCCTATGCAGACAGAAAAGGTAACCCAACATATTGTAGGCTGGTTAAAAGATTATGCTGAGAAGGCTAACATGAAGGGGTTCGTCATCGGTGTTTCCGGCGGAATCGATTCCGCGGTCGCTTCCACCCTCTGCGCAAAAACGGGCCTCGACCTACTGGTTCTCGAAATGCCCATACATCAGGCGGAATCTCAGGTATCAAGGGCTTCTCACCATATCGGATGGCTACAGGAAAACTATAAAAACGTTCAACGGGAAGGGATCGACCTTACCCCGGTATTTGATAGCATGATCTCCGCCCTCCCGAGCGTGGCCAATGAAGAAGATCGCTTTATGTCATTGGCAAACACCCGCGCACGCTTGCGTATGACAACCTTGTATTATTTTGCGGCACTCGAAAGCTATCTGGTCGCCGGAACGGGAAACAAAGTAGAGGATTTCGGAGTAGGCTTTTATACGAAGTACGGAGATGGTGGAGTTGATCTCAGCCCGATTGCCGATCTGTTGAAAACGGAAGTGTATGAGATAGCAAAATTCCTTAAAATTAATGACGAAATAATTAAAGCCGCGCCTACGGACGGACTTTGGGGCGACGATAGAACGGATGAGGACCAGATCGGAGCCTCTTACCCAGAACTGCAATGGGCCATGAAAATGAAAAGGAAAGGAAAGAACGAAGCCGATTTTTCAGGAAGGGAAAAAGAAGTATTTCGTATCTATAAAAAATTTAATTCCGCCAATCGGCATAAGATGATTCCCATACCGGTTTGCGAGATTCCTCATGTGCTAAAGTCGTAATTGGACGTAAAAGGATGGAATATAATCGAATAAAATAACAAAAGTACTGGTATTTATGAAAAAAAAAGCACATTTGCTAAACGAATTAGATTTTAAAACCCTACATTGCGTGTCAGTATTTTTGGACGAGCTACCTTCGGTTTTTTATCTAGATAAAACTATCAAAAATGATTAAAGTATTAATTGCCGACAACCACCCCATCATCCAAATGGGTGTTACCAAAGTTCTGGAAGATGCCAAAGGCTTTGAAGTGGTAGGCGCCGTAGGAACCACTTCCGAACTTTTTGAAAAACTGGAAAACAGCACTCCCGACGTAGTGATGTTGGAAATGGACATTCCCGAAATCAATGGTATCGCTACCTTACGAAAAATCAAAAAAGAATATCCAGAGGTCAAGGTGTTAATGTACAGTGGGCAATCGGAAGATGTTTACGCTTTGAGTACCATCAGGGCGGGGGCTTTCGGTTATCTCTCAAAAGCATCGGATATCGACTACATTCTTTCGGCCGTCAAAAAAGTGAGCGAAGGCAATATGTTCATCACCAACGAACTTGCCCAGCGATTGGCTTTCGACGAAGGCACTCAGAAACCTAGAAGGTTCTTCCGAAAACTCTCCACCCGCGAGGTCGAAGTCCTTAAACTATTGGCAAGCGGAAAGCGAAATAAAGATGTGGCCATCGGGCTGAACCTCAACGAAAAAACGGTCAGCACGTATAAGGCTCGCTTAATGAAAAAATTGAACGTTGACAATATGGTTGATCTTTTGCAGCAAGCAAAAGCCCTGGAACTGTATTGAGAACCGGTACTTTTTCAATAAAAAAACCCCAATAATAACGTTGGGGTTTTTTATTTCCCACCAATCTATAAAACAGCTTTAGGCAAGGCAGACCAATGGATTGAGAAGTTTATAGAAATTGCAGAAAAGAATATCCTTCATGAGAGGACCCTATTCAATTTCTTGTTCAACAGTTTGTTAAGGTTCAAGTAGTTCATGATTTCTTCCAGTGTCTCACGATGGTCTTCGCTGCTTTCCTGCGTGTCGTTTTGTAAGGTCTCCATCCGCTTTTTAATCAAAAAACAACGTAAGGTTAAAATGGTCTCGCTGACCAGTTGTGCCACGCCCGCTTCTTTTTCCTTCGGAAAGATATCCTTACGTTCCCAGTTGTGCAATACATATTTTTCCTCCTCCATGAGAATCGACGAGATTTCCGAAACCATTTCCTGATCGAGATCCGATAAAAAACCCTTAATGGAAAAATCATCACTCTCGTTGAGCGATTCGATCAGCTTGTAATAGATGTCCCTAAAATGTTCATTGGCCAATTCGATTTCATCCTCTTGAAGATCCAAATAAATTTTTTCATATACCTTGGCTTCCAAAGATAAAGGTTCTAAAATTAGGTCTCCAGATTCATTTTCCTTCAAAACCAAGTCTTCAAATTGCTGCTGTTCGTTGCCATAGAGTAGCAACATTTCTATAATTTTACGTTCAAGTTCATACTGCACGTCCACTTTTTCGATCGCCGTCTCGTTCTTGACTACCTCAAAGGCTTTCTGTTCCTGGTGGGCCCTTTTGGCGGTATCGGTCTGATCCTTTTTGTTGATCTGTGCCAAGGTACTGAAAAGTACACCCTCGGATACCTTCATGATCTGGGAACATTCCTGAATATAGATTTCACGTTTGATGGGATCGGGAATCTTGGCGATACTGTTGACAATATCGCGGACCGTTTCCGCCCGTTTTATGGGGTCGCTGGCAGCTTCACGGGCCAAAAGATTGGCCTTGAACTGTATAAAATCGGTAGCGTTTTCCTTAAGATAGGTTTCTACGGCTTCCAGTTCGTTGTTCTTGGCAAAACTGTCGGGGTCTTCCCCTTCCGGAAAAGTACATACTTTCACATTCATGCCCTGCTCCAGAATCAGGTCGATACCTCGGACCGACGCGCGTAGGCCTGCTGCATCACCATCGAACAAGACCGTAATGTTTTTGGTGAGACGGTTGATAAGCCGAATCTGATCGGGGGTCAGGGCCGTACCGCTAGAGGAGACTACGTTTTCGATACCCCGCTGATAGAACTGGATGACATCGGTATAACCCTCTACGAGATAGCAGTTATCCTCTTTGGGAATGGCCTGTTTGGCAAAAAAAATGCCATATAGCACCTTACTCTTGTGATAGATCTCACTTTCGGGGGAATTCAGATATTTAGCGGCTTTTTTATCGTTTTTAAGAATGCGGCCCCCAAAACCCAAAACCCGTCCGCTCATGGAATGAATAGGAAACATCACCCGACCTTTGAACCGGTCGAATTTTCTGGGATTGTTGGGATTTTCGGAATCTTCTTTGACAATGGTCAGTCCCGTTTTATCAAGATAGTCCAGTTTATAGCCTTTATCCAAAGCGGCTTTAGTGAAACCGTCCCATTGATCGAGACAATAACCCAGTCCGAAATGCTTGATGGTTTCTTCGGTAAAACCCCGTTCCTTAAAGTAACTAAGTCCGATGGCCTTGCCCAGTTCGGTATGCCAAAGCATTTCGGCAAAATGCTTTTGAGCGAATTCCGATACCAGGTACATGCTCTCGCGTTCGTTAGCTTCCTGTTTTTGCTCTTCGGTACGCTCGGTCTCCTCGACCTCAATATTGTATTTTTTGGCTAGGTATTTTATGGCCTCGGGGTAAGAAAAATGTTCGTGCTCCATCAAAAACGCGATGACGTTACCGCCCTTGCCACTACTGAAATCCTTCCAAATCTGCTTAACGGGGGAGACCATAAAACTCGGGGTGCGCTCGTCGGTAAAAGGACTCAGCCCCTTAAAGTTGGCGCCCGATTTCTTCAACTGAACAAAATCACCGATGACCTCCTCTAATCGGGCGGTTTCGTACACTAGGTCTATGGTAGTTTTTGCAATCAAAAGAACTTGTTCAAAACTGAAAATAGTGTCTAAAGATAAGACACTATTATTACTTTAAGGCATGCGGAAAACAAACCGAAGATTACATGGCGGCTACCCTCCAAATTATACCGCTGTCATCATCGTTTACCAAAAGCGAACCATCGGGAGCTACGGCAATCCCTACCGGCCGGCCATACACCTCATCAGCTTTGCCATCGGCAATAAAGCCCGTCAGAAAATCTTCCGGTTGTTGCGGCTTTCCACCGTCAAAGGGAACAAAAATCACTTTATAACCCGCGAACTCCGCCCGGTTCCAAGAACCGTGCTGGCCAACGAAGGCTCCGTTCCTAAATTTAGCCGGAAATTGATCGGCTGTATAAAAAGCTAGCCCCAAGGAAGCCGTATGGCTGCCGACCGGAACATCGGGTACGATGGCCTTGTCAACCAGCTCTTGGTGCGGATCGTCTTCCCATCGGGGGTCGTTGATGTCACCGTAATAGGAATAGGGCCAACCGTACCAGCCTCCTTTTTTGACGCTCGTAATATAATCGGGCACCAAGTTGTTGCCCAACTTATCACGTTCGTTAACGGCCGTCCAAAGGTCCCCTGTCGTGGGATTCCAGTCCATTCCCACCGGATTTCTGAGTCCGGCCGCATAGATAATTTCCCCACTGCCATCGGGGTTCACCTCCAGAATATTGGCACGACGCTTTTCTTCTTCCATGCCCTGGTCGCCCACGTTGCTGGAGGATCCGACCGAAATATAGATTTTATTGCGGTCTTTGTTGGTGATGATATTCCGCGTCCAATGGTTGTTGTATCCACTGGCCGAGAGTTCGACAATTTTTTCACCTTCACCTTCCAACTTATCCTGTCCTTCTTTATAGGGATATCGGTATAGGCCATCGGTATTGGCTACGTAGAAATAACCATCCAAAACCAGCATACCGAAATTTTGGTTCAGGCCTTCCAAGAAAATGTTTCGTTCATCGATTTTCCCATCGCTATCAGTATCCCGTAGCAAGGTAATTCGATTAGCGCTATTTTGGGTATTTGCTTCGGCAACAAAAATATCGTTGTTGGGCGCTACGTACGTCCACCTTGGATGTTCAAGTCCGTCAGCAAACCGGGTAACGGTAAAACCATCCGGCGCGATCGGGGCTTTGTTTTCGGGCCATCCGATTACCTCGCTATTCTTGGTCACGGATTCCGAAGAAAAGGGGGACACCAGTTCTAAGGGGCCTATAGCGGTCTGGACCGTTGTAAGCCCATTGTCGGCTAGGTCATCCTTGGTATGCTCCGAAACACTTTTCTCATTCTTGCAACCGACAACAAGTCCGGTACATATCAATAAATACAGTACTTCTTTCATCAAAATTATTTTAATGAAAGTTAAGTCATCCTCTGAGACCACTAAAAGTTTATCTGCCGTTTAGCGTATATTTAACATCGACTTTGAACTGATGTTCGGCCTTACATCTTACTTCTATTTATTAATTTAGTAATGCGCTTATTTCAAATTACTTCCCATGATCCTTTTCTTCGGCACCCGCCCCGGCAAAACCCACATCGTTCCGCTAGACGGCGTCGCCTGTCCTTTTTGTGAACAAGTGGGTACGCTGACCCTATCCAAGACCAGTAGCTGGTTTCATCTGTTTTGGATCAAACTTTTCAGGATATCCTCGAACACGGTCGCGGAATGCTCGCATTGCAAACGGGTTTACTATCAGGAGGAGTTTAACGAGCCGATGCAAAGGGCACTCGATTCCCATTAATGCTCTACTAGACTAATCGAGATCGAACCTTACTCCCAATGAGATATTGTGCTGCTCGATAGCGGCGTTTTGAAATATAGGATTAAGATCGTACTTGGCATACAGTTGAACACTGTCAAACCCGATATAACCACTAAGTCCATACACTACATTTCCGACATTATAATCCTGTTTCCGTTTTTCCTTGACTTTATCCCCATCGATTTCATATTTCAATTTTTGGCGGGAGCCCAGGTTAAATCCGCCATATCCCCCGATACCAAAACGAAATTGTTGGTCGATGGAATACCGGATACTATCATCGTTCTTAATGAATTTTGATGGCCCGAATTCCAAATGTACGGGGAAAACCAGATTGTCCATTCGAAACTTCGATTTCTCAAGATCGAAGTCATATTTTTCAAGTTCGGCTTGACCGTTATGGAGTGCAAAATATTGATTGTCGATCGGTTTCAATCCGTTGAACTGAAACGATGCCCCATAGTGAAGACGTAAAGCATTGGAGTTCTTAAACACCCTGGTCCTCCATGCCCATCCTAATTCAAAAAACCGGCTGCCCCCGATCTTATAGGGGGAGTCGTTCAGGGACTGACCGTCGATGATGGCATTGTTTAGACCAAAGGCCATAACGGGGTCGCCGTAGGTACGTCGGTCATAGATTACTTTTTTCTGGTTTCCCGGCTTGTATTTTATACCAAACAGCACCTCGCCATCGCTTTCGCCAAATCCTAACCCGATTTCTATATGGTCGGTTTCCGCATTCAGATCCACCGCTCCCTCACGTTTCAACAACTCAATGGAATTTTTCAATATGGCCACTTTGTTCTCGATGTTCTTGGCCCTTCTTTCAGCGGCCTCTTTTTTGAGTTGCTGTGCTTGTTCCTTCGAGATTTCGCCCCGATCAAGACGTTGGTTGATAATTTCCACTTCATTTTTCAGGGCTTCGCGCTCGACCAAGGCTACAGTTTCCTTTTTTTTCTCCAATTGTTCCACTTTGTATGGTATGTTCTCTTCGCCCTGTGCCAAAACTTGTTGCGACAGTAAAGAAAGCAAAAGCAATACGGAATACATAATACGAGTTTTCATGACTTTTTGATTTTTGATAGTCGCCCTCCCCGCCCCCTTGAGGGGGGTGTTTAGGTTAGACTTGATGAATGAATGATTGATGTGTAATAGATAAATAAATGACTGATTGATGAATAAACCCCTCCCTGCCGCTCCGCGGATTGCGGACGGGAAATTCGGTTTTTTTAATTTATTGGGAATTACTTGTTGCGGTCGGCTACGGCCGTACGGACTTTTACAAAACCATCCTTGAGAGCATCAAAGATCTGATCTCGAAAGGATCGGTCCAGTTCATCCTCTACATCGGCCAAGAGCGCCATCGCATCGACGGATCGGTCTTTCCGGAAGATTTTATCTTCCAATATTTCTTGCTGTGCACCACGCAAGAGAGAATCTATTTCGGCATCGGTCACGCTGGCATTTTTCTTTTCCAACCTCTCGACCTGGGCGATGATCTGGGCTATTTTCTCATGGATGATTTCGTCGGATGTACTTAAAGGAACAGGTAATTTTTCAACTTTACTTTCCTCGTTTTTCGAATGGATCCCAGCATCCGTTACCCATCTATCCTGATGCTGTCGAGGTTTTTCGATACTTATTTCTTCCCGAGGCTTACTATCGACGATGGCATCGTTCTCCGTGAGATTTTCCTCTTCGTTCATCTTCGTTGTCGTAATTAATGGAATGGACTCTTTCACATTAGTTATTTCGCTTTCCGGTTCGATGGATGGTTCCATCTTAGTGAAATACAGCACCGACACGAATAGGATAGCCCCCAATCCGGCAGCAATACCATACCATTGAAAGCGATTGGGCCTGCTTGCCGACCAGGCAGGTTTCGGCGCTTCATAATCTTCCAATTGCTTCGAAATCCTGCCCCAAGCCCCTTCGGAAGGTTCTATCTCTTGCTTTTGTAAGCGTTCCTTTAGCTCTTTTTCAAATTTATTCCGTCCCATATCCTACTATATTTTGTTGCCTTAACCGTTCCTGCAATACCCGTCTCGCCTTGAACAGCTGAGACTTGGAGGTACTTTCCGTAATATCGAGCATTTCGGCAATTTCATGATGTTTGTAGCCTTCTAGGGCGTGTGACACGAAGACGGCCCGGTACCCATCCGGAAGGGCGTCGATCAGGGATTGAATATGTTCCACGTCCCAACTGAACGAATCCATCGCAGATTGCGGATGTGCCTTTTCCAAAAACACTTCGTCAAACACTACGAATTGGTTTTTTCGAAGATGGGATATACTCTCCCGCACCATTATCCTTCGTATCCACCCCTCGAAACTCCCGTCGTGCCGAAACCTATCCAAATTTTTAAATACCTTTACGAAACCCGTCACCATTACGTCTTCGGCAAACTGCAAATCTTTGATATATCTTCTACAGACCCCCAGCATTTTCGAGGAATACTTCTCGTACAAGCGTCGCTGCGCTTCCCGATCACCGGAGGCCGATCTTTTTATCAGCTGCTTTTCGTTTTTGTAGAAAGATATAATTTTCAAGGTGATTTTGATTGCCTTCTAAAGGTAAGACGTCGTGAATTAGCAAATAGTTGCCTGAGAGATAGTTTTTTTTGAAGGATGTCGTCTTACTACCTATTTCTTCCGATCGACAACATAGTTGACCATCAGTTCCAAGGCACTTTTGTATTCGGAAGCTGGGTAGATGGACAGCAGCTCCAAAGCCTCCTCCTTAAATGCGAGCATTTTTTGAACGGCGTATTCCAGTCCCCCGTTGTCCTTGACAAAAGCGATGACCTTTTTTACCCGTTTCTTGTTTTTACTGTGGTTTTTTACGGAGTTGATGAGCCACCTTTTTTCGGAGGCGGAACAGTGGTTCAGCACATAGATCAAAGGGAGTGTCATCTTCTGTTCCTTGATATCGATACCAGTGGGCTTTCCAATTTTTTCGTCGCCGTAGTCGAATAGGTCGTCCTTGACCTGAAAGGCCATTCCACAGAGCTCCCCGAACTTCCTAAAGGTTTCCACGTCGGGGGAATCCGGTTGTACCGAACAGGCGCCAAGGCTACAACAGGCGGCAATCAAAGTGGCCGTTTTTTGGCGGATGATGTCGAAATAGACTTCCTCGGTAATATCCAATCGCCGCGTCTTTTCAATCTGCAACAATTCACCTTCACTCATTTCGCGGACGGCTACGGAGATAATCCGCAGCAAATCGAAATCACCGTTGTCTATGGACAGTAATAATCCTTTAGACAATAGATAATCCCCCACCAAGACAGCGATCTTATTTTTCCAAAGCGCATTGATGGAGAAAAAACCGCGACGTTTGTTACTTTCATCGACCACATCGTCATGTACAAGGGTGGCGGTATGGATCAGCTCAATGACCGATGCCCCACGGTAGGTACGTTCGTTAACGGTGCCATCGTTCAATAACTTGGCGGTAAGAAATACGAACATGGGCCGCATCTGCTTGCCCTTGCGGTTCACGATATAGTAGGTAATCCGGTTCAGAAGGGCGACCTGGGACGACATGGCCTCCCGAAACTTCCTCTCAAAAAGTTCCATCTCCCCGTGGACCGGTTGTTTTATCAGGGATACGATTTTCAAGCGATTCGGTCTATTTGATTCGGATTTCTAAAAATAGGAAAAAAAGTAGGCAGATTCAGTTGCAGCTATAAGGAAATTGAATTCTTCCTGCTGCGACTGCCACGGCTCACTTTTTATTCGCCAACTGCCCACAGGCCGCATCGATATCCTTTCCCCTCGAACGGCGAACGGTCACGATGATGGCGTTGCGTTCCAAGGTTTCAACATACATGTCAAGCGCCGTATTCGAGGCCTGGCGAAAATCTCCATCGTCAATAGGGTTGTATTCGATCAAATTGACCTTGGAGGGGGCGAACCTGCAGAACTCCACCAGGGCATCTACATCGTTTTGGGAATCATTGATTCCCCGCCATACCACATATTCATAGGTAATACGGCTTTTAGTCTTGGCGTACCAATATTCCAAGGCCTCCCGAAGGTCGGCCAAGGTGAAGGTGGCGTTGAAGGGCATAATCGATGTACGTATGTCATCAATGGCGGAATGCAACGAAACCGCCAGCTTGAATTTCACCCCGTCATCGGCCATCTTTTTAATCATCTTGGGAACACCGGAAGTGGAAACCGTGATACGTTTGGGCGACATCCCCAAGCCGTCGGTAGAAGTGATTTTGTCGATCGCTTTGAGCACGTTGTTGTAGTTCATCAGCGGCTCGCCCATCCCCATAAAAACGATATTGCTCAACGGCCGGTCGAAATACAACCGGCTCTCGTTATCAATGGCGACCACTTGGTCGTATATTTCATCGGGATTCAGGTTGCGCATCCGTTTTAACCGCGCAGTAGCGCAAAAACGGCAATCGAGGCTACAGCCCACTTGGCTCGATACGCAGGCCGTTGTTCGCGTTTTGGTGGGGATAAGGACGGATTCCACCACCAGATCATCGTGCAGACGCACGGCATTTTTAATAGTGCCGTCGTTGCTACGCTGCATTTGGTCGACCTTGATATGGTTGATGACAAAATGGGCCTCGAGCATGTCACGCGTTTCCTTGGAAATATTGGTCATGCCCTCAAAGGAATGGGCGGATTTCTGCCAGAGCCATTCATAGACCTGATTGCCCCGAAAGGCCTGATCGCCCTCGGATACAAAAAAATCCCGAAGCTGGTCTTTGGTCAGCGCCCGTATGTCTTTTTTTTTGGACAAAATCCTATATGATCAACATCGCATCGCCGTAGGAATAGAATTTATACTGCTCTAGAATGGCTTCCTTATAGGCCTTCTTCATAAAATCGTGGCCCATAAAGGCAGATACCATCATCAACAAGGTCGATTTAGGCAAATGAAAGTTGGTGACCATGGCATCGGCGATACTGAATTCGTAAGGGGGAAAGATGAATTTATTCGTCCAACCGTCAAAGGTGTTCAGCATGTGGTCGGAAGAAACGGCACTTTCCAGACCGCGCATGGCGGTAGTACCCACGGCACATATCTTTTTCTTTTTGCTCTTGGCCTTATTTACGATCTCAGTAGCTTTTTCGTCGATGATCAGTTCCTCACTGTCCATTTTGTGTTTCGAAAGATCTTCTACCTCCACCGGGTTAAAGGTGCCCAGCCCGACGTGCAGGGTGACCTCGGCAAAGTTAATCCCCTTTATCTCCAAACGCTTCAACAGGTGTTTCGAAAAATGAAGACCCGCCGTAGGTGCGGCAACGGCCCCTTCGTGTTTGGCATAAATGGTCTGGTACCGGGTTTCGTCTTCCGGCTCAACATCTCTTTTTATGTATTTCGGGAGCGGGGTTTGACCCAATTCACGCAATTTTCTCCTGAAATCTATGTATGAACCATCGTATAAAAAGCGTAAGGTCCTTCCCCTTGAGGTCGTATTGTCGATAACTTCCGCCACCAAATCCTCGTCATCGCCAAAATACAACTTGTTACCAATACGGATTTTTCGGGCAGGGTCTACCAAAACGTCCCAAAGGCGTTGCTCTTCGTTGAGCTCGCGCAATAGAAACACCTCGATCCTAGCTCCTGTTTTTTCTTTATTTCCGTACAAACGCGCAGGAAAAACCTTAGTATTGTTCAAAACCATCACATCGCCCTCATCGAAATAATCGATCAGGTCCTTGAACATTCTATGCTCGATCTTTCCCGTTTCACGGTGCACCACCATCAATTTTGATTCGTCTCGATTTTCTGCGGGGTATTCCGCCAACAAATTATCGGGCATTTCAAAATTGAAGTGCGATAATTTCATCTTTTGGTACTTGTTCGGTTTCAAAGCCATATTTCGAATTTGTTGAGTACACGATTGTCCCGTACTCATTTTTGCGGCTGCAAATATACGATGTGCGGATAGGGGATGTCAAGTAAAATGAACATTAAATGCAGATTATAGGTTTTTGGCGTCGATTCCCAATTTCTTAAGGTCTTTCCAGAAATCGGGATAGGATTTGGAGACCACCTCGGCGTCATTGATGATAATGGACATCTTGAGGGCCAAAGGCGCAAAGGCCATCGCCATTCTATGGTCGTTATACGTATCGATGGCAATGTCTTTCTTAATGACGGCCGAAGGGCGAAGGGTCAACGATGTACCGGTCACGGAGATATCGGCGCCCAACTTGGTGAGCTCGGTATGAAGAGCCTCGAGCCTATCGGTCTCCTTTATTTTTAAGGTGTGGAGTCCGCTAAGGTGACAGCCAATTCCCAGGCCGAAACAGGTGACCGCAATGGTCTGGGCAAGATCGGGGGCATTGGCCAGTTGGTAGGTGGCAGTGGAGAGTTGGCATTCAGCAGTTTTCTTTATTAAAAGATGATTGCCGGAAAAAGAGGTTTCCACGCCAAAATCCCTATATATCTCCGCAAGAACACTGTCGCCTTGTAAGCTGTTTATCTTTAAAGGAGGACAATGTAATTTCACTTCCTACCTCCCCAAGAGCCGTGATACTGTAATAATAGGATGCAGAGCTCCAATCCGACTCGACGGTCAATGTAGTGGGCGCTACCTTCTCTTTGGGAGAAACCTTATAACATTTCCTTCGAAGGAGTTAGGGATTCCGATTTCCGATAGAAGGCCCAGTGTCATCTTAATATAGGGTACAGAGGTGATTTTTCCGATCAGTTCGAGTTCGAGCCCATTTTCCAGACGGGGCGCAATCAACAGCAAGGATGATATATATTGGCTGCTGATATCGGCGGGAAGACTTACTTGGTTTTTAACCAGCTTTTTTCCCTTTATCCGAATCGGCGGATAGCCCTCATTCTTTAGATAGGCGATATCGGCCCCTAGATGCCGCAGCCCTTCCACTAAAACCTGTACGGGGCGTTCGGTCATACGTTGGGAGCCGGTAAGCGTTACTTCCTTTCCCTCTTGGGAAGCGAAATAGCCCGTTAAAAAGCGCATGGCGGTTCCCGCATGATGGATATCGACCACGCCGTTTTCGATTTTTATGCCCTCTCGCATCACTTCGGCATCATCGGAATTGGAAAGGTTTTTTATAGTAATATCAGGGTATAAAGCCTGAAGCAACAACGAGCGATTGGATTCGCTTTTGGAGCCGGTGATTTCGATGTTGGCAATGATTTGGTTACTGGGAGGTGGGGAGAGATGTAGTTTCAATTTCTGAATTGCTTTGGTGGTGTATGACTAAAAATTAGGAATGCTTAGGTAAGCTTACTTCAGCTTATTATTGTTCTGATGGCGGTCGTGGTCGCGTTTCGCTTTTAGCGCCAGCTTTCTATCAAAGGCTTCCTCTAAATCCACCCCCGTCTGATTGGCAAGACATAAGATTACAAAAAGAACATCCGCCAGTTCTTCGCCCAGGTCCTTCTCCTTATCGGATTCTTTTTCGCTCTGTTCTCCGTACCGACGGGCGATAATCCGCGCCACCTCCCCTACCTCTTCAGTAAGCTGTGCCATATTGGTCAGTTCGTTGAAATAACGGACGCCGTGTTCCTGTATCCAGTTATCGACTTCCTTTTGTGCTTTTCTTATGCTCATTATTCCTTGTTCTTAGTATCGATGAGTATCGTTACCGGCCCATCGTTCAGTAATTGCACTTTCATGTCCGCACCAAAAATTCCAGTCCCCACTTTTTTGTCCAGATCTTTTTCTATTTTACGGACGAAGTGCTCATAAAGAGGTACTGCGATATCCGGTTTGGCGGCTTTTATGTAGGAAGGACGGTTTCCTTTTTTGGTCGAAGCGTGTAGGGTAAACTGACTGACCACGATGGCATCACCCTTTACATCCAACAGCGAGTCGTTCATTACCCCCTCGGAATCGTTGAAAATTCTAAGGTTGCGATTTTTTTGGACAGCCATTCAATATCCTCTTGATCGTCGGTATCCTCTATTCCCAATAAGATCAAAAGGCCATTTCCTATTTTGGAAACGAGGTGGTCCTCTACCGTGACGCTGGCCTTGGATACTCTTTGGATTACTGCTTTCATTCGTACATCCTCCTTTAAAAATTACTTTTGCCCATAAATATCCACTCTATAATTCTCTTCCTCCCCCGTTACCATCTGTACATAGCTGCGATACCTGCTCCAGGCTACCTCCTCCCTTTCCAAGGCCTCTTTGACGGCACAAAGCGGTTCGTTCAGATGCAGGCAATTGTTGAATTTACAATCTTTTTTTCGGGCGAAGAATTCGGGAAAATAATCCCCGATTTCATCCTTGTCCATATCCACAATCCCGAAACCTTTGATACCGGGGGTGTCGATGATACGGCCACCGAAACTCAGATCGTACATTTCGGCGAAGGTGGTGGTGTGCTGCCCCTGAAGGTGCTGTTCGGACAAAGCCGCTGTTTTTAAATCCAATTCGGGCTCTATGGCATTGATCAAAGTGGATTTACCGGCGCCGGAATGTCCTGCGAACATACTGGTTTTATCCATCATAAATTCTTTTACTTTTTCAATATTTTTGCCGTTCAATGCCGATATGCCGATACAGGTATAACCGATATTTCGATAAAGTTCCGCCAGATATTTCACCTCGCCCATCTCCTCTTTATCGTAGGAGTCGATTTTATTGAAAAGTAATAGGGCTGGAATATCGTAAGCTTCGGCCGTTGCCAAAAAACGATCGATGAACAACGGGTAGGTCGTCGGATTGTTTAGCGTGACCAGAAGAAATACCTGGTCGAGATTGGCGGCAATGATATGCGTCTGTTTCGAGAGGTTGACGGATTTTCGGATAATATAGTTTTTCCGGTCCGCAATGCTAGAGATCGTACCCACCTCATCATCCCCCAATTGCTCGATCTGAAATTCGACTACGTCACCAACGGCAATGGGATTGGTACTTTTGAGACCCTGCATACGGAACTTTCCCTTGATACGGCATTCGATAAACTCCCCTTTTTCGGTCATTACCGTGTACCAGCTTCCTGTGGATTTATAGACCTTTCCTAGCATTCCAATTCAAAGTTATCAAAATACAAAATAACGGTTTTTTGACGGAATGTATGTCCATCTCCTTTTCTAAGATTCTTCTAGCCTATATTTATTGGATAAGCTGTTCGCCTGTATTGAAGTAGGCGCGTTATTTTTTTTGGCAACTCCCCCCAAATAAGCATGAATAATTCTGATATTTAAAGTATCTTGCTTAGCGAACACTAAAATCCAAACCGATGAAACCTGCCAAAACAGTATTCTGCGTCTTCTTACTTAGCCTATTGTGTATCAACGCCCAAGCACAAGAATTGCTGACCAACGAAAGTATACTGCAAATGCAGCAACTTGAATTCGATGATTACATGATTATTGACAAAATAAATACCTCGGATGTCAAATTCGATGCTTCCATTTCGGCTCTCGGCGAATTAAAAAAGGCAGGGGTTTCTTCGGAAATAATTTCGTTGATCATGGAAAAATCCAAACAGAACACGAAATCGAGGACCGGGATTTATTATCTGGCCGATGATGGCGACTTAAAAATGGTCCACGCCACCGTATTCTCGGGTACGAGTGAAGATGCGGTTGCGAATAGATTGGTGTCGGGGTTTATTCCCAAAACTAAAAAGGCAAGGCTGTCCAGTTCCCAATCGAACAATATAATACAACAGAGCAGCCCGGAATTTACCTTTATTTTCGACCCCTCTAGCTCGGAGGTAGATAATATGCAGACCGACCAAGGCGGGAATGCGTATCAAAACTGGTGGTTCAGAACCGCAACCTCGCCCAATGAATTCGTTCTCGTAAAACTGGATGTGAACGAAAAAAGAAATCTTAGGGAGCTAATTACCGGAAAAAGTAACCTAGTTAGCGGCAACGAGGGAATCGACCCGAAATATGCCATCAATTTCACTATCGAGGAAATCGAGGGCAACAAGTTCAAGGTAACGCCGAAGGACCTTGAGCAAGGCGAATACGCCTTTATGTACACCGGTCAAATCCCGAATGGCAGGGCCAATCAGTCCGTTTTCGACTTCTCCATCCGCTGATACCTCCCGGAACAGCCGAAGGGCGAAGGCCTTCTGTATTTCGAAGTACTTCGACCTCTTTGTCCGTTCCCTTAAAAAGGCGCTCATCGTGACACTTGTTTAAGCATTAATCACCTTTTCTTGATGGTTGATGGATTCTTGGTGAATGGCCTTGAACAACTTTAACACGAATTCCTCACTCAGTCCTTTGGATTCGCCTTCCAAAATCATCGCTCCCAAAATTTCGTTCCATCGGGTGGTCTGCAATACGGCTACGTTCCGTTTCTTTTTCAAGGCTCCGATATCATCGGAAATCCTCATCCGCTTGCCTATGGTTTCAATCAATTGGTTGTCGATGACATCGATCTGGGCCCGAAGATTACTTAATTTGGTGTTGTATTCCGCCTCGGGAGAAGTTTCCTTACGAATGCGCAGATCTTGCATAATCTGGACCAACCGATCGGGAGTCACCTGCTGGGCGGCATCGCTCCATGCGTTATCGGGATCGTGGTGCGTCTCTATCATCAGACCGTCAAAGTTCAGGTCCAAAGCCGTTTGGGAAACATCGAATATCATGTCGCGCTTTCCGGTAATATGCGACGGATCGTTAATGATCGGAAGATCGGGGAAACGGGTCTGTAAATCGATGGCCAATTGCCATTCGGGAATGTTGCGGTACTTCGTTTTCTCATAGGTGGAAAAGCCCCTATGGATAACGCCCAATTTTTTGATATTGGCGGTGTGCAGCCTTTCAACAGCACCCAACCATAGGGACAAATCGGGATTGACCGGATTTTTGATCAAGATCACTTTATCGGTACCTTCAAGGGCATCCGCGATTTCCTGTACGATAAAAGGACTCACCGTGGATCTTGCCCCGATCCATAACAAATCGATATCGTGTTTCAGGGCCAGTTCGACATGGGCCCGGTTTGCCACTTCGGTGGCGGTCTTCAGTCCGGTTTCTTTCTTTACATTTTGTAGCCATTTCAATCCCAAGGCCCCCACCCCCTCGAAATTTCCAGGACGGGTACGCGGTTTCCAGATACCGGCGCGGTAGTAGTTGACATCGGTATCTTTTAGGCTATGGGCGATACCCAGCACTTGTTCTTCGGTCTCGGCACTGCACGGACCGGCAATTACCAGTGGATGGTCTAGGCCCATCTCATCTAACCAGGCTCTCATTTGTTTGGTGTTTTCCATAATCGTTTCTTTAACTTTTAACTCACTTGTTCAAAGGTATTCCTTTCAAAATTTCTTTAATCCTGTTAGTATCGTTCATTTCATTATAAATGCCGTCATAATCGTCATTTTCTAGCAATTCTTTGAATTCCTGTAGGTTTTGGATGTACTCGCTCAAGGTATCCAAAATGTTTTCTTTATTGTGCTTGAAAATGGGCGTCCACATCGCCGGCGAACTTTTGGCGAGTCTCACGGTGCTCTCGAAACCACTGCCCGCCATGTCAAAAATATCGCGTTCGTTCTTCTCTTTGTCGATAACGGTCTTTCCCAACATAAAAGAGCTGATATGTGACAAATGCGACACATAGGCGATATGCTTATCATGGGCCACAGGGTTCATATAGCAAATGCGCATCCCCATATTTTGAAAAAGCTCCAAGGCCTTTTCCTGTAATTTAAAGGCCGTTTTTTCCACTTCACAGATGATGTTGGTCTTACCTGTGTACAAATTTTCGATGGCCGCGGAAGGCCCTGAAAATTCCGTCCCCGCAATGGGATGTGCCGACAAGTAGTTTCTTCGCTTGGGATGGCCCTCGACGGCTTTACAGACTAAACTTTTGGTCGAACCCCCGTCAAAAACTACGCAGTCATCGCTTACGGCATCCAATATCTTGGGAAGCTCCACCACCATCGCATCCACTGGAACGCTAACAATCACCATATCGGCGATTTCCAACTCATCATAACTGGAGACCGCATCGATAATGCCTAGGGACAACGCTTCCTCTTGGTGGGCCGCACTGATGTCTATCCCATATATTTTGGAATGGGGACGCAAACGTTTGATGTCCTTGGCGAAGGAGCCTCCTATCAACCCGATACCGATGATAAAAATGTTCATTTTACTGGATGTATTGTTAAAATCTTGCTATCGCCTCCCGAATTTTATCCTCCGTAACACAAAGTGAAAACCGGACGTATCCTTCCCCGTTGCTTCCGAAAATCGTACCTGGTGTAACGAAGATATTCTTGTCGTACAATAGGGTATCGATAAAGACTTCGGCGGATGGGCTTCCTTCGGGCAGTTTGGCCCAAACGAACATGCCTACTGATGTGGCATCATAGGTACAATGGAGTTTGTCGGCCAATTCAAAGATCAAATCCCTTCTGTTCCTATATAATCTATTCAATCCATCGAACCAATCCTCAGCGCTTTTTAAGGCCGTAATCGCGCCTTTTTGAATGCCGTAGAACATGCCCGAATCCATATTGCTTTTTACTTTCAGAACGGCATCGATAGGTTCGGCACTGCCCAGGACCATGCCGACACGCCATCCGGCCATATTGAAGGTCTTGCTCAGGGAATTCAGTTCCAAAGCGACCTCCTTCGCGCCATCCACCGACAAAATACTCATGGGCTTTTCGTTCATTACAAAGCTATAGGGATTGTCGTTGACGAGCAAAATGGAATTCTTTTTGGCAAAGGCCACCAAGGTTTTGAATTGTTCGGCATCGGCGGTAGCACCGGTCGGCATATGCGGATAATTAATCCACATAATCTTCACTTCAGACAAATCTTGTTCCTGCAGATATTCCAAATCGGGAAACCATCGGTTCTCTTCCGTCAGATTGTAATATTTGGGAACAGCGCCTACCAATTTCGTGACCGATGTATAGGTGGGATAACCCGGATTGGGAATCAAAACTTTATCCCCGACGTTTAAAAAGGCCATGCTGATATGCATTATCCCTTCCTTCGAGCCCAGAAGGGGAAGTATTTCTTTCACAGGATCCGCATCGACCCCGAACTTGGTCCGATAAAACCCGGCAATGGCTTCCCGTAGCTCCGGAAGGCCCTGATAGCTTTGGTACTGATGCGCCCCGGCATCCATCACCGCCTGTTGAATACTTTCTAAGATGGCGCTCGAAGGGGCCAGATCGGGACTACCTACGCCCATGTTGATGATCGGCCTGCCTTCTGCCATAAGGCCGCGCACCTCCCGCAACTTTTTTGAAAAATAGTATTCCTCAACAATATGTAATCGATCGGCCGTATGGATCATAACCTCGCATTTTTAAATTCGCCCAAAATTGTGAAATCTTCCGACATGATGCCCAACAGTGCTTTTGCCTTGTCAAAATGCCCGTATTTCTCGAAAGTAACATCAACAAAAAAGGCATATTTCCAAGGTGTCTCAATAATCGGCAACGATTGTATCTTGGTCAGGTTCAGGTTACAGTCGCTCATTACGTTCAGCACCGTGGCCAAACTGCCCCGTTTGTGGTCGGTTACGAAACGTACGGAGGCCTTATTGATGTCACCTTTTGGCAACATCTTATTTTTGGTGCTTACAATGATAAAACGGGTCGCATTGTTTTTGATGGTTTGAATCTGCTGTGCTACGATGTCCAAGTCGTATAACTGGGCGGCCACTTCGGGGGCAATGGCCGCTATATGTCTCCATTTTTGTTCTTGAATTTGCTTTGCCGTTTCCGCCGTATCGATGTCCTCTACCATTTTAATATGAGGGTACTCCCGAAAAAACTCCTTGCACTGCAGTAAGGCCATGGGATGCGAACGCACTTCTTCGATATCTCCGATTTTTTGCCCTTTCAGCACCATGAGGTGGTGGTTAATATTCAGGTAATGTTCTCCGATAATATGGAGACCATTCTGATAGACCAGCGCATAATTCGGGATAATGGAACCCGCAATGGAATTTTCGATCGCCATGACGCCCCTATCGGCGGTCTTGTCCAACAACCGGTCGACTAGGTAATCGAAAGACGCGCTTTCTACCAGATCGGTATCGTCGCCGAAATACTCCCGTGCCACCTGGTGGTGGTTGGAGCCTTTTATTCCCTGTATGGCTATTTTTAGTTTCATTCAAAAAAAAGTCCCGCATTTCGCGGGACTTCATTTGTCTATATTTTCAAATATACTACAACCGTCCCGCTTCTCTTTTAAAAAAGAAGTAAAAATAGAAGCCGTTATAGAAATATTGTTTCGACATGATACACTTAAACTTTTGCTAAAGTAATAATTAAATTTAAAAAATAGGTTTTTAAGAATATTTTTTTTTTGAATTTGATGGTATGAACCACTTTGGACTTCTTCTTTTACTAATGGATATCACATTTCGAAGCTATTTTTCTTCACTTTTGAATATCGTAGCCCTGCTGTGCCTTTAAAAAAAATGATTTTATCTCGCCTCAAAAGCCGGTATTTCCCGTTCTACACAATGAAGTGGTTTAAACTTTTTCCATTCGCTAAAAAATTTCCCTTTTTTCGTCATTAATCATCTTTTTTTCCTTCCGCAGCGATGCTATGTAACCCACAAAAGCCTTTAAATGACCAAAAAACGTCTTATTTTCGCTAGAAAGCAAAAAGTTTAAACCACTTCAATAAGTCTAAATGAGTTCTAATACTAGTTTGAATCAGATACCTTAACTTTGATGTATGGTAGATACAGTTCCACATTAAAAATAAAACTGAATCAGTGGTTGTTCACCTTTATGCCACGTTGACATTATCGAAAAAATCATTCAACTGCGACAAAAACGAGGCGACAGATGTGAGGAACGGATATGATCGGCCTTCTTTCCTTGTTTTTAAACCGAAAAAAAACCTCCAAAAAGAAGATTTAAAATCATATGTCAATTACCGTCAAAAACATTACCAAATCATTTGGTGACCAAGTCGTACTTCAAAATATATCCTTCGAACTTCGTAAAGGGGAAATTGTCGGTTTTTTAGGGCCGAACGGCGCGGGTAAGTCCACCATGATGAAAATTTTGACCACCTATCATAAGGCGGATGAAGGCGAAGCCTACGTCAATTCATTCCATGTGGTCGGGGAAAAAAAGAGCGTACAAAAAAGTATCGGCTATCTGCCTGAGCACAACCCATTGTATCTGGAGATGTACGTTAAGGAATATCTGGCCTTCAATGCGGAGGTATATAAAACTAACAAAAATCGGATTGCGGAGGTCGTCGAACAAACGGGACTTACCCCTGAAGCCCATAAGAAAATAGGGCAGCTTTCCAAAGGCTATCGACAGCGGGTGGGATTGGCGGCCGCCCTTTTGCACGACCCCGACGTCTTGATCCTCGACGAACCCACCACGGGACTAGACCCCAACCAATTGCGGGAAATCAGAAAACTAATCCGCAAAATTGGTAAGGAAAAGACCATTCTACTTTCGACCCATATCATGAAAGAGGTCGAGGCGGTTTGCGACCGCGTACTAATCATTAGCCAAGGCATCTTGGTAGCGGACAAAAAACTGTCAGACCTGCGAAACGATGAAGAACAGATTATCGAGGTAGAGTTCGATTACCGGATCGAGGAAGCCTTTCTGGAGCAACTGCCCCACGTAACCGCTGTAAAAAATACGGTTGGATTTGTTTACGAAATTAGCTTTGCTACCGCTACCGATATGCGCCCGGCCGTTTTCGATTTTGCCCATGACAACCAACTCAAAACCCTACAGCTAAGCCGTAAGAACAAGAATTTGGAAAGTTTATTTTCAGAACTAACTTCTTGAGGCTTCGTGTAGAAGCAAAATTTAGAATTTTAAGGCCAAGCCTGTTCCGTTTTGATTACTTACCGGCTCCAGACGAAACGAGGTCCCGCCTCCCACGCTATCGTTATAGTCCAAAATGGCCATCCGCTTATTCTCCGAGGATGCCCTAAAGAATATCATACCGACAATGCCGGTACCAGCTGCCGCGATAATTGGTCCGGTCAGAGGTTTGTTCTGGTCCAGATTGCTTACCAGCCAAATCGTGGAAGCCAGATTGCCCAATCCGAATCCGAGGCCGCCCAGGGCCAATTTTTTCGATTTTTGCCAGTGCGCTTCGGCCACCTGGCTATCCATCATAATTTCATTGACCGCTGCCCAGGTCAGTTTCTCTTGGTCTTGATAGTACTGCTCGCCCCACGTGCCCGGGAAGACGGTGATTTCTTGTGCGGAAAGGTTAGTGAAAATCAGGGCGAAGATGCCCAAGGTAAAAATGTTCTTTACAGTTTTCATAGCTATATTTTTAAATATTGTTCAACCAATATACTAAAATCATTCGACAGTATTGACTGCTTTAGAACCTATTTTATTTCAAAAAGTTTCAACGACCGAAATCATGTTTTTGGGGAGGCCATACAGGCGATACCCTAAGGGGTCATTTCAGCTTCTATGCCGGCCATATCATCATGAGCATTAGATTTTTCCTTTTGATATTTTGCATTAAAGAAACGTCTTCCATTTTATAGATTCGTCCCACGTAAGGGAATGGATATAAATGGTCGGACTTAAAAGTAGCGAGACATACAAGTTCATGAATTAGCCGGTTAAGAATCCTCTGCAGGTTTCAAAAACCACCATGATGATCTAGGTTTCGCAACGGTTTGCCGATTCTAAAAACGCGTTCACCACTTCATTCAGCGTATCCTGAATTTTGGGATCCGTGCAGTTCACCAAAACCGCAAACACCATTCTCTCTTGTGGATATACAAAAAAGTTGGAATACCCTCCTACTCCGTTGCCGACATGGCCATAAAAAGCTCTTCCCTTGGCATCTTCCCCGACTTGCCAGCCGAGGCCATAATGCGTTGGGGTTCCATTTACTTCTTGGGATGTCAAAAACGGGGAAAGTACCTCCTCGTTCAGGATGTTCCCCTCCAAATAGGCCTGACCGAATTGGGCGATGTCCGAAGCTGTGGATAGATAACCGCCGCCTGCCAGTTTATAAAAATTATTCACGGGGATGACGGGGCGGAAGCCCTTTCGATTTTTGGTATAGAATTTTGCCAGGGGCCGCGTCGCGACTGCATCCGGTAGAAAATTTGCCGAGACATCGTCCCCTGAAATGTTCAGTAGCCCTCGACTGCCCCTACCTGCCCGCGAGACAGGCCCGGGATGACCTTCTGCATAGGTATTTGTCATTTCCAAAGGGCGTAAAACCTTTTCATGTACATATTCCTCGAAGGGAATACCGCTTGCCTCTTGCATTGCCAAGGAAACCAATACCCAATCGAAGCTGTTGTAGAGATAGCCTTTGCCGGGCTCAAAAATCAGGTCGTCATCCTTGAAAATATCGATACCTTCTTTGATCGTATAGGTTACGTTCAGACCGTATTCCACTCCTTGGTAGCCTCTGACGCCCGCGGTATGGCTGGCAAGTTGACGGATGGTAAAATCCCATTTTTTCTTGGGGGAAGTACGGTACATAGTCGTAAAAGGAAGCATCTAGGTCGATCAGCCCGTCGGCCACCATATGTGCCAAGGCGGTGGCCGCAATGGGTTTGGATACGCTGGCGATACGAAATATGGTTTTGGCGGCATTAACAGGGATTTTCTTTTCCAGATCGGCATAACCATAGGCTTTTTGGAGAAGGGTTTTTCCGTCCTTTAATACGGTTATGGAAAGTCCCGGTACTATTTTTTCCATGAATCAAGTCCCCCAACAAGGTGTCGGCTTCTGCCAGTCCGGCTAGGGTCGCATCACCGCCGATGATTCTTCGTTTCGCAAAAAGATTTTTAAGATAATTTTCGATGGGGTTCATGAAATTAGTAATTGCGCGCCAACCTGCCGCAGGCAAAGTTCTGCGCGGCAATCGGTATAATGTATTTCGAATTTCACCTAAAGACCAACCGCCCCATATAAAGCTCCTCCACAGCAACGCTATCGGGCCGATTGAAGCTTACCACATCGCCGCTGCCACGAATGGTACCGCTGATGGCCCTTGTTGGATTCACGAACATATCGTTCGAACCGCGATGGTTCAGGATTACACTTTGGGCGGTTAAATTTTCAGCTTCGATTCGCGAGTCACCGGCGGCGATGGTCAAGTTCAGGGTGCCTGTATTTCCTTTCAGTTTAAAGTAGGCGATACCGTTGACTACGACACTAATGGTTTGGGAATCGACCTCCAGGTCAAACTCCCCATCCGTGGTCTCGGATTCAGGATTGTTGAAGCTTTCGGAGATGAGGCTCAAGCTGTTATAGGCCAAGATGCCCTCGCTTTTGACCGACCATCCTGAACTGCTGCGTATTTCCTCAATATTGGGCGAGGTAATATACACCGTGGTCAGGCCATAACTTCTAAAATAATTGCAATCATTGGTATCCCTCAACAACAGGCGATCCCCTTCGACCGTTGCGGTCACCTCATCGCGAAGAAATTCTCCCGTGGCTACCTCGACCTTTTGTACATCACCCTGTTTCAGCACCAACGAAACATTTTCGAATACCGTAATCTTGGTGAAATCCGGTACGGATACTTCCGCACGAACAAGATCTCCGGCGTTTTGGAGACAATCGGGGGCATTATCGACATTACATCCAAAGAAAATCACGATAACCACGGCCAAAAGCATTTTATGTAATGCTGGGTACCAGAGGCGGGGAAATTCCAAATTCCAAATTGCAAATTCCAAAATTATCATATTTTAATCGACCTTGATGTTTTGGCATTATAACCTTACCCCTACCCCAAACTCGACCGCTTCAGCAGCGGCACCGTGAGATTTCAGGGTGATGGCGCCGAACACCTTTTCGCCAAAATAGCGCTTTATACCGACGCGATTGTATATTCTTCCCTCAAAATCGTAAGGATAGTAGGCATAATAGCCCAATTGTGTTACCACGGAAAGCTTATTGATAAACAGCTCATGGCCGATGAATAGTCCGACCCGCTTATAATCGGTATCAGGGTCGATGTTGTTTTCAGGAAAAGCTATGGACTGAAACTCGATCAGTTCCTTTAGGAAATTACTGAAAAATAGGTCCGCACCCACCTGAACGGCGCTTTTGCGACTTAATCGTTTGTCGGCATAGCCGGAAACAATATAAAAGGGATACTGCCCGTGCCCGATGTTATCGCTTTCGTTGACCCCGCCCCTAAATACCATACTGTAATGCATGGGTTCTATAAGCTTCAGCTTTTCCCTCTTGATATATTCCGTTTCTGCCCGCTCTAGGGTATAGGTCATTCCGGCATTGAGAGCCAAGGTGTTCGTGGAGGTATTCGGTGCCCTGACATTGGCGTTGGAATAGTGTACGATGGAAATTCCCGCTTTAAAGCCCAAATTTTCAAAGATGTTTTCTTTGTGGAAATTAAACATCAGAAAGGTAGAGCTCAGTAAACGGGAGCCATAGGCATTGTTACGAAAATTATCGTTTCTGTCATACGGATGGGTAGTATAGGCAAGCCCTTGGCCGATGCGTACCTGAAGGTTTCTTTTAAGGAAATAGAAATTAAAATGTCCGTAAAGTCCGTAGTTCTTTCCCAAGGTAGGATTGACCATATCCTGATAAATAAAGGACGCCCCCAAATCGGGATAGTTGTAGCCCTGTTGCCACACTTCGCGACCATAGGTCTTCCGGTTGTAGCCCAAAATCAGTCCTGCGGGGTGCTCCGTAATCAAATGGGAGATATCGGGATTGTGCAAAATGATGGAACCGGAAAAGAAGTTCGCATCTATGGCATAGTTGTTAGTGGGCTTGCCCTCTTGGGCACGGCTAAATACAAAAGAAAAAATGAGAAGGAAAAATACCCTTGGGTTCATGGGGCGCAAAGGTAGGTATTCGAAAAAAATTAAACCTTAAAATCATTTTTGGAATCTTGCCTATCGGCAGGCAGGTTTGTAATTTGGCGTTGGGAAATTAAAGGTAGGGTTTTTCCCAAACCAATTGTTATTAAGAATACAGATTCCGGTTATGCAAGAAAACTACTTGGCAAAATGGCTGAACGGAGACCTGACCCGAGCGGAGTTGGAGGAGTTTGAAAATTCCGAAGGCTATGCTTCGTACCAACGTATTCGTGATGCTTCCACTCGGTTAACGGCCCCGGATTTCGATGCTGAAAGGTCTTATATGGCCTTACGTAACAAACGTGATCTGCAGGACAGCAGGGTCATACGCTTGCATCCGTTCCGAAAATTCCTCCGCTTAGCTGCAGCGGTAGCGGTGCTAATTATGGGGGCTTATTTTTATTTAAATTCCCTTGACGAAACCATCTCCACCTCCTATGCAGAAAACCGGGAACTCAGGTTGCCGGATCGTTCCGAGGTCGTTCTCAATGCGGATTCCGAAATATCGTATAGCGAACGTAAATGGGACGAAAACCGCCATGTTAATCTAAAGGGAGAAGCCTTTTTCAAGGTGGCAAAAGGCGAACGTTTTACCGTGGCGACGGATGGCGGAACCGTAGCGGTTTTAGGTACCCGGTTCAATGTTGAAAACAGAAAGGGCTTTTTCGAGGTCACTTGTTTTGAAGGGCTGGTAAGCGTGACCTTTAAGAATAAGAAAATACAACTATCCGCAGGCCAATCACTTATGGCAATCAACGGTGAAATCGTTCAAGCGAGCGCTCCGAATAGTTCCGAACCCTCTTGGATGAACCATGAAAGTTCGTTCAAAAGTGTACCCCTACAGTATGTGCTCAATGAATTTGAACGTCAGCATAATATAGAAATTGAGACGCAAAATATCGATCTCGAACAATTGTTTACCGGTACTTTTAGCAATACCGATACCGACCTTGCCTTGAAGAGTATAAGCGTCCCCTCGCAAATAAAGTTTAAATTTGAGGGCGACAAAGTGCTCTTCTATGGCGAAAACACTCCGTAAAGGTACCCTTGCCCTTATTGGCTTTCTCCTATTTTTATTTTCGTCACATGCCGATTCACAAGAGAATACATCCGAAATAGCGCTGAGTTCCTTTCTTCAGAAATTGGAGCTTGATTTTGATATCAAATTCTCCTATGCGGACGATGATATCCGAGATATACGCATTGTTCTTCCCCATAAAAAAAACTTAAAATTGATATTGGAGGATGTCGAGCGCCAGACCCAACTCAAGGTCCAAAAACTCAACGAACGGTACTACACGGTAACCGTGAACCCAACCATCGACATCTGCGCAAGGGTCTTGGATAACTTCGAACAAAACACCGTTACCGGTGCCATGGTACAGATTTTGGGAACCGACACGGCCGTAATTACCGATTCTGACGGCGGCTTTGCCATCGCCAATCTGCCCCGTGACACCAGACTTCAGATTAAACATTTGGGATTCAAGACCCTTTTTGTCGATGCCGAAGAGTTGATGACTCGAAACCCATGTGCCACCCTATTATTGGCGCAATTCTATCAACAATTGGAAGAGGTGGTCGTCTATGAATTCCTGACCAAAGGCCTTGTAAAACAGCCGGACGGCAGTATCGAGCTGAATAGCGAGGAATTCGGAATCCTTCCCGGCCTGATCGAGCCCGACGTGCTGCAGACGGTTCAGGCCCTGCCCGGCATCGAAAGTATCGACGAAACGGTGTCGAACATCAATATCCGCGGCGGCACGAACGATCAAAATCTCGTGCTTTGGAATGGCATTAAAATGTATCAATCCGGTCACTTTTTCGGCCTGATCTCCGCCTTTAACCCCTACCTCACCGACAAAGTCATTTTGACAAAAAACGGTACGAGTGCCGAATATGGAGAGGGGGTCAGTGGTATCATCGATATTCGGACGAAAGATTCCATTGCGGATCGGTTCTTTGGGGGGGCGGGCCTAAACCTTATCGGAGGGGATGTGTACGGACACCTACCTGTTTCCGATAAACTGGCCGTTCAATTTTCCGCTCGGCGTTCCCTTACCGATCTGCTGGACACCCCCACCTACGAAAAGTTCTTTACCCGGATTTTCGAAGACAGCGAAGTCAATCGCGACGGTAACTTCTATTTTTATGATTTTACGGGCAAATTGCTTTACGACATCGGTAAAAACCAGAAACTAAGGTTCAGCTTTATCAGCATCAATAACCTGTTGAATTATTCGGAACAGGAAATGGATTCCGACCAGCGCACCCGCAGCGACCTAGATCAAACCAACCTTTCCATTGGCGGAAGCCTTCAAAGCCAATGGAACAATAAGTTCTCGACGTTTTTAAGCCTATACCACACCCGTTACAACCTCGACGCCCGCAATACCTCGTCCAACGCCAAACAGACCCTGTTCCAGAACAATCAGGTGCAAGAGACAGCTGTCAAACTCAACACCGATTACCAACTAAGCGACCGTGTCGGGTGGCGGAACGGCTATCAATACACCGAAACCGCCATCGTCAATGCTACCGATGTCACACAACCACCCTTTCAGAGCAACGTTCGGGATATTGTGCTGAACCAGGCCTTGTTCTCCGAAATCGTTTATCGGTCGAACGACCGGAAATTGTTCGCGCGGGGCGGACTACGTTTGAACCGTTACGAAAATCCCGATACCTTTGACGAGTTCATTATCGAACCGCGTGTAAGCTTCAACTATGCCCTTACGCGGGAGCTCAAAGTACAAATGTTGGGGGAATTCAAGAGTCAGGCTACCAATCAGATCATTGACCTCGAACAGAATTTTTTGGGCATCGAAAAGCGGCGTTGGATCGTTTCGGACGGCGATTCCCTGCCCATCACCAAAAGTCAACAGGGATCCTTGGGTCTCAACTATGACAGCGAAAACTTATATGTGGGCTTAGAGGGGTTCTATAAGGAAGTGGAGGGTATCAGCACCTCGACCCAGGGCTTTCAGAACCAGCACCAGTTCAACGGCGAAACCGGAAAGTACGATGTGAAAGGCGTGGAACTTCTGATTAACAAAAAAACGGAGGTCCTTAGTATTTGGGCCAGCTACGGTTATAATGTGAATACCTACTCTTTTCCGCAAGTGGTTCCTACGGAATTTCCCAACAATCTCGATATCCGGCATACGGGCAGCTTGGCCGGCACCTATACCGTCGAAAATTTTAAATTCGGTATCGGCCTGAATTTTCATACCGGAAAGCCGTTTACCGAACCCCAGGCCGAAGACCCTATCGATACCACTTTTTTCCCCAATCGAATACATTACAGTTCACCGAATACCGCCCGTTTGCCGGAATATCTCCGCGCGGATGCGTCGGCCATGTATAGTTTCGATATCGGATCGGCCGTAAAGGCCTCGGCCGGGGCGTCCGTTCTGAATTTTACTGATCGTAAGAATATTTTGAACGCGTATTACCGGCTTAACGACCAGAATAACATCGAAAAAATCGAGAATGTTTCGTTGGGACTTACGCCTAATTTGAGTTTTCGGGTGCGATTTTGAAAATCACATCCGTTCCGGTACTTCGATACCAAGAAGTTTAAATGCCGAGCGGATCACCTCCCCTACTTTTTTGGAAAGCTGTACTCGAAATACCTTCCTTTGGCGGTCTTCCTCACCCAAAATGGATACCTGTTGATAGAACGAGTTGAATTCCTTGACCAAGTCGTAGGTGTAATTGGCGATAAGCGCGGGACTAAAATTTTCTGCTGCGGATTGGATGGTTTCAGGGAAAAGTCCTAATTGTTTGATGAGTTCCTTTTCCTTGGCGTGCAATGCCACTAAGGTGTCGACTGCGCCAGTGCCGAGCGCGGTCGAAGTGCTCGACCTTACAAGGCCGATATCTTCCGCTTTTCTTAGAATGGATTGAATTCTCGCATAGGTGTATTGAATAAACGGCCCGGTATTTCCTTGAAAGTCCACCGATTCTTCGGGGTCGAACAGAATCCGTTTTTTGGGGTCCACTTTAAGGATATAATATTTTAAGGCCCCTAGGCCTATCATTTTGTAGAGTTCTTGTTTTTCGGTTTCGGAATAGCCCTCCAATTTCCCCAGTTCCTCCGAAATTTCAGCGGCGGTTCGGGTCATTTCCCCCATCAGATCATCGGCGTCAACGACCGTGCCTTCACGGCTCTTCATTTTACCGCTGGGAAGGTCTACCATGCCATAACTCAAATGGTAAAGGCTTTCGGCCCAATCGAACCCGAGTTTATTAAGGATGAGGAAAAGCACCTTAAAGTGATAGTCTTGCTCGTTGCCGACGGTATAGACCATGCCCCCGACATCGGGAAAATCTTTGGAGCGTTGTATCGCCGTACCGATATCCTGGGTCATATACACTGCCGTACCATCGGAACGTAGAACGATTTTTTCGTCAAGCCCCTCCTCGGAAAGGTCGATCCACACACTGCCGTCATCCTTTGTGTAAAAAACACCCTTTTTTAGACCTTCCTCAACGACCTCCTTGCCCAACAAATAGGTATCGCTTTCGTAGTAGAGGGTATCGAAATCGACCCCCAGGTTTTTATAGGTCTCCTCGAAACCTTCATATACCCAGCCGTTCATTCTTTTCCACAGGGCAACGGTTTCTTGGTCACCCGCTTCCCATTTTTGCAGCATCTCCTGGGCTTCCAATAAAATAGGGGCCTCTTTTTCGGCTATCTTGGGATCGATTCCCCCGGCCACTTTTTGAGCTACTTGCTTCTTATAGGCTTTGTCGAAGGCAACATAATACTTACCGACCAACTGATCGCCTTTCAGCCCCGTGCTTTCGGGGGTTTCCCCCTTTCCAAAACGCTGCCAAGCCAGCATGCTCTTGCAGATATGGATACCTCGATCGTTAATTATCTGGGTTTTATATACTTTTTTTCCGGACGCCTTCATTATTTCGGCTACGGAATATCCCAGGAGGTTATTTCGGATATGTCCTAGATGCAAAGGTTTGTTCGTGTTCGGGGAAGAATATTCCACCATAACGACATCCTTTTCCAGGTCCAGAATAAATCCGTAATCCGGATTATTTTTTATCCCGTTAAAAAAATCAAGATAATACATGTCATCGATGACGAGATTCAAAAATCCCTTGATAACATTGAATCCCAAAACGGCAGCAACTTCCTTTTCCAGAAACGAACCGATCTGCTCGCCGATCTGTACCGGGTTGCCCTTAACATGTCGTAGCATGGGAAAGACCATCACGGTAATATCGCCCTTGAAATCCTTACGTGTAGGTTGGAATTCAACCGTAGGAAGTTCCACGGAAAATCGGCCCAAGACCGCTTCCTTTACTTTTTGGATAAGTATCGTTTCTAATTCCATGCTTTTAATTGATCGGTTAACCTGGTACAAAAGGCTTTACCGGGCTGCAAAACTAATCATTTTTCCTGTTTAAAGATGAAGTCCCTTCGCAATCCACCTGCTTTTAGCTAACTTTATAAAAAATTGCCGAATGCTTGTAAACGTATCCTATAACGACCAGGAAATTACCCGAAAAGTTGACGCCGAAGTGGGGAAGCCCTTCACGCTCAAAGAACGATGGGCCTTGGGCGGTATCGGATCCCCGCGCCTGTTCATTACGGAAACCAGTATTGAAATCAGGAACCTTCTTATATTGGACAATAACCGTAATCAATGTAACGTAGAGATGCGCCCCAAGGGCATCATCGTGCGGTTCCGGTCACTGCTGGAGACCTTCGCCCTGATCATTCCTTTTTACAAACTCACGGTGTATAAGGGAGATTTGGCAGAATATTCCATCTATCGCGACCATCATTTTATCAAGGTGCGCTCGGATACCAAAGCGGTGCAGAAATTTTTTCGGAAGTTGCTGGACTATAAGGTGGACAATGCGCCGACCTCGGTCGAGGATCTTTAAAAAACTAAGATTTTAAAACAGTTCCTACTTCGATTATATGAAGATACTCTTGACAGGTGCCAACGGTTATATCGGCATGCGCCTGCTGCCCCAGTTGGTCGATCTGGGCCATGAGGTAATCTGTACCGTGCGGAACAAAGAACGGTTCGCCATAGACCAAGACCTCCGCTCACAGATCGAGGTAGTCGAAATCGATTTTTTGGATGAGATGGTCGAAGGGAAGGTACCGCCAGACATTGACGCCGCCTATTTTTTGATACATTCTATGAGTTCTTCCACTCAGGATTTTGTGGAGCTGGAGGCCAAAACCGCCCAAAAATTCAATATATATCTACAGAACACCCGGATCAAACAGGTCATCTACCTGAGTGGCATCGTAAACGAGGATAATCTATCAAAACATCTTTGGTCACGGAAAAACGTGGAGAACATTCTGTCGGAAGGCCCTTTTCACTTGACCGTGCTACGAGCGGGTATCATCGTTGGTTCCGGAAGTTCCTCTTTCGAAATCATACGCGATCTGTGCGAAAAATTGCCGGTGATGATCACCCCGAAATGGGTACTGACCAAAACCCAGCCGATAGCCATACGCGATATCATGAATTTTCTTACCGGGGTTTTGGGCAATGAAAAGACCTACGATGATTCCTTTGATATTGCCGGTCCTGACGTACTGACCTATAAAGAAATGCTCCAGGAGTATGCAGACCAGCGCGGATTTAAGAACTGGATTTTTACCGTCCCGGTCATGACGCCGAAACTTTCCAGTTATTGGCTCTATTTCGTGACCTCTACCTCGTACAAGCTGGCACTGAACCTAGTGGACAGTATGAAGGTGGAAGTAATCGCCAGGGATAAACGCCTACAGCAAATTTTGGATATAGAGCCCCACACCTACCGGGAAGCCATCGATATGGCATTTAAAAAAATCGAACAGAACCTGGTGGTCAGCAGTTGGAAGGACAGCATGATCAGCGGACGCTTTCAAAAGAATCTGGAGAAATACATACAAGTGCCCAAGTTTGGGGTATTGAAAGACGTGAAGAAAATGAAGGTCGATAACCCAAAGCAGGCCCTCAAGAATATCTGGAAAATAGGGGGAAGCAACGGCTGGTACTATGCCGATTGGCTTTGGAAAATACGGGGTTTTATGGATAAGCTCTCCGGTGGGGTCGGCCTGAGAAGGGGGCGTACCCACCCCGATAAACTCTATGCCGGCGATGCCCTCGATTTCTGGCGCGTGCTTCTGGCGGACAAAAAAGCAAAACGCCTGCTGCTTTTCGCCGAAATGAAGTTGCCAGGGGAAGCGTGGCTGGAATTCAGGATCGATGATGACAATGTACTGCACCAAACCGCTACATTTCGGCCCAAGGGCCTAAAAGGCCGACTATATTGGTACAGCATCGTGCCCTTTCATTATTTTGTTTTTGGAGGAATGATCAGGGGCATTGCGAAGGGATAAACCAGGTCTAATAGTGATGTTACCTCCCGCTATTAGTGCAACGTAAATATAAACCCGCAAACGAAAACCGCCATTACCTTAAAATCACTTCTTAAGAACCCGCTCCTTTCCGTATCTATTGGAATTATCTTAGTTGGCTCTGCCGTTGTGTTCTTTGCGACGGAAGCAAGCTACAACGCCATTGAGGAGGCTTCGATATGGATCCGTAATTATTTTGGCTATTTTTATCTTTACCTCGGCCTGGGCTGCGTTCTTTTGCTTTTTGGAGTGGCATTCTCCCCTTTGGGCCAACTCAAACTTGGCAAAAAAAATGAAAAGCCCGAACATTCCCTCTGGGGATGGACGGCCATGCTGTACAGTGCCGGCATGGGAGCGGGAATTCTACTGCGCGCCGTTCAGGAACCGGTCTTTATGCAACAGCACCCGCCCTATGCCTCCCGGCTCGAACCTGAAATTCTCGCCCTTGAGTTTACTTTTTACCAGTGGGGACTAACCGCGTGGGCGTTTTACGGTCTTTTTGCCATGGTCGTAGGTTACGCCCTCTTCGTACGTAAAAAGAAGGTGCGGGTCAGTGCGACCGTTGAAAATATAATTTCCGGCCCCATAGCCAAAAATGGAATCGACATTACCACCATTATAACAACGGTATTTGGACTGGTAGCCGCCATCGGGCTGGGCGTAACCCAAATTAATGGAGGCCTGAACCATATCTTCGGAGGAGGGTTCGGGCTGGGCGTCACCATTTCCTTGGCCGTTCTGGTTTCGGCGATTGCTTTCTATTCCGCTTGGCAGGGAGTGGATAAGGGCATAAAAAAAATATCCCAATTAAATATTCTGGTCACCTTTCTTTTGCTGCTTTTTATCTTTTTTAAGAGTGATATGGGAGCCATCTTCCGTTCCTTCGGAAAGGGAACATTTAACTACCTTATCGATTTTATCCCCATGAGCCTAGCCTATGAAAACTATAATCCCGGGTTGAAATTTCTCACCGATTGGACGTTCTATTACTGGGCCTTTTGGTTGGCCTGGGCCCCCTTTACGGGAATTTTTATAGCCCGCATCTCAAAGGGCAGGACCCTGCGACAAATGCTGTTGGGAGTTTTGATTCTCCCATCCTTGGGCACTTTCTTTTGGTTTTCGGTCTTTGGTACCTCGGCTTTTCAGTTGATCGAATCGTGGGGAGCGTACCAAGGCGAGTTCGGCAACGTATTTTCATCGCTGTTCGTGTTTTTTGGGAACTATCCTCTGGCCACCTTCTTAAATATAGTAACCCTGTTTTTGCTGATCGGTTTTTTGGTGACCTCGCTGGATTCCGCCGTATTCGTGTTGAGCATGTTTACCGATAAGGGCAAGAAAAATCCCAAAAAAACGCATCGGCTTCTCTGGTCGGTTTTTATTCTTTTGGCAACTATGGCACTCATCCTATTAGGAAATGCCAAACCGGATATCGATGTGCTGACCGCCGTTCAAAAATTACTCATCATCACCTCTTTGCCCTTTGCCTTTTTAATGATTTTTATGGGAATCCTATTTATTGTAGAAGTGTCGAGAAAAAAGATACAATCCTGATCAAGCTTTCTGCTTTTTTTTGTTTTTTCTATCCATTTGTGAACTTATGAAGGGGATTCTGGGCGCCAAAAAATAGCCCGTTAAACTGGCGAACAAAATGGGGATGAAATAGGAGAAACCCGTCAAGGTAGCCAACAAAATTGTGGTGCTCATAGGGGTGCGGGTCACACAAGCATTAATGGCCGCCATACAGCTTACCACGGCCAAGGTCATGTGGATACCCGGAAATATATGTTGGATAATAAGCCCCAAGGTAGCCCCTACAAAAAAAAGGGGAATGATAAACCCGCCGCGCCAGCCGGAGGTTACCGTAATCGAAATGGCTATTAACTTAAAGATCAATAGCAAAAACAACAGGTGAATCGGAAAACTTCCGGCTAAAAGCTCTCCAATCTCAAAGTGCCCGAAATAACGGGTCAACGGAAAGTAGTAGGCAATGATACCCAACAATAGGCCTCCAATGGCGGTTTTCAGATATATAGGAATCGGTCTTTTTTCGAAAAGTATCTTGAAAAACTTCGTGCAATAAATAAAGCACCATCCTGTGAAGGCCCCTAAACCGGCGAACAGCACCGCATAAACAAAGTCGAATATATCGGAGTATTCATAAGCTGACAAATCCCATATGGCCCCAAGGCCCATATGGATGATTACGGCAAAGACGACATAACTAAAACAGCTCGCCACCAGCGCGGGTATGATCGCCCTGTAATATTCGACGGCATGCCGATGGTGCAAAATTTCCAACGAAAAAAGACTGCCACCTAAGGGAGCACCAAACATAGCGGTAAAACCGGAAGCCATTCCGGCAATACTCATCGAACGCAACTCTTCGCCCTTTAAGCGAAACAGTTTTCCCAACCACGTGCCAGTAGATCCCGTTACTTGAATCAGGGGGGCCTCTGGACCAAGGCTCCCCCCGGAGGCTATACAGAGCAGCGACGATAAAACCATCGATGGATTGTGCTTGGAATCCAATTTTCCCTTATTGAAACGGATGTTGTTAACGATAAGATGTATCTCACCCGGTTCACCGATAAAATGTATCACTAAACCTGCCAAAAAGCCACAGATGGCCATGGCCGGAATTACCTGCCATCCATCGAAAAAAGCGATTTTATCCGTTAGGAATAAAAGAACCATCCAATACAGGCCCGAGAGAAGTCCTCCTACCAAACCGAGGAAGGCCCATAATAAAAATGTACGACCGAACAAGAAAGGATTGAACCGTACCGGCTGATCGAGAATATTCAAGTAGGTGACCAGTTTCCTTCTTCTTTTGAGTTTCAAATGGCAAATGGTTTTAGGCTAGTAATAGTAACAGAAGTGGTTTAAACTTTTTGCTTTCTAGCGAAAATTAGACATTTTTTGGTCATTTGAAGGTATTTTAGAGTGGCATAGCAGCGCTACGGAAGGAAAAAAGACGATAAATGAGTAAAAAAAGGCAATTTTTTAGCGAATGGAAAAAATTTAAACCACTTCTCGAAAAAAGGTTTAGGGGTAGCTCCTAAAAAACCGATAGAGGGGCGGATTTTCTTTGTAGGTATCCATTCAAAAAAAATAGCGGACCCACAGGTCCGCTATTTCTACGATTTTTCAACAGGGTTAAAAGTACAAGGCAGAAAACGCTTTGTTCCGCATGAACTCCATCTTTCCCCAAAATATGGGATTTTCCCCAAAAAGTCTTCCAAAGTATAGGAGTGTCGTTATCACGGCTTAACCGGATATGAAATGGATATCATTCGGTTTTTGCAGTCGGTATTCTTTGATTCCTTTCTCACTGCAAATCGGGGATGTCCTTCATTTTTCCGTTCTCCAATTTGCCGAGAACTACAACGTCCTTGGTCTTTTCGTATTCCTCTATAGCCATTAACAACTGCTTTTTGGTCTCCCTAAAAAGTTTAATGCCTGATTTCTGGTTCTTGTTACGAACTTCGATATAATAGCCTTCACGAAGTTCCGTCGGTTTTGTCGCGGGTCTTCCCATAATCGTTTCTTATTTATTCAATCGTTTAAATAATTTTTAGTTTAGGTCATTTGCCTAAACCGATAAACATAAGAAATAAACTGAATTATTTAAATAGAATTGGGTTAAGTATAAGTTAAAATATCGAGGGATCCTCAGAAAATCTTTTTGAACAATAAAAAGGCAATGATGGCAAGTATTATAAAAATAAAGAAGATAATCTTAGCGATACCGGCAGCCGCTGCGGAAATTCCGCCAAAACCGAAAATTCCGGCGATTATGGCAATAATTATACAAATAATCATCCATTTTAACATAGTGAAGGTCTTTAAGTTAATATTCTTTTATGTAAAATACGCTATGTGCCGTTGTAGGATGTAGCTTTTTGATTCTAATTATAGCCCGAAAAAAGAAAGTTTAAAGCTATCCCTCATCCTAATTGCAACGGCATTTCCCTAATCCGTTTACCAGTCAATCGAAAAACGGCGTTCGCGATGGCCGCCCCGATCGGTCCGATCGGTGGTTCTCCCACCGCGCCGGGAACTTGGGCCCCTTGCAATAATACTACTTCGATTTCCTTGGGAGATTGTTTCATTAGGGCCATTTGGTAAGGTCCGTAAATGGTGGGGGTCAAAGTGCCATCGACCACTTCCATTTTTTCGAATAACGTGGCACTTATACCCATAATGATGGCTCCCTCGCACTGCGCGCGTACCTGATCGGGATTTACCACTAGGCCCGGATCGATGGCACAGGTCACCTTATGGACTTTGATTTCCCTACCTTCTATAGACACCTCCACCACCTGGGCACAGGGTGTGTTCGCGTCCGTGGAAGCGGCGAAACCCATCGCCTTTCCATTCACCGGTTCGTCTTGATATCCCGCTTTTTTTACCACAGCTTCAATAACGGATTTTAGACGTTTGCCGCGGTCGTTATCCTGTATGTGGGCCAATCGAAAGTCTGTCGGATCTTTACCGGCTTTTACGGCCAACTCGTCCATAAAACTTTCAATGGCAAAGGTGTTGGCCAGTAGTCCCAGGGCACGCCACCAACTGGTGGCAAAGGGCAATTTTACCCGCCATGAGATGGCCCTGTAGTTGGGTATCGCACCATATTGGATCATGCCCCCGCGCCATGCGCCCAGATCGGCGCCTAAAATGGGCTCGGCGATGCCTGGCAGCATTGGAGACCCGAAAGCCACATCACCACTGGAAACATTATGTTCAATGGCCTCGATCATGCCATTATCTTTCAATTGTGCCCTCAGTACATGATGGGTCGGCGGGCGAAAGGTATCGTTCTGAAATTCTTCCTTTCGGGTAAGGAAGCACTTAACGGGTCGGGCCACGGCCTTTGACAACACGGCGGCCTGCATGCCGTTAGGCGTGTGAAGCCGTCGGCCGAAGCCGCCCCCTAAAAAAGTGGGAACGATATTAACGTTTTCTTTGTCAAGCTCCAATCGTTCGGCAATTTCGTCTCGGGTAATGCTTACCACTTGTGTGGAAATTATCACCGTCGCCCGTCCATTTACTACCGAGGCCAGGGCCCCATTGGGCTCCAGTTGGGCATGTGCCCCGATGGGACTTTTATATTCCGAAACTATAGTGTTCCCATTACCGTTTAAAACGGCCTCCGCATCCCCATGCTTTTGAATAACGAATGGCTCGCCTTTGCCAACCTCTATCATGGCCCTGATATTTGCCGTATTCCAGTTTTTATGGGTTTTCCATTCCGCTACAATAGCTTCCTTGGCATTTTCCGCTTCGAGATAGGAGCTGGCAACAACCCCTACAAAATCGGTTTCCTTAACGATTTTGACCACCCCGGGCATGGCTGCAGCCTTTTCGGTATCTGCCCCGATATATTGGGCACCGACAAGCGAAGGTCGAACGATGGCGCCGTAGAGCATTCCCGGAAGGGTAGCGTCCATACCAAAAATGGGAACTCCGAACACCTTGTCCGTTAAATCGACGCGAGCAACGGGTTGACCGACATATTTATAGTCGGAAATCGGCTTCAGTTCGGGGGCATCGGGAACGTTCCATTCCTCGACGCCGGCAACGGCATCGGCATAGGTGATGGTTTTGCCGCCACCGGTAATAATACCCTCCGCGACGGAGAGATCGGCTATGTTCAGGTTCAGTTTTTTGGCCGCTTCCGTTTTAATCATTTTCCGCATCGTGGCAGCCAGTTCACGTAGCGGCATCCAAAGTGAGGAGATAGAGGTGCTGCCACCCGTAGCAAAACCGTCGATATTGCCCGATGCGGTATCGGCATGCACTACGCTGATCTGTGCCATGGAAACTTCAAGCTCGTCCGCAGCCATTTGTGCCAGGCCCGTAAAAGTACCTTGGCCCATTTCTACTTTGGGGCTATGAACCACTACTTTATTGTCATGGGTAATCTCGAACCAAAGGATGGGATTATCGGTATTCCCCATATAGGGGGCGTCGGCAGTATTGAGGGCAGCTGTTACAAGCCTTCGCAACGGATTCCTGAACAGATAGGTACCCACCGCCAAAACACCGATGGTTCCCAGACCGCCGCGAACCAAAAACTGACGTCGGGATAGATTTTTTGTCCTTTTTTCCTCTGCGGTCACAATTTATGCATTTTGGGATTCCGGTATCGACAGGGTTGTTTTCAGTTTGGCGGCCCGATGTATGGCCTTTCGCATTCGGTAATAAGTGGCGCAGCGACAAACGTTAATGATGTTCCGATCGATAACCTCATCGGTCGGATGGGGTACCTTATCCAACAGAGCGGCCGTGGCCATTATAAAACCGGGCTGGCAATATCCGCACTGTGGCACCACTTCTTCGATCCAGGCCTGCTGTACCGGATGCGGATTTTTTTCGGTACCAAGACCTTCGATGGTCACGATTTTTTTTCCCTGCGCCAACTTAACGGCGTACGAACAAGAGCGCACGGCCTCCCCATCGACATGCAGCGTACAGGCCCCACAAGCCGCTTTTCCGCAGCCGAATTTAGTGCCCTTTAAGTCAAGTACATCTCTGATGACCCAGAGCAACGGGGTGTTTTCGTCTGGGATATCGAGAGTATGAAACCTATTGTTAACGTTTAATTTTATCTCCATTGATTCTATTTAATTTCTTCTCGGATGAGTGTCTTGGATTTTGATGAACATCTTGTTCACCGAAGAATACTTCATGATTTTCTTTTTTTACTCCGATGGAATGACCGCCCCATCAGCAAACCATTGCTCCACAGCTACTTTAAACCCCTCTTCGGACACAAGCGGTGTTTCCCGTGGTTTTCCGTTCGCGTCTACGCCAGGATTCCATGCCCATAATACCAGTTCATCTGTCGTCATATGTTCTACGAGGTCTTTATGGCTTCTACCGCCATTGGTTTTAGGATTTAACATTCTCTCCGCAATCTGGGTCCGAGACAGCCCCTCCCAGCCCATCGAGGCGGGGGCCAACGCCCAATGCGGCGCGCCTGGAACCCCTGAGTAAAAATTGTTTTCGGACTGATGGCAAGTAGAACATTTAGTAGCCTGGAAGCCGTGGTCGTTCTCGCCGCGGGCCATTCCGAAATAATGGGGATGGCGGTCGTCTCCCTGTTTGGGAATTGGATCGTTGGGATGACAGTTCATACAACGTGGGTGGGTGAGCACGTCCATCATCCTGTCAAAGGATTCGCTTGATGTCCGCGTCTCGCCCATGTCGAAAGTAAGAGGTTGGTATCCCTTTGAATAGGATGTATCAACCGCCACTCCCATAATCCCGGCTAGCCAAAACAAGGAAAATATAAAGATAATTTTGGGTCTCATGCGACAGGTGGGCAAAAGGTTTCCCTAAAAGTAACTATTTATTTCCTTTGAGCAATCCCCGTTAAAACACAGGCTCGCCCGTAACGGCACCCAAACAGATTAAAGAATGAAGCACCTTTTGCAATGTAGGGGCCGCTTCAATTATGCCCTCGGCAAAAACACCTCTGCCATCATACATCGAGCACTGCCGCCACCGCAGGTTTCGATGGTTTCCAGGGGACTGTAAACAATGCCACAATGTTTTTCTATGGATGCGATTTGTTTAGGCTCCAAGCTGTTATAGGCCTGGGTGCTCATTACCAAAAGAGGCTCTTCCTCTTTTCCCAGCACCTGTAGCATATTCCCTGCAAAATGGTGCATCTGCTCTTCGGAGATGGTGATAATATCTTTAGCGTTCTGTTTCAAATGGCCGATAACGCTCTTTTTTTCTTTTTTATCATCGATGGTATCCAAACAGATGACCGCGAAATGGTCGGCTAGGCACATCATCACATTGGTGTGGTAGATGGGCCTTCGCTCGCCGTCAACGGATTGGTTGGCGGTAAAGATGACGGGGGAATATTCAAAATCCTCGCAAAACTCGATAAAAAGGGCTTCGTCGGCCCTGGCGGAAAGAGCGCAATAGGCTTTTTTGTTCACGCGGTCCAAAGCCATACTTCCCGTCGCCTCCAAGAAGAATCCCTCGGTCTCGGCAGAGGTATAGTCCATAATTTGCTGGATTTTAAAACCTTTTTCCTCCAAAATATCCAAAATATCTTCACGCCGTTCGTTCCGTCGGTTTTCAGCGAACATGGGGTATAGGCACACAATACCCTCCTCATGAAACGAAATCCAGTTGTTGGGAAAGATGGAATCGGGGGTATCCCGCTCTTTATTGTCATTTACTACGATAATGTTAACCCCCTTTCCCTGTAAAATGTTTACGAATTCATCGAATTCTTTCTGGGCCTGGGCATTTATCACCACGTTCTTTAAATCGAGATCCTCTTGAAAATAGTTGTTCACAGCGGTCTGCTCGTTCATACGAAAGTTGACCGGACGAATCATAAGGATGTTATTCGTACCTTGCATTATTAGTCTCTTATCAAAGGTAGGGTACTGCAGCGCAGCAAGCCTTCCTGTTTGGCAATTTCGGCATAGGGAATTTCCTCAACCGTAAAGCCTTGCGCGCGCAGCCAGTCGTTGAGTCGGGTAAAATTCCGTTCGGAGACCACTACTTCTGGCGATATGGAAAAAATATTACTGAACATATGGTACATCTCTTGCTCGGTAATTTCAAAAATATTTTCCTTTCCGAAGAAATCGACCAGCCATTGGTACTCCTCTTCCACCAAAAATCCATTTTTGTGAAGGATGGCCTTGCCCATTCCCAACGGCTGGAAACAACAGTCAAGATGCAACGCATTCTGTAGCGCCTGGGTATTCGATTTGCGCAGCTCGAAGGACTTTATGGTTTTATTCGGAAACTGTTGGGCAATATAATCCACGGCTGCTTTATTGGTGCGCGCCGTAATGTACTCGGGATAGTCCTTCGCCGTGTAGGTTCCCATAAAAATATAGTCGTGCCAAGGCATTACATCACCGCCTTCGACGTGCACTTCTTCCGGTGGCCGCAGAATTTGGTCCTCATCAATTTTGTCCAGAACGTGCAAGATGGCTTCGACCTCTTTTTCCCTTTCGGGGAGGATGTTGGCCTTGATCAATTTGTTCCCGATCACGAAAGCAATATCCCGGGAAAAAATCTGGTTGCAATTTTCCAAAACCTCGGGGCGGTACACTTTAACACCGTACTTTTCAAAAATCTGTGCAAAGCCATCCATTTCACGCACCATATCGGCTTCTGTGGGATAGGTGCCCGCTAAAATATGTTCGAGGGATTTTGGGTCATAAGCTTCCTTGGGACTAGGCACGGGACCGGGACTTTCCGCCGTACCCAGAACCACCGCCTTTAACGGGGAAATCTCGTCATTGATATGAAGACGGAGCATGATCGCTACCTTTTATCGAGCTCGACAAAAGCCCTTTCGGTCTCCCCGATATAAACCTGTCTCGGTCGGCCTATCGGTTCCCCGCGCAAGCGCATTTCACGCCATTGGGCAATCCAGCCCGGCAAACGGCCCATAGCGAACATGACGGTAAACATTTCGGTAGGTATGCCCAATGCCCTGTATATGATTCCGGAGTAGAAATCGACGTTGGGGTACAATTTTCTATCGACAAAATAGGAGTCTTCCAAGGCTTCCTTTTCGAGTCCCTTAGCAATATCAAGAACGGGATCTTCGATACCCAGATTACCCAGAACATCGTCGGCAGCTTTTTTGATAATCTTGGCGCGGGGATCAAAGTTTTTGTACACCCGGTGACCGAAGCCCATCAACCGGAAAGGATCCTCCTTATCCTTGGCCTTGCGCATATACTTTGCGGTGTCGCCTCCATCTTTTTCAATGCCTTCAAGCATTTCGAGTACCGCTTGGTTGGCACCCCCGTGCAAAGGGCCCCAAAGCGCCGAAATCCCGGCGGAGAGAGAGGCGAAGAGTCCCGCTTGCGACGATCCCACAATCCGTACCGTGGAGGTCGAACAGTTCTGTTCGTGATCGGCATGTAAGATTAACAACTTATCAAGAGCTTCGATAACAGTTTCATTCCTTTTATAAGTCTGGTTAGGCCGCTTGAACATCATCTTGTGGATGTTTTCAACATAGCCCAAGGTATCATCCCCATAATCCAGCGGCAATCCCTTTTTCTTGCGCAGCGTCCATGCTACGAGTACGGGAAATTTGGCCAGTATCCTAACAATGGCATGATACATATCCTCCTCGGAGGAAACATCAACAGTGGATGGGATTAAAGGCGATTAAGGCACTGGTCAAAGAGGATATTACACCCATCGGATGCGCCGATTTCGGAAATCCGTCCAAAATCTTTTTCATTTCTTCGTCGATGTGCGACTCCTCCTTAATATCCTTATGAAATTTTTCCAACTGCTTTTTGTCGGGCAGCTGACCGAAAATAAGGAGATAGGCCACCTCCAAAAAATCCGCTTTTTCTGCGAGATCTTCAATGGGATAACCCCGGTAGCGCAGAATACCCTTTTCACCATCCAAAAAAGTGATGGCACTTTCGCAAGAACCCGTATTCTTGAAACCAGGATCCAGGGTAATCATTCCCTTCGTCGCGGAACGCAAGGTTTTGATATCGATGGCGAGCTCGCCTTCAGAGCCCTTGACTACCGGAAATTCATATTTTTGGCCGTTGTATTCTAGAGTAGCTTTATCTGACATGGGTGCGTATTACTTATTAGGATTAAATGTAAACTTAAGAAAAACCTTGCGTCTTAACAATATGGACTATCCATTTGGGCAAGTTTTAACACCCATTTTATAAGAAAATATCGGGGTCTTTCTCGTTACAAAAGATATAACTTTTCGTAATACTCATCAAGGGATTTATCCCAAGTAAACCGCATTTTTTTGGCGTTGGCCTGTATTTTTTTCCACCTGGGCCGGTCATTTTCCCAAATATCGAGGGCTTCATCGAAGCTTTTAACCATATTTTGGAGCTTCTCGTCGAAAGGTTTTGCCGTCAAAGGCAAATCCCGTTTTCAAGTGTTCGACCGTATCTTTGAGTCCGCCGGTATGGTGTACCAGACAGGGGTTGCCGTTGCGCATCGACAGCATTTGGCTGATACCGCAGGGCTCGAAAAGGCTGGGCATAAAATACAAATCGGTCTCGAGGTACATGGAATCGATCAGGTCTTCGGATTGGCCATTCGTAAAAATAAAGTTCTTGTGTTTGTAACTCAAACGTCGGAACAGTTCTTCATACTCCGGGTCGCCCGTACCCAACAACATAAAGATACCATCGATTTTTTGCAGGCGTTTTAGCATTTTTTCGAAGGATTCTGGGGAGCGCATCAAGAAATAGAATTTTTGCTCGGTCAAACGGGCGACGCTGGAAACGATGAATTTGGGCCGTTGGGAAACATATTCCATAATCTTCTCCCCGGTGTGCGCTAAGAAATCCGCCTTATATTTTTTGGATTCGTCCTGTAACCATCGAAATAGTGCCTTCACCGTATTTCGGTATAGCAGGCCCTTTTCGGCCTCCCTGATATTATTATAATTGGATGCATTGAGAATCCCAAATAGGCGATGCTCATCATCGGCCTTTTGCAGATCCTTTTCCAAGCTTTCGCCACCCACGAATTCCGGACGGGCACTGGGTAACATGACGTCTTCCTTGTAGGAGGGGGATACTGTGTGTACCGCATCCGCCAAACGGATACCAACGGCCATTAAATTGATACAGTTCTGATATTGAGGGTCTTGCAAAGCCCCATGATCTATATTAATTTCAGGAAACCAGTTGTGGACCGAAGCGTAGTTATCGTAAAAAGGACGGATACCCTGTATCGCCAGATTATGGATGCTATAAACGTAGCGCATATCCTTCAAACCTTGATAGTTCGGATGGTATTTTTTAATAAAGAGCAAGGCCGCGGCATGCCAATCGTGCATATGTACGATATCAAGATGCCCAAAAGCCTCTCTTTTAATCGCTTCGGCGACCGCGGTGTTGAAAACCATGAATTTGATAAAATCGTTGAAGAACGGCTCGGTAGGATCGTCGTGATAAATATGCGCAATACCTCCCTCTGTAATCTCAGGATGGTGGATGACGTAATGGGTGATATTTTCGAAATCCTTTTTGGGAGTGACCTTATAAAGTTCGGCATTGTAGGTCGTGCCACGTAGCGGAAAATTAAGATTGGCCACCAGAGTACCATGTACGTGCAATCGCGAATAAGAAGGAACGACCACATGTACCCGATCACCACGTTTCGCTATTTCTCTAGGCACATCGCGCACCACGTCGCCCATACCCCCGGCCTTACAGTTATAGATACCATCGTTTTCGGCGGCAACAAAAAGGAAGTTATTCATAAGTTAAATTCTTGTTTTGACAGACTACAATATATTCATTTAATTTAAGCAAAATTGGGAATATCACAAAAAAACCTTTCAAAATTAGAAAGGCTTTTTTTTTAGACGGGAAACTGATGATATTATGCAAAAGAAGTTCCCAACCTGGCACTCCGAGAGGCAAGCTTAAATGTTCAGCATACCGCATCTGCTACCGCCCGATTCCATTATTTTATTTTAAACGCCTTTTCTTTGGGATAGTAAGCCGTCTCCCCCAATTCTTCCTCGATGCGAAGCAATTGGTTGTATTTTGCCATACGGTCGGAACGGGAGGCGGAACCGGTCTTGATTTGGCCCGTATTCAAAGCTACGGCAAGATCGGCAATGGTGTTGTCTTCGGTCTCCCCGGAACGGTGAGACATTACAGAGGTATAGCCAGCGTTCTTTGCCATATTTACGGCCGCAATGGTCTCGGTCAGGGTGCCAATCTGATTTACCTTTATTAAAATGGAATTGGCAATACCTTTATCAATGCCTTTGGACAAGCGTTCCACGTTGGTTACAAACAGGTCGTCACCCACCAATTGCACCTTATCGCCCACCTTATCGGTCAGGGCCTTCCACCCGTCCCAATCATTTTCGTCCATGCCGTCCTCGATGGAAATAATGGGATATTTTTCGGAAAGCTCGGCCAAATACTGTGCTTGTTCCTCAGAGGTTCGTACCACGCCCTTGCTTCCTTCGAATTTGGTATAATCATAGGCCCCGTCAACGTAAAATTCGGCGGCTGCGCAATCCAAGGCGATCATTACCTCGTCTCCCAATTTGTAGCCTGCCTTTTCCACGGCTTTGCCTATGGTATCCAAGGCATCCTCGGTACCGTCGAGGGTTGGGGCGAACCCTCCTTCATCGCCCACTGCTGTGCTCAGCCCCCTATCGTGCAATACCTTTTTGAGGTTATGGAAGATTTCCGTACCTATTTGCATGGCATGTGAGAAATTCTTGGCCTTGACCGGCATTACCATAAACTCTTGAAATGCAATAGGCGCATCGGAATGTGAGCCCCCGTTGATAATATTCATCATGGGTACCGGAAGCGTATTCGCACTTACCCCGCCCACGTACCGGTATAGGGGCAAACCCAATTCGTTGGCTGCCGCCTTTGCCGTGGCCAGGGAAACACCCAGAATCGCATTGGCACCCAATTTGGATTTGTTCGGGGTACCATCCAGATCGATCATAGTTTGATCGAGAAAATTCTGGTCGAAAACGGATAGACCTAAGATTTCCTCGGCGATTACCGTATTGACATTTTCTACGGCCTTGCTAACGCCCTTTCCCATAAAGGCCTTTCCACCATCACGTAGTTCAACCGCTTCGTGCTCTCCCGTCGAGGCCCCTGAAGGTACCGCGGCGCGGCCCATAATTCCATTTTCGGTGATTACGTCTACTTCTACCGCGGGATTGCCCCTTGAATCAAAAATTTGTCGTGCATGTACGCTAAGGATGATACTCATTTTGTTACGTGTTTAGGATTGATTTTTCAATATCATCAAATATACGAAACCACTGGTTTAGTTCATTGCGGTATCCCTTTAGAATGTAGCGGATATAACAATTTAGTAATCTATATCGTCTGTACCGATTTCGATTGGATCATATCGAAAAACTGGTCGAAGAGATAATCGGCGTCATGCGGACCGGCACTGGCTTCGGGATGATATTGTACGGAAAAGACATCTTTGTTCTTCATCCGGATGCCCGCTACCGTTTTGTCGTTCAGGTGTACGTGGGTAATCTCAAGATCGGCATGGGACTCCGTTTCTTCCCTATTAATGGCAAAACCATGGTTTTGGGAGGTTATCTCTCCCTTGCCTGTCAGCAAATTTATGATAGGATGATTGATGCCGCGGTGCCCATTATGCATTTTATAGGTTGATACTCCGTTGGCCAAGGCGATAATCTGATGCCCTAGGCAGATACCGAATACGGGTTTACCGCTCGCAATCATTTTTTGGGTGGCCGCGATAGCATCCGTTAAGGGTTCGGGATCACCGGGACCGTTGGATATAAAATACGCATCGGGCGAAAAGGCTTCCATATCCTCAAAGGAGGCATTATAGGGAAATACCTTGATATACGCATCTCTTTTGGCCAGGTTTCTTAGGATGTTTTTTTTGATCCCGATGTCCAGTGCCGCGATTTTATAAGTGGCGTTTTCATCGCCGAAATAATAGGGTTCCTTGGTCGATACCTTCGAAGAAAGTTCCAAACCTTCCATACTGGGAATTTGGGACAATTGTTGTTTTAACTTTTCTATATGGTCCACATCGGTAGTAATCACCGCGTTCATGGCACCATGTTCCCGGATGTAACTGACCAAGGCCCTGGTATCGACGTCGGAAATGGCAAAGAGGCCGTTATCCTCCAAAAATTGCTTTAGACTTTTATCGGCTACCGACCGCGAGTAGTCATAGCTGAAATTTCTACAGATAAGTCCCGCAATCTTTACAGAGTCGGACTCCACCTCGTCTGCATTAGTGCCGTAATTACCTATATGGGCGTTGGTGGTCACCATCAACTGTCCGAAGTAGGATGGATCGGTAAAGATTTCTTGATAGCCGGTCATGCCGGTGTTGAAACATACTTCCCCAAAGGCGGTACCTTCTTTGCCGCCGACGGATTTGCCGTAAAAGATGGTGCCATCGGCCAGTAATATGAGTGCTTTCTTTTTGGATTGATATTTCATGGGAGATAAATTTTTATTAGGGTTCGCTTAGGATAGATATTGGCTACTACATACCAGGTGTTAGGTATTTATATTCGGGGGATACTTTCCATCCTCGTGACAAATAAACACAAAAAAAGGATAAACGCTTCCGTCTATCCTTTTAGAAAAATTAAAACTTGTTGACATCTCTATTTTTTGGTGTCGTCCTTTGTGGTTTCAGCATCCCCGTCCTTATCGTCTGACTTGGATTCCGTCTTCGTTTTTTCGTCCGCGTTAGCTTCCGTTTTTTCTTCGGGTTTGGCCTCCTCCTCTTTGATTGGGGTTTCCTTGGCGTCGGACTTTTCGCTTTCGGGTTCCTTCACTTCCGGAGTAGAACCGGCTTCAGGAGTTTCGGCCGTTTTCACATCCGCATTGGTTTCCACTATATTTTCAGCGGCTTTATTTTTGTCTGTGCTGTCAACCCCTTCGGTTTCCTCAACCTTGTCAACGGCTTTGGTCTCCTCTTTTTTGCTTCCGCCCCTTCTACTTCGTCGGGTGGATTTCTTTTTGGGCTTGTCAGCGTTGTAGATTTCATTGAAATCGACCAATTCAATCATAGCCATATCGGCATTATCGCCCAAACGATTGCCCAATTTGATGATCCGGGTATATCCTCCCGGTCTGTCGCCTACTTTTTCGGCTACCGTGCCAAACAGTTCGGTAACGGCATATTTATCGCGGAGATTCTTAAAAACGATACGTCGGTTGTGTGTGCCTTTCTCGGCGGTCACATTGTTTTCCGGTTTCGACTTCGTGATCAAGGGCTCGACAAATTGACGTAGCGCCTTGGCCTTGGCCACCGTAGTATTTATTCTTTTGTGTTCAATTAGGGAACAGGCCATATTGGCTAACATCGCCTTACGATGGGCGGTCTTTCTTCCTAAGTGATTGAACTTTTTACCGTGTCTCATGGTTTATGTTCTGTGTATTTCTCCAACTGAGGGATTCTCCCTTTCCTGTAAGAAATAGCGGTTAATCTTTATCCAATTTATATTTCGAAAGGTCCATGCCGAAGCTCAGTCCTTTGTTGATGACCAATTCTTCGAGCTCGGTCAAGGATTTCTTTCCAAAGTTGCGGAACTTCATCAGGTCGTTCTTGTTAAAGGAGACCAAATCTCCTAAAGTATCCACCTCCGCGGCTTTCAAACAGTTAAGGGCCCGAACGGAAAGATCCATATCGACCAATTTCGTCTTTAAAAGTTGGCGCATGTGCAGCGACTCTTCGTCGTAGGTCTCGGTCTGAGCGATTTCATCCGCTTCCAAGGTGATACGCTCATCGGAAAATAGCATAAAGTGATGGATCAGGACCTTTGCCGCTTCCGTCAACGCATCCTTTGGATGAATGGAACCGTCGGTAACGATTTCGAAAACTAATTTTTCATAATCGGTCTTCTGCTCCACCCGAAAGTTCTCGATGCTATATTTTACGTTCTTTATCGGAGTAAAAATGGAATCGATGGCTATGGTGCCTAATGCGGCATTCGATTTCTTATTCTCTTCCGCCGGAACATAGCCCCGCCCTTTGTCGATGACAATTTCCATGTTGATACTCACCTTTGAATCCAGATTACAGATGACCAAATCAGGATTCAGCACTTGATATCCGGAAATGAATTTCTGAAAATCGCCGGCGGTCACTTGGTCTTTTCCACTTAGGGAAATCGCCACAACCTCAGCCTCGGAATCATCGATCTGCTTTTTGAAACGTACTTGCTTGAGATTCAAGATAATTTCGGTAACATCTTCGACGACACCGGAAATAACCGAAAATTCATGTTCCACCCCATCAATCCGTACGGAGGTAATCGCATGGCCTTCCAACGATGAAAGCAATACCCTTCTTAATGCGTTCCCGACGGTCAATCCATAACCGGGCTCCAAGGGTCGGAATTCGAACTTCCCCTCGAAATCCGAAGAATCGATCATTATAACTTTATCGGGTTTCTGAAAATTAAATAATGCCATAGAGTTAGTGTTCTTAGTTATTTAGAGTAAAGCTCGACGATTAACTGTTCTTTGATGTTCTCGGGAATCTGCATCCTTTCTGGAACAGCCACGAAGGTACCGTTCATGGTAGCGGTATTCCAGGTCATCCACTCATAGACACTGCTGTTCGCCTCAAGCGAGTCTTTGATAATCTGCAGGGATTTTGATTTTTCGCGTACCCCGACGACATCTCCCGGTTTTAGGGAATAGGAGGGAATATTCACCAATTCGCCGTTAACGGTGATATGCCGGTGGGAAACCAACTGCCGGGCGCCCCTTCTTGAAGGTGAAAGCCCCATACGGTAAACCACATTGTCTAACCGGCATTCGCACATTTGAAGTAAAATTTCGCCGGTAACCCCTTCTTTGCGTTTAGCGTTGGCGAAAATATTACGGAATTGCTTTTCTAAAATACCATAGGTGTATTTGGCCTTTTGCTTCTCCATCAACTGGATAGCATATTCGGATTTCTTACCTCGTCGGCGGGTATTTCCGTGTTGCCCTGGTGGGTAGTTCTTTTTCTCGAAGGCCTTATCGTCCCCGAAAATTGCTTCGCCGAATTTACGGGCGATCTTACTTTTTGGTCCTGTGTATCTTGCCATTTTCTTTTGATTAGGAAGAGTGATTATGAATTAAGGCTTATCCTTCGATAATCGTAATACGCTTCCGTGAAAAAATATAATAATTGTTAAACTCTTCTTCTTTTTGGAGGTCTACACCCGTTGTGCGGCTGCGGAGTAACATCGATAATCTCGGTAACTTCAATACCGGAGTTGTGAACGGCCCGTATGGCGGATTCCCTACCGTTACCCGGCCCCTTTACATAAACCTTCACTTTTCTCAGTCCTGCATCATGAGCCGTTTTCGAACACTCTTCGGCAGCCACCTGCGCTGCATAGGGGGTATTTTTCTTTGAGCCACGAAAGCCCATTTTTCCTGCGGATGCCCAAGAAATTACATCTCCCTTTTTGTTGGTCAGGGAGATGATAATATTATTGAAGGATGCCGTTATGTGCGCCTCGCCTACCGAATCTACGTTTACCTTGCGTTTCTTGGCCGCCGTTTTAACGGCTTTTCCGCCTTTCGCACCTTTTGCACCGCCTTTTGTAGTTGCCTTTGCCATTGTTATTAGTATTCCGTAATTAGTATTTAGTAAATAGTATTTCTGATAAGTTGTAGCCGCCTTATATAGTACTTTTTACTCCGTACCTTTTACTATTTTATTACTTGGTTGCCTTTTTCTTGTTGGCGACCGTTTTTCTTTTTCCTTTTCGTGTTCGGGAATTGTTCTTGGTACGTTGCCCGCGTAAGGGAAGTCCAGATCTATGGCGAATACCTCGATAACATCCGATATCCATCAGACGTTTTATATTGATTTGGGTTTCCGAACGCAGTTCGCCCTCAATGGTGTATGACGAAACCTGGTTACGGATGCGACCGATTTCATCATCTGTCCAATCGGACACCTGCGTGTCTTCGCTAACTTCTGCCTTTTCCAAGATTTCTTGGGCCCTACTTTTACCGATACCAAAAATATAGGTCAGCGCAATCACGCCCCTTTTTTGTTTTGGTATGTCAATACCTGCAATTCTTGCCATAACTATCCTTGTCTTTGTTTGAATCTAGGATTCTTTTTGTTGATCACATACAATCTGCCTTTTCTGCGAACAATCTTGCAGTCGGCACTTCTTTTCTTTATGGATGCTCTTACTTTCATACGTTCTTTGCTTTGGTCTTAAAACCTTCTTCTAAATAATATTTTAAGGAATTAAGACGTTTTCATTTAAGAATAAATACTAGAAATAAGGGAAAAATATTTTTTCTATTTGCTAGTGTCGTTTTTGTAACCCTTACCTTAATTTTTAAATTACCACACTTATTAATTGACATTAGTATCTGTAGGTAATTCTAGCTTTGGTCAGGTCATAGGGACTCATCTCCAACTTAACCTTGTCGCCTGGAAGCAATTTGATATAGTGCATGCGCATTTTGCCTGAAATATGGGCGGTTACTACGTGTCCGTTTTCCAGTTCTACCCTAAACATTGCATTCGACAATGCCTCGATGATACTTCCGTCTTGCTCTATTGCTGCTTGTTTAGCCATTTTTTTATTTGTTCGTTGTTCGCTGTTCGTTGTCGGTTGGCGTACCTGTGCATTCGAATACCAATAACCGACAACTATCAACCATAAACCAATATTATGCTACTTTTCTGTTTTTTCCGGTTTTCATCAATCCGTCGTAGTGCCTGTTCAACAGATATGCATTCACCTGCTGTACCGTATCTATGGCAACCCCAACCATTATCAGGAGTGAAGTTCCACCGTAGAAGAGAGCCCATCCGGCCTGAATATCCAACAACTTGATCACAATGGCCGGCAGCACCGCCAACAAGGCCAAGAAAATGGAGCCGGGTAAAGTAATCAAAGACATGATCTTATCCAAATAATTGCCTGTTTCCTTTCCGGGACGGATACCGGGTATAAATCCACCGCTTCTTTTCAGGTCGTCCGCCATTTTATTGGTGGGTACGGTTATCGCCGTATAGAAATACGTAAATATAATGATCAAAACGCCGAACAGGATATTGTAGGCCAAGCCGAAGATATCCTGAAAATTTACCTGCATCCATTGGCCTACGGCCGTATCGTTGAACGTTTTGCCTATCAGACCCGGGGCGAACATAATCGCCTGGGCAAAGATGATGGGCATAACTCCCGATGCGTTCAGTTTTAGCGGGATGTACTGTCGCGATCCCATAATATTTTTCTCATATCCCCCGGATGCCGTCCTTCGGGCATATTGTACGGGAATCTGCCGCGTCGCCATGACCAGCAAAACACTTGCCAAGATTACCAAAAACCAAAGAATAACCTCTATCAAAATAAACATCAGGCCACCCGTATTGTTGGTGGTTCTAGAAACGAACTCCTGAATAAAGGATTGGGGCATCTTGGCTAGAATTCCTACCATAATCAATAAGGAAATACCGTTACCGATACCTTTATCCGTAATTTTTTCGCCCAACCACATGGCAAACACACAGCCGGTCACCAGAATAATTACCGATGGAATCATGAAATCGAGGCCGCGGCCTTCCAAAAAGGCACTCTCGGGAACACCAAAGGCAGTGGTCAAACTGTACAGATAGGCCGGTGCCTGAACCACACAGATTCCTATCGTCAGCCATCTGGTAATCTGATTTTTTGTTTTTCGCCCGCTTTCACCCTCTTTATCAAGCTTCTGCAAGTACGGGATAGCAATACTCATCAACTGCACTACGATAGATGCCGATATGTAGGGCATAATTCCCAGTGCAAAAATAGAAGCTTTTGCAAAAGCTCCCCCAGTAAATGCATTCAAAAGCCCAAGAATACCGGAATTCGTACCCGCTGTCAGCTGCCCCAATTGAGAAGTATCGATACCCGGAAGAACGATTTGGCAACCGAAACGGTACACCAATAAAAGTCCAAGGGTCAGAATAATCCTATTCCTCAGCTCTTCAATCTTCCACATGTTGGAAATGGTCTCGAAAAATTTCTTCATAATAAAGGTCTACTTATAAATTTATTGCCTCACCACCAGCAGCTTCGATGGCCGCTTTGGCACTTGCCGTAAATTTATGTGCGGAAACTTTCAGGGACGCTTTCAATTCGCCTCCTCCTAATATTTTCACCAAATCCTTTTTCTTCGCCATTCCGTTATCGACCAAGGTCTCGACCGTTACCGTATCCTGGACCGTTTTATTATCGACCAGTTCCTGTAACTTATCCAAGTTGACTCCTTTGTACTCCACCCGGTTCATATTGGTAAAACCGAACTTCGGTACACGTCGTTGCAAAGGCATCTGGCCCCCTTCGAAGCCTATTTTTTTGGAGTAGCCCGATCTTGATTGGGCGCCTTTGTGGCCCCTTGTGGCCGTACCGCCCTTTCCGGAACCTTGACCTCTTCCCACTCTTTTGCCCTTTCTATTGGTTGCGCCCTTAGCTGGTCTTAGATTACTTAAATCCATAGTACTATCTCTTAGGCTTCCTGTGTGGAAACCAAATGTTTAACTTTATCTATCATACCCAGTATGTTCGGCGTGGCATCGTGCTCCACGACATGGCCGATTTTCCGAAGACCAAGGGCCGCCAGAGTCCGCTTTTGGTTCTGGGGCCTTTTGATACCGCTTCTTACTTGTTTTACCTGTATTTTCTTTGCCATCTTATTATAGTGATTAGTAAGTAGTGAAAAGGGATGCGTATCCAACTTTTGTACCATTGGTGTTAGGGTTTTACAAAACCACTCTCCCCACCACTGGAAACTTTCTACTTTTTACTAAAAATTAACCTTTAAAAACTTTCTCCAACGAAACCCCTCTCTGTTTGGCTACCGTGCCGGCATCCCTTAATTGTAAAAGGGCATCGAAAGTTGCCTTTACCACGTTGTGCGGGTTGGATGACCCCTGCGATTTGGACAGCACGTCCTTCACTCCAACGGATTCCAAGACCGCCCTTACGGCACCACCAGCGATTACACCGGTACCATGGGAAGCCGGTTGCACGTACACCCGGGCACCGCCAAATTTACCCTTCTGCTCGTGCGGCAAGGTACCACCCTGGGTCAGGGGAATACGTATCAGGTTTTTCTTGGCATCATCAATGGCCTTGGCAATGGCTGTAGCCACCTCCTTGGATTTTCCAAGACCACTGCCGACCACACCGTTCTCGTCACCTACTATTACAATAGCAGAAAAGCCAAAGGCCCTTCCCCCTTTTGTAACCTTGGTTACACGTTGTATTCCGACCAATCGATCTTTGAGATCTAGACCACCGGGTTTAACCGTCTCTACGTTTTTATATTTTTGGAACATACTATTATTTAAAAATTAAGTCCTGCTTCCCTAGCCCCTTCGGCCAAAGATTTTACCCTACCGTGATAAAGGTTGCCGCCTCGATCGAATGCTACCTTCTCGATACCCGCTTCCTTACATTTTTCCGCAATCGACTTTCCGACCTCCTTGGCCACTTCCGTTTTATTTCCTTCCGCTTTTGCAAGGGCTTTATCCCGGCTGGATGCCGCTACTAAAGTTTTACCCTCTGTGTCGTCGATGACCTGCGCATAAATTTCGCTGTTACTCCTGAAAACGGATAACCTTGGCCTTGTGGAGGTTCCCGAAGCGACCTTTCGGATTCGTCGCCGTATTCTCTTTTTTCTTTCGCTAGTTGATAATGCCATGATATGCTGATTAAGCTGATTTACCTGCTTTTCTTCGTAACTGTTCACCGACGAACTTGATACCTTTTCCTTTATACGGCTCCGGTTTACGGAACGATCGTATCTTGGCCGCTATCTGCCCGACTAATTGTTTGTCATGGGAAGTCAATTTTATGGTAGGATTCTTCCCCTTTTCGGAAGCCGTCTCCACTTTTACTTCCGGAGCGAGTTCCAATACGATATTGTGGGAAAAGCCAACCGCAAGATCCAGCTTTTGGCCCTGGTTGCTCGCCCGATACCCTACGCCTACCAGTTCGAGTTGCTTGGTCCATCCCTGGGAAACCCCCTCAATCATGTTCGTAATCAAAGAGCGGTAAAGACCGTGTTTGGCCTTGTCCTCCTTGGAATTCGACGGCCGGGTCACCCAAACCTGATTGTCCTCTACTTTTATCGCGACATTGGAATACGTTTGGGTAAGTTCCCCCAATTTGCCTTTTACGACAATGGCGTTATCTTTTACATCGACGGTTACCCCATCGGGAATCGCTACCGGATTGTTACCTATTCTTGACATCTTCTTTTAAGTATTTAGTAGTTAGTATCCAGTACTAAGTTTTAAGTATATAAAGTTTACAATCTATTCAAGATCTTTAAACTTTTTCCTATGACACTATGTTCTTTGTACCCAATACGTTGTACTATTATTAATAGACGTAGCACAGTACCTCGCCACCTACATTATCTTTCTTGGCTTGCTTGCTGGTCATCACCCCATGGGAGGTAGATACTATCGCTACCCCCAATCCGTTCAAAACCCGTGGCAAGTTGTCCGATCCACTATACTTTCGCAGTCCAGGCTTACTGATGCGCTGTAATTTCTTGATTACAGGTTCTTTAGTGAACTTATCGTACTTCAAAGCGATTTTAATCGTGGCCTGCACCTTATCTTCCTCGAACTTATAACTCAGGATGTAGCCTTGATCGAACAAAATTTTGGTAATATCCTTCTTCACTTTGGAAGCTGGAATCTCGACTACCCTGTGGCCTGCCCTACTGGCGTTTCTGATCCGTGTTAAATAATCTGCTATAGTATCTGTAACCATTTTCTTTTAGACGTTAGACGTTAGACGTGAGACGTGAGATTTTTCGTTTCGGTTTAATTCGCAAACCGAAAGTTTAGAATCATGCGTCCATCCATTTACCAGCTGGCTTTTTTAACTCCGGGAATCAAGCCTGCGTTGGCCATTTCGCGAAACATAACTCTCGATATACCGAAAGTACGCATGTAACCCCTGGGCCTTCCGGTAAGCTTGCAACGATTGTGCAGGCGTACAGGGGACGCGTCACGAGGCAATTTTTGTAAAGCCTCGTAATCTCCGGCCTCCTTGAGTGCCTTTCGTTTTTCGGCAAATTTTGCAACGGTAGCCTCACGTTTTCGCTCCCGGGCCTTCATCGATTCTTTAGCCATATTATTTCTTTTTAAAAGGTAATCCTAATTCCGTTAATAATGATTTTGCTTCCTTATCGGTCTGTGCCGTGGTAACAAAAGTAATATCCATTCCGTCTATCCTATTGATCTTGTCGATATTGATTTCGGGAAAAATAATCTGTTCCGTTATGCCGAGGCTATAGTTTCCACGCCCGTCGAAGCCGGTGGCACGAATCCCTTGAAAATCCCGTACCCTAGGCAGGGCACTGGTAACCAAGCGATCTAAAAACTCATACATCCGTTCACCACGGAGGGTTACTTTGGCCCCGATGGGCATGCCTTTACGCAATTTAAAGGCAGCAACATCTTTTTTCGACATGGTAGCTACGGCCCTTTGACCGGTGATATTCGACAGTTCATCGATGGCCTGATCGATCAATTTTTTGTCGGCGACCGCGGCCCCGACTCCCCTACTGACCACAATTTTTTGAAGTTTGGGCACTTCCATTACATTTTTGTAACCGAATTCCCCTGTCAGCGAATTTATCACGCGCTCGTTGTATTCTTTCTTTAATCTTGAAACGTAAGCCATACCTATATTACTTCATTGGATTTCTTGGAAAACCGGACTTTCTTACCGTCCCGGACCTCATAGCCCACTCTAGTTGCCTCGCCCGTTTTGGGATCGATAAGCGAAAGATTGGATATATGAATAAAAGCTTCCTTTTTAACGATACCGCCCTGAGGGTTCTGTGCACTTGGTTTTTCGTGTTTCGAAACCATGTTCGCTCCTTCGACGATCGCCTTGTTCTTTTCGCGATCCACGACCTGCACTTTCCCTTCGACCCCTTTATGGTCACCGGCAATGATTCGGACCGTATCTCCCGTTTTTATTTTTAGTTTCATTTTTGTCAAGTTGAAAAAAAATAGTTTATGAGTTTATTAGTTTAGGAGTTTATCTCGATTTCACCCTTAACTATTAACTGCCACTACCTAATTTATTGGGTCTCTTCTCTATTTTCTTTATTCTCTTATCTTTTTTAAAGTACCTCCGGTGCCAAGGAAACGATTTTCATGAATTGCTTATCGCGCAACTCACGCGCAACAGGACCGAACACACGAGTTCCCCTCATTTCGCCGGTAGGGTTCAACAGGACACAGGCATTGTCGTCGAAACGGATATACGAGCCATCTGGCCTACGCACCTCTTTCTTGGTACGGACCACCACGGCGGTCGAAACCGCTCCCTTTTTAATACCCCCCTGTGGCGTAGCCTCTTTGACCGAAACGACTATCTTGTCGCCGATCGAAGCATATCTTCGTTTAGTGCCACCGAGTACACGAATGGTCAGCACCTCTTTAGCGCCGGTATTATCCGCTACCCTTAACCTTGATTCTTGCTGTAACATATTATTTAGCTCTTTCCAAAATTTCTACTAATCGCCAACACTTGGTCTTGCTCAAAGGGCGGGTCTCCATAATTTTTACGGTGTCGCCCTCCTTACAGTCATTTTTTTCGTCGTGGGCCACATATTTCTTGGTCTTCAGAACGAACTTACCGTACATGGGGTGCTTCACGCGCTTGACTTCGGCCACAACAATGGATTTTTCCATCTTGTCACTCGTTACGACCCCAATTCTCTCTTTTCTTAACTTTCTTGTTTCTTCCATAAAGCAGAACCCGTTATTGGTTTTCCCTTTTTGTTATTTCGGTGGCCAAACGCGCTACCGTTCTTCTCGCCTTTCTAATCTGAAGCGGATTCTCCAACGGTGTTACGGCATGTGCCATCTTAAGGTCGGCATGCTGTTTTCTAAATTCTGCCAACTTTTCGTGCAACTCTTCGGCAGACAGTTCCTTAATCTCTTTATTCTTCATGCCCTCGTTATATTATATCTTCAACATAGTCGCGTGCGACGATAAATTTCGTACGTACCGGCAATTTTTGTGCCGCCAGCCTCAAAGCTTCCTTCGCAACGTCCATCGGTACACCGGCAATCTCGAACAGAATGCGTCCGGGTTTTACCACGGCCACAAAATATTCGGGGGCCCCTTTACCCTTACCCATACGTACCTCTAGAGGCTTTTTGGTAATGGGCTTGTCCGGGAAAATCTTTATCCAAAGTTGGCCCTGTCTTTTCATATATCGGGTAGCTGCGATACGCGCTGCCTCGATCTGACGTGAGGTTATAAACTTCTGATCCAAAGTCTTGATGCCGAACATTCCATTTGAAAGCTGATGTCCCCGGCCCGCAATACCTTTCATGCGGCCTTTCTGCATTTTTCGAAACTTGGTTCTTTTCGGTTGTAACATTCCTTAACTCTTTAAAAAATTATCGGATCTTTTTTTAGGTCTTTACTTTCTTCGGCGTGGCTTTCTTCCGCCCCCACCGCGCTTATCTGCCTTACCATTTTGACCTTTGGTCATACCCACCAAGGGGGATAGATCACGTTTGCCATAGACTTCGCCCTTCATAATCCAGACCTTGATACCCAATTTACCGTAAGTGGTCTGGGCCTCGTGCAGGGCATAATCGATATCTGCACGGAAAGTGGACAAAGGAATGCGGCCATCCTTGTAGGATTCCGACCGGGCCATTTCCGCCCCGTTCAAACGTCCGGAGATTTGAATCTTTATTCCCTCGGCATTCATTCGCATGGCTGCGGCAATCGCCATTTTGATGGCCCTCCTAAAAGAAATTCGGCTCTCGATCTGGCGGGCGATACTTGCCGCTACCAAATTGGCATCCAGTTCGGGCCTTTTGATCTCATAAATATTGATCTGTACCTCTTTATTGGTAATCTTTTTCAACTCCTCCTTCAGCTTATCGACCTCTTGGCCCCCTTTACCAATAATAATACCCGGTCTTGCAGTGGTCACGGTAATAGTAATCAACTTGAGGGTACGCTCGATAATGACACGGGAAACGCTTGCTTTGGCTAGACGGGCATGCAGATATTTTCTGATTTTGCTATCCTCGGCAATTTTATCACCGTAATCGTCGCCACCGTACCAGTTCGATTCCCATCCCCTGATGATGCCCAAGCGGTTTCCTATTGGATTTGTTTTCTGTCCCATATTATCCTTCAATATTGTTGTTAGATCCCAAGACCAGGGTTACGTGGTTGGAACGCTTTCTAATTCTATGAGCCCTACCTTGCGGTGCCGGACGTAATCTCTTCAGCATGCTACCGCCATCTACACGAATTTCCTTGATATAAAGATCGGCACTCTCTACATCGGCATCCTCGTTCTTTGACTGCCAGTTGGCCAATGCGGAAAGCAATAGTTTTTCAAGCTTTCGAGAGGCTTCCTTTGGGTTGAACTTTAAGATGGCCAAGGCTCTCTCGACCTTGACGCCTCTGATTAAATCGGCTACCAAACGCATTTTACGCGGCGAAGTAGGACAATTGTTCAGTTTTGCGAAGGCTATATCCCTCTTCTCGGCCTTGATTCTTTCGGCCATTTGTCTTTTTCGAACTCCCATAGCTTACTTTTTACCTTTGTTCCTGGCTCCTGCGTGACCCCTAAAAGACCTTGTTGGGGAGAATTCCCCTAACTTGTGCCCCACCATATTTTCCGTAATAAAAACGGGAACGAATTGCCTTCCATTATGCACGGCTATAGTAAGGCCCACAAAATCAGGGGTGATCATAGAGGCCCTAGACCATGTTTTGATAACGCTTTTTTTACCCGATGCTACCGTTTGCTGGATTTTCTTCTCCAGACTATAATGAACGTAAGGTCCTTTTTTTAACGATCTTGCCATTGTCTAACTTTTTATTTCTTCCTTCGTTCAAGGATATATTTGTTCGTGTTCTTCGTTCGGGTACGTGTTCTATACCCTTTAGCAGGAATACCGTTTCTGGACCTAGGGTGGCCACCGGATGCCCTTCCTTCCCCACCGCCCATTGGGTGATCAACGGGGTTCATCGCTACAGGCCTTGTTCTTGGTCTTCTGCCCAACCATCTGCTTCTACCGGCCTTACCGGAAACCAATAACTGGTGGTCGGAATTGGATACCGCACCAATGGTCGCAAGACAGGTGGCCAATATCAACCGGATTTCCCCAGAAGGCATCTTAACGGTCACAAACTTACCCTCACGGGCAACCAATTGGGCAAAGGTTCCTGCACTTCTGGCCATTACAGCTCCCTGTCCAGGACGAAGTTCGATACAGGATATAATGGTCCCCATGGGAATTTCACCCAACGGAAGCGCATTTCCGATTTCAGGTGCAACGGAGTTTCCTGAGCTTACCTCTTGTCCGACCTGAAGGCCGTTTTGGGCAATAATATATCTTTTCTCACCATCGGTATATTCGACCAAGGCGATAAATGCCGTCCTGTTCGGATCGTACTGGATCGATTTTACGGTCGCGGAAACGTCTTGCTTGTCCCGCTTGAAATCGATGATACGGTATCGTCTTTTGTGCCCGCCCCCTTTATGGCGCATGGTCATTTTACCTGAACTGTTCCTCCCTCCCGATTTCTTCAAAGGAGCCAATAGGCTTTTCTCCGGCTTATCCGTCGTAATGGCATCGAAGCCGTTAACGATTCGAAACCGTTGTCCGGGAGTTACGGGTTTTAATTTTCTAACTGACATTCCGTGTGTCTTTATAGATTACTGTAAAAATCGATCATATCGCCTTCTACGACATCGACGATGGCCTTTTTAGTAGCATTCGTCTTGCCGCGTTGAATTCCGGTCTTTGTATATCTCGATTTTCGGGTCGGGCCATAATTCATAGTGCGTACCTTCTTTACCGAAACATTATAGGCTTTTTCAACCGCATCTCTAATCTGGATTTTATTGGCCCTTGGATCGACAAAAAATCCGTAACGGTTGTACAGCTCGCTTTCAGCGGTCATCTTTTCGGTAATAATCGGCTTTATCAACACGTTCATGATTCCCTAATTTTTTAAGTTCGACTCCAATCCTTCCAAAGCCCCTTCCAACAACACGATATTATTGGCGTGTAAAATTTTGTAAGTACTTATTTCTGAGTAAGTTATGACATCAGAACCCTTCAAATTTCGTGAGGACAAATATACGTTATTATTTGACTCTCCCAAGACAAACAAAGATTTTTTGCTTTCCAGACCCAAAGAGCTCAAAACAGCCTTGAAATCCTTGGTTTTCGGAGTATCGAAATTGAAATCCTCCACCACAGTTATCGCCTTTTCTTTGGACTTTATAGTCAAGGCCGATCTACGTGCCAAACGCTTCAGATTCTTATTTAATTTTTGGGTATAATCCTTTGGTCTAGGACCAAAAATTCGACCTCCTCCCTTAAAGATAGGGGATTTGATACTACCCGCACGGGCCGTACCGGTTCCTTTTTGCTTCTTGATCTTACGGGTACTTCCCGCAATTTCCGCACGCTCTTTCGATTTGTGGGTTCCTTGTCTTTGGTGTGCCAAATATTGCTTGACATCCAAATAAACGGCATGCTCGTTGGGCTCTACCGCGAAAATATCGTCGGAAAGTTCGGCTTCCCTTCCTGTTTCCTTTCCTTTTACATCTAAGACTGCTAGCTTCATCACATCCACCTTTGAATAGTTACGTACCCATTTCTGTGGCCGGGAACTGCACCTTTTACCACTAAAAGATTTTTTTCGGGAACGACCTTAAGTACTCGAAGGTTTTGAACGGTAACGCGGTCACCGCCCATTCGGCCGGCCATTCGCATCCCTTTGAAAACCCGTGAGGATCTGATCCCGCACCGATAGAACCCGGTGCCCTCAGGCGGTTGTGCTGGCCATGGGTCGACTGGCCTACGCCGCCGAAACCATGGCGCTTTACGACACCCTGAAAACCTTTACCCTTCGATGTGCCTACCACATCGACAAATTCACCTTCTACAAAAATATCGACACCCAAGGTATCGCCCAATTTGTATTTTCCCTGAAAACCTTGAAACTCGACGACTTTTTTCTTGGGAGTGGCACCTGCTTTCTTAAAATGACCGATTTCGGCCTTGTTCGCACGCTTCTCCGTCTTGTCATCGAAACCCAGTTGTAAGCCGGTATAGCCATCAACTTCCTCGGTTCTGACTTGGGTAACTACACATGGACCCGCCTCGATAACAGTACACGGAACATTCTTTCCGTTCTTGTCAAAGATGCTGGTCATGCCTACTTTTTTTCCTATTAACCCAGACATAATTAATTTTAGATTTTGGATTGTGGATTTCAAAAATGAAAAAAACCCATCCTCCGTTTATATTACTTAATTGTTACGCTCAATTTTCGAACAAAAAAACAGGGTCAAAAATGATTCGACCCCGAATAATTTTTGTTTCCGTTTTTCCCTAGCTCGCAGCTCGGGACATGTTTACCCTAAACTCGTTTCAAAGTCCTTTCTGTATCAAACAGATTCCGAAACAAGTTTATAATGTAATTCGGCTTAAATTTTTGATGCGCTGTCGCTACCAAAAATTAAGATTCCTTACACCTTTATCTCGACTTCGACCCCGCTCGGAAGCTCCAGCTTCATAAGGGCATCGATAGTCTTTGACGAGGAACTGTAAATATCCAACAGCCGTTTGTACGAACTTAGCTGGAACTGCTCTCTCGATTTTTTGTTTACGTGCGGCGAACGCAAGACCGTAAATATTTTTTTATGGGTCGGCAAAGGAATGGGTCCGGTGATGACGGCCCCCGTCGTCTTGACCGTCTTTACGATTTTTTCGGCGGATTTGTCCACCAAATTATAATCGTAGGATTTCAATTTTATCCTAATTTTCTGGCTCATACTTTGAAATAAGTTTATGAGTTTATGAGTTTAGAAGTTTATAAAAAACCCACTCATATACTGTTTACTGCTTAATGATTACTGTTTTTCGGCCTACTATTCTCTAGGCGGTTACCCCTTTGGCAGCCTTGATTACCTCTTCCGCAATGTTCGATGGGGTTTCGGCATAATGGGAAAATTCCATCGTCGAGGTCGCCCTACCGGACGACAGCGTCCGTAAAGAGGTCACATAACCGAACATTTCGGATAACGGCACCTCGCCTTTGATTACTTTGGCGCCAGCCCTATCGCTCATGCTGGAAATCGTTCCCCTTCTTCGGTTCAGGTCGCCTACGATGTCACCCATGTTTTCTTCTGGCGTCAACACCTCAATTTTCATAATGGGCTCCATCAAAACGGCACGCGCGGATTTGGCGGCGGCTTTGTATCCCATTTTGGCGGCCAACTCGAAGGACAATGAATCGGAATCCACCGCATGGAAAGAACCGTCATTTAGAATCACCTTCATACTATCCATTTCAAACCCGGCCAAGGGACCATTTTTCATGGCTTCCTTGAATCCTTTTTCTACGGATGGGATAAATTCTCTGGGGATGTTACCACCCTTAATCTTATTTTCGAAAACCAATCCTGTCAATTCCTCATCATCTGGGGGGCCCATCGTAAAGACGATATCGGCGAACTTACCACGGCCACCGGACTGCTTTTTGTAGATTTCCCTGTGGTCTGCGGTTTGGGTCAGGGCCTCTTTATATTCCACTTGGGGCTGACCTTGATTCACCTCCACCTTGAACTCCCGTCGTAAACGGTCCACTATAATATCCAAGTGAAGCTCGCCCATACCGGAGATGATCGTTTGGCCGGAGGCTTCGTCGGTCTTTACCTGAAAAGTAGGATCTTCCTCGGCCAATTTGCTCAAGGCCATTCCCAGTTTATCCACATCGGCCTTGGTCTTTGGCTCCACGGCGATACCGATAACGGGATCGGGAAAGTTCATGCTCTCCAATATAATAGGATGCTTTTCGTCGGAAAGGGTATCTCCGGTCTTGATATCCTTAAAGCCCACGGCAGCACCGATATCACCGGCACCAATGGTATCTACGGCATTCTGCTTGTTGGAATGCATTTGATAGATCCGTGAAATACGCTCCTTATTGCCCGAACGGTTGTTCAGGACATAGGATCCAGCGTCCAGTTTTCCGGAATAGGCCCTAAAGAAGGCCAACCGGCCCACAAATGGATCGGTAGCGATTTTAAAGGCCAGGGCGGAGAAAGGCTCTTTTAGTTCCGGCTTTCTCTTTTCCTCCTTTTCCGTATCGGGATTGATACCTACGATGGCATCTTTGTCCAACGGGGAAGGCAAATAGCGACATACGGCATCCAACAAGAACTGGACGCCCTTGTTTTTAAACGAAGAACCACAGATCATGGGGATGATGCTCATATCCATGACCGCTGCCCGCAAGGCGGCATGTACTTCGTCTTCTGTGATGGAATCTTCATCCTCAAAGAACTTTTCCATCAAATGTTCGTCATATTCCGCGACCGCTTCTATAAGTGCGGCCCTATGTTCTTTGACCTCGGCCTTCATTTCTTCGGGAATATCGACCACGTCGAAGGTAGCCCCGAAGTTCTCCTCGTGCCAAACCACGGCGCGGTTCTTGACCAAATCAACAATTCCCTTAAAATCCGCCTCGTCACCGATAGGTAGAACGATGGGTACGGCGTTGGATTTCAACATCTCCCGGATCTGCTTGCCCACACCCAGAAAATCAGATCCTTGACGGTCCATTTTATTTACGAAGGCAATTCTCGGCACCTTATAGTTATCGGCCAACCTCCAGTTCGTTTCCGACTGCGGCTCCACTCCATCGACAGCGCTAAATAGAAACACCAATCCGTCAAGTACCCGCAAAGAACGGTTTACCTCAACGGTAAAATCAACGTGACCGGGAGTGTCGATAATATTAAAGTGATAGTCCTTGGCATCTTCGGTGGGCTGGGCGTTTTCCATGGGAAACGTCCATGAGCATGTAGTCGCTGCGGAGGTAATCGTAATACCACGCTCCTGCTCCTGTTCCATCCAGTCCATCGTAGCGGCACCGTCGTGCACTTCGCCAATTTTGTGGCTTACTCCGGTATAAAAAAGGATACGCTCGGTAGTCGTTGTCTTTCCGGCATCGATATGTGCGGCGATACCTATATTTCTTGTATATTTTAAATCTCTTGTTGCCATTATATAATCAAATTCCAAAATTCAAATTCCAAATTCCAAAAATCTGGAAAAGTGAAATCGTAAATTATATTCTCTACTATTAAAATCTAAAGTGCGAAAATGCCTTGTTGGCCTCGGCCATCTTATGGGTGTCGGCGCGTTTCTTAACCGCGGCACCCTCTTCCTTCGAAGCGGCCAAAACCTCGGCAGCCAATTTTTGGGCCATTCCCTTTTCGTTGCGTTTTCTTGAAAAACTGATCAACCACTTCATTGCGGTAGATATCTTTCTATCCGGACGGATCTGCATGGGAATCTGGAACGTAGCGCCCCCTACCCTTCTACTTCTTACCTCAACATGGGGCATAATATTAGAGAGAGCGTCCTTCCATAGCTCCAAGGAAGTTTTTTCCTCGTCGGTCTTTTTTTCCTCCACAATATCCATGGCATCGTAAAATACGCCAAAGGCCACTGATTTTTTGCCATCCCACATCATCATGTTCACGAAACGCGTCACCAATTGGTCGCCAAACCGAGGATCCGGTAAAATCGGTCTTTTTATTGCCTGCTTTTTTCTCATTCCTTTCTTTAGTTAATGGTCATTAGTCAACAGTTAACAGCAAATCTCTTTTCACTATCAACCTTTAACTTATAACGCATTTAGTTTTTGGGTTTTTTTGCACCGTACTTCGATCTTCGTTGCGTTCTACCAGCGACACCTGCGGTATCGAGGGCACCCCGAACGATATGATATCGAACCCCTGGCAAATCCTTCACCCTTCCGCCCCTCACCAATACTATCGAGTGCTCTTGGAGGTTGTGCCCTTCTCCGGGAATATACGCGTTCACTTCCTTACCGTTGGTCAACCGCACCCGCGCCACCTTTCGCATGGCCGAGTTTGGCTTCTTCGGTGTAGTGGTGTACACACGCGTACAGACGCCCCTTCGCTGTGGGCACGAATCCAAAGCCGCCGATTTACTCTTCTTGGTAATCGTGGACCTTCCTTTTCGTACTAATTGTGAAATTGTTGGCATACTACTATATATGTATAAAAAATATCCCTTTGTTTAAGGGCTGGCAAATGTAAGACTATTTCATAGAAATTCAAATGTATGGGGATTAATTTTAAATGATTTTTTAGAGATCGCTTATTTGAGAATAGAATGCACCACAAAATGTATTGTGTTCTCATGGTTCCGAATTCAATGTGTATTTAAAGCAATTTAATATTGACTGGGTTACGAACAAGAGATTTGTCACATCCATAGAATACCCACCCCCGATACACGTCATTCGTGATTTAAACCTTGGTTAAGAAATAATATGTTATAAAAGCCCCATGTTTGACTGCTAATCATCAATTATTTAACACACAGAAAAACTATGCATGCATAATTTAATAATGTGAATAGTTGGATTATTAACTTAAAATTAGGAATTTTGCCGCTGCTAATTCAAATTAAACCAGAATGAAAACAAAACAGAGAGGATTGTTAACGCTATTTATGGCGTTGATCGTGCAGCTTTCGTTTGCACAGGAGAAGACGATTACCGGGACGGTGACCGACCAAAACGACCTTCCGCTACCCGGAGTCAATATCTTGGTGCAGGGGACTACTACGGGTACACAGACCGATTTTGATGGTAATTACTCCATAGAAGCCGAGGAAGGGCAGATTTTGGTCTTTTCCTATATCGGGCAGGCCGAGGTTCAACGAACTGTTGGTGCCAACAACACTATCGATGTGCAAATGGAAGAGGATGCACAGGCACTTGAAGAAGTGGTAGTGATAGGTGCTTTCGGTCAGCAAAAGCAAGCAAGGTCATTGGGTTATGCCGCAACAAAGGTGTCCGCAGAAGAACTTACAGAAGTGGCTGCGTCCAACCCATTTGAAACCCTTTCGGGAAAAGTGGCAGGTGTTGACATTACCGCTCCGGCCCAACCTGGTGCATCTACAAAGGTTATTTCAAGGGGTTTCGGCTCCATTACCGGTGGCAACGAACCTTTATATGTGGTAAACGGTTCACCCATACTTGATAAATCATCCAGTAGCATCGGGTCCACCAGTTCCTTTGATGCCGGCTCTGGTATAGCTGATATCGATCCGAACACTATCGCAAGTATGAACTTTTTAAAAGGTGCTGCGGCAACCGCCCTGTACGGATCTCGAGCGGCCAACGGTGCCATAATTATTACCACCAAGGAAGGCAGGAACCAACTTAAGGTCAGTGTTACCTCCGCCACTGATTTCTCGGAAGTATCCAGGGTGCCCGGTGTTCAACAACAATTCGGTACGGGATGGGCCGGTCAATCCTACTCCAATGTAGTGGGGGAAGGTGCTTCTGCCGCAAGTAATGAAAACGGATCTTGGGGAGCAGCCTTCGATGGAGACTTAAGACCATGGAGTAGGATAGTGAACAACCGGCAACTTCTCAAACCATATGTTCCTTTGGAAGATAACGTTCGCGAATTCTTTGACATTGGCAATACTTATACTACCTCTATCGGTATTAGCGGGGGCGGTGAAAAGGCTGATGTAGCATTTACCTACTCACGGGTAGATGCCGACGGTGTTTTTCCTACTGATGCCGATGCTTATAAAAGAAATAATCTGGGATTAAATACTGGTCTAAATTTTGATAAATTTAAAATAAGGGCCACCGTCAACTATGTACATAAAAATCAAAATACGGTACCTACCGGTCAGGGGGATGACGCCGGTTTTGGTAAGTCCTTATTACAGGAAATGATACAGACTCCCAGTGATATCAGTATTGTCGATATGAGGGACCAGACTAATGTTTTTAATACGCCCAGCAACTATTATACACCCTATGCGGCCAATCCTTATGTAACTCTTGAAAGCAATACCGTTAGTATTTTAAAAGACAGGGTTTATGGCAATATCAACCTCAATTATAATTTCACCGATGAGTTTAGCGTAAACTATCAACTGGGTGGCGATATAGAAAATGAATATATCAAAAGGAGGGGGGCCATCATTGACTATATTGAGGGTTCACCCCAAGATTTAGGGGGTGCCAACGGGGTTGTAGGGGCTGTAGGCGAATATAAATTTACTAACAGGGAGCTCGACACCTACCTCAACTTTAACTACAACACCAATTTTGGTGAAGATCTTACTTTTGATGGGCTATTAGGCCTAAACTACAACCAGAGAGACGGGGACGACTTACAGGTAGTGGTTCAGGATTTGGATCTACCCGATTTTTACGAGCTAACCAATTCGGCCTCGATACCAAGCCTCGCCCAAAACAATTATATCAGAAGGGTTTTTGGTATATACGGTAGTGCCGAGATGGGTTATAAAAATCGCTATTTCTTGACCCTAACGGCACGTAACGACTATTCTTCTACCCTACCGATTGCCAATAACTCCTACTTTTACCCTTCCGTTTCTTTGGCCGCTGTGGCAATAGATGATGGAAAGACTTTTCTCAAACTAAGGGGTGCATTTGCCCGTATCGGTAACGATACCGGTCTGTATCAGGTGTTTTCAACCGCGGGCCAGGCAGTAAACGACGGCTACTTTGGAACCATCGATTATCCGTTTGCCGGAATCAATGCCTATGAGGTATTTGGAAGGATAGAAAACCAAAACCTTAAGCCCGAAATAACCGATGAAGTCGAGGTTGGTTTTGAAAGCAATTTTTTCCGAAACCGGCTCGGATTGGATGTTTCCTTATATAATAGAAGCACCAAGGATTTGATTGTTGATTTTGATGTTCCAAGATCCACCGGGTACAGCACCATCACCGGAAACTTTGTCGATCTTAGAAACAGGGGTATTGAACTCACCTTCACCGCCAAACCGGTTCTTACCGAAGACTTTAAATGGGACCTCACTTATACGTTTTCAAAGAACGAAAGCGAAGTGACCAATGTGGCGGGCGATCAGGATAGGATATCTATTTACAGTGCCTATGGCGTTAACTTTTATGCGGAAGAGGGGCAGCCCTTGGGCACCTTTTACGCGCCTACTCCGGATAGGACGTCTGATGGCCAGATTATCGCAGATCCCAACACCGGTTATTATACTTATGACGGCGAAGAAGATTATGTCGGCACCTCCCAGAGGGACTTTATCATGGGACTTCAAAATTCATTACGTTACAAAAATTTCAATCTTAACATGAATTGGGATTGGAAAAAAGGCGGGAAAATGTATTCCTATACCAAAAGACTCAGCTATTTTGTAGGCAACGCTATTGAGACGACCTACAATAATCGGAATCCCTTTATCATTCCGAATTCGGTGGTCGAGAACGCCGATGGGTCTTTTTCAGAGAATACTACCTATGTTGATTATGAAGATGTGACCGGATTTTATAATACGCAAAGCAATCAGGCCATCGAAGGAGAACACATTATTGATAAGTCTTTTATTAGGCTACGTGCGTTATCGTTGTCCTATAGCCTGTCAAATGACTTTGTGCAGTCGGTAGGCTTGTCTTCGTTATCCTTTTCGGTATACGGTAGAAACTTATTTTTATGGACTCCTAGCGATAACACCTACGTAGATCCGGAAACCACCTCTTATGGTCGGGGTATACGAAGTGAATTCGGGGAATTCGCCGCTAACCCATCGCAAAGAGCCTATGGTGCGAGCGTTAAATTCTCATTCTAAACATTAAAACTCCACAAACATGAAAAATATAGTTAAGAAGATATTTTTGGGACTCGTCGGCCTAGCGGCCGTAGCTTCCTGCGAAACGGATTTGGATATTAATTCGGACCCAGATCTATTGACCCCTGAAGCTCTTCCCATGTCCGCTGAATTACCCGCAGCGCAAACAGGTATCGCAGCTTCCGCAAATACATATTTTGCCATTCCTGGTGGATTTTGGAGCCAGTTTTGGACGCAAAGTGCTGTGGCTAACCAGTATAGGACCATCGACGATTACTCGTTGACGAACAATAGCGCCTTTACAAATTCGGGTTGGTCCAGTATGTACGACGCCCTAACGGACGTTAGGAATATTAAAGCCAACGCCGAAGAGGAGGGTAATTGGAACTATTTTTTAATAGCTTCCAGCCTAGAGGTATATGCCTCCCAACTGTTGGTAGATTTTTATGGTGCCATCCCATATTCGGAAGCCAACAACCCGGCGATTTTAAATCCCACCTTTCAACCCGCGGAAGAAGTTTATGATCTTATGGTAGCAAATCTCACCGAAGCTCTCTCCAAAGATCTCTCAGCATCCCCTCTCGACAACGTTCCGGGCGAGACTGATTTGATTTTTGGCGGGGACATGGAAAATTGGACTGAATTTGCCAATACACTGTTGCTGCGGCTGTATCTAAGGCAATCGAATGCCCGACCTCAGATTGCGTCAAGTGGTATTACGGCCTTGTTCAATTCCGGTGCCAACTTTTTGGACCAATCGGCAGCAATCACCCAATTTGTAGATCAAGACAGTCGAAGTAACCCGCTGTATGAAAACGAGCGCAGACAATTGAATGTAGGCACCAATTTAAGGGCGAGCAGTACTTTGGGTACGTTTCTCACTGCCAATACCGACCCGAGATTGGAGTTTATCTACGACGGTACTACTTTTCAAGAACAGGGCAATTTTGAAGATGGCTCTTCGACGGCTTCATTGATTGTAATTAATGCTACCGACCCCTTTTATTTTATTTCGGAGGCCGAGAGTAAATTTCTTCAGGCAGAAGCCAGGGTCAGATATTTTGGCGGATCCAACGCCCAGCAACTCTATGAGGAGGGTGTTACAGCTGCCTTTGCCCAATACGATTTGGATGCCAGCGGTTTAATGGCCGGCGCATATGCCTATCCGAACGGTTCTCAGGAAGAGAATATTAGAGCTATCATTCTGCAAAAATGGGTTTCGCTATTTCCAGGTAGTGGTTTTGAAAGTTTTATCGAACAGAACAGAACCGGGTATCCTGCCATCAGCCCAGTGCCCACCTCCAGTGAATCTTATGTTCCCGGACAATTGACCTATTCAGTAGAAGCCAATACGGGAGGGCTGTTCCCAAGAAGGTTTCCCTTTCCTCTCGAGGAAGTACAACGAAATCCTAATACGCCTGCAAGTGTTGCTTTAACGGAAAAAGTCTGGTATGCTAACTAAAAAATATAGTACAATGAAAAATAAAATATTCTTATCTCTAATAACGGTGGCAGGACTATTATCGGCTTGCTCATCCGATCTGGATACGGCCGATGTGTCGACACCGACCGATTTTGCGGTCTTCACTCTCAAAGGTTCGTCCGAGATTCTCTTGGAGAAAGGTACTCCTTACGAAGAACCGGGAGCTACGGCATTAGAAGCGGGAGTCCCGGTTACCGTTACGACCACTTCAACCGGAATATACCGGGGGGGAGAACTGGATGTCAATGTGGCCGATAATTATGTGGTATCCTATTCTGCGGTAAACAAGGATGGGTTTGAGGCTTCCGCTTCCAGAAATGTTATCGTGGCGGAATCCGGTGATCTTGTCAGCAACATTGCTGGCCTGTACCGATCTACCGTTGTACGAAATGGAATTTCCGCCCCAGAATATGAAGATATGGAGTATGTGCTCATTTGGCAAAATGCAGATGGCACCTTCCAACTATCAGATGGTATAGGCGGCTATTATGCCTACGGCAGAGGTTACGGAAGTGCCTATTTTGCCACCGGTGCCAAAGTTACCGTCAACGGCCTGAACGACTATACTTTTGGCCCTGATTTCTCGGTCGGTGCGTTCGGCGGGGTAGCAAAAATTACCGAAATGACGGCTGATCCGGAAGCAAAAACAATCGATTTTAAGACTGACTGGGATTCCACCTATACCTTTGCGGTGCATCTTGAGCAAGTCCAATTTTAAATTAAAAAAATCACGTAAAATGAAAAACAGAAAAAGTATCAAAATATTGTTTTTTTCATTTTTGACTATTTTGGTCAGTTCCTGCGACGAGACCGAAGATGTCGAAATCGGACAAACAACACTGGAGAGTGCAAGTGGCGATTGGTACGTCCAAACATCAATTGACGGAGAAGTAGTTGCGGACTATGCTCTTATAACCACGGCAAACACAGCGGCGAACAACGGCAGCGAATTCTTGATTGATGACCGCAAAAATATCTACTATTTTAAAGTTAAATGCCCTATAAATCCGTCTGAGCTGACTTTTTCAGGAACAGATTTAGCAAGTAGTGTAGTAGATGACAACCCGGATACCCCTGATGTTGTAGAAACTTACGATATTACAGTAACTATTTCGAACGGTACTATCGTAAAAGACGGGGCAACTTCTACCGGTGGAAACACCGTTGATAAGATTTCTTTCGATGCGGAATTCTCCGATGACCCAGGAACCATATATCAATTCTCAGGGTACAAAAGAACCGGATTTGCGGAAGACGAGCATTAAAATCTAGTTTTCCGAACAAATCCGGAAAAAGTTACTTTCTAAAACCACTTGCCCTTCCGCAGGTGGTTTTTTATTTTGTCCTTAATACCAGCCACAGAAGACTCAAATCTATTGACTAAGCGAAGTCGTCGAAGCGCTAAAACCAAAGCGCCTACCTATAAACGTTGTTCAATAAGGTTTTCATTCTAAACAACCTCTTTTATTCTAAATACCCTCTTTTATCCAAGGAGTTATGCAGGCCCAGCTTTTCAAATCGATGAAGGTTTTAAACTTTAATCAGACGTGGACTATATATTAGAGTCATGATTCTGTGCTCCCAAAACAGAAAATCGACATTTTTAGGAATTTCCTAAAATTTTAACATCATATCGTTCGGCATTCATTAATGAATTCGGCAAAATATATTTTTCTACAACATTTGGCCCGAAATATGTTTAAAAAGTATAAAAAAGAAATAAATTATGGGATTTATAACACCTAAAAAACTATGCGTACATAATAAATATCTAATAAATATTGTATTATTAACTTGTATTTAAGTATTTTGCATGTAGCTAATTCAAATACATCTAAAATGAGAGCAAAATACAAAGGATTGTTAACGCTATTATTGGCGTTCATTGTGCAGGTAACCTTTGCACAAGAAAAAACCGTGACCGGTACGGTGACCGATCAAGATGGCCTCCCGTTACCGGGAGTGAACATTGTTGTACAGGGCACTACTACCGGCACCCAGACCGATTTTGATGGAATCTATTCCATTGAAGCCGAGGAGGGCCAGACTCTGGTCTTTACCTATATCGGTCAAAAAGAAGTGAGCCAAACGGTGGGGGCCAGTAACACCATAAATGTCCAGATGGAAGAGGATGCACAGGCGCTTGACGAAGTTGTTGTGACGGCATTGGGAATTTCAAGAGAGAAGAAGTCCTTAGGATATGCCACTACCGAAGTCAAAGGCGACCAAGTAAATACGGCCAAAGAGACTAACTTTATGAACTCACTTTCCGGTAAGGTGGCCGGCCTTGACGTTAAGAAGAGTAGTTCTTTAGGGGGTTCCTCCAATATCATCTTAAGGGGGTATACCTCTATTACAGGGAATAACCAACCTTTATTCGTAGTTGACGGAACGCCTATTAGTAACTCTAATACGAATACGACGGGCCAGACTGAGGGACGAGGTGGTTATGATTACGGTAATGCAGCCATGGACATCAATCCCGAGGATATAGAATCAGTGAACGTGCTAAAAGGTGCCGCCGCTTCAAACTTGTATGGGTCTAGGGCTGCGAACGGCGTAATCATCATTACCACAAAATCCGGTGAGCGAAATAAGGGATTAGGCGTAACCGTCAATTCTGGTGTTTCACTCGGCAAATATGATAAAGACACCTTTCCCAAATATCAAAATCAGTACGGTGCCGGCTACGGACCCTACTATAGTGGGCCGGGAGGTTATTTCTTTGAGCAGGATATTGATGGGGACGGCATTGATGATTTGACTACCGTATTTACCGAAGATGCTTCTTTTGGCGCCGCTTTTGACCCCAATCTTTTGGTCTATCAATGGAACGCCTTTTATCCTGAATCGCCAGTTTACTTACAGGCGACACCTTGGGTTGCAGGTAAAAATGGACCTGAATCTATATTTCAGACTGGGGTGACCCTTACCAATAGCGTGTCGGTTTCAGCAGGTAGCGACACGGGGTCCTTCAGATTGGGGTATACCAATTTGGATCAAACCGGTATTGTGCCCAATAGTCAGATTAAAAGACACACAGTCGATTTTAACGGCTCACAGCAGTTATCCGAAAAACTTACGGCCAACGTAAAGGCCACCTTTACAAAAACGGACGGTAAGGGTCGTTATGGCACCGGATACGATGGCAATAATCTAATGCAGGGTTTTAGGCAGTGGCACCAGCGCAATGTCGATTACCAAGAACAAAAAGAGGCTTACTTTGCTACAAGAAGAAACATAACTTGGAATTATGGAGGTGATCCGTTAACGCCGGATGGCTTGGTTCCCATCTTTTTTGATAACCCCTATTGGGTGCTAAATGAAAACTATGAAACGGATACCCGAAACCGATTGTTCGGTAATATTGGCTTAACTTATGACGTGGCCGATTGGTTGAGTATTACGGGCCGTACCTCATTGGACACGTATGCGGAATTGCAAGAGGAAAGACATGCCATAGGAAGTGTACCGGGATCCACCGCGACCGGTGAAAATTACCCCAGTAGATACGAAAGGTATAACCGATCTTTTACCGAATTGAACTACGATCTTTTGTTCAACTATAATTTTGACTTGGCGGAGAAGCTTTCCTTGGATGGCGTTTTAGGGGCCACGGCCCGACAGCAGCGCATTGAATCAATAAGGGCTGCGACCAGTGGGGGATTGGTTGTTCCTAGATTGTATTCGCTCAGCAATTCACAGAACCTATTGCCGCCCCCTACTGAATATTTTGGGGAGTTAAAGCAATATGGTTTCTTTGCCAACGCCTCATTTGGTTATGATGGTTTCTTGTACCTGGATTTATCAGGACGTTATGATATCTCATCAACTTTGCCGGATGAGAATAACGGTTTCTTTTATCCTGCCGTCTCGACCTCATTGGTGTTCTCCAACTTAATCGATGCAAACTGGTTGTCATTGGGTAAATTACGGGCCAATTATGCCGAGGTAGGTAACAGTACCGATCCATTGCGCGTATTTGACGCCTATTTTAGCCCAACTAATTTTACCGTTCCTCTATTCTCGGTAGATCGTCAGGCCAACAATAGAAATTTGGTGAACGAGTTGACCAAATCTTTTGAGGTAGGTCTTGAAATGAGTTTCATTGACAGAAGAGTAGGTTTTGATGTATCTTACTATAAAACCAATTCTACAGACCAGATTTTTCCAGTCCCTGTTAGTCGAGCCACCGGATATAGCGAAAAAGTGGTAAATTCTGGTAATATTGAAAATAAAGGTATTGAAGTGGCACTTAATCTGTCACCGATAAGGACAGAGGACTTTGAATGGTCGATTAATGCGACTTGGGCAAAAAATAAAAGTAAGGTGATCGATTTATTTGAGGGAGTTGACAACGTACAACTTAGCTCATCGCAAGGAGGTGTCACCATTAATGCTACCAAAGGCGAACCATACGGCAGTATTTGGGGCACCAACTATACTTTCCTAAATGGTCAACCGGTAATCGATCCCGATACTGGACGCTTCGTGGTCGACACCGAGCCGCAACCAATAGGAGATTTCAATCCGGAATGGAAAGGTGGTGTCAACAACATGTTGCGATATAAAAACCTGTCGCTTAGTTTCTTGATCGACGTTCAAAAAGGAGGTGATGTCTTTTCATTGGATACTTGGTACGGTTATGCCACCGGTGTCTATGATATTACGGCAGGCAACAATGAATTGGGCAATCCCAAGCGTGATCCTGTAGAAGAAGGAGGTGGAATCCTTTTAGCAGGTGTCAATCCTGATGGATCGCCAAATACGACCAGAGCGGATTTCAGCACGTATGATAATCCTTGGCGCTATAATAGGGCTCCCAATGCGTTTCATACCTATGATGCGAGTTATGTAAAGTTGAGAGAGGTTACTTTCTCCTATAATTTACCGGAGGCCATGCTCAAAAATCTTCCTATAAATAATATGACCTTTTCCTTGGTAGGTAGAAATCTTTGGATTATTGATAAGAATATCCCCTATTCCGATCCAGAAGCAGGGCTTAGTGCAGGAAACCTTCAGGGCTATCAGTCCAGTCCATATCCTACAACAAAAGAATATGGATTTAACGTAAGATTTGACTTTTAAATAAAAAACTATGAAAAAATATTTGATACTACTAACGATAATTGCATTCTTCTCCTGCTCTGATTTTGGGGATATAAACGTTGATTCGAAAGCGGCAACTGCTGTTCCCGCGGAGACCTTGTTCGCCAACGCGACAAAGAATTTGGTCGATTTAATGACAGAAACCAGTGTTAACCGGAACATTTTTAGACTTTTTGCCCAACATTGGACGGAGACCACCTACACCGATGAGACCAATTACGATCTCATTACAAGGGATCAGCCGGGTTACCATTTTGACACCTCTTACAGAGATGTCCTGAGGGATTTGTTGGAGGCCAAAAACATTATTGTGGCTTCGGAGGACCCGACACTTTCAGCCGCGGTAAAAAATAATCAATTGGCCACTATCAGCATTATGGATGTATTCACCTATCATGTATTGGTAGATGTTTTCGGGGATGTACCCTTTACCGATGCCTTGGATATCAACAACGTATTGCCGGAATACGAAGACGATGCGGCTATTTACACGGCTATTATCGCTCAATTGGATGAAGCTCTCGGAATGATTTCTGTAGGAGAGGATTCTTTTGGAGATTATGATCTCATTTATGGGGGGGACATGGCGGCTTGGATAAAATTTGCCAATTCCTTAAAACTTAGGATGGCCGTGCGAATTGCTTCCGTTGACCCGACGAAAGCATCTACTATGGCGACGGAAGCCATTGCAGGTGGTGTATTTACCTCGAATGACGACAATGCTTCTTTTGACTATCTGGCTGCAGCACCGAACAATAATCCGGTTTACCAATCTTTGGTAGAAAGTGGGAGACAAGATTTTATTCCCGCCGATACGAATGTGGATATTTTGAATGCTTTGGAAGATCCAAGAAGGGAAGTTTATTATGCGGACAATCTAGGGGATGGAGTTTATATAGGTGGAGCCTACGGCGAAAATGCACCATATGGGGACCATACTCACCTAGGGGAGATTTTCCATACCCCTGACACTCCAGGCATCTTGATGGATTATCCCGAGGTAGAATTTTTATTAGCAGAAGCCGCCGAACTCGGTCTAGCAGGTTCCCCGTCGGAAGCGGAAGCGCATTATAACGCCGCCATAACCGCTTCTTTCGAGTTTTGGGGCGTGGACGGTGCCGCTGCTTATTTGGCGAAACCAGATGTTGCCTATGCGACAGCAGGGGATACGTGGCAAGAAAGCCTGGCCGTACAGAAATGGATCCACTTGTTCAATAGAGGGTTTGAGGCTTGGACCACATACAGAAAATATGGTTTTCCAGCTATGACCGTTCCACCGATTTCAAATGAACCTGTTCCAAGGAGATATACCTATCCCGTTGATGAACCTTCGCGGAATGGTGCAAGCTATGCCGCCGCTGCTGCAGCCATGGGAGGGGATACAAAAGATTCCAGAGTGTTTTGGGATGTGCCTTAAGTAAAATCACCAATGATAAATCTCTTAAAGCCTACTTTTACCGAGTAGGCTTTTTTTGTCACTTTCTCGATCTCTCTAAGCACCTATGGAAAATAACCGCCGGCTGATTAATTTTCGCTAATTTTAAAGAATTGAATCCATCACCATGGGAAGTCTTCGTTTACTATCCATTTTAATGCTTTTGCTCGTAGCACAAGGTTCTTTAGCGCAAAGGCAAGCCAGCAGATGGTACTTTGGCGACAAGGCCGGGTTGGACTTTAACAGCGGAACTCCGGTGGCCCTTACCGACGGTCAATTAAATACCCATGAAGGCTGCTCCAGCATGTCGGACCAAAACGGAAATCTTTTGTTCTATTCCGACGGAATCCGCGTCTGGGACAAGGCACACCGACTGATGCCCAACGGCACCGGTCTATTAGGGCACGAATCAAGTACACAATCCGCAATTATCATCCCCAAGAACGATTCGACAACGCAATACTATATTTTTACGGTCGATGAACCCGATCCCGAACTCGACAATGATAAACCGATCAATTACGGCCTCAACTATACCTTGGTCGATCTTTCGTTGAACAATGGCTTTGGCGACGTGGTCACCTCGGAAAAAAATGTGCCCTTGATCACCTATGACAAGGGAAACTCCTCGGAATCACTGTTGAAATGTTCGGAAAAAATAACGGCGGTACAGCATAACGATGAAACCTCCATATGGATAATCACCCATTTTGTAGATACTTTCTATGCCTTTGAAGTTGACGAAAACGGGGTGAACACTATGCCCGTCATCAGTCCCACCAACACGGTAGTGCCCACCGGTGGATACAAACAAAACGGAATAGGCTACCTAAAAGTGTCACCCGACGGCAAGAAAATCGGAATCGCCCATAGCCAGATCAGTTTCGCTAATCAATCCGGTCCAAAAACACCGAGCAGTCAGACGGGCAAAGTCCTACTCTACGACTTTGATGCCAGTACGGGTCGGGTCTCCAATGAACAAACCTTGTTGAGTAGCAGCGTACCTTATGGCATAGAGTTTTCCCCGAAATCGACCAAACTATACACTTCGGTCAACATGTATGAAAGCGATGGCAGCCCCAAGGGCAGCTCCTTGTTCCAGTTTGACCTCACAGCGAACAATATTATAAAATCGAAAGAAGACATTAGTACCTCTACCAATGTGGCAGGGGGGCTTCAATTGGCTATCGACGGTAAGATCTACCGGGCTGGATACCCTGTCGGCGGTGCCGGTTTCAATATTTCGGTCATTAACCGTCCCGAATTACAAGGCCTCGCATGCGATTATCAACTGAATACGGTCTCCCTGGGGGGAAGACCGGCAGAGTTAGGCCTCCCCCCCTACGTACAATCCTTCTTCCTATTCAAATTTGAATTTAAGAATGTTTGTTATGGCGATGCAACAGAGTTTTTGATCACCGGTGACACCCCCTTTGACTCGGTTGAATGGGACTTCGGGGATGGGACCACCAGTACCGAAACCTCCCCAGTACATACCTATTCCGAACCTGGCGACTACAATGTTTCGTTGATCAAGTATGCGGGTGGTACTCCTTCCGAACCGTTAACCAAAGAGGTGACCATCTTCGACGCCCCCCAAGTACCTTCCGAAACGGTTGACTATTTTCAATGCACCGACGACCCGAACAACAACGGCATAGGCACCTTCAACCTCAATCAGATCAACTCGTCGGTAAGTCTGGATACCGATCAGATCATCAATGTTTATTATTATAAGGACTTGCAGAGCGCTCAAATGGATACGACAAATACCCAAGCCCTTCCCTTTCAATATACCACTACCGGCTACGATGAAATTCTCGTGGCGAAAGTTATGAACCCGATCAGCGGTTGTATAAGCTATGCGGAAGTCCGATTAAAATTAAAACCTAGCATAGCACTGACTATTTCTAATATGAAAGGATGCAACGTAGGCGATGGAACGGGAGAGTTTCACTTTGACCTTCAGCGACAGTCGATAAAGGAAGAACTCAACTTGCCCGACGAAAGTTCCATACGTTTCTATACCTCGGAAAATAAATCGCTCATCGGCTCGGAAGACTACCTGCCGGATACTTATATTTCTAGAACTACGACCATATACGTTCGGGTGGATAACAAGAACATCTGCTATGGTTCCGGTAAGTTCGATCTAGAGATAGAAAACTTTGATATTGTTGAAAATCAAGAAGTGCTCCTTTGTGATGCTGAAGTTTATGAAGCGACCCTGTTGGCGGGCAGCGAAGGTGGCCCCCAAGACCAATACACCTATCTTTGGTCCACCGGAGATACAACACCGACCCTAAAAGTCAATGAACCCGGAACCTATTCCGTTATCGTTACCAATGCAATCGGTTGTACCGCACAAAGCACCATTTCGGTGGTTGCGAGCGAAATTCCAGAGATAAAAAATGTGGATGTTACAAACGATAGGCTTGAAGTATTAATGGCCACGGAAGGAGACTATGAGTACACCGTTAACGATGAAAACGGTGCGTATCAGGAAAGTCCAATATTTACCAATTTACCTACGGGAACGACACGGGTTTTCGTTAGAAATAAAAACAGCTGTGGCATTACCTCAAAGGAAGTTTCGATTATCGCATACCCAAAATTTTTCACACCGAATGGAGACCAAGTCAACGATTATTGGCAATTGGACGGGGTGAACACTAAATTTGAACTACAGACCCCGATTTCCATATTCGACAGGTTCGGAAGCCTTTTGGTCCAAATCGATCCCGTTTCCAACGGCTGGGACGGCAGCTATAAAGGTCGACCCCTCATGTCATCGGACTACTGGTTCAGCGTAAAGTTAGACGACGGCAAATTGTTAAGGGGCCATTTCACCTTAAAAAGATAAAGATTCAAATAGCTATGAAAATAATTTTAAGAGTCCATATCCCGAGATGTTTTTTGATATTCTTTCTGTTGGTGGGATGTAGTTCGGACGATCCCGCAACAGAAACCCCAAAGGATCTCACCTTTGAGGAGGTCGAAAAAGCCTTTTCCGAATTGGATGTCCAAACAGGGATAAATGACTTCTCCCTCGAGGTTCCGGGCAATCTTAGCTGGGATTTCAGGGTCATCGCCCCAGACGTTTCGGACGGAGATAAAAAACCCTTGTTTGTCCATTTGCATGGGGCGGCTGGGGGGATCCCAATGCCCATAAGTCCACCTCATGTTACGTAGAACCCGGTCTGGAAAATGTCGAGGCCTATGTTATCAGTCCCAATGGTGGCCTCAACCTCTGGCAGGAACCGATCAACCAATCCCAGGTAGTAGGATTGGTAACCCTTGCTACGAAATATTGGAAGATCGATCCTAACAGGGTGGTGGTAATGGGATACAGCAACGGCGGCAACGGCAGTTGGTTTTTTGCGGAAACACAACCGGAACTATTTTCAGCCGGAATACCCATGGCCAGTTCTTACAATACTACCGGCCTAGACGGGCAGCCCAGGAAAATAGAAACTCCCCTCTATGTTATCCATGGAGAGAACGATGAACTGTTTCCTTTGGAGGAAACCCAAAAGTGGGTTGACCAATCGGTGCAGCTGGGAAGTCCGATCGAGTTGGTCGTGGCGCCCGGTCTCTCGCATAACGAGCCCTGCGAATATGTGCCCTATCTAAAGGATGCCGTTGAGTGGCTACAGAATACGGTTTGGCAGTAAATCAAAATATTCATTATTCCAACTTATACCCATGCAAAACAACTCCCAGATCTACGGCATCCGTGCCATCATCGAAGCCATAAACGCGGACGAGCCTATCGATAAAATCTTCATCCAAAAAGGACTTAAGGGTGATTTGTCAAAAGAACTGGAAGGCTTGGTACGCAAGAAGGGCATCAATGCCTCCTACGTACCGGTAGAAAAACTAAACCGCCTGACTCCGAACAACCATCAAGGGGTGGTGGCCAACATCTCTCCGATTGCGTTCTATACCATGGAAGGACTGGTAGAAAAAGTTCTGGAAAGTGGCAAAACGCCTTTATTTCTACTTTTGGACCAACTCTCCGACGTACGCAACTTCGGGGCTATCATCAGAACGGCGGAGTGTACCGGTGTCGATGGTATCATCATCCAAAAAAAAGGGGCCGCACCAGTTACGGCCGATACGATCAAAACCTCTGCAGGTGCGGCGTTCAAAGTGCCTATTGCCAAAGTGGACCATATCAAGGATGCGGTTTTTTATTTGCAGGCCAGCGGCATAACGGTTATTGCGGCGACCGAAAAGACCGATGCCACCATTTACGATGTTTCCTTTACCGAAGCCTGTGCCATCGTGATGGGATCTGAAGATCGCGGCATCTCCCCCTCTACCCTTAAAGCTGCCGATCATCTGGCAAAACTGCCTTTATTGGGCGAAATCGAGTCTTTGAACGTATCGGTAGCCTGTGCCGTGTTTTTGTATGAGGTGGTACGGCAGCGGAGGTGAAGATTTGATAGCTTTATTTTCGATTTCTTCCTGCGTATTCCCAATAAAATTTCCGTCCTCATCGAACTGCCGCAAAAACTCGTCCGCTTCCTCGTCATAATCATCGTGTTCCCAGTCGTATTTTTTAGGCGGGGGTAACTCGGACTTTAGAAAATAAGCTAGTACAAGGCCGGTCAGGAAACCGCCTAAATGACCTTCCCAAGAAATGCCATCTTTCACGGGAAAAATATACCATAGCATACCGCCGTAAATAAAAACTACGATTAAGGATAAAGC
>CAVXSA010000023.1:0-232688 GCA_963764285.1 uncultured Flavobacteriaceae bacterium
TTGACAAGACCAAAATTCCTTCACAGGCGAATAAATAATCTGTAATCCCCGAAAAAGGAAAAAACTTGAAAGGGCAATCAATATATTGCCCTTTTTCTCGTTACAAGAACTAGCTAAAGTTATTCTTGTAGTAAAATGGCAAAGAAATTATCCGAAATCAGTAAAAAAGCGAAAAGAAGAATTTTCATTGACTCAATAGGTGTCATTCTTATAATTATATCTCCTTTCGTATTCAAATTACACCAATATTTACCCAGTAATCCTGCGGCCACCATCACCGTTTTAGGTTTTATCTTTGATAGCAACGGCTTTGCAGATTTAAATACGTATGCTTGGTTTTTACTAGGTAAAATTGTTCCCTTCTACTTATTCATAATATGGTTCTTAACATGTAAACATTGGTGGTACCATATCATATTGATTCCTGCAACGATGTACGCTTTCCAAATATTCGAAGTTTTATACTCGGATGATAATATTGTTGATACACGAAATATTATTTGGTTGTTGCCGGTATGTTTGGTGGTAATTCCTTTGGTATACCTGGTAAGAATTAAATTATATGATAAGCACGTTCACGGCATCGATTTAGAAGCCATGGAAGCCGAAATTGCAGTACTCCGTGAAAAACAAGGCACTGACAAAAAAGAACCTGATCATGAATGCACAAAAACATCTAAAGAAATAGGCTATAAATCCCTATCCGAAAATATCAACGAAAAACTCTCTACCCATAATATAGAATCCTTTTTCAGACAATTCCAAAACCAGCTGGGCGACTGGTTGCATTTTCGCTTTTAGGTTCATACTTTCTACTCTACGATTAGATTTCCCCTAAATGTCGTATTTTTACTGTTAATCGAGTTTATTACGATTAAGATGCATAGTTTATGAACCAACCTGCTTCTCCTTTTAGCAAACAACAATTGCTCCCACAGGAAGAGACCTTGGAAGTACTTAGTCAAAAAAGCGAGCTTTTCATCGGCCTTCCCAAGGAAAACCACTATCAGGAACAACGTATATGTCTGACCCCGGATGCGGTCAACGCGATTACCTCCAACGGCCATCGGGTCCTGATCGAAGCGGGAGCGGGCGGTGGTGCTAACTATTCCGATATCGAATATACCAATGCGGGTGGGGAAATCACCCGCGATACCAAGAAAGTTTTCTCCTGCCCCCTGCTGCTCAAGGTCGAGCCCCCTACCCTTTCGGAAATTGAAATGATGAATCCGCAAACAACCATTATTTCCGCCTTGCAGATAAAAACACAGAGCAAGGCCTATTTCGAAAAAATGGCCAAAAAACGCCTTTCGGCCATGGCCTTTGAGTACATTCGGGACGAAGATGGCAAATATCCCGCGGTACGGTCCTTAAGCGAAATTGCTGGAATTTCATCGGTACTGATCGCCTCCGAAATCATGGCGGCCACCAACGACGGCAACGGACTCATGTTCGGCAATATCAGCGGTGTTCCGCCCGTAGAGGTGGTCATCATCGGCGCGGGTACGGTCGGCGAATTTGCAGCCCGATCAGCGCTCGGGCTTGGGGCGAACGTGAAAATCTTTGATAACAGCCTGACCATGTTGCGGAAATTGCAAGCCAGTCTCCGTCAAACCGTCTATACTTCCACCATTCAGCCCAAGAACCTTTTGAAATCGCTCAAACGCTGCGATGTAGCGATAGGTGCCATCCGAGGAAAGGACCGCGCTCCCGTTATCGTCAATAAAACTATGGTCGAAAACATGAAAAAAGGGGCAGTCATCATAGATGTCAGTATCGATATGGGCGGCTGTTTCGAGACGAGCGAGATTACGACGCACAACAAGCCAACCATTGAAAAATATGGAGTCATCCATTACGGCGTACCCAATATTCCGTCGCGCTACCCCAAGACGGCTACTATTTCTATCAGCAACATTTTTACCCCCTATCTACTGGAACTCGGGGAAAACGGCGGTCTTGAAAATTCTTTACGCTTCGATAAGGGTCTGAGAAACGGACTCTATATGTACCATGGTATTCTTACCAACAAGTCAGTAGGGGAATGGTTTGATCTGCAATATAGCGATATCAACTTTCTAATTTTTTGAATTAGCAAAAGAAAAGAATTCATGTGAGCGTAAATCCTATAATAACTTCTATTTTTGCACCCGTTCTAAATGACAAATTTTAAACTTTTTCCTTTTCACTCCTTTCTCCATGTCGCTATTGAAACGTTTCGGTTTCTTTTTTATCGGTCTATCGATCGGCATAATGTTCCTGACCTTCTTCCTAAGTAAAAAAACAGAAGAATCAGGCTTTGATTTTTGCTACCTACCCAACTGCCGTACGTTGAAGAACATCCGATCGAAACCGCTTTCCTTTTCGAAGGAAATCGATAGGATGCTATCGAACAAACAACTGGATTCCCTTGACATTGCCCGTTTTCTAAATGACGGCGAAGTGGACTTCGGAAAAAGCGATACGGAGTCGGAAGCCTGCAAAACGTATTTTATTGCTGGCTCGATAAAGGAAAAGGAAGCCGTATTAAAAGTTAGGGATTGTCTTGAAGAAGCAGTTGTAGAGGAAATGGTTATGGAGAAGCCGTAGGCCTATAATTACCCACAAACTACGCTCAGAAGGCACAAAGGTCGCGAAGTGGGATGTTTTACAGACAAAATATTTTATATCCCCCTACGCTTTTGCTCTTTTTTTAATAAATTCAGTTCCCTCGTGGTCTGTCCGGCAACGGAAGTGTTTTCGTCAGCCCGTCGAATAAGGTAGGGCATTACGTCGCGCACGGGACCAAAGGGCAGATATTTTGCCACATTGTAACCCCTGTCCGACAGATTGAAGGAAATATGATCGCTCATACCGTATAACTGCCCGAACCAAATTCGGGAATCATCGTGGGCAATTTTCTTTTCTTCCATGAGTTCCATCAATCGATAGCAACTGTCTTCATTATGCGTTCCGGCAAAAAGGGAAATCCTGTCCAAGTGGGAGACTATGTAGTTTACCGCGGCATCAAAATTGGCATCCGTTTCCTTTTTCGAGGCGCAGATGGGTGTAGCATATCCTTTTTCTTCGGCGCGTTCATTTTCTTTTTCCATATAGGCACCGCGAACTACTTTTACCCCAATTTTAAAATCGTCTTTTTGGGCTTTTGCATATAGGTCCTTCAAGTAATCCATTCGATCCCAGCGGTACATCTGAAGCGTATTGAAAACAATGGTCTTCTTTTTGTTGTACTTGCGCATCATATCCTCGCATAAGGCATCGGCGGCATCCTGCATCCAACTTTCCTCCGAATCGATCAATAACGAAACATCGAGATCGTGCGCTTTTTTACAAGTCTTATCGAACCTGGCCACTACCCTTTCCCATTCAGCTTGTTCATCATCGGTCAATGTTTTCCCCTCGCCAATTTTTTGATATAGGGCGAAGCGCCCGAATCCCGTAGGTTTGAAAACGGCATAGGGTATGGCATCCTTTTCCTTGACAAAATCCAATAATTTCAAGACCATTTCCAGCGCCATATCCAAGGGATGTTCGGTTTCTTTGCCTTCCACCGAATAATCCAAAACCGAACAGACGTTCTTCCCGTACATTTTATCTACGGTCGGTAGGCAATCGAATTCGTTGACCCCTCCGCAAAAGTGGTCGAAGACCGTGGAGCGGATAAGACTCTCAACAGGCAGGTGGGCCTTTAAAGCAAAATTGGTGATGGCAGATCCTATGCGCACCAAAGGTTCATTGGCAATCATACGGAACAAAAAATAAGCTCGTTCCAACTCGGAATCCGATTTTAGGGCAAAAGCGGTTTCCGTATCTTCAAAAATTTTCTTCATATCAAAGTCGAATTGAATTTAAACCACTGAAGTGATGTAAACTTTTTTCCATTTGCTAGCAAATAATTTCCTAGCTACGGCTATCCTGTAGCGTTCTAGGCAAAGTTTGGCGCAAAATATGCGATTGCTTTCCGCGTCATGTCATCGTCGAAATGCCGCTAGCAACTCCGGGTTCAAAGATAAAAACACAAAAGCCATTCCAATGACAATATTTTACCTTTATTTTGCGGTTTAAAAAGATTCCCACTCCTATCTCCGCCGTAACCTGACAAGCTGTCAACCCCGTCACAAGCCCGGTGCAGGAACGATAATTATAATAAGGGGTGACCGCCGGAGCTCTTATGCTGAGTACTTCGGCTGTGCTCCGGTATTTTCACGGCAATGGGAAGAACAACTAAACCGATTCCCAACTTTGCGGGAATAAAAAATATGTAGCTTTTTATGGATTCGATCACTACCCCTTCCTACGCCGTGCATTTTAACCAGAGGGCTTACGATGCTATTAACGCACACTTGGCCGACTCATCCTATTCCAAGATTTTTATTTTGGTGGATGAAAATACGAAACGGGATTGTCTCGCTGATTTCGAAGAACACATGCAAGGGGATTTCGATTTCGAGACGCTGGAAATCGAATCGGGGGAAAAACATAAGACCATTCACACCTGTACCCAGCTATGGGAAAAGCTATCCGATCGAGATGCCGACCGCAAAAGCCTGATGATCAACCTTGGCGGCGGGGTAATCACTGATCTCGGCGGGTTCGTCGCCTCGACCTTCAAACGCGGCATCGCCTTTATCAACGTACCCACTACCCTGTTGGCCATGGTAGATGCTTCCGTAGGCGGAAAAACCGGGGTGGACCTCGGGCCGCTAAAAAACCAGATCGGCGTCATCAATCAACCGGAAATGGTGCTCATAATTTCCGATTTCCTCCATACCCTTGAAAAAAGACAATGGCAGAGTGGATTTGCGGAAATGCTAAAACATGGCCTGATTCGCGATGTTTCGTATTGGAAATCCATGCAACTCATATCGGGGTTTGCGAATATCGACCATCTCATCTACCGTTCCGTAAGCCTCAAAAATGAGGTGGTACTTCAGGATCCAACGGAAAAACACCTGAGAAAAATTTTGAACTTCGGCCATACCTTAGGCCATGCCGTGGAATCGTATTTTTTGGAAAACAAGTCCCGAGAAACCTTGTTGCACGGCGAAGCCATTGCCATCGGAATGGTCTTGGAAGCCTATCTTTCAAGGGAGCTGACGGGACTTCCGGAAGCCGAACTTAAGGATATTAAAACCACATTTCTCAAACGCTATCCTCAAACGGATTTTTCGCAAAATGATATTGATGCCATCCTATCCCTTTTAAAATTCGACAAAAAAAACTCCCACGGCAATATCAATTTCGTATTGTTAAAAACTATTGGTGAACCGGTCATCGACGTGAAAATCCCCCATGAACTATTCCAAGATGCATTTGCATACTACGCCGCACCTTGAATTCATATACTAAAAATTCCATTTGACAACTCTTTATAAAAATACCAAGGAAAAAAAAACTAGTTTAGGTCTGTAATAAAAATCCAAATGAACAACGGATCGAAAAACTACCTACCATGCTACGTAAAATTGTGGATTACAAAAAACTGGACCATGAACTGGCCGCTCTATTACTGGAGACCTACCCCGATGGATACGGCGACGACGACCTCATCGTTTTTAAAAATCTTCAAGGCGAAACCGTTGAGGCCGTGGAGATAAAGACCGAAGACACGCAATACTTGGTAAAAATCAGTAAAAGTTTGGCGGAATTTATTTCTAACTTCGAAGATTCGATCGAAAAGGAGCTGGAAGAAAGGCCGGAAGCCGATCTGGAAGATGACGAGATGCCCGAGTTCGAATTGGAATCGGAAACAAATTACGATTTCGAGGAGGACTTGGATTGAGGAAATCCCGCATGGCCCGGAACGCCCTTGCGCACTCCTTTTTCACTGGGTCCGACTTTTTCATCGATATAGTGTGCATACTGCGCGGTAAATTCCGCTCCGAAAAATAATATCAGGCAAGTATAAAACACCCACAGCATAATCAATACTACCGACGATGCTCCACCGTAAACCGAGGTCGGGTCGCTTTGGGTAAAATAGTATCCCAAAAGATATTCGCCGATTAAGAACAGTATTGTTGTCAATGCGGCACCAAAAGATGTGGTTTTCCAACGGATCTTTATATCGGGCAACCATTTGAACAATGCGGCAAAGAGTGCCGTTATCACGACAAAGGTTAGTAAATAACTAAAGATACTGGCCGCTACTTCGGCAATCGTTAGGGGCAAAAGTGCCGATATAATGGCTAGCGACCCGTAATAGCGTGGAGAGCAAAAGGGATACCAAAAAAAGAAACCCCAAAACCAAAACCATCCCGAACGAAATGGGCCTATCGATAAAGGTCTGTAGCCAGACCGTTTTTTTGGATTCGACCTCCCACATATCGTTCATGGCCATCTTCAGTCGTACAAACACTCCGGTCGCACCGAAAAGCAGCATCGAGATACCTGACGATGACTGTAAAGGTTGATCCTTCATTTACAGCAGCATTGGCGATCATACCTTCAATAGCCTCGGAAGCACCTTCCCCTATAAGTCCCCCGATGTTGTCGGTAATTTTTCCCCGTACCGCTTCAACACCAAATATTGTTCCGGCTATCCAGGCTACGATCATCAACAAAGAGGGCAGGGAGAACAAGGTGTAATAGGATATGACCGCACTTTTACCGAAGGGGTCGTTATCGACCCAGGCCATAGCGCTTTTTTTTATCAGGGACCAAAAATTCTTTAATTTTTTGAGTATCATAAATAACGTTCCCTTATAATATTCCTATGATGCTTTTGGTGCCCGCAAATTACAAAACCCAATGCGGCGACACTCCACTCCATGGTACTGGCAGTTCCTTTTTTTTCAAGGTCGTTCCGATCAAAGTTGGCGAACAGGGAAATCGAGGATTTCCGGACAATTTTGTACTCTTCGATGAGGCTTTCTTTCGAACGTCTTTCGGCTTTGGATTTTTGGGCGTAGCTATCTTGGTCAAAACCGGGCAAAACAGATCGGTCGTCCCGAGAAAATCGAAACGCCCTATGTTGAAAAATGCGCTCCGAATCAATCACATGAAGCAATACCTGCGCTACGTTCCATTTTTCGGGGGCGTACCTATAATTCCACTTCTCATCTGGAATACTTTCGATAAATTCGGGAAAGTGGCCCAATTGCCTTTGCAGCATATCCAATAGCTCCACATCGCCCAAGACATCGATATAGGACTTGTAAAAGGGATAGGGCTCGGCCAGCTTGAGTTCGGAGACTCCCATTGATTTAGTTTAGGAAATTGAAGTAAGACAAAAGGATAAGCCGCTCTCACGTGGTTTGAACGGTCGATTATGCGAAGCTATAAAAAAATCCCGAACCTAAACCGTTCGGGATTATAAAATAAAACGACGAAATGCACTTATATTTCATTGAAGATAGTGTGCATCAACCTTTTTTTATCGTTGAAGCTTTCCTCTAGGGAAATCATGGTTTCCGTTCTGCTTATCCCGTCGATGTCATCGATCTCGAATATGATATTTTTTGCATGGTTGGTATCCCTCGCCCGTATTTTACAAAAGATATTGAACTTTCCGGTAGTGATGTGGGCAATGGTTACATTGGGTATTTCCTCTAAACGCTCTATGACGAACTTGGTTTGGTGGGTCTTCTCCAAAAATACGCCGACGTACGCGATAAAGGCGTAGCCCAACTTTACATAATCCAAGGTAAGGGAGGAACCCTGTATGATACCGGCCTCTTCCATTTTCTTTACCCTGACGTGGACGGTACCTGCCGAAATCAATAATTTCTTGGCGATGTCGGTGAAAGGTGTCCTCGTATTGTCAATCAACATATCCAGAATCTGGTGATCGACTTCATCTAATTTTGCTTTTCCTGCCATAACGGTTTATTTCGGACAAAAGTAAAAAATTAAGAAATAATATGCATGAAAGTATAAGGTTTTTTAACAAAAATGTAATCATTTAAGTGTTTTAAAAGAAAAGTTTAAATGGAAGGGAAAAGAACTTTCAAATAAGGTCGTTCCTTAATGGCCAACAAATCACTACGATTCAGACAATTGTAGGTTTTATGTCCGAAATAGGACGATAAATCCCCCTTTTTTTGGATTTCAGGCCGAAATTCGATGGCCCCATGTTGTAAAGTTTCGGAATAGAGAATGCCGACAGCACTTCCGTTGGACGCGGAGGGGTCAATTACATCTACATTATAAATCAAAACATCGAAAAACAACTTTTGGTTTTCGGGGATGGTAAAATAATCGGATGGATCGAACGAGTCTAAAATACCCTCGCATATCGTTTGAAGTGCGGTCATCAAGGCATGAAAAATATATTCCCGTGTTCGCTCCCGATCGTAGTCATCGGGATAATGACCTGCCTCGAACAAAACCGTCGGCGTACCCGTCATTTGAAACGTGTCACCGATGCAGTTGGCATTAAAAGCATCATCATACCTGCCGATCTGTCCAGGAATGGACTGTTGCAAAACCCGATTCATAGCTACGATCAGTTGCATACTCCTGGCCCGGGATGGGGAGATGCTCCTTATTTCATCATGTGCCGGCGCCAAAAAAGAGACGGTTGCCGTTTTTGAGGTATTGCCAACGTTAAAAATGGTCCGCTGATCATGTAGGTTAAAACAGTAGTCCGGCTGAAACTCGTCGAAAACTGTTCGAAGTGCTACACTTTCCGGTTGGGTCCTTTGCTGCGCATCCCGGTTCAAATCGACCCCATTGGCATTGACGCGCGTGTATGTTTCCGCACCATCGGGATTCAACAGGGGGATAATGGTAATGGTACAATTTTCAAGAACGGTTCTGGCATCGGGAGACCCAGAACCCAAAAAGTTGAGGAGATCCAATACTGCTTTGGTAGTGGTCGATTCGTTACCGTGCATTTGCGACCACATCAGAATCTTCTTTTCTCCCGTGCCCAAAAGAATTTTTTTTATGGATTTTCCTTTCACGGATTTCCCCACAGTTTGCACTTTAAAAAACCCTTCGATTTTTTTCAGGAATAAATCGATCTGGTCATGGACAACATAGCGTCCTCCCACGGAATTTTCTTTTATTGACAAGTATTGGGAATTGCAAAGGATCATGGCAAGGCTGTTGTATGATCTACAAAAGTAATATCAATATAAATTACATTTGTAAACAAACGTTATTTACATATGTAAACATAAAGACGCTCCGGATTCCCCCGATACTATACATTTGTAAATTCCTCGTAGGCTAAAAACTTATAAAAAATATAAAATAATATTTAATATGTTTATAATCAACTTTTTAAATAATATTATATAAATTATAAGATTAATAATACGGCAATATAGTCTTTGAATATAAGCACTTCAGGTTCTTTTCCTTATCTTTCGGAATTCATTTTTTACAATGGTAAACAGTTCAGATTTTATTGAGCGTATAGAACATCTGCTCCAATATTACGGTCTCACCGCCTCGGCTTTTGCGGATAAGATACAAGTGCAACGCTCCAGTATTTCGCACTTACTTTCGGGGCGCAATAAACCGAGTTTGGAATTTGTGCTTAAGGTGGTCAAAAATTTTCCTGAAGTAAACCTCTACTGGTTGCTGAACGGGAAGGGTACTTTTCCCTCAGAGAATACGAAAGCAGGTTCCCCGGATAAACAGGAAGTCTCTCCCTCAGCAGAAACGAGTGCGACCACTCCTCCAAATTCGGATGGGGAAGTCCAGAAATCGGGAAAGCAGCATCGAAAAAATCGTTATTTTTTACTCCGACGGAAGTTTTGAGGCCTACAACGGTAAATAAGAGCATTTTATTTATGTGACATGGGTCTAATTCCCTTATTTTGTAGGTATGACAAAAGGATTTCTTATTTGCTGCCCCCTATTGATTATTTTGACCTCATGCTACCGGCCGCAAAGGGACTGTAAAACGTTTAAAACCGGAGAGTTTTCCTTTACCACTATTATAGAAGGCGAAGAAAAGACCACCACCTTTGTCCGAAACGATACGATGGAAGTCGATTACTTCGAAGGAAAGGCGGACACCTCTTCCGTTCGCTGGATCAACGACTGCGAGTACATCGTGAAAAAAATAAATCCTAGCAACCCAGCGGAGGAAAAGTCGGTAAGTATCAAAATATTGACTACTACCGATAGTACTTATACGTTCGAATATGGCATTGTCGGAGAAACTAAGAAATCGCAGGGAACAGCAGTGAGAAAGCGCTAGACGGTTTGTTTTCTGAACGAGTGCAATGCTCTTTCTTATCTTGTACGGGTAAAATAGCGAACGTTTTTAAAATATACAGGGTGAAAAGACTACTGCTATTATTTCTAGCTATCAATACAGGTTGCTATGGGCATGGCACAACTAAAGGAAGTGGATTCTGGAGTGTACCACTGGGCCGAACTCCCCACCAATGAGGGCCATCAGCGGGTCGGCCGTAAAATTATGGAAGGGACTTCCCCACACTTTAGCTTCTTGGAAATACATGCCACTACGCAGGAAAAAGGAGCGAAACCCGCTCCCCCACATACCCAAAAAAATATTGAGGAAGTGGTTATCGTAAAGGAAGGTTCGCTAAAGTTGACGATGGACGGCAAAAGCCAGGTATTACCTGAAGGGAGTGTTGGTCTGATTCCGCCGTTGACGGAACAATCCATGGAAAATGTGGGTGAGGGCCCTTTGACTTACTATATCATGATGTTCACCTCAAAAAGAAATATGGATATAAAAAGAGGACAGGAAGCTGGGGGACCTCTATTTGTCGATTTCAACAATCTGAAACCGGAAAAAACAAGTAAAGGTCTGTCAATATCCTATTTTGATCGCCCGACCGCCATGTGCGGGAACTTTGAAATGCACATGACCCAATTAGACCGCAAAGGACCGAGCCATCCTCCCCATACCCATGTGGGGTCTGAAATCATCCTCGTAACCGAAGGGCATACGGAAATGACCATTGACGGTAAAAAATATCAGGGTACCAAGGGCGATCTGTTCCTGATGAAATCCAATGTATTGCACGGCATATCTAATGTCGGGGATAGTCCCTGCCGTTATTTTGCATTTAAATGGGAGGAATGAGCGGATGTCGGGGTAGATAGGTAATTCTCTTGATCTTCAACTTCTCAACCTCTCCTTTGTCAAAGAAAGTATTTTATGTTATTCCTATCGATTAATTTGGTCGACTATAGACTACCTCGGGATTTTTCTCCTTCTGCTCCCGAAACAACCGCTGCTGCTGTTTGACGGTCAAGGTGCTACCATCGGGACTCCATCCCGGGGGGCCGAAGATATACATTAGCCGGTGCGAGAATTTATCCGCTTTTTTGACGTCTGCCCATATATCCTTGAACTCGTGCGTCAATATAACGATAGGATTATAGGAGTGCGGCGCATGAATAACCCCGAACTTCACCTCTATATCGTCATCGAGCTCTTTCCAGGTGCCAAATATTTTATCGAAGATATTCAAAAAACCCCCGTGGTTCTTATCCAGATATTCCACATTCTGGGAATGGTGTACTTGATGCATGGTATGGGTGTTAAAAATCTTTTCCACCCATCCCATCTTGGGCACATATTTGGAATGTAACTGAAACTGCCATAGCGATTCGATGGCCAAACAGACCACGACCATCTCAACGGGAAAGCCAATGGCGGGCATCCACATATAAAAGAAAGGCTTGTACAATAAGGTAAACCATCCGTTACGTACGGCGGTGCCCAAATTAAAATTATCGGAAGAATGGTGCACGATGTGGGCCGCCCAAAGAATCCGTACTTCATGATTGGCCCTGTGAAACCAGTAATAGGTAAAATCATCGGCCAGTTGGCATAATAACCAGACATACCAAGCGTAGCCGAACGACTCATAGCCCATGATATTAGTGCGGACGCCATCGACTTCGGGATTAAAGAGCTCGTAAGTGAAATTGAAAACCACAATCAAAACAGTCACCTTGATAAGCGGACCCAAAATGGCGGAACCAACGCCCATGGTGCCGCTGGCAAACAAATCTTTCCAATCATAGAGCTCCTCGTCCCCGTGGGTGTGGCTATAGGTCAGTTCGAGCAAAATAAATGCTATAAAACACGGTACTCCGTAAATCAGGGGGTTGGTAAAATCCATCAACTCAATTTTGGGCAAAGATAGTATTAATCATGGCTTTTCGGCCACTAAGCCTAAAATTTTCGGCTTTAACAAGTTATTTCGTATTTTTTCGGAGGATGGCGTTCTGCTCTTCCATAAGGGATTGCAAATTGGCCAACAATTCTATGTTCTTGGGGGTTTCCACGGTGTGGTCCTTCGGGTCTTCGGCTTTGGTCTTAAATCGGTTGATAAAACGGACGACGATGAAAATGGTCATGGCGATAATCAGAAAATCAATCAATACTTCGATCATTTCGCCATAATCGATAGCCACTTCCTCCACACCTTCCGAGGCCTCGCGTAAAATGTATTTTTGGTTTGATAGGTGTACGCCATTTGTCAAGAGGGACAGAGGCGGCATGACCACTTTTTTCACCAGGGTATTGATGACATTATTAAAGGCGGTACCTATGATGATACCAATCGCCATATCGATCATATTGCCCTTGATGGCAAAATTTTTAAACTCTTGATAAAAACTTCTTGATGCCATGATTTTTATGAAAATTGAGTTAGTTAATTTGGTACTCAACAGTCGCTCAATCGAAAAGTGTCGGTTGATCGTCGTCCTTATCCTTGTCCGATTTTTTGGATGTCTTTTTTTTAGTGTTTTGTTCCCCTCAGAAGAATCCTTAGCCTGAGATCGGCGGGAGTCGGAATTTTTAGTTTCGGGTTCTTCAGGGGATGGGTCGGAATCCCTTCCTTCCCCTTTCAACATTTTCTTCGTCCACCACTTCGATATCCTCCGGTTTAGAAGATTCCGGGGGTTCATATGGCAAAGGGGAAAGTCCATTGATTTCCAGCACCTTTTCTTTGGTCAATTGATTGCCCATTGCGGTAATCCCTTTTATGGCGATGAATTCTTCTAACTGCAACACCCAGTTTTCCTTACGCTCCTGTCCCCGTTTTTTGGCGAATACCACCTCAACCCGGGGCCGGTAATCGGTGCAGCATCGTTCTAAATATGATTTCGGATGATCCGTAAGGATATTTTCCTCTTTATCGGGATTCTCGACTAGAAACCGTTTCACATAAAACAGCTCTTTCTCACCCTCCCAGTATATGGCGGACAAGGGTTTTTCCGGAGTCCATTTTTCAAGCACTACAAAGTCCTCATCAAAGCGCAGGGTAAGTTCCGGGAGTACGGTCTTCACCAGGCCGTTCTGCGTTACGAGCAGAAGCCGGTCGCCACTTCGGAATTCTCCCATATACTCGCCCCGCTCATCGATATTCAGGCGTTGTACGGTTTCGTCGAACCACAGTTTGCGTGGCTTTAAGGTCGATAGTCCCTTTTCTTTTAGTTCGATACGTTTTACAGGATGTTTGGTAACGAGGTTGCCTTTTGTACGTCTGCCCTTGATCAATACCTCCGCAAAGTCGAGGTCCCATTTTAATTTTTTGACTTTTCCGGATTGTCGCAGATGAACGGTCACCGTTTCGGCCTCACCGTTGGGGTTTGCGGAAAAATAATAAACCGTGGTTCCCGGTTTGCCCTTGCCTACGTCGTAGAGTTTTTCGCGAGTGATGCTGGTCACGTTAAAGCGCTTAATGAAGGTCGAACCGCCCTTGCCGTCGCGATAGATCATGTTGTAAATGGTACGCTTATCCTTTTTCTTAAATACCGCTACGTATATAATGCCCTTGCCGACAAAAGTTTTGGAATCGACCTTGAAGACCATCATCTTGCCTTCTTGGGTAAAGGCGATGATATCATCGATATCACTACAATCTGTTACGTACTCGTCCCTTTTCAAGGAGGTACCCACAAAGCCTTCCTCCCGGTTGACGTACAACTTGGTATTTCGGATGACCACCTTGGTAGCCTCTATATCCTCGAAAATTCGGATTTCGGACTTCCGCTCTCGTCCTTTTCCGTATTTATCCTTCAATCCTTTGAAATAAGCGATGGCGTAATCGACCAGATGGGCCAGATGGTGCTTTACCTCGGCTATTTTCTGCTCCAAATTATCCAGATTTTGCTGGGCCTTGTCCAAATCGAATTTGGAGATCCGTTTGATCCGAATTTCCGTCAGGCGGACTATATCCTCTTCGGTGACCGCTCGTCTTAGGTTTTGGGTAAAAGGTTTCAAGCCTTTGTCGATGGCTGCGATGACACCCTCCCAAGTCTCCTCTTCCTCGATATCGCGGTAAATGCGGTTTTCGATAAAAATACGCTCCAAAGAGGCAAAATGCCATTGTTCCTCCAATTCGGAAAGTTGTATTTCCAGTTCCTGTTTCAACAGATCCACAGTTGAATCGGTGGAGCGTCGCAGCATTTCGGTGACCCCTATGAAGAGGGGTTTATTGTCTTCGATGATACAGCCGAGGGGAGAAATGGACGATTCGCAGGCCGTGAAGGCATAGAGGGCATCGATGGTTCTATCGGGGGAAAGACCGGGCGGAAGATGTACCATAATCTCCACTTCGGCGGCTGTATTGTCCTCTATTTTTTTTATTTTAATCTTGCCTTTGTCATTGGCCTTTAGAATAGAGTCTATTAAAGTGGAAGTATTGGTGCCGTAAGGTATTTCACTTATAATCAGAGTAGTCTTGGTATGTTGGGCAATTTTTGCCCTAACGCGTATCTTCCCGCCGCGAAGGCCGTCGTTATAATGGGTGACGTCTATGATTCCGGCCGTGGGAAAGTCGGGAAACAGCTTAAAGCGCTTCCCCTCCAAATGCTTGATCGAGGCCTCGATCAGCTCGTTAAAGTTGTGGGGCATGATTTTGGTGGAAAGTCCCACTGCGATCCCCTCGGCCCCTTGCGCTAGCAGCAGGGGAAATTTTACGGGAAGGTTGACCGGTTCTTTTTTTCGCCCATCATAGGACAGCTGCCACTCGGTAATCTTGGGACTAAAAACTACCTCTAAGGCAAATTTTGAAAGTCGTGCCTCGATGTATCTGGGGGCAGCGGCACCGTCACCGGTAAGAATATTGCCCCAGTTGCCCTGGGTATCGATCAAGAGGTCTTTTTGGCCGATCTGCACCATGGCGTCTGCGATACTGGCATCGCCGTGCGGGTGGTATTGCATCGTATGTCCCACAACATTGGCGACCTTATTGTACCGCCCGTCGTCCAAATCTTTCAGCGAATGCATAATCCGACGCTGTACGGGCTTGAAGCCATCTTCGATGGCGGGTACGGCCCTTTCGAGAATGACGTAGGAGGCATAGTCTAAAAACCAATCCTCGTACATGCCGGATACCCGGGTCAAGGCATCCTGAAGCTCGGCCTCTTGTGGTTGATCGGTATTTTCTTGCTGCTCTTCGGTTGATTTTTCCGCCCCTTTTTCGGGCAGATCCTCATCTTCGGCGGGTGAATTCAGTTCGTCATTATCCTCCATTCAAAAAATATCGTATTATTTGGCTTGCCGGTCGGCAGGCAGGTTTACAATTGGTTTTCCTCGACCAAGTCCACTTCTACTTTAAGGTTTTCAATGATGAATTCCTGGCGGTCGGGCGTGTTTTTGCCCATATAGAATTTCAAAAGTTGTTCGATCGACATGGCCTTGTCCAACATCACCGGCTCCAAGCGGATATCGTCGCCTATAAAATGCTGAAATTCATCCGGTGAGATTTCTCCCAACCCCTTGAACCTGGTAATTTCGGGTTTTCCCGACAGTTTTTCAAGGGCGTTCCTCCGTTCTTCGTCGCTGTAACAGTATATCGTTTCCTTTTTGTTCCGTACGCGGAAAAGGGGAGTCTGCAAAATGTATAGATGCCCTTCCTTGATGAGTTCAGGGAAAAACTGCAAAAAGAAGGTAATCAATAACAACCGGATATGCATCCCATCTACATCGGCGTCCGTTGCGATGACGATGTTGTTGTACCGCAGATCTTCCATCGATTCCTCAATGTTCAGGGCGGCCTGAAGTAGATTGAACTCCTCGTTTTCGTACACTATCTTTTTGGACATCCCGTAGGAATTCAAGGGCTTGCCACGAAGGCTGAAAACGGCCTGGGTATTGACGTCGCGGGACTTGGTTATCGATCCTGAAGCGGAATCCCCCTCTGTTATGAAGAGGGTACTTTCCAGGCGCCGGTCGTTTTTCATATCCTCCAAGTGCACGCGGCAGTCCCGTAATTTTTTATTGTGCAGGCTGGCTTTTTTCGCCCGGTCGCGCGCTAGTTTGCGAATTCCCGACAGCTCCTTCCGCTCCTTTTCCGCCATAATGATCTTGCGCTGCAGCTTGTCGGCGGTCTCCGGATTCTTATGTAGGTAATTGTCCAGGTACTTGCCTACAAAATCGTTGATGTAGGTACGAACGGTCGGGAACTCTCCTCCCATGTCCGTAGAGCCCAGTTTGGTCTTGGTCTGGCTCTCGAAAACCGGTTCCATGACCTTGATGGATATCGCCGAGATGATGGATTTCCGAACATCCGAGGCATCGTAATTCTTGCCGTAGAAATCACGGATGGTCTTCACTATCGCCTCCCGAAAGGCGCTCTGGTGCGTACCGCCCTGGGTCGTATGCTGGCCGTTGACGAACGAATGATATTCTTCGCTATATTGCGTCTTACTATGGGTAAGGGCCACCTCGATATCCTCCCCTTTAAGGTGTATGACCGGATAGAGCATATCCTCTCTATTATTGTTGTCCTCTAAAAGATCCTTAAGTCCGTTTTCCGAAAAGAATTTTTCCCCGTTAAACACAATGGTCAGGCCCGGATTGAGATACACATAATTCTTGAGCATGCGCTCGACGTACTCGTTGCGGTACTTGTATTTTTTAAAGATGCCCTCATCGGGAACAAAAGTGATTTTCGTGCCCCGGCGGCGGGTCGTTTCGTCTAGAAGTTCCTCGTCCCTCAACTCCCCCACTTCGAATTCCGCGGACTTGGATTTGCCGTCCCGCGTACTTTCCACCCGAAAATAGCTGGACAGCGCATTGACCGCCTTGGTACCGACCCCATTCAGACCTACGGATTTTTTAAAGGCCCGGGTATCGTACTTGCCCCCCGTATTCATTTTCGATACCACATCGACCACTTTCCCCAAGGGAATTCCCCTGCCGTAATCGCGAACGATGACCCGCTCCCCCTGAATGGAAATCTCGATGGTCTTGCCCGCACCCATGACATATTCGTCGATGCAATTATCCAAGGTTTCCTTTAATAGGATATAAATGCCGTCATCGGCGGACGATCCGTCCCCCAATTTTCCGATATACATGCCGGGACGCAGACGAATATGCTCTTTCCAATCGAGCGATCGGATGTTATCTTCGGTATATTGGCTGTTGTCGGACATTTGATGCAGTTTTTGGGAACGTGGCTAAAGATAACACGACAATTAAAAAGATAAAACCCTTAGACGTTAAAGTAATTAACAATGGAAAGGAGAGTTTTGTTGATAGCGAATGCTAGTCTGGATGAGGATTGTTGCCAAACAGGTGGATCTTCTCTCGTTTCAAATTATCATTCGAGGATTATAAATTGAACTTATTTTTTAGTGAGACTACAAAAACACCGAATACGTCCGTTTTTCCGGTTATCTTTTTTTAAATTTCGACCTATAACCACTTTCTATGGACTTTATTGATTACTACAAAGTGCTCGGACTCGAAAAGAGCGCGTCAAAAGCCGAGATTAAAAAGGCGTACCGCAAATTGGCCCGCAAGCATCATCCGGACCTTAATCCCGATGATAAGGAAGCCCAGCGAAGATTCCAGCAGATCAACGAGGCCAATGAAGTGTTGGGCGACCCTGAAAAGCGTAAAAAATACGACAAATATGGCAAAGAATGGCAACATGCCGATGCCTATGAGGAAGCGCAAAAACGACAGGCCGCATCAGGCGGATTTGCCGGTGGTTTCGGCGGAAGGGCCGGGGGCGGTTTTGGAGGCGGTGGCGACTACAGGGGTTCCGGAAATTTTTCGGAAAGCGAGTTCTCGGATTTTTTTGAATCTATGTTCGGTGGTGCCGCCGGAGGCTCCACAAGAGGTAGAAGTAGAGGCTCCCATCAATTTAAGGGACAGGATTTTAATGCGACACTTCGTTTGAACCTGACCGATATTCTAGCTTCCCAAAAGCAGACAATCGACTTGGGCGAGAAGAAAATCCGTCTTAACATTCCCGCCGGGGTCGATGATGGGCAGACCATCAAAATAAAGGGCTACGGCGCAGCAGGAATGAACGGCGGCCCTAAAGGTGATCTGTACCTAACCTTTGAAATATTCAACAACACCGCCTTTCAAAGAGTAGGCGACGATCTCTATAAAACCGAGGAAATTGATTTGTATAAAGCCCTCTTAGGGGGAGAAATACAAGTGGACACCTTAAGCGGAAAAGTCAAGCTAAACGTGAAACCCGAAACCCAAAGCGATACCAAGATAAAGCTGAAAGGCAAGGGCATGCCAAAATACAAAAAGGAAAATCAGGCCGGCGACCTTTATATCACCTACAAAATAAACCTGCCCAAGAACCTGACCGACAAGGAAAAAGAGCTGTTTACCCAACTTTCAAAATTAAGATAAAATGGCAAATGAAAACTATATATTGCTGCGGCAATATTGCGAGCGAACACACATACCGGATGTGTTCATCAACGCCCTGAACGAATACGGACTCATAGAATGCCAACAAATCGAAACGGAAGTTTATATCCTGGATGACCAGATTCCAGAAATAGAACGCTTTGACCGGCTCTATCATGACCTAGGTATCAATTTGGAGGGTATTGATGCGCTAAACCATATGCTCCAGCGAATCCACCACATGGAACATGAATTAAAACTGCTTAAAAAACGACTTCAAATTTACGAACCATAAAGCCTTACAAAATGCTGATCACCTTGGTTTTAATTGGAAAAGCTTATAGGGAACTGCACCCCTGATACAGGAATTGATAAGCGCTGCCAGTTTACACGTTGAAGCGAAAATGCATGACATCCCCATCTTTTACAACATACTCCTTTCCCTCTACCCTCACTTTCCCGGCTTCTTTGACCTTGGCCTCACTGCCGTAGCTAACATAGTCCTCATACGATATGACCTCGGCACGGATAAAACCCTTTTCGAAATCGGTGTGGATGACTCCGGCGGCCTGTGGTGCGGTGGCACCGATGGGGATAGTCCACGCCCGGACTTCCTTCTCCCCTGCGGTAAAGTAAGTTTCCAGATCCAATAGTCTATAGGCCCCGCGAATCAGTTTGGCGGAACCGGGTTCTGTCAACCCGAGGTCTTCGAGGAACATTTGACGCTCTTCATACGTGTCCAGTTCCGTAATATCGGCTTCGGTGCCGACGGCGAGAACAACGACTTCGGCGTTTTCACCGTCCACCGCCGCCTTTACTTTTTCTACATATTCATTACCGGTCGCGGCCGATTGCTCATCCACATTGCAAACATACATGACAGGCTTATCAGTAATAAACTGCAAGGGTCTTACGAATTCAATACGCTCATCCATAGAGAGTTCAATGGTTCGTACTGAAGTTCCGCTTTCCAATCCCGATTTCACCTTGTTGAGTACGGTTTCCTCCTTTTGGGCATCTTTGTTACCCGTCTTGGCGGCGCGCTTTACCTTATCGAGTTTCTTTTCTACGGTTTCGAGATCCTTCAATTGCAATTCCATATCAATGGTCTCCTTGTCTCGTATGGGATCGACGGAACCATCCACGTGCACGACATTCTCATTGTCAAAACAACGAAGTACATGTAAAATCGCGTCCGTTTCACGGATATTTCCCAAGAATTGGTTGCCCAATCCTTCTCCCGTGCTGGCCCCCTTAACCAATCCAGCGATATCCACGATCTCGACCACGGCCGGCACCACCTGTTCGGGGTGGACGATTTCTTCCAATTTCAATAATCGGTCATCGGGTACGTTGACCACGCCGATATTGGGCTCGATGGTACAAAACGGAAAATTTGCGCTTTGCGCCTTGGCATTGGAGAGACAATTAAAAAGGGTGGATTTTCCCACATTGGGCAATCCGACGATACCTGCTTTCATTATAGGGTCCTTACATGTTAGACTGTAAACGTGGATGTTAAAAGCGCAACTTTTTAGCCTTTCAACCTTCAGGGTGCATAAACGCTTGTTTCGCCAACAAGGTCTCCTCACTTTCCTCGTGGTCCTCATCCGGCACACAGCAGTCCACCGGGCAGACCGCGGCACACTGCGGCTCCTCGTGAAAGCCCATACATTCAGTACATTTATCGGGAGAGATATAGTAGATTTCGTCGCTGATGGGCTCCTGAACTTCTTCGGCATTTACCGCTTTGCCATTGGGCAGCACGACATCGCCTTTCAGTGAAGTACCGTCTCCGTAGCGCCATTCGTCGGCCCCTTCATAGATGGCGGTATTCGGGCACTCCGGCTCGCAGGCCCCGCAGTTGATACATTCGTCCGTTATAACTATTGCCATAATTCTTTTCTTATTACTGCCGAAATATCCTCGGCATGCTTACTTTTGCAAAAAGTGAATTGCAAAGGTACTCACTAGTCGGCTCTATCGCAAATCTATGGACGAACGCCAGAGAATATTTATAGCTTTTGTAAAGTTGGGGGAATTTCTCCGCAATTTTCGTATTTCAGGGGATGATAAAGATGTTTGGACGCAAAAACTGGAAGATACTATCGCTTTAGCGGGACATAAAAATGGATGGTTTACCGAAGAAAACGTACTTTTTGCACTGCAACATTGGGGGAATTCCTTGCGGGAGCAAACCTTATCCGCTTGGTTGTCCGCATACGATCTCGACCAAAACCAGATGAAAAACGTTGCCGTTATTATGGCGGGAAACATCCCCCTGGTCGGCTTTCATGATATGTTATGCGTTTTGATGACAGGTAACAAGGCCTTGGTCAAATATTCATCAAACGATAACGTATTAATTTCATTTTTAAGGGATTACTTAATTTCTATTGAACCTTTACTAAAAGATAAGATTATCCTTTCGAGCGGAAAGATGCGGGACTTCGATGCCGTTATTGCCACCGGCAGCAACAACACCGCGCGGTACTTCGAGCACTACTTCGGAAAGGTGCCGAACATCATCCGCAACAACCGTAACTCTATCGCCGTGCTCACCGGAGACGAATCATCTGCACAATTGGAAGCCATGGGCGAGGATATTTTCCGTTATTACGGACTAGGCTGCCGTAGTGTTTCCAAGATTTTTGTTCCCTATCAATACGATTTCGACTTCCTTTTTACCTCCATCTATAATTTTCACCCGATTATCCAGCAGAAAAAGTACGCCAACAATTACGATTATAACAAGGCGGTATATTTGATGTCCGATTTCAAGATTTTGGATAATGGCTTTCTGATTCTTAAAGAGGATAAAAGCTACGCATCGCCCATCGCATCTCTTTTTTACGAGCCTTATGCTTCCCTTGAAGATTTGAAGGAACGCTTGGAAAAAGAGAAAGATCAATTACAGTGCGTGGTGGGCGAAGGCATCCATGACTACGAAATTCCCTTCGGTAAGACCCAAATCCCCGCCCTTTCAGAGTATGCCGATGGAATAGACACTGTTGATTTCCTATTGAACAATTAAACCTTGTCGATGTAGTTTGGGGAAACTAACAGAATTTTAGGCTTTCGTTTGTTGCTATTCCCTATAAATTCAAGACCTTTAACGCCGTTTCTAGGCAGGTCACGCCTCACTGACACCATAATTTACCATAATAAGATAACCTAGTAATGCAAAAAATGAAAAAACATAATTTTAGTGCAGGCCCCTGCGTTCTGCCACAGGAAGTACTTTTAAAAGCCTCTGCGGCCGTGATGGATCTCAACAATTCCGGACTTTCCCTCATCGAAATCTCCCACCGCAGTGCCGCCTTCGTCCAAATTATGGAAAAGGCACGGAGTCTGGCCCTGGAGCTTCTGGGCTTGAAAGACAGAGGCTATCAAGCCCTCTTTCTGCAGGGCGGTGCCAGCCTCGAATTCCTAATGGTGGCCTATAATTTGTTGGAAAAAAAGGCAGGATACCTTAATACCGGTACGTGGAGCGCCAAGGCTATCAAGGAGGCCCGGCTTTTTGGGGAGATAGTGGAAGTGGGTTCCTCAAAGAATGAAAACTACAACTACATTCCCAAGGATTTTACAGTGCCTTCCGGTCTGGACTACCTGCACCTGACTTCGAACAATACTATTTTCGGTACCCAGATTAAAAAATTCCCAAAAATCGAAGCTCCTCTGGTCTGTGATATGAGCTCGGATATTTTTTCGCGCCAAATAGACTTTTCGCAGTTCGGTCTGATTTATGCCGGGGCACAGAAGAACATGGGGCCTGCAGGTACTACCTTGGTCGTGGTAAAAGAAGATATTTTAGGAAAAGTGTCACGTGAAATCCCCTCCATGCTCGACTATCAGGTGCATATAGGAAAAGACAGTATGTTTAACACGCCCCCCGTTTTTGCGGTCTATACCTCGATGCTGACCTTGGAATGGTTAAAAGATCTAGGGGGAATACCCGCCATAGAGGAAATCAACGACAAAAAGGCGCAATTGATTTATTCCGAAATCGACCTCAATCCCGTTTTTGAGGGATTTGCCAACAAAGAGGACCGCTCTACCATGAATGCCACTTTCAATCTTACGGATGAAAAACTGAAAGAACCCTTTGAAAAAATGTGCAAGGAAGCGGGCATAAATGGAATTAACGGCCACCGTTCCGTAGGGGGTTACCGGGCCTCCATGTATAATGCACTTTCGCTGGAAAGTGTCGGCGTTTTGGTGGATATTATGAGTGAAATGGAACGTAAAGGATAGTAAACAGTTCGCAGTTGTAGAAGTCAGATAATTAATTCTGGGTTATGTATTTTACTGTCATTTTTTGTAAACCAATAACTCCATAACCGAATAAGCTAAAGCATGAAGATACTCGCCAATGACGACATAGCACAATCCGGTGTCGATGCCCTTGAAAAAGCAGGTTTCAAAGTGATTACCGTGAAAGTAGCGCAAGAACAGCTACAAAATTATATCAATGAAAACAAAATCGACGGATTATTGGTCCGCAGTGCCACCAAGGTGCGCGCAGACCTGATCGACCGTTGCCCTACCCTAAAGCTTATCGGCCGTGGTGGTGTGGGAATGGACAATATCGATGTGGATTACGCTAGAGAAAAGGGACTCCATGTCATCAACACGCCGGCCGCTTCGTCGGAATCCGTTGCCGAACTGGTATTTGCCCATTTTTTTGGCGGGGTAAGGTATTTATACGATGCCAATAGGAATATGCCGCTCGAGGGGGACCAAAAATTCAAGCAACTTAAAAGTTCCTATGCCGGTGGCACCGAGCTCCGCGGCAAGACCTTGGGCCTTATCGGCTTTGGAAGAATCGGAAAGGCGACCGCCAAGGCCGCTTTGGGCATTGGTATGAAAGTAATATACCATGATGTGAAGATAGAAAAGGCGACTGTGGACGTCACCTTTTACGATGGACGTTCCTTGGAGTTCGATTTTCAATCGCAATCCAAGGAGGAAGTCCTAAAGAAAGCGGACTTCATTAGCCTGCACGTACCCGCACAGAAAGAATACGTCATCGAGAAAAGGGAATTTGAACTTATGCAGCCAGGTGTTGGCATCGTAAACGCAGCTCGCGGCGGGGTTATGGACGAGGTAGCTTTGATTGAAGCGCTGGAAAGTGGAAAAGTGGCTTTTGCGGGCCTCGATGTTTACGAATCCGAACCCTCTCCCGAAATCAAAATATTGATGCATCCAAAAATATCGCTTACTCCCCATATAGGTGCCGCTACCGTAGAGGCGCAACATCGAATCGGATTGCAATTGGCGGAACAGATCACAAGGCTTTTGAAATAGTCAGGGTAAGGCGGGGTAGTTTTGTTAATTACTTTGAGCCACCCGTTATTTCTAAAGAACTTAACTTTTTTGTACCTTGTTATCTAATTTAAAAGACTATACTATATGTCGGGAATATTAGATTTACTCGGTAGCGACGAGGGCAGGCGAATGATCAAAGGGGTCGCCGATCAAACAGGTCATTCCACCGATGAGGCGGGAAGCGTACTCAGCATGGCACTGCCCCTTTTAATGGGTGCCATGAAAAAAAACGCATCTACAACAGAGGGGGCCCAAGGTTTGATGAGTGCCCTGTCTAACAAACACGACGGCGGCATTCTCAATAATTTGGGCGACCTCTTCGCCGGGGGGGTCGATGACTCCATCAAACAGGATGGGGCCGGCATTCTGGGCCATATACTCGGCGGCAAACAGTCACAGGTAGAAAAAGCTATAAGCCATAAATCGGGCGTAAGTTCCAGTTCGGTCGCCAATATTCTGAAGATAGCCGCCCCGATTCTTATGGGCATGATCGGTCAAAAAAAACAACAACAGAATGTTAGTGATCAAGGAGGTATCCAAAGCTTGTTGGAAAGCATGATGGGAGGCGGCCACCAGGCCGATAAACAGCAATCCCTCATCGAATCATTTCTAGATTCTGACGGCGATGGAAGCATTCTCGACGATGTTGCCTCGTTAGCCCTCGGCGGAAAAAAAGGCGGTATTGGAGGTATGTTGGGAGGACTTTTGGGAAATTAAACCGCACCGGATCTGTAGTATATAGACCGTTTGCGATGGCAAGCGGTTTTTTTGTATCTTCTTGGTACGGATTTTGGACTGTATTAAAGAAAAAAAATGGAAATGAAAAGAATGATAATGCAAACGGGTGCCTTGGCATTTTTCGTCATTAGTGCCGCCAGCAGCTGTACCGGCTCAAAAAAAACGGTAAACATATCCGCTGATGAAAAAACGGCTTTTGAACAGCAGGAAGGCGATACGGTCAAAATCGCCAGCGATAGTACCGAATACGAAATCATCATCATTGAGCCAGGTTTCAACACCTGGCTGGCAAGTCTCGCAAAACAGGAGGGGTATTACTCCCAATCCTATCTAGAAAACCGCAACCAGATCTATGTCATCAACTGGAACCAAAGGGCTATGCAGCCTCTAAGGTACAATAGCGACCTCTATGAGATGCAGATCAATTATGACCCGAACATAGATTATGGCTATGATGTCAATTACAAGTTATATAACTATTTTATTTATTTTCAGCGAAAATACAATCAAAGGTTGGGCCCTTGGATACCCAGGATTTGATTTGTTATCTTTGTTGAATCATGATACGCTATGAAAAAACTTAAAAAACGCTGGGGCATTGACTCCGACTTTCAAATTGCCATTATTTTTATCGTATTTGCCGTTACGGGTTCGGCGGCCACAAAATTGGCGGCTCCCATTACGGAATTCATAGGAATGGACCGAGAGACCACCAATGCTTGGCTGTTTTGGCCCGTGCGCATTTTATTGATTTTTCCTATCTATCAAATCCTTTTGGTAGTCATCGGATGGCTTTTCGGCCAGTTCAAGTTTTTCTGGAGCTTTGAGAAGAAAACGCTACACCGATTGGGACTGGGATTTTTGTTTAAATGAAATGGTTTAAACTTTTTCCATTCGCTAAAAAATTTCCCTTTTTTGGTCACTTAAAGGCTATTTTTCAATACCATTTCAAGACAGCGCCGTGCGGTCTAACAGGTCGAACGGCGCTTTTGCTTCCGGCTGCCGTTTTCCGAACTCTTGAGTGGGATTTGGGCCGGTTCCGGTCCGTTTCGGTGCCATTGTCTGAGGTCAACACTCGGGGCATATTCAAAATCATTACTTTAGGTCATACCATTGCACATCTTTAAGTGCCTCTCTTCTGCCCTTTTCCTTGGGCGGATAATTGGTTACTAAATAGTCAACGATAACATCTTCTTTCTCCCCCAGAGGCCATAGGTTCTGTGTTTGCTGCATCCAGCGGATGGTCGCATGCCAGCGTTCAGCGCTCATGCGGTTCTGCATCACGAGTTGGGCGGAATGGCAATTCGTACAATTGTTTACAGTTTCTTGCAGTCCCGGTGCATCTATGAGACCCGTTCGCACATGGATGCCGTTTTCAATGCGGTCGGAATCATCGTCAGGTAAAGTGGTGTATTCGTTTTCCCCATTTTTCTCGATATCGGTACCGCGATCGTTCATATAGAAAATGACGATGCCTGATACTAGCGCCAAAACTCCGAGTACTATCAGAAAACGGAACATCCGCTTTGAATTTTTCGAGAATTTCTTATGTTCTGACATAAATAAGAGAATTGAAATGTTGGTCGGCTTAAACGATTTTTACCGCAATTCGATGGCAGGCATTGTTCAAATAGCCTTTCGGGTTCCATCCCGGTACCACTATCGGCTGTGAAACTCCCTGGGAATCGGTTGCCCGTGCCCAGACCTCATAATATCCCTTTTTTGGAAAATCGATTTGAGCTGAAAAGTGCTGCCAAGCTAACCTATTAGCGGGTTCTTCTAGGGAACAATCGTTCCAGGTGGCCCCGAAATCAATGGAATATGCCATATGTGCCACTTTCAACTCCCCTGCCCAAGCATGTCCGCGGATATCCAGTTTTTTACCTTCGGACAACCTAGCCCCCGATTTGGGATAGGTGATCAAGGATTTGACGGGCATCGATTCTATGATGCACATATCCTCCTCCTTCACTTCCTCTCCGGGCGCGACCGGATAGCAGGGAACGCGATACGAACTACCGCCCATTTTGGCCCCGTCATGAACCTGATTTCGGATACTGATACGGTTCAGCCATTTACCGGACACCGAGGCGGGCCATCCGCCGGCAACCAAGCGTAAAGGATGACCGTGTGCCAAGGGAATGTCGGCCCCGTTCATCTGAAATGCCAACAGCGTTTCATCCTGAAGGGCCTTGGCCATTGGGGCTCCCCGGGAAATCGGTTCCTGGTCGGGGCTACGGCTCAAATGAAGGTCCGCGCCGTGATATCCGATATAGACGGCATCCGGTCGAATGCCGACATCTTCCAAGACATCCCGCAGGCGCACTCCCGTCCACTCCGCACAGGAAACGGCTCCGATGGTCCACTGATTGCCTTTTGCGGGGGGATCGAACTCACTCCGGCCGTTGCCCCCGCACTCCAAGGTAAGCTGATAGGTATGGGTCTTGAACTTGGACTTCAGTTCTTGAATCGTATAAGATTTTGTCTGTGCTGCGGATTCCCCATCAAAGCTCAATTTCCAGTTGGCGACATCCACCTCTTCGGGAATTAGGCCGTTGTTGCGGATAAACATAGCAGAGTTGGGCGTGATCTTATCATCCAATAAATGGGCCTGCGCCTCAATGTTCCAAGGCTTGTCGTTCAGTACTACCATCTCTTGGTTCAAATCGAACATTTTGAACGGGTTTGGGTCTTGAAGACCGAGTGGGAGATAATGTTTGGGCAAAGTACTGGCGAATACGATATCGGTGCCCAGGAACGCGGTCATGGAAGCCAAGCTAGCCTTTTGAACAAATTTTCGTCTTTGCATACAAGGTATTTTTCGTCCCTAAAGTTACACATTATCGCTTGTAATTGACAATCCAGATTCCATGAAGGGACAAAAAAAACGCCGTTAAACAAGTTAACGACGCTTTTTAACCTAAAAAACGAAAATCAATTATGATTTAATAAACAGACTGGCAATGGCTACGGCCGTGTCCGCTGTTATAGGCTCGTCATACGCTTCCGTGGATGACTCGAATCCGAAAGGATTTCCATCGCCCAATGTGGTAACATCGACTCCCCCTTGGGTCACGTTTTCCTCGCCGTCATAAACGGGTTGGGTAGCTTCTGGCATTCCGGCACCTCTTTCCTTACCTGTAATCCAGCCTTTCAAGCCTCTTAATCTTCTGATTTCGGAAGCGTGCCTTGCCTCAACAGAGTGAATCTGAAGGGCCGGCGTCAAAAACGGGTGTCCCCTGAAGATGGGTGGCCTGGCCTTTGTAGGCCCGTACACCGGTATCTTCGAACGCCTGTGCCAAAGCGAGTAATTGGGCATAAGCGGTTTCTTTATCGGTACCATTTTCTCATAAAGGGATCGAACATTCCGCCAGCGGTAAAGTCGAATTCCGGTTTGGCGACGGGCTCAACGCCTGCACCTTCCAGACCGGCCATTAGAAAATCGACATGGGCGGCCTCGTGCTTGGCGATTTGCTCATAAATGGTACGTGGTCTTCCATCGGGAAGCACGACACAATTGATGGCCTTATTGTAGAACTCATCCTCTAAATATTCCAAGGTCAACGCCAATTGGAGGGCGTCAACGGCAGCGTTGCCGGAATCCTGTGCGAAGATTTTATTGGGCATGGAAGCCAGCCCGAATGGGATGGCAGACATGACGGCCTTTTTTCCCAAAGAACCGAAAGTGCCGAACATTTCACGTCGCGAAGATGTTTTAGCCACCAGTTTCTCAGTAGTAAATTCGTCTAAAAATTTTATAAGATTCATAATATATTGTTTTTAAAGTGTTAGTAGTCGATTACGGTAAATATTTTGCGGTAAAAGGGGTTTGAACGTAGCCTAGATCCTTGACGGCACCAAGTACCATTGAGGGGTCAAAGGCCCTATCGAGTCCTTGACCCGGGCTTACCACATCATCCCCGGCAAAATCGGCGGAGCCCGGATTGATCAATGTACGAATGGCCGAAGCGTGTCGTGCCTCCACCGAAACGATCTTACCTGCCAAAACGAGATAATCCGGATTCGTCAATAATTTACCGGCACCGTTATAGGCGGCCACTCCTGTGTCTTCCAAAGTTTTTGAAACGTTCAATACCTGATCGCGACTACCAAAATCAAGATCGCCATAATCGAATTCCAGATCGGGAAGCATCAACTCCATCTTATCCCCGACCGCGGCACCTATTGCCGCCCTAAAAAACTCACGGTGGTTCACCTCATGGTAATAGAGGTCGGTCAACACCATTTTTTCTTCTTCCGAAATATTGGAATAGAAGCTGTTCACCACTTTGGTATAGAAATCCGCTTCCAGCTGCTCGAGGGCATAAGCGTAATTCAAAACGCCCAGATCACCTTCCCGAGGTCGAATATTCCGTTCTCGTCCGGCATTCCGTCCCCATCGCCACCGGCATCCGTATCAGGAGTCGGCATGGAGGTAGCCATCTGGTCGTCGGTACAGGCCATCATCAGCCCGGTGCCGACAACTGCCAATCCACCTAATTTGAGAAAGCGTCTGCGGTTGTTTCCGCCGTTCGCTTTAGGTTGAATAACCTTAATCTTCTGTTTTTTCATAATGATCGTGATTTTAGTTAATGTTTCAGTTATAATTCCTTTACTTCACTTTTCTATTCATACTAACGTAACTGAAGTAGGGGCGGTTTTAAAAACCTATATTTTTTAACAAAAAATTTAAATATTTAACTATCGTTAATAGAGATAAATTATATTTACACCATATATTATTGAATTATATTCAGCAAAAATTGGAATTGACCTGCAATATTCAAAAGGATGGAAATGTAGTAACATTATTTCTGGATGAGATGCTAGTGAGAATTCGAAAAAGAACCGGCCAGTAGTAAGATAACTCCTCAAAAAACCACTGATATTCCGAGGGTACATCTTATATATCAAATGGGAACATAGTGGATCGTTTATCTCACGGTTTTTCATATTTGAAGGCAAATATTGAGTAGAATTGCCACTGTGAAGCCGTGGTAATTCCTTTTCATCTGTTCAAATGCAATTCTTATTAGGTGTGTGACATCAATTATCAACCCTGACAGTTCGATTGAGGCCCAGATGGACTCGCAGAACTATGCGGTAAGTGTGGATTTAGAATAATCCCCCTTTTTTGTAAAGGACCATGGGGTTAATGAAAATGGAGACGTAGTGAAATACCAGGGCTCTCGGTTTTTAATCCACCTGAAACTCCGGATGCCCGGTCTGCCATAGAAAAAAGCTGGTAATATCCGCCATAGCTTCGAAATAGGTAGTTTTTGAATCTCCCATACCGTGCCCCGCCTCATAATCGACCGCTAAAAGTATAGGATTGTCGGAGGCGTTTGCAGCCTGAAGCCGGCTGCAAATTTGGCGGGTTCCCAAACAATGACCCTAGCCCACAGTATGAAGGAACGTTTTCCTGTTCAAAAGTCTGTTTTTTATTATGCACATCGTTGGAATTCGTTCTGAAGTACAAAAACCGCTTACCGTCCGGTAACCAGCTTACAGAGGCATACCAGCATTTATCTTTTTTCTGGAAACCTTTGCTGAGTGGCTACCTCCATGACCAAAAGCTCGCCATTTTCCGATCCGTTTGCCGCTACCTCAAAGGCAATCCTTGAACCGTCAATAGACGGGTAAAATTCCTATATCACGTATTGCAAGGTGTCTTCTTTATAGTTTTCGGAATCAAAGAGCAAAGATTCCGTTCCGGCAAAACCGTCCCTAAAGAACAGCTTTCCGGTCTCGTCCTCGGGGGTTTGCTTTAAATAGAAATATTTGTCGTTTTCGGTCACCGATATTTTGTTGACACCTACGCTTTTTCTGCCATCGAATTCCTTCAGTTTATCGAGAGGCCCCTTTCTTCCGGGGATAGCGTCCAATATTTTTCGGGAATGCACCGCTTGTCACTTTGACCAATTAGTGATCGTACTATCCGAAAGGTTTTCCATATATCAATAGGGGTCGTCCACCTCTTTACCGAAGTAGGTGTCTGTTACCATGGCTACCTGGACCATGAGCGGTTTTTCCTGCTTTTCCGGTTGATCTGTTTTATATCCCCACAGAAGCGGTGTTGCGATGAGAAGGATATTGAGAATTTTCATGTTGCGGGTTTATAAGTTGATCGATTACTCGGGAACCTTGGAATTTTGATCTGTTGTTGGCAAAAGGCCATGGCAGCAAACAGATGGCTTCGCTATTGCATATCTCCACCAAGACTGTCGATAACCATCGGCAGAACATGCTGCACAAGACCGGATCAAAATCTTCTTCGGAGCTTGTGAGTATGGGTATTCGGCTGGGGTTGGTGTAAAAGCCCAACTGTCCACTACTTTATTTCAATAGTCTTGCCTGCCGGAGCTTTTTTGAAAACATAGGTGTAGAGCCACATAAGGGTAAAGGTGGGAATGACGTCAAGCCCGGGAACAATTTCTTCGATAAAGGTGATGATTCCCGCACCCTGGCCCATTTTCCCCTTGTACAAACGGGTCATCAGCCAGCCGGCGATAGGCGCCCAAATGATATCGGAGAATTCCCCGATAAAGGGAATGACAAAGGAAAGCATTCCGATTCCATCGAACAATAGGCCGAATAGCAGCTTTTTATATTTGTCGTCTTTAGTTTTGGCCATGGTGGATACGACGGATTTACGACAGAGAAGAACTGATCAGTTTCAAAAATTCATTGCGTGTTTCGATTTTCTCGAACTGGCCGCGGAATCCTGAGGTGGTGGTCAAGGAATTTTGTTTTTGAACGCCCCGCATCATCATACACATATGGGCCGCCTCGATGACTACGGCAACACCTTTAGGCTTTAAGGTGCTATTGATACACTCTAAAATATCATGCGTCAACCGTTCCTGCACCTGCAATCTGCGGGCAAATACATCGACTACCCGGGGTATTTTGCTCAAGCCTACGATATGGCCATTGGGGATATAGGCCACATGGGCCTTGCCGAAAAAGGGTAGCATATGATGCTCGCAAAGGGAATAGAGCTCGATATCTTTAATAATGACCATGTCGTCATAACTTTCTGCGAACATGGCTTCCTTAAGTATTTCAACGGCATCTTGTTTGTAGCCTTGGGTCAAGAACATCATGGCCTTTGCGGCTCTTTCGGGAGTCTTCACGAGGCCCTCCCGCTCGACGTCCTCCCCGAGTTCACTGATAATTTTAGAATAGCTCTTTTTAACGTCGTTTGCAATTTCAATATTATATTCTTCAAGATTTCGATAGGGGGACATAAGTTAAAATTGTTTTGTTTATGGATGTTTTAAAATTCCTAAACAAAAATAAGGCTTTTATCCATAGGGTTACAAGTTAAAGTTTTCTTATCGACCAGGACCGTTATAGGACTTGCCCGTATTGTTTTTAGTATTTTTGACCCCCGAAAGACAGGACTTCATGTACTTTCGCTAAACTTATTTTATGATCAAGGCCAAAAACATTCAAAAATTTTATGGCGACCTACAGGTATTGAAAGGTGTCGACCTGCATATACAGAAAAAGGAAATCGTATCCATTGTCGGCACTTCCGGGGCCGGTAAGACTACCCTGCTCCAAATTTTGGGTACATTGGACGGTCCGTCGAACCCAGAAGAAAGCGAGCTACTCATAAACGGGTCGGCGACGAACACGTTGTCGGACAAGGATCTGGCTAGATTCAGGAACGAACATATAGGCTTTATCTTTCAGTTCCACCAGTTGTTGCCCGAGTTTACGGCTTTGGAAAATGTATGTATTCCCGCCTTTATAAAAAATACGCCAAAGGCCATGGCGGAAAGCAAGGCTAAAGAACTCCTCAATTTTCTGGGACTCACAAAGCGATACAACCACAAACCGAACGAACTTTCCGGGGGGGAGCAACAGCGGGTCGCGGTAGCTCGGGCATTAGTGAACGACCCCTCGATCATTTTTGCCGATGAGCCCAGCGGAAACCTCGATTCAGAAAGTGCGGACAACCTGCACCGCTTGTTTTTCGATCTCCGCGAGGAATTCGGACAGACCTTCGTTATCGTTACCCATAACGAACAACTGGCCGATATGGCCGATCGCAAGCTGACGATGGTGGACGGGATAATCGTGAACAAGGAAGTAGTGGCCTAGATAGCATAAAATTCCAAATCCCAAATCATAAATTCCGATGGAGGTTGCGAGTGTCGATTTTTCTCATTGGTTTTAATTCGTATAAACTGAAAAGAAGGGTAGGTTTCCATTAACCATTCAAATGCATCTCCATGACCAGAACCGAACTCAAAAATTTTCTGGATGCCAAAGTCCTTCAATACGAGCATCCGAAGTTTGTGAAAAGCGATCCACTACAGATTCCCCATCGTTATTCTAAGAAAGAGGACATCGAAGTCAGTGCCTTTTTGACCGCGACCATCGCCTGGGGCAATCGAAAAAGTATTATCAACAATGCCACCCGATTGATGCAATTGATGGATGACGCCCCCTATGATTTTATCGTAAACCATCAAGAGACCGACCTCGAAAAACTTTCCGGATTTGTACATCGTACCTTTAATGCGCAGGACGCATCCTATTTTATTAAAAGTCTCAGAAACATTTATAAAAACCATGGGGGACTCGAAGCAGTATTCGCCAAGAATAGAGCAAAAGACACCCTGCAGCCCTCCATATCCTCGTTCAAAAAAATATTCTTCGAACTCCCCCACCCCGCCCGTACCCAAAAGCATGTCAGCGACCCCCTGAAAGGCTCCGCCGCGAAACGGATTAATATGTTTCTGCGATGGATGGTACGCCCAAAAGTGAAAGAAGTGGATTTCGGCCTTTGGAAAAGTATCGGTACGTCGCAGTTATCCTGTCCCTTAGACGTACATTCCGGAAACGTAGCCCGAAAACTGAAACTGCTCCACCGCAAACAGAACGACGCCAAGGCCCTCGCCGAACTGGATAAAAGCCTTCGCAAACTCGACCCTATCGATCCCGTAAAATATGACTTTGCCCTCTTCGGGCTGGGTGTTTTTGAGAGGTTTTGAGGAAAAGGATATCAGTGCGAAAAATGTTTCATAAATAACTTCTAACCCGACTATGAGGCCCAAAACCTTTTTAAGAACCCTGACCCTGATCCATACAGTCCTGTTTCTAGGCATGGTTGCTTTCGGCCTCTTCACCTATTTTCAGAATGGTAGCTTTACCGCGCGAATGAACCGGAAGGAGCTTTTGGTATATGTGGTGCCCTTTCTTGCGGCGGTCGGGTATTTTTTAAGCCAGTTTCTTTTCACAAAGCAGTTACAACCATTACAAAGGGAACAAAAGCTGTCGCTCAAGTTGAGCAAATACCTATCGGCCTCATTATTAAAATATTCCCTTTTGGAAGTCCCTGGATTCTTGGCTCTTTCAAGTTATTTGGTAAGCGGAAATGCACTATATTTGGTAATCGCCATCGCGTTGATGGCCTATCTTTTCGTTCAAAGGCCGACGGCGGATCAAATAAAAAAGGACCTGCCGCTGACCATGGACGAACAAAAACTATTTGATAATTTATAAGGATAAAAGATGAAACCACTTAAATGTACTTTATTACTGATTGCAATGATTTCTTTTCTAACGCAGGGCCTTCAAGCCCAAGATTGGCCCAATCTCGAACAATTTCAGGAAGCCAATGCCGAATTGGGGGCCCCCGCTGCCAATGAGGACCGGGTGGTTTTTATGGGGAACTCCATTACCATAGGATGGCTGAACAAAAGACCTGAATTCTTTGAAGGCAAACCCTACGTCGACCGGGGTATCAGCGGACAGACCACCCCCCAAATGCTGATCCGTTTTCGACAGGATGTGGTGGACCTAAAGCCGAAAGTGGTCGTCATTTTGGCCGGAACCAATGATATAGCGGGCAATACGGGCCCATCGACCTTAGAAATGATAGCCGATAATATTAAATCCATGGCCGAAATCGCCGACGCGAATGGTATCAAGGTCATACTTTCCAGCGTACTTCCTGTTTACGATTACCCTTGGAAACCTGGTCTAGAGCCCGCCGATAAAATCATCGAGCTCAACAAAATGATAAAAGCCTATGCCGAGGAAAACGGATATATCTATCTCGATTATTTTTCCGCTATGGCCGACGACCGAAACGGACTACCAAAAAAATACGCGGATGATGAGGTGCATCCGACGGTGGAAGGCTACAAAGTTATGGAACCGATGGTCGAAGAGGCCATAGCCGAAGCCCTGAAAAAATAGAATGGGTAGGGAATCCTTCGAAAAATGGGATACTATCATCATCGGCTCCGGTGCGGGGGGACTTGCTGCGGCCATTTGCTTGGCACGTGCCGGACAAAAGGTATTGGTACTCGAACAGCACGACGTACCGGGTGGTTGGTGCCATAGTTTCTACTTAAACGGACATCGGTTTACCCCGGGCGTGCATTACGTAGGTCTTTTAGGTAAAGGCGAGGCGACCAATGATCTATACCGGGGACTTGGCATTGCGAACGAACTGGTTTTTTTTCGTATGAAGCCCGATGCTTACGAGCATGTCCGGATCGGGGGGGAACGCTTTGATTATCCAGCGAATTTCGATGGCTTGGTCGATCGCTTGTCCGAGCGGTTTCCGCAAGAAAAAAAAGGTATTCAGAACTACCTGGACCTAACGAAAAAGGTCAGTGAAGAGCTCTATTCCATTCCTTATCTCAAGGGTTTCTGGCAAAAATTGACCCTGCCGTACCGTACAAGGCATCTGGCCAAGTACGGATTCTTCGGCCTACAGCGCGTCATCGGTTGGCATATCAAAGATCCTTTGCTTAAAAACATATTGAACGTGCAGTGCGGCGACCATGGCCTATCCCCAAAAACAGTCCCGTTCGTGTTGCACAGTGCCTTGATGTACCATTATTATCAAGGGGGGTATTATCCTATGGGCGGAGGCGGAGCGTTGATAAAGGCCATGACCAAGACCCTCAAAAGAAATGAGGGCGAGATACGGACAAGTACGGGCGTGCACAAAATTTTATTGGCAGGCGAAAAGAAAAAACGGGCTATCGGAGTGAAGCTTGAAAACGGTCAACAGCTCATGGCCGACCGTATCGTTTCCAATGCCGATGTCGGAATTACCTACCATCAACTGATCGGAAAAGAAAATTTAACCCGGAAATTCCAAAAAAAGCTCGCCAAGACCAAATACTCCTGTACCTCCTTGATGCTTTTTTTGACGGTGGATATGGATTTGCGCAGGGCGGGACTGGATTCAGGCAACATTTGGATGATGCCGGAATCCGATGCCAGCGACCCTTTTGAACAAATGCTTCAAGCGGATATCCAACAAAATGGTCCCTTTGAGGCCCTGTTCATCAGTTGCACTACCCTCAAAGATCCCACTAGTTTTAATGGGAAGCACCATACTATAGAGGTAATCACCTTTATCGATTATCAAGCCTTCTCAAAATTTAAGGAGGAGGATTCCCAGCGCTCCCAAGAATATCTGGACTTCAAAGAGCACCTGAGCCAAAAAATGATCAGGGGGCTCGAACAGGCCATACCCGGAATTAGCGATCATATTATACATCAAGATTTGGGCACTCCGATTACGAACGAGTACTATATCAACACTACCGATGGCAATGTTTATGGTACCGAAAAGAGCCTCAAAAATATCGGCCCTTTTGCCTTTAAGGCCAAAAGCGAGGTCCAAAACCTATATTTGTGTGGGGCAAGCATTCTATCCCACGGGGTGGCCGGCGCCTCCCATTCCGGGGTCGATACTGCGGCACAGATTTTGCAATGTCATCCCGATGATCTGAAGGCTCCCCAAAAAGACCAAAATCTAAGGATCTATGATGCCGAAGATGCGTCCGATTACCCCGATTGGTTATTAAAAAAAATTGAGGTGAAACGGGCGCGTGCCTCATCCAAAGTCCAAAAAGAAAAAAAATAGTCCCTTCTCGGACAATACAAAAGCGCTTGACACGTTCCAATCAAAGCATACCGTACATCCTTTTCAAACATCCTTTAAGATGTACGATTGCACCTACTTGAACCGTGAATATTTCCACAAGAGCAGAGAATGATATACTTTTGTGGCGATTATAAACTCAACCCCGAACCTATATCAAACTCCCTCACCCTATGAAAGTGACCCTAACAACATGTTGCCTTTTTGTTTTCACCTCCCTATCGCTTCAGGCGCAAAGGAAAAGTGATCTGATTGCCGAAATCGAAAATCTGAAATCACAGAAAGATTCATTGAACTCCGTCATCAGGGATGCGCAAAAGAATGAAAGCGTAGCCAAGACGCGGGCCGCATCATACGAGTCACAAGTAGCCGAGTTGCAAGAGGCGAACAGCAATCTAATGGCCAATATGTCGAACTTTACCGCCGTCTCAACAAAAAATTCCGAAATTGCCACTAGTGCCATGGCCAGTCTGCAAGCCAAGGAAAATCAGTTGAAATTCATCAAAAATAACATTGCGAGCAATGATTCCACCATTATCGTAGTCTTGACCAACGTAAAGCAGACCTTGGGCGAAAATGCGAAAATCGGTGTTTCGGATGGGGCTGTCGTCGTTTCTTCCGATCTGGCTTCGCTCTACGGCAGCGACTCCGGCACCGAACTCACTCCCGAAGCGGAAATCTGGGTGGAAAAAATAGCGGACGTGCTGAAGGCCAATCCCACGACGGCCGTCGATATCGAGGGCCTCAGCATGACCGGCGACCTGAACCTTCCGGCCCAACAGGCCTTGGCGCTCTCGACAGTACTTCAAAACAAATTTGCTATTGACCCCGCTCGCATTACCACTTTGGGCAGGGACGGCAATCTGAAAGAAGGTGTCCAATTAAAGATTCACCCGAAATTCGATGAGTTTTATCTGATGGTACGGGAGGAGATGAAAAATTGAAACGATTGGGTAGTGGTCGTTTCGGCAGCTATCGTGAGCAATGGGCACTGTTAAGCCTTCGGTACTCTGTGCTCTGGGCTTGGTGTCCGGTAACTACTACAAAGTTTATTTAAACCGAAGTCATTCCATATAATTTTTATAGGAATCTTTCGTTCTACATCCAGAAATTAATTCTATACGTGAACTCATCAAGACGTATTGTTTGGAACCGGGATTACCGGCTTTTGAGGCTAGATGAAGTCATTTTATAAAGTATAGCAGGGCTACGGTATTCATAAATGGGAAAATCATAGCCTCAGAAGGTGATATTCGTAGGTAAAATAAAAAGTCTAAATGTGTTCAGTATGTCTGGAGAAGGAATTTTACAACTTTTCGGTTTTTTGTTGCCCGCCGTGGTAACGGGTGTCGTTGCCTTTTACTTTTTTAAGCTCCACACCAAGAACGAGGATGGCCGCAGGCGATTTCTTTTGCACAAGGATACCCAGAAGAACACCCTTCCCATTCGTTTGCAGGCCTATGAGCGAATGGCCCTTTTTCTGGAGCGCATTGCCATTTCCAGTCTTGTCGTAAGGGTGGCCCCAAAATCCTCCGACAAAAACGCCTACGAGATCCTGCTGATCAAAAGTATCGAAAACGAGTTCGACCACAACCTTTCGCAACAGATCTACATGTCCGACGAGTGCTGGAACATCATTAAGGCAGCCAAAAGCGCGACCATACAGATGATCCGTAAAGCCGCGATGAGCGAAACAGATTCAGCGGATAAATTGCGGGAGGATATCCTCACCCAGAGCATGGATAAAGAATCACCCTCAGCTACGGCGCTATCATTTGTGAAGAAAGAAATAGGGAATCTCTGGTAACCTCAAATCCTACACCCCTTCCGGGGTTTAGCCGCTACTAGGAAGCCGTTTAAAGTTGAAGGTATTGCTCCATCACACGGAATACTGCCTACCGCTACCGCACACTTCAACCTCCTCTACTACACCTCCGGTTTTATCTCGTTCAACTCCATGTTCTTGGACTTGGCAAAATTATAGCCGCTCTCCCACCACGCAGTCATTTTTTCCTTATCAAATATAAGGGAGTTGGTGGTGAGTACTGTCGGGGTATAATAAAAATTGATGATAGCATTGTTGTGGTTGGCCACGTACTTGCCGATACGGATGTTCTGATGCTCGATACGGTCGAGCATATATTCGAAAATGGTAGTCATCAACGAAAACGGGTTCTTCGAGGGCAGCCGGTTCAAATGGCTCACTTCGGTCTGCAGTACAATCACATCGACATCGCTAGCCCCGCGTTTGATGGCCTCTTCAATGGGCACCATATTGCCCAGACCGCCATCGGCATATTCACAGCCGTTTTTACGGACTAGGGACATAAAAGGGGTGTAGTTGCACGAAATCCATACCCATTCACAAAACTCCTCGTAGTTGTAATCGTTGATACTTTTATATTCCACGGCGTTCAAGGAGAGATTGGCGACCGTAACGATAATTTCCTTCGGACCGTTCTTTAATTTTTCGAACTCCTCTACTGTTAACGTGTTTTTTATGAGTTTGAACAGGTTGTGGCTTTCGCCAAAGGTCTTTGCCCCCCGGTATAGGTTTTTCAACACGTTCCAATGATTGATACCGATGGTCTGTACGCCGTATTTTTTATGGGTCGTAAAGGGACAGTTGCTAAAAATGCTGTCCTGGTCCACCGAAGTATAGACGGACTTGATTTTATCGATTTTCTGCAGCGCGAGGTGCGAAATCAGAAGACTTCCGGTAGAAGTGCCCAAAAATAGGTCGTAGGTATGGTTGAGTTCCTGCATCAGATATTGTGCGACGCCACCCGCAAAGGCTCCCTTGCTACCGCCACCCGAAATGACCAATGCTCTCATGAATTTGGTTAATGGTTGTTTAGATAACGTAATTCTTCCTCATTTAGTTCTTTGGAGACCGTTTCAATACGTTTTTTGTATTCCGCATCTTTTAAAAGTCCGTCCAATAAATCTCGTGCGAATTTTCTAAACTGCCAAGCAGCATGGTTCGTGGCCTTAATCAAATCTTTTAGGTTTTGAACGCTAAACCCAAAGGCTTCTTTTAAATACAAAAATGCGCCCTGTCTTATTTCAAAGGAATAACGCGGGCCGGTATAGCCACTTAATTCGTCATAAAATCGATTGGAGTCATCCTTTTGGTAATCCTCTGTTAATAGGGCCAATGTTAACCATAAAAGTCGAATATTTTTATTGGGAAGGCCGATGATATTTTTGGTGCTGTCCAAATATTTTTTTCTATCCTGCGGATAAGCTTGCCATAATTTGAAAAGGGCATTTTCGATGGTAATATAACTATTATCCTGCAAAAGGGATTCATAATCCTCCTTGGAAAATTTATTGATATCGTCGGCCTTGGCCAAGACCTGCCGTAGGGGGACGGTATCGGAAGCAAAGGACTGTTGAATAATTTCTTCGGAAAGGACGTTCATATGTTTCTCAAGGATAAATTTTTTAAGGGGGATGGATGGACTACCGTTCCAGTAACTTGCGAAATCGACATGGTGGCCCTGTGCTATTTTGAGATCCGCTTTCATCTTAAAAAGCAGTCGTAAGGAAGACGAACCTTTAGCAAGGCTATTTTTGGCTTTTTCATAGGGGATGTCCTTATTCTCCAACCATTCCCTCTTAAAATCGGTCAGATCGCCGCCGGATGCCTTTTCCATTTCCCCCAAAAAATCGGAAACGGTGACATTTTTGAACCGATATCTTTGTAGATAATTTTGGATGCCTTTTTTGAAAGCCTTCTCCCCGACCTTCTGCCGGAGCATAAAAAGCGCCCAAGCCCCTTTTTCGTAAAAGGTCAGACTGCTGGCTTTCGGATTTAACAGGCTTTGTCCTTCGCCTTTTTCGATTTGGTCTTGGAGTTCCATCAAAGAGGAATACAATTTCCAATAAAAATACTCGCCACCAAAAATATATTTTTCTGCCAAATAAGCGTAGTAGGTCGCAAACCCCTCTTGTAGCCAATGCTGGTGTGCGTCCTTTTCGGTGACCATATCGCCGAACCATTGGTGCGCCAGTTCGTGGGCGTTGACGTTGACGTAGTTTTTATCGATAAATGCGGTGGAGTCGATGACATAGCCGTCCGAAAAAATCGTGGCACTCGTGTTTTCCATACCTCCATAAAGAAAATCACGCACGGGAATCTGTTTGTAGTTTTGCCAGGGGTAGGAAATCCCGATTTCATCTTCCAGAAAGTCAAAAATAGTTTTGGTGTGCCGATACGTCGGCTCTACGCGTAAACTGTCCTGAGGATAATAATAGTTTGTTATCGGGACCCCACTGTGCGAGACCACCTCTTGGGTATCGTACTTACCGAGGGCAAAGGCCAAGAGGTAGCTGCTCATAGAATGGTCCATATTGAAATGCCAGGTCTTATCGGATTCCGAAGTCCTGTCCGAAGATTCCAGTTTTCCATTGGCCACGACTTCATACCTAGCGTCAAAGGTTACAGTCATATCGAATTCCACCTTCTCTTCCATATCATCAAAGCTGGGCAGCCAATGGCTGGTGTATTTCCCCTGGCCTTGAGTCCAAATCTGTTCGTTGCCCGCCAATTCATCCTCCCACCCCAAAAAATAAACAGTCTGTTTCGGTGTACAGGAATAGGCCAGATCAAGCTGATACGTCCGCCCCTGCTTAAAATCATAGAAGATGGAAATCCTAGTTTTGGAATTTGAATATTTTACCTTTTTTCCATTTAAAAGAACGGAGGTGAAATCCATGTTCCTGGCATCCAAAAAAACGGAATCTACATTTTGTAATACCTCAAATTCATAGGTGACCTCCCCGTGGATACGGTTTTCCTTCACCACTGGTTCTATGGAGACTTCGCCTTGAATAAAATCTACTTTATCTTGGTGCTGTGCGCTTATGAAAAAAGATTTCCCTAGAAGGAGAATAAAAAGCAAATATCTCATGCTGCAAATATATAATGAACGCGCCATGAGTTTCATTTTACTTACGAATTTCACAGTTTGCACCTTGATTTTTGCCATTATTGGATTCCGTAGTCGTGCCTATACTATTTAAAATATGAATTCCTTGGATGACAAAAGCCGAAATCCTTGATTCCGAACCAAAACTCAGGACTCGTTCAATCGTTTGGGTGGAAATTGCAAGTTTTGTACCGAACTCTTATTTTAGCTCTATGAAGGCCAATTTGCTTCAATCCCCGATCGCATACCTGAAAGGCGTCGGCCCCAACCGGGCGGAAACCTTGCAGTCGGAACTGGGCATTCAAACTTTTCAGGATCTGCTGAACCTCTTCCCCAACCGGTATATCGATAAGACCCAATATTATAAGATTGCTCAGCTACAGCGCAGTAGTGCGGATGTTCAGATTGTTGGAAAGATCATCCATATCAAAACCGTGGAACAAAAAAAAGGAAAACGCTTGGTGGCAAGATTTGTCGATGAGACCGGCGAAATGGAACTGGTCTGGTTCCGTGGGCAAAAATGGATACGCGAAAATATAAAGCTCAACACCCCCTATGTCATCTTCGGGAAATGCAACTGGTACAACGGTCAATTCTCTATGCCCCATCCCGAAATGGAACTGCTGAGCGATCATGAACAGGGACTTCAAATTGCTATGCAGCCCGTTTATCCCTCCACCGAAAAGTTGAGTAACAAAGGAATAACCAACCGGGTGCTCAACAAATTGATGCAACAACTCTTCACGGAAACGCAAGGGCGGTTTTCGGAAACTCTCTCCCCTGCCCTGTTGCAAGAACTAAAACTGTTGCCGAAAAGTGAGGCCCTGTTCAACATCCATTTCCCAAAAAATCAAAAGCTGTTGGCCAAGGCCCAATTCCGCCTAAAATTCGAGGAACTTTTTTATCTCCAAATGCAGCTGATTTCAAAAAAGAATCTGCGCAAACAAAGAATCAAGGGATATCCCTTTGACCAGGTCGGAACCCTTTTTAATGAATTTTACGCGAACCATCTTCCGTTCGAATTGACCGATGCACAAAAACGGGTACTCAAGGAAATCCGCTCCGATTTGGGCAGTAATGCCCAGATGAACCGGTTGCTACAGGGCGATGTGGGCTCGGGAAAAACGATTGTAGCGGTCATGACCATGCTGCTCGCCATCGATAATGGCTTTCAGGCCTGTTTGATGGCACCCACGGAAATATTGGCAAACCAACATTTCAACGGCATCAAACAATTGCTCAAAGGCACAGGCGTTACCTGTGCGCTATTGACCGGTTCCGTTAAAAAATCTGCCCGAAAACCGATTCACGAAGAACTCGAAAAAGGGGAATTACAGATTTTGATCGGTACCCATGCCCTGCTCGAAGATAAAGTACAATTTAAAAACCTGGGGTTGGCCATTGTTGACGAACAGCACCGGTTCGGGGTGGCACAACGTTCGAAGCTCTGGCATAAGAACGAGATTCCGCCCCATATTCTGGTCATGACGGCTACCCCCATTCCGCGTACCTTGGCCATGAGTTTATATGGCGATCTGGATATTTCCGTAATTGACGAACTTCCTCCGGGTAGAAAGGCTATCAAGACCGTACATCGATACGATTCGAACCGGTTGAAAGTTTTCCGTTTTATCCGCGACGAAATAAAAAAAGGCAGACAGATATATGTCGTTTATCCGCTAATTCAGGAATCCGAAGCCTTGGATTATAAAGATTTGATGGACGGTTATGAAAGTATTGTACGCGATTTCCCCCTGCCCGATTACCAGATTTCCATTGTACACGGCCAAATGAAGCCTGCGGACAAGGACTATGAGATGGAACGTTTCGTACAGGGCGAGACCCACATCATGGTCGCTACCACGGTTATCGAGGTAGGTGTCAACGTGCCCAATGCCTCCGTCATGATCATCGAAAGTGCCGAACGTTTCGGGCTTTCGCAGTTACACCAACTCCGTGGCCGTGTGGGGCGAGGCGCGGACCAAAGCTATTGCATTCTGATGACCGGTCATAAACTTTCCTCCGAGGCAAAGACCCGTTTACAGACCATGGTCCGTTCCAACGACGGCTTTGAAATCGCGGAGGTCGATTTACGCCTACGCGGTCCCGGGGATTTGATGGGTACGCAGCAGAGCGGTATCCTTGATTTAAAAATAGCCGATATCGTGAAGGACAACGACATACTAAAGTCCGCCCGCTATTATGCAATTCAACTACTGAAAGACGACCCCAAACTGGAACATCCTGACCATTTGATCATACGCCATGCCTATGCGCAGTTGGTGAAGCATAAGAATATATGGAATTATATAAGTTGAATTTTCCTTTTGCCTACTTTTTTAGTCATACATGATTAAGGTAATCCAAGGAAAAGACCATCCTCAACCAACCCATTAGTAGCAGTCCGTTGAATTAATTTGGCAATCTGTTTTGATTGTTGAACGTAAACGTAAATGGAGTGCCCCCTTGAATTCCTATGGCGAAAGAGGTTTGGCTCACTTCATAAGTACCGATATCCGCGTTTTCAGTATGGCTTCCTATAACTAAAACCTTACCGCTGGCGGGCATGGTGAATGTCTGGAGCAGTTCATCTTCCCATTCGCCAATCCAGGAATGGGTGTAATCGTTCAGGCCAGATTCTGATATGGATATGGAAACTAAACCGTTTGGACTTATTCCTTTGGTAGAAGGAGCAAATCTGACAGATATGATAGATCCTGGCCTGGCTCTAAATTTCCCTGTGGTTCTATCGAACTCAGAATCGACAATTCTCACGACTTTAGTACCGGTGACACCTGACCCATCGTTGGCCGTAGCCGTAACGGTAACCGTACCTTTGGATTTTGCGAGCACAAGTCCGACGGAATTCACAGTGGCAATACCCGTATCACTGGAGGCCCAACTCACGGAGGGGTCACTTGCGTCGGCAGGTGTAACCGTTGTTCCTAATTGAACAGTATGGCCTATTAAAAGACTAATAAAGTCGGGCGATACATTAATTCCTGAAACAGGAACATAGACGGTTACATTTCTAACCATCTGATTTGCAGCATTACCAGAAGAATCACTAACATTGTAGGTTACGGTATAATTACCCTCACGGTTTGTATTAAGATTTCCACCAAGAAGTACATTTCCCGTAAGGTTTCCATCTACATTGTCGGTGGCCGAATATCCGGGATCGATAAAAGCTTCCCCAGCCTTCATAATCACATCGTCTCCTAAAAGCGAAATCACAGGGCGCTGGTTATCTATTACTTGAATCGTACGGGTTTTCTGTACCGCTGTATTGTCCGCAGCATCGCTGACGTTGTAGTTCAACGTGTAGGTGCCCAGTACATTCGTATTAATATTTCCGACGACCGTCACCTTGCCGGTGATATTGCCATCGAAGTTATCGGTAGCGGAATATCCGGGCTCGATGTAGGACTCACCAGCGGCTATGCTCATACTTCCACCGGAAAGGGTGATTATCGGTGGGGTAGTATCTTCTACCTTCACCGTTCGGATTACTTGCTCTGCAGGGTTCCCAGCAGCGTCCCGCACATCGTAAGTCACCGAATAATCCCCGATTTTATTAGGGTTTACTACATCGCTGTTGATTATAATATCTGGTGTAACATCACCCCCGAAATCATCGGTCGCCGTCGCCCCAAGTTCCACATAGGTTCCGCCTATCTCGATGAGCTGAGGATTAACACCTGTCAATGATATAATGGGCGGCGTAGTATCCACCGCATCATCAATAGTGACATCAACAATCCATTCCTGTACGTCACCGTTTTCAGCCGTAACGGTGTAAGTAACAGAGTTTTCAAAATTTTGTGGTTCGTTCATGGAGGGCGAAACCGTGGCACCATCAGATAAGGTAACTGCTGTCGGGGCCACGTTGAGTATCCGTGCCGAAAGGAACTGTGACGGTGACCCTATGATTAACATTATCGACCTCCGCGGCCTCTTCCTGCCCCGGAATGGCATAAGCCAAAATTTCGTTTTCTGATTTCTGCGGAATGTCCCCGAATATTACCTCTACCCTTCGGGTCACCTCCTAGGCAGGGTTGCCTGCCGTATCGCTTACGTTGTATGTTACCCGATAGGTACCTATTTGAGTGGTATCGACATCGGAGGCATCAATGATGATATTCTCCGATATATCACCATCAACATCGTCGGTTGCGGTCGCCCCGGGATCTTTATAGTTACTACCCCGTTGCACGGTGAAGGGATGGTTCTCCCAAGAGGGTGATTTCAGGGGCAACGGTGTCCACGATTTTTTCCAGTACCTCAAAAGTGAGCGTGGCGGGGAATACGCTGTTGTCGTCTCCCCGTAGTTCAAAAGACAGTTCCACAGAACCCAGTTCATCGGGCCTAAAGTTCAAAAGGTAAGTTCCCGGGGCGATGGGTCTCCATCCGTCCCCATCTATCTCGGCCCCGGTGGACACCTCCGTAAGCGTTCCCGAACCGGATATCAAGCGATAGCTGCTTTCATAATTGGCGTCGATATTGAACTTCGGGTGTTTTTAAAGGTTACCGTAATTTGCGACACTGTTTCCCAGTTCGATACGTTGGACGGGGCTTGTGGCCGTCCAAATCAATGGCGGAATTTCTGCCACGGTATAATCCAGCTGCACCTCTTGGGTAAACCCGTAATTGTCCTTCGCGATTAACTTTACGATATGTTCACCCGCTTTAGAACCGACATACATCATAGAGGCGGACAATGGATTCAAGGCAATTTTCGCGTTTTGCTCAACTATTTCACCCGTATCGTCCTTAAAATAACCCCCGCCTTTAGAAACGGAATACGAATAGGAATAGGAAAATTCCTTAAGTATCTCTTCCGGCACAAGGGTTAGCGTTGTGGGCAGATCTTCATTGATATAGCCTTCGGCCTGATGCTGTTCCGTGATACTGAACTCCACCTCGGTCTTCAAATCGATGCTTTTGGTACAGGCCAAAATAAGAGTAAGAATGAAAAGTGAAATTACCGCGGTGCGGTTAAAATTCTTCATCGGTTCACCTTTGGGGGTTGAGGTATTAACCGAGGCAAATACTAATTTAGTACGAAATTCAGATAAAATGCGGATTTACGGGATGTGGAGATGTTTATGGATTATATAAGGAGGAAAAAACCCTTTTACCAAGACCCATCAAAGAATTCGAAAGCGTATATTTCGCTGGGGAGATGCTCCAATTGAGCGGGATGCGAGCGTAATCCAATGGAAAATGGATTTCCCAAAAGGCTATTTCAGTATTTACAGATTAAAATAATACCTGAGGCCGACTCCCGAGAAATTGGTAAACTTACCAAAATCGCTGTTCACGTGATAAAACTCCGAAGATTTAACGACCAATGACATATGTTCGGAGAGGATAATGTCCACATCCAGGGTGGCAATCGCCCCAAAAATGAACTTGCTCTCACCGTCTAACGAAACTACGTTCGTAATATCATTTTTTCCATCGTTCGCCAGTTCGTATCCTGCCAATGGTCCGGCACCTATGCTCAAGTCCTGCATTTTCCGTTGTCGGCTGTACACCGTCACAAAATAGGAATAGGCTGCCGTAAAACTGGAATACGGCACGCTGGTCTCCCCGGATTCGTAGTCGGCAAGGGCAACCTCAAAGGCGAGCTGTGTAAAGGTAGTTTCGCTAAGGTGGGTACCGTAAGCCATTTCACCCCCATATCCCTCGCCGAAAAATCCCCCACTTACTGCAAAAGTGTGGGAGTAGCTTTGGGAAATGCCCATCAAGGGCAACAGGAACAATAGCAATAAAATCCCTTTTGGTCTCAATGGGTCGGGGCGTTTATTTGTTTGTTATCCAACGGAAGCATGACCATTCTATTGGTTTCCAGCTCGTCTAAAACTACATATACCTCTTCTTTATTGGATAGGGTAAAACTCTTGAACACCAAAACCACTTCGTTGATGCTTTGGGGGTCTATCTTATCTTGAAGATTAAACGTAAACAGCGGCTTTACGATTTTTTGAAGCTGGCCCACGCCGGTTTTCCGGAAAAAGCTTAATCCGTTTACCTGATATTCTTTTCTGGAATTGTTCTCCACCTGAAGCACAAAATATATCTCGTTCCGATCGATCAGGATGTTGTTCAATTTTAATACTATCCTTTTATTTTGCCGAAAAGTTCGCCTAAAAACGGTCTTTTGCAGGTAGTTGTTCTCACAGAAGATACGGTAGTATTCCTCCCTGTCAATAGTATATAAATCATCATCGCCATCACTAGACCCAGCATAGCTTCTTTCAGCTTCTTGATAGGTATCATCATCTTCCAATGATTCATCATCCTCTTCTGCCTCCGCCCGTGCTCCACGGATGGGGACGCGCCCGACCGCCATATCGGTAGTCAATATAAAATTGAAGACTTCAATATTTTCCGCATATTGAAGCGCAAAGGAATAAATATACCCGTCATCGGTAATTACCGTGAGATTGCCAGGAGTGCCATTTTCGCCCTGTAGAAGACCGAGGCTCGGATCGTCGTCTTGATATTCAAACTTGTAATTTGGAGCAGGCTCTATGGATTTCGAAATTAAGGACGGAAAAAAAATAGTCGTCGTCGTATGCTCGTTCGTCAAAATCGTGATGGGCATGCCCCCTTCAATTTGGCCATAGCAGACATAAGAAGACCATAGCAAAAAGAAAAAATAAACAAGGCTGGTTTTCATTGGAATTCTCGGTCTGCCTATCGCCTTACCTCCAATTACTGCTGCGCATATTCCGTATCCCAGTCAGTGCCTTCGTCGCCTTTTTGCCCGTCCATTTTGATCAAGAAGTTTTTGGCGGGGAAATAGGGTTTGAGACGTACGTCCATATAAATACGGTCTTTTTGGTTCTGGTCCTGCTCGAAGCGACGGATTTCGAAGTTTTCGATCAATTTGTCGGGACCTGTGATGTCGTCCAAAAAGCGTACGATTTGAGCCTGTATCTCGTTTCTTGTCTTGGTATTAAAGTTTTCAAAGGCCCTACGGTTCAGGAAATCCATCAACACTTTGGCTACATAATCGAAAACGCGGACGACGGAATAGGTCTGCAAACCGAGGTTGTCGCCGTTGAATAGGGTCTTGGCGGAAAACGCCATCACCTTGCCGTATTCGTTTACCATAGGTACGAGTCCGAGGTTTTCAAGGTTGGCGATTTCGCTCTTCCTCAAATCGAAACGAACACCCGTCAACTTCGCTCAGGCCACCGTGTTTTTTACCGGCGGTAACCTGAGACATCAGCGTTTTGTAGATTTTACCGGCCAAGGCACCAGAGGGTGGAACGTGTATGTCTTCCTCTTCCCCCACCTCATCATGCTTGCCACGCCCGACCAACCAATTACAGGTCATAATGATGTTGGACAGGTACCTATCGCCACCGGCTAGATGGGCACTCTCGAACATTTCCATCACATCGTCAGGTTCGTCCAAATGTGCGAAATCGGTCAACAAGGTCACTTTGTTGTCATGCGCCACCTTGGCCCATTTATCGACAACGGATTTTGAGCCTAAATAACCAGGTAAAACCATCAGGGAATAGTTTTCCCTGAGATCCAAACGGTCGTACTTGTCCACCAATTCATTGCGGATATGATCGAAAAAACGAGTATTGTCCATATCGGAAAGCTGTTCAAGCTCCGCATTTATGATGGAAACGTTCTTCAGCGAAGGCATATCAGTATTCTTGTAAAACAGCGCCACGGCTCGGTAAGAGGTTTCAAGCTCGCGAGTTTCGTCTAAGGCCGCTTTTAGGTTTTTGATCAGTACCTTTTGAGACTCTTGCGCCCTATCGTCAGCGGACTGGACCAAATCGATAATATCGTTGCCAGATTTTAGTATATCGGACCAAAGTTCCAAGGTCTTCAGTAGGTCGCTGCGCTCCTGTTTTTTGCTGTTTTCGGTAAGGAACATCTTTCGCCGCGCCTTACGATCAGGATTAAGGTTCTGTATCTCATCAATAGCGGATTCCAACAGGTCATATCCTCCGTATTTTACGAATTCATCCGATTTTTGCTTTATCTGTTCCGCATACGGTTTGTCTATAGAGCTGTGCGGCTTTCTGATGGTTCTGTGCGTAGGCCATTACTTTTATTTAGTGGTTTTGATTTCTTCGATAAGGGCATCAATGGTATCGACAAAGGATTTTTTCGCCTCGGGATCTTGCAGAGCTGCCTTCAGTATCTTATTGGTCTTCAATTGCTTGATAATTTTATTGTACTGGTCGCTCTCGATTTCCAGTTCCTTTAGAAACTTACTATTGTTAATTATACCTTTTTTTCCGAAATCCCCAAGACTCTTAAATTTGAGGCTTTCGTTTACCGTACCACCTTCTTTGTCCTCAAAAGGAATTTTCAGTTCGGGCGCATAATGATCGAAAACGTCCTCGACCGTTTCAAGTCCTTCGATCACCTCCGGTTTTACGGAAGCATGGGGAGTCAGTTTACCGGCAATAAGCGTCCTGTTCTGTGGGATGGCGTTTAGGGCCTCGTTAGCATCGCCCTTCACTTCATTTCCACCAATACCTACGTTATCAATAGCCATAATATTATGCTTTTTAGTTTTTTACTGGAATCCAAGAAAAATGATGTGCCATCGCACATCCCTCTTCGAAATAGGTTTTTCCCATTTATTAACTGATTTTTTTGATTTGTATTGTGTGCATTCTATAATCTACCTTATAAATCGACAGTATAAACGAATTTTATTGTGGTGACATCACAATCTTCTAATTCCGGTGTTGAGAAGAATACGTAGCCTGACTATCCAACCAAAACATTATATAAGAAAAAAGATAACTTAAATTAATTGCTTATTTTAAAGCGAATTTATTGGATCCAATAGTGTTCAGCGAAGATTACCTGAAAGCAATCGTTATAAAGCTAACCTGTTGATGCCTACACATTCAATTCAATAGCTATAAGAGGAAAATCATCTATAACAATGAAAATTATAAAACTCCTACGCCATCCATTTTATTTATTCGGCCTAACTCTCTTCATTATATCGGGTTGCGGTGAAAATGACACCAAACAAAGTGCTGTGGAAGCAGTGAATGGACCAGCTATTAAAAGGGATTTAGAGGCTATAAAGAAAGATGGAAAACTCCGGGCCTTGACCGTTTACAGCGGTACTACCTATTTTTTGTACCGCGGGCGACCCATGGGATATGAGTTTGAACTACTGGAACGCTTAGCGGATTATTTGGATGTGGAGCTCGAGCTGGTCGTGGTGAAAGACATGGATGAGCTGATCGCAAAGCTCAATCGTGGCGAAGGGGACATCTTGGCGCATGGATTGACCATTACCTCAAAACGGAAGGAAAAAATATCCTTCACCGATTATCTTTATTTGACGAGACAGGTTCTGGTACAGAAAAAACCGGATAACTGGCGCAGTATCCGCTGGAACGTCTTAGAAGACTCCCTGGTCCAGAATGCCATCGGGCTTCTGGGGGATACCGTTTCGGTACGAAAGAATTCATCCTATAACGAGCGTATCGGAAATCTTTCCGAAGAACTGGGGGACACCATTTACATCCACGAACTTTCTGGGGAGATGGCAACGGACGAAATCATCAAAAAAGTCGTAGAGGGCGAAATAGAATACACCATCGCAGATGATAATATCGCCGGTATCATGGCATCCTATTACCCTATTTTGGACATCGACGTACCGGTGAGTTTTTCACAGCGCATAGCCTGGGCCACGCGCCAAAATTCCCCCCACTTGCTGAAAGCAACCAATGCCTGGTTGAAAGAGATCAAAAAGAAAGTGGACTACAATGTCATCTTCAATAAGTACTTCAAGAACAATAAAGATTTCAGAAGACGGGTCAAGAGCGACTTTTACAGTTTGAACAAGCAGGAGATAAGCCCTTATGATGAATTGATAAAGGCCTATTCCGAACCTCTTGGTTGGGATTGGCGACTTGTTGCATCCCTTATTTATCAAGAATCAAGGTTCGACCCGAATAACAGCTCATGGGCAAATGCGGAGGGCCTGATGCAATTGATGCCCGCGGTGGCGAATGAACTGGGGGTGACCGATAGAAGTGATCCCGAGCAGAGCATACGGGGTGGTACGCGGTATCTTAATCAGCTGGCCGAAAATTTTGAGGATGTTGAAGATTCTATACAGCGCATCAAGTTTACAATGGCCTCCTACAATTGCGGCCTCTACCATATTAAAGATGCGCAAAACCTGGCCGAGAAAAGGAATTATGAATCCCCTGATCTGGGATGACAACGTGGAAGAGGTGATACTGAAATTAAGTATGCCTAAGAATTATAACGATCCCGTCGTTAAATATGGGTATGTTCGTGGAATTGAACCCTATAATTACGTAAACCAGATTTTTGAGCGCTACCGAGCACTATACTCAGTTTATTGACAGGCAGCCTGCTAAATTACCGTAGGTTCAGACGGATTAGAACTTAGATGGGAGTGAAAATGTTCCTGCTGCCAAGCGATGGCAAGGTTTTCCCAAAGTAGAAAACGACCCCCCTAGACCATCGTCGCCATGTAAAATTTTTGGGGGCATCCACTTCCTTAGATTCCTTTGTCTTCCTTGAATCAGTACGGATGTTTCCAATGAACTCTTCTAGGCTTATTGTTTGGAACCGAGAGGATCTGCTTTTTAGCCTCAATGAAGTCATTTTTAAAAACATAGTAGGACTATGATCTTCAAGAATGAGGAGATAACGCCTCAAAAGGTGAAACTCGTAGGTAAAAGAAAAAGTCTAAATGAGTTCAATGTTAAAATAACGTAGTGGTACTATTTTGAAGAGCGTTTTCTGTGTTTGTCCCACCATACATATATTCCAAAGATAAGTAAGCTGCCCAACGAACCCCATAGAAGTCCCATTTTCAGGCTGTCCGTACTTTTCCCCATAACGGCGATGAAAAGGGTGAGCGGAGCGATGCCTACAATGGTCGCACCCATGAACTTCCAATAACCCATGCGGAGCAGACCACCAACGAAACTGATCGCATCATTGGACAGGAAAGGATTGAGACGGGTCACTATGACCGCCCAAAATCCATAATCGTCCAAAAACCCTTTTACCTTTTCTTCCATCTTTTTACCGATTATACGTGTAACGATTACATCGTTAAAATAGCTGCCCATAAAATAGCCAACCGAGGATGCGGCAAAGACCGAAACAAAAATAATGGCACTTCCCCAAACCGGGCCATAGGCCAATATCGATACCACCATCAGCAATAAGGTCGGAATTATCAAAAGGAACATTTGTACAACCATGGCCAAAATCAGGACAGTGGGTCCGAACCAACCGAAACCGTTGACCCACGATTTTATACGTTCTTCATTATCGCTGGTCAAAACGGCCCAAGCCTTGTTAAGAAATGCTTCGACCGAAGGTATAAAAAAATAGGCGATAATAAGAGCACCTATTATAGCTATAGAGATGTATAGGGGCAATTTGCTCTTTTGGACCGAGGAACGGCCCTTTTCCACTTCCTTCATTTTCAACGAGGTATCTTCCGTTCCATAATAATGCCGATGGCGGTCTTTTTTTCCTTCGCGGGAAATATACAAAGTTCCGCCGGAACGAAAGCTAATACCATTAAGTTGGTATAACATGAGCCAGAAGGTTTTATAGATACGGTTTTCCCGACAGCGTGTGAGGACTTTATCGGCCCTGTACATTTTAAAAATAGTCATCCCATTCGGAAAAAAGTGGAATTGCGGACTAAAGCACCAATTTATGCTATGGACCATTAATCGTACTACTGCCACAGTGTTCACTTTGCGCGACTCCTCAAAAACGGGACGAGGGGCTTTTGATAACATCCCCTAGGGACTTATAGGGAAACGATGCTTACAACCTTAGGCGCAGCAGTAGGAAGGGCCTAAAAAATGTTACTATGTAGAATAATGTACACGGGGTTAATAATGGCTGTGAACTGTTCTTCATTACATCCTTAAAATTTTTGTAATAAAATCTGGTTGCTTTTATCGGACAAATGGACAATCTTTGCTATTGATCTTGAAAATTGGCAAGAAACCGTGTGCAGGACTCGTTTTTGTCTCTGTGCGGCCCGAATAAAAATATGTAAATTTCAAACTATGATTGCTACCGAATATTTCAGTGCGGTCCAGTCGACCGAGAAAGTACTTAGGGGTATAGGTGAGGAACCCGATTTCGGCTTCAGTCCGGATTTTCTTTACAAAATACTGCTGGCGATCGTTGCGGGGGTTCTTATCGGCATCGAACGTGAGTACAAGGGAAAGGATGCAGGTCTCAAGACCAATATGCTCGTATCAGTAGGTGCATGTGCTTTCGTTATTTTATCCCTACAATTTCAGGGGGATAAATACATCGACATTACCCGAGTGCTCAGCCAAGTGGTGACGGGGGTTGGCTTTTTGGGTGCCGGCGTTATCCTTAAAAAGGGGGGAAATGTGCAAGGGCTGACCACAGCTGCCACAATCTGGTGCAGTGCCGCGGCCGGTTGCATAGCAGCAATGTACCTTGTCACCGATTTGATGTTGTTCACGGGAGTAGTGGTATTCGTGAACCTAATTTTCGGGTTGATCGGCAAAAATATCGGTAAGACTAGCTGAAAAGGTCTAATGGAATTCCCTCTTAGTTCTTCCTCACTTCTCGCAGTATGCGTTTTACTTGCAGTTTTCCGAAGGTTCGCTATTTTCTTCCATAATCCACCCCCTTTAACAGCCGTTCCCGATCCAACTCTTTACCTTCACCGGAGTGAATGACGGACACATCGCCCGTGGATTCCAGGACCACAGCCAAGACCTCGTCAAAGTTCCTCACGTTCGCCTCTCTCAATTTTGCGATAAGATCCTCTTCGCTGACATTGGTTTTCGCAAGATTATCATATAGAATTCTGTTCCCGTCCATTATCAACATCGGCGTATTGGTGAATATTGAAGTCAATTTCTCCGATTTTCGCTTCATGTAGGAGAATAGGGTTTGAAAAGCGATTACAGTGCCAAGGGCGACCGCTCCCTTAATCACCGACTGCCCGGTGTTCATGACCACCGAAGCCAAAATAGAGCCGATGGCTATGGTAGAGGCAAAGTCGAAACTCGACATCTTGGCAAAGGTGCGAAGGCCCGACAACCTGGTAAAGAGGATGGTAATACTGAAAATTAGCAGTACGGAGAAAATGACTATAATCAAAGTGGATAGGGGTTCAACAATCCAATTGTCCATAATTTATTTATTAACTATTAGCGAAAGGGGGTGAATTCTTAAGTCGAGTTCAAATGATTGGGGAAGATGCCTTCATTACGGATGCAGATCTTTACAAGGCCAGCATCCCGCCCCCGATGGCGGCCGCTGCGGAGAGGATCGCGCTCAGCACCAGCCACCATGCCGCCGATGCCGCCGTGAGGCGCGCATGCTCGGCCTGGATGACCGCCTTTCTCTCGAGCATTTCCATCCGTTCATGGACCTTGGTCTCTATGTGCCCGATCTTCTCGAGCACCTCTTCCTTGGCATCGGAGAGGGCCCCTACGATGGAGTCTATTTGGTCCTCGCCGACATATTCGTTGTTGGCCACCACCGCCCGCAGCGTATCGGTGTCGAAGGTAGAGGCGCGGTTCCTTATGATGTCCAGGGCGTCCTTGGGATCGTCGATGATCTTGCGTACATCCTCCTTCAGGAGCGAATAGTCCAGTTCTTCCCGTCCGGTGCTGTTGAAGAACTCCGCCACCCGGCCCTCGATCTCGTCGGCGAACCTTTTCCGGTGTTCGGCGTCGAACTCCCCGGCTACCTTCTGGAGCGCTTCGGTAACGCGGTCCGCATATTTTTCGATGTTCTGCTTTTTAAGGGCCGTGTTGGAGGAGAGCAGTTTCACGATGTCCGCCCTGCCCAGGCCCTTCGCCCGGTCGGTGAGGATAGAGGCGACCATTTTGGGATGGTTCAGGATAGCCTCGAAAGCCGTCCTTATATTTTCGGGGGAGAAATCCGAATCCGATGAACCCGAAAGGAATCCCTTCACCTGGGCGGTCCGCCTGTTGATTTCCTTGCGGTCCATCGGGGTAAGTTCTTCCACCACATTTTTGGTCCCTTCCGTGCTGTCTCCCCCATCCTTATATTTTTGGGTGATGGTATCCAAAGTCTGTTGTAACTGCTCGGCCTTCGATTTTTTATCGGGATCGGTGCTGCTGCCGTTCTCGGAGATGGCCTTGGTCAGCACCTGCCGGACGGCCGTCCATTTTTCGGGGCTGCCCGCACCGGAGGATTCCTTGGCGATATCCTCCAGGTCGTTTTTAAGGTCGTCATAGTCGGGGACCCTGTCGTCCACCTTCGACAGGAAACCGTCCAGCACCTCCGATAGCCTGTCCATTGTCGATCCGGGGTCGAACTCCGAGCGTACCTTCTCGATAGTGTGCTCCAGTACGTTCTCGATCTTTTGGTCGGGGGAAGCGGTGAACATCGAGGATATCGCACCGGCGGAGGACTTAAGGCCGGTGGTCACAGCGGTAATCAGGTTGCCCAAAAGCGAGCCTACAATCTGCGTCTCCAGATAGAACAGAATCAAAAAGAAGAGCCCCCATATGACCAGCGCCGTGGTCGTGTTCGTCGCCCCTGTTTCCACCACGTTCATGTTGAGCGCCAGGGCGGTCGCACCGAACAGTGCGATACAAGTGCTTACCAAGCTCCATATGCCGAAGGCCGTCGTAATCTTTACGCCCGCTGCCGTGTCGGGGGAACGGTCCCGGCCGGACCTGTCGCCGTCGCCGCTATCGGAGCCTCCAGGGTGCACCTTTGATTTCACATAGCTTTTCTTCACATCACCAATGGCGGTGACCCCGGCGGCCACGGAAACCGCCGTCAGGACGAACTGGAAGGCAAGGGCGAGGACCACCCCTGCGGCTATAGTAACGAAAAAATTGGAATCGACGATGAGGTTGTCCGCCAACGGTACCTGTAGCGATGCTAAGGGCGATGGGCGGAATGTGGCGAGAAAGCTTAGGATTTCCATAGGTTCTGTATTTAGGTTAAAAAATTACAGGAAGGGCCCCGGTGCGGGACCGACAGCCCAAAATGAAGGATTTTCTTGCGGGGAACCGTCTTCAGAAAAATTTATTTTTAGCTGGATACATATGGATATACGTCCGCCGGCCTATGGGACCGATATATCGAAAGGTTCCGTGGGGGAAGGAAAAAGGTTTCGGCCAACTACCGGGCGAGGAGAAAAACAAGGTGCGCCCCCATGGCGGGGATTATCAAAATAATAATGTTCTGCTTCTTCAAATTGTTCCAAAATCCCATATCCATAGTCTTTAAACATAATTGCTCCATTTTCGACGAGGAGATTTAACGCATTACCCACGTTCTTTACCATACATACTACCCCTGCACAAAATTCTAGCGCATTCTTAAAAATCGATTAAGTTAATATCCGTGGGGAACGGAGCAATCCATTTGGTGTATCCATAGTAAATTTGGACTATTACGTAGAAAAACTGTGGAGAAATGGGTATCCGAACGAAAGCGGTTGTCTATGGGTCTATTATGGGTCGTTTTGTACACCTTCGATACCGGCGACGTTCGAATGAAAATAGTGTACCGTTCTCTGGAGAAGATAATCATTCAAAAATTTAAATTATGGGCGTATTTGCGAAGGACGAAGCGCAACTGAGCTATATCTACTCTTCGGAATCCGATTTGGGTCTAAAGGTATTGGGATACGTGGAAGGCATCGATAAAAAAATCAGGACCGTTGACGTTTCAAAGGAAAATCTGGGGGATACGGCATGGACCGAGATAGCCGATATGCTCAACATTCCTTTCGGTAGGTTACTCGCCACCGACCACCCCAAAGCCCCCGATATTGCAGCGGATGGTAAGTTTGACACCAATGGATGGCTTAAAATTTTGGATAAGAATCCGGTACTGCTACAAGACCCCATCGCTATTAATGGCGACAAGGCTAAACTAGTCAGGTCACGGGCCGATATACTCGGGTTCTACGGAGTCGATTCCGCAGGCCTGGAACAGAGCCCCGCATCGGGCGCGCCGGACATTTCTTCGAAAACGGAGGGCGAGACTTTCGTGCCGGATAGGGATCGTTAAAATTTAACTTACGTATCAATGCAACGAATCTTCTACAAGCAGTAGTTCATGTATAGGGGAAGAGTGGATCGTGGCAGAATGTTGAATAGGTCTGCGATATTTATGACCGTCCATTTAACTCCCGGACTAAATCGGAACACCATTGGTCAAGGTAGTCCCATTTGAAGAACTCCACTTAAGGCCGAACGCTTCACTTCCAACGTCTGCCATCTTCCGCTATTCTTAAGGATATATGAGCCTTACCACGCTTATCGGCATCCTTTCGGGTAGAAAAGGATAGATAATCCATTTTTCATAGGTGAGAACTTAAAATTAGAATTAAAAAATCCGACAAACGCTAATAAAAAATACCTTGCAAATACAATAAAATCCGTAGATTACTACAGCTAAATCGGAGAGTACTTTCATTTTTGGGAATTTTCTCCCCGAACTACTCACCTATAATTTTAATTTGAATGACATCCATTAAAAAACCGCAAACCCTGTGAACATTTAATTAACATTGTTTATATAGATTGGGATAATTTCCACAGGAAGAGGAATTAACCAGATGCCATCAAAGCGCCCAACTACTGCGTCTTTTAAAGAGAAGTGTTTTAAGGTATCTGCATTTATTACCTTTAACTGGAAAAATGAACTACCCCGAGGCAAGCCGTCGGGGTATCAAAACAATTTGAGCTGATTTCTATGCAACTCTTCATACTTTGTTCTACCTTGGTTCTGAAGGTACTTCTTAATGACCTCTTCATTGGCATACTGCCCTACGGTATTCACGTGGTAACCGCTCCTCCAAAACTTACCGCCCCACAGCATTGGCTTGACCTCCGGGTGAAGACGGAAAATTTCTCTCGCCGTGATGCTCTTCACCGCTCCGATTATTTTCTTCGGGGCGTTCCCCGGAACACTCTGTATCAGAAAATGGACATGGTCCCCGTCCAGGCCGATCTCCAAAAAATGGATCTCGTACCGTTCCTCGATCTGAAGGCAAATCTTCTTGAAGGTCTCCGATACGGCATCGCTCAAAACTTTTCTCCTATATTTGATAGGGCAAACAAAATGGTACAAAAGCAAGCTTTTGTTATGGCTCTTTTGGATATGCTCACTCATAACCACAAATATAGGAATATCAGTACGCGACACCCGAGGCAGAGCCTCGGGGAATTCTAATGATTAAAAGGAAGGAAGAAGTTCTTCAGAAAACTTTAGAGAAGATTTAGAATCAATTTCGCAGTGATTTTAAGATATCAATCATAAATTATAGAAAAAGCCTCATGAATTCAGAAGCAGAAGTAGTAGGAAAACCTGGAGAACTTGACGATTATTTGGATAATCATTATATTCACCGTAGTAACTGGTTAAGAGCTGCGGTTCTTGGAGCTAATGACGGTATACTTTCAACGGCAAGTATCGCAATTGGTGTTGCCGCCGCCAGCAGCACCAGAGAACCAGTTATCCTTGCAGGCCTAGCAGGATTGGTTGCAGGTGCCTTGTCTATGGCGGCCGGCGAATATGTTTCCGTTAGTTCGCAAACCGATGTTGAAAAAGCTGATATTGAACGCGAGAGGGAAGAACTGGAGGAAATGCCCGACCTGGAATTGCAGCGACTAGCGCAGATATACGAAGAAAGAGGGCTTAAAAAAGAAACTGCCATGACCGTTGCCAAAGAATTGACCGAACATGACGCCTTAAAGGCACATGTGAGGGATGAATTGGGGATTAATGAAATAAGCCAGGCCCAACCCCTACAGGCTGCCTTTGCCTCGGGAGCAGCATTTACAGGAGGAGGTTTACTTCCGTTCCTGGTAACGTTGTTTCTTCCCTTGGAAAGTCTGGAATATTGGCTCTACGGATTTTCTCTTTTCTTTTTAATGATTTTGGGGGCTCTCTCGGCCAAAACCGGCGGTTCCACGGTTACAACAGCCATCTTTAGGATTACCTTTTGGGGAACAGTGGCAATGGGATTGACCGCTCTGGTGGGTTATCTGTTCGAGGTGAATATGGCATAAAAAAAGGAACTTTGCAGCTGTTTTTTACACACGGGAAAAGTCAGTGGCAAACAGCCGCTGCAAACAGGGACGCTTCAAACAAAGCTCAACTTATCCTTTCTTTTGGTTATCTTAAATTAACTAACTGAAAGCAAGGACGCATGTTTTTGGCCAAAATCCTCTTACCATCTTTAATCATACCCTCACCATATGGACAGGAAGAATATAAGAAGCCATTTAAAAAACTATTATAGTGGAACCTTTGATTTTCTCCGCTATATTTAAGTTACCGTCTTTTTCTGATGGTGCCCTGATGAAAAAATCAAAGTAAAACGCAAATTATAACCGAGGCCAAGAGCATGTTAAGAATTCTTCTATCCTGTATAGCAGGTACCAGTCTGATGACATTCTATAGCTATCGGAAAGCAAAAAAAACCGGGAACAGTTTGAAGAACCTGAAATGCTCGGTAAGCTCGTTCATCGCTTGGCCCCAGAAAAAATATCTCCTCAATCTTCCGCCCTGGCAGGATGGACCCTGCATTATGCCATCGGGGGATCTTTTGTTCTGGTCTATAGTCAGATTTGGAAAAAGACCTCCCTTAAACCAGGAGTAGTAAGTGGGCTCTTACTTGGTGTCCCCAGCGGATTGGTAGGTATGTTAGCCTGGGCCACGATGCTGAAGACCCATCCCGATCCTCCCCGCACCCATCTCGAAAAACACCTGAAGCAATTATTTTTTGCCCACATTATCTTTGGAATTTCTTCAGCCATGACCTACCAGCTCCTGAAAAAAAAGAATAATCGTTCGGGAAAATCTTCTGTTCTTCAGATCAACTGAAACCTACTCAGCACTAAAGACTTTATTCTCAATGAAGATGAGTAGTAAAGAATCCATGAGGGCTGGAGCATTGATTGGTATAGGTTTTATGGCCGCCATAGATGAAATAGTTTTTTACCAGGTTCTGGCTTGGCATCATTTCTATGATATGGCATCCACCAAAATAAGTCTTATGTCAGATGGCTTTCTACATGCAGTAGAGATTATTGCATGGATAGCCGGCTTCTTTTTGTTACTGGATTTAAGGCGAAATAAAAGAAACACGAACCAAGAAAGAAATACAAGCTATCATAGATAAGATCAGAATATGCATGATAGGGCTTCAGGATGGATCGGGACAATGGCTGCTAGACAAGTTTTCAAACCTATTCAATATAGTATCCAAAAAGAATTATATGGGAATGTTAAATAATGCTACCGGGGCCGAATTTGACTTGTCAAGTCCTCACTGGGTAAACCGGCATATTAGAAAAGGTCATGGGGTGCTTGGAACACTTTACCCGGAAGGTGGATTTTACCCTGGAACTCCTGGCGTGTGGGAAGGAGATTCCCCATCATTTTTATACATGGTATGCGCTGTGAAAGGAATTAGCGATCTTGAAAAACCTCACCAAGAAAGTTGGGGTGGTAAATTTATTCGCCCGAATCCGGCAAAAAACCACTGGTTTGATGATCCCTCAAGAACTAAAGCCGTTTCAAAATGGCGCCCACAGGTGCAGGAGGATTTTGCACTACAGGCAGACTGGATGATTTCCAAAAAGTAATTTTTATCTTCGTTTTCAATCCTCCAAATATGAAAATACAATTTTCAATGATACTTACATTCCTGACTTTATCTTTCCAATTGGTTCAACCCCAGAATGCTACTTATTCTGCTTCATTAAAACCCCGTATTATCGTGCTCACCGATGTTTCCACTTGGGAAACTGATGACAGCGAATCCCTGGCAAGGTTATTGGCGCATGCCGATTTATTTGAAATTGAAGGAATGGTTTATACAACTGGCTGGAACCTGGATAAAACACGAGACGATTTTTTTAATTTATTACATGATGCCATAAACGCCTATGAAAAAGATTTGCCTAATCTTAAAAAAACGTACAGGGCAAATTGATTTCGCAAAAAATGAGGAACAACAGCACACGGACTACTGGCCAAGTGCCGATTATATAAGGTCACGAACGGTTTTTGGAAGTAAAAACAGAGGAGTGAAGTTCCTGGGGAAAGACAAAGGTTCGGAAGGCAGTAGGCTAATAATCGAAATGGTTGATAAAAAAGACCAACGTCCAGTTTGGGTACTTGCATGGGGAGGAAGTAACACCCTGGCGCAGGCGCTGTTGCAGGTAAAGCAAAACAGAAGCAAAAAACAAGTAGAAGAATTCATACAAAAAATTCGGTTTTATGCGATTACCGATCAGGATCGTGATCAATAAACTCCTTATGACATCAGCGCCCATCAGTGGATGCGAAAGCAATTTAGAAAAAGTTAATTTTTTATGCCTAATGGACTTAATGTTCCTGAACATCCCCATTATGTTAGTTGGGGTGGCTTTTTTGAATGGAAATTAACTGATGATAAAAAGACTTTTGCCTATACTAATAATCCCAATAGTGAGGCAAACAAAATTTCAAGGAAATATTCAGAATATTTTTATCCTGCTATATTTAACAATTTCGCGGCCCGGACGGACTGGGCAAAAGAAGGTAAAGGAAATAAAAATCAGGTAGTTATCATAAATGGAAAGAAGGGAATGGAGTAATTAAAAAGAAACCGAAACCTGGTTCAAAAATCACCTTAGATGCTTCCGGTTCTTATGACCCTGATGGTGATCAGCTTACTTATAAATGGTGGATTTTATATGCAGCAGGGACTTATAGCAAGGAGGTTGAGGTAGATCAAAGCAAATCTAGTATAGCTATTGTGAATGTTCCAAAAAAAGATTCCCGGGGTAAAAGCTTTCACGTAATTTGTGAAGTTACCGATAAGGGAAAGCCTAATCTCACGAGTTATCGAAGGATTATATTTGAAACCCGTTAAATATGGCATAGATATAAGCTTTGAAGTCAGTTTAAAATCTATTTTCTCATCCTATCACCCCTATAACATACCTATTAAAATCAAATATGATTGAAGTTTTCAAAATGTTTCTTTTGCTGATTTCGACTGTAGTTCCTTTCTTTTCCTTACCGGCCCAGCAAAAATCAGAAAAACCACGCATAGTGGTAAGTTCAGATATAGGTGGAACTGATCCCGATGATAATCAATCTATGATACATTTATTAATGTATGCAGATAGATTTCAAATAGAAGGTTTAATAGCATCTCCTTATGGGGATGGACGGAAAAAAGATATTATGAAAATGATCGATCTGTATGAGAAGGATTTTTCAGACTTATCCAAACATTCAGTTGGTTTTCCCAATCCGGAGTACCTAAGAAAAATCACGAAACAAGGGGCAATTTCTAATTCATCTTATAAAGGTTTCAATACGGCTACTGAAGGCTCTGAGTGGATTATAAAATGTGCAAAAAAAGCAAGCGATCGTCCATTATGGATTTTGGTATGGGGTGGACTTGAGGATTTAGCTCAGGCTTTACATGACGCACCTGATATTGAAACAAACATAAAAGTATATTGGATTGGTGGGCCCAATAAAAAATGGAGCGTTAATGCTTATACTTACATTGTTGAAAATCACCCTGACCTCTGGATGATTGAAGCCAATGCAACCTACAGAGGCTGGTTTATGGATTCAAATTCACCAGAGAATATTAAAAGTCACAATTACTATAATTACTACATACAGGAACGAGGCGCAATGGGCAAAGCTTTTAAAAATTATTATGGAGGTAATATAAAAATGGGGGATACCCCTTCCTTGGTGTATGTAATGCACGGCGACCCATATAACCCAATGGGCGAAAGTTGGGGAGGTAGTTTTACGCCTATCACTCATAGTTCTAGAACTATTTTTGAACATGGTAGCACTATAGCCGATACCGTAACTACTTATGGTGTAATGGAATGGAAGTTTAATGGACCTGAAAGAAATATTCCCAAAGATTCTGTCTGCTATACCATGGAAATCTCAGGCCAGATATGGCCAGGTTATTACTTAGGAAACGGTACTTACGGTAATCGGTACTCCTCTAAAAAACCAGAGACGGCTTCCTATGTTACTGCTAGCAGAATTTTAGAATTAAATGGACGTAAAGGCCAATTTGTAAGTATTAATCCATGGCCGGGTACTTTAAAATCAGATGATTTTGTATTGGGAGACCACTGGTATGGAGATCGTCCAGACCCTGCCCTGTTTTTAGGTGAACAACAAGGGGCGAAAACTGTCTCAAAACATAGAAAATCATTTCTATTGGATTGGGCAAAAAGATGGAATTGGCTAAATAAATAATATCCTTGATACGACAGGATTAACTCAAAAAACCATCTCTCATTAAGAGGCTTTTTCAGTATCGGTTCAGATGTGGAATGCCAATTTTTTGTGCCTGATGAAGCGCCGAATAAACTATCAAGGCTACTTTTCGGTAATGCTGCTGAAGCAAGCGCCCCTGCCCCTCTTTTCGAACGTTTTTCGATAACCTTTAGGAACTTTTTCAGGTTGCAGACCATGGCCGATAGCTGTATGACGTTGTGGGTTTGCTACAGTCCTATGGTGTTCACCTTGGGCTTTAAGACCTTCTTTACCATATCTGCTACTTAAGATTTCTCAGCTTCCTTACCAGTTCGGCGGCCAACTGTCTCCTCCCCTGCTCTATTTCTTCCTTTTTCCTCGCCCATTTAAGTTTCATACGCTCCCTACTGGTTTTCCGGACACGTTCTATATCGGTTTCGGTGTTGCCTTCCTAAAAACGGCTTAAAATGGCACCGATGGTGATATCTGTAATCAGGGCAAGGACAAAGGGTTGTTCAAGAATGGGAAATCAGTAAAATTAATAACCTACGTGTGCAAATTCTTAAAAAGAAAAAACCCAACACATTGGTAATAAATGTATTGGGAATGTAGTCTGCGGAGGAAGAGGGATTCGAACCCCCGGAGGTGTGACCCTCGTCGGTTTTCAAGACCGGTGCATTCGACCGCTCTGCCATTCCTCCTTAGAGAGTGCAAATATAAAAAGCTTTTTCTTTTCACTAAAACGTTTTCAGTTTTTTGTTGGTTCGCCCATCGCAACTTCTTCCTCTTCACATACAGGCTAAATTTCGCAGTGCGTGGCAACCTCGCCTATCAGCCCTAACTGTAGCCTTAACGGTTTTTAGGGAAAGCTGCAAAATCAAGAAGGCTACAGAAGAAATTGTGTTAAAATTTGACCGGTAATCGGTTTTAACTTGAAAATTCCCTAAATTTAATGTGCTATGTGGTCTTGTAGCGGATTTTCTCCACTCTGGAAGATTATAAGACTATTTTAATCTTTCAAAGCAACCACATAACCAACAGTTCCCCCCTGGATTCCCCCTTTTTAAATTATAGTTTAGGATATTTTACTTTGGCCTTTTTTGGATGTCGGTTACCAATGTATCGAGATAGTCGCTCGTAGATTTCAAACCGGAACCAAACCAGATGAAGTATTTAATCATGATTTCATATCGCTATTCCGATTCTTAGGATAGCAAGCATACATGGCATACATGGCATACTTGAGCATGCCATGAATTTTGACGATCAATTTATTAATGTATAAAAATTGAACTATGGGTAAAGATGTAAAAGTGGAAATTCCACAGCCGTTTGAGATGGAAATTGATTCCAACATGGCGATGAACAGCTTTTTGTCAATGGCGCCAATAACAATAGATATGGGGCTGGATGATATGAATATGGATATGAATACCAACTTGACCCTTGACGGCAAGATGGATATGGGGCTGGACAATGTCAACGTAGACATGGGGCTCGACAACATTAATATGTGTATGTCCTTTGCCATAAAGGAGCTCCCCTCCATGAAAATGCAGTTTCCGGTAAATTTTGATTTCGGAATAAAAGTTTTGGGACTGCCGTTACTGAATTTTGGAATATGCGGGAAGGCCATGGTGCTGACCGAAGAGAACTCCAAAAGAATATTTCAAGTGCCCAAACCTCCTAAATTTAGCACTTCAAAACCCCAGGAAACGGAAAGCATCCGGGTAACATTGGCAGATGATTAATTTCAGGGAACAATACGAAAATGGCAAAAATAAATATAAATACCGCTACCGTTGAACAGCTTCAATCGTTACCGGGCATTGGGCCCGCTCTTGCCAGCAAAATCAGGGACCATATCGCTGAACACGGCGAGCTCAAGAAATTAAGTGAACTCACTGCGGTCAAAGGAATTTCGCGCGGCCTGCTTGAGGAGCTATCCAAGCAGTTTACACTCGCATCCCCCAGGAAAGAAAAAAAAGCGGTCTATGAGGATAAAAACGGGGCTGCAAAAATCAAGTTTGAAGGAAGGACCGGAAAAGGCAAGGGCAAATTAAGGTTTGTTTCCAATTCCAGAAGTCCGGTGATGGTAGAATTTGCGAAGACCGATCTACTGGGCAAAAAGGGGATACCCCTTTCCTCCTTAAAACTTCAACGTCTCCCTACCCTAAATTCCGAAGATAAAAACTTGATCGATTTTAGAATACCGCTTTCGAGGTTTACACCCCCGGGTACCCATACCCTAGATGTTCTGGTAGATGGTACCTGCCATACCGTTAGCGTAGATATTGAAGAAAAAGTCTATGTAAGCCTTAGCCCACCCCGCTTCTTTATAGAGGCCGGACCTGGAACGGCCGTCGACAAGGACCTTTTCGTTAAGAACAGGGGCAATTATCCCATCACTTTCGGTGATCCTGGCCCTGTAATATTGGAAACCGATTTTATTGAATGCAGGACCATAAGGCATGTTGTAAGGAAAATGGACAAAGAAAAAGCGGGCCTTGATCAGGTTCTATCCTTGGCAGCAGAAAAATTGGAAGAAGTATACGATGAGGGAAGCACCATGAAAATTAGGGTAAACGAAGGACCCAAAACCATTGAAGCGGGTAAAACCGAAAAAATTAGTTTGAACCTATCGATACCTAAAAGCCTTAAGCGGCCCAACCGGTACTTGGGTACCTTCCCGTTTTATAATTCGGCGGTATCCTTTACGGTGGTACCGACAAAAGGGTAATTGAAACTGAATCACATCAAAAAAATAACCATCATGAGTACGACATGGCAACTTAATAGACCAAAATCAAGCCGAAAATCAACGGCAAATATGACTACAGACCTTCTTGATATCGGTTTCAGAAGTCTAACCGACACCCTTAACATTGTTAATGACCTCGTATCCTCGACCCTGGGGCAGGGTCAAAAGGCCAATACTTGCCACTGTGGATGCGGATGCCAAAGTGATCCAATGGACTGCTGTAGTTGCGGTGGCCTAAATGCAAGCGTTGATATAGAGGTACACGCCCGACCAGGGGAAAGAAGGATAGTATCCTTTCTAATTGAGAACAATAAGTCGTCGCCCCAAGAAATAGTTCTCGATGTGCCTATTGTAATCGATGGTTGCGGTGAAAGGTTAGAACCCTCAAGGAATTTTATTTTCCATCCCCAAAAGTTTGTTATTCCAGCATGCCAATGCCAAAGAGTGAAACTGACCCTTGATCTGATACCACCTTTTAAGGAATGTACCGCCTATTACGCTGAAATTCGGTTGACCGGCAATTGTTTGGGAGAAAAGATCTGCTTGGGTATTTACGTGCAACCCGACGATTATGTGGACCATTTTACACTTACGGACAGTTGCAGGCCCAAAAAAGGCGAGTTTATTAAGTTTGCAAGTTGCGGGCCAAGTGATTGCGAATGCGACGATAGCTCCTGTGAATGTTGCACTAGAACCAAAACATATTATCTCTGCGGTCATACCGGTACCCGCTTTGAAAATGTGCCCGGATAGTTTTCTGCCGGATAGAAAGTGACGCCCAATACCACTATATTTTATATATAATCTATAAACGCCAAGCAATGGACAATTCGTTCAAACAAACGTTCATAACACTTGAAAAAATAACGGACTTGAGATACCGCAGCGAGCAGGGTTTTATAAATATGCTACAATCACAACTGGAAAAATCCGGCAATTCCAGTTTGAGACCCTTGGCAAGGGGTGGGGTTAATTTTCTGAACTCGGCCTTGGAAAACAGGTATGACCTAGAGCGAAGCGTACTGAGAAAAATTAAAATGGAATTGGAAAAAAATGCCGAAGGTAAAGCGGATGCAGATGCCAATGCAGCACCATCGGTCATCAACTCGGGCACCTTTATGGTCAAGTCCTTTTTAAGTCAGAAAAAAGTGCAGATTCCCTTAAACATCAACAACAACTACGACGTTTCCCAAGATATTGTCGTCAATATCGAGGAACTGAAAAATATGGGAACGGGTGATATCTTAATGAATAAGATTTCCGTAGATAGGTCCATGCTGGTACTTCCACCCAAAAAAACGGAACAAATAAAAATAGAACTGGATCTCAACACCGGCTTTAAGGTTAACAATCAATATTTCACCACTTTTACGCTGAGAGGCAATGAGACGAGGGTATTTCAACTGATACTCGAGATCCTGTCCGCCAAAAACAAGAAAGAAAAAGCTTCCCTGACATTTTTAACCCCTTCCCAATAGATCAGCAAAAAAAGCCCCATTGCTATGAAGCAAAATTTTGATATTCATAGAGACGTTTGGGGGCCATATATGACCCTTGTAACCAATGTTTGGGGTGAAAGTGTCTTTAAGCCCGTCGATAGGTTCCGGGAACTCGATATACACATAAACAATACCATCGGCACCTTACCCGAGTTTTTCCCACGAACGGGCAACAAACCTAAACTTACCCAAAACGGTATTTTTTTGAAACAGCTTGCCCATAACCCCGAGGATAAAGAAAAAGTAAAATATTTTGACATCTGCGCAGAGGAATATGAATTGGCCACCCATACCTATAAATCGTATCTTCTGCCCCGTAGCCTTGAAATCGCAAAATCGCAGATAGACCCTTCATCCTATATTTTGGATGCCGCCTGTGGCCCTGGCCATGAATTGGGAAAGCTCACGCAATTAGTGCCATACGGGGAAGTGATAGGACTTGACCTCTCAGCGGATATGATAAAACGGGCCTATCGGAATGCCAAGCTAGAACGCCTTTCGAATGTAGGATGCTATCAAGCTGACATCAATACGCCCCCGACGGAGTTTACAGAGCATTTTGATTTGGTATTCTGCAATATCTCGCTACATTATTTTGAGTCGGTAGAAAATGTCTTTCATCAATTTTTCAAGGCTTTGCGAGAAAATGGAAAGCTTATAATCGTTGAGCCCCTAGGTTCCGCCACCCAAATACTTTCCCAAGCCATCGTGAAAGAAGCCATTCCCCATTTTAAAAAATTTTATACCAAAGATCGGCAAATACAGCTCTTGGAGAACGCCGGACTTACCTTTGTCTATTGGGAAGAAATACAAAAGGATATTGGTTTGACCCTAGCTATGAAATAATCCATGTACGATAAAACGACCATAAACGATGCACTGGATTATACACGAAAGGCGGTGGGGATAAAAATAGCCGAACTCATAGAGCAGAAAAAAAACGTGGAAGGTGCCTATGAACCCCTTTACACCATGCTTTCCGATTATCCCTTTCGAAAGGGAAAGGGCCTGCGCCCGACCTTATGCGTCAGTGTGGCGCGAGGTGTGCACGGCATGGGTCATTCCGCTTTAGTCTCCAGCACGGCATTGGAACTGTACCACAATGCATTTTTAATCCACGATGATGTGGAGGACGGATCGGAAAATAGGCGGGGCAAGGAAACCTTGCACCAGCTCGTCGGTGTTCCGAGGGCCGTAAATATAGGAGACGCCACCAATGTTTTGGCGGTGAGCCTTTTGTTGGAAAACCTTAACGAAATAGGGGTAGCCAAGGCGTTGCAGATTATCCATGAGATCGAACAGATGGCACGGCAGTCCGTAGAAGGGCAGTCGATGGAACTGGATTGGGTCGCGAACCATCAATTTGACCTAACGGACGAGGATTATTTTACAATGTGCGCCAAAAAAACTTGTTGGTACACCTTTATTTCCCCATGTCGGATCGGCTATATCGTCGGTGCCGAATTTTGGAAGGATATGGACATGACCTTGCATTTGGAGCAACTGACCAAATTCGGCATGTACTTGGGCATTGCCTTCCAGATCCAGGACGATCTGCTCAACCTGATCGGGTCGGAACTGAAATACGGGAAAGAGATTGCAGGGGACATTTATGAAGGCAAGCGGACCATCATGCTCAACCACTTGATCCGTAATGCAGGTAGGAACGCGAATAAGATCAAGGACATCATTAGGCTTCCGAGAAACCATAAAAAGCAAGGGGAAGTAGATTTTATCCTATCCGAAATGCATCGCTGCGGGAGTATTAGGTACGGGCAGGATTTGGCACTTAAAACCGCAAAAAAAGCAAGCCGGCTCCTCGATGAAATGGCCTTTTTTAGAAAAATATCACCCATTCAGATCGATGAAAAATGGGAAAGTGAAGTAGTGGATTATCGCTTTATAAGGGAAATCGTAAACTATGTTATCGAGCGCGATCTATAAAACAATTACAATATGCAACCAATCGAATTACAGGCAGCTTCGAACAGCCTTCTGATTTTAAGGGTGAATCTCATCAGCAATATTATTGCTCCCGCAGTTATACAGCCCAGCTTGGATCATTGGGTAAGTGATAATGGGGCCATTTACGAGGCCGATTATCGTTTGGAACCTGCCTATTCCTTTCTTCAGACCGGAGGCGAGGCCAAACTTACGTTCAGTATCGAGTTGCCAAAAAATCTTAGAAAAGGAAACATGATTTACGGTGCCCTTACCATTCCAAGTTCCGAAAACTACTCCTTTCCAATAGAAATTGAAATCATAGCACGTAAACCGAAAAATAGAAAAGTCTACAACCACACGACGGCCGTCACCATTCCTGTTCGATCCTTGGAGGAAGAGCCTTCGAACAACGTATTGGTCTCCAAAAGTACTATCAAGTTGTTGGCCGGCCTTGCGTCGATGGAAGTAATACCCTCCAAATGGATTGTTTCGGAACTTGTGCTTTCTTGCTGTAACATTGGATTTAAATTTGCCAAATCCAAAAACGGCAGTGAAGCTTTGGAGCTGCTTTCTAGAACACGGTTCTTCAAAAACGGGGTCTTGATTTTTCAAGGGACCCAATTCGTACAATGGATGAAGTTGGCCCTTTCCATTTCCTCGGGCATCAATGCCTTTACAGATGGAAAACCAAAGGAAGGCATGATGTTGGGGCATTGGGAGGAATGGCTTTTTAATTTGGTAGACCAAGACGTAGAATCACCGGACTTCGAATACAGAAAAATTGAGTTTCCAACGTCCAAAGACTATAAAACGGTTTTGGATGTCATGGGCAATGATTCCGAAAAATGGTTTTCCTATTTTATTTTAGGGCTGGGCAAGCTCTCCCCAAGGATAGAAACGGTTTTGGAACAAATTATAGAAAAAGTTGAAATGCCCATCCCCAAAGAACCGGTGGCCAAGGCAAAATCCAAACGGGTTCTTAAAGAAAAAGGTTCTATTTTAAGATGAAACCCTACGACACTATATTATATCACCTAGAGGAGCTAAAGATTCCCACTGAATTGCCATTGAGTCCCGAAGATTGGAAAGATTGGTATCATTACATCCTTTTCGACCCGGAAAGCAACACTAGGATTCTATTTAATATAAGTTTTTCGGGGAGACCCGGCCAGGGTGAAATCACAACTACCTTTCTGCTTACCACACCCACAGAAGATGTTCCGAAAAGACTTGCCAATTATGGATTTCTAAAGGTATACCGATGGCTGGAAAGACCCAAATCGAAAGGGCCATTACAATTCAGCCTTCCCAATTTTCTGGACGTCTTCATCTCCAAAGGCCATTTTAAAATTTCGGTGAAACGCGAGACGCCAAAATTTTCTTTGGAGTTGGAAGGGGAGCCCGTTGCAACACCGCTCTTGGTGCCAGAACTCTTCCCCTATGGAAAAGGCTTTATTGGTTGGGGATTTATACCAGGGATATCGGCCAAAGGTCATGTCATCAAAGGCAACTCCACGATTAGCGTTACCGATAAATGGTATGGCTACCATGACCATAATTTCGGGAGGTTTCGATGGGGCGACGAAGAGGTGGGTTGGGTATGGTGGACCGTTACCATGTGGAGTGCCACCGAAGACGTGTATTCATTTGTTTTCCACAGGGGCAACAACAAGAATCTATCCAAAATAGCCAAACCTTTCCTATTTATTTATAAAAATAACGTCCTCAGGAAAAACTTTGTCGGAAATTCTATCGATATTGAGTTTATATGGACACAGACACCGGAAAGAATTCCCATCCTTCCGGGGGCATTGGCCTCTGTTTTTAGCCATCGCAAAGTTCTAACCCCGAAATACATTAAGGTCAGGGCCTGCGATGATATTGATAGCGTTGGTGTGGATATGGTTATAGATACCAAATTGGAAATAATACTACCGGACTATGAGGACAAACAATATACTTTTTTGAAGGAACTCAGTGGAAAAGCCACCGCAGAACTGACACTGAACACAAGAAAGCAGAATTTAAAAAAAGGAATGTTCTATGCAGAATTCGTTCACTGAAGCAGAGCAATTTTTAGCGGTCCTATTCCATGGTTTGGTCGATCATGTGAAGTACGACAACGATTTTATATTGGGTCTTTTGAAAGAAGTTACGATTTCAAAAAAAGTGGTCATTGACGTTGATGGCAGCAAGTTGCAACTCACCGCCATCGCTCATGATAATTACACCCTGCAAATCCAGCCCGTAAATTCATGGACTCCCTCCAGTTTTGTTACCAAGGGTGACTATGTAAGGGATATCGTTAAGGGGGCAATAACCCTAGATCAGGCCCTTTCCAGCAATAAAATAATGCTCAAAGGCACCCTAAATGATCTTTTGGGCATTTACAGGTTGGCTATCGGATTACTGGTCGAGGGTCCGACCTCCCCGCACCTACGGGGTATTTGGCACGAATTTGATACAAATTGGCATTGCCATGGTCCGAACAACGTCCTTGTAAACCTCGAATTACAGCAAGTCTCGAATTATTTTACAAGCCTTGATGTGAGCTCGGAAATCAATAATGTTGAGATAAGGTATGAAGCGGAATAAGGGTTGGCTGTGAAACTATTGTTATAATACTGTGAAACTTGTAATTTCGGGTTTTTGTGAAGGTTAGTAACTTACGTGCATGCAAATCCCACTGGTCAGCATTCTCATCCCCTTTAAAAATACCGAGAAATTCATACCGGCATGCGTCGAATCCATCTTAAACCAAACTTTTGATAAATGGGAGGTGCTTGCTGTAAATGATTGTTCTACAGATACAAGTGGTTATATTTTTGATACGTATGCCGCAAATGACGACCGTATCAGGGTGATTCAGAATTCCGGTGAGGGAATCATTGATGCCCTGTGGCTGGCCTATTCCAAAAGCAAAGGCCTTCTCATTACGCGAATGGACTCCGACGATATAATGGCCCCAAACAAATTGCAGGTCATGGTCGATTCCCTTTTATCGTACGGAATAGGCCATTTGGCAGTGGGCCAAGTCGAATACTTCTCCGACCGGATCATCAGTGACGGCTATGCCCGCTACGAAAAGTGGTTAAACGCCCTTACCGAGACCGGCAGCAACTATTCCGAGATCTATAAGGAATGTGTAATCCCATCCCCTTGCTGGATGGTATTTCGCGAAGATTTGGATAGCTGCGGGGCGTTTGAACCGGACCGGTATCCCGAGGATTATGACCTGAGCTTCCGATTCTACGCAAAAGGTTTAAAGTGTATCCCCTGCCACCAAGTACTCCACTTATGGCGCGATTACGAAACCCGTACTTCCCGCACCAGCGAGCATTATGCCCAGAACTACTTTCTTGACATTAAACTGCATTATTTTTTGAAGTTGGACTACGACCCCGCGAGACCCTTGACCGTCTGGGGGGCGGGCAACAAGGGCAAGGAAATTGCAAAGGGACTCATAAAACAACAAGATTCCTTTCCATTGGCTCTGCAATAATCCGAAGAAAATTGGCAAGGAAATCTATGGGGAAAAAATGCTGCATTACGGTGAATTGATGACGCTAACAAACCCGCAGAGCATTGTAACTGTAGCCAACGAACAAGCCCAGGAGATGATAAGGAAGTATTTTCTGAGATTGGGGCAAAGCGCTATGAAAGATTATTTCTTTTTTTGCTGATCAGGTTTTCACCTATATTTTAACCCTTCGGGAGGAAGGCTTGCCACTTGAACTTTTTCCCTACCTTTGCGGTCTCAAACCGGGAAATGCAGTTTAATCATCCAGAACTTCTTTGGGCCCTATTCCTCCTTCTGATTCCCATTATTATCCATCTTTTTCAGTTGCGGCGGTTCCGGAAGACCCCCTTTACCAACGTCAAATTCTTAAAAAAAGTGGTATCGGAATCCCGGCGGAGCAACGTCTTAAAAAAATGGCTGTTGTTGCTCACCCGCCTACTACTGCTTTCGGCCTTGGTAATCGCTTTCGCACAGCCGTATTTTTCCGATAAATCCGCTCTACTACCAACGGAAACGGTCATTTATTTGGATAATTCCTTTAGCATGCAAGCCAAATCCGAAGGAGCTTCTTTAATGGAAAATGCGGTACAGTCACTTATACAATCCATCCCGCGGGGTCAAAATTTTACACTTTTTACGAATGACAAGGTGTTTAGGGATGTTTCCTTACCAGAGGTACAGAACGATTTGTTGGACATCGCTCCCACCCAAAAACAACTTCAGCTCAACCCGATATATCTCAAAGGAAATACCTTTATTCAAGAGGGAATCGAAGACCATCAAGAACCTTGTGGTAGTTTCCGATTTTCAACAGCGGATGGCGTCGGCAGAACACGATACCGTCGGTACACCCCAAAAATATCTCGTGCCGATGACCCCGGACAACATGGTGAACGTTGCGCTGGATTCCATTTATTTAGAGGCTCAAAATTCTGACAATATAGAACTTACAGCTATCGTATCCCGTAGGGGCCCAATAGAAAACACACCCGTTTCGCTTTTTAACGGCGAACAACTAATTGCAAAAACATCCGCTGTTTTTCAGGAGAAGGACAAGGCGCAAGTACAATTTACACTTCCAAAGAACGAGACGGTCAGAGGTAAGCTCGAGGTATCGGATACGGGATTGACCTATGACAACCACTTGTACTTCAATATCGACACCAAAGAAAAAATCAAGGTGCTTGCCATCGGGGATGCCAATAGCGAATATCTTAAACGGATATACACCGATGATGAATTCAGCTATACCGCCGCGACCCCTGCAACCCTAAATTATGGTAGTTTGGGTAATCAAAACCTGATCATTCTGAACGAAATGCCAGCGGTGCCTACCTCTTTGGCGAATAGTCTCCGATCATTTACTCAAGGAGGCGGCAGTTTGGCCATTGTTCCCTCGAATGGAATAGATATGGGCTCTTATAACCTAATGGTTTCCAATTATTTTTCGACTTCATTTTTACAAGAAATTAATTCTAAACGCGCCATAACCAACATTTCATTTTCGCATCCCCTATTCCGGAACGTATTCGAAAAAAACGTGACGAATTTTCAATTTCCCGAAGTATCACAGTACTACAGAATCAAAACGAGCGCACCGACCGCATTGTCATTTCAGGGCCAGGCTCCCTTTTTAATAGGGGTCGATGGCATCTATATATTCACGGCATCCATTGCTACAGAAAATTCCAATTTTAAAAACTCCCCCCTGATTGTACCGACGTTCTACAATATAGGCAGCCACAGTCTGCAATTGCCCCCGCTATACGGAGTTCTGGGAATTCCCTTTTCGATAGACGTTCCGGTGAGCCTGCCCGATGATACCATCTTAAAAGTTTCTAAAGAGGATTATGAATTCATTCCCCAACAACAGGCGCACTCGCCAACAAAACCTCTCTTAGTTTCGATGAACAACTTAAAGCAGGATGGCATCTATACCATTTCAAAAGACGATACGTCCCTGAAGAACATCAGCTTTAATTTCGATAGGAAGGAAAGTGATCTGACCTATCTGAACATTGATCAACTCGAGGGCACGTCAAAAGCATCTTCGATCGCATCGCTGTTCGATTCCCTAGAAAAGGATAACCGCATCACCGCCCTTTGGGAATGGTTCGTTATTTTAGCATTGCTAATGTTGCTATTGGAAATATTGATCCAAAAATTTATCGCTTAAAGCCACTCCCATGAACTTACTCATAAAAGCCGCTAAAATTATTGATCCCTAGCAACAGGGAACTTCATTTAAAGAAGCGGGACATCCTCATTAAAAATGGAAAAATCGAGAAGATAGACTCGAAAATTGAATCCGAAAACAAGGTAAAATCCATTGAATTAAATAACCTCCATGTTTCCGTAGGCTGGTTCGATAGCAGCGTCTGCTTTGGGGAACCGGGCTTTGAAGAGAGGGAGACCATAGCGAACGGACTACAAACGGCGGCGAAAAGTGGCTTTACCGATATTGTATTGAATCCCAATACCCATCCCGTGCCCGATAGCAGTCCGGATATCGTATTCCTTAAAAACGCCGCCAAGGGGCAGGTTACCCATCTGCATCCTTTGGGTACGCTGACCGTTAAGGCCGACGGCAAGGAGCTGACCGAACTCTACGATATGAAAAATGCGGGGGCGGTCGGTTTCTACGATTTCAAACATCCACTGGAAAACGCCAATTTATTAAAAATCGCCCTGCAGTATGTCCAGAATTTCGGGGGATTAGTCCATTCCTTTCCTATGGATGTAAGTATCGCCGGGAAGGGTAACGTCAACGAAGGAGAGACCTCCGTTAGGCTCGGACTAAAAGGTATTCCCGCACTTTCGGAGGAACTACGTATAGTGAGGGACCTGTTTATTCTGGAGTACACCGGAGGTAAATTACACATACCTACCCTATCGGCCGCCCCATCGGTGAGACTGATCGCCGATGCCAAGAAAAAGGGCTTGGATGTCAGCTGCAGTGTGGCCATACACAATCTCTTTTATACCGATCAAATGTTGGAGGAATTCGATGCGGCCTACAAGCTAATGCCGCCTTTGCGCACTAAAAATGATACCAAGGCATTGATCAACGGGGTCAAGGAAGGCATTATCGATTTCGTAACCAGCGACCACATACCGATAAACATCGAGGAAAAACACAAAGAGTTCGAAAATGCGGCGTACGGAAGTATCGGACTCGAAAGTGCTTTTGGTTGTTTGAACCAACTGTTTGACACCGATATGGCCATCGGACTTCTGACGAAGGGAAGGGAAAGATTTGGATTGGAACGGCCGGCAATCAAGGAAGGAATGTCGGCCTGTCTCACGCTTTTCGATCCGGACATGGAATATCATTTTGGTGAAAAGGATATCCGTTCCACTTCCAAGAACAGTTTATTTCTAGATGCGAAACTCAAGGGACGGGTTTATGGTACATTCAACAATGGACAAGCGCTTTTTTGATTATTTTATAACTGAACTGATTTCAACTTTTAAACATAGATAGCATGGAACAAACAACAATCGACGAAGGTAAAACGATAGCTATAATTGGATATATCACCGTATTCGGTCTACTTATAGCTTATTTCATGAACATGAACAAGCACAATGCCTTCGCTCAATTTCATATCGAACAATCGATGCGGATCGTTATACTCTCCGTTGCCAATTCAATGCTTGGCTGGATTTTGCCACCTTCCTTAAATATAATAACGACCCTACTAAGTCTGTGCATTTTAGTACTCATCATTTTAGGGATCGTAAACGCTGCCAACGGAAAAACAGAGCCGCTGCCCGTTATTGGAACCATTGGAACCTAACCAACATGGAGTGCGTAATAATGGGGAATCGTTTAGATTTTCTTTATGATTGCTCATTGGCACCCTAACATTCATTTCTAAATATATGGATACCATAAAAGAAGGAAAGTCCACGGCCATCATCGCCTACATGACCCTTATTGGGTCTATAATTGCCATATCGATGAATTCGGAGCCACAGAACGCTTTCGCCCGTTTCCACACCCGCCAAGCCTTCGGTATACATTTGATTTTTCACGGATTTGCCATTTTTTCAAGTGTTTGGTACCACCCATACGCCCTTTACGGTCTGTACGTATGTTATTTCATTCTTTGGATTTATGGATTTATGGGTGCGCTGAACGAAAGGAAGCAATCGATTCCCTGGATAGGACCTTATTTTCAAAAATGGTTTACTTTTATCCCATGACAACAGCCCCTTTGTCCCTAGAGCACCTGATTCGCCCATCATCGCTGACGAATGGTAAACCCCCGGTAATGTTCATGCTTCACGGCTATGGTAGCAATGAAGAGGACCTCTTTTCCTTTGCCTCCGAACTGCCTAAGGAACTGTGTATAATATCCGTCCGCGCCCCCTACCCTATGGAGCCTTTTGGAAACGCTTGGTACGCCATAAACTTCGATGCGCGGCAGGGTAAATGGAGCGATGACGAACAGGCAGTACTCTCTCGTGAAAAGATAGTTAGTTTTATCAAAGAGGCCTGCCAGACCTATGGTTTGGATGACGAACGGATTACGCTATTAGGTTTCAGCCAAGGCAGCATCCTCAGCTATGCGGTGGCCCTATCCTATCCGGAAAAAATCAGAAATGTGGTAGCTCTCAGTGGGTATATCAATGAGAACATATTAGTGGAAGGCTATGCCGATAAGAATCACAAAAACCTAAAAATTTATGCTTCTCACGGGCAAGTGGACCAAGTAATTCCACCGGAATGGGCGCAGAAAGTCCCGCCTTTTTTGGAGAAGTTGGGCATTGAACACATCTATGAAGAGTTCCCGGCCGGACACGGCGTCGTTCCTCAAAATTTTCGTTCGTTCAATAAATGGTTGGCAGATAAGATTTAAATCACCTCATTTACTTCTCGTGTACAGCAAATGATCCATTAAGGTGAAGTCCACCCCTAAATCGTCTTTCAGTTCGTATTTGATAAGCAGTTCGCCCCAGTATTTCCCATCGGAAAAGTCGGTCAATATCCATTTGTGGTTGAGTACGTTAATTTTGTTGATTTTGAAATCCCCCTCCATGCCCTCGTAGGGTATTAAAGGGTTATCGCCTTTGCTTTCGTTGGTTTCCAGTAGCTTATCGGCGATATAGCTAGCGGGATTTTTTAAGGCCAAGTGATCGTAATAGGCCAGGGCATCATCATTGTTTTCTAACGAAAAATACTGCATTTCCAAGACTTTCAGTTGGGTATTCTTGACAGAATCGCGCAATTGTTCCACGTCGGCTTGCAAGCTTTCAATCTGGGCATCCTTGGCATCCAACATCTTACCGCTACTAATAAAAAGATAGAGGCTTATGAGCATCATAAAAAGGAACAGGTAGAGAAAAATTTTACTTTTCAATGGTATTAGGTTTAGGAAGGGACGCTTCAATTACATCCCTAGGGTTCATCTATTTTTTCATGCTTCTTGCCCAATAGATTAAGGGTTTCGATACACCATCTATTTTTGTCGTTCTCGCACCATTCCTCCTCAAGGCCCACGTTTTCCCGACGACACGAGAGGCATCACATCTCGACCACCAATCCATCATACGCCAAGTGCACGCCCTCGGGCAATTTTGCTTCTACATCGGCGTGAAAACCTAAAAGGTGGCTGATATGGGTAAAGTAGGCAGAGTCGGGTTTCACTTTTTCTACGAAGGCCAAAGCTTCCTTTAAATTAAAATGGGAATGATGCGCCTCTTCCCGCAAGGCATTGACCACCAAAACTTTGGTTCCCCGTATTTTCTCCATTTCCTCTTCATTGATGGTTTTCACATCAGTGAGATAGGTAAAATCGCGAAAACGATATCCGAATACCTGTATGCGGTTATGTTTGGCCGATATGGGTATTACCGAAATATCGCCCAACATAAAGGAACTGTTATTTTCGACATAATGGACTTCGACACAAGGGGCGCCCGGATACCGATTGGTATCCGAAAAAATGTAATCAAAACGTTGGCGAAGGGATTCAACGACCCTGTGATGCGCATAAATGGGGATATCACCCTGCCGGAAAAAAAAGGGACGAATATCGTCAAGCCCTGCCGTATGGTCGGAATGCTCGTGTGTAAAGAGGATACCATCCAATCTTTCGACATCATGTTGGAGCATCTGTTGCCGAAAATCCGGACCGCAATCGATAACGTAGTTGTAATTTTTCCAAGAAATCAAAACGGAAACACGAAGTCTTTTATCCTTGGGGTCATCACTCAAACAGACCGGATGTTTACTCCCGATTATGGGAATTCCCTGGGAGGTACCGGTTCCTAAAAATGTAATTTTTAAGCCTTCATTCATCTAAAGCCAAATTTATAACTAAATAATTTAATGAACTCATTTAAACCTGTTGTTTGGAACTCGAAATGGCGGCTATTAGGTCCGGTTGAAACCATGGTTTAGCAGCAGAGCCGGACTATAGTAGTCAAAATTGGGCGAGTCTGGGCCATAAAATGCAATATTTGCAGGTAAAGAAAAAGTTTAAATAAGTTCAAAAGATAGCCCGAACTTGTTAACTTTGTTACCAACTAAAAACAAGCTATGGCTTCAGTTTTGGATAGGGACACCGCCTTTGAAAACATCCCCTCGATTAAGGCCAAGACCTTGAGAATCAACCTTAATCCAGACATCTACGGCACTTTTTCGGAAATTGGGGCGGGCCAGGAAACCGCCCGCAACTTTTTTAGATCAGGAGGTGCCTCGGGTACTATCGCCAAGGCCATGAGTGCCTATGATAAAGACTTCAGCGATGCCATCTACGGAATCGAGGAAGACCATAGATACGTTACCCAGTCCCGATTAAAAAAAATGCTCACCCACGAGATGCGTCTTATGGAAGAGCGTATTAGTAGGGAGACCCATCCTGACCGGCTCTTCTTTTCCTATGCCAACACAGTCGCTACCATCGATTTTTCGAAACGCTATAAAGGCCATGGCTGGTTGGGCCTTAGGTACCAGCTTGAACCTAATCAAAAGGATTACGACGAAATCATACTGCACATACGCTTCAAACAAAACGAGGCGCGCTTACAACAAGAAACCTTAGGAGTATTGGGCACCAACCTGATCTACGGGGCCTTCTACAAATATCACAAACCCAGAAAACTGCTCAAGTATCTCTATGATCATATCGATAAGGATACCATCGAAATCGATATGATCAATTTTTCGGGTCCGAACTTCAAGGAAGTGGATAACCGTCTGATGAGCCTTCAACTGATCCGGAACGACATGACCGATGCGGTAATGTTCGGCCCCGACGGTAATAACCTGCTTCCGGCCGCAGTACTTTATAAAAAAAATATATTGGCCTTAAGGGGCAGCTTTCGTCCGGTGACCAAGGTAAATATGGATATGTTCCATAAATCCTACGATATTTTTATCCGCGATCCAGCAGTGGACCAAGAAAGTACCATTGTTATCTTTGAAATTACTTTATCGAACCTAAAAGCTTCGGGAGAAATCGACGAACGCGATTTTATGGACCGGGCGGAACTATTATGCGCCTTAGGACATACGGTTATGATATCCAAATTCCAGGAATATTATAAGCTGGTGGAGTATTTCAACAACTACACCAAGGAAAAAATCGGCCTAACGATGGGCATCAACAACCTTATCGACATTTTTGACGAGAAATACTACCGGCATTTGAGCGGTGGTATCCTCGAAGCCTTCGGCAAACTGTTCTTTAAAGATCTTCAGGTATATCTATACCCGATGAAAAACCTCGATACCGGGCAGATCATGACCAGTAACAATGTCAAAGTGCACCCACGGATGAAGGAACTCTACAAGTTCTTCAAGTACAACGGCAAGGTGATGGACATTATAGACTACGACCCCGAAATCATGCACATCTTCTCCCGTGACGTCCTCAAAAAAATCATCAACGACGAAAAAGGTTGGGAAGAAATGCTCCCCAAGGGCATCGCCAAGATCATCAAGGAAAAGAATCTTTTTACCCGGAAGTTGGTGAAGACCGAAAAGGCGTAGGGAAAGAAGACAGTGTTCAGTGTTCAGTGTTCCGTGTTCCGTGTTCCGTGTTCAAAACTACTTCTTCTAAACTTAAATCCCAAACATTTTTCATACCCCCGTCATTCCAAAATCTGGGCCGCATGGTCCTTGGTCTTGACCTTGTCAATTACTTTTTCCACTACCCCGTGCTCATCAAGTACGAAGGTCGTTCTATGAATACCATCGAATTTACGCCCCATAAACTTCTTGGGGCCCCAAACTCCAAAAGTATCGAGTACCGTATGGTCCTCATCGGCCAAAAGGGGAAAGGGCAGGTCGTATTTATTCTTGAAGTTGGACTGCTTTCGGCCGGTGTCTTCGCTAACGCCCAAGAGTTCATATCCCGCTGCCTTTAAATCGGAATAATTGTCCCTGAGATTACAGGCCTCCGCCGTACAACCGGGTGTATTGGCCCGAGGATAAAAGAAAACCACCAGTTTCCGACCCTCATAATCCGACAGTTTTATAAGAGAACCGTCTTGATCTTTCGATATAAACTCGGGAACCTTGTCCCCTACTTGCAATCTGTCCATGGCTAATTTTTGTAGTAAGTTTGTAGTTTAAGATTCTCAACGAAACTAAGCAAAAATGACCAAAGCCGAAAAGGTGGATTTTACGATACGGACGCTCCAAAAAATTTATCCTGAAATTCCCGTACCCCTCGCCCACCGCGATCCCTATACTTTGTTAATAGCCGTTTTGCTATCCGCACAAAGTACCGATGTAAAGGTAAACCAAATTACACCCTTGTTGTTCGCCAAAGCGGATAATCCGTATGATATGGTAAAATTATCGGTAGAAGAAATCCGCGAAATCATCAAACCAGTGGGGTTATCGCCTATGAAATCAAAAGGCATTTATGGACTTTCGAAAATTCTGATTGAAAAGTATGACGGAAAAGTGCCTCAAGACATGGAACTTTTGGAGGAGTTGCCCGCCGTGGGACATAAAACAGCAAGCGTGGTAGTATCCCAAGCTTTTGGAACCCCGGCTTTTCCGGTAGACACCCATATCCATCGACTTATGTACCGATGGGGATTTTCCACGGGAAAAAATGTGGTACAAACGGAAAAAGATGCAAAACGTCTATTTCCCAAAGAAATATGGAACGACCTCCATCTTCAGATCATCTGGTACGGTAGGGAATATTCCCCTGCGAGAGGCTGGAACTTAGAAAGGGATATCATCACCAAGACAATTGGAAGGAAGTCCGTTATAAAAGGATATTACAATAAAAGAAAATAAGCCCCAAACCTAAGACATCGAGTAGAATGAAAACGCATAAGCCGTAAAACAAGTGCTTAAACCTTACGATGTACCGCAAAAATCACCCTCTAAACCCAAGTGGTTTACTTGTTTGATAGAAGTAACTTCGCATGAGCTTCGGTTAGAAGTTGATGCCTAGACCGGAACAATTCCTAATTCAAATTATTCTCAAATCGGAAATTTTGATATTTCACGATATGTAGCGATTTGGAAAATCCCAGTAAAAACTGGACAGTCTCAGCTTTAGCTTTAACATTTTTACCTTTTTCAAGATTTTCAGAGTAGATTTTTTCCATATTAGTAGCTTTGTTATAATAGAATAACGCAACTACCTTGGAAATATTTTAATCCTACTGAATTAATTTGTCAAAACAATATTGTTTTTATCTATGATCTTGCGAAGGTTGATCAGCGCATAACGCATTCTGCCCAGGGCGGTATTGATACTGACACCGGTATTTTCGGAGATTTCCTTGAAGCTCATGTCCTTATAGATTCGCATCACCAAGACCTCTTTCTGGTCATCGGGCAGTTCTTCTATCAAATGCTGCAAATCAGAGGTAATTTGATCCTGGATCAGCTGCTTTTCCGCGTTGAGCTTATCGTCGCCGATCACGGAAAAGATATTGAAATCGTCGTTGCCCTCGAATTTCGGCATTCTCTTGCTCTTTCTGAAATGGTCGATGATCAGGTTGTGGGCGATGCGCATGACCCAGGGCAGAAATTTTCCTTCTTCACTATATGAACCTTTTTTAAGGGTTTTGATCACCTTGATGAAGGTATCCTGAAAAATATCCTCGGCTATGTCCCTATCCAATACTTTAGAATAGATAAAACTACTGATACGTTGGTTGTGGCGGTTGATCAAAATTTCGAGTGCTTTTTCGTCTCCGCTGATGTAATTGCTTACTAGTACTGAATCTTCGATTTGTTGGTTCATTTTTGTAGGTTTTTTAGATATGGACTTGCGATGGTAAATTGCCCGTGGTCTTTAGTTAATAATTTTTAAGAGTAATTTTTTATCCTGTAGGATGGCCTTTGTTTTTTAATCTGTGATAAAACTAGACAGAAGTAGGCGGCTGTAAAAAACTATGTTGTCAAACCCCCTTTTTTTGATGTGAAATCCTACTTTTCGTATTTTCCGTAAAATAAATCCGTTTGAATTGCGTTGGCCAGGCTCCAACTGGCCTTTCCCATTAAAAAAGCCCCTGCAACATACGTCACAGGGGCTCCAGTAGTAAGGATTCGGTATAGATATTAGTTCATATGCGTTTCGAAGTGGATATTCTTGACTTGGATCATCATTAGGGATTTTGAATAGTCAAGCAAGAATCTCATAGCTTCAGGCCTGGTCTTTAATAATTTACAGTTGTTTGGGGTAGCGAAGTACATTTTTTCCATATTTTTTGGTAAAGTTTTGCTACTATAACGCTATGGAATTGAAAGGGGATATATGCCCTCGACCTACCGCCCATTAATTCGTCAAAATAATATCATTCTCCTCGATAATCTTCCTCAGGTTGATGAGGGCATAACGCATTCGCCCCAAGGCGGTGTTGATGCTCACTTCCGTATTCTCGGAAATCTCCTTGAAACTCATATTCTTGTAAATACGCATCACCAAAACTTCCTTTTGCTCTTCTGGAAGCTCTTCGATAAGAACAATCAAATCCGAATCGATCTGATTCTTAATAATCTGCCGCTCGGCATCGAGGGTGTCGTCGCCCATCAGAGCAAAAATATTAAAACTGTCCGCACCCTCGAACATGGGCATGCGGTTACTTTTTCGAAAGTGGTCTATTATCAGATTATGGGCGATACGCATAATCCAGGGCAAAAACTTACCTTCTTCGTTATAAGCGCCTTTTCTCAAGGTTTTTATAACTTTAATAAAGGTATCCTGAAATATATCCTCCGTGATGCTGCGGTTTCCGATTTTGGAGTAGATAAAACTGCTTAAACGTTGGTTATGCTTGTCAATTAGTGCTTCCAAGGCTCTTTCATCACCGGAAACGTATCGTTGGACAAGAAGGGAATCTTCAAGTTGTGGCTCCATAACAATTACTTTTATTGATTTAACTCTATGCTCCTTTTTTCCTAATAAAAAGGGCTTGCTAAAGAATATTGGAATCTTAAAAAAGTAATTTTATGCTATAGGCCTAGTGTTATATTAACGTTTCCTTAGGGGTCAAATATAGAAAAAAATAAATGACCTGCGAAAAATTATGTGCAGGTGGCATGCATTACTAGCAATACATACGATAGCTTTCATCAAAAGGTTCATGTGCGGTATGAATCCCACTGACTTTTCAGTTACCTTTGCAAAATGAGCACAGGTACACCATCGTTGCAGGATATAAATCCCAAAGAAAACATCATTATAAAGGGAGCGAAACTCCACAATCTGAAGAATATCGATGTCGTTATTCCCAGGAACAAACTGGTCGTCATCACGGGATTGTCGGGGTCGGGTAAATCAAGTTTGGCCTTCGACACACTGTATGCCGAAGGGCAGCGGCGCTATGTGGAGAGCCTTTCTTCGTATGCGCGCCAATTCTTGGGAAAGCTCGATAAACCTAAAGTGGATTATATAAAGGGAATCGCCCCGGCCATCGCCATCGAGCAAAAGGTGAATTCTACCAATCCCAGGTCAACGGTGGGCACCACAACAGAAATCTACGATTACCTGAAATTGCTCTATGCCCGTATCGGAAAGACTTTTTCTCCCATTTCGGGAAACGAGGTCAAAAAACATAGGGTCAGCGACGTCATCGATTATATCAAAACTTTTGACGAGGGTACAAAACTGTTGTTATTGGCTCCGTTAAAAATCGATGAAAAGAGAGAGCCGCTGAAATCGTTGCAACTCTTATCGAAACAAGGCTACGCCCGCATCAAGCATAAGGGTGAAGTCATCCGCATCGATGCCGCGCCAAAGGATATCGGCAGGGAGTTCGATCTGGTCGTGGACCGGGTCATCGCCAAAAAGGACGAGGATTTTTTCAACCGCCTCGCCAATGCCGTGGACACTGCGTTTTTTGAGGGGAAGGGGGAGTTGATCATCGAGGAGCTATCAACCCAAAAGCAACAACATTTCAGTAATAATTTCGAATTGGACGGAATGAGCTTTTTGGAACCGAACGTGCATCTGTTCAGTTTTAACAATCCGTACGGTGCCTGCCCCAAATGCGAAGGCTATGGGGATGTTATCGGAATTGACGAGGACTTGGTGGTTCCCAACACCGCCTTATCCGTTTACGACAATGCCATCTTTGCCTGGCGCGGCGAAAGTATGGGCTGGTACCGCGACCAACTGGTGAATTCTGCCTACAAGTTCGATTTTCCCATTCACAAACCCTGGTTCGAGCTGTCGGACGAGCAAAAACAACTGGTGTGGGACGGCAACGATCATTTTATCGGCCTACACAAGTTTTTTGAAACCCTGGAAGAAAAAAGCTATAAGATACAAAACCGGGTGATGCTCTCCCGCTATCGGGGCAAGACCCGATGCAGTCTCTGTAAAGGCAAACGTTTACGACAGGAAACCGACTATGTAAAAGTGGATGGCAAGAACATTTCCAATCTGGTCGAGCTGCCGATAAAGCGATTGATCGAGTTCTTCGCCTCTTTGTCCCTGGGCGAACACGACGCTCAGATTGCCTCCCGCCTTCTCAAGGAGATCAATACCCGATTGGGATTTTTGCATAAAGTGGGATTGGGTTATCTGACTCTTAATAGGAAATCGAACAGTCTTTCCGGCGGGGAAAGCCAGCGAATCAATTTAGCCACCTCCTTGGGCAGTAGCTTGGTGGGAAGCATGTATATTTTGGACGAACCCAGCATTGGATTACATCCCAAGGATACCGAGAATCTCATTGAAGTCCTGAAATCCCTTCGTGATCTGGGGAATACCGTTATCGTGGTCGAGCATGATGAAGACATCATGAAAGCGGCGGACGAGGTCATCGATATCGGCCCCGAAGCAGGTACCCATGGCGGTGAAGTCGTGGCCTATGGACCCTTGAACGAAATTTTGAAGTCCAACTCCCTTACCGCGGAATATTTGAACGGCATCCAAGAAATTGCGGTACCTGAGAAAAGACGGACCTCCAAAAATTACATCACTATTAAAGGGGCCCGTGAACACAACTTAAAGAACATTGATGTTAGGTTTCCGTTGAACATGCTTACCGTAGTCACCGGCGTATCCGGAAGTGGTAAAAGCACCTTGGTCAAAAAGTTGCTCTATCCCATAATACTAAAGGAAACCGGAGGCTATGGCGAAAAAGCGGGACAATACAGCAGCGTGGAAGGAAAATACAAGTCTGTCAAACACGTAGAATTTGTGGACCAAAACCCGATCGGGAGGTCGTCACGTTCTAACCCCGTAACCTATATCAAGGCCTACGACGACATTCGTAATCTGTTCGCTTCCCAGAAACTGAGCAAGATTCGGGGCTATCAGGCAAAGCACTTTTCCTTTAACGTCGATGGTGGGCGTTGCGAAAAATGCAAGGGCGAAGGCGAAATTACCGTAGAAATGCAATTTATGGCCGATGTACATTTGGAATGCGATACCTGCGGCGGGAAGCGTTTTAAAAAGGAAGTGCTCGAAGTCAAGTTCGAGGAGGCCAATATCGACGATGTGCTCAACATGACTATCGACGATGCCATCGCCTTTTTTGATAATCAGAAACAGGATAAAATCGTTACGAAGCTCAAACCCCTGCAAGACGTCGGACTGGGATATGTGAATTTGGGGCAGTCCTCCTCTACCCTATCCGGTGGAGAAGCGCAACGCATCAAATTGGCCTCTTTTTTAGTAAAAGGGGCCGCCAAGGACAAGGCTCTCTTTATTTTTGACGAGCCCACTACGGGTCTGCATTTTCACGATATCAAAAAGCTATTGAAATCCTTCGATGCCCTGATCGCCAAGGGTCATTCCGTCATCGTTATCGAACACAATATCGAGCTCATCAAATGCGCCGATTACCTTATCGACTTAGGCCCCGAAGGCGGTGAAAACGGCGGAGAGCTGCTAGCGGAAGGTACTCCGGAAGAGGTAGCCAAGAACAAGAGTTCGTTTACAGCAGGGTATTTGCAAGGGAAGTTGTAATAGGCGAATTATCGGTCTTGGGGGCGACTCTTCAAAAAACCATGCTTGCCATTTCACTAAAAAATTATACGGAAGAGATTCAGTTGCCCAGAAGGGTGAACCTCATATAGTGCCCCCTACTATGCGGATCCATAGTAAGGGAACTTCGCCTTTGCTGAACAAGCAGTACATAATATTTTCTAGGTCATTTATTCTTTCGATTGCACAACCTTTAGGAGCTAAACCAACTTACCTTGTAGATAATATGGTATAGGTACGACAAGCCGATTCCGTAGTACAGCGCATAGAATAATAGTAACCTTTAAAACAAAAATCATGGCAGAAATTGAAATTGAAAAAAAAAGTAACAATAACTGGATCTGGATTGTTTTAGCCCTTGTCGTCATAGGCGTCATCATCTATTTTGTAGTGGCCGATAATGATGAAGTGGACGACGATGACATGGAACAAATTGAATCCGATGAAGTCGGTATCATCGATACCACTACCGATTTGAATTTTTATGGGATATCCGCAAACGGAGTGAGAACTATAATTGCCTATCCTGAAAACCTGAAGGTGGACTTAGAAGCATAAGATGATGCAGACGCTGACCAAGCTGCAAATGTATGGCAACAAATGAGATACACTTTAAAACATAAAAATTATGAATGAAAATAATATAAAAAACCGAAATCTATATTTCCTAAGCGAACTATCGGATTTTAAGGTTTCCGATGAAGATAAGGATGTGAGGGGTTGGATTGTAAAAGACGCCAACAAGAATACCATAGGAACGGTCGATAATCTTTTGGTCAGCAAGGCCAACAATAGAGTGGTTTACCTCGATGTGGAAGTGGAAAAATCGATTTTAGAAGAAAATAATAGCCCGTATTCCAATACAACCGGGGACGCTGAAGGGGATTTAAGGAATGAAGAGGATGAAAATCATGTCATAATACCCATTGGAATGGCACATCTCGATTCGAATGAAGAAATCGTTCGTACACCAAAAATCAATCGTGATATATTTGCACGGACCAAACGGAGGAAAAAAGGATCTACTATTGACAGGAGCTATGAAACCAACGTATTAGAATCGTACAACCGTAGTGCGCATACCACATTTACGGACGAGGAAAAAAATGCCGCCGACACCAGTCTATATGAGAGGACGGAATACAATAGGAAAAACCAGGGAAGTGATGGCGTTTATTAGGTTCGGTATGCAATAAACCTTATGGTATTCCTAACATCCGAAAAGGATGGAAGTCTGAAAACTTCCATCCTTTTTTTAATCCACAACATCCTCCCTCCCTCACTCCTTCTATCAATAATAGATTACAAAACATTGTATTTCAGTTAGTTGAAAACATTTTCATAATTCTTGGCACGCTGTTTGTTTCACCTATCAGTGAATGTAAATAATTGCATTCATAACCGATTCGCCGGACGGTGGACGTAAAATCCTATATCATGAAAAACCTAGTCCTTTTTTTATCCGCCCTTGTCTTAGGTACTTCAGGTGCCTCGGCCACAACTACCGATGAGAGTAGGGTTTCGAAGAGGCTTACCAATCGTTACAACGACTCTTTTATTTTTGTCGAGAACGGGATTACGTTTTCCGTATATCCCGATGGGGAATTCGATTTCTATATCGATGAACAGGTTACGGGGCGTAAAAACGGGGTAACCTTTAACTCTGGCTACGATTATAGCCCCTATACCCAATATGACGACTATGGGGCAGTAATACAGGTAGAGAACGTACCCATCTATTACGATTATTATGGACGGGTTAGCCAGATCGGCGATGTCAATATCAGCTATAACCGCAACCGGGTACAGCGTGTAGGCGGCATGTATGTCTATTATAACCCTAGTGGTTTCTACGATTACCATACAGGATATATCAACGCATATAACAGACAGTATGTGTTTCGACCATTTCATGCCTTTTTTTCCAGACCAGCCTTAGGATTGTGTTTGGTATATAACCGGCCGTACAGAAGATACTATAGCCCAGTGCGATACACCTATTATCATCCGTATGCCCATAATGTTCGAAGGGCTTACGCACAAATTGGTCGTACCCATCGTTACAACAAAATACGTAGCGAACGGTCTCGGATATATAGAAATGATCGACGGGTCGCGGTACGGGACAATGCGGTGCGGAGTAACCGAAACACCAAAAGAAGCAATATGAGCCGTTCCAGTAACAACGGAAAAAGCGTCGTCCAAAGGTCCCATACCTGCCCGTGTTGCCCAACGGAATATATCAACACGAAAAACGGTAACCAAAACTCCGCGGAGCGGAGCAGTAAACCGCAGTACGCAAACCTACAGGAGTCCACAGCGGAGTGCTGCCCGATCAGCTATACCATCTGCTTCAAGAAGCAGTAGTAACATGAGTTCAAGAAGTCCTTCGTCGAGAAGCATGAGCCAAGCACCCTCAAGAAGCAGAAGCAGCGCTGCAACCAGAAGTTCTTCGTCGAGAAGCCTAAGCAAGGCAACGTCAAGAAGCAGAAGTAGTGTTTCTTCAAGAAGCCCTTCTTCGATACGTTCCGTAAGCAGGGCGCCTTCAAGAAGTTATGGGAATGCAACATCGAGAACTTCAACAGCGCGAAGTTCAAGAAGATATTAAAATAGTTTAGGTTGGTTAGTTGTTTGCCCCCGATGCGGATTTATTTGCATCGGGGGTTTTTTTTGTCAAAATGACCTTGATGGATTTGCTTATCGGCGTTTTACTTTTTTCCGCATGATGATTGTACGGTACCAGAACATTGGTCTCTGGAAAATATGCCGCCAAATTGCCCTTGGGAATGGTATAGGGGATGACCAAAAAATTCGGGGCTGTCCGCAGGGTGCCGTCGTAATTACTTTGAATGTCCACCACCTCCAGTTTTTCAAAGTTATGGGCTTCCATATCCTCCCGATTCATGAACACTACCCGTCTTTCATTATATACCCCGCGGTAGCGGTCATCAAGTCCGTAAATCGTGGTGTTAAACTGGTCGTGGGAACGGATGGTCATGAGCATAAATTCATCATCGGTCACACCGTGATCCGGAACGGCGTTGAGGGTCAGTTGGGCTTTACCGTTGGGCAACATGCTGAAATCGAGATGACGGACGTTGTTAGGCAAATAATAGCCTATATCCTTGGAGCGCTCGGCGGTTCTATCAAAACCCTTGGCTACCTTGTCGATACTCTCCCGGATCAGTTCGTAGTCTGCAGCCATGGCTTTCCACGGCACGGCATGTTTTCCTTTAAAATAGGTATCCGCCATTTCGGCGATCAGTTCGGGCTCGCTCTTGATATTTTCGGAAGCCGGTTTCAGCAATCCGCGGGATTGGCGTACGCGGCCCATACTGTCTTCCATGGTGAGATAGCGGAGATTCCCGTTCTTTATATCTTTTTCGGACCGGCCGTAGGTAGGCAGTATCAATGCCATCTTACCGGTGACCAAGTGGGTACGGTTGAGCTTGGTACTTACCTGCACGGTCAGGTCGCAATTTTGAAGGGCCTTTGCCGTATATTCGGTATCCGAAGCGGCCATTAGAAAATTACCGCCCAGACAGATAAAGACTTTGGATTTTCCATCGTACATGGCCTTCATGGCGCCGACGGTATCGACTCCCTCGGTATCGGGCGGGACAAATTTCAAATGTTTTTCGATACGCTCGTTTAAAAGCTTGTCCACAAAATGCTGGATGCCTACACTACGATCACCCTGTACGTTACTGTGGCCGCGAACGGGACAGGTGCCGGCACCCGGTTTGCCCATCGCTCCTTTTAATAGCAGCAGGTTGACAAATTCCCGAATGTTCGCTACCCCGTTTTTATGTTGCGTCAGCCCCATCGCCCAGCAGACCACAATTTTTGATTTTTGAGATAGCAACAGCACCGTATTATCGATTTTATCCTTGTCGATTCCGCATTGGCTTAGAAGTTCTTCCTCCTTATAATTTTTGATATCGGCCATCAAGTTTTCGTACCCATCGACATACCGGTCCAAAAATTCATGGTCGAACACATCGCCTTCGACCTCATCGAGCTCCGCCATTTTTTTGATCAGGAGTTTGACCAAAGGTATATCCTGATTGATTCGAACCGGAAGGTGGATGTCCGCCATATCTTCTCCCTCACCTACCCATCCCTTTAATTTTTGGGGATTTTTAAAGTTTACGAGTCCCGTTTCTTCCAAGGGATTGATGCTGATTATCTTTCCTCCGTTCTGTTTGCATTTTTCAAGGGCTGACAACATGCGCGGATGGTTGGTACCGGGATTTTGTCCCGCTACGATGACGACTTCGGCCTCATACAGGTCTTCCAGTTTGATGGAGCCTTTGCCGATGCCGAGTGTCTCGCTTAGGGCTACTCCGCTCGATTCGTGACACATGTTCGAGCAGTCCGGCATATTGTTGGTGCCATAGGCTCGGGCGAACATCCCATAGAGGTAGGCCGCCTCGTTGCTCGACCGGCCTGAGGTATAAAAAATGGCCTCATGGGGGGAATGCAGTTGATGAAGTGCTTTGGAAACCAATGCATAGGCATCTACCCATGAAATCGGTTCGTAGTAAACATCGCCTGACCTTAAGACCATTGGCTCGGTAAGCCTCCCGAATTGGTTGAGCTGATAATCGGTAAGCTGGGAAAGTTCCTCTACGGAATGTTCGGCAAAAAACCGGGCTCCGATATGATCCGTTGTCGCCTCGTCGGCCAAGGCCTTCGCCCCGTTTTCACAGTATTCGGCGATGGGCGAGGGGTGTTCGGGGTTCGGCCAAGCACAGCTCGGGCAATCAAAACCGTTTTCTTGGTTCATATCGAGCAGGGCACGCATAGAACGTAGCACGCCCATTTCCTTAAATCCGTGCTTTAGCGTCTCCCTTACGCCTAATATGCCGGCAGCATGCCGTATGGGATCTTTCAACTCAATATTCGAAAATTCTTGCGAACCGGTAACGGAAATTTTCCGTTTAAAATCCTCTTTCATTTTTATCGTACATGCAAGTGTTTTAAGAGACTGTTTAGAGAATCTTATTTCACCATTTTAGGATTGGGGTAATTGTCCGACTCATCTTCCGCCCTATTCTCAAGACAGGTAAAATCCTTTTCCAAAAGTAGTTGGAGCGTATTCCCATTTTTTAGCGACAAGCTATTTTCAAACCCGACCTTATCATTGGTATCCCAATCGGCAACCATTTTTTTGGGCACGTTCAAAGTGATGGTATTCGCCTTAAACTCAGCAGAAATTTCCTCTACATTCTCCTCCATGTGGATGCCATAGGCGAAAGTAGCCTTATCGAAAACTGTACTCTCCTCATAAAATCCTTGCTTACACAGCTCTGCCACATCGGATTGGGTTAACCGAAATCGGATGGAATTACCTTTGATTCTTATCTTCATACCTATCATGTTCGGATACGAAATGGTAGGATCTTTTTCAAAAAAGATCGGAATGGGATCCAAGTCTGACCAATTTAATTACCGATGGGGCTTAAATCTGTATCCAAATAATTAAAAGGTCGGGTCTGATGTGGCATTCCCAATTATTCTAATAATCGCCAGCTAAGCGATGCGGTTTCATATTTACAGGGATGCCTTTGACACCTCTAAGCCGAAGTATTTCCCAAACCATAAAAGTCAGTTCACGGTCTTTCCTACTTCGCTTCAGGACTTTTTTTAAGTTCTTCCTGAATCTCGTCGATTCTTTTAATGAATACACTATTCCTCTTCTTCGTGGATTAATGTGTTAAGATATGCCTCGAGGTCATCGATGGGAGTCAAATTGATATCGTTTTCCCCTTCATAGATTGCTTTTTTAGTTTCTTCGTTCGGAATATTCCCCACATCACGGTATAATAGATATTCCACATGGTTATTAAGGCTTCTTTTCTGGACTTTTGTCTTTTCCTTGATGCGTGTGATCAGTTCCTCATCCAATCGAAAAGCGGTCTGTACCTTCATTTTTTCGGAATATTGGGATTACTTATCAAAAGTAGTTGTTAGCAAAGTGCTATACAAGTGTTTTTATTTATTCTCCTTCCTCCCCAAAAACCTCGAAAGCACCCCAAAAACATCCTCAGAAATTTTAAAACGGTAGAGTACCCATACATATAGGACACTGATTAAAATACCTTTTATCAAAATGTTTATGATGGGATGAAAAGCAAATTCGACAAAATACAACGGCACCCCGATACCTATTAAAAGTAAGCTTACCTTTACTGTTTCGGCGGTAAAGGGAAGGATTCCAAATTTGGATTTCACATACAACAACTTGATGGTGTTGTAGATAAAAAAAGCGGAAAAGCTGGCGATAGCAGCTCCATCGAGTCCGTATTCGGGAATAAGCCACAGGTTGAACAGAATGGTCATAGCCGCCAACAGCACGCCCATAAGCAGTATCGCCCGGTAGTAGTCGGAATTATAGAGAATGGAATTATTGTTTCCCAACAGGGCATCATACACTTTGGCCAATCCGATCCAAATAAAAATGACGAAGCCACTTCGATAGGCTTCGGGAAGCATTTCGTACAGGTCGTCAAGGTTCAAAAGGATAAGGATGAACAGTAAGCCTGAAACGATAAAAAGGGTCAGCGAACTGCGTTGGTACAGTTCGTTTAGGGCTGACTTGTCCCTTTTGTTCAGCAATTCCGCCGTCAAAGGGTAGGTAATCTGATGCATGGAGCGTGAGGGAACGGCGATGACCATGGCGATAAAACTGGCGACACTGTAATAGGCTACGTTTTCGATTTCGATAAACTGGTTGATCATTACTTTGTCGATTTCCAACAGTACGACGGCCGCTGAACCGCCCAAAATAATTAAAGTGCTATAGACCAATATATTACGGATGTTTTTGGGGAGATGGAAAGCGAGTTTGGGGCTCCTGGCCCGAAAGGCGTAGGCGGACATGATCAGGGTACGCAGCAGATACAGTGCGACCGCGGCCGGGATAAAGACCTCTATATCCATGATTTTAAAATATAGGAGAAACAGCAGCAAGGTCACCCCGACCCGTGAAAAGACTTCCTTCATAAAATTGCCGAAAACGGACTTCATACGCACCCGTGCCCAGGCGTAAAACACCTCAAAATAGGCCATGGCCATACCGATCCAAAATATCGGCCAGACATAATTTTTTACGATAGGATTTTCCTGGGATAAAAAACTCCCTATCGCCTCGTGGGCCACAAAAGTGATCGCCGCTACAGGCACTATCAATACTAAAGGTAGAAACAGCATCAGGGTCAGGAAGCCATCTGTAATCGGTTTATCTTTATAACTGCTGTAAAATTTGATTAAGGTGTTCGGCACCCCAAAGGCCAAAATAGGCATCAGTACGGTCGAAGCGGAAAGTACTACGTTGACGAGTCCGTAATACTCGTCAGACATGAAATTGGTGTACAGAAACAGTACATTCAGCGCCCCCACCCCAAAACCGATGTAGGTGACGATGGTGTTGTTCAAGGATTGTTTGAATACGACACCCATTAAGAGACTATATTTAAACCTGTAATCGCCTTTTTATGCGTCTTTTTCTGCATTACTTCGTTACAATTTTGAACATATGACCTACTCCAATCAAAATTTGTTTCGTCCCGCACAAATCCAAAAACCGCATCCCGGCGGAAAAAAAGTTGCTCTTAGAGCAGTTTAGCCAGTTGTTCCGTCAATGCCCTGCGACTATATTTTTCGATGTTTCTTGCTTTAGAAATCGATTTTTCTTTCTTAAATGCAGCATACCAGGCCAAAATCGTTTCCTTCAGTTCATCCTGGGAACCGTAATCAAAGACGGCACCGGCCTGGGTTTCCTTGATAATTTTTCCGGCTTCCCAGTCTTGGGGGCCGAGTGCTAGAATGGGACGATAGGCGGCCATATATTCGAAGAGTTTTCCGGGAATGATACCTTTTGTTTCCTCCGAATCGATTTCCACCATGAGCAGCACCTGTGACCGCTGCTGCCTGCGCTGGGCCTCGGCATGGGATCCGTAGCCCCGCATTTTGATATAGGGTCCAAGTTCGGCACGGTAAAGACTGTCCATGACCTCTTTACTGACTACCCCCATAAACTCCAGTTGCAGGTCGGCCCGGAACACGGCGTTTTCAGAGGTTATTTGTGATAGCACCTTCCAAAGGTTTTTTGGGTTTCGTTCCGTAAGCAACGAACCGATGTGGGAAATGGTAAAAGCATGGTCCAGGTCGGCACCTCCTTTGTAATTAGAATCGTGACCATTAGTGATGACAGCAATGGGCTTGTCCGTAATCTTTCTGAATTCGGTCTTGGTCGCAGGACTGGTCACGACAACCTGGTCTGCCTGGTTTAATACCGAACGCTCCAGTTCCTTATGTTTTTTCTTGGAGGATGCGGTTAATTTCAGCTTTTTATGGTAGCCGATGGAGGTCCAGGGGTCTCTGAAATCCGCAAGCCATCGTACGCCTTTTTCCGCTCGGAGCGCTTTTCCGATGAGATGCACGCTGTGCGGGGGACCCGTAGTAACGAGGGTTTCGATAGCTTCCTTATCCAGTACATCCGATAAAAATTGTACGGAAGGTTTTACCCAGTTTTTGCGCGCATCTGGAATAAAGAAATTCCCCCTGATCCACAACATGACCTTTTCCAAAATGGATTGGTTTTTAGCCTGAATGATTCCAGAAGAAATGCGTTTGGTCTTTTGGGGTGACAACCATCTAGCCAGGCCGTAAGGTTCAAACAAGGGCTGTCTATAGATGGTAATATCTTTGGGGATTTCCCTTTCCAAAGAGGGATCCTCTATCGGATAATGGGGATTTTCTGGCACATATACCACCGGATCAACCCCAAACTCCCGTAGATATTTCACGAATTTAAGCCACCGCTGTACGCCAGGACCACCTGCGGGCGGCCAGTAATACGTGATGATCAGGACTTTCTTCATGAAAATAGATTGTTGTTTTCGGGGCAATGGTGAAACTTGTCGGTTTAAAATGTATGGTTCAAGTGCGCAGGTGGCAGGTTCGAGGTCTTGTATTCAAGGTTTAAGGTTCAAGGTAAAAATGGGGTTAAGTTATAATATTTTTAGACCTTCAACAGCTGCGAGCGACCGATTACACTCTACTGTATCGGCAGGCATACACCAAGCGATTCTATGTGTTTTCTTCTTTGCGTATGCGGTAAAATCTAAACCCGATCCCTGTCAACAAAATCAATCCAAAAACTATGGAACTTGCCAACGTAATCTTGCTTCCGGTTTGAATCACTTCGGGCTCGAACTTAAATTCTACGGTATGTTGCCCTGCCGGTATTTGCATGGCACGTAAGGTATAATCCACCCGAAAATGCTTATTAGGCTGCCCGTCAATGTAGGCGTTCCATCCTTCGGGATAGTACATTTCGGAAAAAACGGCTAGCCCGCTATAATCGTTTTTCGAAGTGTAGGTCAAATGGTTGGGTTCATAGTCGGTCAATTGGATGGTGGAGAGGGAATCTATCTTAAAATCAGAACCGGCAACCTCTTGCAAGGCTTCCGAAGTGGCCACCGCTACCCTTTTAGTTTGCAAGGTATCCAAGGCCTGTATTTCGGCATCGGCATCATCGACCATGACCAGTCGTTCAATGAACCAGGCGTTGCCATTGGCTTCGGCATTGACTGCAGGGTAGGGTTGGCCGTTTTCATCTTGCTGTACCACATATTTCACATTCAGCATGTTCAAAACGTTCAGATGCCCTTTATAGATATGAAAACGGAACAGGTCTTCTAGCCGTGCCGGTTTTGCAGCGTGATATCCACCGATGGATTGGTGGTAATAGGATGTCCTAGCCCCGTTAATACCTTCTTGCGGATTGTAAACCCGATATATTCCCTCGTCCTTATTGATCTGTTGGTCCAAAGGCGATTCGGTAAAAGGATTCAACATCTGTCGTTTGGCTACAAAATCGTCGTTATCTACATAGCGTTTATCCACTGCCGCCAAGTCAAATACTATCAACAATCCTAAGGCAAGGATTGCCATATTGGCCTTTAGTTTATCCTTGAGGAAAAACCAAAGGGCTAGCGCCGCCAAGAATACATAGACCAAGGAACGGAAAAGGTCGCTATTGTACACCGCCTTCCGATCCGCTTGGATCAGCGAAACCAGTTCATCGCCGTAGTTCTTTTTCAAAAATGTATCGTTCAATCCTTCGAAATCGAACAGGCCCTTGAACAGAAAGAGACCTGCAATAAGACCTAGAACTATAAAAAACGAGATTTTAAGGGAGGTTACTTTTTTAGCATTTTCTACGGATGCACTAAAAATTTCCCTCAGAGCCAGAACGGCAAGAATGGGGACGCACAGCTCAAGGATGACCTGGGCCGAAGATACCGCCCGGAACTTATCATAGAGCGGAAAGAAGTCGATCATAAAATCGGTCAACAAGCTAAAATTCTTTCCCCAGGAAAGGAAAAGGGATAACAAAGTACCTCCTAAAAGCCACCATTTCTCTCGACCCTTAACCAAAATCAATCCCAAAATAAAAAGGAAAAAAATGATGGCCCCGATATATGCCGGCCCGGAGGTGCCGGGTTGATCGGCCCAGTACAAGGGTAATCCACTGGAAAAACTAAGAGCTTGGCTGCGGGAAATGCCCTGATCGATCAAAAAATTGTAGCTTTTGGAGTTCTCGCCGAGGTCTTCACTGTTCGATCCGCCAAAAAGACGGGGGACAAAAAGGTTCAGCGATTCCACGATGCCATAGCTCCACTGGGTAATATATTGCTTTTCTAGACCGTCAGTATTTTCAATGGCCGAACCGTCCGGATTGATGGTCAGGTCCGATTTTCCCCGGGTACTCCAGTCCGCATATTCCTTGGTGGCCATCAGGGAGGTCGCGTTGGCGGCAATGCCCAATACTACGGCACCAACGGCTATTCCGACGGAAATAAAATACGGTTTAAGGGTTTTCTTGCGGATGGCATCCACCAAATAGACTACCCCTAGTACCCCTACCAAGAACATAAAGTAATAGGTCATCTGATAATGGTTGGCCCTGATTTCTAAGGCCATGGCAATAGCGGTAAGCAAAAATCCCCATAGATGTTTTTTCCGAAAGACGAGAATGATACCTCCTAAAAGCATAGGCAGATAGGCCAGGGCATGGGCCTTGGAATTATGACCAACCCCTATAATGATAATTAGATAGGTAGAAAAACCAAAGGCCAAAGCCCCCAGAACCGCCAATCGAAAATCGACTTTCATACAACAGAGCAGTATGTAAAATCCTATAAAATAAAGGAAGAGATAGTCCGCCGGGCGAGGCAAAAACCGGATAAAGAGATCGAATTTTTTGACGTAGTCATGGGGATAATAGGCTCCCAACTGATAGGTCGGCATCCCCCCGAAGGCTGAGTTGGTCCAATACGGTTCCTCCCCGGTCTTCTTCCGGAAATCAACCTGTTCTTTGGCCATTCCGGTATATTGGATGATATCGGACTGCTCAATGACTTTGCCCTGCAGTACGGGGTAAAAATAGGCCAAAGCGGCGATAACAAAGAAAACGGCAATAAAAAAATGGATGAAAAAAGCCTTCAGTCCTTTATGCATGAATGAAGTTAAAGGGTTCTAAAGGCAAAACTAATCAATTTCCTCAAAGTCGATATAGTCGCCGACATCTTTGGAAGATTTGTGCTTGGGAATATCTTTATCGGAAGGTTTTTTGTCGATGATCACATCCCCTACACGTTCTTCGGAATGTGCGGTCTGTTGCGTAAACTCGCCGAACCTCTCCCTAAAATGTTCTTTTGTTTTTTTAGCGGCATACCCTAAAATTTTGGGCGCGAACATTTTTACCAGTATTTTGAAACCATAGTATACCAGCAGGATTATTAGAATTGTCTTTAAAAAAACCATATTTTTCGGTAGGATTATATCAAAAATACAATTCTTACGTTGTAATGGTAGGATTGAAACGCTAAATATATCGTAAAACCGCGTCCAGTGGGCAGTTGCGGTAACAGTTGACAGTAATTTCAATGAACCGATCTGAAAAATAAAGTCATCACCCTATAAACTTATCATCTTATAAACTTATCACCCTATAAACTCATCATCGTAATAAACTCATCATCGTATAAACTCATCAACTTTTTCAAAAAGTCATCCCCCCCATGAAACATCTCCTTTTCCTGATTATCTTTGCTTTCCCTCTGGCCGTACTCCCCCAATACACGGATGTCATCAACTCGAACCGGCCGGGACTCTCGGTTAGCGCCTATGCCGTGGGCAAGAACGTGATTCAACTGGAAGCGGGACTCTTCTATGAGCAAAGCGACCACGAACTCCTGCACACCGAAAGCGATATCTGGGGCAGCGACATTTCGTTACGCTACGGACTGCTCTTTGAGCGCCTGGAGCTGAACTACGAAGGCAGCTACCTTAATCAGAATATTACCTTTACCGATTGGGATACCTCGGAGACCCTGACGGATTTCTCCCGAAACCGAATCGGACTCAAATATTTGATATACGACCGCTACAAATCCGAAGAACGCAATAAGCCCAATCTCTACAGTTGGCGGGCGGACCACGTATTTCAATTGAAAAATCTGATTCCCTCTGTCTCCATCTATGGGGGGGCCACATTTAATTTAGGGGAGAATCCTTTTTATGTGGACGATCCCACCGTATCATACCGAGGAATGGTCGCGACCCAGAGCAAACTGACGCCACGTTTCGTTTTGATCACGAACATCGCCTACGACCGTATTACCACCGATTTTCCCGAACTAAGCTATTTGATATCCCTTTCCCATGCTTTTCGCAATCCCAAATGGAGTGCCTTCGTAGAGAACCAAGGAATACAAAGTGACCGGTATTCCGATATTTTGCTGCGTGGTGGGGTCGCCCATTTGCTGACCGAAGATCTTCAAGTGGACTTCAACCTGGGCGCCAGTTTCAAAAATACACCCTCCCGAATTTTCATTACCATGGGCGCCTCGTACCGCTTTGACCTGCACACCGATACCCTCAATGCCATTGACGAACAGAATGCGGACGGCAATGGTGCGGCCATCAAGAAAAATACTATGAAAAAGAAGAGGAAAAATAAGCGGGATGTTAGCGGGGAGATTGAGTTCTAATTCCTCTTGAAAGTTCCCGTTGATGGTTAACACCTTTTAATTGTTCATTTGATTATTTAGGATTTTGTTTTCCTTCCCTCCCCAATAATTCCTAATATTGACTTCCTAAAAAACCTTACATGATAAGCCTGAAGGAAGCGACATCAAAAGCTGAAATAAAACAATTCGTAAAATTTCCCCTTTCCCTATACAAGGGTTCGTTCTATTGGGTGCCGCCACTGATTGTCGATGAGATGGACACGTTTGACAAGAAGAAGAATCCCGCATATAAAACTGCGAGAACGTGGCTTTTCTTGGCCTATAAAAACGACGAAATCGTCGGTCGCGTAGCCGCCATTATCAATAACTTGGAAGTCGAACGACAGCAAATCAAAAAAATGCGCTTCGGATGGTGCGATTTTATAGATGACCACGATGTTTCCGAAGCCCTGCTCAATAAAGTCCTAGAACTGGCGAAAACGGAGAAAATGGATCATATCGAAGGCCCTATGGGCTTCTCGAATCTCGACAAAGTAGGTGTACTGACCGAAGGTTTCGAAGAGCTCGGTACCATGGTCACCTGGTACAATCATCCGTATTACCCCGCACACTATGAGCGGCTGGGATTTAAAGTGGAGAAAGAGTATGTAGAAAATACCATGCCCACGGCAAAGGCGGACCCGTCGTTCTTCGTACGCATTAACGAACTGGTCAAAAAAAGATATTCTTTGCGAGAGGTCAATGTTAAAAGCAAAAAAGAGCTACTGAACTACGTAGACCCCATGTTCAATCTGCTCGATTTGACCTATGCGCAACTGGCATCATACGCTCCCATTTCGAACGAGCAGCGGGAATACATCAAAAATCGCTTTATCAGCTTTGTGGATCCGGAATTTATCAAATTTGTGGTGGACAAGGACGACAGACTAGTCGCATTTGCCGTGGTACTGCCTTCTTTTGCAGAGGCCTTGCAAAAAGCTCAGGGGAAACTCTTTCCATTCGGTTGGTATTATTTACTAAGGGCCCGCAAAAATTGTGACCGCGCCATTTTTTACTTGATTGGTGTGCATCCAGATTATCAGAACAAGGGTGTAACCGCGATTATCTTCAACCAATACTACAAAACCTTTAATAAAAGGGGCGTAAAAACGGGAATACGGACTCCAGAACTAAGCGATAACATAGCCGCCCGGCAGATATGGAAGCATGTGCAGCCGACAGTTCACAAAAGAAGATGTACTTACCGGAAGGAAGTGGGCAGTGAGAAGTATGAAGTAAAAAGTGAGAAGTAGTAAGGTAGAAGTTAGAAGTTAGAACAACCTATTCATAAACCTATATACCTGCCTGCCGGCGAACCAGGCTCATACCCTTTTTTTATTACTCCCCCATCGCTGCGGCCACGGCGGCTGAAAGTTTCTTGTAGGTGCCGTTTTCCAAGCGGTCGCGGATGGCCGAGAAAGCCACCAAGGTCTCCTCGATATCCTGCATCGTGTGGGTGGTGGTGGGAATCATTCTAAGTAAAATCAATCCTTTAGGTATTACCGGGTAAACCACTATAGAACAAAATATTCCATGGTTTTCACGTAAATCCTTTACCAAGGCCATAGCTTCGGGAATACTTCCATTTAAGTAAACGGGAGTGACACAGGTGTTGGTATCGCCGATATTGAAACCGCGGTTTTTCAATCCATTTTGCAGAGCATTGACATTTTCCCACAATTTTGCCTTTAGTTCGGGCTGGGTGCGTAGCATGTCAAGGCGTTTGAGCGCACCCTTGACATAAATCATGGGCAGGGATTTAGCGAACATCTGCGAGCGCAGGTTATACTTTAAATAATCGATTATCTCCTTGTCCGCAGCCAAAAAAGCTCCGATACCGGCCATGGATTTGGCGAAGGTAGCGAAATAGACATCGATACCATCTTGAACCCCCTGTTCCTCGCCCGTACCGGCACCGGTCTTGCCCAACGTGCCGAAACCATGAGCATCATCGACGAAGAGACGGAACTTATATTTCTTTTTTAGGGCAATGATCTCCTTTAATTTGCCTTGCTCCCCGCGCATACCGAAAACGCCTTCCGAAATTACCAAGATTCCCCCCTGGGTCTGTTCGGCCAGTTTGCTGGCTCTTTCAAGGTTCTTTTCCAGACTGTCCATATCGTTATGCATGAAGGTAAAGCGTTTGCCCATATGCAAGCGCACCCCATCAATGATACAAGCGTGCGAATCGACGTCGTACACGATGATATCGTCTTTGGATACCAAGGCATCGATGGCAGAGACCATCCCCTGATATCCGAAATTCAAAAGGTAGGCGGATTGCTTATCTACAAATTCGGCCAATTCTTGTTCTAGCTGCTCGTGCACATCGGTATGACCGCTCATCATTCGGGCGCCCATAGGGTAGGCTGCACCATATTCCGCCGCGACATCGCCATCTATTTTTTTGATTTCCGGCAAATTGGCCAACCCCAAGTAATCGTTGATGCTCCAAGTGATCACTTCTTTGCCCTGAAATTTCATCCGATTGGATAACGGACCTTCAAGTTTCGGAAACACGAAATAGCCTTCGGCCTGTGATGCCCATTTGCCCAACGGGCCTTTGTTTTCCAGTATTCTGTCAAATAGATCTTGCATTGAAGTTCGCTTAAGGTTTACAAACAAAAGTAAGGGTTTAAGGGCAATATTAAGAAAATATTTATCCTCAAAAAAAGCAAGGGTGTCGATAAGCCTTGCTTGTATGTTTTCTGATTTGTACTTGTAATCTAATCCTTGATATACTGTATCTCCTGAGTCTCCTCCACCGCATGCTGGGTATTGAGAAAACCTTGATCGTCCATCCACCGATCGCTGTAGATTTTGCTCATATAGCGGGATCCGTGGTCCGGGAAGATGACCACCACATTATCTTCAGGGCCGAATTCGCCTTTTTTATCCAGTTGTTTTATGGCTTGCATGACGGCACCACTGGTGTACCCGGCAAAGATTCCCTCGGTAAGCGCTAATTCACGGGCGGTATGGGCACTTTCGGAGTCGGTGACCTTAATAAACTTATCGATGATATCAAAATCCGTCGCCCCGGGGATCAGGTTCTTACCCAATCCCTCGATACGGTACGGATATACCTCCTTGGCATCGAATTTCCCCGTTTCGTGATATTTCTTAAGCACGGACCCGTAGGCATCTACACCGATAACTTTTATGGCCGGATTTTGCTCCTTCAAAAACTTGGCAGTTCCGGAAATGGTTCCGCCGGTACCGCTACAGGCGACCAAATGGGTGATATGACCATTGGTCTGTTCCCAGATTTCAGGTCCGGTCGAAGTATAATGGGCATCGATGTTCAGTTCGTTAAAATACTGGTTGATATAAATCGACCCCTGAGTTTCTTCATGCAATCTTTTGGCCACCTCATAGTACGACCGGGGATCGTCGGCGCTGACGTGGGCGGGACAGACATACACCGTAGCTCCCATGGCCCGGAGCATATCAATCTTGTCCTTTGAGGACTTTGAGCTTACCGCCAGAATACAATCGTAACCCTTGATAACGCTGACCATGGCGATACTAAATCCTGTATTGCCCGAGGTGGTCTCGATGATAGTACTGCCCTTGGATAAAATTCCTTTTCTCTCCGCCGCTTCAATAATATGCATCGCAATGCGATCTTTGGAGGAGTGACCCGGATTAAAGGCCTCAACTTTGGCAAAAAAGTTGCCGCTAAAGTCTTTCGTTATTTTATTGAGTTGTACGAGGGGCGTATTTCCTATAAGTTCTAGGATGTTGTTATAAGCGTTTATCTTATGTGCCATACAGGTATATAGGTTTCGAAATCGGCGAATTTGCTGGACATTCACACGTTTCCAAATACAAAATTACTAATTTTATTTCGATTGCTCGATTTTGCCCTCCAAATCCAACAAAAACGCATATTCCTTTGCGGTTTCCTTCAACGCCTCAAAGCGTCCGGAAGCACCACCATGCCCAGCGTCCATATTAATATCGAACAGCAGCTGATGCCCATCGGTCTTCACTTCCCGCAATTTGGCTACCCATTTGGCCGGCTCGAAATACTGGACTTGCGAATCGTGCAGTCCCGTGGTCACCAACATATTCGGATAGGCCTGCGCCTTGACTTGATCGTAGGGGGAATACGATTTCATATAGTCATAATACTGCTTTTCGTTGGGGTTTCCCCATTCATCGTACTCCCCGGTGGTCAGGGGAATGGAATCATCGAGCATGGTAGTAATTACATCCACAAAGGGTACGGCCGCAATGACGCCGTTGTATAGTTCAGGGGCCATGTTCACCACCGCCCCCATCAACAATCCTCCAGCAGAACCACCCATGGCATATAGATGCTCGGCACTCGTATAACCATTGGAGATCAAATATTTAGAGCAATCCACAAAATCGGTAAACGTATTCTTCTTTTTCAATAGTTTCCCGTCTTCGTACCAAGGCCTGCCGAGATACTGGCCCCCTCGAATATGGGCGAGGACATACACAAAGCCCCGGTCCAATAGGCTCAGTCGAACCGTAGAAAAATAAGGGTCGATGGTCGCCCCGTAAGATCCATACGCATATTGTAAAATCGGGGTATCCTTGTTCAATGGGGTGTCTTTATGGTAAACGATGGACATCGGGACCTTAGCACCATCCCGCGCGGGGGCCCAAATACGCTTTTCGATATAGTTCGCTTTATCGAACTTGCCTCCCAGTACTTCTTGCTCCTTTTTGACTTCCTTTTCTTGGGTACGCATGTTGAAATCCACGACCGAGGTGGGCGTGGCCATCGAGGTATAGACGTACCGCAAGGTTTCGGTATCGAAATCGGGATTTCTGCTGACCCCGGCGGTGTAGGTCTCGCTGTTGAACGGCAAATAATAGCTTTCGGTGCCGTCCCACCGTACAATCTTGATTTTGTTGAGTCCGCCTTCCCGTTCCGACAGCACATAGTAGTCCTTGAAGATATCGATATCCTCTAACAGCACATCTTTCCGATGGGGAATGAATTCTTCCCAGTGGGCGGAAGCCGTATCCCCTTCCGAGACCTTCATCAATTTAAAATTGGTAGCACCGTCCTTATTGGTCAGTATGTAAAAATGGTCACCGTAATGGGAGACACCGTACTCTAGGCCACGTGTTCTGGGCGAGAACATCTTGGGTTCCCCGTCGGGGTCGTCCGCGCGAAGGGTCTGGTACTCTGAGGTCAACGTACTGTACGAGCCTATAATAATGTATTTTTTTGATTTCGATTTGTACACGAACGTACCGAAAGTATCGTCCTTTTCATGAAAGACCAGTTCATCATCCTCGGAAGAGGTGCCGAGTTTGTGCTTATAGATTTTATCCGATCGTAGGGTGACCGGGTCCTTTTTGGTATAAAACAAGGTTCTATTATCGTCCGCCCAAACGGAACCGCCCGTCGTATTCTCGATTTTATCCTCGTAAATTTCGCCCGTCCGTAAATTTTTGATCTGTATGTGATACTGCCTTCTCGAAATCGTATCGACCCCAAAAGCCGCCAGTTGGTCATCGGGACTCACAGCGATACCTCCAATACTGAAATACTCATGCCCCTCGGCCATTTCGTTGCCGTTGAACATAATCTCTTCCTTCGCCTCCAAAGTTTCCTTTTTTCGGGAGTAGATTGGATACTCCTTCCCCGTCTCATATCGGGTAATATACCAATACCCCTCCTGTTTGTAGGGTACCGATTCGTCGTCCTCCTTGATGCGGGATTTCATTTCCCGGAAAAGCGAATCCTGAAAGCTTTTGGTATGCTCCGTCAAGGTGTTGTAAAAGGCATTTTCCGCTTCCAAATGGGCAATGACCTCCGGGTTTTCCCTCTCTTTCATCCAATAATAATCATCGACCCTGACATCACCATGTTTTTCCAATTTTTTAGGGATTTTTCTGGCAACGGGAGCAATAACTTCTTCCATATCTTTCTCCTTGGGAATAATTTGAGAGCGCAAATGTAAGACATAGCGCAAAAAGGATTCCCTTTTTAAAAGGATGTTTCACAGAACCGGATTTTATTTGAATGGGAAACGAGACTTCCGTTTTAAAATTCTCGGATAGCGTTTATCCCCAGACAAATTAGTAAATTTGGCCTTCCAATTTTAAAAAATAAGGAATATGTTCGGAGATATGATGGGAATGATGGGGAAACTCAAGGAGACCCAAGAAAAAGTAGCGGCCACCAAAAAGCGGTTGGATACGGTTCTATTGGATGAAAGTTCCGCCGAAGACCTGGTAAAAATCACCATAACGGCCAATCGACAAATTAAGGAAATAGACATCGACGACAGCCTTTTAGAGGATAAGGAGCAGTTAGAGGATTACCTCATTCTGACCCTCAACAAAGCGATAGAAAAGGCTACCGAAGTCAATGAAGCGGAACTGGCCGCGGTCGCCAAAGAGGGGATGCCCAACATTCCCGGACTCGATGCACTATTAGGAAATTAGGTATCGCGACCGGTTAAACGATAGTTTTTATCGATACTTTGCTTACTTTTATGGTTTAATCGGAACGGGCATGACCATTACCCAATTACAATATGTACTCGCGGTCGCGGAGTACCAAAACTTTACATTGGCGGCCGAAAAAAGCTTCGTCACCCAGCCTACCCTGAGCATGCAAGTGCAGAAACTCGAGGATGAGCTCGACATTCTCATTTTCGATCGCGGCAAAAAGCCTATCGCCCTCACGCAGGTGGGCGAAAAAATTGTGGCGCAGGCCAAAAATATTATTAATGAGGCCAACCGCATCAAGGACGTCGTGGACCAGGAAAAGGGATTTATTGGTGGGGAATTCACCCTGGGAATCATTCCCACCGTTATGCCTACGCTGCTGCCCATGTTCCTGAAGACCTTTATCAACAAATACCCCAAAGTCAACCTCATCCTTAAGGAACAAAGCACCGAGAATCTTATACGAAACCTGCAGGACGGCCACTTGGATGCCGCCATAGCTGCAACGCCCTTGGAAATCGAATTCATTAAAGAAAGGCCCCTGTACTACGAACCTTTTGTGGGGTATGTACCTAAAAAGCACCGATTGGCAAAAGCGGAAAAAATCACACCAAAAGACCTCGACATCTCCGATGTGCTGCTTCTGCAAGACGGCCATTGCTTTCGCGATGGCGTAATCAACCTCTGCAAAGCGCCGCGGAATTCGGAAAACGGACAATTTCAGCTCCAGAGCGGTAGTTTCGAGACCTTGGTGCACTTGGCCGATGAAGATCTAGGCATGACCCTGCTGCCTTATTTAAATACGTTGGAACTCGATGAAGAAAAGAGAAAAAACCTTCGGTATTTCGAAAGCCCATCCCCGGCCCGAGAGGTTAGCCTGATATACCATAAAAGCGAATTAAAGATACAGATTACAGAAGCCCTGAAGGAAGTGATCTCGGCCTTGGTACGCGGTGCCATCGCTTTTCAGGATGTGAAGATTATCAGTCCGCTAAGCAAACAATGAGCCACACGCCCACACCAAATTATAATTTGTGCCTAATCGTAGTAACGGTTTCCGATTGCCCGTTTGGGGACGAGAGACCCTACTGGGGTAGGAATGGTGAAAAGGAACGACTATAAATAACAAGCCCTCGAAAATCGCGGGGCCGTTATAGTTTATGTTTTTAAATAAATGAGGCTTTGTTGAAGTTCCGGTTTGTCCGTTATGAACTGTAGTAACCACTTTTTGAGTTCTTCGATTTCGTCGGGAAGTAATCTTGAAATCGCCTTTTTTAGCTCCTTACAAAATAGCTTTGTGTCGAAACTAACCTTTTTGAGTACCATCTTAGAGTACTCAAGCATACTGCTAGCCATATTCAAAATGTTTAATTAATTAGTTGTTTTATAAGCCTTTTGGTCGTTTAAATTTAAACAATAAAGCGGTACTTCTATTGCGTTTCCCTTGTTAAAAGTAAGCTAATTTGTTGTTAAATAGGCTATCTTTGGGGCCTAACAGGACGCAAACCCTATGAGGAAAATAGTATTTGGCTGTGTGGTCGGATTATTTTTAGTCGGATGTGCATCCGCGAAAAAAAAAATACAAAATGCGACGGACAGCTTACTGGATTCCCGCTTCTACGATCATCAATTTACCGGCCTTCTGCTAGTGGATGCGAATTCTAACGATACGCTATACGCCAGGAACAGTACCCGATATTTTACCCCGGCGAGCAACACCAAAATCTTTACCCTGTTCACCGCCTTACAATTTTTACCCGATAGCATTCCCGCATTGAAATATTCGGAGGAAAACGATACCCTTCTAGTGGTAGGAACGGGCGACCCCTCGTTTTTGCATCCCTATTTAAAAGACACTACAGCACTGCATTTTTTGCGGGGCCATCAAAATATTGCCCTTTATCTCAACAATCTGCATGAGAACAAGTTCGGTCCGGGATGGTCGTGGGGCGATTACCAATACTATTATCAGCCCGAAAGAAGTCCCTTTCCCCTTTATGGCAATGTGACCACCATTTATGGCATGGATTCCGTCAATGTGGTTCCCTCCTATTTTAAAAATAGTGTAAAGGGCATCGATTACATACAACAGCGAGAACTGGAAAAAAACATTTTTTATTATGCCGCTTCCCGGAAAGATACGGTCGAGATACCTTATAAAACGGACTCCACCCTAACCCGAAGGCTTTTGGAGGATATCCTTGGAAAAAAAATAAGGATAGCCGACCGCTTGCCATCGGGTGACAAGAAGATTTTATACAGCCTTTCTTCAGATACTCTCTACCGGAGGATGATGCACGAAAGCGATAACATGATAGCGGAGCAGTTGTTATTACTGGCCTCCTCTACCCTATCTGATACGCTCAACGCTAAAAGGGTTAGGGATTCCGTGTTGAACCATCAACTTTCGGACCTCAAACAACCGCCCCGATGGGTTGATGGATCGGGACTTTCAAGATACAATCTTTTCACTCCGGAATCCATGGTGCAGGTACTTCATAAAATGTATCGGCAATTGCCCAGGCAACGTCTGTTCGACTTGTTTCCTACTGGAGGGCTTTCCGGAACCCTTGAGGATTGGTACCCCGGCCACCCCGAACCCTACCTCCACGCCAAGACCGGAAGTCTGGGCAACAATTATTGCGTTAGCGGATATCTGGTCACCCACTCTGGAAGAACCTTGATCTTCAGTTTTATGAACAATCATTTTCGCCACCCCAGCTCGGAAGTAAAACAACGGATGCAGCAGATTTTTGAGAGGATTCGGGATACCTACTAATTTGTTGATCTGAATTTAAAGAGAATCTTAACCTGGCATTGCCTGAAGTTTTGGTAACAGGATCCGGTCGCGCTCAGCCCAAATCCCATTTTTGCAAAAAAACGTAAAGCTTTTGGATTTAGTCCAATAAATCGTGTAATGCCGCATACTGCAGCAACAATATCGTCTTCGCATCCTTAATCTCCCCTCTTCCGATCATCTGTAGGGCGTGTTGAAACGAATATTCCAAAACCTCGATATTCTCTGTCTCATCTTCGGCACCCCCACCTGGCCCAGTTTTCATTTTGTCGTCGTAGGCTCCCACAAAAAAATGGAGTATTTCGGTAACCGAACCCGGGGACATATACGATTCAAAAACTTTCTCCACGCTCTTGATCTTATATCCGATTTCTTCTTCAACTTCCTTTATCATCGCTCTTTCAGGGTTGTTCCCATCAAGTAGTCCGGCGCACACTTCAATCATCATGCCGTCTTCATTGCCATTCACGAAGGTCGGCATCCGAAATTGCCGGGTAAGCACAACCGTCCCCCTCCGCTTATTATAAAGTAAAATACAGGCCCCATTGCCCCGGTCATAGCTTTCCCGCTCTTGTGTTTCCCATGAACCATCTTCCTTGTGATAGTCATAGGTGTATTTGTTGAGGGTGTACCAATTGTTGGATAGTACTTCTTTTTTAATATTCTTAATGCTGCCGTTTTTCAAAGGAAAATGTTTTAAAATTGGAGGATAAAGTTAGGGAATAAAAATGGGCGCCTTTTCCCGTAAGTATGATTTAATAAGCGTTTTTAAATGTATCGATTATTTTTTCATTCCGGCAGGCGGATATGCCGCCTCTCGTAGCTTTCTCCAATTGGGGATTTAGGTTACCTTTGAAAAAGATACCAAGAAATATGAAAAAGCTAATATTACTTTTACTACTGCTCCAGCTCCCGACCCTAACCCTACTCGCTCAAGCCACAGGGCTCCCCCGCATCGCCATTGCCGGCCTCGGCATCGAATCGAGTACCTTCTCCCCCGCCCAATCGACCGAAGAGGCCTTTCACGCCAAAACGGGTGATTCCATCTTTGCAAGATATACATTTATGGCGACCGGTTCCGACGAAAGAACACGGGCGGAATGGGTGCCAACCCTAGTGGGCAAATCCCTGCCAGGCGGTATCGTCACACGGCAAGCCTACGAATCCCTTACGGGGAAAATCTTAAAAATGCTAAAAGAAAATGGACCCTATGACGGACTCTTCTACGATATCCACGGGGCAATGAGCGTGGTGGGACTCGATGACCCGGAAGGCGATCTGATCGAGCGCATCCGTGAGGTCATCGGAACCGAACCTTTGATTTCCACTTCGATGGACTTACATGGTAATGTATCCAAACGTTTGGCAAAGCACACCGACCTGATTACAGCCTATCGTATGGCACCCCACGAAGATGCCCTTGAATCGAAGAAACGGGCGGTGGACAACCTGTTGGACCGCCTGGAGAACGGTAAAGGGAAACCCAAATACAAGGCATGGATTCCCGTTCCCATTCTTCTGCCGGGGGAAATGACCAGCACCCGCATTGAACCGGGAAAAAATCTGTATGCCAAAGTCCCCACAGTCGCCAATCAAGAAGGGGTAATCGATGCCGCTATCTGGATAGGGTATGCCTGGGCCGATGAACCGCGAAACCATGCGGTCGTCGTGGTCACCGGAGATGATAAGGAAAAAGTGGAAAGAGGAGCGGAAAAATTGGCTCAAAGCTTTTGGGACGTCCGCAACGAATTTGAGTTTGTGGCTCCCGTTGCCCCTCTGAAGGAGAGCTTAAACAAGGCTCTGGCCAGCGACAAAAAACCTTTTATGATCAGCGATATGGGTGATAACCCTACCGCGGGCGGTGCCGGCGACGTTACATGGACCTTGGAAAAAATACTGGCCCGCCCGGAATTCAAGTCCGAAAACGGACCTTCGCTGATTTATGCTTCCATTCCAGGGCCTAAACTCATTGAAGAGGCGCTAAAAGTTGGGGTAGGCGGAAAGGTAAATTCCCCCGTGGGTGCCATCGTAGATGATCGATACGCACCCCCGGTGCAATTATCCGGTACCGTTGAAGCCATCAAGCAAGGGGATAGGGATGCGGAGACGGAAGTGGTCGTCAAGGTAGGAAGCGTGCACGTTATTGTCACCAAAAAACGGAAACCCTATCACCTAAAAAGGGATTTCACTGACTTAGGCCTACATCCCGAACAAACTGATATTATCGTTGTAAAAATAGGCTATCTCGTACCAGAACTCTACGACATGAGGGGGGACTGGATAATGGCACTTACCCCTGGCGGAGTGGATCAAGACCTTCAACGCCTAGGGTATAAACGAATCAAAAGGCCCATGTTTCCCTTGGATAAGGACATGGAAAAACCGGACCTCAGTGCCCAAATGATACCAGCTTCGGACAATCCTTAGGTTTCACCTCCAATGGTCTTCCCTGATTCAATTAACTCATAGTAAATCAATCCGTTTGTAGGATTAAATGGCGCTTCAACCGATGTTAACGAGCCACTCTATTGGTTTCAACTTATCGCATCCTAAACTCGTCGTATTATCATTCTGTGGTCAAACAGTAACAGCCTTGATCAGATAGCGCCGGAAAGGGAGTATCTCTTGAGGTATTTCTATTCCTTTATCTTGAAAATCGTCTTGGGTGACTTCTTTTCGGGCCACTTAATGGGTAGCCGCGAAACTCTTGTGGTTCAGGAGCTCAATATGTTCATAATCGCATGGATAGCCCTTGCGGGAGTTTTTAAAGGGAAACCCATAATTTAAAAATGTTGGTTACTAGGGACGCGCAGTGGGGAGGCGTCCCCTCCGGCAGGGAGCGAAGGGGCGGGGTGGCAATCTGTTGAATTTACCATGAAGGTTCGAACGTAATTCAGAGCACCAGTTTAGATAAATTGAACAGATTGCCTCGCTTCGCTCCCAATTTTAAAATCGGTTATCCCCATCCAACAGATCACCGATTCCCCCTAAAATACTGCCTTCGCCTTTGTCCTTACCTCCTTTGGGGATGGCCGCTAATACTCGACCGGCCAATCGACTAAAGGGCAAGGACTGGATATAGACCGTTCCGGGTCCGCGAAGATTGGCGAAAAATAGGCCTTCCCCTCCAAAAAGGGTGTTTTTGATGCCGCCTACAAACTGAATGTCGTAGTCCACTTGATGGGTGAAGCCGACGATACAGCCGGTATCGACCTTTAGGACTTCCCCCGGTGCCAACTGTTTTTTGGCCAAGGTACCCCCGGCATGGACAAAGGCCAGACCATCACCTTCCAGTTTTTGCATGATAAAACCCTCGCCGCCAAACAGTCCCCTACCCAATCGTCTGGAGAATTCGATACCAATGGACACTCCTTGGGCAGCACACAGAAACGCATCCTTTTGGCAGATGAACTTGCCTTCTATTTCAGACAGATCGATAGGCAATATCTTTCCCGGGTAAGGCGAAGCGAAACTGACCTGTTTCTTGCCCTGCCCCGTGTTCAGAAAAGCAGTCATAAAAAGACTTTCCCCCGTCAATATTCTCTTTCCAGCCGAAAAAATCTTGCCCAACACTCCTTTTTCCTGATTGGATCCGTCTCCGAAAATGGTATCCATCTGAATATCCGTATCCATCATCATAAAACTGCCGGCCTCGGCTACCACTGCCTCCATCGGGTCGAGCTCTATTTCGACATATTGCATTTCCTCGCCGTAAATTTGGTAATCTATTTCATGTGCGTTCATAGAATAAGGTTTTTTTTTGTCATTCCCGCGAAGGCGGGAATCTCAGGTTTCCGGTTAAGAGTTGTTAAAATTTGATTAGTTTATACATTACGAGTCTAGAGATATGAGTTCATAGGTCAAGGAATTTGGGTATGACCACTTAGTTAAAACGGGATATTGTTACACCTAAACTCATACTTATACACCTTATAAACTTATAACCTCATAACCTCATAAACTCATAAACTATTTTTTCACCCTCACGGTCCACTCAAAATGAAAGGTCGAGACCACTTCGGTATCCTCGTTTACGCCAACCGATTTCATCCAAAAGGTCTGTCCCTCCCCTGTCGCTAGGGTCTTGTCCAGGGCGTTCTGTATCAAAAGCCCGTCTTCACAGGTAAACGTAATTCTACCCGTCGCCTTTTTGGAGAAATTGGCCTTGTTGTTTTGCACCAGCATTGAAATTTTATGACCGCTCTCCCTTATCTGGGCAATGACCATAGCACCGGTACTCAACTCCGCGGCCATACCCTGTACCGCCCAGAACATGGAATTAAAGGGATTTTGGTTGCGCCATCCGTATTTTACCATAACCACGCATTTCTGCTCCGAAATGAATTTTACTCGCACCCCGGTCCACCAAGCGGCTGGTAATTTGAAGAAGGTAAATGTATTGAATTTACTGGCGGTAAGCCCCATTCTAGTTTGGTTTTCCTCAAAAGTAGAGAAAATATCCGATTTTTGAATCTCCTAGGATTCAATTCCCCTAATGCATGTTTCGTTCTTCCTTTTTATGCAAGTAGGAGGCCAGATATTAGTGCCTTGAGGAATATTATTTGTTAAATATTTACTAAATTATAGTACTTTGTTTTGCATAGTACCTTCTTTTAGATATATATTTGCATAAGAAACTAATAGCTAATGGAAACTACCTTGACAAAACATGAACGGAATTTAGCGGCGGCCATCCATGCTTCCACCTTTTCGAAGTTCTTCATACCCTTCGCAAATTTTATAATACCACTGGTGCTATGGATGGCCAATAAGCGGGAGTACCCCTTGGTGGATTACAGTGGAAAGCAGGCCTTGAACTTTCAGATTAGTCTGCTACTCTACTCCATCGTTCTTGGCATGATAAGCATCCCTTTTTTTATCGGATTCTTTCCCGACCTTTTCGACCTCGGATTTTTGGGATTTGACAGCCTAAACGATTTCAACCATCAGGATATCCACTTCCATAATGACGACTTTAATTTTGGCTCCTGGCTGTTGCCAATGGGCATCGCAGGATTAGTTCAGGGCGCATTATTTATTGTGAATATAGTCTTTACCATTTTGGCGACTATCCGAACGAACGAGGGGAAGCTATTCGAATATCCAATAACCATAAATTTTATCAAATCATGAACTAGTAAGAAATAAGCAAAAGTTTGTTAAGTCCCACACCGGACGTGAAATCCACAATCAATAACTCGTTATCCGTAATCAACATTTAACGCCAAGGATACTCATCACATCCTTGAAATACAACAGGAGTTTATCCATCATCCGACATCAATCGGAACAAAAAACGAACCGTCAATCTATGCAGACCGAAAGCACAAAACAAAAACCGCGTTCCCCCCATCTGCCTGCCAGCAAGCAGGTCAGCTGAACTGCATAAAAAGAAAAAAGAAATTATGAATGTAGAAAACACAAAGGCACAAATGCGGAAAGGAGTGCTGGAATATTGCATCCTATCCATTCTGAATGGGAAGGACAAATATGCCTCCGAAATACTGGATACTCTGAAGGGCGCCAAAATGCTCGTGGTCGAGGGTACTATTTATCCTCTCTTGACCCGATTGAAAAATGCAGGCCTGCTCAGCTACCGCTGGGAGGAATCCACTTCGGGTCCGCCGCGAAAATACTATGCCCTGACGGAAACCGGTATCCTCTTTCTAAAGGAACTGGACACCACTTGGGACGAGCTGAGAACGGCTACCAATCTAGTGACGCAGAACTAAAATTAAAACGGAACATCAAAAAACGAATATCCATGTTCAACGCACTGCCACCACTATAGTGCGTCAAGCTCGGACAAAACCATCAAAAAAATGAACAAGACAGTAAACATTAACCTCGCCAATAGGCTCTTTCACATCGATGAAGGGGCATATCTTAGAATGCAACGCTATCTGGAATCCGTAAAACGTTCTTTTGCGAACACTACCGGAAGCGATGAGATCTTGGCCGATATCGAGGCCCGCATCGCCGAACTTTTTTATGAGAAACTTGAAAACGAACGGCAGGTCATTACCCAAAAGGAAGTGGACGAGGTTATCGCTATTATGGGGCAGCCCGAAGATTATATCGTTGACGAGGATATTTTTGAGGACGAACCCAAAGCAAACCCACGCAGCTCGGAACCTAAAAGATCGAAAAAATTCTATCGCGATACCGAACACAAATACGTGGCGGGCGTTTCTTCCGGCCTCGGCCATTACTTCAATATCGACCCTCTGTGGATACGGCTTATATGGATCATTCTAATCATCGGATCCAGTGGTGGTTTTCTGTTGCTCTATGGCCTACTATGGCTTTTGGTACCCGAAGCGATAACTACCTCCCAAAAACTCGATATGCGGGGGGAGGATGTCAACATCAGCAATATAGAACGCAAGGTCAAAGAGGGCTTTGATGATGTTGCCCAAAAAATTAAGAACGTCGATTACGAAGGAGTCGGGAACAAGGTTAAAAGCAGTGGTAAGACTTTCTTTGATACCGTGGGCGATGTCATCTTATTCCTTTTTAAGGTATTCGGTAAGTTCATCGGCATCCTGTTGATCATCATCGGGGCTTCAACCATCATCGGTCTTTTTATCGGGATGATTACGGTAGGTATCGCCGATGCGGTGAATATCCCCGGCCTTAATCTGTATCATATTGTAGATGCTAGCAATATGCCCGTCTGGTTCGTATCCTTATTGGGCTTTTTCGCCATCGGTATTCCATTTTTCTTCCTGCTGTACTTGGGACTCAAAATTTTGGTGAACAATCTGAAATCCATCGGAAGCATTGCCAAATTCTCTTTGCTGGGGCTGTGGTTGATATCCATTATTCTGCTCATAGTCTTCGGTATCCGGCAGGCTACCGCACGCGCCTATTCCGATGCCGTGGAGGTCAAAAAAGATCTTCCTTTTCAGGACCTGACTGATACCTTAGAAATCGACATCGCCTCATACGACCGAGCATACAGAAATAAAAAGACCGTAAAATTGGGCGATGGACGCACTATCAGCCGCAACGAAGCAGGCGAAGAGGTAATCGTTCTCGATGATGTCGATATTTACCTTGAAAAATCTCCCGATACCATGGCCCGGATCGAAATCATCAAGGAATCCGACGGATCATCCTTCGACAGGGCCGAGGAACTGGCAACGGCGGTTGTGTATGATTATATGGTGGAAGACAATACGCTGTTCTTGAACGATTTTATCACCACCGCCCGAGAAAACAAAATGATGAATCAAGAGGTACGCATCAATCTTATGCTTCCCCAAGGCACGCTGCTCCATTTTCGCAATGGATCCGACTACCGCTGCTGGCGCTTCCATTTTAAAAACGATAGGGATTTGGAAGGATGTGATCTAAAGGATTTTATTTGGAAAATGGGGGACGACGGCGAGCTAAAATGTCAGGAATGTCCCGAACTTGAAAAAGAGGATGACGCGAAGAACAAGATAATAATCAATGAGGATGGTGTGGATATCGATATGAAAGAGGATGGCGACTCATTTAAACTTAAAGTTGACAAGGATGGCGTGAAGCTAAACTCCAAGGAGAAGGGGAACGATGAGGCTAACGAAATCAATATCAATCGGGATGGCGTGAATGTTGATCTACAGCAAGATGAGGATTCTATTAACTAGCAGAGACCGTTGTTTGTATGAGCGCCATTAAGAACTCGAACACGATTCAGCTACAAAATCTGACAGTTCAATCAAAAAAACTAGTGAACGATTATCATAATAAACACTTTTACATCAATCTTAAAACAATCATTAATCAATTCTGGGCAAAATTCGGCACATACTGAATCGCGTTCAGCCTAAAACAACAGTCATGACCACTTTAGTAAGAATTGCAGTAGCCGCATTGGTAGCTTTTTTATTATCCTCCTGCGGATTCGATATCAACATCGGGGACTTCGGAACGGGAAAAAAAGGCAACGGGAAGGTAGTGTCCGAAACCCGAAAAGTAGCCGAGGAGTTTACCGAGGTCTCCGCCTCCGAAGGCCTCATGGTCTTTGTCACCCAAGCCGACGATTTTAACATCGAGGTCGAAGCCGATGAAAATGTCATCGATCTGATTGCCACGGACATCAAAAACGGTAGGCTACGCGTTCATACCCGTGAGAATATCGGGAATGCTACCAAGGAAATTCATGTTTCCCTGCCCGAGGTAACGGCCTTACAAAGTTCGAGCGGTGCCCAATTGCGCACGGAAAATACCATTGAGGCTGATAAACTCGAAATTGACGGAAGCAGCGGGGCTTTGCTACAGTTGGTACTGACTGCCAATGATATCGAAATAGATGCCAGCAGTGGGGCGAATCTCAACATTACAGGCGAAACCGACCATGCCCAAGTTGACGTCAGCAGCGGGGGCAATATCAATGCAAAAGACCTGAAAACAAAGACTTGCACGGCCGATGCCAGTAGCGGTGGCAACCTTAAAATTCAAGTTTCGGAATCGCTGACCGCCGATGCGAACAGCGGCGGTAACATAGGCTATTCGGGGCAACCCAAAGTACAAAAGAAGAAATCGTTTTCGGGCAGCGTTAATCCATTATGATGGATCGGTAAAAACCGAAAAAACCGTTTTGAACCGCAATCACTCCAGCATAAGACCTGACGGGCTTTCAAAACCTGTCAGGTCTTTTGTACCTTAGCGAAAACATATTTCAATGCAGTTAAGGCTTAAAAAATACATCCTTCCCCTAAAACATAGGTTTAGCATTTCGCGAGAATCCCACGATTTTCAGGATACCTTGATTGTCTCACTTTCCTTAGATGGCCATACCGGATACGGGGAAACCACTTCAAACCCCTATTACCAAGTGACCCTGCCAAGCTTGACCGAAGAGATCGAGAGCATCCGTAAAGAAGTTGAAACTTTTGCATTCGAAAAACCGGGGGACTTCCATAGTTTTTTGGCACAAAAAGACGTATCCAACTTTGCTCTCTGCGCACTGGATCTGGCCGCCCATGATCTTTACGGGAAACTTTTGGGCAAACCGCTTTACGAAATCTGGGGAACCACCCTTGAAAACTATCCCATCACCAACTACACCATTGGTATCGCCTCCGTTGAAAAAATGCGGGCCAAAATGCAGGAAACCCCTTGGCCCATCTACAAAATAAAGCTGGGTACTCCAGAAGATGTTGCCATTGTGAGGGAACTCCGAAAACATACGGACTCGGTATTCCGAATCGATGCCAATTGCGCTTGGTCCGCCAAGGAAACCGTTGAAAATGCCCCGTTGCTCAAAGATTTGGGAGTGGAATTTCTGGAGCAACCTTTAAGAGCCGATGACTGGCATGGGATGGAAAAAGTGATGCACCACAGCGTCCTGCCCGTGATTGCCGATGAAAGCTGTCTCATGGAAGAGGATGTCGAAAAATGCGCCCATCACTTCAACGGCGTCAACATCAAACTGACAAAATGTGGGGGCCTCACCCCTGCCCTGCGCATGATTAAAAGAGCGAAGGAACTCGGGTTAAAAACCATGGTCGGCTGCATGACGGAATCCACCGTAGGCATTTCGGCCATTGCACAACTCCTGCCCCAGCTGGATTATGTGGACATGGATGGGCCGCTTTTGTTAAAAGAAGATATCGCCGACGGAATTGAAATTTTGGAAGGTGGTAAATTGATTTTCCCCACCTTGGGGGGAAGCGGGGTAACTTTGAGATAATGGCACAGTATATCGATACCTTTCCAGGCCGAGAGATTATTATCGAAGGCAAAAAACACCTCTATTTTGGGGGTACTGCCTATCTGGGGCTACAGACCGACGAAGCCTTTCAAAACTTGTTTATCGAAAACATCAAAAAATACGGTACTAACTATAGTGCGTCAAGAAAATCGAATATACGCATGTCCATATTCGACAGAACGGAGCGCTATTTAGCACATCAAATAGGTGCAGAGGCTTGTGCGACCGTCTCTTCCGGCTATCTGGCCGGCCAATGGGTCGCACAGACGCTTAATACCAAGACCCACCGTTTTTTCTACGCGCCCCATGCCCATTCCGCCATGTATCCGGTGCGGACCAAATGCTATACCACCTTTACGGCTCTCAACATCGCTGTCAGGGAACATTTACAATCCCAGAACGGAAAAGCGGTTCCTGTTGTCTTTTTGGATTCCATCGATTTTTCCGGCTGCAACTATCCGAATTTTCAGCCCTTGAAATTATTGCCCTTGGAGGAAATTATTCTGGTGGTCGACGATTCGCACGGCATTGGTATCGTGGGCCACAACGGAGGCGGGGTTTACGGATTGCTCTCCCGGTTACCGCTCAAGGAACTATTGGTATGTTGTTCGCTGGGAAAAGGTTTTGGAATACAGGCGGGAGCAGTTTTCGGCCGAAATAAACGGATAACGGAGCTGATGGATACCTCCTTTTTTGGCGGCGCGAGTCCCGCTGCACCAGCGGCCCTGGAAACTCTTATGGATGCCGAAACGCTGTATTCGAAAAAGAGGGATAGACTGCAAAGCCATATCGCCTTATTTTGGAATAATCTCCAAAATCCGAAGAAATTCATTGGTATGGAAAACCATCCCGCTTTTAGCTTTTCGGATGTTCAGTTGACCGAGTTTCTGAAACAGAAAGGCGTTGTGCTGACCCATTTCCCCTATCCCGACGATACTTCGCACATTATGAGCAGACTTGTACTCAGTGCCCATCATCGGGACCATGATATTGTACGGCTGACCGATCTGCTTAATGAACAGCGGGTCTGAAGCCATAATCTTCACCAATCGACAAATTATTCCGGATTAAGAAAGAGGGCGGTGTTGTAGCGCACGAACAACTGTATGCGTTTCTGGGTCCCATAGCCCTTGGCCTAAGGTCATGGGCATGAAATTCGTTCCTTTTAGTCCGTACATTTTAAAGTTGAAAGTAGCACAAATAATTATATCAAAAATTAATATTCTTTCGAAATAAATCGTAATTTAATACAATATTACTTATTTGGGAACCTCAAAAAAACCATATCATGAAAAATGTACTTAGAGTAGTTTTCGTAATACTTACCTTAATGGCCGTCACCCGATGTTCCACCAGCAAAGCTTCTAATTCCTCTAGGAGCGATCCATCGGCGGACTCCATTGAAGGCACTTGGAAAATGATCAGCAATTACAACTACGATGGGGGCAAAGTTTCGGATACCATACCCCTGGAGGAGGGATACCGCCAGATCAAAATGTACTACAACGGAAAAGTGATGTGGACGCGCTATGTACCGACGGATTCAGTTGAATGGTTCGGCTATGGATCCTACATCACCACCGATACCACCTTGACCGAAATCCTGGAATATATGTCCGCCTCGATGCGAAAGATCGCCAACGCCAATATGGAATGGAAGATGAAGCTTGAAATGGATAAGGAAAGGTATAGCCAAATATTTATCGATGATGAGGGTAACCCCATCTCCTCGGAGAATTACATACGTATCGACTAGTACGATGTTAAACTAACATTAGAAGGTCGTCCCATAAAAAAGCCCCGATAGGGGAAACTATCGGGGCTTTAACTTCATCTTTCCTGCATTTTACACCACTTCTTCGGGTGCCGCCTCGATGGTCGCCAGATAGCGCTCCGCATCGAGTGCCGCCTTACAGCCCGTACCGGCGGCCGTAACGGCTTGCCGGTAAATTTTATCCTGAGCGTCACCACTGGCGAAAACGCCAGGTTTGTTGGTCCTGGTCGACTTTCCTTTAGTGATGATATATCCGGTCTCGTCCATATCCAACTGGCCCTTAAAAATATCCGTATTCGGTTTGTGCCCTATGGCAATGAAGAGTCCCGTTACAGCGATCTCCTCTTTTTTACCGGTCTGGTTGTTCACGATGCGCAGGCCTTCGACCACCTGATCGCCCAACACCTCATCAACTTCCGATTCGTAGCGGATCTCGAGGTTCTCCAAACTTTCCACCCGATGCTGCATGGCCTTTGAAGCCCGCATATGATCTTTGCGAACCAGCATCGTGACCTTATTACAGATATTCGCTAGATAAGAAGCCTCTTCGGCGGCCGTATCGCCACCCCCTACAATGGCCACATCCTGCCCCTTGTAAAAAAATCCGTCACATACGGCACAGGCAGAAACCCCCCCGCCACGCAGTCGTTGTTCGCTCGGTATATTCAGGTATTTAGCCGTGGCACCGGTAGAGATGATAATGGTTTCGGCCTCGACCACCTTGTCCTCATCTATGGTAACCTTATGGATTCCACCTACCTCATCACTCAATTCGACCGCGGTAGCCCTTCCCATACGTACATCGGTACCAAAACGTTCGGCCTGCTGCTGCAACTGGACCATCATGGTAGGTCCGTCGATGCCCTCGGGATACCCGGGAAAGTTATCTACTTCGGTAGTGGTAGTCAACTGTCCTCCCGGTTCCAACCCGGTATATACAACGGGTTTCATATCCGCCCTAGCGGCATAAATCGCCGCGGTATATCCCGCCGGGCCGGATCCAATTATCATCGTTTTCAATCGTTCGGTCTTGTCTGCCATAATCAATTCCTCCTTAAAATTATAGGGGCAAAAATAGCCCTTTTAAAAAAAATGCATTCGCAAAGTTATAAAAAGTTATTTTGGGCATCTCCAAGAAGCCTTTTTGGAATCTTGACGTAGGTATTTTTTCAAGGGGTGAGGCGCCAAAAACGTCACTATAATTAGTCATCATCTACGGCAAATCCTTACAAGATTTTACGTTGGCCCCTATAAAACCTCTTTAAGCCATACCATAAAGACAGAAATATCCGTAAAAACTAAACCTTTCGATTTTTACTTCGTAAGTATTCATAAAGACGAGGCCCGATATGGAAAACACCAAATTAAAAAGCGTTGTTATAGATGATTCCGAAACACACCGGGTTCTTCTGAAAAAGCTTATTGAAAAACATCGCAATCTAGTTCTAGAAGGAGTATATGGCAATGGTATCGAAGCGAAAAACAACGGCTGTGAGAAAAATGCAGACCTGATCTTTTTGGATGTCGAGATGCCTTTTGTTGACGGGTTCGACCTCTTGGAATCTTTTAAGCACAGGCCCCAGATCATCATAGTCAGTGCAAAGTCCGAACATGCTCTAAAAGCCTATGATTACGACGTCACCGATTACCTGCTCAAACCTATTTCGGCGCAACGGTTCGATATGGCGATCAAAAAAGTACTTCGAAATACGGGGGCAGCGAGCGAAACTGAAGAAGAAGCACATATTTATGTAAAGAGCAATTTCCGAAAAGTAAGGGTAGATTATAAGGATATCAGATGGATCGAAGCTTTGGGCGATTATGTAAAACTGATTACCGAAAGAAAGAATATTCTCGTTCTAACCTCTATGAAAGCTTTCGAACAGCAATTGCCGGAGGAGCATTTCATTAGAATCCACAAATCGTACATCATCAACCTCAATCGTATCGAGAGCTTCAACAACACGATCGTACAGGTCTGCGGTAAACAAATGCCGTTGAGCCGGAAAAGAAAGGCAAGATTTATGGACGTCCTAGGAATGGTATCATAAGTAGTTCAGATTTAAAAAACCTACAATTCACGGTCGATTTTTCTTCATAAGGATAATATCTTTTATCTTTGGTTCACAGGCTGGTCGGTCTGGGAAGACATACTATAGATTAATGAAACCCCGAATATTGAAAACCATTGTAATAGACGATTCGAAGTTGCAGCGTACTACGATGGTCGAAATGATACGCAAACATGGGAGCCTCGACTTGATTGCCGATTATAAGAACGGTATCGAAGCCCGTATCGATATGAAAGAAAAAAGAATCGACCTCGTTTTTCTTGACATCGAGATGCCGATCCTCAACGGTTTCGATTTTATAGAATCCCTTATAGAACGGCCACAGATTATTCTTATAACCGGTAAGGCCGATTATGCCATGCGGGCCTTCGACTACGACGTTACCGATTATCTACTCAAACCTATTACCGCTGAACGTTTTAATACCTCGGTCAAAAAGGCCTTGGCCAAAAGCAGTGATATCCATGCCGAAACCTCTGACCACGCATTTGTCGTTGTCACCAGCAAACTTAAAAAAATAAAGCTGCCCATCAACGACATTCAATGGGTAGAGGGCCTGGGCGATTATATCAAGATAGTTTCCGATGGCAGCGAGATTATGGTACTATCGACCATGAAGGCCTTTCTGGAAGAATTACCGCACGAGACTTTTATGCGCATACATAAATCCTATATCGTGAATCTGGAAAAGGTGGAGAAATTTAGCGGTTCGCAAGTCGAGGTGGAGGGACATAAAATTCCCTTGAGCAGGAACAAGAAAACCCTGCTCGAGGAAGCCCTCTTGAATTCCTCTTCCGATTCGGAAGGAATTTAAGGGGTTACCACCGATGTTCCTCCGCTAGGCCTGACCTCAAAAGCACCAAGATCAATATCGAATTCCCTTTTGTAGGCTTTCGCGGCATTTTCTATAAAGGCCTCGGCCTCTCCTTCATGAACGATGTTCAAGGTACACCCGCCAAACCCGCCGCCGGTCTGGCGGGCACCCAATACGGCCGAATTATCCTTTGAGTAATCTACCAAAAAATCGGATTCGGGGCAGCTCACCTCGTACAATGTACTGATGCCGTGATGGGCAGCGTATAGAAGCTGCCCGGCTGTTACCAAATCTTTTTCCTTGAGGGCACTGGCCATTTCGAGTACCCTTTTGTTTTCAGCGACTATGAAGCGGCACCGATTGAATACGGTCCGGTTCATTTCCGGTTGGCAAGCCTTCAGCATTTCATCGGTAACGTCCCTTAATGATTGTACCTTGGGATGTTTTCTCTGGATAATTTCCACCCCTTCCTCACATTCCCGCTTTCGGGTGTTGTATTCACTGGACGCCAAATTGTGGGATACCTTGGTGTTCAAGAGGATGATTTTATATGGATGCAAATCGATGGGGATGGTTTGGTAATCCAATGATTTACAGTCCAGTAAGATAACATGACCGGACTCGCTCATCACCGAAGCAAATTGGTCCATTATTCCACATTGCGTACCTACATAGGTATGTTCGGCGGTCTGTGATAGCTGTACCATCTCCAGTTTTGAAAGGCCCAAATCGAATAATTCGTTGAGGCCGAAGGCGAGTCCGCATTCCAGAGCGGCCGAAGAGCTCAGACCTGAGCCTGTAGGCAGATCGCTTTGTAGAATACAATCAAATCCCCTTACCTTGGCCGTGCGTTCGGAAATTTCGTTCAACACCCCCAAAATATAATTTTCCCATTCCACTTCACTTCTGGCGATGGCGTTCAAATCAAATTCAAATCCCCTATCATAGGTTTTGCTATACACCCTGCCTTGGGAATCGGAACCGTTCCTTTGAAACTGGAACACAATCCTTTTTTCGATGGCCGTGGGCAATACATAGCCCATATTGTAATCGGTATGCTCGCCTATCAAGTTGATCCTTCCTGGGGATGCAATGGTCAGTTCCGGGGCAAAGTTGTTAAGGAATTCCATAGGGGGAGAAAATTAGTTGTTACGGACCATATCGACCGTCGCCACCGTACGAAATCCCAAATGTTCCAAGGAAGAATCCAGACTCGTGGCCATCCGTGCCGATATACGATAGCTGGCGCAGTAGGAAGCATTGCATAAAAACGATCCGCCCTTCATCACCTTTTCCCTGGCATACGGATCTCTCGCGTTGTAGGGCGTATCCGCCCCTTTAGGATTTTTTAGGAGGGTATTCCGGTCGGCTACCTCCCGGTAATAATCGGTGTTGTACCAATCGTCGGTCCACTCCCAAACATTACCGGCCATGTCGTAGAGACCGAAATCGTTGGGCGGGTAGGATTTTACAGGGGCACGTTCGCCAAAGCCGTCCGTTTGGGTATTAGTGACGGGAAACTCCCCCTCCCAGGTGTTGGCTTTATGGGATAGGGCGGAGGCATCGTCTCCCCAAAAGTACAGGCTACCGGAATGATTGCCTCGTGCCGCCCGCTCCCATTCCGCTTCGGTGGGCAAGCGCCTTCCGGCCCATTCGCAGTATGCCAGGGCATCTTCGTAGGCAATGTGGACGACCGGTTGGTCCTCCCTACCCACCAATGAACTTTCGGGGCCGTCCGGATGTTTCCAGTTGGCACCGATGGTCCACTCCCACCACTGGGAAAAATCATAGAGGTTGGGAACGGAACTTTTCGCTTTCTTAAAGGTAAGCGAACCGGGTTGCATGATGCTGTCAGGGGGTTTGGGAGTGCCTTCGGGAAGTTGCTTTTTCATTTCCTCCCAATCGATTTCCCGCTCCGCGACCGTTTTATATCCCGTATCATCGACGAATCTTTTAAATTCGGCGTTGGTGACTTCGGTAATGTCCATAAAAAAACCGTCCACCGCTACCTTATGGGCGGGCTTCTCGTGCTCCATGGCCATGGGGTCTTGGGGCACGGCCCCTTCCTCGATAACGGCACCGGGAATCCAGGCCATTCCGTCCGGGGTTTCGACATCTTCCGGTTTTTCCTTTATGACGGTCGTATCCTGAGCGGATGCTTCCGGTTTAGTAGCAGTCTGGGATGTTTCCTTTGAGGCTGGCTTAGTCTTTTTTTCCTCCTTACATCCCATTAAAAAAACGAAAACGGAGAGAATCGTAAAAATTCGGATACTTTTGTACATGGCTATCTTTGGGCATTTGAATAGCAAATATAGCCAATGTATTCGTCTTGCGTTTTTCTCTATAGCTACAAATTTTCTATTTGGCCGGCGGCCGGCGGGTTCGGTTCTTAATGAAAAACCAAAAAGAGTTCAGTAACGAATATATCGAAAAAATCGAACTACTACCGGCTTACATGCCGGTAGCAGTTCGACTTTACAAGGAAACGGACCTCACGGTCTATCCAGCTCCCTATATACCTTCTAAATAACCTCCGTTTGGCCCGGGGTCGGAATCTTATAGGTACCGTCGGCCATGGGCTGAACGGGGGCTGGGGAATCCCATGTCAGATCGTCCGGCGCCAGGTCGTGGTCCGATTGCAGGGCCTCGTCCCATTTAATGACCTTGCCGGAATAGGTGGCCATTCTTCCGAGAATCGCACTCATCGTACTTTTTGCGCCGTATTCGGCATTGGCGAGAACGCCGCCGTTGCGGATGGACTCAAAAAGTTTGATATGCTCTACTTGGTAGGGGTTAGGGTCGTCTTTACCCCTATGCTCAAAAATGGTTTTTCCGTCCCAATCTTTCAGTGTGGCATTGTCGCCTTCAGTGGAAATCGTGCCTTTGGTGCCCTGAAAAAATTCCGCGACCCGGCTCATGGTCTCGGGTTGATGACGGCACTGGCTGGCAATCACTGCACCACTGGGATAGGTGAACTCTACAAAATGGTGATCGAAAATCTCGCCATGGTTAGGTCCTGTGCGTACTTCCCTACCGCCCATTCCCTGTGCGGAAGAGGGGTACTCGCCTAAAAACCAGTTGGCCACATCGATGTTGTGAATATGCTGCTCCAAGATATGGTCGCCACACAACCAGTTGAAATAGTACCAGTTGCGCATCTGGAATTCCAGTTCGCTCTGATTGGGCTGCCTCTCGCGTGTCCATACCCCGGCACTGTCCCAATAGACCTGTCCCGATACAATTTTACCGATGGCATCCTTCTTTAGCTGCTCGATAGCGGCCAGATAACTATCTTGATAGTGCCTTTGCAGGCCTACCACCACGTTCAGTTTGTTTTCCTTGGCCTTTTTGGCGGCAGCCAGCACTTTCCGTACTCCCGGCGCATCGGTAGCGACCGGTTTCTCCATAAAAATTTGCTTGCCGCTGTTGACGGCGTACTCAAAATGCTGGGGACGAAAACCTGGGGGAGTCGCTAAAATAACTACATCGGCCATATCCATTGCCTTTTTGGCCGCATCGAAGCCGACGAACTGATTTTCGTCCTTGACATTTACTTTTTTGGTCTCTCCCATCTCCTTGGAGATGTTCATCAGGCTGCTTTTCAACCTATCTTCGAAGGCATCGGCCATGGCTACCAACTCCACATTATCATCTGCACTGAGGGCCTGTACCGCGGCACCGGTGCCCCGACCACCACAGCCCACCAAGGCGATTTTCAGTTTTTTGTCATTGGCCACATTGAACATGCCCTGCATTTGTAGATTGGGCACCAACATAGCGCCACCAGTAAACAGGGCAGTGTTTTTAACGAAATCCCTTCGATTATTTTTTTTATTGCCGGGGTTGGAATTGTCTTTTTTCATTTTACTTGTGTGTTACATTATTCGATTCCTATCTATTTAACGGAGGTGAATATAAAAATAATATCGCATATAATGCTTGTACCATTTAGGATTTTAAAAATCCACGGATTAAAAAATTGCCAAAAAACGATTTTAACCCTACATTTATCGCTGGAGATCCTGTTTCGAGGCAGGCTCCATCAACCAATCAAGATTGTATGGAAACGGTACTGGAGCGCATGGACTGGATAGTGCTTGGCGCTTATTTTCTGGCCCTGATCGGGGTCGCCCTCTGGGTCATCCTCCAAAAGAACAAAGATACCGCGGACTATTTTTTGGCGGGTAGAAACGTAGGCTGGTTTGTAATCGGCGCCTCCATCTTTGCTTCCAATATCGGTTCGGAACATGTCGTAGGCCTGGCGGGAACCGGTGCGGAATCGGGCATGCCCATGGCGCACTATGAGCTGCACGCTTGGATCGTTCTTCTTTTGGGATGGCTTTTTCTCCCATTTTACATGCGCAGCAAGGTATTTACCATGCCTGAATTCCTCGAAAAACGCTTTGATAGCCGATCGCGGTGGTTCCTTTCCGTTTTTTCCTTGGTAGGCTATGTCATTACCAAGGTTTCGGTAACCATTTATGCCGGGGGCATCGTCGTTTCCGAGCTGTTGGGCATCCCCTTCTGGTACGGAGCCATCGGGATCGTGGTATTTACGGGTGCCTATACCATCATCGGGGGCATGAAGGCGGTTATCTATACCGAGACCCTACAGACCGTAGTACTGATCGCGGGTTCCGTGATTATCACCTATCTGGGACTTGAACAGGTGGGTGGCTGGGAAGAACTGCGGGCCACCGCCGGATCGGCCCACTTTAACATGTGGCGGCCGATGTCAGACCCCGAGTTTCCGTGGACGGGACTCCTCTTCGGCGGCACCATCGTAGGTATCTGGTATTGGTGTACCGACCAGTACATCGTGCAGCGGACCCTAGCCGCCCAGAATATTAAAATAGGAAGGCGTGGTGCCATTTTCGGCGCGTACCTCAAGATTCTACCCATATTTATTTTTTTGATTCCCGGTATCATCGCCTTTGCGCTGGCCAAACAGGGCGTGCTGACCTATGACAAATCGGACGAGGTCTTTCCCATATTGGTCAAGACCTTGTTGCCCACCGGGCTAAAAGGCTTGGTCGCGGGAGGATTAATGGCGGCCCTGATGAGTTCCCTGGCCTCGGTATTCAATTCCTGCTCCACCATATTTACTATGGACATCTATAAAAAATTGCGTCCCGATACCCCTGAAAAAAGATTGTTGAACATAGGTCGGGTGGCGACTTCTTTAGTGGTCGTGTTGGGTATAATATGGATTCCCATTATGGACAAGATTGGCGGGGGCGTGCTCTATCAGTATCTGCAAAGCGTACAATCGTATATAGCGCCGCCTATTACCGCCGTATTCCTTTTAGGGATTCTTTGGAAGCGGGTAAACTCTCAGGCCGCTATCGTCACGTTGTTTTCTGGGCTGATCTTGGCCGCCTTAAGGATAACCGCTGAAATACGTAAAGCCGATCTGTCGGGCATCGCCTATGACTTTGCGACCATCAATTTTGCGCACATGGCCATTTTTATGTTCCTATTTTCGGTAATCGTCTGTATCGGCACCAGTTTCGCTACGGCGGCTCCCGATTATGCGACTATCAAAGGTCTGGCATTCGATACCCTGACCCCTGAACAGAAAAAAGAGGCAGTGGGCAGCTATTCCTGGGTCGATATCCTATTTTCCGTTATACTGGTCGTCGTCGTGGTTTCGGTACTGACCTATTTCACAGGGTGATATCCGAACATACACCCCATTCATAATTTTTTGAATGATTTTTTATTACGAATTTCTTAAAAATCACATTTAAATTAATTTATATTTATAAAAATTTATCTTTAACCTCCTAAACCAATATCCATGGAATCATCCACAAATGTAATGGCACCTAACGCGAATCGACTTTTTTACGCCAGTTGTTTCGCACTTATTACTACGGCGTTCTCGTTTAGTATACGGGCAGGGATCCTGCCCCAATTAGGGGAAGAACTCAGTCTATCGGCTGAACAATTGGGCTTTATCAACTCCATGTGGTTCTTTGGATTTCCAATTGCTATGGTGATTGGCGGACTCATTTACAATAAAGTCGGCGGAAAGGCCATTATGCAATTTGCCTTTTTTGCGCATGCCGTTGGAATCCTTATGACCATCTATGCCGGTAGTTATTATGGCCTATTGATTTCTACCTTCCTTATTGGTCTGGGCAACGGCTGTACCGAAGCGGCCTGTAACCCGCAGATCGCCGATGCCTATAAGGGCAATCGCATGAGCACGATGTTGAACCGTTTTCACATGTGGTTTCCCGGTGGTATCGTTATTGGTAGCCTTATCTCCAAATTCATGACCGATGGCGGATTGAGTTGGGAAAGCCAAATATGGGTCATCATGATTCCTACCGTTATATACGCCATTCTTTTCTTTGGCCAATCGTGGCCCAAAGCGAAGGTGGACGAAGCCGCTACCCTATCCAGTAATTTTAAGGCCATGGGATCCCCCTTGTTCCTGTTTATGTTCTGTTGTATGGCCATAACCGCTATAAGCGAATTCGGCCCGCAACAGTGGGTGGGCCTCATCTTGGCTAAAAGCGGGGCCGAGCCCATGTTAATCTTGGCCTTGGTAACCGGTCTGATGGCCGTTGCCCGATATTTCGGGGGAAATGTTGTCGCCAAGTTCGACCAGACCGGGGTACTTTTGGGCGGATCGGTACTGGCCACCATCGGTATTTATCTTTTTAGTACCCAAACAGGCGCCATGGCCTATGTGGCGGCAGTGTTTTTTGCACTCGGAGTCGCCTACTTCTGGCCTAATATGCTCGGATTTGTTGCCGATAAAATACCCAAAAGTGGGGCCTTAGGCCTTTCCATTATGGGAGGCGTGGGCATGCTCTCCACTTCGATCTGGCAACCTATAATAGGAGGATGGATCGATACCGATCAAGCGGAAGCTGCGGCACAGGGCCTTACCGGTGATGAACTCGAATTGGTCGCCGGGCAGAACACGCTGGAAACGATGACCCTCTTTCCCGCTATACTTATCGTACTGTTTATCATCCTGTGGTTCTGGGTGCGTAAAAGAAAGGCAAGTTCAGAAGCCGAGGCGCAGACCTCGGAGCCAGCTACCTCCATGTAACCTTACTATCCTAACAATACCGTAAGACAGCGGTTCCTTTTGAAAAGGAACCGCTTTTTTGTACCCGATTCCCACCCATGACATAGAAGCATATAACATGCTCTTTAAGGACCTGATAGGTTATAGAACATCGGAGGATTCCCAGATGGCAGGACTACAGGGACAGAAAATCAGTTTTCTACATTTCAATCAAGACAATCAGATCCTAGCCTATGAAAGGATTCATGATGATCATCCAGAGCAGAAATTGGTAGTGGTGCTCAATTTTTCCAATACAAGTTATGACCAATATACCATCGGATTTCCCGCTCAGGGTAGATGGGAGCTTATTTTCAACAGCAGCTCCTCCGATTATGGGGACTCGTACGAGAATAGTAAGGTTATCGGATTTGAAACGGAGAATGAATTCTATGACGACCTATCAGTTAGCGGTACTTTTAGTCTCCCCGGCTATGCAGCGCTGATCTTCACCCATGGAAAAAACAAATAAATGGATTAAAATTTAATGCCTTTGGGGCAAAGTAAGGGTAAAGTATCCTCTAATTTGCTGAGAAGTTTAAATGAATAATTAACGATAAAATATCCTATTATGAACAATGATCAATTAGAAGGCAAATGGAAACAGGTTAAAGGCAAGTTTAAGCAAAAATATGGTGACGTAACGGATGACGATGTTACCTATAGCGAAGGAAAATTCGATGAAATGCTTGGAAGGTTACAAGAAAAGACCGGAAAATCCAAAGAGCAGCTGAAAGACGAAATCGATAAGATGTAAGTTTTTTTTGGAATTCTAAAAAATGCCCACAATTATAGATTGTGGGCATTTTTTTTACCGCTTGATTTTTTTCCAAATTTTCTTTGCGCCGTTTACGAGGGGCAAACAGGCAAACCCGACGACGAGACCCGTCAAAAACTCTCCCAGAATAGCTGGCAGCGTGCGCAGCCAATGATGTAGGAAATCAAGATTATGTAAAAAAATGCCGCCTGCCACCAAGAGAAGGGCGATTGTACCGATGACGGAAAGGCTTTTGACCACTTTGGGAAGTGCCTTGACCAAAAAATGTCCGATTTTATCCGAGAAGCTATCCTCCTTATCATCCAAGGCGATAAGTTTGGCCCCAAAATCATCCATACGAACGATTAGGGCTACAATACCGTACACGCCGACGGTCGCCAATAAGGCTATGACCGAGACCACAATGATCTGGTTCCAAATATCCTCTTTGACCACCGTACCAAGCGCGATAATCACTATTTCTATGGAAAGGATAAAGTCCGTCATAATGGCCGCCTTGATTTTTTCTTTTTCCAAGACCAGAATTTCCTCCTTGCCCAGATCGGTTTTTACCGTTTTCTCGGTATGTGCGTGGGGAACAAAGAACTCGTAGATTTTCTCCGCCCCCTCGTAGGCCAGATACAATCCACCGAGCAGCAATATCACTGTCACCGCCACGGGCAAAAATGCACTGAGTAGAAAGGCGATAGGTAAAATAATTACTTTGTTCAGCAGTGATCCCTTGGTAATGGCCCAAAGCACGGGAATCTCTCGGGAGGAGACGAAACCGGATGCCTTCTCGGCATTAACGGCCAGATCATCGCCCAGAATACCGGCTGTCTTTTTGCCCGCGATCTTCGTCATGGCACCGACATCGTCCATCAAGCTGGCGATATCGTCGAGCAAAGCGAAAAATCCGGAGGCCATGAGCGAAAGTTATAAGTTGAATGTAACTGAGGCGAAAGATAAAGAAATATGACGAACTCCTCCAAGTGGCATTTCGATACAGCTAAAACATCCACTTTTAGGGATAATCATTTGAATGTGCAAAAGGTATTTTTAACGAAATTAAAAACTGAAAAACTATGAGCAAGAACAATTTATTTAACGAAAAGGCCCGGGAACAAGATTAAGGAACTGGCAGAAAACATCGATTTTGCCATGATGGAGACCCACTTAGGATTCAAACCTACGCATATCGTCCCCATGAGTACCAAAGAGGTCGATGAAGATGGTAGTATTTGGTTCCTGAGCAATAAGAACAGTGAGCATAACGGATATATCGACGCCGATAACGAGATTCAGCTTATATATGCAAAACCTGGTGATATGGAGTTTATGACTATTTTCGGAGAGGCTTTTACCACCACCGAACGACCGGTTCTGGAAAAATACTACGGTAAATCGGACGATGCTTGGTTCGATGGGGTCAACGATCCCAATTTGACAGCGATTAAGGTAGTGCCCAAAGATGCCCACTACTGGGACGCCAAAAATGGCAAATTGGTCAGTCTTCTTAAAATGGGAATGGGTGCAATTACGGGGGAAAAGCAAGATATGGGCGAACAAGGTGAGTTGAATATATAGAACATCCCCTACATTGTACAATACAGCTGTAAACTTATGACCAAGATTAGGGAAATCGACGATTCCGCTATGTGCATCTCACGAAAAAAGAGGGGCAAAGGCTACAGTTTTTACGACGAAAACGGAAAGTTGATCAAAGATAAAACCAGCTTGAAACGGTTGAAAGGCTTGGTAATACCCCCCATGTGGCACGATGTGATGATTTGCCGTTTCGATGACGGCCACATACAGGCTATCGGGCGTGATGCCAAAGATCGGAAACAGTACATCTACCACTCGGATTTACGAAAAACGGCAGCAGGAGGAGAAATTCCGGAAGATGCTCGATTTTTCCGAAAGGCTTCCGAAAATGCGTAAAAAGGCACATGCCCATATCAATGCCAAAGGCTGGGGAAAAAACAAACTGGTGGCCCTGATTATCTTGTTATTGGATGAATATGGAATCCGAATTGGCAACAAGGAGTACAAAAAGCAGAACGACTCGTACGGACTTACCACCCTGCGCAGAAAACATCTGGCCATAGAGGATGATGAGCTTGTTCTTTCATTTATAGGAAAGAGCCATAAAGAACAGGAGGTTCATATCGACGACGAGGAACTGGTGCCTTTTGTGAAGGAGGTGGCCGATATGCCGGGATATGAGATATTTCGCTACCGTGATGAAAAGAAAGAATACCACGCTGTAGATAGCGATGACGTTAACGAATATATCTCGGAATATATGGGGGAGGATTTTTCAAGCAAGGATTTCCGAACTTGGTCCGCCAACCGCTTGGCGGTAGAATGCTATCCGTTGGCTTTGGAAGAGCTCCATGCTGGAAGTCGGAAGAAATTCAGCAATATCGTCATCAAAATGGTCGCCGCCGAATTAGGAAATACTCCGAGCGTCTGCCGTAATTATTACGTTCACCCCGCCCTCTTCCGGCAAATCGATGAAAAAAATCTGCCCGACCCCAATCCCTTTAAGGAAAGTAAAAGTCCATTTGCCCTTTCGGCCAGCGAGAAACTGGCCCGCAAGGTAATTGCAGAGAGTTACTGAAGGAATGCGGTTTCCTTTCTTTTAATTATGAAATTAGAAGGATACCTCGGGAATATGGAATTTAATTTGTACTTTGTTGTTCATTATCAGTTTATGTATGACAGAACCCAATTCGACTTTTTGAATGACCTATTAATTAAAACGAAAAAAATGAAAACGAGCATCAAGATTATTGCCATAGGCGTTCTATTATCCTGCGTTTCCTGTGGTGCTAAGAAAAGTACTCAATCCAACCTAGAAAAAGACCAACAGGAGATGTCGGCCCAAGCTACCGATGAAGCTCAAGGCGAGACTGCTATGAACGAGCCCTCCGATTCAATGGACAATGGGAACAATGACCGCGGGACGGAATCTGCCGATTCGGCGCCAATGAACGATGATACTATGGGCGCCGATACCCAAGCCAATGACACTGGCGCCACCGGGACCACTTCCGCTCCCTCCTCCTCAAACATGAACTACCTCGAAATGTATTCTGAATTGGAAATGACCGATGACCAGATCCAGGAGTTCGAAACCGGCCTCAGAAATTTTTATACTCAACAAAATCATACTCCCAGTGGGGAAATGATGGGCACCTTGTCGGACGAGAGGGACAGACAGTTGAAAGATATACTTTCCGAGGAGCAATATTCCGCCTACGAAACCTGGAAAAACAGCAATTAAAATCCCATTTTTTGGGGAGTCCGATAAAGAAAAAAGGTGTAGTTTTTACACCTTTTTTCTTTCGTGGGAACGGTTCAAATAGCTTGGTAGGTTAAAGGATACACTTGGGCTCTGGTACATCTTTACAGACGGATTAGACCATAGGATAAAATAGACCCGTCTTGGTCTTGAAGGGATAGGGAGGCGACGGGCGATTCAGACTTTACCCGGTTTACCGGCCCCCAACCCCATGATCAATTTAAGGGCGGCGACCACAAAAAGTAGAATCAACGGATAGGTCCAACTTCCCGTGAGATCGAAAATGCTGCCGAAGATGATGGGACCGGTAGCGGCGACCAGATAACCGATGGATTGCGCCAAGCCGGACAGTTCCGTGGCCGATTCCGCATCATGGGAACGGAGGACGATAAAGAGCAGGGCCAATCCGAAGGTACCGCCCAGAACAAAACCGATCAATGATACCCATAAGGCGACCCATCCGAGGTGCGGTAGTAGCAGGCCGACCAGTCCAATGACCTCAACGACGAGCAAAAAACAGACAATGCCGCGCTGGTCCCTTTTCTTTCCGGCAATAATGGGCACGGTCAAAGATCCGAGGATGCCCGTAGCCTGTGATAGGGAGAGCATCCATCCGGAAAATGAGGCATCGAAACCCCTGCTGTGTAAAATAGCGGGCAGCCAGGCCAGAATAACATAAAACGTCAGGGACTGCAGTCCCATGAACAAGGCTACTTTCCATGCCAGCGTGGATCGGCCCAAACTTTTCATGGCTTCGAGATAGCCTTGGTTTGCCCTTGACCTCTTCAAGCGGCGCACTTGCGGCAACCAAACAAAAAATGCCAACAAGGCAAGGATGGACCAAACAACCAGCGAACCGCGCCACCCCAATCCCGCATCATGGGCCAACGGAACGCTGACGCCGGCGGCCAATGAGGCGCCCACGGCCATTAGGGCGGAGTACAGACTGGTAATAAAACCGGAATTCGATTCGAAGTTACGCTTGGTCAAACTAGGTAATAGTACATTCCCGAAAGCAATGGCAATGCCGAACAAAAAGGTGCCTAGATAAAGGGCGGGTACCCAGGATATCGATCGTATTCCGATGCCAATCGACAGTAGGGCCATCGCTCCCAATAAAGTACCTCCTATTCCGAACCGCCTGGTAAACAAAGGGGTTAAAGTAGATACCACCCCGAACATGACAAGGGGCAAAGTCGTCAAAAGTCCCAATAAGCCATTAGACAGTCCCGTATCATCGCGAATGTCCTCTATCAAGGGCCCGACGCTTGCCAAGGCAGGCCTCAAATTGATGGCTATGCATAGAATACCGGCAACCAACAAAAGATGGGTGGAATTTTTTCGACCAGGAGATGGGGATCGGGACATAGCCTATTTCATAATCCGGGTCAACTGAAAATATTTGGTATAGTTTTCGGGGATGTCCGTTATGTCCAATAAAGAGCCTTCTTGCATATACGGATAGATTTCGTCGTAGGTCTGTACATTGTACATGCCCACCCGCTTACTAATGTGTTCGCGTCTCAAATCTTCGTGGCTATCGAGGCCAGCGGCGGATATCAATTCTAGAAAACTATGGATAGTAGCCTCATGGTACCTTTTGGCACGTGGCGCCTTATCAGCTACCACAAGACCCTTTACCAAAGATTTGTTTTGGGTGGCGACCCCAGAGGGGCAGGTATTAACATTACACTGTAAGGCTTGAATACAGCCGATGGACAGCATCATGGCGCGTCCACTGTTGCAGCCGTCCGCACCTAGGGCAATGGCCCGGGCCATGTGGAAACCGGTGATGATTTTTCCCGCAACGATTATTTTTATATCCTTTTTCAGTCCAAAGCCTACCAAGGTGTCATAGACGAAAATCAGGCCTTCGCGCAATGGCATACCCATAGTGTTCGAAAATTCCATCGGTGCAGCACCGGTACCACCCTCTCCCCCATCGACTGTTATCCAATCTGGCCGGATGCCGGTATGTATCATGGCCTCACAAAAATCCATAAACTCCTGCTTTCTACCGATGCACAGTTTGAAACCGATCGGTTTTCCGTCCGAAAGGTCCCGAAGCTTCTTGATAAAGTGCATGAATTGGATAGGATCTGCAAAAGCGGAATGCGAAGGTGGGGAATGCACGGCAACCCCCGGCTGTATATGCCGTACCTTGGCAATCTCAGGCGTGTTTTTGCTGGCCGGTAAAATACCGCCATGCCCGGGTTTGGCACCTTGGGAAAGTTTAATCTCAATCATCTTCACCTGGGGCCGCAGGGCGTTTTCGCGAAAGGTGTTTTCGTTAAAGGTGCCGTCTTCGTTCCTGCAGCCAAAATAACCCGTACCCACCTGCCAGATCAAGTCGCCGCCGTGTTTCAAATGATAGTCGCTAATGCCACCTTCCCCGGTGTTATGTGCAAAATTCCCCATTTTGGCCCCCTGGTTCAGGGCCAGTAGCGCATTGGAACTCAATGACCCGAAGCTCATCGCGGAAATGTTCAGTAAACTTGAGGAGTAGGGCTGTTTACAATCCTTCCCTCCTATTTTCAAGCGGGGAAACTCCCCGATTTCTTTGGGATTGTGTTTTGCATACATTGAATGTTCCATCCATTCGTAACCGGCATGGTACAAATCCATCTGCGTTCCGAAAGGTTCGGTATCGGTCTCCCCTTTGGCCCGTCGATAAATAGTGGACCTCAATATACGGTTCAAGGGCCTGCCCTCGGTATCGGTCTCCACAAAATACTGCATGATTTCGGGGCGGATGGATTCCAATAAATATCGAAAACGACCGACCACTGGAAAATTACGACGAATGGTATGTGCGGTTTGAAAAACATCGATGAAGCCCAGCACCATCAATGGGCCTATCAACAGAAAAAGCCATAGTATGGGTGGCCAGAAAAGGGCAAGACCCGTTACCGCGGCAACTGCAACGATCGAAATAAGAAAAAACTGTTCACGGGCTTTCATACAAAAGTTGATTTGATGGTCGCAAAGATAAGCATACAGTAGGAACTATCTTCCAGAGAAACCCCGCCTTGGTTACAAAAGCCATATATCGATGACACCACTAAAAATCATTTTTTTTCCCTGGCTGGAGAGCAACATCCACAGGGGCTATCCTGAAATCATTGATCAACCCTTTTTGCTGAGTAATAAGGCATACGCCTCCATACCCTTGGTATGCTGAAAGATGACCTTCAAGACCCCGACAACCGGCAGTGCAATAATGGCACCGACCAGTCCCCATATCGCAGAGAGCAGAATTACACCAAAAATAGTGACAAAGGGATTCAGGTCGATTTCATCACCGATAATCCAAGGGGTGAGGATGTAGTTTTCGATCAGCTGTGCGGCAGCGATTACCCCGATTACGATCAAGGCCGGGGTGGCCCCCGAGTAGAGATAGGACAAGATAACAGCAATCCCACCACCGATGATATTACCCACATAGGGAATTATGGAGAACAAGGTTGCGAACAGGGCCAGAAAAAGGGCAAAGGGTACGCCTCCTACCTCAAAACCAATATAATATATCCCGAAAAGGAAGGCCATCATCTTTCCCTTGCCCGACAGATAATTGGTAATGACCGCTGCCGATTTTTTTAAGATGGTGCCCATCGCGGATTCATTAGAAGCCAGCTTTTTAAAAAACCTGATAAACAAAGCCTTTTGCATCAACATTAATATCACATAGATGAGAATTACTAAGGATTGGGACAAAATATTGGAAAGGGAAGACGCGAACAGGGTAATAAGCGTCTCCAACTTGCTGACGATATCAACGTTGCTCTTTACATACTGCTTATAGTCGATATCCAGGTTTTGATTAGCCCAATCGGTGATGCCGTCCAAACGCTGTGTCGCCTTTTCCTTGATGGTCTCCCATTGATCGACCATATTACCGAACTGCGATACAATCAACCATGAAAGCAGAAGAAAGATGATAACTAACAGAACTACCGATAAGGTTATTGCCGCCCAATCGGGCAGGCCCCATTTTTTAAATCTACCCATGGGACCGTTTAATAAGGATGCTATCATTCCCGCGACCGTAAGAGGAAGCAAAAGCGAAGCCCCAAAATAGAACAGGGCCAAAACACTACCGATCAATAAGATGGTAATTAGGAGGTTAGTGCCGTTGATATTTATTTTGTCGTTCATATTAGCATTTTTTAGAATCACAGACCTTTGAGTGACCCCAGCGGCAATGATATGGGTAATGACTTTCTACAAAAGTGGGATATTTAAAGTTTCCCACAAAGTTTGCACCCCTGTTAATAATTACATGGATCAAAATGAGGCCTTCTCTTGTTAAAAAGAAGAACATTAGGTACGACATGACCACCTAAAACAACATTTTGTGTGAGGCCATTGATTTTCTGCTATAAAAATCTTTGCAATAAAGTCAAAGCATAGAAAAAATCCCATCTAGATTTGTATCTCAAAACCTAAATGAAACACAGATGAAGAAGAATGTAAATGAAATGAATTCGTACCAGTCAAACGCTAAGCCGGTAAGTGCCATCAAGAAATCGGTTCTATTGTGCGTTGCCTTGGTCTTTGGAGCCATAGGAATTTCAAACGCGCAACTGAGCGAGGGAACTCTTATGCTGGGAAGTGATGTCGGCAGCGGTCTGGTCACTACGGCAACCAATGGTCTTTTCGGTCTTAATTTTGGACTGAACGACGGTGCGGGATACAATGTAGGCCTAAGTCCGAAAATTGGATATTTTATAAAGGACGATTTTTTATTAGGTGCGGTGACCAATCTTGGCTTTACCAAATCCCCTGAAGTTAACGGGCAAGCGACTGAATCGACGATCTATGGTATTCAGGCTTTGGCAAGATACTATATGTTTCCTGGTGAAATCGGGGTTGACAATCTCACTAGGAGAGGTCGATTCTTTGTGGAACTTAATGGGGGCTTTGCCGGTATTAATGTAAGTGACGGCGGACCTACGACCAATGGACTTGCCATAGGGTTCGGACCGGGATACTCCTACTTTGTTAGCGACAATGTAGCTTTGGAAACCTCCTTAAAATATAATGGGCTTGCCGGAGGCGGCAACACGACCTACCAACACAGTCTCGGATTACACTTTGGCATACAGATTTTTCTGCCTTCTTCGCAGGCGGAGGATTTTATCGACCGGAATAACTAGGAGCCAATGATTTTTGAGCGTAGATGAATGAATAAGGGATTTTCCGATGGGGAAATCCCTTTTTTCAATCGAACGTATAAGCCTGATAAGCCTGGCTTCTTTTGCTACTCATTATAGGCGATATCGACTATCTCAAAAATCCGACTTTCCTTGGCGATTTTCAAAATCGCCTTATCTCCCCTCTTCTTGTTGGTCAACAGTTTGGCAATCGGCGACACAAAAGAAATCTTAGCTTTGGATATATCGGCTTCGTCAACGCCTACGATTTGATAGGTCTGTACTTTTTTTGTATTACCGATGGAAAGCGTAACGTAAGCCCCAAATCGCACCTCGTCCTTGGGCTGGTTCTTCAGTTCTACCACTTTGGCGCTCATAATCCTACTATTCAGCAGCATCAATTTGGCGTTAATGTGGTTTAGGGCGATACGCCGCTCTTTTTCGTTCTTGGTATCCAAGCTTTCCCGTTCTCCGATCAATTCCTTTTTTTCCGTCGCTAGCGCAGCCATACCAGTAGGCGTAACGTAATTGGTCGAGCCCACGGGCAAATCGGCCCTGGGCGGCACCATGGGCACTTCTTCTTGGTCATCCTCCTTAACGAAACCTCTGCTCATGTTCTTATACTTAAGTAATTATTACTATTTTTCAAGATAAGAATAATCTTGAAAAGGGATGGCGGACCTACATAGGTTTTACCTATCTTACAATTAAATTAGCTTAGGGGTCGCACACCCGATTCGGGGTTTATGACAAAATCGGGGAACTTTTCCCATAATCCTGATAGAAACAAATGATAGCAGCAATAACCTTATTCCTGGTCGTTTCGATTTCCGCCTTGATTACCAAAATTGCGGCGATCGCCCTGATCCATACGGGGCTATCCACCGACATCGCCCGTTTTCAGGCCCGGTCAGCATATACCGGCGCGGGATTCACGTCGAGCGAGTCGGAAAAAATCATGAACCACCCCGTGCGCCGAAAAATCATCTTTACCTTAATGCTTGTGGGTAATGCCGGTATCGTAACCGTGATGTCATCCCTCATCCTGACTTTTGTATTGCCCGATACCTTGGCCACCAAATTATATGGCCTGCTGATCGTGGTGGTAGGTATGAGTATAGTCTGGTGGGCCATAAAAAGCAAATGGGTTGACCGGGGATTATCAAAATTGATAAACAGGATGTTGCAACGGTACACAGATCTTGAAGTGAAGGATTTCGCCGCCATACTTCATCTTAAGGACAATTATAAAATAAGTGAAAAACGGGTGGCACCGGATGACTGGCTCGCCCACCAAACCCTAAAGGCCCTCCGATTGCGAGAGGAAGGAATAACCGTACTGGGCATAGACCGCAAGCATAACGATTATTTCGGTTCGCCGTCGGGTGATTTTGAAATACTGCCCCAAGATATCGTTACCCTGTACGGAAAGGCAGAAGGCATCGAAAGCGTGTACCATCGTAAGAAAAACTATAAGGCCCAACACGAACACCAGCAGTACGTTGAAAAGGAAGAAGCACGAAAGACCGTTAAAAAGGAAGAACAGAAAGAGGAAAAGTCCGTAGATTGATAAATCGTTCTTAGGATCCTGTTATTAGCTAAAAGGATTCTGAGTTCGGCAGCTTAAAAAGATAAAGAAAGTACAGCTGCAGTACCATACACCCTACTAATTCACTATCAAAACGGGCACTTTGACCTTATGTCGTACCGCTTCCAGGGTGGTACCGAATATCAAATCCTTAACCCCTTTGTGGCCGTGGGAGCCCATTACCATAAAATCGATATCCTCAGCTTCTACAATTTTTGCGATTTCCACGGCGGCATTCCCATATCCTATTTTATGGAAGGCAGTATAACCTAAATCGGCCAAGCCTTGTTCGTATTGCTGCAGGCCAGCAACGTCTTGCTGGGTTTCATAATCCATAGAATTAATCCCCAAATAACGCGCGGCCGCACTTTCTACGATATGGATAAAAGTATAGGTACAGGACTTTCCACCTTGGGATAAGGCATTTTGGATAACCAGTTCGTCGTTTCCGGAAAAGTCGATAGTAATGCCGATATGCTTGTAAACAATTGGTGTTCCCGCTATAAAATCTTCTGCCTTACCGTGTGGCACCTGATATCCTTCCTTCGCATCGGATTTTAGGAACGGATGAATAAACACATAGATCAGTAGTCCCAAAGCGGCTACCGCAATGGGAATTACGATGGCATAAATAATTATGGTATTTTCACCCGATGTGGCTTCGATCCAGCCCTTGATTTCGTCAATGACCAAGCTGATGTTGAGGTACACGATAATAGCGGCGCTCAGCCAAGCTAAAATTTTGACCCATAGCTTGATCGTGAATTCCCTCATCATTCCCTTATCCGAAGTAAAATGGATCAGGGGGATTATGGCAAAGCCCAGTTGCAAACTTAGTACCACTTGGCTCAGTACGAGCAGACTGCCCAATGCGTCCTTACCAAAATACAGGATGGTGAACAGGGCAGGGATAATAGCCAACAAACGTGTTATCAAACGCCGCAGCCACGGCTGTATCCGTAAATTTAAATGGCCTTCCATAACAATTTGCCCGGCCAAGGTTCCCGTAATGGTGGAGCTTTGACCCGCAGCGACCAAGGCAATCCCAAAAAAGGTGGGGGCCACGCTGCCGAAAAGGTCATTGAGCAGCGCGGAGGCGTCCTGTATCTCGGCTACATTGTAATATCCGTTTACAAAGAAGGCCGCAGCGGCTAGTACCAATATGGCGGCGTTGACAAAAAAGGCCAGGTTCAGGGCAATAACGGTATCGATAAAATTGTATTTGATGGCCTTTTTAATGCCCTTGAAAGAGCGGTCGAACTTTCGGGTCTGTACCAAAGAGGAATGTAGATAAAGGTTGTGCGGCATGACGGTGGCCCCGATGATACCTATGGCAATATAGAGCGCATCGCCGCTCAGTTCGGAGGGAACCAATCCGTTTACCACATCCGCGTAAACGGGACCGGTAATTACCATCTCGATCACAAACGAGACACCGATGATAAACACCAGGCCTATGATGAAGCGCTCCATCGTGCGCATGCCGCGGCGCAGTAAAAATAGTAGCAAAATGGTATCCAAGGCGGTAAGGCTGATGCCCCAAATCAGGGGGAGATCGAAAAGTAGGTTAAGTCCAATGGCCATCCCCACGATTTCGGCTAGGTCACAGGCCGCGATTGCTATTTCCGCAAGAATGTACAAAGGAATGTTTGCCCATTTGGGATACGCATTCTTGGAGGCCTGTGCCAAATCCAATCCCTTAACGATGCCAAGACGCGCACTCAGTGATTGTAGTAAAAGCGCAATAAGGTTGGACATTAGGAGAACCCATATCAACTTGTAACCAAATTGGGATCCGCCGGCGAGATCGGTCGCCCAATTGCCTGGGTCCATATAGCCGACACTGACCAAATATGCGGGCCCCAAAAAGGCAAGTATCTTACGCCATCCTTTTTTCTCCGTCCGGACCGAAGAATGTACTTCGCTTAAAGATTCTGAACTCATTAGTACACCACAAAAGTTCATAGATTATAGGGGGCTGATCAACAAACCGAGATTTACTCAGGTTATACGCACCTTCCCTTACATCTACAACTTCAATTAAATATTTAGGCAAAGCTAATAATTTGTTTTAAAATATTAAATGTAACTTGCATATTATTTGAAAAATATGTTTACACAAAGCGAAGAAAATTATTTGAAGGCCGTATTCCACCTACAACAGGAAACGGACAATGGGGTATCGACGAGTAGCCTTTCGGAGCACTTGAACACCAAGGCCGCCTCGGTTACCGAAATGCTCAAGAAGCTAGCGGATAAAAAATTGGTGGACTACCAGAAGTACTATGGGGTTCAACTGACAGAGACGGGTAAGGAACAGCGCTTTGCTTATCGTCAGGAAGCACCGATTATGGGAATATTTTCTCGTAGAACGCCTGAATTTCGAGTGGGACGAAGTACATGAAGTGGCCGAACAGCTCGAACATATTCAATCGTCAAAATTGGTGGAGGAACTGGATTTATTTTTAGGACGCCCGGCCTACGACCCGCATGGTGATCCGATACCTGATTCCGGGGGCAACGTACCAAAAGCGCCCAAAAAGAGGTTGTCCCAATTACATAAGGGAGATCGTGGCACCTGCAAAGGCTTTAACGGCGCCTCCTCCTCTTTTTTACAGTATCTGGCTAAACAGGATATAGGCCTGGGCACTCCCATCGAAATCCTGCACGTCGAAAAATTCGATGAAAGCATGACCGTACGGATAGATAAAGGGAAGGTGCATTTATCAAAAACGGCTACGGATAATATTTTTGTAGAAACGGAAACAACTTCAAAATAAAAAGAGGTTACCCAAACGCTTAACAAAATAACGGCCCAGAGCTGAAAGACAGCCGCAAAAGAATCGGAAATCCATCGGTACATTCTTAAGCCAATCCTAAGATTATAAAAACATGCTGATTCAAATAAAAACCTAAATTTGTTAGGATGAAGGTGCTACTGGTAGAAGACGAACCCGGGATTTCCAACTTTGTGAAGCAGGGTCTCGAAGAAGAGGCATTCAAAATAGACGTTGCGGAAGATGGGTATCAAGGACTGAAACTTGCCTTATCGGGAGAATACGATCTTTTATTATTGGATTGGATGCTGCCCGGTATAAATGGTATAGCGATTTGCAAAACATTTAGAAAGGAGTTCAAAAAAACTCCCATCATTTTCCTTACCGCAAAGGATACCGTAGAAGAGACCATTGAAGGATTACAGAGCGGGGCGAACGATTACATCAAGAAGCCCTTTCATTTTTCGGAACTGCTTGAACGGATACGGGTACAACTGCGGAATAGCCATCAAGAAGAGAATCGGGGTGTTGAGCGTAGGAAAGATCACTTTGAACAAGGCGGCTCACCAAGTCTTTAAAAATGAGGAGGAAATACATCTTACACAAAGGGAGTTTGACCTGCTCCGATTTTTGTTGGAACAAAAAGGGAAAGTCTGTAAGCGGACGGAAATAATAAAACAGGTCTGGGACATCCATTTTGATTACGATACCAGTGTCATCGATGTATATATCAATGCGCTTCGCAAAAAGCTCAAATTGGATGAAAAAGAAAATTACATCCGCACAATTCGCGGGGTCGGTTATAGTATAAACGAATGAGGCTCAATTTTAAAGATAGAATCGCCCTTCACTATATAGTGGCCACGGCCATTATCATTGCCGCGGTGTTTCTGGGTATTTTCTTTATGGTGAAAACTACGGTATATGCCAATCTGGATAAGGACCTGAATTTTGAGGCGACCAAGCATACCGGCGAAATTACCGTTACCCATGACAGCATCTACTTCTACAATAAAAAGGAACTCGAGGAGCGCGAACATCTCGAGATTCAGATAAATCCCGTTTTTCTCCAACTTTCGGGGAGGGACGGTACCCTCTTCGATAAATCGCCCAATCTAAAGGAAAACCAATTGGGGGCGCACCCCCAGCAAAAGTCGGGGCAGCATTTCAACGCCTTCTTGATGGACCAGCCCATCCGTCAGGTGCAGATGCCCATTAAGAAAGACGGGGAAATCAAAGGATATATGTTGGCGGCCATGTCGTTGGAGGCTTCGATGACCGTGCTCGACAAATTGGGAAGCACGCTTTTGATCTTGTATCCCATCGTTTTGGCGGGCCTGTTCCTTATTTCGAGCTTTTTGGCCGGAAGAAGCATCGCGCCCATAAGATCCATCATCAACACCACGAATACCATCACCCGCAACAATCTCAACGATCGGGTGGCCCTTCCTGCTAAAAAGGACGAACTGCACGAGCTGTCGGCGGCCATCAACGAGCTCTTGGAACGTATCGAAAAAGCCATCGAACGCGAACGGCAATTTACTTCCGACGCTTCCCACGAATTGCGTACGCCCTTGTCTTCCTTACAGGGAACTTTAGAAGTTTTGGTGCGGAAACCCAGATCCCGGCAAGAATATGAGGAAAAAATAGGCTATGCCCTTTCGGTCATCGATACCATGACATTTACTTTAGAACAACTGCTACTTTTGTCTCGGGGGGAAAGTTCCTCCAAAATAAATCCCAATACCAAAATCGATCTGCCCACTTTGATCGACGACATCCTCTTTGAGCATAAAACCGAAATTGCGAAAAAAGATTTAAAAATAAGCGTGAAAGCGGCAACTACCGAAGAAAATGCGGTGCCCGAATATTATGCCCATCTGATTCTGGACAATGCCATTGAAAATGCAATCAAATACGCTAAACAAGGAGGGAGAGTGGGGATTTCGGTCACACAAAAATCGGGGAGGGTCAGCTGTTCGATCGCCGATAACGGCATCGGCATAAAGAAACAGGATATCGACAAACTCTTCAACAATTTCTATCGTTCCGATGCGCTTGGAGCACAGGCACATTCCCGGTAACGGCCTCGGTCTTTCCATTGCCAAAAAATCCGCGGAGGCCATCGGTGCCGAACTCTCCATCGAAAGCGAATTGGGGGCGGGCACCACATTTACTTCTGTATTTTAAGCGAATCTTAAGCCAAGTCTTGACGCCTCTTCCTAAAATGACCTTAATTTTAGAAAATCATATTTAGCAAGTCCAAATCCATGCTCGACCGCATCATAAAATTCAGTATTACCCATAAACTAATCGTGCTTCTGTTTACGGTATTTCTCATCGGCTTCGGCGTGTACTCCCTTTTCCAGGTACCCATAGGTGCGGTACCCGACGTGACCAACAACCAGGTGCAGGTCATTACAACCTCACAGAACCTTTCTACGCAGGATATGGAGCAGTTCATCACTTATCCGGTCGAGGTAGAAATGGCCAACTTGCCCGGGGTAAAAGAAATCCGCTCCGTCTCAAAATTCGGACTTTCCGTGGTCACCATAGTGTTCGAGGAAAACTTGGGCACCTATCTCCCGCGCCAATTGATCGCCGAGAAAATCAAATCCGCCTCAGAAAAGATTCCCGAAGGTTTTGGAAAGCCCAAAATGGGGCCCATCTCTACAGGGCTTGGCGAAATCTATCAATATACTTTGGACACCAAGCCTGGCTATGAAGACCGTTATGATGCCGAAGATTTAAGGACGATACAGGACTGGATCGTCAAAAGGCAATTGTCGGGTATTACCGGAGTGGTGGAAATTAACGCCTGGGGCGGTTACGTTAAGGAATACGAAGTGGCCATAAACACCCAGAAACTCGATGCAATGGGGGTTTCCATTTCCTCTGTTATGGATGCCCTACAGAACAACAATAGCGTGGCCGGGGGCGGTTATATCGAGAAGGTGAACCAGGCTTATTTCATCCGGGGCCAGGGCCGGGTGAACTCGTTGGACGATATCCGCAACATCGTGGTCCAAAACAACAACGGTACGCCCATCTATATCGGTGATATCGCCGAAGTAGGTTTCGGGAACGCCCCTCGATATGGGGCTATTACGGGCAATGGCGAGGGCGAAACGGTCTTGGGCCAAGTGATGATGCTCAAAGGAGCGAATTCCAACAAGGTTATCCAGGCCGTAAAAAAACGTGTGGCCGAAGTGTCGGAGACCCTGCCGGAAGGGGTGGTGATAAAACCTTTCATCGACCGCAGCGCACTCATCGGCCGGACGACCTTTACCATCGCCGAAAACCTGATTTTGGGTTGCCTTATCGTGATTTTTGTGGTGGTGCTCCTGTTGGGCAACTTCCGGTCCGGATTGGTAGTCGCCTCGGTCATTCCGCTGTGTTTGCTCTTTGCGCTGTCGCTGATGTATGTTTTTGGGGTCGATGCCAATTTGATGAGTCTCGGTGCCATCGATTTTGGCATTATCATCGACGGCGCGGTTATTATCGTGGAGTACACGGCCTTTCGCATTACCAAAAAACAAGGGGAATATGAAAATCTTACGCGGACCGAACTCCGTCATCTAAAGGACAGGGTTACCTTCGACAGCGCGTCCCATATGATGAACTCCGCCATCTTCGGGCAACTGATCATCCTTATCGTATTCATCCCCATACTTTCCCTGAGCGGGGTCGAGGGCAAGATGTTCCGCCCGATGGCACTAGCCTTCGGATTTGCGCTTATCGGGGCAATCATTTTATGTTTGACTTATGTTCCGGCAGCCTCGGCCGTATTCCTCAAGGCCCAGCCCCCATCCGACAAAAATATCTCGGTACGGCTTATCCGTTATATTAATCGCAAGTACCGGCCCGTCATCACTTGGGCCTTGGGCCGAAAAAAGCTCGTTCTAGCAATCGCCGTAGCGTTGGTGGTGATTTCCGGCTATATTTTCAGCAGGATGGGCGGGGAATTTATCCCCCAGCTCGACGAGGGCGATTTTGTGATCCAGCCGATACTGAAAACCGGTACCTCCCTAAGCAAGACCATCGAAACCACCACCCGCATCGAGAACATCCTCCTTAAGAAATTTCCGGAAGTGGAACAGGTCGTGACCCGTATAGGCGCCGCGGAAGTACCCACCGACCCCATGAGCATGGAAGAGACCGATGTCATCGTGACCCTTAAACCTAAGGGCGAATGGGTCTCAGCGAAGAGCAAGGACGAGCTAGCGGAAAAATTCAAGAAAGAACTCTCCATCGTTCCTGGGATGGAAATCGAATTCACCCAGCCCATCGAAATGCGCTTCAACGAGCTCATCACCGGCGTGCGCGCCGATATTGCGGTCAAGGTGTACGGAGAAAACTTGGACATCCTCAATACGAAGGCCCAGAAAATCAAGTCCCTGATCACCGACGTAGAAGGGGCCTCCGACATCACCGTGGAGAAAATAGTGGGCCTGCCCCAAATGAACGTCAATTACAAACGCGATAAAATTGCCCGCTATGGCTTGAACATCGCCGACCTGAACAAGATCATTACAATGGGTTTTTCGGGAACTACCTTGGGTAGCGTTTTTGAGGGCGAAAAGCGATTCGACTTGGTCATGCGCCTGCAAAAAGACCGTCGGCAGGATATCACTCACCTGAAAAACCTATATGTGGATACGCCATCCGGCCAAAAAATACCCCTAAGCGAACTGGCGGATATCGACTACCAAAAAGGGGCCGCCAAAATATCGCGCGACAATACCCAGCGCCGTATCGTAGTGGGCGTAAACGTACGCGGCAGCGATCTACAGACCGTAGTGGACCACATTCAAAAAATCGTCGAGGAGAACATTAGCCTTCCCCCGGGCTACACCATCACCTACGGGGGCCAGTTCGAGAACCTACAAAGCGCCATCGCCCGTTTAAAGATTGCCGTACCCATAGCGCTGGTGCTTATCTTTATCCTGCTCTACTTTGCCTTTGGTACCCTGCGGGAAGCCCTGATGATATTTTCGGCCATTCCGCTGGCGGCGGTGGGCGGCATCTTTTTGCTGTGGATACGTGGGATGCCCTTCAGTATTTCGGCAGGGGTCGGCTTTATCGCCCTTTTCGGTATTGCCGTACTGAACGGAATCGTTTTGCTGGAACATTTTAAGGAGTTACGTGAAAAAGGGATGGAAAACAACGACGACCTGATCATCAACGGGGCCCAGACCCGCCTACGTGCGGTATTGCTGACCGCTTCCGCCGCGGCCCTCGGCTTTCTGCCCATGGCCATTTCCACCAGTGCGGGGGCCGAAGTGCAGCGCCCCCTGGCGACCGTGGTCATAGGGGGACTGATCACCTCCACCCTACTGACCCTGGTGGTACTTCCGGTTATCTATTCCCTCTTCCAGAAGGATAAAAAGGATAAGAAAAAGGAGAACGATAAAATTCGCATTAAGGCGTTGAGCATGGTTCTTACTCTTAATGGGAGTTTCCGGATACTCGCAGGACACTTTGACCGTAACTGACTTTACCAGCTTGAAAAAGAGGGTGCTGGAGGACAATATCGGGCTAAAAGCGGCCCGCCTCCGGGCCGACGAAAGCGAAGCCCTGGTGGGCAGTGCCTTTAGTTTTGACAAAACAGAAGGCTATTACGGCTATGACGAGAGCAACCGTGCCAACAACGAAGCCTTGAGCGTGTTGGGGGTCCGACAAAATTTTGCATTCCCCACCGTGTATTTTGCCAGGAAAAGGGTACACAAGGCCCAAAGCAGACAGCAGCAGAGCGCTTATGAAATCCAAAAGCTGCAATTGGAACAGGAAACGGCCCGCATGTATTACCAAATCCAATACGAAAAGGCCCGAATCGGCGTGTACTACCAATTGGACAGCCTGTACCAAAAATTCGCCTACGCAGCCCAACGGCGGTTCGAGCTAGGGGAAAGCAACTATCTAGAAAAAATAACCGCCCGTGCCAAACAAAAGCAACTGGAGACCCAGCTCTTACAGGCCAAACGGGACTTAGCGGCATCCATTGAAAAATTAAAGCCCCTGCTGAAAACGGATACCGGAATTCAGGTCAAAACGATTCCCCTGGAAAAAATATCGCTGGACAATGTGGGGGTCGGCGCTCACCCCGCCCTGGACTATTACGAAAACCGAAGTGCCGTTTTTGATGCGGAGGCCAGCTTGGAGAAGCAGCAATTACTGCCCGATTTCAGCCTGACCTACTTTCAATGGGACAACAATGTCATCGATTCCCCATTACAGGGCTATCAGATAGGAGTGCATATCCCCCTACTGTTCTTCGGGAACGCATCTAAAATCAAGGCGGCCGATTTGGGCAAAAAAGCGGCGATGGCCGAGGCCGAGGATTTCAAACTAAGGCTAAACGCGGAATATCGGCAATGGATGGAGCAACTGAAAAAACATCGGGAGGCACTTTCCTATTATGAAAACGAAGGTAAATCCCTTTCCGAAGAAATTATCAAGATGGCCACCCTGAGCTACAAAAGCGGGGAAATCGATTTTTTTGAATACATCCAGAGCCTAGAAAATTCATACGGCATCATCCTATCCTATTACGAGAACCTCAATGCGTATAACCAGACGGTCATCCGTATCAATTATATAACGTTATAATTTACCGATGAAAAATATCCTTATAAAAAACCTATCGTTCTTTTTGATTCCTTTGCTATTTTCCTGCGGAAATTCTAGCGATACCAAAGAAAACGGCAACTCGGCAACGAACAGGCGAACGCCGCCGCGGATCAGGGAGGCGTGACCGTCACACAGGCCCAGTTTCAGGGGGATGGCATGCAATTGGGCAGCCTGGAGGAAAAAACCTTTCCCGTCATAGTGGAGGCCACGGGCACCATAGACGTGCCGCCAGAAAACAAGGCAATGGTCAGTTCGTATGCGGACGGCTACGTAAAGCAGACCCCACTCTTGATAGGCGATACCGTAAAAAAAGGACAGTTTTTGGTAAGCCTTGAAAATCCAGATTTTGTGCAAATGCAGCAAGATTATCTGGATGCCTTGGAACAGATGAAATACCTAAAGTCGGAATACGAACGCCAAAAAACCTTGATGGAGGAAAAAATCACCTCGGAAAAAAACTTTTTAAAGGCTGAAAGCGAGTACAAGCGCAACCTGTCCCGGTACAACGCATTACATAAAAGACTACAAATGCTCCATCTAGATCCGCAGGCGGTGGAAGAGGGACAAATATCCTCGACGATTCGCCTATATGCCCCCATTTCGGGAAGTATTACGGAGATGAAGATCAACAAGGGCATGTACGTTTCGGCGGCCGATGAACTTATGCAAATCATCGACCGTGACCACCTGCATATCGAGCTGAACGTTTTCGAAAAGGATGTGATGCAGGTGAAGAAAGGTCAGGACATCCGGGTGACCGTTCCCGAAGCGAGTAGCGACACCATCGAGGGAGAAGTGCATTTGGTGGGCGCCTCCATCAACGAAGAAAGGAGGACGGTCAAGGTACACGGCCATTTTAAGGAAGAAGGGAAACAGCATTTGGCCACCGGAATGTTCGTACAGGCCGAAATCATTACCGATACCACCCGCACCAAAGCCCTGCCGGCAGAAAGCGTAGTAAATTTGGACCAGAGCGACTATGTATTGGTACTTCAGTCGCAGAACGATAGCCGTTACGTTTTTAAGCGCCGCAAAGTAATGCTAGGGGACTCCTCAGACGGTTTTACCGAAATTGAGAACAGTTCGGATTTTAAAGCGGACGACCGGTTTTTGGTGAAGGGAGCATTTCCTTTGATTACGGAGGAGTAGGCATCGCCTTTAGCCTACCGTTAATCTAAAGGTAGCATCCACATCGGTCTCTCCCTCCGCATCTTCTAAAGTACCGTCGTTCGGCTTTTTGGGCTCATGTCTTAAAGTTATGGTTAACGTACCTGTGCTGGCCGCCCCTGTGATAAGGATAAATTCGGTGCCCAAAGGGTTGCTGTTGTCATCGGTGTTTCCATAATTTGTGGTTATGTCAAGCTCGGCATCCGCGATATAAAAAAATTGATGCTTGGTACTTTCCTCCAAAACTTCCGCCGTGAGGTTCACCGGCGGGATTTACGGTCTGGTTCAACAGTACGATGCTTCCCTTATAGGTAGTACCGGCCGCCAAATTGCCCGAAACGCTAATCACCGGCGCATCGGGCCCATCGCCATCTAGGTCATACTTTTTTAAGGTAATCGCATCGCCAGCGACATCTGGTTTCAGGGTTACGGTCATCGTGGTGATCACTTCTTCCTCATTTACGGGTTCCGGTATATCAAGAGGGGAACAGGCCGTAAATAAAAGTCCCGAAACCAGTAGAAATTGTAATGATTTTAAAATTTTCATACTAATTGATTTTTAATGGATTACTGATTAGTAATTAAATTTAAGGTCTAGGGTAAAATTTCGGCCAAGATCGTCGGCGTAATAGCGAAAACGGTTCAGGTAATTGCGGTAGGTGGTATTCAACAGATTGGTTACGCCAAAACCTACCCTGAGCTGGGACTTTCCGTGGACACCAAAGTCTATGCTGGAATCGAAATTCAGCAAATGGTAGGCGTCCGGGGGGGTGCTGACATCTACCGTTTCCGTAGTCTGGGTCGCAGGAATAAATACCTCGAAATTGGTATCGGGATATTCGTTCTGTCGGAATACATACTGGCTCTGTAATTGCAACCTCAGGTTGTTGATATCCGGATTGTGATAAGTAAGTCCGTTGGTAGTATTTACGGGTGGCATACTGATCAAAGCTTGCTCCCTTGTTCTATCGTAGCCCTTGACCAAGGAAAACTGATGATCGAAACGGAAATTTTTGGCAAAGGCATAAGAGGCATCCAGATCAACCCCCATTAACTGCGCATTGGTCTGGCGGTATTCCCAGACCTGAAAATTGCCGCGGATGGTCTGTTGCACTTCCGTGGGTTCGATGACAATAAAATGATCGATGGTATGGAGGAAGGGATTGACGGAAAAGCTAAAGATCGGGTCTTTTCTTTGAAAGGTCAGTGAAAATTTATGGCCTATTTCGGAATTGAAGCCCAGGTTGCCCAATTCGATACGGGATGCCGAGTGGTGCAGCCCCTCACTGTAAAGTTCAGAGGGATTGGGCGCGCGGGAGGCCAGGGAATAGTTGAAAAACACTTTGTAGTCATCCCCAAAGGAATAGGTGGAGCCCAGGGTGGCGGATAAATTCTTATAATTCCGGTTCAGGGTTGGCCAATATCTGGTTGTCCATTTCCTGGACCACGATTTCCGGGTAGCGCCCATCGTAGCCACGCGAATCCCACAGTGAACTGCGATAGTATTTCAGCACATCCATATAGGTATAGTCAAAGCGCCCGCCGGCCTCGAACAGCCAGTTATCGTTCACCCGGAAGTCCACTATACCGTACATCCCAAAATCGTATTTGTGGTAATCGGGAATCAGACGGCGTACGCCCGTACCCGGATTGGGAAAATTGCTCTGGTACCTTCCCATCAGGCCGGCTTTCAGGTTTGTGGCATCGGTCAAATGGGAATCGAGATCGAGCATCAGGGTATGGGTGTCAAGTTGCAAATCTAACGCGGCCTTGTCCCTATCCTCCCCGCGCCGGATATCGAATTCCAGCCTATGGTTCCGCTGAAAATCGTATTGTAGGCTGAGTTTTCCGAACCCGTCGAACCTTTTGAAGCCCTTTAACCGGGCCAATTGGTGGGTGACCTCCTGCTTCGGCGGCTGAAGTCCGTAGGTGAAATCGTTGATGATCAGGGGCCGGTCGCTTCCGATAGCCCGGATCTGGTCTTGTGCCCCTCCCAAATGCGAAGCACGCAAAATGCCGATCTCGTTCTTAAATAGCGAATAATAGGCTTCCAAACCGTAACTGAACCGGTTAAGGCCCACGTGCAAGGAAACGTTGCGTTCAAACGTCCCCGTATTGCTCAATACATAATCGGGCGCCTCAAAATCCCCAAAACGTTTTACCGTACCCTGTACGGTCGCATACCAGCCGTTGGTATAGCTTCTGGTCAATTGAGAGGCCAAGGAAGAACCCCGGCCGTTGGATGCGCCCGCCAAAATAGTCTTTCCATACAGGCTATCTGTTACGGGTACTTTCGAGGCCTCTGCAACGATGACCCCGCCCACGGCATCCCCACCGTACTGCAAGGCCCCGGCCCCTTTTATCAGGGTCAGGTTACCGGCGGCATTAACGTCCACATTCGGGGCATGCTCGGCGCCCCATTCCTGATCCTCCATCCGCACCCCGTTATTGATGAGAAGCACCCGGCTGCTATGGAGTCCGTTGATCATGGGTTTTACTACGGTATTTCCCGTATTCAACGACGACACCCCGCTTAGGCTGTTCAAGGCATCCCCAAGAGAACCGCTGCTGAAACGCTCCAGTTCGTCCTCCGAAATTTTGCTTTGATCAAGGGTCTTGGTCTTGTCCAAAATGGCTTCGCCTTTCAGGGTGACCTCGTTAAGCTCTTCCAAATGGTGCTCCAAACGGAAATTCTTGACAGTATTTCCCGAAACCTTCACGGTAAAGCCCCGCGTAAGACAATAGGGGTGGTACACCTGTATATCATAGGTACCGTCACAGAGATCGGGAATAACAAATTTTCCATCAAAGTCCGTGTCAACAGATTGCTCCGTTCCGGCCACGATAAGGGTCGCCCCTACCAGGGGAGATCCGTCGTGCAAATCCGCTACCGTTCCCGAAAGGCTGTTGTTGCAATTTTGTGAAATAGCGGGCGCACAGCTCAATAACAGTAGTCCAATAATATAGATACGCATATAAATTCTTGATTACGGTGAAGATTGCTTAAAGTGACCGTTTCAGGAAAACTATAATGCATATTTGGAGATTTCCGTATCCATTCTATTAAAAATGAGTGGAGAACCAAAATTAGATCAAGCTATCGGTTTAAGGCTTGATGACCTGAAAATGCCGGTAATAGTGCTTACTTCCTGAACGGGCTTAACCAAGATAATTAGGGGGCGCCCTCAACTGAATACCGGTCTTTTGGAAAAACCGGGGATGGGGTGAAGAAAAATATTTTTCCACCGTTTCGGGAACGGAGGCCAAAAGAAGGTTCGGATATTCGGCAACCTCATACCGGAAGGTTGCCAATTGAAAATGACATATCGGACAATCGGGAACCACTTGATGAAGGTGCACCGTTTTTTCGTTGCAGACCAAGTGACCCTCATTCTGGAAAATATGGGAAAACTGGACGATGGCCGGATATAGGAATACCGATAACAGTACCCATGCCGCGATGGACTTTCCTATTTGTTTTCCACGTGTCAAAAAAATCTGTTTAAATTTCCCTAAAGATGATAAAATTATATGAGTTGTAAAGTCATGCACAGCGTTTTTAGTACAAAATTAATAATTCAAGTAGGGGCGGAAACCAGCGTCCCTGTAATTCCCGAACCGAATCGGCGCAATAACAAATTGAAAACGGCACCTGCCCCCCTTAAAAAAACGGTATATTTATCCATCTGGTATCAAAAGTAAATTTAAAAATCATAAGCATGAAAACAAAACGGATCTCCGACAAGATGGAAAAACTATTAAATACCCAAATGACCACCGAGGCCTATCAGGCACAGGTGTACCTATCCTACGCCTCTTGGGCCGAAGTGAACAGCTTTACGGGTATTGCCACCTTTCTATACGGTCATATGCACGAAGAACGGGAACATATGTTCAAAATTTTAAAGTACATCAACGACCGGGGCGGAGAAACGAAAATCGAGGCAATCAAGGCGCCACCGGCCAATCCAGAAAACGTCGGGGATTGTTTGAAAAAGATATTAAAACATGAAATGGACAATTCCAAGGAAATCGATAAAATCGTCGATCTGGCCCACGAAGAAAAAGATTGGGCCACCTTCAATTTCGGACAATGGTTCGTGAGGGAACAGATCGAGGAAGAAACCCTGATCAACGACATCATCGATAAATACAACCTGGCCTCGACCGAAGTGGACGGTAATACAAGTCTTTATGAAATGGACCGAGATCTGTCCGCACATTCCCAAGAAGGAGAAATACCCCGTGAAGATGAATTCTGACGCACCTAACCTATACTTTTAGGGTACCCCTAAACCCCCTAGCAGCATAATACGACTGGGCACCGTTGTGGTAGATGAAGGCCCTGCCAAAGCGGAAATCGCCAAAAAGGGCACCGCCCAGTTTTCTGATATCCTCTGGGGTCTTGAGCCAACTTGAGGTTTTCGTATCGAAAGTACCGAATTGTTGCAAGGTTTTGTACTGTTCTTCCGTCATTAGTTCGATACCCATCTCGCCGGCCATATCGATGGCGGTATTCTTCGGCCGGTTCGCCTTTCGCGATTCGAGTCCCTCGCGGTCATAGCAGATACTTCTTCGGCCCTCGGGACTTTCAGCCGAACAATCAAAGAATATGTATTCGCCCGAGTGTCTATCCTGGCCGACCACATCGGGTTCTCCGCCAGATATTTCCATGGCGATCAGCGAACCCAGTTTTTCGGAATGGTCTTCCAATCTTTCCCGCACTATCTCCCAAGGAATATCAGTATGTCGGTTCATATGCTTTTCGAAACGGGCCTGTAAGGTGCCGAGCAGCTCTTTGCGTTTTTCGAGGGATAGAGCCGTTTTGGTGGTCTTATCCATATAATTGACATTTTTTGAGGTGGGTTAAAGCAAGTCCTTGCTTTATCATAGATTCTTATGTTGAAGTGAGTTAAACGTATTGCTTTCCAGCGTAAATTAGTCATTTTTGGTCATTTTAAGGCTTATTTGAGTTACATAGCAACGCTACGGAAGGAAAAAAATGATAAGTGAGTAAAAAAGAGCAAGTTTGTAGCGAATGGAAAGAGTTTAAATCACGTCATTTACTAAAGTTGCTAATATTAGGTAGTAACTTTATCCTAAGACCTCATTTAAACTTACTATTTGGAAACTGAAATATCGGCTTCTGAGCTTAGATGAAGTCATCTATTAATAGTATAACAGGGCCAAGACATTCGAAAAAGAGGAAATATAGCCTCATATGGGATGTTCGAAGGTAAAAGAAAAAGTCTAACTGGGTTCTATTATAAACTATGAAGTCCACCACTCCAAAAATATCCCCCAAACAAGCGGAAGATATTGTCCTGAAATTTTTTAATATTAAGGGAAAGGCCTCTCCCCTTCCCGGCTATATCGATTTTAATTTTAGGATCAAGGTAGCCAAAGAGGAAGGCTACATTCTTAAAATATCGCCTCCCGATGAGGATGGGCATTATCTGGATTTTCAACAACAACTATTACGGCATGTGGCACAAAATGGGAAAGATCTCATGGTCCCACAGGTCCGTAATGATATCCATGAAAATTCTGTTGCCCCGTTTACCGATGATGCCGGCAACCGGCACCTGGTTCGACTACTTAGCTGGATTCCCGGAAGATTATGGTGCCGTGTCAACCCGCAATTAGACGAGCTACGTTTAAGTTTGGGGGAACATTGTGGCAAGCTGACGCTAGCTTTACAGGGTTTTGCACATCCGCAGGCGCATCGCGAATTGGATTGGGACCTAGCCCGGTCGTTGTGGACGAAGGAACATCTCAACCTGTTCAATGAAAAGGAAAAGCGAATACTGGAATTTTTTCAGGATGGATTTGAAAGGGACCAAGGGGCCTATGCCCAACTTCGAAAAACGGTGGTTCACAACGATGCGAACGACAACAACCTAATTGTTTCCGAAGACCTGAGACATCCCATCGTAAAAGCGGCCATCGATTTTGGGGATGCCATCCATACCCAGATAATCAACGACCTCGCCATTGCCTGCTCCTACGCCATCATGCATTGCAACGACCCATTGGCGGCCGCCCTACCCATTGTAAAAGGCTATCACGCCGCCTTTCCGCTGGAAGAACGGGAACTGGCACATCTATACAACGCCATCGGCATGCGATTGGTCATCTCGGTTACAAAATCCGCCTTGAGCAAGCAGAAAGAATGCAATAACGACTATCTGCTGATCAGCGAAAAACCAGCTTGGGAGCTTTTGGAAAAATGGTACGGCATCCATAAAAATTTTGCACTTTACCATTTCCGACAGGCCTGTGGGTTCGCTCCCCATCCTCAGGAAAAGGAATTTAAAAACTGGACCGACCAAAACGCTTGTAAGCTATCCGATCTCTTCCCCACGGTGGACAAAAATGAGTGCCTTCGTTTGGACCTCAGCGTTTCGAGTCCCTGGCTGGGGCACCAAACGGATTTTGACGATCTTGAGCTCTTTCAATTCAAAATCGATCGGCTGCAAAAACATCATCCCCAAAAAATATTGGCTGGAGGGTATTTGGAAGCACGAGCGGTGTACACCACTTCAGAGTATGGGCGCTTAGGCAACAGCGGACCCGAGAACCGCAGCATCCATATGGGGGTGGATTTTTGGCTTCCTGCCGGTACCGGGATAAATGCGTTTTTCGACGGTGAGGTGGTCACTTCGGTAAACGATGCAGGGGACAAGGAATATGGGGGACTGATCATTCTAAAACACCAGACCGGTACTTTCGATTTTTTTACCCTCTACGGCCATTTGTCCCTGGCCTCCATAGAAAAAACACAGAGTGGGTAAGACTGTACAAAAAGGCGAGCTAATCGGTTTTCTGGGGAATTCCCATGAAAACGGAAACTGGGCGCCCCACCTTCATTTTCAGGTGCTGCTATCGATGTTGGGGTATTGTACGGACTTTCCAGGGGTGGTGTATCCCCATCAAATCGAAGTTTGGAAAAGTATTTGTCCCGACCCCAACCTTTTGTTCCGAGTGAAATCATTGAAGCCAGAGCCTCCCGCGGCTGATGACCAGCTGCTCGATTATCGCAAACGACACCTCGGAAAAAGCCTGAGCCTGCACTATAAAGAGCCGATACGAATCGTACGAGGGGCCGGACAATACCTGATGGACCAAAACGGGCGGAAATACCTCGATACGGTAAACAACGTGGCCCATGTGGGGCACGAACACCCGGCCGTCGTCAGGGCGGGCCAAGAGCAGATGGCCTTGCTTAACACCAATTCCCGCTACCTGCACGATATCATCAACGCTCTGGCGAAGGAACTCTTGGAAACCCTGCCCCCCGAACTATCCGTACTCCATTTTGTGAATTCCGGTAGCGAGGCGAACGAACTGGCCATACGAATGGCGAAAGCCGCTACGGGCGAGCGGGACATACTTGCCTCTGAAGCCGGGTACCATGGCAATACCAATATGACCGTTGACATCAGTTCGTACAAATTCGACGGAAAAGGGGGAAATGGCGCCCCCGAGCACACCCATATCTTTCCCCTGCCCGATGCCTTTCGCGGCAGATATAGGGGGGATCATACCGGGCAACGTTATGCGGACGAAGTACAGAAACAGATTGAGACGGTACACGCCAAAGGCCGGGGCATTGCCGCACTGATTATCGAGTCCATCATCAGTTGTGGCGGACAGATTGAGCTACCGGAGGGTTTCTTGACCAAAGCTTTTCAATATGTACGTGCTGCGGGGGGAGTCTGTATTTCCGACGAGGTACAAACCGGATGCGGTAGGCCGGGCAAGACCTTTTGGGGCTTTCAATTGCACCATGTGGTTCCCGATATCGTTACCATAGGCAAACCCTTGGGCAACGGCCATCCCGTGGCAGCAGTGGCCTGTACTCTGAAGGTGGCGGAAAAGTTCGCCAATGGCATGGAGTATTTCAACACCTTCGGCGGCAATCCCGTGTCCTGCGCCATCGGTGCCGAAGTACTGCGAACCGTCAAACGAGAAAAATTACAGGCCCATGCCCTGAAGGTAGGCGAATTCCTAAAATCCGGACTTCAGCGTTTGTCCCACAAGTTCCCGATTATCGGCGAGGTCCGGGGACAGGGACTTTTCTTGGGCTTTGAATTGGTCGATTCCGACCTAAAACCCCTCGGAGCCCGGGCCGAGTACATGGTTGACCGTATGAAAGACTTCGGCATTCTCATGAGCACCGACGGTCTCGACCATAACGTTCTTAAAATAAAACCTCCCCTGGTCTTCTCCCAGGAAAATGCGGAAGAGCTGTTGTTTTATATAAGAAAGATTTTAGGGGAGGATTTTATGAAACGGTATTAAAATATTCTTTGTTCGGATACGCTGGGGCTACCCGATACTACATCGTGGTACTAGCAAAAGGCATTAACCGGGGATGAAAGACAGCAGCCATCATAGAATCCAGTTGTTTTGGTAAAAAAAAGGCCATCGACGAATGTCGCGCCTGGAAAAACCGCTGTTCGTCCAGATTATTTTTCTTATATTGAATAAAAAAATATGAAAGATTCAGCGATGTTCTGGGTGGCGGCGACTACCCTGGTTTTGATTACCGTGACGATAATGTCGGCCATGAATTTTGCGTTCAACTGGGTGTTCTATGTTACCGTTATAGGACAAATCATGATTGTTTATATGGTCTATAGGGTGTTGAGGGACAACTATACCACCGACAAGACCTTTGCCGATTTCTACGAAGATCATCCGATCGGCAAAAACAATTAATAGGATATCATATTTTTCCTCTTTATGCTTCTTTTAGTGGACAGGCCCAACCCCAATTCCGGAATGACCAATAGGGGTATGGAGGTTTGGAAAGCTACCCGCTTAACAATAGGTTCCCGGGTGATTCGCTCCATATAGCTGTGGGGATAGTTAAGCATGGCCAGCAAATGGATGTCCAATCCTTTTGTAAACCGTTCGAGGGTGTTTGAAACGGAGTTCAATTGGGAAATCGTATGTACATAATGGCCCACGTTCTTCAAATATCTGCGGAGCATCCCCAGATTGAACCGCTGCAGTTCGGTTAAGGCCTTGATTTCATACTGTACGTGAACAATGCGAATGACTGCGTCAAAGGAATTGGCCATATCGATCAACGGCTGTAGCTCCGGTTGGGAGTAGAAGCGGTTAAAGTCCGTCGCAAATGCGATCTCAGAGGGGGCCACGAAATCGAAATGCCGGGGAACGACAAGTATCGGGCAGTTTTTGATAGATTTTATCATTCGCACCGTATGGCTTCCCATAAAGACGTTCTCTTCTCCGGATACCCCTTTCATTCCGGTCACTATAAAATCGATACCTTGATTTTCAATAGTTTTCTTGATTTCGTCCACCAGCAAACTGAACGACGAAATCGTTTTATAACTATGGGCGGGGTTGTCATCGGTCTTTCCAATCCGCTCCAGCAGTGCCCGGAGACCCCGTTCGGAATGGAAATGCGCAGCATCCTGTGATACCCCGGCGTCAGAACTGGCCGCCAGGAAACGACTGCTGGATATGGCCGGGGTATAGACGTTCAACAAATAAAATGTACATTCCTCGTTCTTGAAAAGCGCTCTGGCATACAGCGTGGCGTTCCAAGCGTTTTCCGAGAAGTCGGTAGGTATCAATACATGCTTCATAAGTACATGGCTAGCGAATAGGGAATCAAATTTAGGTGGGACGCCCAGCGAATACTATGATATTTATCAGGTTTTGTTGTGATCAAACATTTAAATCTAAATTCCCTCCCCCACCTGTTGGAGTCCTTTTTCGTTGGTGATGGCGATTTTTTTGCCTTTAGTTTTCAACAGTCCTTTTTTCTTGAATTCAGAAATGATACGAATACACGATTCCGTGGCCGTGCCAACTATATTGGCGATATCCTCCCTCGAAAGGGTCAACAAGAGAAACCCCTCTTTATCCTCCCCAAAATTGGCCTTTAGGTATAGAAAGGCCTCCGCAATTCGTTGTTTGACGGTTTTTTGGCTCATATTTACGATAACATCGTCGGCCTCCTTGAGATCATGGGCCATGTGGCGCAGCACTTCAACGGCGAAATCTGGATTACTGTTCAGGGTGTACACGATACTGTCTCTGGGGATAAAGCATATCTCCATATCCACTATTGCAGTGGCGCTCAAGTTAGTGGCCTCGTCCACGATTACAGAACGTTGGCCCAACACTGCACCCTTGGTAGCCAGCTTTACAATTTGATTCTTGCCATTGGCGCTCAGTTTTGATAATTTTGAGACGCCCCCTCGAACGCAGAACACCCCTTTTAATTTTTCCCCTTCCTCAAAAATGGACTCTCCCTTTTTTACAATTTTTGTCGTTTTGCTATCGGAGACCCTTTTGAGTTCCTCCTTGCTCATCGCCCGTAACGAATTGAACTGTCGAACGATGCACTGCTCACACTGGGCTTGTATTCCGTTTTTCATGGTACCGATTTTTACCTGATGCTGCGAAACTACGGATTCCTCAAAGTGCTTAACATGATATTTGTCATGTTCTGGGCTATCCGTAATCCGCATATTTGCACCGGGTTTTGAAATCACCTTGATCGATTTACCGGGAACCGAAAACCAGGTCATATGTGCCCTAAAGAAGCTTTTTTTTAGTGGCATAGTCTAAGCTACGGAATATTATAATGACAAGATCAGCCTTTAAAATGCAGCATGCGCAGGTAAAAGAAAAAGTCAACAAAAGTTCGTTAAGCAAAAGATATATGGATACGGTCAACTGTTACCACTGTGGCGACCCTTGTGGTTCCGCACGAGTAGAATTCGATAAAAAAGATTTTTGTTGCAACGGATGTAAAACGGTTTACGATATTTTTTCTTCCAACGACCTATCCTATTATTATGACCTACAATCGGCCGCCGGTGCCACCCCAACGGCGATAGAAGACCACTATGAATTTCTTGATAACCCCACCATTATTGAACGCTTGACGGAGTTCAACGATGGAGACCTACAGATCGTTAACCTCTATATTCCACATATCCATTGCAGCTCGTGTATCTGGGTACTGGAAAACCTGAACAAACTGAACCCTTTCATCAGTAGTTCCCAAGTGGATTTCCCTAAAAAAACGCTCCGGTTGACCTTTAACAGTACCGGAATCTCGTTAAGGCAGCTAGTCGTTCTGCTCGCAAGGATAGGCTACGAACCCCATATTTCGTTGGATGATTTTGACAATAAAAAAAAGGATATCGATCGTAGCTTGATCTATAAATTGGGTGTGGCAGGCTTCGCTTTCGGCAACGTCATGTTTCTCTCCTTTCCCGATTATTTTAACATTTCGGGCAGCCATGCGGAGGGCGGGGAATTTTGGCTGAACCAATACGAGGTTTTTTTCCGTTGGTTAATGTTCAGCTTTTCGTTGCCCGTAGTTTTTTATGCGGGAAAGGATTATTTCATATCCGCATACAAGGGATTGCGAAGCAACCTACTGAATATCGATGTACCCATTGCATTGGGTATTCTGGTACTTTTCCTCCGAAGTACTTTGGAAATCATTTTCGACTGGGGAAACGGATTTTTCGATTCCCTGACGGGATTGGTGTTCTTTTTGCTATTGGGGAAATTCTTCCAACAGAAAACCTATTCCTTTCTATCGTTTGAGCGGGACTATAAATCGTATTTTCCCATGGCCGTCACCAGAATAACATCCGAGGGAAAGGAAGAGGCTACACCAGTACACGAAATAAAACCGGGTGACCGATTGTTAATCCGCAACGAGGAACTGATTCCCGTTGACGGCATCCTTATCAACGGAAATGCTCGTATCGACTATAGTTTCGTTACCGGTGAATCGGAAGCTGTTCGAAAGGAATCGGGCGCTAAAATATTCGCCGGCGGGAAACAATTGCACGGTGCCATCGAGATGGAGGCCCTGAAGTCCGTTTCCCAAAGTTATCTGACGCAATTGTGGGGCAACCCCGTTTTCCAACAAGACAAATCCAGCAAATTCCAGACCTTGACCGATAGAATCGGAAGGCGGTTTACGATGGCCGTTTTAGCGATCGCATCGGTAGCGACGCTATTTTGGTTATACTATGACCCGAGTAAGGCCATGAACGTCTTTACGGCCGTTTTGATCATCGCCTGCCCCTGTGCCATTGCCCTGGCCACCCCGTTTGCTCTAGGCAATATGCTTCGAATTTTCGGAAGAAAAAAATTCTATTTAAAGGATACCCGGACTATCGAACAACTGGCCCGCATAGATACCGCCCTGTTTGACAAAACAGGTACCATTACCACCGCCAAAAAAAGCGCCGTTACTTACGAGGGAATACCCCTGACCGAGAAGGAAGAATCGCTTTTAAAAAATACACTGCGCGCCTCGAACCATCCGCTTAGCCGCTCTTTATACGATCTGCTCGCCGAACAGAACATCGTCACCCTGGATGAGTACGAAGAACACTTGGGCCAAGGTGTGCAGGGAAGCAAAGGGAACGGGCATATCAAGATAGGTTCGGCCGCTTTTGTCGGAAATGGTTCACCCGCCGATGTCCTGAATACCTCGGTACATATCAGCAGCAACGACATGTATAAAGGAAAATACGTATTCCCTAACCAGTACCGGGAGGGTGTTCGGGAAGTTTTTCATGCCATGGCAGAAACTATGGACCTCGCCCTGCTTTCCGGTGACAATGAGGGCGAAAAGCAGCGTTTGGAGCAGCTTCTGCCTAAGATGACCCCGCTGTATTTCAATCAAAAGCCGGAGAACAAACTGCGGTTCATCGAGTCGTTGCAAGGGCAGGGCAAAAAAGTACTAATGGTCGGCGATGGGCTCAACGATGCGGGTGCGTTGGCGCAAGCCGAAGTGGGTATCGCCATTTCCGAAAACATTAACGTGTTCTCGCCCGCCTGCGACGGAATTATGGATGCTTCGAAATTCCAGCAGTTGTATCGCTATATCCTCGCCTCTAAAAAGGCGATGTACATCATCAAAATGAGTTTTATCCTATCCTTATTATATAACCTGATCGGACTCTATTTTGCCGTCACGGGACAATTACAGCCCGTTATTGCGGCTATTCTGATGCCATTGAGCTCAATAAGCGTGGTGGCGTTTACTACAGTGATGACGAACGCGCTGGGAAGAAAGTTAAAATAATTTTCCACTAGGAATGCAAAAGCTGACAAATGTCATATTTCTTAAAATCTCCCAAGCGTAGTTTTACGCCGAAATTCAAATAGCTATGAGTGTTATTTATGTGTTATTGGTCATCAGCATAGTAATTGCAGGTTCCGGTTTCATAGCTTTTATTCTTTCGGTACGAAGCGGACAGTACGATGATACATACACACCTTCCGTCCGTATGCTTTTCGAGGACGAACTGGTGCAGGAGAAACCTTCCGACGACCAAAGAAAAAAGGGGTCCTTGCGAGGCAAAAAGCCTCTCCCGTCAACAGGCAGCCGGGCTGTTGAATCGAAGATGAAACAAACAGATGGCCACACTGCGCCCGCCCTTACAGATTCAAAATAATAAACCAACTAACTTAATAAATAGGTATAATTATGGAAGTACAGCAGTTCTATTACGATAACAAGATCGTAAAAAAGTTCCTCTACGCTACAATGATCTGGGGTATCGTGGGGATGTCCGTGGGTCTTATGCTTGCCTTCATGTTCATGTTTCCGAACTATACGGACGGGATTTCTTGGCTAAGCTTTGGCCGTTTGAGGCCGCTACATACCAATGCGGTCATCTTTGCGTTTGTAGGCAATGCCATTTTTGCGGGGGTGTACTACTCCACCCAACGTTTGCTCAAGGCCCGTATGTTCAGCGATTTTCTCAGTAAGTTCAATTTCTGGGGGTGGCAGGCCATCATCGTAGCCGCTGCCATTACCTTACCTTTGGGCTATACCTCATCTAAGGAATATGCCGAGTTGGAATGGCCCATCGATATTGCCATCACCTTGGTCTGGGTCGCATTTGGCGTTAACTTGATCGGCACCATGATCAAACGTCGCCAACGTCATTTATACGTGGCCATCTGGTTTTACTTGGCCACTTTCGTTACGGTAGCGGTCCTGCACATTTTCAACAATCTTGAGCTTCCGGTTAGCGCCCTAAAAAGTTATTCGGTATATGCAGGGGTACAGGATGCGTTGGTGCAATGGTGGTACGGCCATAACGCGGTAGCCTTCTTTTTGACTACCCCGTTTTTGGGACTGATGTACTATTATGTTCCTAAAGCGGCGAACCGACCTGTGTATTCCTATAAACTGTCCATCATCCATTTTTGGTCCCTCATATTTATCTATATCTGGGCAGGGCCTCACCATTTGTTGTATTCTTCCCTACCGGATTGGGCACAGAATCTGGGCGTCGCTTTTTCCGTTATGCTACTGGCCCCTTCTTGGGGCGGGATGATCAACGGACTCTTGACCCTAAGGGGCGCATGGGACAAGGTAAGGGTCGATCCCGTACTTAAATTCATGGTGGTCGCCATTACCGGCTACGGTATGGCCACTTTTGAAGGCCCGCTGCTTTCCCTTAAAAACGTAAACGCCATCGCCCACTTTAGCGACTGGATCATTGCCCACGTACATGTAGGTGCCTTGGCATGGAACGGATTCCTGACTTTCGGTATGATTTACTGGCTGGTGCCGAAGATGACCAAGACCAAACTGCATTCCATAGGTATGGCGAACTTCCATTTCTGGATCGGCACCTTGGGCATCATCCTCTATGCCCTCCCCATGTACGTAGCCGGATTTACCCAGGCCCTGATGTGGAAGGATTTCAATCCCGATGGTACCTTGGTATATGGCAACTTCCTCGAAACCGTCCATGAGATCATGCCCATGTACTGGATGCGGGCCATTGGAGGAAGCCTATACATTATCGGCGCCTGTGTGATGGTTTATAATGTCGTGGCCACCATCAGAAAGGGAAGCCAAGTCGAAGATGAACTGGCCGAGGCCGCCGCGCTGACCCGCGTACCGAAAAGAAGGGTTGCGGGCGAAACCTTTCACAGTTGGTTGGAGCGCAAGCCAATTCAGTTGACGATTCTGGCGACCGTGGCCATTTTGATCGGAGGCATCATCCAGATCGTACCGACCCTCCTCGTCAAATCGAACATTCCCACCCTTACGAGCGTAAAGCCCTATACTCCCTTGGAACTGGAAGGGCGGGATATCTACATCCGTGAAGGTTGTGTCAGCTGCCACTCGCAGATGGTTCGTCCGTTTCGCAGCGAGGTTGAACGCTACGGGGAATATTCGAAGGCGGGGGAATATGTGTATGACCACCCGTTCCTATGGGGAAGCAAACGTACCGGCCCCGATCTGCACCGGGTAGGTGGTAAATATTCCGATAACTGGCACCTGAACCATCTGTACGACCCCCAAAGTACATCATCGGGTTCCATTATGCCCTCCTACTCTTGGTTGATTCGCAACAAGCATGATCGTAGCAATATCACTACCAAAATGGAAGCAATGGTCACCTTAGGCGTTCCCTATACGGAAGAGGAAATCGCCAATGCCGAAACATCGATGGACGAACAGGCCACGCAAATCGAAAAGAACCTCTATACCGATCCCGATTTCGCAAAAAGCTATGAAGCGGATAAAAAATACGCCACCGAAAACAACGAGGAGTTCATCGAAATGCGCGACCGTGAAATCGTTTCGTTGATCGCCTATCTACAACGTTTGGGTACGGATATAAAAGTAAAGGCATCGGATGAAATGGCTTCGGGAAATTAAGAGGCGTTCGATTAACATCCTAACATCTAAAACTTAAAAACATGCTAAAATTTGTAAAAGGATATATGGAAAGTATAGAGGGCATCGCCACCTATCCCATGATATCGTTGCTCATCTTCTTCGTATTCTTCATCCTTCTTTTCGGGTGGGTCTTTACCGCCTCAAAAGGGCATATTAAAGAGATGAGCGAAATGCCGTTGGAAGAGGATTAAAATAGAGGCTGTGAAAAGGGAAAACTGATTCCTTCGCTTCTCTCGGACCGGTATCCCAAAAAAATAACGACACAAAAATAATCAACATGAAAAACAATAGAGCTTCGTGGCTGCGCATTTCCGTTGCCTTCTTCCTGATTATCGGGTTGATGGAAATCTTCGTCGATTCCGGCAACAAACCGGCCATCCTCACCTACCCGATGGCCCAGGTCTTCATGGTCTTCGTACTGTTGCTGCTGATCGCTATCGAAGGGATTTTGGCCGCCATCGAAAACGTCATGTTCCATACGCTTTCCGAAGAAGGCAAGGAACGCTACTTGGCCGCCAAGAACAAAGAATGGGAATGGAAATGGGGTAAAAGAACCTATAAGAAGCTCTGGGGCGCCAAACCTGTGGAGGCCGAGGGCGAGATTATCCTCGACCACAACTATGACGGCATCCGCGAACTGGACAACAAGCTACCGCCCTGGTGGACCTATCTGTTCTATGCCACCATCGTATTCGCATTGGTTTATATGCTACGCTTTCACGTCTTCGGTGGCTACGACCAAAAGCTGGAATACCAACGTGAAATGGCCGCTGCCCAAGCCCAGATCGAGGAATACAAGAAAACGGCTAAGGATCTGATCGACGCCAATACGGTGGAACTTTTGACCGATGCTGACGATATCAAGGCGGGCGAGACCATTTTTACCGGCAATTGCGCCGTTTGCCATAAAGTGGACCTCGGGGGAGCCATAGGGCCAAACCTAACCGATGACTACTGGGTCTTGGGGGGCGGTATCAAGAACGTTTTCCATACTATTTCGGAAGGCGGCCGGGCAGGCAAGGGTATGATTTCTTGGAAGTCTAACCTCAAACCTTCCGAAATGGCACAGGTCGCCAGTTACGTGCTGAGCATGCATGGTACGAACCCCGCCGATGCCAAAGATCCCGAAGGTGAACTCTGGATGGACCCGAACGCGCCCGTGGACCAGGTAAAGGTGCAACAGGTCGATTCCTCCGAAATCGAAGTTATTATAGAAACGGATAAGCCCAACCCTTTGGCGCCCGGTAGGGGCACCGAGTAGGTGAAATGGCCGACCACACTCCCCATCTTATAAGATTGCCGCCTTTGCGGGAATAAAAAAACAGAAGCTCATTAAATGGCACAAGATCAAGAACATTTTAGGGATTCGATCGGAACGCTCAATGAAGAAGGCAAGCGGGCCTGGGTGTTTCCCAAAAAACCCAGCGGACGACATTACCGATATCGAAAGTATGTCAGCTATGCGTTGTTGGTCTTTTTGCTCGCCGCGCCCTTCGTAAAGATCAACGGCAACCAATTTTTGTTGTTCGATGTGCTCGAGAGGCGTTTTAACATATTCAGTCTACCGTTCTGGCCCCAGGACTTTTATCTCTTTGTAATCGTCATGATTATAGGAGTGGTCTTTATCTCACTATTTACGGTAGCCTTCGGACGTATTTTCTGCGGATGGATCTGTCCTCAGACCATTTTTATGGAAATGGTCTTCCGTAGACTGGAATACTGGATCGACGGTGACCGCGGGGCCCAAATCAAACTCGACCGCCAACCTTGGAATGCAGAAAAAATAAGAAAAAGGGTGACGAAATGGATTGCCTTCTTTATTATTTCCTTTATTATCGCCAATGTATTCCTCGCCTATCTAATCGGAAGTGATAAGTTGATCCGATACATTACCGATGGGCCGTTGCAGCACGTGAGTACGCTCATATCGCTGTTGATCTTTACCGCTGTTTTTTATTTCGTCTTCGCTTGGTTCAGGGAACAGGTCTGCATAATCGCTTGTCCGTACGGAAGAATGCAAGGCGTTTTGCTCGACAATAAATCCATTGTCGTCGCCTACGACCACAAACGCGGCGAAGCCGAAAACGGCCGGAAGAAATTCCGGAAGAATGAAGACCGTACCGCCTTGGGCCATGGCGATTGCATCGACTGTTTTCAGTGCGTGAACGTCTGCCCCACCGGTATCGACATCCGAAACGGTACCCAATTGGAATGTGTGAATTGTACCGCCTGTATCGACGCCTGTGACGATATTATGGAAAAGGTCGATTTGCCCAAGGGCCTGATCCGCTACGCCAGCGAGGACGAGATCGAAAAAAAGGAAAAATTCCGGTTTACCCCAAGACTGAAAGGCTATACCGCTGTACTGACCATTTTAACGGGCATTTTTATCGGCATGCTCTTTTTAAGGAACGATCTGGAGGCCAATATCCTGAGGTTGCCCGGTCAACTGTATGAGCATAAAGATAATAATATCATCAGCAATGTTTACACCTATAAACTGGTCAACAAGACCACTAAGGACATTAAAGACGTTCATTTTAAACTGTTGTCCCAAAAAGGAAAAATAGAATGGGTACGTCACCAAAACTTTGAGGTACCTGCACAGGAATTGACCGAAGGAACGCTGTTCGTAGAAATTAACCATGCCGCGTTGAAAAGCGATAAAGAAAAAGTGAAGATCGGGGTATATAGCGGGAATGAACTGATAGAAACCACCAGTACCATGTTTATGGGGCCGCGGAGTTATAAATAAAATAGAAACATCATGAAATTCAACTGGGGAACATCCATCGTCATCACATTTGTCGCTTTCATCAGCTTTATACTATATTTTGTAGTGCGCATGAGCACGGATTATCGCGCCAACCACGATTTGGTCACCGAAGAATACTACAAGGCCGAACTCGGCTATCAAAAGGAAATCGATGCAGAGAACAATGCCAAGGAACATGAAGTACAGCTGAAAATTCGAAAAACGCCTGACGGTCTAGAGGTGGAATTCCCTCAACAACTGGAACCACAGAAAATAAAAGGTTCAATATTTCTATACAGACCATCCAACAAACTCTTGGATTTTGAATTGCCCATCAGGCTGTCCAATACCAGCTTGCATATACCTGATAAACGTTTGTTGGACGGTCGTTGGGATATTAAAATCGCTTGGGAATACGAAGGGGAAAAATATTTGCATAAGGAGAACTTTACCTATTAAAGAGATTTTAGATTTCAGACGTTTGTTTTTAAGGCTTGTATCCTGTTGTTCCCACGTCTATTATTTAAGTAATTATATCGAAACAAAATGATGTTGTCCGCCCTCATCCTGGGATTAATGGGAAGCCTACACTGCGTCGGAATGTGCGGCCCCATCGCCTTTATGCTTCCGGTGGACCGTTCGAACAATTTCAAGAAATTCAGCCAGATTTTCATCTACCATTTGGGTCGTCTTTCGGCCTATGGTATTATCGGCCTGCTGTTCGGATTAGTGGGAAAAGGACTGTATGTTTTCGGGCTGCAGCAAAAACTATCCATCGCCATCGGCGTTCTAATGATTTTCGTAGTACTCGTGCCCCAAAAAACCTTTAGCCAATACAATTTTTCAAAACCTATCTATAAAATCATCTCAAAAGTAAAAAACCGACTCGGGAGTGAATTGAAAAGAAAATCCCCCGATACGTTTCTTACCATCGGTTTTCTGAACGGTTTTTTACCCTGCGGGCTGGTATATATGGCCCTTTTCGGTGCAATTGCCATGGGAAGTGCCGCAGAAGGCAGCCTATACATGGTGCTTTTCGGAGCGGGTACCATTCCCCTGATGACTACTGCCATCTATTTTAGTGGGCTGCTAAAGGGAAAGCTTAGATCAAAGGTGCAAAAACTGATTCCCGTTTTTACGGTTTTGGTCGGTGCGCTATTTATCCTCAGGGGAATGGGATTGGGCATCCCCTTTGTATCGCCCAGTCCGGTCGTTAAAGTGGCATCGAGTACCATGGAGTGCCATGAGTGACCTGAATATCGGTGAGGCATGAATATGCTTCCCAACGATATCGTATCGAGGCCCCTATTCCCCATAGAATTAGCGGCTGGCCCCTTGGCTATCCCTCTTCCGTAGTCTCCGAATGACCCCAACGAATAATTAAGGCCGAATTGTCTAATGAAGGGGAGTGGAATTCTGCTAGTGGATCACACCTCGATACCCCTTGCCCTAACCAGAAATTGCCATATATCGAAAACATCAAGATTCTGTCCTTTAGGGACCTTATGTTCCGCTCAAATTTGCGTTCTTGTGTGGCTAATATCGTAAAATGAGAAATCTAACTAAGTCACTGTTGTTCTTAATGGTTCTTTTGGCTGTCCTGTTTATCTATGCGCTCCGAAATGTCGATAGAAAAGAAGGCGGGCCAAGGCCGGCCAAAGCCCCTATGGACAGCCTCAAAAATGACCGCGACACCTTGCAAGCCAAAAGATGGAAACGGCTCTTCCCAAAGAAATCCGCCCCCTTGTCCTCCAATTGGCAGCATACCCCCAAGACAGTTTTCTCAACGAAAAAAGATCGTAATATCACCGTTCATTAAACGGGTTTTATTATCTTCGAAAATCGATTATGTGGATAAATACCCCGTTAAAATGAAGAACATCGTTATAATTGGAGCTTCGGGCCATGGTTCGATGATACTGGACTGTATCGAGAAGGAAGAACGATATAGCGTTGTTGGTTTCGTGGATTCCTTTAAGGAAAAGGGAACGAGGCGGAACGGATATCCAATTCTGGGAAACGAACTCGATCTCCCCGGGTTGATCGATGAATTTGATATTAAAGGCGCAATCCTCGCCATTGGCAACAACTGGACCAGAAAAATCGTTGCGGACAGTATCGGTAATATTGCCCCCAATCTCAAGATGGTGACCGTAATCCATCCCAGTGTCCTGATAGGTAAAGACGTGGAAATCGGCAAGGGTAGCGTTATCATGCCCGGGGCCATAGTGAACGCCAATTCGCGAATAGGTAGTTTTTGCGTGCTGAACACGAATTCATCGCTCGGTCATGACGGTATCATGGAGGATTTCTCTAGTATGGCATCGGGTGTATGTACAGGGGGCAACCTCACCCTACGCCAGTTTTCGGCCGTGTCGCTCGGAGCCAATATCATAGAACATATTACCATTGGGAAACATAGCGTAATCGGTGCCGGATCTTTGGTAGTCAAGGATGTGGAGCCCTTTTCGGTGGTCTATGGATCCCCGGCCCGTTTCATCAGGGGAAGGAGCGAGGGAGATCCTTACCTGAGCGGCGATACCGATTCCAAGGGAACGCACGTACTGCCTATCAAAAGATCGGGGGCATGACCTTTTGAGGGGCCCACTGCCCTTGGTCTATCCGATTTTTTCCTTCAACCCCGGCTTTGCCACAAGTGTATTCAGGACCTTTTTTCCGCTAACCGGAGGTGCACCAACTCGGGGCGGCCATGCCTTGGTTTATAGGAAGAAAACGGTCGCCAAAGCCATCATCGAGAGCAACAAGGGCCAAAAAGCCAGTTTGGGAATCGGATTATCCCTATACATAACGAGATTGAAGCGTTTTTTTTCGCTGATGGAAAATGCGTAGGCGTTGAGGGCACATAACAGGATGGCCAGATACATGATTAGATAAAAGTATTCGATATACACCAACGGAGAATCGAAAAATTGCTGTCTTACCTCAATATGGGCCAATAATACGATAAAGAACAGCGCTGAAGCGGTTGCAAGAGCACCACTAGTGTTAAACCCGAATTTATCAAAATACCAGCCCCTTAATTTCGAGTCCTCCTGTTCATAATCATATAGCTCCTTAATAACTGTATTATTCGAGTGTACCTGCTCTGGGAAATCGAAACCCATAATCGAATCATTAACCTCTAAGGGTATTCTTTGCCAAATAATACCGGTGAGATTAACTTCGTTAGGGGACTGGAAAGCAATCGATTGAATAAAAAATCCCGTAGGAACCTTGTAGGCCGTTACCGATTTATTGTCCCCTCCCTTCCACGACTTAAAATGGGCATCCAATTCGCCCTAGTCGAGCACGACATTAACTGATTTGTTTTCCTTTTCATGGATATCGGTTTCGGTATTGGTCAGGTACCACTCTTTTGCAATGACAAAAATGGCTAGTAAAGAAAGAACTATGGAAATAACCCAAAGGGTCGATTTTTCAATTGGTTTCTTGGCGGTCGGTTCCATGGCGGTTGGTTGGTGAAATTCGAAAGCAACTAGGTCATAGGGGTTACAAGATACAGGTAAAATGGACAAGTTGCATCAGAATAATACGATATACCTACTTTAAAATTGTGGTGAAATCTGGCAAAAATGAACAAGATGTCCATCTATTTAGTACCTTTAGCAGACAGAGACTATGCCATCTCCCCCCATGGTCCTTTCGCCAAACCACATTCCGATCCAAAATGACCAAGGCCTTTACCACTACCGGGGAGAAAAGCGGTATCCGTTCACAGGATGCTTCCGCAAGCCAAAATACTTCTAAAGCCGGTTCCCGATTCATTGACCACAGACCCGAAACCCTTTTACAACGAAAGCTGCATCAAATGGCAAATCAGGATGCCGGCCATATGTTACCCGTGCAACAAATGTCCGCTTTGGAAGAGGATGAATTGTTGCAGGGTAAGTTCAATACAACACAGAGACAGGAACTGGAGGAAGAGGAATTACAAATAAAGGTGTTGCCTCTTCAGAAAAAAACCGGCCCAGAGTCTGGCCGAACGGAAAATAATACCGGTTTACCGGACCACCTCAAATCAGGTATAGAAAGTCTCTCCGGTTATGCCATGGACGATGTAAAAGTCCACTATAACTCCAACCAACCTGCTCAAATCAATGCCCATGCCTATGCACAGGGTACCGATATTCATTTAGGCACTGGACAAGAAAAACACTTGCCCCATGAAGCTTGGCATGTGGTACAGCAAAAGCAGGGGCGGGTGAAGCCGACACTACAAATGAAAGGCAGAGTAAGCATTAATGATGATATAAGGTTGGAAAAAGAGGCGGATGCGATGGGGAGCAGGGCCTTGAATTTTGTTAATAATGCCTCCCATTTTGTTTCAAACCATAAGGAGATTGGAATAAACGGGCCCATTAACCAGGTTAGAAAAAGTTCTGAAAGTAATGCTTCCGCACCGCTTCAATGTTTGACCCTAAACGCTACTAATTGGGATAATGTTGACAGTATCAAGGCTAGTTCAGCCGGTGCGGGTGGCGTATTATTTGTCGATGATGGCAATGGCCCGCTTGTAGTCAAACCCAATGTGGAAGCAGAAGATGAAAAAATCGCTGCCTATTTACATTCGGCAATAGCGGGACGGATAAGAGAAAATAAAGGATTGAGATCAATAGATGGTTGGCAAATTAAGGGTCTTAAAATCCGAATTGCCGACGCTAACGATGTTCAGGGCATACAAGCTGCCAGCGCCAGAATAAATGCCGGACTTCAAGGAAATGTTGAACAGCAAGCCCGTACAACGGATCTGCTAGGTAAAATTGCGGCAGGTACCACCATGATCCAAGAAGCGGCCGCTCAACCTGCCGAATCCCTTGCGGCGCTGATGGTTAAAGAAGCGGATAACCACATAAAAGCCCCCGAGGATCGACGGCACGGTAGGTCGGACAAATCCAAAGTTAAGGACACCAGTCCACTGAAACTGCTCACCAAGAACCCTAGTTTTGTCGAGGCCTTAGGACGACTTACAGCTGCAGATATTGTTGCCGGAAATGGCGATCGGCTCATCGTCAAACCCAATCTTGATAACTTTATAATCAACCTTGGAGACCAGACTATATTCGCCATCGATAATATGGAACAAGGCGCCCCATTGGCGATTACTAATTCTGCAGTTTCATTACTGCAATGGGCATCGTATCCTGCACAGGCCGCATTTATTAAAAAGGATTTCGATAGACTTGCTTTCGAGGCTTGGAGTCCTCTTATGGATAAGACTTTCCAGGGAAAATCTATAACTCAGGAACTCATTGAAGGCGTTACTAACGACGATGCAGCACGTCCGTTCGTCGGCACCGAACAGCAACAGGCTCTTGTAGCGGACAAATTGGAATCGCATTTAAAAGCAATTATGAAATCCTTTGCCAAGGGCTTGAAAGATGGTCATGATTTGATTCTCCGAAAAGGACGCATCGAAGGTGATGACCCAACCAGTAACAATTTTAATAGTAGAATAAGTGTTATTGAAAAGGGCGGAGTTTAATAGTGTTGTTCAAATGTATCCTATTTATTCAGTACTCGGTTAAATGCTTTTCATACATCACATAGAGAAAGACCTGTAACCGCTTATAATGAAACCCAATCCGACCAACGCCCCATCCCTCACCCAAGAACTCCACTGGTTCCAACAACTCCTCCTTCTCCGAGGCAAGATAACCTTCGAGCGGTCCGAACCGGAAGCGGCTATGGACGCCTTGCTACCTCCTTCGTTGCAGAACCAAAATTCCCCCTACGCCCGATTGATACAACAGCATCAAATGGTAGCGGCCGAAAGACTGGTGTTGATCTTGGCATTAATCCCCCATATACGACCCTCTCTACTCGATATGCTCCATATGAAAAACGAACTCTATGACATTCCCTTTACGGAGTTCGGGGGCGTTCGCTACGATAAACATAAAGGCTATTTGCCCACAGGGGAGACCGCGGCATTTCTATTGTCTGGCACAGAGCTGGAAAAACGCTTTGCCCTATTGGGATTGTTCCAAGAAAACCACTTTTTCCATCGAGAAGGTATGCTTTCGCTACATCACACTTCCCCTAATGAACCCCTTCTCTATGGCTTGTTACGGATAAGCCCGGAGTACCTTTCCCTATTGACGACCGGCAATGCGTTCAAACCTGATTTCAGTCCCCATTTCCCCGCAAAGCGCATCACTACTTCACAGAAATGGCAAGACCTGGTCGTCAAAGAACCGGTCTTAAACGGATTAGAAGAAATCAAAGATTATATCCGGCATGGAAAGCGGTTAAAAAACGGCCATGAATTCGGTAAAAAAATAAAACCTGGGTTTAAAGTCCTGTTTACAGGACCTCCCGGTACGGGAAAAACACTAACCGCTACCCTATTGGGCAAATCCTGCCAAATGGATGTCTATCGGGTGGACTTATCCATGGTGGTTTCCAAGTATATTGGGGAGACCGAAAAAAACCTTTCCAGGGTGTTCGACATGGCGGAAAATAAGGATTGGATCCTCTTTTTTGATGAAGCCGATGCGCTTTTCGGCAAACGGAGCAATACCTCCGATGCCCATGATCGCTATGCGAATCAGGAAGTATCGTTTTTATTGCAGCGCATGGAGGATTTTGACGGACTTGTAATCTTATGTTCCAACTTCAAAAAGAATATCGATGAAGCTTTTTTCAGAAGATTTCAACTCGTACTCGATTTTGATATTCCCGATGCCCACCACAGATATATTCTTTGGCAGCAATCCAAAACCTCGGAATTCCAGTATGAAGAGGCCATAGATGTGGAAAATTTGGCCGAGCAATATGAACTGACGGCAGCTTCCATAATCAATATCCTGCACTACAGTATCCTTAAATGTATGGGAAGAATGGATAAAGTGATACATCTTAAGGATATAGAAGCCGGACTCGAAATAGAAAAGATTAAGGAAGGAAAGAGTATTCTATAATAGATGAGAGAAATTTATCTGCTAGTTATTTGATAATCAATCAATAAAAGATATTATTCCCGTTAATTTACCGTAAAGTTATTTTGTTTAATAAAAATAACTATCTTTAATGTAATATTTAGACTGCTAATTCACATACGCTTTTTCTCCCCCCCTTAAAGCGATTGCCCATATTTATTGATTTAAGAAATTGTATTCATGATTCATACGGCACTGGCGTATATCAAGGAGAGATTGAACCAACATTTGAAAAATGAATTTCCAAAATCGAGTGTCCAGGTCGTGCTTTCCAACCTCGTTAATGCCGATGGATCAGTGGCCAAAAAAACGGAAGGAAATGTGGTGCTTTTTCTTATCGGCCTTAGTGAAGAAACATCCTTAAAAAATACGTTGAATCGTTCGGTTTCCCCAGGTCATGGGACTTTTGCACAGAAACGGGCTCCATTGCACCTGAATTTGCAGATTATGTTCTGTGCCCATTTTATTGAAAAGAATTATATAGAGGGGTTAACGTACCTCTCATCCCTAATACGCTTTTTTCAAGCCAACAAAAAAATAGCGCTTGATTCCTCTGAGGAGAAAAAGGATACTATAGACCGATTGACTTTTGAGCTTTGTAAATTGGATTATAGCGAGTTGAGTCATGTATGGTCCGCCGTCGGCGGTAAATTAATGCCGTCAGTGGTGTACAAGGTAGGCATATTGGTATTCGATGATGCCACGGTAACGAGAATAGTTCCTCAGATAACGGAAACCGAAAGTCAAAGTTGAAAGAGATTAGCCTTTTAGTAGAATTCCCCCGTAGTAGTAAGACCGAGTTAACCAAACCTAATTCCTATCATGGGGCAGGTATACCAATACCTATTAACTATAGTTTTTCAACACCGTTACTTTAGTGACGGCCAATTTCGGTCGCTACAGGTTTCTTGTGATCAAGAATCTATCCTAAGGCTTAGAAACCTTGGTATCATTTTAAAATCATTCTCGGGAGGGGTGCATCTCTTGGCATCCGATCCTGGGTTGCTAAAGGGAGAAAACCACAAGACTCCCATTCGTTTATTTTTAAACTGCAAAGACTCCTATTTTATAAATTATACGGAGCTCGTTCCCTATAGGCCAGCGGATACCCTATTATATTTTAATGATTTGGAGGTTGTGTCCTCTGCGGAAAGTACCGGCGGGCGTTTGCACAAAGAGGATTATGTTGGTGCCCGGCAAGTAGTCTCCTTAAGTTTCGGTAAAATCGCCCCGATTACCTTCAGTCCCGATAAAAAATATCGATTCAAGGATGTTCTCGGAAACCCTATTCCCGATGGGAATATCAGGCAATCCCCCCACCATCCAGAGAACTTCCTAGTCCAAAACGGCACACAGGGTCTGATACTAGTATTTGCCGATGGCAAGGAAGAAGAGCGATGGTATTATTATCCCCAATCCGTTTGGAAAAAACCCTTAGGGCTTATCGAAATCTATGCGGGGGCCCTTTTTGAGCGGTTCAGCAAAAACGGACCACAGGAATATCGTGTGAATTTCGATTCGAAACGGACCATTTGGAAGTATTTTCTCCTGGATTCGGTTTTGAGGGATTTCAACCATCTAAGTATTATTGACCAGAACAAGCAACAGGTTTTTAATCCCCCCCAAAAAGAACAGGTCCAGGATGCCGAGGCACTGGTATTTACATCCAAGGATAAAATCGCCCTCGCTGACTTTTCCGAAGACCGCTTTCAATTGGTCGATCAGTTCGACCCAGAATTAAAAAAGGGCAAGGTAATCCTGAAAACCTTGCCGCGGGCGAGTCCCGAACAATTATATCGAGGAGACGCATCATCCGAGGAATCCATGAATTCACATATATATATTTAATTAGTTAATCACGAAAAATTATGGCAACAAATTTAATGACTCCCGGGGTTTACATCGAAGAGAAAAATGCCTTTCCAGGCTCCGTGGTAGAAGTGGCAACGGCGATACCGGCTTTTGTCGGATATACGCAAAAGGCATCAAGAAAAGGTAAATCCTTACTCAATCAACCGACCCGGATCACTTCGTTAAAAGAGTATGTCGAACTCTTCGGGGAAGGCAACGACCCCCATTTTGATCTTACCGCGGCGACGGACAGGTCGCGACATACCCTTACCATAGCCCAAAAGAAATGGGCTGTGGGTTATAAACCCACCCAAGTACTGTTCTTCTATGACAGTATCCGGCTGTTTTATGCCAACGGGGGGAGTACCTGCTATATCGTATCAGTGGGAACCTTCGAAGTGCAAAGTGAAATGATCCTAAATAAGGATGAACTTTTAGACGGTTTAGAAACCCTTGTCAAGGAACAGGAACCTACCATGCTCCTCATACCCGATGCGGTCAATTTACCTTTGGAAACCTGCTATGGGATTTATACCGAGATGCTCAGACAATGCTCGGCGATGCAAAGTAGGGTGTCCATTTTGGATGTTTTCGAAGGCTATAAAAACTATAAGCAAGACAATGTGATACAAACCTTCAGGGGCAAGATCGGCACCGAATTTTTGAATTATGCGGCGGCCTATTACCCTTGGCTCCACACCAATGTGGTACAGAACGGCGAAGTCACTTTCGAAAATTTACCGGATGCCGATCTGGAAAAAGTACTACCTGAAAAGGAGGCAAAAGATTTGGCAAGCCAATTCCCAAAAGACCGTGATGCTATGGTCGATGCCTTATGGCAAGAAAAGCCAAGTGCTTTCGTATCGGCCTTGGAAAAAGACAAAGAAAAGGCAGAAAATAGTTCCGATCCGGGGAAAGAGCCCAAAAAGCCTGTACTACCTGACAATGCCACGGAAGACCAAAAAGCAGAACATGAAGAATCAATGGCAGCCTGGCAGGCCAGTGAAGCGGAATTTAAGCTGGCCAAGAGTAAATTCGATGCAGATACTGCCGTAAAGGCCTTGAACGAACCAAAAATTGCGGCAAGTCCCGACAAGCCGCTTACCGATGCAGACGTCAAGGAAAATAAAAAATCGGTCGACGCGGTCAAGTCTGCCCTAAAGGACGAAGATAAGGCGAATAGTTTGGAGGAAGTCTCCCGATTACTGGCCGGGTTCATCCAAAATAAAAACAAAAACTACCATTTGGGATTGGTGGCCACCAGCCCCACCTACTCCAATATTCTGGACAAGATTATAGAAGTTAGAAACCTATTGCCCCCCTCCGCGGCCATGGCGGGTATCTATACGACCGTTGACAATAGTAGGGGCGTATGGAAATCACCTGCGAACATCAGTGTAAGTAGCGTCATAAAACCCTCTGTAAATATCACCCATGAGGAACAGGAGAGCCTAAATGTAGATGCCTTATCCGGAAAATCCATAAACGCCATTCGAACCTTCCCGGGCATCGGTACCTTGGTCTGGGGGGGCAGAACCTTGGACGGCAATAGTTTAGATTGGCAATATATCAACGTAAGACGTACTATAATCATGTTGGAACAGTCTATCAAACTCGCTTTAAGGGCCTATGTCTTCGAACCCAATGATGCCAATACCTGGGTGACCGTGAAAAGTATGATCGTCAACTTCCTTACCGAAAAATGGAAGCAAGGTGCCTTGGCGGGCGCCTCCCCCGAAGATGCCTTTGATGTGCAAATAGGTCTCGGCAGTACCATGACCGCTGTTGACATCTTGGCGGGAAAAATGCTGGTTTCCGTGAAATTGGCCATTGTCAGGCCGGCGGAATTTATCGTGGTCACCTTCCAACAGCAAATGCAGAAATCATAACCCAATAATTTATAAACCTTTAAATATATAAATCATGGCAGGAGAAAAACAAGACCAAAACTGGCCGCTACCCAAATTCTATTTCATGGTAGATTGGGGAAGTACCACCAACATACCTTTCCAAGAAGTAAGTGGATTGGACATCGAGGCACAGCCCATCAACTACAGGCATGGTAACAGTCCCGTATTTTCGGAAATCAGCATGCCCGGACTTGTCAAAAACAGCAATGTTACCATGAAGAAAGGCGTATTTGCCAAAGACAATGCGTTTTGGGACTGGTACATTAAGATTAAGATGAACACTATTGAACGTCAGAACGTGGTCATTAAGCTTCTGGATGAAGGAGGCAATCCGACCATGACCTGGACCCTCAACAACGCATGGCCGACCAAGATCAGCTCTACCGACCTAAAGTCCGACGGCAGCGAGGTGGCGGTGGAAAGCATAGAGATAGCGCATGAGGGACTGACCATAGCCAATGGGTAATACGTATGGCATATACCAATTTCTATAAAGCAGACTATTCGCCCCCGACCGCATTTTATTTTGCGGTAAAGTTTGTCGGTTTTCCGGATATGGACAGTAGTTTTCAAGAAGTTTCGGGTTTGAAGGTAACCTTGGGCACCGAAGAGCGAAAGGAAGGGGGCGAGAACGAGTATATCTTGCACCTTCCTACCCCGCCCAAGTACGAAAATCTGGTGTTGAAACGCTGCTTACTGTACAATTCGAATCTAACAACTTGGTGCAAGAATGCGTTGGAAGATTTTAAATTCGACCCAAAAGATCTCAAATTACAGCTCTTGGGGGCCAACGGGGGGAGTTTGGCCTCATGGACCGTTATTCAGGCCTACCCGATTTCCTGGGAATTATCCACCTTGAACAGTACCAGTAACCAACTGGCTATAGAAACCTTGATCCTAAAATATCGAAACTTTAAAAAAGATTAAAATATGACCTTGATCATTAAAGAACTGATTATTAAGGGAACCGTCACCTCCGATTATTCTTCCGAATCCACTTCCTTTACGGAAACAGAAGCCCTGCGAAGGTCCCTTGAAGAAATGAAGAACGAGCTGAAGCGGGACTGCTACGAAAGTATATTGCGAAAGTTGGAGACCCGCACCATAAGATAAAACGGATATGGGCAAATTGACAAAAATGAAAATCGTTGCCTTTAAACATCCTGATTTCACCGGGAAGGTCGGGGAATACGATGTGTTGGTAAATCCTGAAAAGTACAAGGTATCTAATGAGCAGGAATATAGTTCGACAAGTACCATCGGATCGAGCGCCAAAACGGAAAAGTATAAGAGCGGTGGTCCTGGGTTTTTTGAAATGAACTTGTTCTTTGACGGTACGGGCATCACCTCGAAGGAAAAGGTGGATGACCAGATCAAGAAAGTAAGGGATCTGGTATATAAATTCAACGGTGATATCCATGAACCCAATTACTTGCGGGTCTATTGGGGCACCCAATCCCTTTTCAAGGGTCGGTTGAAATCGTGGAAAGTGAATTATACCATGTTGCATATGGATGGTTCTCCCTTGAGGGCCGAGGTCACAGCGGTTATCGTAAAATCGATCAGTGCCAAGAGAAAGGCCTTGGAAGAAAAAAAGAACTCATCGGATCTCACCCATATCCGAACCGTGTTAGATGGGGACAACCTCCCGCTGATGTGCTATAGAATCTATGGGGATGCCCTGCATTACCTCATGGTGGCAGAACATAACGGACTTACGAATTTTAGAGACTTGGAACCCGGGCGGAAAATTTCCTTTCCCCCTTTACCATAAAACCAAATGACAAAAATTTTACAGGAACAGGAAGGGATACTAGACTTTGAAATTTTGGTAGGCGGTGCCAAGATAAAAGACGTTGTAGAAGTGTGTGAAATTTTCGTCCAGCGCGAGGTCAACAAAATCGCTTTTGCGACAGTAGAAATAGTTGACGGGGGAGCTATCGGAGCAGTGAACGAACCCTTTACCAACAGCGAGGGGGGCGATTTTATTCCCGGAAACGACATAGAGATCAAGCTGGGCTATGGCAGCAAACGGGAAATCGTCTTTAAGGGTATTATCCTGTCCCAACGCCTAAAGGTGAACGGCGGTCGGTCACGACTAGTCATCAAATGCAAGGATAAGGCGGTTAAAATGACTCATGGTCGTTTTAATACCGTCGTTCACGAAGAAAAAGACGATGCGGCCATTAAAAGGCTGGCTAACAAATATGGTTTGCCATTGAAAATATCTACCTCTACGATCGATTCACCCATTTTAATGCAGTACAATTGTAGGGATTGGGATTTCGTGGTAATTCGGGCAGAAATGAACAATATGGTGGTATTGACCCAAAACAATTCCCTCACCATAAAGAAAATCGATTTTGGGGAAGCACCAAAATTCCGTATCGAGACCTCTCAATATGTCATCGATATCGATTTAGATCTCGATAGTGAAATGATAGCCGAGAGTTATAAATTGACGGCTTGGGACGACAAAGAGCAAAAACCGAGGGAGGTTTCCGTGGCGATGTCCGATCGTCTATCCCAGGGGAATCTTTCGGCCAAAACGTTATCGGGTATCGCCCAAAACGGACCCGCGAACCATTTCTCACCCACTTCCCTTTCCGAAGGGGAGTTGAAGTCATGGGGGAACGTACTTGCCAATAAGGCCGTTCTCAGCAAAATTCAAGGGAGTATTGTCGTGCCGGGCACCTCCGATGTAGAGTGCGGTGACATGATCGAAATTTCAGGCTTTAGCAAGCGGTTTAACGGGAAAGCCTTTATCTCTAAGGTGACCCATGAGGTAAAGGATGGCGAATGGTTCACAACCGTCTTTTTGGGGTATCCGCCCAAATGGCAATCCGCCCTGCCCGATGTTGGCGATATGGCGGCCTCGGGCCTGATCCCCGCAGCAAGCGGAACCCAAATTGCCAAAGTAAAAAAAATAGATGAAGACCCCGATGGCAACTATCGCGTGCTCATAAATTTTCCCACCCTGCCCGGCAATGGGCAGTCCGATGGTGTTTGGGCAAGGCTGGCCCTGCCCTATGCCAGTGCCGACGCCGGATTTTTTTTCTTTCCGGAAATAGATGACGAAGTATTGGTCGCCTTCATCAATAACGACCCTCGATTCCCAGTAATCACCGGGGCGCTATATAGTGCAAAGAATAAACCCACGGAAATTCCGGATGATAAAAATCAGTTCAAGGCCATCCATTCCAAATCGGGAATCCGGATCAGGTTCGACGACGAAGATAAGGTTCTGATACTCGAAACCCCGGGGGAAAACACCTTTACCCTGGACGATACGGAAAAATGCATCACCCTGAAAGATATAACGGGAAATACAATGGTATTAAATGATTCGGGAGTGGCCATTGAAAGTGCCAAGGATATGAAACTTTCAGCAAAGGGAAATGTGGACATATCGGCCACGGGAAGCATTGGCTTGAATGCCACTTCCGATGTCAAGGCCGATGGCGCCAATATCCAGCTCAGTGCCAAAACAAGTTTTACGGCGAAAGGAAACGCCTCCGCAGAAATTTCCGCATCGGGTCAGACCACGGTCAAAGGGGCCATGGTAATGATCAATTAAAACTAAAGAAAAATGCCACCGGCAGCGAGACTTACAGACATGCATGTTTGCCCCATGGTAACACCGGGCCTCCCCCCTATCCCCCATGTAGGCGGGCCGATTGTTGGTCCTGGTGCCCCAACGGTGATGATCGGAAAACTACCGGCGGCCGTTATGGGCGATAACCTCGTCTGTGTCGGCCCCCCGGACGCGATTATAAAAGGTTCGGCCACCGTAATGATAGGTGGCAAGCCTGCTGCCAGAATGGGAGATAATACCGCGCATGGAGGTAGTATCGTCGTGGGCTGCCCCACGGTAATGATAGGAGGATAAAGCTATGGAAAACAACAAAATCGAGGAAAGGACATCATTTTTAGGAAGGGGCTGGGCCTTCCCCCCTTCTTTTAACCATCATCTGGGAACAGTGGAAATGGCGGAGGATGAAAAAGATATTGAGGAGAGTATTTATATCATCATTAATACGATTCCCGGGGAGCGCATCATGTTTCCTGAATTCGGATGTCACATCCGATCTTACGTATTCGAGTCAAGCGACGCGACCTACATGAGCATGCTCAAAGATGCCATCTACGACGCTTTGCTTTACTATGAACCCAGGATTAAGGATATAAAGATTCACATCGAACCCAATGACCCCCATATCCATCCGCAAAAGAAGGGATATGTTTTTGTACATATCGAATACGGGATAATCATTACCAATACCAGAAACAATATGGTGATTCCCTTCTATAAGGAGGAGGGAACCAACCTGTAATGGAAAGTCAATTTAACCATCGACCGCAATGAACAAAGGTACGGGCAGAAAAAATAGAATGAACCCGACACTTAAGGGCGACTACGTTTCGATCGACGAAAGATCATTGCTCGACAGAATCCAATTAACCTTGGATTATGCCAAGGAAATCAAATTTTATAGCTGGGACGAGGAGGTAATCACTGATGGCTGGCAAACCTTTTTTAGGAGGGACTCCGCCTTCATTATAGCCGAAATAGCCAATAGCAATCTGGACCAATTCAAGGTTAAAGATCCCCCTTTTGATGTAAAAAATATCGAAATGCTGGATTTTTTGGAATTGAGAATGCGGCAATTATTAGCATCGAACTATCGGGGCTCCCTCGTTCAAGAGATGAAAATGCTCATTAAGTCTATCAAAGGCGATTTGGCCAAAGTCGGAACCCATGAGACGGATATTCAATTTTTGTATAAAAAGATTTTTGGGCATCTGGTTTTTATCAAGGAAAAAGCTGGCAAAAAATTTCAGGAAGAGATTCTGGGAACCTCCAATCATTTTCCGCAAGTAGGCCTGCTGCTCACCTTTTTTGAACTGTTCGGGTTTGTACAGCGGGATATGAATTCGTTGGCCAAAAAGCATCTGGATTACTATTATGGGGAGTTGCTACAACTGAAACGAAAATTTTTGGAACGGCAGTCCGCTATCTTGGCCCTGCAACCGCAACAGGGAGTAGTAGATATTTTGATCGACAAAGGGGATCGTTTTAATTTTATCGGGGACGGAGGTGTTGAAAGAATATTTAAAGCCGACTCCCCCACCCCTATCAACAATGCGATCATCGCCGATATCAGAACCTTGTACAGAAGCGATTATACGTTGTACGGCAATACGGATGTTGGGGATGAATTTAAATTCCATCTTTTGTACGACACCCAGCTTTTGGGAAACGGGAAGAATTATTTTCAAAGTACACAAAAGGGGCCATTGGAACTACCGGCGGTCTGTGGAGAGGCCATTTTAAGCAAATCCGATGCCCCTAGAAAGGTAAACCTAAGCCAATTGGGGATTATGGTAAGCTCCCCCTCATTGTTGCTTGCGAAAGGTAGGCAACGAATTTCACTGGACTTTAATCTTACCCATTCTTCCTATAAGGATGCCATAGCTGTCTTCGAGGAGTGGAATCAGCAAGAAGGCTCCGCAGGGGGCGCAAGGGAAAAATATGCTTACCAACTAAAATTGAGCGACATCATCAGGGATGCTTTTCAGCTTTATATTACCGATGAGCTAGGCTGGAAGAAAATCGATCGCATCAAGGCAAAACTCACGGAGGTGGATAAAAAACCCACGTTGAACATTTCCTTTGGCCTGTTGGAAGGTGTTGACTCATTGGTACCGTTGAACAATGATATTCACGAGGGCGATTTCTCCTCGCACTGGCCCTGTATCAAGATATTGCTGAACAATTATGCCATCATCCATCCCCACCGTTTTCTGGAGAAGTTGGTGATTAATGATATTGTGATCAACGCCCATGTGTCCGAGGCTACCGATTTGATCCTGTCCAATTCCATCGGAGAACTCGATAGCTCCGTTCCCTTTACGCCTTTCGGTCCGGCACCACATCCGGGAAGCTATCTAAGAATCGAACATCCCCTTATACTGCAACGAAACCTTACTGAACTCGAACTTTCACTGGACTGGAACGGACTCCCTCAGGGCATTAACGGCATGCAAGATCATTACTGGGAATATCCGGGTGACATCCGTAACGAATCTTTTAAAGCGAGCTTAAGCCAAACCCGAAATTTAGATCATACCAACCCAAATCAGGAAACCTTCCCACTTTTTACGACAAATCAGAATTCCGGTAGGTTGCAAAGTTTAACTAAGATACACGTTAAGTTGGAAAACCTGTTTTTTGGCAATGGCATAGCTACGATCAAGGAGCCTTCTACCGAACCATATGCACCTCTGTATATTATACTGACCCATCCCGATATGGCATTTGGCCATCACCTATATTCTAATATCTATGCTCAAGCCGCCCTACAGAAACGAAGGTTCGTAAAAAAGGCGCTGCCCCTGCCGAAACTCCCTTATACCCCCACCTTAGAACAAATACAGGTAAATTACACCAATACTTCCAAAGAAATTATGCTCAGAAAGCGTGATGATGAGGGAAGCGATATCAAATTGGTGCATTTATATCCGTTTGGCCATGAACAGGTATTTCCGGCCACCATAAAATCACCCCGTTTTCTTTTGCCACAGATAAGATTCAAAGGTTGTTTATACCTCGGGATCAAACAGGTACGGAGACAGGATACCCTCAGTATAGGTTTTGATCTAGAGCCCGCAATTTACCCCCATACCCTAGTAAAAAAACCGGCCATCATTTGGGAATATCTGGTCAACAACGAGTGGTTGCCCTTCAAGGAATTATTGCTTGAAGACACTACGGAAGGCCTTATCAAATCAGGAATCCTAAAACTGAAAATGCCCGAAAACATCCAGTTGGATAACACCCGTCTTCCGAAAGATCATTTTTGGATAAGGGCGGGCACCCATGATATCGAGGATCCAAGCTCGAAAATCAAGAACCTATTTACCCAGGCGGTTTCCGTTACCTGTTCCCGGAGAAAAAAGAATATCGAGACCGCTGACTATCCAGAGGGCAGCGTTACAAAAATCAACATCGATGCCGACAAAAAAATTCTGAAAATTACCGGGCCGTACCATTGGCGGATAGATGAGGTCATGGAAGACGAAGAATCCTATTACAGCCGTATCAGTGAACGTTTGCGACATAAAAATAGAGCGGTTACCCCATGGGATTTTGAACGCCTCGTGCTGGATAAGTTCCAGCAAATACAAAAGGTAAGGGTCTATGGTAGAAACAAGTACCCCGATGAATTGGTCAAGGGCAGCTCGGTACAGATAGTGGTCATCCCCCGGGACCATACATCAGGTTACGGGGATGAAAAAAGAGAGGCGCTCGACTTCAGTACCCTTCTTGAAATTAAGAAATACATTAAGAGGTTCGTATCTCCCCATGTCCATGTTGAGGTGTCGAACCCGGTTTACGAGCTATTAAAGGTGCGGTGTTATGTACAGGTTAACGATTATGCCCAAAGTGGGCATATGTACCACCAACTCAACCAGGAACTAATTCACTTTTTATCGCCGAATACAGACATTGAATCCTTCGATAAAGGCTTTGAAGAATCCATTTCAAAAACCGAAATCCTCAATTTCATTGAAAGCAGACCCTATGTAAAAAACGTCTTGAACCTATCGATTTTTCAATTGGTGAATATAGAAGAAAGCTATAAAATCATAGATACGGAACTGATTGCGAATATAGATCGACTGAGAACCATTTCGCCCTATGCCATCCTTACTTCGGCGCCACTTCACCATATAACCATTGTCCCCGAAGATCGTTCTTTGTTGGAAATAGCTTATATCGATGATGTTGCCATAGGGTCGGACTTTATCATTAGTGATGACGAAGGTAATTATAATTAATGCAGCAAAATGAGCAACCAGGATAACGAACAAAGCGGCATTCAGGATAGGAAAACGCTACAAAACTTTTTTCGTAGAGGCGGCCGTCCCACCGAAGAACATTTTAGAAAACTAATCAACTCCACCTTTAACAAAGCTGACGATGACCTGAACATTGATAAGCGCAATGGTTTAATGCTCTATGGCACGGCAAATGAAGGAAATCTGTTAAGCCTATATGATGACAAAGATGACGAAGAGGCCACATGGAAATTGATAACACAGAAAAAAAAGGGGCTGCTCATCACCGAAAAAGAGGACCTTACCTCACCAAAGGAGTCGGCGAACCCAGCCTTTCTTTTTCTGCAAAATGGCGGCGGGCTTGGCATAGGTACCGATAATCCCGTACAAGCACTCGATGTAAACGGAATAATAGCCGCAGATGGTCGGATCGGCCAATATAAAAAGGACAGTTTAAACATTATACCCGCCGATGGGCGTTGGCATAACGTGTTCAAGGATAATCTGGAGGGCTGTCACGCTTTTGAATTAATGGTCTATGCCGGAGGGGAAGAAGGAAAAGGAAAATACTCGTTGATGCACGCCATAGCCATTTGCATTCGAGGTGATTCAAGACCCAAAATCAAAAAAACGATTGCCCACTATGATAAATGGTGGAATAAGGTAAATGTACGTTGGGAGTCCAGAAAAACAGCTGTTGCAGCTCCCGAGAAGGACAGATGGTGGAAAAATATTCCCTTTTTTAGGGAAAAAAAAGAAAATGAATACAACCTGCAAGTAAAAACACGGAGTGACTTCGGGAAGGGCCACGCTATACATTGTGCTATAACCGTACTGTGGAACAATGAAATAGGATCGAACCGGTACTATCGAAATACCGCTTCGCCTTCTAAATCTGAGCCCGATACCAGTGCATTCGGAGAAACCCATTAATACCATATAATGGCCTTGAACGATAATTTTTCCGCAGGGAACACCAGACGAACCAGCTTGGACTTTGCCCAACTTCGGGCCAAGGGATTATCCCATTTGCAGCATTTGAGTGGCGATATATGGACAGATTATAATGCCCATGATCCGGGAGTAACCATTCTAGAGCAACTCTGCTATGCCCTTACCGACATTGCCTATCGCACCTCCCTGCCCATACAATACTTTTTGGCCCCGTTCCCCGGCGACGAATTTGACCGGGAAGCTCAAAAAAATGCATTCTTCGTCCCCTCCGATATATTAAGCTCCCCACCTGTGACCATCGCCGACCTACGAAAGGTGATAATCAATGAATTCGAGAAGGTTGAAAACGCATGGCTTACACTACAGGCGGGGGAAGGATATCAAGAGCAGTTAAGGGGCACCTATAAAATCGAATTACTGCCCAAACAGCATTTTCGTACTATATACCGCGAGGAAAAAGGGTTAGGGTCCGAAAGTAGCGAAAGTGACCTATTAAGCAATATAAAAACCTATTTAGGTACCATCAGAAATATTGGCGAGGACTTTTCCGATATCCGCATTTTAGAGCAACAAGATATCACCATTGATTTTGATATCTACGTCGGCAATGAAGTGGAAATAGAAATAACCATTGCCCATATGATTTTGGCCCTCTTTGAATACATATATCATCCGGTACATCACTACAGCTTCGAAGAGATGCAAGAGGCAGGCCAAACCGTCGGGGAAATTTTTGACGGTCCAAAACTGGATAGGGGGTTTATTAAAAACGAAGAGCTGAGGGATAAATTGACCCTCCTATCTACGGATGGACTGGAGCAATTGTTCTTGAAGGTGAAAGGAATAAAAAAATGTCAGGTAAGGGGCATAAAGAATGTATCAGAACCATACACTACGCAGTTAAAAGTTTTAGAAGGAAAATTTTTTAGCATTTTTCATAATAATCCAAGAAATACCGCCGACGATCCTTTTGATTCCATTTTCCAAAAATTAAATGTGTTCGGCATACAACATAAGGTTTCAGGCTCATCCATTGATAAAGGCCAAGGCCTCGATTACGATAAGGATATGGTCAAAAGCCTATTGGAAGAAATATGGGCCAAACATCACAGGGAATATGATCTAAAGAGCCAAGATGATTTTTTTAATAAAAAATTAAAGGGCTATTATAAAAATCCGAATGAGTACCAGAGCATTCAGAATCACTTTCCCCTGATCTATGGAATCGGAAAGGAAAAATTGCCAAAGGGCGAAAGTGCAGGGTCCATTGAACGAAAGGCACAGGCTTTACAGCTTAAGGCCTATCTGCTTTTTTTCGAAAAACATCTGGCAAACCATTTGTCGCAATTGGGGAACATGAACGAGTTTTTTAATATTTTCTTTAATGAAAAGGAAATGAAGACTTACTACACCCAGCCATTAGACACGGTACCTGAAATCGAAAAGATAAGAAAGGAATCGACGGGGTTCTCGGCAAAAACCGAAAGCGGTTTTTTTCAGAGAAAACACCGGATTTACGATCACCTGCTGGCACGTTTTGGGGAGACGCTGAACGAGTTGCCTTGGAAAATCAAACACGAGAAGGAGGCAAATGGGGCGGCTGCATTAGACATTGAATTGTTGAAGCAAAAATCTGAATTCCTGAAAACAATAGGAGGGCTGGTACAAAAGAGTGACAAATGCAGCTACAGCGGAATAAAAGGAGAGGATTTTAGTACGCAAAAAAGGATTCCATCCGGTTTGGAACAACTTTTAGTCGCAAAAACGGGAATTCCCCCAAGAGTGGACCGGAAGAAAACATTATCCAGGGACAAAACCAAAGAAGGATTATTTATCCTCGATCATATATTGTTGCGCAATCTGATCGATCTCGGGGAAAACACGAAAGAAAATAATAATCACGACCTACAATACGGCTTTAGCTTTAGAGATCAATTTGGCAATGCCCATTTTGAAACCAAGGCCACCGAATCATGGTGCAACTCAATTGAAGAAAGAAAAGATAGAATCGATACGTTTTTCAGGCTGGGCCTGATCAAGGAGAACTATATTCCCCATGAGATCAATGGTTTTACCGGTATCAAAAAATGTGATCTGGTGGAATATGATATTGATGCCTACAAACAAAATATACACCAACAAATACAAGGATTGATAAAGGACTTGCACGGTGTTGGCAAAGATAATTACGACACCTTGAGCAAGACGTTAAACGAGAGATTAAACGGGTACCTCGCAATGAAGATCGATTCCAAGCTTGATAAAAGATTACTCGAAACAATACATGATTTAATGCAGCAGCTAAATAAGCTGGCTCCGGTAGAAAGAACCGTACAGATGCTTAAAAGCTACATGGCCGAGTTTTTGGAAAAAATCAAAAATCTTGCTCCAGCTCAAGAAAAAAATAACGAAAATTCGGCAAGAACGATTTTGGCCTCCTATGACAGCCCGGACGGGAAGCAACTCCGGTTCGGGGATTTCTATAAGGATACGAGACGATATATTCAATTATTCGATGATAAGCTAAACAGCATTCCCCGGATACGATGGCAAGAATTGGAGAAAAAAAGAAAAAAAGGCTCCCGTAACAAAGTACATCAAAAACGACTGGTGTTTCAAAGAAAAGTGAGTCTCTCGGAAATCACCGATCTAGATCCCAAAAAATTAATAGATGAAGAATTTGAAATACTTGACAACAGGTATATGATTATAGATGAGGACTTCTTTGATCAAAACATTTCCATTATCCTACCAAACACCCCATCGCGATTTACCGACCAACGTTTTAAGAACTATGTAGTGGACCTTATCGGTGAAAGGACACCTGCGCACATTGCCAATGAAATTTTATGGCTAAATACAAAGGAGATAAGAGCTTTCGAAAAGATATATGTCGAATGGGAAAAATTAATGGCCCTCACCAGTAAAAATGAAATGGATGCGATTACACTAAGAAAAGCGGCATTTCAGGTATATCGGATGATCAGGAATTTAAAAACACCTAGAAAGATGAGCGAGAGGGGCGGTGGTTGAACAAATCCAATAAAATAGGATTCCAAAGAAGAAAAAAAGCCATGTATATATTCGATCAAAATAGAATTCAGACCGCGCTGCTCGAGCTTGCATACGATAGCAAGACCTCCGCCGTGCAAAATAATCTATTAATCGAGTCCCTCTTCGGTACACAAATTTTACCTGAACTCCAAAATGCCGTGGTCAGAGAGATACCTGAGGGAGCGCTTCTCGAATTATCCAAACTGGAAATAGATATCGGCACCATCATTGAAAATCGTTTAAGGGATGAACTTCCGACAAGAATAGGAGAAGCGGTGGGCAAGGCCCTTCGAAATACCATAAAAATTAACGAAAATTTACCCAGTAGGGCCTATGAAACGCCTGGTTTATACGATGATGCCCCCATACTAACGGCCCTTGAGCTTTACCTCGTGCAGGGATATTTTCCAATTTGGACCGAACCCTCCGAAACCTTGGAAAATCTGATACATCAATCCCTCCTTGAGCGTAAGGTTCATTTGGTTCGGTTACTGCATAAATTGGGCAAAAATGACCACGTGACGAGACGGATAGGCAATGGTCTAAATTCCAAACTGTTCCATAGGTTGCTGAACGCAATTCAGCCGGAGGACTCGGAATGGATAAGGGGTCTGGAGCACAGGTTTTCTAAAAATAATTAAAGCATACGGAGCTTGGGGATGGTCTAGAAAAGAATTTATTCGAAATCTCCACTTTTTAATTTTGAAGCATCTACTCCCTACCACGGATGTAGCATTCAAAAGGACAAAATTTTTGAATGAGTTGCTCAATGCGATGGAAAGGGTATTCCCGCTTGATGACAGCGTCTTGCTACAATATCTTAAGGATGAAGCCACCAAAATTAATAACGAAACCCCTTTTGCCTCCTCCTTAGAAAAACTTTCATCGACAAAAAATTCCATCTCTGAAGATATGGCCTGGAATAATCGGCAGAGCGAAAAAAATGGACAGAAACATGCCCCTAGTGTGAAATTGTGGGATGCTGTATCAAAAGGCATGGAGGGCGAACCATCGAGGGCTAATGGATATCGGACCCAAAGGGAGTCCGCTCCGCAACTTTTCCTCCAATATAGTCGAAAGGTCGTAGAACAGTATCTAAAAACAGGCCAGTTACGGGAGCCCTATTTGGATGTGACACAAAAGGAAATGTGTTGGCATTTTCGTCAACTGCTGAAAAGGAGGGATAATAACCTAATGATTGCACTGAGGCCCTTTACCGACAAAAAATGGATAGCAGATAGGCTGGACGCCCTTTGCATCGCAGATAATGTGAAAAAAAAGGATAATTTCTCACCAGCCACCTTTTTAACCGGAAGCCAAAGAACCAAGTCCATCTTAAATCAACTGTACAGCTTTACACCGAGACGACCGGTTACCGATGAACATAGTCGGTTGTACAACTATGGGATATGGCGTTTTGCAATCAATTGTTTTTTAAGGCAACAGAAATACACCCCCAAGTCGATTGCGATGGCAATAGGACAGAACTTACGGCAATTGTTTAGGGAAAAAAATGCGGTTGATGTTCTGGAAATCATCGTGGATCAAATGCAAGCCTCCGGAAGTATTGAACACGAAGGGCTCGCGGCATTCCGGTCCCGACCCGCACAAAGGAAATCACTGGTCAATAGTACTCCTAAACTACCGGAAACGATCTACCATAGGGGGCCCTAAAAGCGAAACTCGTTCCAAAGGGATGTCCTTTTATCTTTCATTGATCCGGTTTTTTACCCACTACGGGTTTTTGCCGTGGTGGTCAGACACACCGGTTTTTAGTGATGTATTGGAGAGGTTAGAAAAAATAAATCCCAAGAACCTCCAGATCCTATCGGAAAAGCTTCTTGAATCGGAAAGGCGTGAGTCAGCGGTAAATCAGCTATTTCTTCGATTATCGCCTCTAGAGATCAGCAAACTGGCCCGGGTCTTTCCAGAACTGGTTCCCATGGTCACATCCTTAAAAAAAGAGGCATCGAAAAGCAGTACGGAACAAAAATTAGAAGTGAAAGGTAAAGGTATTGAACCGAGGGAAGGCGCCGTGAATGGGGAGGAACTATTCGATAACTCCCGAAATAACAGGGGAGTGAAAGACAAAAGAATTGAACCGAGGGAAGGCTCCTTGAATTGGGAGGAACTATTCGATAGCTCCCGATAGTAACAAGGAGGCACTCTTTAAGGTGCTCTATGCGATGGACGACTACGAAATTCTAAAGCAGTGGGGCACTTGCAATCCAGCTGCAGCCAAACAAGCCACCCGCTATACCTCGCTTTCCCCTTATTTTCATTTCAGGGAGGTGGGCCCTATGCGCTGGCGGAAAATAGTCTATGAATTTACGTACGCCTATTACCGTCAAGGGTCGCCGCAAGAAGACGGTCAATATGATATCGATTTACTCCAGCATCTGAAATCCGAGCATCATCAAGTGGATTGGGTGGCCATACTTTCATCGGTTCGCCGACGTATGAAGGGTGCCAGTGGCCAAAACTCCTTCTCATTCCCCCTACGTATGGCCAAACTCATTAAAAATTCGAATTCCGAACCGGAGAGCGATAGTAGTAGCGATACGATTGAATTCGAGCAGAAATTCATAACACAGGGTACAATAGGAGTTAAAGTTTACAATGCGGGCCTAATATTGTTCTGGCCGTTTTTAACCCGCTTCTTCGAACATCTGACCCTTTTAAAAGAGGGTAGTTTTAATGACGAAAGATGTCGCAACGATGCTGTTTATCTGCTGCAGTATCTCGTTTATAACGAAATCGATTTCCCGGAACATCAGTTGATGCTAAACAAGGCATTGGTGGGCATGTCGCCGCATGAGGTGTTGCTTCCAATGTCCCGTTTATCCAAAGTAGCCGAAAAAACGGCCCAAAGTCTGCTGAACGGCTTGATCGGTAATTGGGAAAAGGTAAAGGACTCTTCCCCGGAAGCCATACAGGAAACTTTTTTACAGCGCGAAGGTATTCTTAGCATCAAGGAGAATGGGCTGTTATTGCAAATCGACAAGAAGGGAGTGGATGTATTGCTCACTTCCCTACCCTGGAATATTACCCCCATTAAACTTCCATGGATGAAAAAACCCTTGCATGTAGATTGGGTATGAAACCGTACCGATAGGTTATAAAAATAGAACTAAAAATGAATGCGCGCCTACACATAGAAAAACATGCTTTTAGACATAGAATGGCAATCCTACTGCTAATGGTCGCCTTCGCATTTCCCATCGGGATGATTGCCCAAGACACCGGCCGGTTGGACACCTTGAAAAGTCAAATCCGGTTTTTGGAAATTCAACTTGATACCACGATTTCGCCAAAAGACACCACCGGTTTTTTTAAAAGTATCTTTCAGGTCTTCAAGTTTAGGGAAAATAGAAAAAGGGTAGAGAAGGATCGGTTCAATGAAATCATTAAAGAAAAAATTGAGATATTAACAATCGAGATGGATTCCCTTGAAATTGTTCAAAGCACGGATAAAACGAAAAAGAAACCGCAGGTAACCGGTACTGGACTTCCTAAGACCAACGAGGCAGAAAGCAAGAAAACGGGGGATAAACCTTACCGAAATCCCCCAACCTACCATAACATTGGATCCCTTCATATTCGAAAAGGATACGGCCGGCTTAATGAAACGGATCTTTCAGGTTTTCAAGTTTAGGGCCAATAGGGATAGAACGGAAAAAAAACGTGTACAGAAAATCATTCAGGAATTGATTATTGAAAACCATCCCAAAGACGGTCCTAAACTACGAATCGATTCTGTTACCATTAATAGGTTAACCGACCAATTTTTACGTCTCAACCGACGGATCGACTCCCTAAAAATGGATTCCCTTAGCAAGGAAAGGGCATCCCAAGCTCATGTGAACTATCTGAAAAGGGATTTGGATACTCTGAACAATGCCCTCGAAGTCAATTATGAAGATGACAGGGAAAAACTAAAAATTCTCACCGATAGCATTTATAGTTCATTAAAAGAAGTGGCCCATGCCTGTAAAATCGAAAATTTCGAATCTGTGGTCCCATGGGATACCCTGTCAACAAATAAGGACAGCGTAGTGCGCTACAAAAAGGGCATAAAACAGCGTATAAAAGTAATGGGATGGCATAATGCCAGTGAAGAAGAACATTCAACAGGATTATCAATTTGATTTCTTATCCTCCATCAATTACTTCGGATTTAAATTGATGAAAGATGGTAGAACCATACCCCCGGAAGCCGTCAGTACGACGAACATCCCCAAAGTTATCGAAAGAGCACATGAATATGGATGCGCTGTTTACCTGAGCATTTACAACAACAGCCCTCAAGAAATCGCTGCATTTTTAGAATCCAGTAAGGCCCATGAAACAACTTTTTGCCGACCTGGAACCTTTGCTGAATAAGGATATATTCAATGGTATAAATATTTATTTTGAAGAACTACCATCCAATTGTAACGACCTGTTCACGAATTTTATAACGAAGTTCGGTAAAAAATTGAAAAATTATGATGCCCCCCTTAAGCTGATGATCACCATACCGGCCATTGTCGATGATCGTAGTTTAGAAGAGATCAAGGGGTACGACTTTGACGCTCTCGATAAATTCACCGACTATTATTTGATTCTTACCGACAATATGATCAACTCCCAACGGGGGGTACCACAATCATTAAGTCCACTTTACAAAAGAAGTAACGACATAACCGGTACTGTCCAGTCCACCATTGAATTTTATAGCAATGAGGGACTTGAAAAAAGCAAACTTTTCATCATAGTTCCCTACTCCGGAGTAGAATGGCAAGTCAATTTGAACGGAGACCTTTCTAAAAATACCATTGGGAAGGAATTAAAATATGGGGAAATCCTTGAAAAACTGGATAGTCTAAGAGATCGAAGAGCGATTATGGTAGAAGGATATAACCCCAAGGAGGTTTCGACATACGCTGTTTTTCATGAGCAAAATAAAGAGGGAACGGACCGGTACAAAGAGATTTGGTACGATGACCCACAGAGTTTATACCACAAGTATGACTGGGCGGTCAAACAGAAACTCGGGGGAGTTTCCCTGCGGGACATGGGTTACGATGATGGCGCGAAACGATATGGGGACCAATACCTTGAGTTATGGAAAGTTCTTGCTGCCGCGACTAGTAAAATCGACACCTGCATAATAAAAGTAGATTCCAAGTCTTTACCTATTTGACGTTTCTCGATTATCTGAAATGCTTTTGGAGTGATGCCAACTGGGCAAAGTTGAACGAGGTCGGGGATGATGACAGATACTGGAGTTACCAATGGACTGCGGAACAGGCAGCGGATATGAAGTTGATATCAGGTTCCGATAAAAGTTGGGAAGACAGGGTTTTGGAAAAGGAAGAACACACGAACCTATTTAAATTCGATACAACCTATTTTCAACAGCCTCACGTTCTTTATATCAGTAATGCGGATGCCTATGATCCCGAACTTCAGACCGACGATCAGTATTTTTATTTACTGCTAAGATGGCGAATATATGCCCGTATTTTCCTAATCAGCTTCTTCGCATTATTGGCGATCGGAGCCATACTGCACTTTCAGAGAATCTGGTATAAAAGATATCCGCCTAAGAAAAAATGGATAGTCAAGGTTCTTAATTTCCTTCAACCGGTATTTATATTCTTATACCCTAATTATGCTTTCTGGCCTATTTATTTTTCGATCCCTGGATAAATATCGGAGGTGACCTCAACCAATGGATTGCGAGATCGACTTTTTTCATTCTATTAGGCTTGGGCATCCTTTTCGGAATCTACATCACCCCTTATCTGAGAAATCAGGATTTGGTACGCAAGAATATGCCCTGAACAAGTAATGCCGTGAACAAGTGAGTTGTCCTTCCCGATAAAAAGGCCACGATGTTACCTTATTTAAATCCTGCCGCAATGAAGACAGGAACCTCTATTCCTATCAATTTCCATATTATTTTGCAGCCATAAATCTTCGAATACCCTCAAATTATCCTACTTTTAGCCATCTACCTCCTAAAAAGTGAAGTTCTCGATGATATTATTAAGGCTAACAATCGTTTTTTATTTTCTCGCGGTTACCCCATCGTTCGGTCAAAATCTTGAGGATTATAAGTTATGGTTGCGTTATAAACCGATCGAAAACGCCCAATTGTTGGAGCAGTATACCCACCTGGCGCAATCGATCTACTTGCCCGGCAGTGACCATAAAATCATGCAAAATGCAAAAAACGAGCTTTCCCGTGCCCTTTCGGAAATGCTGGGCAAAACACCTCTTTTCACCGATTCCCTATTGCCAGAAGCCGGTTTGGTCGTTGCATTGTCAAAAGATTTACCTAATGAATTAAGAGAGCGATTAAGCGATAAGTTGTCCAAAATTAACAACGAAGGTTTTTTGATCCAATCGGTCACCTATCAAAACAATACGATTACCGTCGTTTCCGCTAAGCAGAAAATAGGGGTATTATATGGCGTCTTCAGATTGTTGCATTTAATGCAAACACAGCGTGAAATTAGTACAGTTAATGTTGTGGACAGTCCTAAGATAAAATTAAGGATGTTGAACCACTGGGACAATTTGGACCGAACGGTCGAACGGGGGTATGCAGGATTTTCATTATGGAATTGGCAGAAATTACCGGGATATATAGATCAACGGTATATCGATTATGCCCGCGCCAATGCCTCTATTGGCATAAATGCCACTGTGTTGACCAATGTAAACGCCAATGCCTTGGTACTTACCCCTATGTATTTGGAAAAAGTAGAAGCGCTGGCCAATGTCTTTAGGGGGTACGGAATAAAAGTCTATTTAACGGCCCGTTTTTCCGCGCCCATCGAGATAGGCCATTTAAAGACCGCCGACCCCCTGAATGAAGAGGTAAAAAAATGGTGGAAGGATAAAGCGGCAGAAATATATCAACGTATCCCGGACTTTGGAGGGTTTTTGGTCAAAGCCAATTCCGAGGGGCAACCCGGGCCCCAGAATTATGGACGCAATCATGTTGACGGCGCCAATATGATGGCCACTGCACTAAAACCTTATGGCGGTAACGTAATTTGGCGTGCCTTTGTTTACTCCGAACATGATGATACGGATCGGGCCAAACAAGCTTATGATGAATTCGTTCCTTATGACGGTAAGTTCATGGACAATGTTTTGGTACAGGTAAAAAATGGTCCTATAGATTTTCAGCCTAGGGAACCTTTTCATCCTATGTTCGGTGCTATGCCGGAAACCTCCCTGATGATAGAATTTCAAATTACCCAAGAATATCTGGGTTTCAGTACCCATTTGGTATTTCTCCCAAAGTTGTTCGAGGAAGTCTTGAGTGCGGATACCTATCAAAAAGGTGAAGGCTCGACCGTAGCCAAAGTTATAGATGGAAACCTATATGGGAATAAGCTGACCGGAATGGCAGGTGTTGCCAATACGGGAACCGATCTCAATTGGACGGGACATCCTTTTGCACAGGCCAATTGGTACGGATTTGGCCGCTTGGCGTGGGATCCCGAATTAAGCGCAGAGGCCATAGCCGAAGAATGGTTAAGGGCTACCTACAGCAACGATAAGGAATTTTTAGAACCCATTAAGGATATGATGCTTACCTCGAGGGAAGCCGTGGTGAACTATATGGATCCACTTGGCTTGCATCATATTTTTAATACCGGCCACCATTACGGACCCGGTCCTTGGGTACACAATTTAAAAAGACCGGATTGGAATCCCGTTTATTACCATAAGGCAGATAAAAAGGGAATAGGATTCGACCGTACGCCGAGCGGCAGCAACGCAACGGGGCAATATGCCCAGGAATTGGCAAAAGTCTTTAATAATCCGAAGAGCGTTCCCGAAAAGTACCTATTATGGTTCCACCATCTGTCGTGGGACTATAAGTTGAAAAACGGTAGGACATTGTGGGATGGTTTGGCATTAAAATATCAAAAAGGCGTAGAACAAGTACAGGAAATGATTACAAGTTGGGCCAAGGCAAAGCCTTATGTTACGGAAAGCCAATACCAGGAAGTAAATATGCTTCTTCATATACAGTTAAAAGAGGCTAAATGGTGGCGTGATGCCTGCTTGTTGTATTTTCAGACTTTTTCCCAAAGGCCGTTGCCCGCAGGTGTTGGGAAGCCTACGAAATCATTGGAGTATTTTAAATCGCTTGAATTTCCCTTCGCCCCGGGTATTCGTCCCCGCTGGGATTAAAATCCCGGGCCTTGAATGGTATGCGACGTGCAGAATTTTCAAATCGGACCTATGACATACAAACAGTAATTTTTGGCGGAATACCGTTGCCATCCTCATAAACAAATTCAACTATGAACTCCTTTAGATTTATTGGTTGTAACCGCCAATAGCGGCTTTTGAGGCTAGACGAAGTCATTTTTTAAAAGAATAGCAGGGCTACGATTTTAAAAAGTGTGGAGATATAGCCTCAAACTTTGATATTCGTAGGTAAGAGAAAAATCTATATGGGTTCTACTTAAAACAAACGGAAAGTGAAACATATTCGCACCTTATCCTTGTTTATATTATTGATCGGCGCAATGCACGTCACTGCCCAAGTAGCCTTACCGCAAATCATTAGGGATAGCATGATCTTACAACGAAATGCCAACATTAAAATTTGGGGCTGGGCATCCAATGGTGAAAAAGTTTCTGTGAAATTTAACGGTAAGCGCCGCAATACGGTGGCAACGTCAAAGGGGGAGTGGGAGGTCGAATTCCCGAAAATGAAGGCTGGCGGCCCCTACTCCATGGATATCACAGGTACCAATAAAATAGTGTTAAATCAGATACTGATAGGTGATGTATGGCTATGCGCAGGTCAATCCAACATGGTGCATCAGTTAAATATACACGACGTTACCTATGCAGATGTAATTGAGACCGCGAATTATCCGGACATAAGGCATTTTAAAATCCCCACTCAAACCGATCTATCCGAACCACAGAAAGATTTTGAAGGGGGTTCCTGGCGATACGCCGTAAGCGAAGAAATTCGGCCTTTTTCCGCGGTCGCCTATTTTTTTGCCAAAAAATTATATGATAAGTATAAGGTGCCCATTGGCCTTATCAATGCAAGCGTGGGAGGTACGCCCATAGAGGCATGGACCAGTGAGGACGGCTTTAAAAATTTTCCAGAAATTCTCAAAACCATTGAAAAGAACAAAGATTTTGCCGCCGTGAACGACCAGCCCGGAAGGAATGCCAATGCAGAAAATGCAAAGTCCGAAAAAACTACGGACAAAGGTCTTATGGGACCGACCCAATGGTACGATGTGGATTTTAAGCCCCAAAATTGGCGTAGGATCAATATTCCCGGTTATTGGGAAGATCAAGGGATAAAAGAGATGAACGGTGTAGTGTGGTATCGAAGGGAGATAGAGATACCGGCAGCCATGGCGGAAAAGAAAGCAAGGGTATTTTTGGGTAGGATCGTAGATGCGGATAAATTGTATATCAACGGCACAGAAGTGGGGCATACCACTTATCAATATCCCCAAAGAAGATATGAAGTGCCTAGGAATGTTTTGAAAAAGGGAACGAATATTTTTGTAGTGAAAGTGACCAATTATTCCGGCAAAGGCGGTTTTGTGCCGGATAAGCCCTATTATATTTTTACAGGAAAGGACACTGTGGACTTGAAGGGATATTGGCAATATAAAGTAGGGGATGTATTTGCGCCACCTACCGCGGGGACATCGAGGGCTGACAGGATAAACCCTCAGAACCAACCTACTTCCCTCTATAACGCTATGGTAGCCCCATTAACCAACCTAGCCCTGAAAGGGATACTTTGGTACCAGGGCGAAAGTAACGCTAGCCATCCCGATGCTTACGCCGATCTTTTACCTGCCTTGATCCAGAACTGGCGAAGTAAATTCCATAATGACCAATTACCTTTCATCTACGCACAGCTTCCCAATTTTATGGGGGTAAGCTATTCACCATCGGAGAGCAATTGGGCCGAGCTAAGGGAATCGCAGTTGAAGGCACTTTCCTTTCCTAATACCGCCATGACGGTTAACATAGATCTGGGCGAATGGAACGACATCCACCCGGACAACAAAAAGGATGTTGGGGAACGTATGGCTCTAGCCGCATTACATCTTGCCTATGGAGAAGACCTTGTCTATTCCGGTCCAATTTATAGGGAACATGAGATAAAAGATAATAAAGTAATCATATCGTTTTCCCATATTGGGAATGGCTTAGTTACTAAAGATGGGAATGCACCCAGCCAATTTGCTATCGCGGGGGAGGATAAAAAATTTAGATGGGCCAAGACCAAAATTGATGGGGATCAGGTAATCGTATGGAACGACGAAATCCCAAATCCTAAATATGTGCGATATGCTTGGGCAGATAACCCTGACAATCCAAACCTTTATAACCAGGAAGGTTTGCCCGCATCACCGTTTAGAATCGAATGAGTTTAGGAAATTTTTCAGGAAGCAAGGCATTGGATTATTTTGAAACCGACCCGACTGTCAACGCCAAAAAAATTGGCATTGAAGAAACATCAAGGTATGGAAAGGCCGCTTGGGTCACCATGGCCTTTGATAAGCGGTTTTCATTGGGTTTTATCGGATTGTCCGGAGCAGGCGGAGCATATTTGTTAAGAAGAAATTTTGGTGAAATGGTGGAAAATCTTGCTTCCTCCGGTGAATATCATCGGTTTTGTGGAAACTTTATCAAGTATGCGAGTAAGCTTAGCGTTGACGATTTACCGGTAGACGCCCATGAATTAGTCGCATTGTGTGCACCACGGCCTGTTTTCCTAAGTGCCGGATCTGCCATGATCGAAGGAAAGTGGGTGGATGCCAAAGGTATGTTTCTCGCAGGTGTACATGCATCGCCGGTCTATGAACTTTTAGGCGTAAAAGGACTTGCTACGGATAAATTTCCTTTAATGGGCCCATGCCCTTACTTCAGGGGAAATATCCTTTAGACAGCATGCCAGGGGCCATAGTACCGGCCCAAACTGGAGTACGTGGATTGCTTGGGCACATCGCTATTGGGGTACACAACTCCTTCCTTATCAACATGCGCCACGTCCACCAATATTTTAAAGGAGACGGCGGCTACGTGGTCCCTCAGCGAAAAGCACCCAGTAGATCTTTCCCGAAGAAGAAAAGAGGTCTATTTGGGAATGTTGGATAGGATTTGAAGAACCTTAGGGGTTCTTCCACCTTAAGGGCCATTCCCGCCACTTATATATTTGCGACCGCCACCTACGAATTGCAACTATTGGCGACTGCAGCTCTCATCTATTTTTATCGCAATATATCCCCCGTTACGTTGTAGGTAGTGTTTAATTTAAAAATGAAAAGCCATGTACAATAGTGGAAAAAAAATAGCCATCATAAATGGTTCGGTGAGATGCTTTCGCATTTTCCTTTTTTTTGCGGGACTTTCTTTAATATTTGCCGCTTGTAGCAAAGACGAGGAAGAACTGAAAAAGGATTCGCCTCCAAAAGAAACCTCCCCTGGGGAAGGAAACCAGGGTAGCGGGCAGGATACGATTATGGCTCCGGCGGATTCCCTTGATGCCGATGTGGTTTCAGAACATCTTTTATTGCCGAGCGCAAGCAAAATTACAGGCAAACCGCCAACGGCAACGGACGGGCAGATAAAGATGGATGTCAAGGATACCATTTATTTGGTGAAAGGCCTGCCAATAGGCGAAATGATTGCTTTTTGGCACACACCAACACAAATTGTTAGTGGTTTTTATGTTTACGTACCTGGTTCTTCCTTTTATTATGACGTGCCAAAAACTGTCATTGATGAACAGTTTATACCCGCTGCCGAGAATGATTCTATCTCCCTTCTTACAGTGGACATTTCGGACGGAGCTTGGGAACTTCCATTTTCCACCAACATACAAATATTGCCCCACGGCCCGGACGGGATTCCACTAGACGACACTACAAGGCCCATCGAAGTCGAGGATCCGGCCAATTCGTGCACTAGTATTATCCGAACTGTATCTCCTGACAATCATAAACTATGGATGTGGGAAAAAACGACCTTAAGCTACAACGGCATATTGAACACTACCTGGGCACCCTGGGTTCCAACACGCGTTCAATCGATTGGTGCAGGCTGCTGTTGGATAAGTAGAAATTCCAGCGTTTTTGTTGGATATCCCGGATGCAAAAAAAATACCACCTCTCCCGATATGGCCTATAAAGAACTCCCCTTGGATGCCAATATTACCCGTTATTTTGAAGCCATGAATATCCTGGAAGCGAAAAAATTATCATTTTTCGGTTTTGAGAGTAAAAAAGAATGGGATCAGAACAACACGGACTTTTGTTCCGAAATACCCGCTTACAAGCATGATGGAGATGTTTACTCTGATGGCGCGAATTCTACACATGATTTTGCTCCGGGCGCCAAGAGCATGAACATGTCCGTTCCCATTTGGAACGGCTCATGGCGTCCTCCAACTCATGTGAACCTGGTGTACACCTGCAATACTTTAGTCATGAAATGGGAAGAATCGGAAGGTGCCGAATGGTCAAAAATTTACAAGAAATGGAATGCGGAAAACGATCCCGTCCACAACTGGCCAAACCGGTACGATTTGTGGTTTGACTAATCCCTCCCGCTGACGGAAGCCGATTTTTCTGAGCAGGCAGGTATTTTCTCGCCGTGACGAAAATTTCGGTATGCTTGCTCAGCGCACCATCCCCAGGAAGAGGGGCGAATAAGGAGTATTTAACTATTTGTCCTATTGTAGTCGTAACATTTAAGATGGGTTGAGATTTTGTACACATATCACGCCAAAATGTACGGGTCAATGTGGCGAAGAATGACAGATGGTTGGAACTTCAGTAATTCTCTCGTTCATTCCCGTGCCTTGTTTACAATGAAGTAGCCCATTCTATGATTAAAAATAAATTCGTGTATGCCCCGGCTACGAATTTCTCTAACAAAGAAAGCTTACCGGATGGATACCGCTCTGGATTGGTGCTTGTTCGTAATCTACAACTAGAGCTTGAATAGTAATTCCTTCGCCGATATGCTTAATGTGGCGGAAGGGTTCGACTCTATTTGCACCTAGAAGGAAGATATCCTAAAAATATTTATATCCCACTCATATTCAGACCACAGCGATGACCTATATAACGTTCATTGAAACCGGTGGCGGGGCGTAGTTTGGGTCTGTTAGCTTGTAATAAAAAAAGGATATCTCGGATCAGGAAAAAATGGACGATTCCTTTCGGCCAAAATCTTTCCCCAGACTTTGGGTTATTCGTTGAAAAAAACGACCGTTCGGAATGGCTCGCACCGGTAAACAAGTCGGTGGCTTTCTGCATGGATTTCTTCAACATGGGCATTTTTTCAATCTGCCCTATTCTGACATTTCACTATATGAGCTTACATGCAATAGCCCGTTAGCAACGCTGTCTATAACGTAGGTAAAGCGGCGAACCGTCTGATCTGGAATGGTAAGATACCTACCTAGATTCTTTCCGTCATTGACACAATAGATCAAAGGGTCATCTCGAAGGGGATCATATCGCAGTTCTTTATATTGCGATGTATCGTTCGGATGCAAATTCTCAAAATTCATGGAAAATAATGAAACATTAGTGAAAGCCCGATCACTTGCATTGATCACCCGAATTTTAGTGGTTTCATCCTGGGAAGCAAACACTGCCGAGATTATAAAACCTGGTTCCGTGGAAAAAACGGAGAAAATTAACAGGAGTACAACGTAAATGGCCCAGTTCATACCTGTAAAAATAAGAAAGATTACATGGGTATCGAGTATGGACGTATGACTTCTTCTGGTCTGTGAAGTACGATATACCGCTAACATATACACTTTCAGAATAATATAGTGGCCATAAGCCCTACATCCAACTCCAAAGGTGTATTTTTAAGATAAATACCAATGGAAATGAGATGCCTGCTCTTGCTCTACCTGTTGGCATGGGGAACCTCTTCCCACGCTCAGATCCAAGTCATTGGAAAAGTAATCGAGTACAATGAAAAGGGAAGGACTATCGTGGTGCCGGATGCAAATGTATACTGGCTCTCCAGTACCGTCGGCACCACAACAGACTCCCTCCGTTCCGAAGGGCATAAAAGAATTTTTAGACAATTATCTGGTAGATATCGATCATAGTTTCCATACGCTCTCCGGCAACCAACTTGAAGCGGCCGTGCAGGCCTTTACCGAAAGCAGGGATATCGATATGATCGCCATGGTGGCCAAAAACCTCAACTTCTTCGAACGGATATTGTTCCGGCCCGATGTGGAGAAAATCAGTTACTACGTTAAAGTGCCTTTTTTGGTATTGCACGAGTAGGGTTGGATGCCGAAGCAAACTACGCCAATGATGATCCTGCTCGGCTGGCAGATAGGGGAATCAACAATTCTGAAATTTTATGGCAACAATATTTGATGGCCGTCCGCACCAAAAATAGCATCTACGAAGATCCGGAATCAAGAACAACTGAAAAAATGAAGGAACTCTCAAAGGTGGTAAGGAAAAATTTGCAAAACCCAATCGTTCAGAAGATCGAGCATACCCTGCTTACTTTTAGCCCAACGCTATGGAGACAATTTGCTTTTCCGCCCACCGATCTTGCTCGTGAAAACCCATTAATGTAAAATTACAACAGCATTCTAAATGAACCCCAACCGAACATTTTCTTTTATTACAAAAGAAGTCCGGAGGCATCCAAGCGTACCGGAAAAAGGAACCTGGTGACCAAGCCCCGACCCATTGCCACAACCTAAGCCTATATCAGTAATTTAAAGTTATTGGGTTCAGCGGGGTTCCACAACAATGTTTTACTGTTCCTACTTACAAGTTATGCCATGGAAACAAAGCATTCCGACCCGTTCATGCACAATCTAAAACTATTTTGGATCTGATTGAAGTTGAAATTAATGGATAAAGAAAGCCCAGATAACTATCGGTCGTAAACCTATTTTTTCTACACTCTGCTATTTCTCAGGGAACCCTACCCCTTTATTTTGATCTTTTGCCCCCAATGAAGAAGTTGCCCGACCAATGGCCTTCCGGTCGCTCTACTACCCCCCCCACTACTAACATTCTCAGGGCTTTTGTTGTTATGTTACAAAATTCCGTTTTTGGAGCTACAATGATGAAATATACATATAAACAGAACTTTAGGGTGGAATCATTCGTTTGTTTTTTGGAGTGAACGTTAAAGATCGGTTAAAACAGTACCTTTTTATACATGGTACCGTAACAAAATTATTGCCCCCTCGTCTATAAGTTGTAGGTCGGTTCAAGAACAACGGATAAAACCTAGAAATCATGAAAGCATCAATCACAAGAACGGCAACAGAATCAAAATCGGGACAGTACTTCTCATCCTTAGGCGGATGCAAGAGAATCCAATGGGCACAGTTCCGGAACTTTAATCGCTGATCACGATTGTTGGCTCAAGACGAGCAGTAAAATCAAATTATCATTCCATAAAATTACAGTCATGAAAACATTCATCAATCAGTCGCCGACGGAATCCAAAAGGTCCACTTTCTTTAACCGTTTTAAGGACAGTAAGCGGATCCGCTGGGCAGAATCACGTCAGTACCTTCATTGAGCATCCCTAGCTATGGGATCGCGAACGGGAGAAACCTTGACCAGGTTTATCCCGTTTTTTTTGACGTGCAACGGCGAACAACTCTATAGGCCCTTTTTACGTCGTAGTGCGTTTTTTCCCATTGTCCGGATTTGAATTTCAGGGGATAAGTTCAGTTGATCAACAGTTAAAGTATGCGAGTACGCTTAGCCTTGACGATTTACCGGTAGACGCCCATGGATTAGTCGCACTGTGTGCACCACGGCCTGTTTTCCTAAGTGCCGGCTCTGCCATGATCGAAGGAAAGTGGGTGGATGCCAAAGGTATGTTTCTCGCAGGTGTACATGCATCGCCGGTCTATGGACTTTTAGGCGGAAAAGAACTTGCTACGGATAAATTTCCTGTAATGGGCCAAGCAAGTTTGACACCTTCCAGAACCATATAGCTCAAAGAGGCTTGCCAATGGGAAAACATTTCAGATTGTGTTGTTTTGTTGGTAGTTCGCCTGTTCTTGGAGCACGGGTTTAGGGTGGGACCTAATGGGCCCATTCAGCATAGAAATAATCAATTCGGCACATTTTTCCTGCTGGTCCAGCCAGACGGCATGCCCTGCATTAGGAACGATCTCAAAAACATGATTTTTGATGGCCAATGCTTTTTGAAGTCCGGTTTCGGGCTTTTCAAAGACGTCGCTATCGCCCCAGATAAACCCAACGGGTAGGGACAGTTCGATTAGTCGGTCACCGAGATACAAGTACTTTCTCCATCCGTTAAGCGTTAAAACATTTTCCAACAGGGAGGTAAAACTTTTTATGTATCCCGGAATCTTTTGGCCATAATAGCAATGACGATAATAATCCTCCGACAAATTTTCTGGGCGGGCTACCAAAAGTTGTTGGTAGATTGACTTTGTGTTCGCCAAGCTTGGTTTGGCCACTGTCTTGGCCAATATTCGGTTCAAGCCCTTGGTACCCAAAAGCCGGAGCATGGGCGGAATCCATCGGTTTACCCCTGCAGGAGCCCCGACCAACACCAATTTATCCACACATTTCGGATATTGTAGGGAGAAACAGAGACTGAAATACCCTCCCATGGAATGTCCCAAAAGTGAAACCTTGTTCAATCCGACGGCCTCCATAAAGGTTCCTATAAAATGGGACGCATGATTTGGTATGTCGATGCCCTGATAATCAATAGAATCTGTCAGCCCATGACCAGGCCGATCCACCACGTACAAATGGTAATGTTCCGCCAGGGGTTTCATAATATTAATCCACTCGCTGGCGTGGCCGCCCCCGCCGTGGAGTAAGATCAGCGGTCGTCCCTTTCCCATTTCGAGATAGTGGACATTTTTGACTGGGCCGTTCGTGGTTGCAATTTTTGACAGGGGCTGGATACCTTCCTTCTCAAAAAGAATTTGACGCGTTCGTTTATATTCTTCAATAGCATTCATAATCTAGTGTTTTTAATAATTTCCAAAATTTCTGATTACTATCCATATTCCTTATAAATTAGGATTGAACGGTATATCAGATTCCTATAAAGATAGCGTCTGTGGACCTTAATGAATTTGCTGAAAAGCCAAAAGAATGTCTCGTGAAGTCAGGATGGATGATTATTTCAAAAGATTTCCACCCATTTTAAATTGGCCAGGCGTTAGGCCATTTTTTTCTTTGAAAACCCTGATAAAATGTGAAGTGTTTTCGAAGCCACTTCTATGGCAAACTTCATCAATGGAGCTATCGGTGGTTTCCAATAAATACCGGCTGTATTCGAGCCGTTTTTGAAGAAGCCATCGGCCTGGGGTGGTATCGTAGATTTTTTTAAACTCCACCTTAAATAATGACAGGCTCCTTCCGCAAAGTCGAGCAAACTCCTTTAGGGCCATATTTTTTATAAAGTTGGCTTCCATAATATTTTTGATGGACGGTTTTGAAGAGCCACAGATTTGATAGAAGTAACTTCTGAGCCTCTTAGCCCCCTTGTTTGATGTAACACTTATGATCAACTCTTCAAATTTTAATTTCAACAGGTTCTTCGAGGGAAGATCGGACAATTGGAAATAAGGGAGCAGGGAATGAAAATAAGCGTCCAATATATCATTTGAAGGAATTGGGATTAGGGTATCGGTATTTTCATCCATTTCCGGTACCTGTATTGAAATCCTGTTTTTGTGAAAAACGGATCGGATAAAATCATCCGGAACAAAGACCCGCAATTCACAAAAGTCCTCCCGAACGTGGTGACGTGCCGAAACAAGACTTCCCTTTTTGGCAAAAATGCAGTCCCCCGCCTTAAAAATATATTCTCCTTGAAGCGTTTTTAGTACCATTTCCCCCGCAAGGGCATAAGCAAAAAAATTATCATGCCACCAGAGGCCAGCGCCCGAATCATCATCCTCAACCGGACATTTAATCTCGGTAAAAAGCAGTTCGTCGACCTTGAATTTTTTGAACAGCCGGCCGTTCTCTATAAAATCCTGCACGTTGATCATAACGAACGTAATTAACTTTTGAAACGGTTTTGAAATCTGTCCATTACTTTTTTATGTCCCCAAGGTTGGGAGCGGTTCGATAGAAATTGAAGAATAGTATTGAAATTATTTGAATCAGACCGGTGCGCAAACTTACTGGTTTTTTACTTCCGGTTTTCGTTTTCCGCTCCCTGCGGAAATCGAAATCATTTTTCTCCGTAAATAACCAGGGCATGGGCATCCATACTGATGTTGCCATCGGGATATCTTTGTTCGACCGTTTGATATACTTCGTTTTTCACTTTTTGCTTAGTGGCATCATCCGCGTTACCGAGTGCTTCCACTAAGGGAGGAGTTACTTCGGTAATCATGTTCCAATAGACATCGATGCTTTCGAAATCCAAATGACCGGTAACTTCTTTTTCCGAAGTATTTTTAAAACCAGCTTGCTTAAACAAACCTTGTATTAACCCGTTTTTGGCACATCGAAAGAGGCCCGGAGCCTCTGGGGGCGGTGGGGAAAGTTGCATATTTTTCATTACGGAACCGCTAATCGCCGTTGCCCAAAAATTTTTTTCGGGCGCGTTCCAAACCGAGGTCGCGATTCTTCCCCCAGGCTTTAGCACGCGGAACATTTGCTTGGCGGCTAACAACATATCCGGGAAAAACATAAACCCGAGACGGCAGCTTACCGCATCGAAGGTGTTGTCGGCAAATGGAAGGTCGCAGGCGTCGCAAACATGGATTTCTACATTCCGGATCCCCCTTTTAGCGGCACTTTCCTTTGCAATGGCAAGCATGTTTTCCGAAAGGTCGCTAATCACGACCTTCCCGTCTGTAAGCATTGTTGCAATGGTCAGTCCCGGTTCGCCCGTTCCCGCTGCCACGTCAAGTACCATGTCCGCATCTTCGACATGTAGTAAACGGATGATTTCACTACCTGTGGGTTGTAGGGCTTTCATTAACAAATCGTCCCATTTTTTCCACATGGGGGAGAATTGGTTCCAAGTCGACTTTTGCTTTTCGGAGATTTTATTTTGTTGCCTTTGCATTTTTAGAATGTATTCAATGGTCCTGGGGGGAGTCTATAGTCCAGTGAAGGGTAAACCTGCACGGGACCTTCAATGGTCGGGAGAAAACTAATGAGTTGATAAGGTACAAAAAACCTAGGTGACGCTCCATACAACAATTAGTTTTTTTTGGACTTACTTTTTTCATTGCCAACTAACTAGGGAAAAACTTTTGCCCAAATCGAAAAGTCGGGAGGACAATCAACAAGTCAAAAACGATCGCCAACGACCGGTATCCAACACCTCTTGGGCTTTTTACATCATTTGTGGTCCTTGAACGCCACTAAAGCGCCGGTTTGTTGATGATTTTTTCGAATTTCTAGACGGTTTTTGGAAACGGTAGCGGGTTAGGCGGTCGAAAACCAACGAGGTAATACCAAAAAAGGGCGAAGAACCTAGTTTTCGGCTTCGTGGTAACAGGCCCTACCATAAAAGACAATCACACTGCCCCAATGGGAGTGCAGCACATGCCATCAATATCTGATGAGGGCGTTCAAACGATTAAAAATCATTTTCGTTTTTGGTCCGTACCTTCAAAGCAACGGGCACGCCATGGCTGACCGTACTTCTGATGGGCGAATATTTGTAGCCCAGTTCCGCCATTTCCTTTAGCTTGTTCTCTGGAGCATTCCCGGAAATGGACGTTTTTACGTTAATGTTCTTAAATCCGATGGGCATATCGTCGCGAAGGCCGAACATTCCTTGAAGGTTTAGGTCGCCGGCCGCCTCCACTTTCAAATCGGTAATATCAATGCCATTCAACGAAGCAAAGGCAATGGTGGTGGCGGTAATACATCCGGCCACGGCACCAAGCAATTGTTCGGCCGGACCGGGAGCGGCATCGGATACACCGAATTCAGAGGGCTCGTCACTCAGCACCACGAATTTTCGTTCGTCTACGTGCACCGGCTGTCCATCGATTTCATAACCAGAAAAATGATGAAAGGCTCGTGCACCATCCTGCCAGCGTGTTCGGCATTGGAAGGTTACGTTCCCTGCTTCGGGGTTTTCCTTAAGGTTTACAATCAACCCACCCAATTGGGTAGTGTTGAATCCGTTTGTTACTTGTTGTTCTTCTACTACATCCGTTTTCATAATAATCATATTTATTTAAGGTTACTTTTTGATTCATTTATATTTTCAGGTCGTATGTTCTGGTTAACCCGGAAGAAGTTCTCGGATCGTATTTGGATTTTATTTTGGCAAGGCGTTTATAATTCTCCCTAAAGCTCGCCCTAATCCGTTCCCTACCTTCGTCCATCATAAAGTTAGAATAAGCGCCACCCATAGAATAGGGATGTAGGGCTTTCCAATAGTCTTTGCACCACCTTGTTATTTTGTCGGCGTTAATCGGTTCGGGGTCCACCCCCACAACTACTCCGGCGTACTTTGCGTCGCGGTAGCCCCAGGCGGTAGCGTCTGAAGCTACTCTGCTAGCGGCGCCACTTATCGGGTAAAGGTGCATCTGCGAAAGCGTAGTGGGAATATCGGCCCCGTGTTTCCGGTGTGCGGTCCGTGCTTCTGCGGGAATATCATCGAAAAAATCCGCACGCCAGTACCACTGCATTCCCGGGGGCATTAAGTCGTCAAACATGGATTGTATGGCCGGATAGGGCATTTCTGCAACTTGTTCGAAAATTGGATTTTTGTCCCGGACCGGTTGAAAGAGTACATCAAAATTTTTGGGGTCACCGGTATAGCACCATACGATTCCGCAAACACGTTGGTCGTGAAGTGCTTCTGGAAACGGGGGCCCTGGAACTACCATTGTAGCAATAAACCCGTTTAGATCATCAGGTGCTCTGTGAATAAAATCATGGTACCACTCCATTATTTCCTCTGTTTTATCGATAGGCCAAAAGGTAGGGCCACCGATAACATTTTTGATCTTATGCGCTTGAAACTTGAAGGAAGTTACGATTCCAAAGTTTCCGCCACCTCCCCGGATGGCCCAGAACAGATCAGGATATTGTTCGGAATTTACGGTAACAAAAGTTCCCTCTGCCAATACCATATCCGCTTCGAGAAGGTTGTCAATGGTAAGTCCGAACTTTCTGGATAAATGTCCGACACCTCCGCCAAGAGTAAGGCCTCCCACACCGGTTGTAGAAATGATCCCTGCCGGGATGGCCAGTCCATACGCATGGGTGGCGTGGTCGACTTCCCCCCAGAGATTGCCCCCGCCAACCCGAACGGTATCATCCGAAGGGTCTACCCGAACATACTTGATGCCAGACAAGTCGATGACCAGCCCATCATCGCAAAGCCCCAGGCCACCGCCGTTATGGCCGCCACCCCGTACGGCCACCGTAAGATGGTTATGCCTGCCAAAATCGACGGCGGAAACAACGTCCGCCACATCCGCACATTTTACGATCATGATAGGGCTTTTATCGATCATACCATTATAAACGGTACGCGTTTCGTCATAATTTTTGTCCTCCGGCCGCACCAGGTCGCCCCGCAATTTTGTTTCAAATTCTTCCATTGTATTTTTTGCTATCATCATTTTTGTGTTTTTGGGTGTTTCTGTTCTTTCGATATATTTCTTTACTTTTTCTGCCCGGTAGAGGTAGTGTCAATACCTACTAAATCGCCTTCACAATCATTGCTTAATGGATTTATTAATCGCTCAATATTCGTGCTTCACCTTGACCGGTATATTCAAAATTGATCTTTGGGTCTTTCGAATCTGTCATGATTTTTTATTAACTTACCTATTATGCATTAAGAGCAGTTAATCATTAAAACAAAGCTACACGACACTGCCACCCGGCGCAATGATTGAAACGCCTTACCTCTTAACCGACACGCCAAACTCGGGGTCGATTTAGCTCCTGCATAGTAGAAGAATCATAAACAGATGACAATGGATGTGCTTTCAGATGTACTTCGAACGGTCAGGTTAACGGGATCCATTTTTTTTACCGCCAATTTCAATGAGCCATGGTCCATCCTATCCCCTACCCAAGAGGAATTGCTACGGAACATGCCTCAGAAAGCAGAGTGTATATCCTTTTTCCATATCATTACAGAGGGGGAATGCTGTTTCAAAATAGGGGGAGAAAAGCACTTTTTGCTTAAAAAGGGCAGTGTAATAATCTTTCCACATAGCAGCCAACATGTTATGTGCAGCAATGTGGAAATACACCCCGTAGCGGCCATACAGTTGAACGCCTTTGAAAAATCCGTACGGTTTTCAGATGTGGAATACGGTGGCAACGGTGCCAAAACCCAGTTCATTTGTGGCTATCTTCTCTGTGACCAAAGGTTCAATCCCTTGCTGGGCGCTGTGCCCAAGGTCCTTATCCTTTCCCCGGAAAAGGAACGCCTGACGCAGAAAAATCCCGAATTGCTGCCCAATACCTTATCCATAAATTCAAACAGTTGGCTGGATATGACCTTACAGCACCTCGCCGAAGAGGTTAAGGTAAAAAACAAGGGAAGCACCACAGTAAGTACCCGCCTGACCGAACTCATGTACGTAGAGGTATTGCGGAGATATATGAACGAACTTCCGGAAAATAGCCGGGGTTGGCTTGCTGCGATACGAGATCCCGAAGTGGGGAGAGCCCTAAAATATCTGCATGCCCGACCCGAAGAAAAGTGGAACGTAGATGAACTGGCGGCCAAAGTAGGGGCATCGCGATCCGCCTTTGCCAAGCGATTTACCGAACTGATTGGGGAACCGCCCATTCAATATTTAACGGGCTGGCGCATGCAATTAGCCAAGACCCTGTTGCTACGGCCCGGCCTTAGTATGTCCGGGGTTGCAGAAAAGGTAGGCTACGATTCCGACAGCGCCTTCAGCAGAGCGTTTAAACGGCATATAGGTGAACCACCCGCCCATTGGAGAGATAATGCTGGGGCTCATTTGGCCACCTAAAAAGAATAAGTTTTATCTTTGAGCGTTTTTTTATTTCTGTAAAATCAGTACGAGCTGAATCAAAGGACACCCTCCGATCGGGTCGGGAAGAATTTAAAAGAAAGGGCACATGGCGGGATTTCTATTGCACATCCCGACCACAGGGGGGCATCCGAAAAGGATGCCCACAGGCGGTTCAGGAATTAAACCGTAGTGTAGGTACCCGACTCGAAGGCCCGGTAATTGAAATAAAAAAAATGGCTAGAAAGGATATTCAAAATAGGAAAGACGTACAACTATTGGTCGAGACGTTCTATGGAAAAATCCGGAAGGATAAAGTCCTAGGCCCCATTTTCAATGGCATCATTACCGACTGGGAAAGCCATCTGGAACTGTTGACCGATTTCTGGCAGACCCAACTTTTCCTAAAAAGGAAATACTTTGGAAACCCTGTAACGGCTCACCAAGAGGTCGATGACAAAATGAATCACACCATAACATCGGAGCATTTTGGATTATGGCTCAACCTTTGGTTCGCTACCATCGACGAACTTTTTGAGGGCGAAACCGCTTGGATCGCCAAGAACCGGGCGCAAAAGATGTCGACCATGTTGTTTATGCAGATTTTTCAGCATCGGAATAGGGGGCAGTAGCGGTTGGCGGTAGTTGCGTCGCTGTGTTTTTCAACGCTGGACGATTCCGACAGATGCAGCTGCTGCAATTGAGCGCCAAGATTTGCCCATTTCCAAAAACGGTTTTGATCATTGGGATAGGATACTTCAACGACATCGATTTTTGACAAATGCTTGAATTTCTCAAGATAGCGGGGCGAATGCAATACCGCATACATATAGTCCAACAGGTCTTTGGCGGTAAAGCTGTCTTTGTATTCATAACGGACCTCGGGACTGTTGGCCATACATAAGTTTCCGTCTTCCCCTTTTTCGGATACGTAGGGCAAAGCTAGTTTTTCCTCAATATTTTTAAGGATTTCCGGACTTGAACCTAAAACGCTTTCCAAGGTTCTCAAAATGGCTTGTGGGTCGGTAGATTTCTTTCGCTTCTCGGATGTCGACTTATCGATTTCCCCATATGCGTAAAGCATATCCTTAGTAACGGAAAAAGTTGCTTTTGTCGTTTTGGGTAGGATTCTGTTTTTTAAAGCCATGGATTCCAATTTTTGTTTCTAAAACTAATTGCCGTTTATACCTTCATAATAGTTAATCTTAGGTTCTTACTTTTTGGACATCGTTCAAGAGAATTGTCCCATTACTAATGTAGTGTGAAAATGGTCCGAAACAAAACATTATTCCGATAATTTTATCCGAATTTAAAAAATGCTATCTTTGCCGTTAATTCGACAACACCATGTTTTCCAAAGCCTGCGAATACGGAATAAAAGCTACCATCTATATTGCCATGCAATCATTGGAGGGCAGGCGGGTAAGCCTAAAGGAAATCGCCGAGAAAGTCGATTCCCCCACCGCATTTACCGCAAAGATACTCCATCAATTGGCCAAGAACGGAATATTGGTCTCAACGAAGGGACCCTACGGGGGATTTCATATCGAAAAAGAAAGGATAGATGATATCAAGTTAGCCGATATTGTCTTTGCCATCGATGGGGATTCGATTTATGTGGGTTGTGGATTGGGACTTGAAATGTGCAATGCGGACAAACCCTGCCCCGTCCACCATAAATTTGTATCCGTCCGGGACGAACTGAAGGTGATGCTGCAGACTACAAGCCTATACGAACTGGCTACTGGACTAGAAATTGGACTTACGTATTTGAAACGTTAAAAAATTAATACGTAAATAGATAAAAAGGTCTTAATATCAACTTTATGAAAATGTCAAAATTAATCTTTTTATTTCTTGCCACCATATTACCGGGGCTACTTACCGCTCAAAGTGAACGCTCCACTGAAAACTGGTTGTCGAGCCCAGGGATTATAGGTACTATATTTTTGGTAGCCCTGGTGATGATAATGGCCGTTATTATTTTGCTCATCCGTTTCAACGCCTATCTCACTTCTATAAAAGAACGAAATAAAGATAAGGCCAAAACTGATTTCAACGAAGAAATTATAGGTTTGGAAGATGAGGAAATAGACGCTATTCTTGAAAAGAGAAAAGCGGCCAAAAAATATAAACTTAAAGGCGATGAGCTGGGAGGTGGAAATCGGGCCGAGGATAGAAAAGGCCTGATCCACAACCTCACACAAAGACCGAATAATCCTTTATTCGACGAAAAGAAAAAATACAAAATTCGGCTGGAAACCCCCGAAAAGTTAAAAACGATCATGGTTTATTATTTGGGGGCCGCCGTTTTCTGGTTGGTCTTCGGAACTTTGGTAGGCGAGTATCTGGGCTTAAAATTTATTTGGCCGGAACTGGATAAAATTTCTTGGCTGTCCTTTGGCCGGTTAAGACCGGTACATACCAACACCGTGTTTTGGGGCTGGTCTTCCCTAGCTATGATCGGTCTGGGCTACTTTGTAATTGCCAGGACCTCAAATACAAGAATACACAGTTATAAAATGGCCTGGTGGGCTTTCATTCTTATTAATCTTACGGTGGTATTGGGGAATTTCGCTTTAATGTCGGGCATAAACAATGGTGGCGCGGAATATCGGGAATATATCTGGCCTATAATGTTGCTCTTTGCCATTGGGCTTGTGATTACCTTTTTCAACTTTTATCGCACCATAGCACAGCGAAAAATATCCGAAATTTATATTTCCAATTGGTTTATCCTAGCCGCTCTTTTGTGGACTATTACGCTGTCAATTATCGGCTATCTGCCTTTTTATCAAGATGGCTTGGGAGAAACAGTGATACAGGGGTACTACATGCACCAGGGCGTGGGTATGTGGTTTATGACCTTTACCTTGGGGCTGGTTTACTATTACCTGCCGGCCTCCTTGAACAAACCCATATATTCCTATTCCTTGGGGGTGTTGGCATTTTGGACCCAAATGTTGTTTTACACCCTTATCGGAACGCACCATTTTGTGTTCAGTCCGCTACCCTGGTGGCTGCAAACGGTGGCTATTGTGTTCAGTATGGGTATGTTTATCCCGGTTATTGCCGGTACCACCAACTTTTTAATGACCATGAAAGGAAGCTGGAGCCAAATATCTAAAAGTTATGTGTTGCCCTTCTTTTTAGTAGGTACGGTGTTTTACTTGGTAGGTTCCTCCCAAGGAAGTTTTCAGGCCTTTAGGTTTACCCAATACGTATGGCATTTTAACGATTTTAACGTAGCCCATTCCCATATGACCATGTATGGGATTGTTGCTTTTTTCCTTTGGGCAGGGGTATATAGTATTTTTCCTAAGATTACAGGAAAAGAACCCCCGCAAACCTTGGTAGGAGCTCATTTTTGGATGGCCTTTATCGGTCTGTTCGCCTATATGATCTCGCTGATGACGGGTGGAACTATGCGCGGGCTGAGCTGGATCGAAGGAAATGCATTTATTGATTCGGTTATCTTGATGAAAGAATATTGGGTATGGCGCGCCGTGGGTGGAACCTTAATGTTCTTTTCCCATCTTATTTTCGCCTATAACTTTTACTATATGATTAAAAACCGCTCTAAAGATTCCGCTGACGAAGTAGAAGAAAGACCCGTTTATGCCATTGAATCCAAAGATATAAATACCTAAATATGTTCAACTTTCATAAAGATCATAAAAAACTGGTACTCGTTGCCCTTTCGGTGTTCGTTATATTAAGTGTGTTTATCGCGATCGTACCGGCTTCAAATTTACAGTATGTGGAGCCTTTCCCTACCGATGAAGCCTTAACGGAGATAGAAAGGGCCGGTTTAAACGTGTACGTATCAGAAAATTGCGTGGCATGTCACACCCAGCAGGTGCGCGGAATAGAGATGGACAAGATGTGGGGAGATCGTCCTTCCCTTCCATCGGACTACTATTTTACTAAAAAGCGCCTCGATGTTTGGAGGCAATCCCCATCCCTTTTAGGGAGTGAGCGTACCGGCCCGGATCTCACAAATATTGGAAAGCGGCAGCCTGGTCAGGATTGGCATTTGCTGCACCTATACAACCCAAGGTCGGTAGTAGATGCTTCTATCATGCCGGGTTATCCTTGGATGTTCGAAGTGAAAGATTCTTCGGCTATTACAGCACAGGACGTGGTCGTACCCGTACCTAAAGGTTTTTTTAACGAACCGGGACGAAAAATCGTGGCAAAGCCCCAAGCGTTACAATTAGTGGCCTACCTGCAAAGTTTAAAACAACCTGAAATGCCGGGCAGTGAAAGCGTAGAATTTATCCCTTCGCTGAAAAAAGATCTTGATGTAGCGGAAGAAGTAAGAAAAGATGGCGGCCTAGATGGCACAACGTTGTATATGAATACCTGTGCGGCCTGTCACCAACAAACCGGAAAAGGACTCGTTGGTGCTTTTCCGCCCTTGGCAGGAAGTCCTATAGTCAACAATGAAGACCCCGAATTAATGATCCGAATTATACTTCAGGGATATGACGCGCGAACCGATTATGGGGTAATGCCTCCTTTTGCCTCCCAATTGAACGATGCGGAAATTGCCGCTATTGCCAATCATGAACGCAGTAGCTGGGGAAATGACGCGCCTGAAGTCACTGCGGAAGAGGTGAAGAAAATAAGGGATTTTGTAACGGAATCGACTCAATAAAAAACAAGTAATAAATAACTCATGGTACGGCCCCGGATGAGACGGGGCAGACCTTTTGCAATTGGCCTCCAAGGGCACTTAATCCATACCTTATGAAATTGAAACAATTATATGTCTTGATTTTCCTTAGTACGCTGATGGCCTGCAACGGTAAGAAAAGGAATACTCAAGGGGAGGATGCCCCGGCTCCTGCAGCCGAAAACGAAATGTATAAATCCAAACCTTCCAAATTTACCGGGGCAACAGCTGTGTTGGATGGCACATGGATACTAAAATCTTTCAATAAGGAGATTATTGAAACTTCCGATGCCTATAAAATTCCTACCTTAAAAATAGAGGCGGATGAAGGAACAGTAATTGGTAATGCCGGCTGTAATCAATATACCGGTAAGATAGAGGTTAAGGAAGATAAGCAGGTTAAAATCAAGGCAGAGCGGGTGTCTGAATTAGACTGTCCCGGTTCCAGGTTAGAAGATGATTTCCTCAAGGCTATCAAGGCTGAAGGCCTGGCGTATAGAATACAGGACGAAGACCAGCTTATTTTTTATACGGACAGTACCACGCTGATGTTTCAAAAGTCAAAATAAGTATTGATACCTATTTTTAGTATCGAATTCATCTAAGTTGAAGGCGAATTAAAACAAGATCCACATGAAAAAAAATAAGATATTCTTCCTAATCCTATTTTTCTCGGGAATAAAATTATTTGCCTGTGAGCTGTGTGAAAAGAACCAGCCAAAACCCCTAAAAGGCCTTACCCACGGCACGGGTCCCACGGGCACTATAGACTATATGATTATTGGAATCGCTTCGGTGATTGTACTGGTAGCCCTTTTTTTGAGTATTAAATATTTGGTGAGGCCCCGGGAAGGAAATCCCGATCACATAAAAAATATTGTATTGGATGAAAACTGACAAGCAAGAGGATAAACGGATTATAAAGGTGTTTCTAGATGAGGAGACCCAGCCTTTCGCTGAATTTACTCCCCCGGTAAAATTTGTGCTGGATTCCACCAAAATTCCGGATGGCAAGCACAAGCTAAAAATTGTCGCCACATCGTCCAGTGGGGTAGAAGGCATCCGTATTGTGCCGTTCGAGGTAAGAAACGGACCCAAAATCTCCTTAGTAGGCCTAAAGGATAATGAGGTCATAGATACGCAAAATACGATTACCATAAATGCTTACGGGAGCGAAACCAACGATTCTTTTGTAATTCGTGGTTCTGAAACACCGAAAGCTATCCCCGCCTGGGTGTGGATGTTAGTGATTGCTTTTATTGCCTTCGGACTTTTCTATTTAATAATGTACTGGACACCCGATTTTTATAAATCGTTTTTCTGAGGGTAATAAAGAAAATGGTCAAACAGCTTGCCTTCTTATATCCCTGTCAAATTCGGTTTTTTTCCCTTTTCATTCCCGTTGCCGGCGTTAAAATTTTAAACTGTAGCTACGGCCAAACTTCAAGATTTTGCCATGGAAAAGAAAAAAGTAAATTATTTAAATTCCCAAATTTTTAAGTGGCAGGGGTATATCTTTGGCTTCCAACTTTTTAAAACCTAGAAAATGTCCGATACCGGGGATAATATCAAAAAGAAATACGAAAAACTGGGAGAAAACCCGGACACCTATCTCGAAGGTCTTCTGCACGCCAAGCCCATTACCTATTGGGATTATATCGAGATCGATACCCTGCTCTCCCTTCAAAGGCCTCGAACCCCCTTTAAGGATGAGGCCATCTTTATCATGTACCATCAGGTCACGGAACTGTTGCTGAAAATGATGCGCCACGAACTGGAACAGATCGTGGAAGAGGAAAAGGTAGGCGAAGAATTTTTATTGACCAAATTGGGCCGATTGAACCGCTATACCACCATGCTGATCACCTCCTTCGATATCATGAAGGACGGGATGGACTATGACGATTACAACCAATTCCGGAAAACCTTGACTCCCGCCAGTGGGTTTCAGAGCGCCCAGTTCCGCTATATCGAGATCCTTTGCACCCGTTTGGAAAACCTGATCAACGACCAGGGCAAAAAAAGGCTTCCACCCCGCCCTACCGTGGAACAGTATTTCGAGAATATCTATTGGAAGGATGCCGGGCTGGACCGCAAAACGGGGATACGGACCCTGACCATGCAACAGTTCGAGGAAAAATATCTCGAAAGTTTTATCGGTCTGGCCAAAAAGGTACAGGGCAAAACCTTCGAAGATCAAGTGCTGAAAATGACGCACCCCTCTAAAGAACTCATTGACAAACTAAGGGAATTCGACCGCCTGTACAATATCGAATGGCCTTTGGTACATCTTCGAACCGCGGATCATTACCTGAACAGCAAAGGCGAGCACAAGGCCGCAACCGGCGGTTCCCATTGGAAAAAGTACCTGCACCCGAAATACCAGCAGCGCAAATTCTTCCCAACCTTATGGTCGGATAATGAAAAACAGCATTGGGGGATTTCAGAGTAAGCAACTTTATCTTTGGGGATGCCGCTATATGCAGCGATACCGAGAATTTCACCTAGTGCTAAGTTAAATCTGAAATTCGTATAAGGCAGACACGGATTTTGCTTAGCCTCAATCCATTTTCATGCAAGCCTCGGAACGCGATACACAAATTCAGCTAGAGCTCGTAAACGGCATCATACACGGCTTCGGAATTATCTTTGGTGTCGTGGGTATTCCCATTCTCATAGCCTTTGCCATTAAAAGCGATAATACGCCGGGAGTCATCGGTGCCGCTATATATGGATTCTGTTTTTTGCAACTTTTTACCTTTTCTACGCTTTACCACAGTTTTCAACATGCCGGGGCAAAACGCATATTCGAAATTCTGGATCACATCAGTATCTATTTCCTGATCGCCGGTACCTATACCCCCTTTTTGTTGGTCTATATGTACGGTACATTTGGCATAGCCCTGCTGTCGGTATTGTGGGGGCTGACCGCATTGGGAATCATTTTCAAGATATTCTTTACCGGCAAATGGAACCTTGTTTCGACACTGGCCTATATTGCCATGGGGTGCATTATGATTGTAGGCGGGCGTACCTTCTTTGATACCATACCCGCTCCGATAATGACGATGATCGGCATCGGGGGCGCGCTCTATCTTTTGGGGGTTATTTTTTACCTGCGAGAACAATATCGGTACAACCATGCGGTATGGCATTTCTTCGTGCTTGCCGCCGCCATCTGCCATTATGTGGCAATTTTATTGGCCGTATAAATAATGGGGGCACCTTTTTTGAACCGGAAATCCCCCATATTCTGAGCTTTTTTTTATTTCTGATAATTTTGTCCGAATTAATATTATTGTCTATCTTTGTTCCAGATTTAGACAGTAGGGATATCAATTAAATGATATAATTACCCGAATATCGTTTATCGTCGAAATCTTATAATAAAAACCAAAAATCATGGAAGTAATCAGCAAACCCGAATTGATGCCGTTGCAAATAGGCGATTCAATCAAAATTTTACAGGTAAAGGGCTTGGCCGGAATGACAATGCCCCCGCACCACAGCACCAAAGAAGCGGTAATCGTGGTACAGGAAGGTCAGGCCCTCTTGAAAATGCCAGACGGTGACCATCTGCTGGAGAAGGGAGCCACTCTCATTATTCCCGCGGGCAAAGAACATACACTCAAAATTCAAAAGGACTTTAAGGCCATTGCGATTATGGCTACCGATTCACAAATCAATTTTATATAGACACACCATGGAAGAAACTATGCAACAAACCATCGGCCAGATGGTAGCGGAAGATTATCGAAAGGCCCAAGTTTTCAAAAACCACAAAATCGACTTTTGCTGCAAGGGAAACCGCAGTCTCGTCGAAGTGGCCGAAAAGAAAAACTTGAATATCGACGATCTGTTAAAGGAACTGGACGCGGTACAAGAGGAAGAAAACAACGATAACACCGATTTTAAATCGTGGCCATTGGACCTCCTCGCGGACTACATCGAAAAGAAGCACCATCGCTATGTTGAAGAGCGCATACCCGTGCTGAAACAATATCTTACAAAACTCTGTAAGGTCCACGGTAATAATCATCCCGAGCTTTTGCAAATACAGGAGCATTTCGAATTATCCGCCGGAGAACTGACCATGCACATGAAAAAAGAGGAACTGGTGCTGTTCCCTTGGATACGTAAAATGGTGAAGTCCGAACAAAAAAACGAGTCCCTTGGCGAACCGCGCTTCGGTACCGTGCGCAACCCCATACAGACCATGATGCAGGAACACGAAAATGAAGGTCAACGCTTTCGACATATAGCCCAGTTAAGCGATGATTACACGCCCCCTAAGGATGCCTGTAGTACTTATCGGGTAAGCTTTTCGCTGTTACGCGAATTTGAGGAAGACCTGCACAGGCACATACATTTAGAGAACAACATTTTGTTTCCGAAAGCAGAGGTATTGGAATCGAAATTGAACGTTTGACGCATATCCCAAGTCCGAACGATCGGGCGGATGCCAATTGAAGGGGGAAGAAAAAATTCATGGATTTTAATGTTACATCAAAAACACCACCAATGAAAACAGCATCATTAACCAACAATATTGAATACCACGAAAGTCGACCTACCATACAGGTTTTACTGGAATCGGAAACCGGCAAGGAAATCAGGATCGCTTTTAGGAAAGGCCAAGTAATGAAAAAACATACAACGCCCTTTCCCATCGTCGTCGAAATATTTGAGGGGAGCATCGATTTTGGAGTCAACGGGGAGGTACATACCCTCATTAAAGGAGACTTGATTGCGCTAGAGGGCCATGTGCCCCACGATCTTAAGGCATTAGAGGATAGCATCGTCAGGTTAAGCTTAAATAGGGCGGATACGGCCAAACGGGTAGAAGATGTAGCAAAGAATTCCTGAATTTAAAATGAACATACACAGGCCGTGGTGCGTCAAAACATTTTGAACGAATGAATCCAGAACCAAAAAAACCGATTAAAAGACACCGTTCGATCCAACCGCTAAGTCGCGACCATCACCACAGTTTATTGCTGTGCTGGAAAATCAGGACCGGCTTTTCGAAGGATGTACCGGTAGAGCGAATCAAACGCTATACCGATTGGTTCTTCGAAATCCATATCGAGCCCCATTTCGAAATGGAGGAAAAACACGTATTTCCCATTTTGGAAGAGGACAATCCCTTGGTCAAAAGGGCAATCTCTGAGCACCGAAGATTGGGCAGACTTTTTAAGGATACTAAGGATATTATGAAATCCCTCAGCCTGATCGAAGAAGAACTGGAGCGGCATATCCGCTTCGAAGAACGGGTACTTTTTAACGAAATACAAAAAGCCGCCACCGAAGAACAATTAGAAACAATTTCAAAACTTCATACCGATGAAAAATTCAATGACATTACCGATGACCCATTCTGGGAGTGAAAAAAAAAGTAACGTGCTAAATAAACAGTACCAAAGTCTGTTGGCCGAATTCGAAAGCATGCAAGCCGGGTATTCGACAATCGGCATTATAGGGCAGAGCTGTTTAGGTTCTATTGCTGCAATGATGGTCTTAATGAGCGATCTTCGCACCGGTAGCCCTCTTGGGCCTACTTTTTCTGGTAACTATTCTTTGTATGGCCTATAATGCTGCCGTACTTGCGCAAATGAAATCAAAGATTATCTTCAATCTTTTGATTCTAAGCGTTCTGTTCAGCGGCACTGTTATCACCGTTCTTCTGGTCTAATGGGTAACACGTACGGGTAGGGTACCGATGCCCCTAAAAAATTAAACCATGGGCAAAAATCCCGCCGGGGTACTGTTGCAGGATTTCACGACGATTCCCGCCGTGGTGAATATGGCATCGCTCCGCACCGAAACGGCCTGAAAAGGTAAAGCACGCCTCGATTCCCTGATCGAAATCGCATATTATCGGAACAGGGGAATTTTGCACTACGTACTCCGCCAGTTTTTAGAACAAGAAAGTTGACCGACGGGGTAGCGTCCGAAATGCAGGCGGGAGCCTCCTTCGCATGCAACAATTGCCAAGGAAAAAGGGGAAGCAGAAACAACAACGTATTGGAGAAAAAAATGGAAATAAAAACAAAAAGAATCTACGAAGACCCGTCCAAAGATGACGGCTACCGCATCCTTATAGACCGCAGATGGCCGAGGGGCGTATCCAAGGAAAAGGCGCAGCTCGACGATTGGCCGAAAGACATTGCACCATCCGATGAACTCAGAAAATGGTTCGACCACGATCCGGAACAAGTTCGACGAATTCGCCCAAATGTACTACAAAGAACTGAAGGATAAAGAAAAAGAACTGGATGAAATTCGCAAAAAAGCCAAGGATAAAACCCTAAGCCTACTCTATGGGGCAAAGGACGAGAAAAACAATCAGGCGGTACTATTACGCAAAATACTACAAGATCGAAACGGCCGATGACCAAACTTCTGAGATAAAAAATCCAAAGGCAAGGCTACCGAAAATTACACCCTTACTTATTTTAACGAGTTCGGGGAGGAATGTATCGCAAATTCAGGACCAACGAGTACCATAACCTTATGGAACTTCTATTCGACAAATATATGGAGGAATGGGGCGACTGCAAGGGCAGAGCCTGGTGTGGCACCTGCCATATACAGATAATGGAAGGCAGCATATCCGAAAAAATGGACGCGGATGAAAGGCATACCCTATCCCAAATTGGGAAGGTGACCCAACAAAGTCGTTTGGCCTGCCAGATTCCGGTAAATGCCGAATTGAACCAGATAGTTTTCAAGATACTGAAGGACGATCAGGTTTAGCGTCATTACCATCTTTGTAGGTTTTTCTTGACCCGATAAGCATCCATATCAAACTCATTGGAATAAGTAAACTGGCCCCCGCTAAAAGCTCAAAATACCCATCAAAAAGAGCAAAGCCTTGCCAGGCCGCTATCCCTTTGTAAAAAATCAATATTTCCGTAATCACAAATCCGGATAAAAATAATCCATACCCCTTCCCAGTAATGCGCATCAACTTGAAATAATCCAGCAAAAAGAACAGCGCGAGCGTGATAACACCCAAGAACGTCCAATGAAGATAGCCGATGGTAAAGTCGAGATAGGTGGCGGCCAAGCTGGCGAAATAGGGAAAGGCAGTGAGCAGTTGCAATCCCATTTTTACCAACAGCAATACCGCCACCGTTTTTAGCGCGTTCCATTGCCAAGTGGAGAGGAAGAGCCTGATCTTGTTTCGCAAGGGTACGAAAATGCGCAACAGCAAAACGAAGGCAAAAAGCTGCAAGACCCCTCCTACTCCACCTAAAATAAAGAGAATTAACGGTGGTCCGGTGAACAGTGTGGATAAAAAGAAGGTCAGGATTATACCTAAGTTGAATCCCCAAAAGAAATTTTGAAACCTCCTTCTGCAAATTTCTATCTGTCGTTGTTCCAACAGGTAGAAAAACAGGCCGAACAAAGCCATAATCATCCACCCATTGTATAAGAAATGCAGGTAGAAATAAATAGCCAAACGGTACCAAACGGATTCCGCACCCCAAGTACCCATAATCACACCTAGGGCCCAGGGACCGATACTGGAAATGACCAAGTACCACAATGCGGCCTTGATACACCGGTACGCATTTGTTTTTTTAAACGCCCGTTTGACATGCTTAGTGAAAAACCAAAAGAACCAATAGGAGGCGAACAGAAATAGGGTTGAAAATACGATGGAAAACAGGGCATAGCCGGTAAAGGGAAAAGTGAAAAGCATGCCCACCAAAGTAAGCTGAGTAAACCAAAATATTCTCCCATACTTCCTGTCCTTTAACGGACTTTGTACAAATAACCGATAGATCAAAGTGGTCAAAGCGACATATACCCAGCCCAATAACGCAATATGCGAATGGGTGTGTACAAAAAATTTATAATTGATGGGCATTTCCACCAACGGAAACGACCTGAGTAATGTACCCAGAAGAGCGGCCACGATAAAATAGCTAAAGGCAATTTTGGTATGGGTTCTTAAATTTAACATTCACTAAGGTATGACACTGCAAAAATTACCCTCAAAAATCCTTTTTCTTGGAAATGGCGACCAAACGCCAAATGGGTAAGACCGTCCACAGTACCAACATAAGAATCGAAATCAAAAAACCTAGATTCGTACCGAAAAACTGTTTGAAGACGGCACCCGTATAACCCAACAAGGCCGAGATATCCAATTTTAGGAGGATAAGGGTTCTTGACAGGTCGATGGGATTAAACATGATCGCCCCTAAGGAAAAGCTATCCAAGGGGTATTCCTCGAACACGATTAGCGACATCAGAAAAAGTCCATCGTAAATAACAGCCAAAAAGAGCCACAACAGAATGGCATAGCCAAAGCCCTTGATCTTGTTCCCGTTAGAAAGGGCTATATTAAAGGAGAGGGCGGTGAAGATCAAGGTCAGAAAAGCCCCCGTAACCAGCAGTAATGAAAAATCGAATATGGCATCGCTGCGAAAAAGTCCATAGGCCACAAAGGGTATCCCTAGGCCCAAAACCAAGCTTAGCGTCAAAGAGCCCGCTACCCCTAAATATTGTCCCATGAAAATCGAAGCCCGCTTCACCGGTTGCGCCAGCAAAAGCTCGGTAAATTCCTGTGAATTGTAGTAGTACATTACTCCGAATATCGTTCCTATCAGCGGCACCAGTACAATAATGACGTTCATCAGGGTTATCACCGCTTTCGAAACATCATTGTTCAAGAAGAGTAGTACGAACGCCAAGGACGAGATAGAACAAAAAATAGACGTAGCTCCAGCGGCTGCGGATAAGATCGTAGAAACTGTATTTCAATATTTTAAGCATGGATATTTTCGGTTGCTATGGCCGCAATGGCATGTTCGAAATCCTTCTGATGGGTCTGGGCCAATAAGTCTTCCTTGGTGCCCTTAAAATAAATTCTGCCTTCCAATAGGTAAACGACCTCATCGGCCACCTCTTCGACGAACTGCATGATGTGCGAGGTAATCAGAAAGGTCTTCCCCTTCTTTTTCTCTTCTTGGATCAGTTCCTTTAGTCGGATCAAGGCGGACGGATCAAGGCCATTCGTAGGTTCGTCCAAAATTAACAACGGGCAATCGAACATAAATGCCAGCACGATATTGACCTTTTGCTTGGTACCACCGGAGAGCGTGGCAAGTTTCTTATCCATAAACGGTTCGAGTGCGAATAGGGTGACCAACTTTTCTTCATCGCTCGGCCTTTGGCGTAGGTCCTTTATCATGCGAATGAGTTCCCTTACCTTTAAATTACCCGGGAAATTAGCGATTTGGGGCATATAATCGATATCGTTCCGATATTTCCAGTTGTTTTTGATAGGTTTTCTATCCACCGAAATTGTGCCCTTTTCCGGCACCACCATCCCAAGAATACTTTTGATTAAAGTCGTTTTACCGGACCCGTTGGGTCCGAGTATGGCGAAGATGCCTCCTTTTTGCATGTGTAGGTCGAGGCCGGAAAGAACCTGGTTCTTCCCGAATTTTTTATGTAGGTTTTGTATCGATATCATTCTATTTTCATTTTAGCCAGGCCTAGAATCTGTTCTTTGGGGAGATTAGGGTTTATAACTCCCATGACCCCCGAATTCCCGGCTTTACCGCCGCCCACTGCGACTGATCATGGTCCACTTTCTTCATCAACGGATGTGAATCCACCAAATTATCGGGCGTAAACACCGGCGACACCTTTTCCGAGAAATCGATGATGTCCATAAACAGACTTCTCAGAAGCACTATCGTCTCGGGGGTACGGTTAACAATATATGAAAAGAGTTTTACGGGGCGATAAGGCACATCCCCGATGCCGTTTTTGTCCAGATCGTAACCGGTATAGTCGCTCCAATAGTTTTTATCGAAAACGTTGTCGTTCAGGTTGCTATTATAAGATAGGTCGAACGAATTATACAAAAAATTATTTTCGGTGAAAATGTTGCTATATATCGCACCCCGGACCCGCAAGGCCCAACCGTTTCCGATAAAGTCGTTCTTGTGATATTCGATGCGATTGGTTCCCTCTACACTGATGCCGATGGTATTCTCTTCAAAAATGTTGGCCGTGATTTTGGCATCGTTTATTTCCTTGAGCAACAGCCCGTAAGATGCGGTGCCCCAATTCTCCCGAAAGGTGTTACGGTGCATATCGATGAACTTTGAGAACATCACGGCCACCCCTGCCCCGTTATTTTCAAAAATATTATTTTCATAGACATCGTGGTTCGAGAACATAAAATGGAGTCCGTAGCGGATATTGTTATGGCTGTGGTTGTTCTTGATGGTGCAATTGTCGGCGAACTCAAAATAGATGCCGTCCCTTACCTGTTGGATATCATTATTTTCTATATGGATATTTTTGGAGTACCAAAGATGAATGCCGTTCCCGGAACCGAACTCATCGACCGCATCGCCCCTGATCTGATTGTTCAAAATTTTTCCGTGGGAAGCTTTTTCAAGATATATTCCGAAAAACAGTTTTTCAAGCACTATGTTCCGGATTTCAAAATTTTTATTTTTCACCATTCGGATGGCTGCAAAATCGGTGGTATAGCTGGTGCCCACATTGATGATTTTCAGTCCGTCGAGAACGACCCCATCGGCAGTAATCCTAAGGATTTCCCCCTGATTATTGCCATCGATGACGGGAAGATCTTCTCCCAGCAACGTCAGCGGCTTGTCAATATGAATGTCGAATTCCTTGTAAATTCCTTTTTTTATGAGGAGGGTATCATAATCGGCGGCGAGGGCAATTCCCCTTTTAATGGTTTTAACCTCACAGGACCGACAAACTGTAATGGTCTCCGCACGTAGGGACCGGCCAAAACACAGGAAAAAAGTAAGGAAAAGTCCTAGCCAATATCGCATTTGAATTATAG
>CAVXSA010000024.1:0-8171 GCA_963764285.1 uncultured Flavobacteriaceae bacterium
CGTTCTTTCTCAAATCATTTGCTCCGGAGGATGGGGACAGTGGCTTTACACAGGCGGCGCATCTCGAATATAAAAGTCGAAAATGGAGCTGGCGGGTGCAAGAAGAATGGGTAGGGGAGCAGTATTCCGCCGAGGTCGGCTATGTGCCACGCATCGGGTATGTGAACTTCAACGGGTATCTGAGCCATCTGTTCTTTCCGAAGGCCGGACCGATATTAAGCCACGGCCCGCGCATGAACGCTACCTATTATTTCAACGAAAATTTTGACAGGACGGACAACACCAGCTATCTGCAATACTATTTGAATTTTCGAAATCGAAGCGACCTAATGATTTTTTTGTCCGACGATTATGTTAAGTTGTTGTCCCCATTCGATCCGACGGGGCTGCTTATCGCACAGCTTGATGCCGGTACCGAACACCACTGGAACGCCTTCGGATGGGAATACATATCCAAACCGCAGAGCCTATTGACCTATAGCCTTGCAGGCCGTTTAGGCGGCTATTATGCCGATGGAAACCGCACCAGTCTAACGGGTGAATTGGGCTACCGCTTTCAACCGTACGTAAGCCTGAGCGCCAATCTAAACTATAATCGTATACGATTGCCGGAACCTTGGAATACCAATTCATTTTGGCTGATCGGCTCTGATATAGACATTACTTTTACCAATAAGCTGTTTTTTGCCAATCTGTTCCAATACAACGAGCAGACCAAAAATTTTAATTTGAATTCCCGTTTTCAGTGGCGGTATAGTCCTGCTTCGGATTTGTTTCTCGTGTACACGAACAATTACTTCATCGAGCCTTTTGAAGGTCGTAACTGGGGGCTGACCCTGAAGTTTACGTACTGGTTCAATAGATGAAATTAAGAAATTGTTAAAATAAAATTAAAACACCTAATTCTTTGTATCTTACCCTTTTAATAAGAAGAATTTGGGAATTTTAATCCCTTAATAATAACCATTATGCCACAATATAGTTTAAAGGTCAACGGCAAATCCCAAGCCGTAGAAGCCAGTGAGGACACGCCCCTTCTATGGGTTTTACGGGACCACCTGAACTTGGTCGGCACCAAGTTCGGCTGCGGTATTGCCCAATGTGGGGCCTGCACCGTACACGTAAACGGCAAGGCGAGGCGTAGTTGTGTGCTGCCCGTAGCCTCGGCGGAAGGCCAGGAAATTACTACTATCGAAGGCCTTTCCGATGACGGTTCACATCCGGTACAAAAAGCTTGGACAGCGCACGATGTGCCCCAATGCGGCTATTGCCAAGCTGGTCAAATTATGACGGCCACCGCTTTTTTGGCCGAAAACAAGAACCCCACCGAAGCGGAAATCAAGAATGCCATGCACGGTAACATTTGCCGATGTGCGGCCTATACCCGTATCCGCGAGGCGGTGGCCAGTGCCGCAGCGGATATGAAGTGAAGCATTTAACGAAATACTACAGATTATGTCATCAGAATCAACCTCTTTAACTTTTAGTAGAAGGAGTTTTTTACGGACCTCATCGTTGGCCGGTGGGGGACTCCTTATTGGCTTCAACTTTTTTACCGCCTGCAAATCCGACGTTAAACCTCCTGTTGATTTGGCGGATCTTAACTACAACGATTTCAACGCCTTTATAAAAATAGCTAAGAACGGTGCGGTCACTATCTTTTCCCCCAATCCAGAGATAGGGCAGGGAGTGAAAACAGCTCTGCCCATGATTATTGCGGAGGAATTGGATGTGCTCTGGAACAAGGTGTACGTACGTCAAGGCGTTCTGGATACGGAAAACTATACTCGGCAAGTCGCTGGGGGCAGCCAGTCCATTCGCTTTGGCTGGGATGCCTTGCGCCAAACCGGGGCGACCGCCCGACAGATGTTGGTCAACGCCGCTGCCAAGAAATGGGGTGTCGATGCTTCCGAGCTTTCGGTCAGCGAAGGGGTAATCACTAACGGCTCAGGGGAAACCTTGGGCTACGGCGATGTGGTGGACGAGGCGGCGCAACTCGAGGTGCCGGAAGGGGTAACTTTGAAAGAACCCAAAGATTATAAAATCATCGGTACCGATCAAGTAAACGTAGATATCGACAAAATAGTCACCGGTAAACCCTTGTTCGGACTGGATTACAAGGTGGATGGCATGGTCTATGCGGCCGTGTTGCGTCCGCCCGCATTCGGACAGGAACTGGAGTCGTTCGACGCGACCGAGGCCAAGGCCCTACCAGGGGTAATCGATGTCATCAAAATTGGCGAAAAGGCCAAAGCCCTACTAAGCAAGGAGGAGATCAATTGGACCGCGCAGATGAGTCCAACTGAAAAAGTAGTGGTCATTGCCAGTTCGACCTGGGACGCCTTTAAAGGGAAAAAAGCGATCAACGCCCAGTGGAAAAATGTTACGCCCTTGGAAAGTACGGATTTCCAGGATGAAAAATTAAACGGACTTTTAAATGGCAACACATTTACGACCCTCAGGGAAGATGGGGATGTTGACCAGGCTTTCGCCCAAGCGGATAAAGTTTTGGAGCGAACCTACGAATCTCCCTTTCTACCGCATAACTGTATGGAACCGATGAATTTCTTTGCCGAGGTAACGGACGAAAATATCCATTTGGTGGGTCCGATACAGACCCCGGAGGATGCCGCCACTACGGTAGCGCAGTTGTTGGACCGCGATGTAAAGGAGATCCACTTGGAAATGACCCGCCAGGGAGGCGGTTTCGGACGAAGGCTGTATGGCGATTTTGTGTACGAAGCGGCGGAAATCGCCGACGCCATTAGAAAACCGGTCAAGATGGTATCGTCCCGGGAAGATGATATGACCACCGGAGTCTATCGCCCGGCCATCAAATACCGGATAAAAGCAGCCATTAAGGACGGCAAACTGACCGGATATCAATTGAAGGAAGCGGCCATTAACGGGAATATGTACGGATTGATCCCCAATTTCTTTCCCGCTGGCGCTGTAGAAAATTATCGGGTAGATGTGGCAAACTACGAAAGCAACATCACAACGGGTGCATGGCGCGCGCCCTACACCAATTTTTTGGCCTACGCCGAACAGAGCTTCTTCGATGAAATTGCGGAAGCCATGGCGGTTGATAAGGTGCAACTACGGCTCGACCTGCTCGAAAAAGTGAAGGGCACTACCGACGAACGGATCCAGTACAATCCCGAACGTTTGCAAGGTGTACTCAAAATGGCCGTGGACAAGTCCGGCTGGGGCAAGGCCCCTGAAGGCACTTATCAAGGTGTCGTCGCCTATTACTGCCATAATTCCCATGTGGCGGAGGTGGCCGATGTACAAATTGAAAACGGCATGCCGGTGGTCAAAAAGGTTACCTGTGTGGTCGATTGCGGTATTGTAGTCAATCCCTTAGGCGCCAAAAACCAGATTGTGGGAGGGGTAATCGATGGCGTAGGACACGCCATGTACGGGCAATTCGGATTTAAGGATGGTGTGCCTACCTCAAATAATTACGATACCTACCGCTTAATCCGAATGAAAGAAGCGCCCATCGTGGATGCCTATATGATACAGAACGAACTTTCTCCAACGGGACTGGGCGAGCCAACCTTACCACCGGCCGGCGGTGCCGTTGCCAACGCTCTAAAAGCTGCCACCGGAAAACGGATTTACAAGCAGCCTTTCATGGAGGATCCGGATTTTTGGAAGGTCTCCGACAAAGAGATTTTGGGATAAGTGGGTACAAGCGCCAGTTCAAGTGTCAAGTTCGGAAAGACATTCAATTTCCAAAGCGCCGTTGGCATGTTTAAAGTTTAAAAGGCCTCTAGTTACTTTGTACCTACACCCTTGAACAGCTCGAAGTAGTGATTGAAGTGATATAAACTTTCTGGTTAGAACCGAAAATTTCGGCTTTCGTGCCCTAATGAAGGTATTTTTGAGCAGCATAGCCGTCGCTACGGTGGGAAAAAATGATAAAATTAGGTTGCAAAATGTGAAATTTGCAGGTAAAAGAGAAAGTTTAAATCACTTCATTATATCCCGCTGTCTGCTGCAACGGAATACAAGAACAAATGACACACGAATTAAAAAAGATAATAAAGGCTTTCAAGGTAGCTGAAAATAAAAAGCTGAAGACCGTCTTAGCGACGGTCGTTGCTTTAGAAGGCTCGTCATACCGAAGTCCCGGCGTTCGGATGCTCATACGCGAAGACGGTAAAATGGTGGGGGCCGTCAGCGGGGGCTGTGTAGAGAAAGAGGTCTTTCTTCAGGCCCAAAGTGTTTTTTCCGAGGCCATTCCGAAAATGATGACCTACGACGGGCGATACCGACTGGGTTGCGAAGGCATCCTTTATATACTGATAGAACCTTTTGAACCCGGAGCGGAGTTTTTGACCTCCTTTGATAACCTCCTTAATCATCGCCACCCGTTTCAGGTAATTTCCCATTTCTTGAAAGAAGATGGGGTCAACTCGGGGTTTGGCTCCTTTTTTCGGTTTATAGATCGGGAAATACCCCTAAGGTCTTCCTTTGAGAGGAATGCAAACATGGAAGTTTTTGAACAGGAGATGCAACCCTGCTTTAAGCTGATCATTATCGGGGCCGAGCACGACGCGGTGCAGTTATGTCTATTGGCCTCCCTGACGGGATGGGAGGTCACTATCGTAGCGGCTGCTTCCGAAGCAAAAAAGATAAGCGATTTTCCGGGAGCGGAAAAGTTTGAGGCCATTGAACCCGAAATGCTATCCTTAGACCACATCGATGACCAGACCGCCCTGATGGTCATGACCCATAGCTACGTTCGCGACCTAAAATACCTATTGGCGCTCAAAGATACTCGGCCTGTTTACCTGGGCCTTTTAGGGCCTTCACAACGCCGGGAGAGACTGTTGGGGGAGTTTATTGAACGCCATCCCGAAGTTTCCGACAGGTTTATCGATAGTATCCACGGCCCGGCGGGACTCAACATCGGCGCAGAAACGCCACAGGAAATCGCCTTGGCCATCATCGCCGAAATACTTTCCGTGACCCGTGACCAAAAGCCCATGATGCTCAAGAACAAGTCCGGTAGGATCCACAGTTGATGCAATCCCCCCCAAACATAGCGATTATCGTACTGGCCGCCGGGGCCTCTTCCCGAATGGGCCGCACCAAGCAGTTACTAGCTTGGGAAGGAACCACCTTGTTGGGGCATGCGATACGGACAGCAAAGGATTCCGTTGCCCAATCGGTCATTGTCGTTTTGGGAGCTCATGCGGAGTCCATTCGAAAGACGATCAAGGGGGACGTAGAAATACTTGAAAACACCTCTTGGAAATCGGGCTTGGGCAGCTCCATCGCCTGCGGAACGGAATTTCTGGTGAAGCATACTAAAGCTGAGGGCGTTTTGATTATGCTCGCGGATCAGCCCTTGGTCGAAACCTCCTATCTAAATTCGATGATGGGCGCTTTCGATACGGAGGAAAAAGGGATCATTGCCACTGCCTATCCTCACAGCCTAGGGGTACCCGCCTTGTTTGCGGCATCCTATTTCGGCAAATTGGCGAAACTGGACGATGATCAGGGGGCGAAGAAAATCATCGATGAACACGAAGCCGATGTGTTGGTTTTAAATCCGGGGAACAAGATGGTGGATATAGATACGCAAAGGGAATATGAAAATTTAATCCATAGTAAAAATAAAAGGTAGCAAGTAAATGAAAATCAAACCATTACTATTTTTTATCCTTCTTTTTAATTTTCCTCTTGTTTCATTAGTAGCGCAGGAAATGGGCTTTGAGGAATACAATCCCAACTCCACCTTGGTCGTACCGAAACATGAGGTTTCTAAGGCGAAATTTCCCTTTATCGATGTCCACAGCCACCAACGCAGCATGTCTCCCGAAAGCTTGACCGGTCTGGTTTCGGATATGGATGCCCTGAACGAGGCCGTTATGGTCAATTTAAGCGGAGGTTCGGGCGAGGACCTTAAAAGCAAAATCACCCACATTCAAAAAAACTTTCCAAATCGCTTTGTGGTTTTCGCCAATGTCGATTTCGATGGAGCAGGGGCCCAGGGATGGACGGAAAAAGCGGTAGCCCAACTTGAAGAAGATATAAAGAACGGTGCCAAAGGCTTGAAAGTTTTTAAAAGTCTTGGCCTGCGAAATGTAGATAGCGATGGCAAACGCCTGGCCGTTGATGATGAACGGCTAGATCCTATTTGGAAGAAATGTGGGGAATTGGGCGTACCGGTATTGATCCATTCCGCCGATCCGAAATCCTTTTGGGATGCTATGGACAGTCACAATGAGCGTTGGTTGGAGCTAAAGACACATCCCCGAAGAAAACGGTCCGACATCGATCCCGCACCCTGGCAGCAAATTATCGAAGAACAGCATCGGATGTTCAAAAAACATCCCGACACGAAATTTATCAACGCGCACATGGGCTGGTATGCCAACAATCTGGCCCGACTTGGCGAGCTGTTGGACGAAATTCCCAATATGAATGTAGGTATAGCTGCCGTTATCGCAGAACTGGGCCGACAGCCCCGAAACGCTAGGGAATTCTTTGTCAAATATCAAGATCGCATAGTATTCGGAAAGGATAGCTGGCGGCCCGAGGAGTTTCCGACCTACTTTCGGGTCCTGGAAACCGACGACGAATATTTTCCCTACTACAAAAAATACCACGCCTTTTGGGCCATGTACGGACTGGCGTTGCCTGACGAGGTATTAAAAAAAGTCTATTATAAAAATGCCCTTGCCCTAATTCCTGGATTGGATAGTGGCCTTTTTCCCGAAAATTAGGCGCTTTTTTATTCACAAAGGCCGTGTTCAGCTTCATTTCCCTGCGCTCATGCGTCTTGCTGCGCAGCGTTCCATTCCGCTTAAGCACGCTGAGTGTCGAGCTATTCTTACAGATACAAGACATTTTAGGAAACCGTTAACGCGATTAATTGGTAATGACCCAAAAAGAAACGTATTTTTAATCCTAGTATGGTAATTTTCGGCTGAACCGCCAAGCATTAACCCCCCAGTTAATTCACCTCTAATTCCCTTTACCCAAAATCTAAAAAACTATGTGCCACCAACATCAATGCCACATCGTGCCGCCCTACATTCTTGAAGAACTCGCGAAACGAGGCAACATCAGCTGTAAAAAGGCGTTGAACGACTCCCGACGGTTTATGGAGCGTAGAAGTACCGCGCTCAACAATCTATTGATCCGGGAATTCGAAGACGGCAATGGCGACCGCTTTATCTATGATTCCCAAAATCAGTATGAGCAACGGGTCGAATTGGTTCGCAAAGAAGGCGACGGTCCGGTATCGGATGAAACGGCGAACAAAGCCTATGAAACTTCCGGGTTTGTGAGGGATTATTACAAGGAAACTTTCGGGCTAAACTCCATCGACGGTAATGGATTGGTCATTATTTCAAACATCCACTACGGAGCGGATTATAACAACGCCTATTGGGATGGTGACGAAATGACCTATGGCGACGGCGATGGCAAGCAATTTAACGATTTTGCCAGTGCCATCGATGTGGTGGCCCATGAACTGACGCATGGGGTCACCCAATTTTTTGCCAATTTGGAATATCGAAGCCAATCAGGTGCCTTAAACGAACATTTCTCCGATGTTTTTGCTACGGTTATCAAACAGAAATACTTGAAACAGGATATATCAGAGGCGGATTGGCTGATCGGTGATACCGTGGTGACCGAAGATTTTCCCGGCGTAGCCATCCGATCCATGAAGGCGCCCGGTACCGCGAACGATTTTGACACCCAGCCCGATCATATGGACAATTACTATTCCGGCACCGCAGATAACCAGGGGGTTCACATTAATTCCGGTATTCCCAATAAGGCCTTCTACCTGAGCTGCCTTGAAATAGGTATCGACGAATGTGCCTTGATTTGGTTCGAGACCTTAAAGCTGTTGTGGCGTACGGCCAATTTTAACGACATGCTTGAAACCATGATTGAAACCGCCCAAAGATTGAACAACGAAGGTAAAATAGGTGATACCGCCGTGGAGGCCGTTTCCAATAGTTTTTCGGAAGTGGGGCTTGCCCCGATTGTGGCTTGAAGAAATAGGAAATGAGAAGGGGAAGTATGAAATACGGAATAGGAAGATGAAATATGAAATTTTAATAGAAGGTGGTTTTACTGGCATTCCCAAGAAATATAGTGGGGACATCGATTTAGGGGAAAAAACCAAGGAAAGT
>CAVXSA010000025.1:0-74208 GCA_963764285.1 uncultured Flavobacteriaceae bacterium
AGAGGCCGTACAAGTACCCGTGCAGGCGGTAGGGGGATTAACCCTGGAACAGGCCATTCGCTGTCCTGAATACGGGGCGCCGATGGTGGTGCTGGGCGCACCGCTGACCATAGATGCCGATGCCTTTAAGACCGCCGATGGCAATCTGGAGGCTTCCCTACGCCTGATTTGTGAAAAAATACATGCATACGGGGAGGTTTCGCGATAGAAAATCTTAAAACTCCATATAAACGACCCTAAAATAAACTGACACTATGAAATCCACTGCCGTAGTAAATTTTGCTCCCCAATCGGGAAGTGTGGAACTCCGAGAAATAGATAGGCCCGTTATCGGTGATGAAGACGTACTTTTGGAAGTCGCCAACGTAGGAGTCTGTGGTAGCGACCTGCACCAATGGACCGCCGACCATAGCTGGCCCGTGAACTATCCGGTCGTATTGGGCCATGAATTCGGGGGCCATATCGTCGAATTGGGAAGTCGGGTCAACGGATGGGAGGAAGGAGATCGGGTGGTCAGCGAGACCGCGGCGGTCATCGACCCCAACAGTCCGCTTTCAAGGCAGGGATTTTATAACCTAGACACGTCGCGAAAAGGATTCGGGTATGGTGTCAACGGTGCCATGACACGATTTGTTCGGGTACCCTCACGCTGCCTTCATCGAGTGCCGGAAGACCTAGCTTTCGAACAGGCCTGTTTGACAGAGCCCTGTTCCGTGGCCTATAATGCCGTAGCCGTAAATTCCCCAATCGCCCCCGGCGATCGCGTCATTGTGCTGGGGCCGGGAACCATCGGTATTCTCTGTGCCGCGATGGCCCGGTTGTGCGGTGCCGAAGTCGCTATCGTCGGGCTTGAGACCGATCGGACCAGACTCGAAATCGCCAGCCAATATGGCTGCGAGTCTATTATCGGCGACGCATCGGAATGGGCCAACGCACAAGACGGGCTCGGTGCGGACACTATCATCGATGCCACCGGGGCTAGCGCCGCCTTGCAAACCGCCCTGCAACTGGTACGTCCCAAAGGCCATATCACCAAGGTAGGATGGGGACCGAAGCCCTTGAATTTTTCCTTGGATGCCCTAGTACAGAAAAATATCAGCCTTCAAGGCAGTTTTAGCCACAATTGGCCTATATGGGAAAAAGTGCTTTCGCTTTTGTCCTCCGGCCGCTTGAATGTCAAGCCGATTATAGGGGGAGTTTGGAAAATCTCTGATTGGCAGGTTGCCTTTGAGGAGATGCATTCCGGTAAAGTGGTGAAAAGCGTATTAAAACCCAACTAAGATACATGCGCCTACAGGATAAGATAATACTGATTACCGGTGGATATACAGGAATAGGCCGTGCCATTGCCATTCGTTGTGCCAAGGAAGGGGCCAAAATTATAGTTAACGGTCTAGAGGAGGCCAAGGGCCAAGCCTTGGTCGAAGAACTCGGGCCCGAAAATGCCGGGCACCATACGATCGATATAACATCTCAAACGGCCCCGGAAGAACTGGTAAATAGCGCCTTGGAAAGATTCGGAAAACTGCATGCCTTAGTGAACAATGCCGCTATGGTCTCGTCGTCTAATATAGCGACGACAGATAGCGGGTTCTTGCAACGTATGCTGGCGGTCAATACCGTGGCCCCCCTCGCCCTGATACGGGCCGCCCTGCCCCATTTGACCGAAACCCAAGGCTGTGTACTGAATATAGGTTCCATCAACGCATGGTGCGGCGAGCCCGATCTGCTGGCCTATAGTATCTCGAAAGGTGCCCTCATGACGATGAGCCGCAATCTGGGGGATACGCTTTTTCGGGAAAATGGGGTCCGGATAAACCAGATCAACCCCGGCTGGGTGTTGACCGAACGGGAAGTAGTGGACAAAAAGCGGCAAGGCATGCGTGAGGACTGGTACAAGGACCTGCCGGATATTTTCGCCCCCGCCCAACGTATTTTTTCACCGGATGAGATTGCGGCCGCGGCCGTTTATCTGCTGTCCGACGAATGCGGCCCGGTAAGCGCACAGGTACTGGAACTGGAGCAATTTCCGCTCATAGGCCGCAATCTTCCCAAAAAATGGGAGGGATCGCATGGGGGAAATGAGCAGTGAGCAGTGGGCAGTGTGCTTAAGCTGTGTGCAGGGTGCAAGATGCAGTGTGCAGTAAGAAAGTTAACCTCTGCCGTTGGCGGATTCAAGGTCAAGTAAAAACCATCTTGAATTTCGAACCTTCCTAACAAAGAGACTCCAAACAATAAATATCAAATACCTAAAAAATGCCAAAACTAGCTGTATTTCCCAAAGCCTTTATGCAGGCACTCTGCAAAGACGGTACGATGCAGCTCGCCGAATGGATCGATCTGGCCTGCCGCTTGGAGGTTAGCGGTCTGGAATGGTACGCAGGCTTCTTGGAAATGGCCGACGCTTCCAATTGGAACGGTTTTCGCCAACGGGTGGAGGGTCAGGGAAAGGTCATCCCTATGCTTTGCTGTTCCCCTGATTTTACCCATCCTGATAAGGATTTCCGCGAAAAGGAAATCGAAAAGCAGTTGCATTGGATCGAAATGACCCACAGTCTGGGAGGCTCGTATTGCAGGGTATTGTCGGGACAAAGGCGCCCCCAGCTTACCATGGACGAGGGAATTTCCCTGGCAGCGCAGTGCATCGAGGCCTGTCTGCCCAAGGCGGAAAAATTAGGCATTACCCTGATTTTGGAAAACCACTACAAGGACGATTTTTGGGAATATCCGGAGTTCGCCCAGAAAATGGACGTTTTCTGTCGCTTGGTCGAGCGCATCGAGCACCCCAATTTCGGGGTCAACTACGATCCGAGCAACGCCTTTTTGGCGGGTGAAGACCCCTTGGAACTACTCTACCGCATCTCTGACCGCGTAGTGACCATGCACGCCAGCGACCGTTATCTTATCGAAGGAACCATCGAAGACCTCAGAAAGGAGGAGGGCGGTGCCATCGGCTATGCCAAACGGCTAAGTCATGGCGAAATAGGAAAAGGACTCAATGACTACAATGCCATTTTCAAGGAGTTAAAGCGGGTGGGCTTTGATGGCTGGATCAGTATCGAAGACGGTATAGAAGGTATGGAACAACTCGAACGCAGCGTTGCTTTTTTACGTAAGAAAATTGCGGAATTTTGGCCGGATTTCAAGTGACACCCTTTATTTTTTTTTTGCATGGATAGGCAAAAAGACCATTGGCACCGCTATGGGTTGGCGCTATCCTTGTCGTCATATTGCGGTCCGCTGATCACTCCCAAATACCGTCCCATCCAATAGGGCAGCAACCAAATATCGCCAGCAGAATATTCTTCGGTGCCGCCTCCGCCCACTTTATCCAATTGGAACATGTTGGCGTTGTGCCGTTGTACACGCCTTTCGTCCGGGGGCAATACTTCCCGGGTGGTCTGATTCCTAAAATTCGGGGAGATCAACTCGATGTCTTTCCGGTGGCTGTTCTGAATATCCCAATTGATCAAATCCATCGGGTGTTCGCGAAGGTACCATGTCGCTTCCTCCAGATCGAAATCGGGGGTACCCGTCAGTGCGGTCATGATATTCCACAAACCCTCCTTTTCGGGCCGTTCGATCTTCCCAATGGTCAATAATGGCTTTTTTGTAGTTGGTCTTCAGCGTATCGTTAAAGGCATATCTGTACAGTCCCCAATAGCCTACAAAATACATTTCATCATCGGAATGGTTCCATGATTCCGACAACATTTTACTCCAGTCATCGGCATCATCGGGTGCTTTGGCTACGTCTTCCATCGGCCACATCAGGTTCTTCGAGATACCCATGGTTTTCCATCAGGTCCAAAGCCTTTTTTCTGTATTTCTCCTTACCCGTGAAATGGTAGGCGGTCTGGAGCATGGCTATGCTGTTCGAGGAATTTATTTTACGGTCCCCGACCATTTTTGGCCGTGCATTGACATACTCGGGGTTCCAGCGACCCCACGTGGTGGGTTTTCCATCATAGTCGACCATGTACATATCGTTACGTACGATATGACCCATTAGCGTATCGATCAGGACGATTGCCCGATCTTTAAGCTCATTGTCCATCAGTTCCGCCATGGCCCCATAGGCGAAAATATGGCCAATGGCCTCATCGCTACTGGTAGTCGCCTTCCAGTCCCATTCCGGATCGGAACTACTTTGCCAACGATCCGGGTCATGCAGCACATCGATATAACCGCTGCGATCGAACGATCGGGAAGGGAACCCGGGAACGGAATTGATACTGTACAAACGCTCCATAGCCTCCATCGATTCCCTACAGTTCTGCAGGGCCTCCTCGGATCCCGTGACAGCATATCTAAAAACCTCGCCCGCAAGGTACATGCTCGTCCAAAGTCCGTCGTTATCGGAGTCGGAAAGCCTTCCGGAGTCAATATTGCCATTTTCCAAATCTACTAAGGATGCGTTGAAGCCATAGCGGATATGCCGGTCGCGCACCTGTTTTTCATAATATTGCGCTTTGTCGAAGAGGGTCATTTTATCAAATTTGATCTGGGACAGACCTTCGTCAGTGAGTATCAATACGGAACCGTCGGTGCCTTTCGAAATATGTATGACCTCGTTGCTTGGCAACCAGCGTTTGCCGTAGTAGTAATCGAATTTGCCATCTTCCCGTAGTTTAAACGCCCCTTGGGTCGAACCGAACCACAATTGCCCGTCAATAGTCTCCACATCGGTAATTTTGGTAGCGGGCAGTTCGGTATGTCTCTCCCCGACCTGCTCTCCCGATGATGGGTCAACCACTATAAATCCTAATTCAGTACCGATGACCAACTGATTATCGTGTAATACGAATGAGGTAAAATCATTCTCTTGTACCATTACCTTTACCTTGAATTCGTTCGTACCCGCGTCAAAACTTCCTATCGATTTTTCGCCTAGTACCCAAAACTTTTTTCCGGGCATATCGTAAAGAATTTCTTGAATGGTATCATCCATCAGTTTCCCGCTCCACGTAACCTTTGATTTGGACAAGAACTCGAGCGAGTTTCCATCGCTTATCATAAAATCGAAGCCTTCGCCTGCGGTGACCATATAGGCCTCCGGCAGATTGTGCTTGAGAAATAGGGTGCCGGCCCAAGCATTGCTAAACACTCCCTGATCATCAACATATACAAATTGGTTTTGATAGACCGTCATTCCCTTGATCTTTTTATCGGTCAGGGGGCGGTAGGTTTTGTCCTTAACAAGGATTCCGGGGTAAAGAAACCGGCCATCATGTGTGCGTAGAATACCTTCGGAGGATACCACCTGGATGACCCCATTTCTATCCATAAAAACTTGGGATACGGATGTATTTTCGTTTTCAAGTCAAATTTGATGGTATAGTCTTGAAGGTAGGGCACATCTTTATAAATGGGCATGGCGGCAGTCAAGTCGCTTTTTTTTGTGGGGTCGGTACATGACAGGCATACGAAAGTGAGGAGGGCAAGAGGGAAATAGCGGTTTGGTCGTTTCATGGGTGCTGAAAATTAGGGATTGATTTTTCGGTTGATAGCTACGGGGATAGTAGCACTATACCAAGACAAATTAATCGAATTAAAAGAGGTTTTGCCTCCACTATTTTACAGGCTTTGCATAGAATTTTGTCCAAAAACTCGATTAAAGCTTAATTTAATGCTTAAAATGTTAGAATAGTTGAAGTTTGGTAGAGGATTAGCGAAGAGTGTTCTCAAGTAGAATAACAGAAGGGCTGTCCGTCAACCACTTTTTACTTAGCCCGGTAGTATCGCCCTTGGCCAAAAATTGGACAAAGGAGCCGAGCGCGAGGTCGATATCGCCGTCTCCATCGATATCGCCGGCATCCATAACGATCCAACGGCCATTAACGGATTCGGGAAATGAAGATGCCTCATACCCTAACTTCCCTTTATTCTCCAGATAAACAAAGCTTTCCTCGGGCGAATCGGCATAATCGGGAAAAAATGAAATGGCCGCTATATCCAGATCCCCATCCTTATCATAATCCCTCGCTAGGGCCTTATATGCCCCATTCTGATGGTAGAAATACGATTGTTCGAAATTCGATTTTCCATCGTTCAGAAAAATATATATGCCGTGATACTCTTTCAATATGGGCGTCTTATCCGCATTATCGCCACAGACATACAGAATATCGTCGAAACCATCCCCGTTAAAATCAACAAGTTCGAAATATTGGCTACCGTTGAGCGGCGGGAAGGTCAACAGCCGTTTTTCACTAAAAATACCTTTCTCCGCATTTTCGAAGTGGAAAATCCCTTCGTCGCCCTGAGCCATCAGCACAAATATATCATTGAGTCCATCCTCGTTGAAATCCTTGATAACGGCTTTAATCGCCCCCGGTGCGTTTTTCAGTGCATGGGCCTTATACGACCCGTTTCCCTGATTTTCGTACCAAACGAGTTTTCCGGTAAGGTCACCGAATTCACAGACTACGATATCCTCCAGACCGTCATTGTTCAGATCGCCGTAAGCCATATTTACCGGACGCTGTAGATTAGGGATTAGCATTTCGCCGGTCGCCGAACCTTTTGAAAAATCCGCCTTCGGGAATTTTTGAACCGCCCCGTCGGAAAGGTCATTGGGAAAAACATTTTTCCCAATTGTGGTCAAATAAACCGACCCGTCATGTTCATGATAATAAATAGGAGTGTTCCTGAACGGCAGGTCAAGATCCTTTTCAAGACTGGGAGTCAAAAAGGTCAACCTATTGTTGTTGCGCTTACTGTCGCTGAATACCAGTCCCCTTTTATCTGGAAGAATTTTGACCATGGCGGTCAGGGGCGGCCCGTTGACATAAGAGGCCTCGGCATATCTGAAATGCCTCAGCCCTTTTTTAATTGTGGTATCCCGTTTCGGGGGAAGGACGGTGTCGGGTGCGTTTTGCTCGTAATAGGCAACGATTTTCATCCAATCCTCGCGGGCCAACACCGGCTTTTCGGGAAAGACATTTGCTTTTTTAACCACAGAGGCATTTCGGAAAGAACCAAAGATACTATCGGGCTGATGTTCGCCAGTGAAAATACCCAACCGATTGCCCATAGCGGGCAGCACATCGTTTTTCCATATGGATTTAGATAGCATTTCGGGGCTTACAAAAGAATGGCAGCGAGCGCAGTGGATTTCCGCCAACGACTTACCGGAAAGTTTTGAAAGAGGCAGGTCGTCGAGGGCGGGTTCGGCTTTATTGATTGGGTTGCATGCCAAAATCAAACTTGCCCAATAAGAATAATGGAATACGTAATTTCATGCAAATATGTTTCCCCCTTGGTTTTTCCTGACTAAATGGAATGTTTATACCCTCTATAGCCTGGTAACATCACAAAATCCAAAACGTTATGGAGAGCCCCTGATTTCCGTTTCGTGTTAACAGGTCCTAATCTACGGATTTCTAAAGGTGCTGACAAGTTTGTCCGAGCGGTTGAAAAGGGGTCTCTTCTTTCCCTTTTCAGTGAAAAGTTACCAATATACCGGATTCTCTGACCGAACCCTTTAAAGCAATCTTCTGTGTCTATGACGGTTTTGACATAGGTCGATTATTTTTTAAAGTCCTTTTTGCTGCCGCATCATCTGGCTCCTCTTCCAAAGTTCAAATCCTTGGCCTTTTATTGTTCGTTTAAATTTATGCCATACAATCAACCTCTGCTAAAAAATTTAGTTCAGACATACAAAACGCTCTATAAAAATTCTAATCACATGTTTGAAAAGGGTTTCTAAAACTTTTTCCTTTGTACTTTAGGCCATCCCTAATAACAACCTATGCTAAAAACCGACCTGTTTCCGCGCCCATTCGTGCCCACCATCCTATTTCTTAGCATCCTATTTCAAAATGGCACCGAAGCCTGGTCGCAGGATAAAGGGGATACAGGTGAAAACGGCGATTTTTCTATGCTGGAGTATCACCATCCCGGTCTTTCGGTCGACCTGGGGGTAGGCTTATGGGCATGGCCCTTACCTATGGATTTTGACGGTGACGGCGATATGGATTTGGTGATCTCCTGTCCCGATACCCCTTTTAACGGCACCTATTTTTTTGAAAATTCTTCCGAAGAGCCTTCCAAAATGCCCATTTTCGAAAGACCAGAAAAAATCGGGGAGGGCATGAAAAACCTGCAGGTATATACAACAGGTGATCACCTTAAGGTGCTCGGTCGCGGCGTCGAATATCTCAACTTTAAACAACATATCTTCTCGGACCCCAAAGATTTGCCCCTAAAGGACGAATTGGAGAAGGGCCATCAAAAGCTCCGTTTCAGCCAGTGGAAATATGTGGATTATGAAAAGGATGGCGACCTCGACCTCATCGTCGGGATAGATGATTGGGGCGACTACGGATGGGACAATGCCTTCGATAAAAGAGGCCATTGGACGAACGGCCCCCTTCACGGCTATGTCTATCTCTTGGAAAACAGGGACGGTAACTATGTAAACAAAGGAAAGCTGAAGGCGAACGGAAAGGCCGTAGACGTTTACGGGGCTCCCTCACCCAACATGAACGATTTCGACGGTGACGGTGATCTCGATCTTATTTGTGGGCAATTTGTCGATCGCCTTACTTGGTACGAGAATATCGGTACCCGCGAAAAACCCATTTTTTCGGAAGGTCGCTTTTTGGCCAATCCGTCAGGTATCATTCAAATGGATCTTGAGATGATCGGAATTCGACAACAAAAACAAGGTAAAAGACCGTACATCGGGCCCGTTACGCTTGAATTCTGGAAAATACGGTGCCAGCGGTAGAAGAAAACTGTGTTTTGCGGACTGGGACCAGGACGGTGATCTCGACCTGATCGTTAACGGAAAAAATGCCGCGTTATTCGAAAACACGGGAACGGAAAAAGGAAAGGTAAACCTGCGGTACAAAGGCGATCTTTCCGAACAAAAGATTGCGGGACACTCGACGTCGCCGTCCACCGTCGATTGGGACCGAAACGGTGTGCCCGATTTGCTCGTGGGTGCCGAGGACGGCCATTTTTACTATTTGAAAAACAACAGATAAATGAAAAAGCTGCCCAAAGGATTATGGCCTGTGATGCTCACCCCTTTCGACCATTCGAATCATCTGGATCTTGATGCTTTGGAACGGTTGACTGAATTTTACATCGCAAGCGGCGCCGATGGCCTTTTTGCCAATTGCCTATCGAGCGAAATGTTTCAGTTGACCCATGAAGAACGGTTGTGCCTCGTCAAAACCGTGGTCAAAAAGGTCAACGGGCGACTTCCCGTTATAGCGACGGGATCTTTCAGTGATGACATGGAAGTGTCGGCCGATTTTATAAAAAAAATGTACGATACCGGTGTCAGAACGGTGGTTATCAGTACGAACCTGCCCTGTAACGAACAAGGTAAAGACGAAGACTTTAAAGACAAGATGCACCTCTTGATCAACAAAACAGAATCCATTCCCTTGGGGCTTTATGAATGCCCGGTCCCGTACAAGCGGTTGATGGTTCCGGAAACCTTAGCATGGCTTGCGAGCACCGGCAGGTTCCTTTATCACAAGGATACCAGCTGCGACCTTGACGAAATAAAAGCGAAAATCGATGTGACACGTAACACCGATCTGGGAATTTATAACGCCCACGTCCCGACCGGGATCGAATCTTTGAAATACGGGGCCAGTGGCCTTTCGCCTATCGGGGCCAACTTATATCCCGAGCTTTTTAGTGGTCTTTTGACCCTTTTAGGTGATACGGCAAAGCAAAAGGAAGTCAAAAAGCTCAATGACACCTTGAACATAATGGATACAATAATCCATCGCAATTATCCGTACGTCGCCAAACTCTTCCTTCAGAAAAGGGGGTTTGAAATAAATACCCACTGTAGAACCCATAGAATTCGGATGAAACCCCATGACCTCAATAAACTGGATACGGTTATGAACGTTTTCGAACAATTATCCGATGAAATGGGTATTGAGATAGTGCGATTTTAATTTGAACAATAGGCGCGTCATCACCTGTTGATTGGAACCAAAAAGAAAATCCAAATATGAATACCCTAGACTCAATCGTATTTTTCGCTTACATCATCGGTATCGCAATTTTCGGCGGTTCCTTTTTCAAAAAGAACAGAACTTCCTCTTCCTATACGATCGGTGACAACACTATTCCGGGCTGGGTAGTCACTATGTCCATTTTTGCCACGTTCGTCAGTAGCATCAGTTATCTGGCATTGCCCGGAAATGCATTCCAGTCTAATTGGAACGCCTTTGCCTTTAGCCTGTCGTTGCCCATTGCTTCGGTAATAGCGGCTAAATATTTTGTGCCGTTGTACCGCAAGGTGAACAGCCCGTCCGCATATACCTACATGGAACAGCGTTTTGGCCCTTGGGCCCGGATCTATGTCTCGTTGTGCTATCTGCTGACCCAGTTGATGCGGATAGGCACCATTCTTTATCTACTCGCCCTGACCTTGAACGCCATTACGGGTTGGGACATTGCCACGATAATAATCTTTACCGGAGTGGTCGTTGCCCTCTATTCCATGCTGGGCGGTATCTCCGCAGTGCTTTGGACGGATGCCATACAGGGCATTATTCTGATCGCCGGGGCTGTTGCCTGTATCGGGTTTATTCTATTTTCCATGCCGGATGGCCCGGGACAGATTTTTGAATTGGCCTCCAACAACGACAAATTCAGCTTGGGAAGTTTCGATACGGGCCTTGCCGATCCCACGTTTTGGGTCGTCTTGGTCTATGGCATCTTTATCAATCTCCAGAATTATGGGATAGATCAAAATTACGTGCAGCGTTATATGGCCTCAAAGACCGAAAAGGAGGCCCAAAAGTCCGCTTTGATAGGGGGGCTCATGTACGTACCGATTTCGGCGCTTTTCCTTTTGATAGGAACCGCCCTTTTTGCCTACTACGAAAGTGTCGCCACCCTTCCGGTAGAGTTGCAGGAGATCACCAAGAGCGACCGGGTCTTTCCCTATTTTATCGTCAACGTACTCCCGGCAGGATTGAGCGGACTGCTCGTAGCATCGATCTTTGCGGCGGGAATGAGTACGATTTCCACCAGTTTCAATAGCTCCGCGACCGTCTTTTTGACGGACTACTACAACAAATATTTCAAGAAAACCGCTTCCGACCGGGAAGGTCTGCGCGTGCTGTACATTTCCTCGGCCATTATCAGTATTATTGGAATCGGGATAGCCATTGCCATGATCAACGTAAAAAGTGCCCTCGACGCCTGGTGGAAACTGGCCTCCATTTTTAGCGGCGGGATGCTGGGCCTGTTCCTGTTGGCGATTTTTTCCCGACAAAAAAATGTAATAGGCGCCATTGCAGGGGTTATTGCCGGGCTGCTGGTCATTCTCTGGTTAAGCCTCTCCCATGTTTTCCTTGGTCCGGAGGCCATAGGAAATTCCTTCCATACCTATCTTACCATCGTTTTTGGAACTATCGTCATCTTTCTTGTAGGTTTTTTAGTTTCGCTTTTTACGTCCCGAAAAACAGGATAAAAGACGGGTGATATATTGTGCGTAACTTCGGAAGGATGTTAGGTAAGCTTCTCCCATAAAAATTCTAACTTTACAGAAACAGAATCCTATGCAAACGATTTTAGGCTCCGGCGGTGCCATCGGCATCGAACTTGCCAAGGCGCTGACACATTACACAAATAACATCAGGCTGGTAAGCCGCCATCCCGAAAAAGTTAACGGGAACGATATCCTATTATCCGCGGATCTACTGTATGCAGATGAAGTTAAAAAAGCAGTGGAAGGTTCTTCCGTGGTATATGTTACCGTTGGGTTTCCGTACAACCTGAAGGTCTGGCAGAACAGCTGGCCGAGGTTTATGGAAAGCCTTATCGCCGCCTGTAAGGAATACGACTCTAAATTGGTGTTCTTCGATAATATGTACATGTACGACAAAGAGTATTTGGATGGTATGGACGAGGCGACCCCTATTAATCCGCCCAGTGAAAAGGGGAAAGTCCGGGCCCAAATCGCGCAAATGCTCTTGGACGAAGTAGAGGCGGGAAACCTCACCGCCCTGATTGCCCGTTCGGCGGATTTTTACGGTCCGAACATTGCCAATACCAGTATGCTCAACGAAACGGTGATCAAGAATCTGGCCAAGGGCAAAAAAGCCAATTGGTTGGGGGCCGCAGACCGCAAACACTCCTTTACCTATACGCCCGATGCCGCGAAGGCGACCGCCCTTCTAGGAAACACCGCCGACGCCTACAACCAGGTCTGGCATTTGCCCACGGCTTCCAATCCTTATACCGGGAAGGAATGGGTAGAACATATTGCCAAGGCATTAGGGGCAGCACCTAAAATACGGACTGTCCCCAAATGGATGCTCCGCATCATCGGTCTGTTCGAACCCGTCATGAAAGAAATGCCCGAAATGCTTTACCAATATGAGCGGGACTATGTGTTTGATAGCAGCAAATTTGAAAAGCGGTTCGGAATGGCGCCCACCCCGTACGACGAGGGTATAGCTCAGGTGGTTGCAACCGACTATTCCCGATAAAAGGAATGGCCCGCCTGTTCCAAAGATGAAAGCCGTTTATCCGTCAAGCTACCTAATCTTCCAACCTGGCCGAAGACAATTATATGGCTTCCTAACCCTTGCCCATCCCTAAAACCGCTTATAGAATCCGAAAAGTGGCTTTTATCCATTTGCATTTAGAAATTCATTATCTTTAGTAATAATTCCTCCCATTTCCCCCTTCCCCCCAAAAACTTCCCCCTTAAGTGAATGCGTATAACTTTTGCATTTGGCATTGTCCATAATCGCTATTAACAATATGGCTTAATCCTTATCCCATGAAAACAAAATCAAGTCTGGCCGTTATCGCCATATTGCTGCTATTGGCATTGTCTATAAGTGTTTTACGACCTGAAAAGCATGCCGCCCCCTTTCAAAAGGCAGGTATGAACCCCATCAGCTGTACCGTTGCCAACTACCTGTTGAGCAATGTGGATACCACCGAACAGATCGCCCCTCTTTTCAAAAATTTAGGGAACCTTCATGTACCTATCAGTTCAAGCAATACCCAGGCACAGAAATTTTTTGATCAAGGGGTACGGCTTAGCTATGCCTTCAACCATGCCGAGGCTCATCGCTCTTTTATGGAGGCATCACGCTTAGACCCCGATGCGGCCATGTGCTTTTGGGGTCAGGCGTATGCCCTGGGGCCCAACATCAACGATCCGTTTCCCGATGATGAACGGAAACAAAAAGCGAATGAGGCCATCGGCAGGGCAAAAAAATTGGCCTCCCGGGCAAGTCCGAAAGAACAGGCCTTGATCGAAGCGCTAGCCTCCAGAAATAGCAAGGATTTGACGAAGGATATCGCCGAACTGAATAACGCCTATATGCAAGCTATGGGCAAAGTAGCACAGCAGTTTCCCCAAGATGCCAATATTCAGACGATGTACGCGGAATCAGTGATGAACACCATGCCCTGGAACTATTGGGACAACGCAGGCAACCCCGCACCCAATACCTTAAAGGGAAGGGCCGCATTGGAAAAGGCCCTGCAGCTGGATCCCAATCATCCGGGTGCACACCACTATTTTATTCATTTGATGGAGCTTCCCAAGCCCGATCTGGCCGTTTCCAGCGCCGACAAATTGGGTGCCTTAATGCCGGCTGCCGGGCATATCGTACACATGCCGGGACATATCTATATTCGCGTCGGTCGCTATCAAGATGCGGTAAAGGCAAATCAGAAGGCCGTTTTGGCCGACGAGGATTATATCTCGCAATGCTATTCACAAGGAATGTACCCCTTGGCCTATTATCCGCATAACCTCCATTTTCTATGGTCGGCCGCCAGTTTAATGGGTGATAGCAAAACGGCTATCGATGCCGCCAAAAAAACCGCTGAAAAAGTACCGGTCGGAGAACTGGCCACCCTACCGTTCTTACAAGATTTTGCCTCCACGCCCCTTTTGGCCTATACCCGCTTTGGCAAGTGGAACGAGATATTGACCATTCCCTATCCGGGAGATGCGTATAAACACCTCAAACTTATTTGGCACTATGCACGAAGCATCGCCTTTCTTCGAAAAAATAACTTGAAGGAGGCCAAGGAAGAATTGGAAGCCCTAAAAGCATTAAAAGATGATCCCGATCTCGAGGAACTGATCGCGAACTATACGAATGCCAGTTCAAGTATTGCCCAAGTAGCCTACGCCGTGGTAGCGGGGGAAGTTGCCGCTGCGGAAGGCGATTTTGCCACAGCAATAGAACATCTTCAGGAAGCTGTGGTCTTCGAAGATCAATTAATTTACAGTGAACCCGCGCCATGGCATATCCCCGCAAGACAGTCCTTGGGCGCGGTCTTGTTAAAGGCCAAGAAATACGGCGAAGCTGAAAAAGTGTATAAGGAAGATTTGGAGGCTCTCCGCCAAAACGGCTGGTCGCTGATGGGCCTGTATAAAAGCTTGAAAGCACAAAATAAAACCAAAGAAGCGAAAGCCATTCAAAAAGAATTTGATAAGGCTTGGAAGGATGCCGATATGGAGATCTCCGCATCGGTACTGTAATTAAAATTAATTTCATTCGAAAAGAAGGGGGATATTGAAATAATTGGGTAAATTGACCCTTCATCACCAATCTCAGAAATGAAAGATTCGTTCCAATGAAAAACACCCTCCTTTTTATCACCGTCGTGCTTTTTAGCACCCCCATGACATGGGCAGACCCTATTTCGCAATCGTCGACCACCGAAAACCCGTTTTTGGGCAAATGGACGCTCGACATCGAAGGTGGCGGAGTTGGTTGGCTGAACGTACATAACGAACAAGGATTTTTGGATGCCGAACTGCTGTGGATCGGCGGGAGCGTACTGCCCGTATCGGATGTGTATTTGGCGGACGACAATACCCTAGTCGTTACCCGGACCAACGAAGTAAACATGTTCAAGGACGGGGCGGCCAACGAACGGAAACATATTCGCACCTACACCCTACGGATAAAAAAATCGGGGGACCAGTTGCAAGGTACCATGACCGGACCTTCTTGGGAAGGTACCGGGGAAACGACCGATACCTTTACGGGAGAGCGCATGCCCCCGATGCCGGAAAAACCTGATATGTCGCAAATAAAATATGGGAAGCCCATAAGCCTTTTTAACGGGAAGGACCTTAGCGGTTGGAAACTCATCGACCCCGAACACAAAAATGGATTTAAGGTCGTTGACGGACAATTGGTAAATAACCCCGTACAGCCGGAGCAAGGTGAGCACCTCCACTACGGAAACCTACGTACCGAAGAGGACTTTAAGGACTTTAACCTAAAATTGGAGGTCAACGTACCCGAAGGCAGCAACAGCGGGGTCTATCTCCGTGGGATGTATGAAATTCAGGTGGTCGATTCCTACGGGAAAGAATTGGATCCCCACAATATGGGCGCCCTCTACAGTCGCATCACCCCCAGTACGGCCGCCGAAAAACCCGCCGGCGAATGGCAAAGTTTGGACATCACCCTCTACGATCGCCACTTGACGGTGGTCTTGAACGGCCAAAAGATCATCGACAACCAGCCCGTGGCCGGCCCTACCGGCGGCGCGATCAGCTCCGATGTATTGGCCCCCGGCCCGATTTATCTACAGGGCGATCATGGCAATGTGGCGTATCGGGATATTGTGTTGACGCCGGTGTTGTAGGGTTTGGCACTTCTAGCTAGAAAATCGGCCATTTGCGCTTCACCCTTGAATTAAAACTGGCTACAACACCGGTGACCGTTGCACAAGCATATAATCGGGGAAACCGAATCGATATAGGCTCTTCCAATGGGCTCTTTCCTTTCTTGTTCCCCCACACAAAGTTGTTTTTTCGCTGCGCTGCAAAAGCCCTGAACAAGTTTTAAAGGCAAGGGGCCGCCGATACCACCAGGGCACAACCCCTCCTAATGACAGAGCAGCCTTCACAAGAAGCCAGTTTTTATTTCGAACCAACGAAAACACTGCAGATTGGTAAAACTCAACAATCTTGTCATCAAAAACCACCCGTCAACTTTTAATTGTCGAATTTGAAAGACCAGTCCAAACCCCTAGCATGAATTTGCAACTCGGTGCCAACACGAAGAAAAATGCATGGATCTTAATTGGCTTTGTCGCTTTAAAATTTCTACTACAGTATATTTTAATAAGCCCGGAATACGACCTGCAACGCGACGAATACCTGCATCTTGACCAAGCCCATCATTTGGCTTGGGGCTATCAGTCCGTTCCTCCCGTTACCTCTTGGATTTCAAGCATCATCTATCTTTTGGGCCATTCCGTTTTTTGGGTCAAATTCTTTCCCGCATTGTTTGGTGCCCTCACTCTTGTGGTGGTCTGGAAAGCCATAGAAGAACTAAATGGCAATCGCTTTGCACTGGTGTTAGGTGCGACCTGTGTGCTGTTTTCCGCCCTTTTACGCTTAAACACCTTATATCAGCCGAACTCCTTGGACGTTTTGTGCTGGACCACTTTTTACTTTATCCTCATTAAATACTTCCATTCCGAAAAACCCAAATGGCTCTATGCAGCGTCCATCGTATTTTCTTTGGGGTTCCTGAATAAATATAACATGGTTTTCCTTATATTAGGGCTACTGCCGGCTGTATTGTTGAGTCGCCAACGCAAGGTATTCCTCAAAAAAGAGCTATACCTGGCGATGTTAGTGGCCATCATCCTAATTGCGCCCAATCTCTTTTGGCAGTACGAGAACGGTTTCCCGGTTATCCATCATTTAAACGAACTGGCGGAAACGCAGTTGGTGAATGTGGATCGTGTCGGGCTTTTTAAAATCCCAGTTATCTTTCTTTATCGGCTCCTTATTCGTGATAATTTCAGGCTTATATAGCCTGTTGTTTTACCAGACCTTTTCAAAAATACAGACCCTTTTTTGGCGCCCTCTTTTTCACCCTTATCGTTTTTCTATATTTTAGGGCCAAGGACTATTATGCCATTGGGCTTTATCCTATTTATATTGCCTTTGGTTCCGTTTATCTGGCTACTATCCTAAAAGCGGAAAGAAAAAAATATTGGCGTTGGGCGGCCATGGCCATTCCTATCCTATTTTTTATCCCCATGTACCAATTTACATTTCCGAATCGAAGTCCAGAGTACATGGTAAATCATGAAAGCACGTATAAGAAATTAGGGATGCTGAGATGGGAAGATGGAAAGGACCACTTGATTACCCCAAGATTATGCGGATATGCTGGGATGGAAAGAACTGGCCCGAAAAGTGGATTCCCTCTATAGGAATATACCCAATGCAGACCGAAACGCTTGTCCTCTGTGATAACTACGGACAAGCAGGTGCCATAAATTACTACACCAAAACAGGGATTAAAGCGACTTCTTTCAACGCGGACTATATCGACTGGTTTGATCTTTGACCGAAATTACACCAATCTCATCAGGGTCAAAAACAATGACGAAAAAGACGATGAATTTAAAAAGACCGAAGCCCTTATTTTCACACGGCCGTACTCGCCGATTCGATAACTAACCCCTATGCCAGGGAGTTTAGAACTAGGATATTTGTTTTTACCGGTGCCAAAATCAATATCAACAAGCGACTAAAAAATGAGATTGAAGAAGTAAAAAACGCCCGCTTTAAGTAAGGCATGGTTTATAAATTTTTATAATAATTTCAAAACAATATCTAAGCCCTCATCATCGGCAGGGCCCAACTTTACGAAGTATATAAACCGGGGATTGCTAAATTAAAACAAATCGTCATGGGTCAACGTAATATATATATTGGAGCTTTTCTTATTGCCCTCCTAGGGTTTCATCCTCTTTTGGGTATGGGCCAGGAAGTGAAAAATGTGCCTGAAGCTTTTGATGCCCTAAGCTCCGAACCGGAAATTATTTTTATTAGCAATGAAATTAACGTCCCCAGTGAAGGCGGCCATTTTCAGGGGGTACAGGTCATTAAGAAAAACGGGGCTGAAAAGCTTCTTATTTCGGGGAGTTCACTCACACAAGCCTACCTTTTGCAGGCCGACCTCACAACGCAAAAAACGGATACCGTAATTCCCCTGATGAAGGAACCTTACAGACATGCAGGGGGCTTTCAAGTCAGTGGTCCGTATATCGCAGTGGGCATTGAAGACAATTACGCCAAGACCTATTCAAAAGTTTGCCTATATAATTACCATGATAGCAACCTGTATAAGGCCCAACCCAATTTTACTATTGATAGGAAAGGTGAGCCTAAAAGGCAAACCGCTGGATCATCAGGTTTATTGGCCAAGGATAATGAGTATCTGATGGTAGTGAGTAATTGGGACAGCCGCAATTGGGACTTCTACCGTATAAATCCTGAAAAAGGAGAACAAAAAAGGCTAGCGAGTTTTGCTGCTCCTGATGACTGGGCAAGCTATCAATCAATCAATCTTATTATGGATGAGGAAGCTATTTATGCCCTTGGATTTTATAACAATGAAGGTGTAAATTATGCGGACTTAATTCTGGTGAGTAGGTCTGAAACCTTTGAACCGATAATGGAGAAGGTCAGTACCAAAACCTTTCACTGTAAAAATAAGGTGGATTTTGGTACTGCCGCAGGACTGCAAGTGGACCAGGAGGGGAATTTACATATTTGGGGAACACAAAGAGATCCACTGAAGCAAATGGTAGTAAACAAGTTTTCCCCAAAATAAAAGGGATTAAATATATCTGCTTATTTACCGATCGAAAGGGATGCGTGCGAGCGGATAAACAATGAAATAGAAATCCGAGACTTCGCACCCCCATTTCAAACCAGTTTCTTCAAAGATAACTATCTTTACTACCAACAATTAACACTAAGCCTAATGAGTGACAAACAATTGACTATCACCGCAAGCATTCTGGCCAAGCCCGAAAAAAGGGAAACGGTACGGCAATCCCTTCTCAACCTAATACCGCCTACCCGTAAGGAAAAAGGCTGCCTCAACTATGATTTACATCAAGACAACGAAAACCCAGATCGATTTTTCTTTTACGAAAATTGGGAGAGTCGAGACCTATGGCAAAACCATAATGCCAGCGTTCATATTGCGGCACACCGAAAGGCGACCCAAGATGCCGTGGTGGAGGTGGTTATACATGAAATGACTCCGATTTAACCATTCCTTCCGTAGTCTCGGAACCGGATAATTGATAAATTTCAAGAAATTTGTGCCCATTCGCAGAAATCGTTTTTAAGAGGTGGCCCTTCAAAGAAATTTAATTTTGTACTCCCACTTGTCCCCATTCTGCAAGAAGTGGATTTATTTGGAATGGATTATCACCGAATCCTGTCCAATTAGTTTTTGACCCCCGTCCACGCCATGGTCGGTGTAATTTGCCGTAAGGATAAAAGAGGCATTTTTTGCAGAATCAACGGGTGGCGCTAGTTTGATTGACCCATCTGTCCCAGTGTAATAGTCAATATTGGTTTCACCCGCGTTTTCCATTATCCACTGCACCATTTCCTGTATCTCTTGGTTCGATAATTCGGGGTGGGAAGGCATTACCGTATTTCCCCATACGCCCGATGAGCCCTCTCTAATGTGTATGGCCATCGTTTGCACATTGGACCGGGTAGGTTCATAGTGTTTATTTATTTCGTAAAATGAGGGGCCAATCAGTTTGCCTTTAAATACATGGCAGTTTAGGCAATTGGAGGTTAAAATCCCAGTCAGACCCGGAGGATTATCCTGTATCCTTTTGTTTTTTTCAATTGGTAAGCCCGTATGGTCCGAGTACTCTACTTTTAAAAGCACCTCATTCGCGGATATTTCCCCATATTTGGATTCCCCATCCTCTTTATCGGAGACCCTAATTTCGTACACTACCCGACTTCCCAAGGGATATGAGCTTTTGTCATTGGGGGCAATAATTTCTACTACGGGCTTATGGTTGGATTGGGGAAATGGCTTGAGGGATACCATAATTTCATGCGTCATGGCATCCTCCTTTTCCCCCATGGATTCATCCGGTTTTTTAGAAAGTAACCCGGTTGCATCAAAAAATCCAGATTCTCCGACTAGCAATAATATCGGTAGCAATGCACAATAAATAAGCTATGTTTTCCCTTTCATCCACCTACTTCTAATGGAGTTTAAATTTCATCGATCTCCTGCGATACCCGTTGGGCCGAACGCAGACAAGATTCCATCCCTCTGCTGAGGTTATCCGCATAGGTGCCAGCAAAATAGATGCGGCCTTCCGGCTTCATAATTTGAGGCCAAAAACGATGCATTTCACCTATTGGAAAGGATTCCATTTCACATGTGGGAGCAAATTTATCTTTCGTCCAATCTAGCGTTAACGCTTGATAAATAGTGTCCTTTTTGCCCGGATATAATTTTCTAAATGCTGCCAATACACGTTGGGGGGACAGTCCACCGGGGCCGTAAGCCTTTAAAATGACCCTCTCCGTATCCACATTATTGGTTTCTTCCCATATCATCGAAATATCGGGATGTTCAAATTCTATGTTTATACTTTTCAGTCCATCGGCCAACCAAAATCTGGTACTGGCCTCAAAAACGTAAAAGGGATGCGAACTATAGGTGAGATTATCCACCACATACCGTTTTTCGGAAGAAAGGGCAGGGACTATGGGTATGTTTCGAAAAACGGGCAAGCTAATGCAGTTGACAAGAAAATCGGCCTTCATTTCCTTTTCTCCCTCGTAGCCATAGGCCGAATAAGAAACGACCACCCCATTTTCATCGTGTCCGATGCTCTTGACAGGATGATCGAGCTTTACGAGGCCGCCCAATTTTTTGGCGAAAGCTGTGGGAAGTTCCTGATTTCCTCCTTCAAGGTGGTAGGTATCGCCTTGCGACAGGGGAATTCCCCTAGACCTTTCCACCGCCAATCTCCATAATCCATAAAGGGCCGAGGTATTTGTTCCTCCTAGATAATTAAGTGCCGCCTCCGAGGCACCTTCCTTTTTGTAAATATCTGCCAAAGGGATGTTGTCCATTTCATCATAGCCGACCCCAAATGGTTGATACGGGTCTTTGAACTTGTCCAAATAAGAATCCAGAAAGAAGGACTTGAGGGCATACCAAGGATTTTTTGATAGAAAGTTTACTTCCCTTTCATTAAATCCCAAGCCTTCAAGTACCTTGGGATCCGCTAACATTTCATCAGAATAAAATTTGCCCCCCATCATACGAAGGCCATCTCTGCCTGGGGCTGCCTCAGATCCTTCTGCGTGCGGATAAGGCAACACGGGTAGCTTGAATTCCTCCGCATATTCGAAAAATCTTTCATACCCCGGTTTGGTTATATGATCTGCTCCATAATCGGCATATAGACCTTCCGACAACCCGTCCCTTCCTGTAAAAACATGGCCCCCATGTCTTCCACTAGCTTCAAGGACCACTACCTCGTGCCCCCTCTTTACAAGTTCATAAGCACAGCAAAGACCGGTAATGCCCCCGCCTGCCACGATTACTTTTTTCTTTTTGCCCTTATGTGTTCTGGCGGACGGCAGATTCTGAGGGGCGTAAAGACCCTTATTGGCAAAAGCATCCAACGGTACCAATGACGCCCCTATTCCCGTAATCAAGGAATCTTTGATGAATTTTCTCCTTTTTAAATTTTTCATATTTATCTATCGCTACTAAAAAATCAAATTAGTGCTCACACGGAAAAGGACGATCATTTCTCCAAATCAATTGTCGCCTCCCGTACTATCCTACTGGCGGCGACCGATACTGAAGAAATTGCATAAGTCCAATATTATACCCGTGTCGATTTCGAAAATACTCTTTTAACGGAAGATTCCCTACACATTCTCGATTTCGAATTAAGTTCAATTTATATCTCGAAAGATTTTTTAACCAATAGCATCTCAATGTAAATAACCAAGGCGGTACTTTTTCCGATAAGATAACCGACTCTCCAATACATCAAAGCTTAGCTGGGACGGGAATCTTGAGCTGCTAAAAAATTAAGAGAATCCGGAACACATTGATTTCGTCCTGAATTGGATCAGAACCTATAGTGAAGTGGGTTTAGAATTTTGTTTTCAAGTAAAAATCAGACATATTATTATCATTTGAAGGCTTTTTTGAGTTGCTGAGTATCGCTACGGAAGGAAAAAAGAACAACGAATAAGTAAAAAAGGGCCATTGGTAAGCGATTGGAAAAAGTTTATAAACTTTTGTGTTAACGGAATATAAAACAAAAAGAAAAGAAATATTAAAATTTATTCTATATTTGATTAAGAGCCTGGTTTAGAATCATTCCCTTTTAACCGAAAACCTGAATATTAGGTATAATTAACTTCGGTTGTTCGGGGGTGCATTGTATGGTAAATGCGCATATCCCTTCAATTGCGCCCGTCCGATGACATCAAGGCACTGGAATTTCTATGCTCAGAATGTTTTTATAAAAGTAACCCTATCTAAACTTTTGTACATCATGAAACATGACCTTAGTGACAAAAAATCCCTATATCACCTCCTTATTATTATTTTGCTTTCTTTTGGGGCACAATCCATGGTGGCACAGATGACTGTGACCGGTACTATCACGGATAGTAACGGACCCCTGCCCGGTGTCAACGTTGTAGAAAAGGGAACGACCAATGGAAGCGTTGCGGATTTTGATGGCAACTATTCCATTACCGTTTCACAGGACTCCGCAACTTTGGTGTTTACCTATGTCGGCTATACAACACAGGAAGTGCCCGTTGATGGAAGATCCACGATAAACGTTACGATGTCCGAAAGTGCCCAGGAGTTGAGCGAAGTGGTGGTGGTTGGGTATGGCACACAGAGAAAGGCGGATCTAACCGGGGCCGTTTCCTCTTTAAGTGCAGAATCTATCGAATCAAAGCCCATAACGAGTCCCGATCAAGTTCTGGCGGGTACGATATCGGGCGTAAACATCACCAATAGAAGTGGTGATCCGGGGGCACCTATAAGTGTCCGCATTCGGGGTGTTGGCACCCCGGGGGTAAACGATCCCTTGTGGGTCATTGACGGAGTACCCATCGTACAAACGACCAATATTACGGTCAATACTTCATCGACCACCGATTCGAACCCATTGGCGGGTCTAAACCCGAACGACATCGAATCGATAGACGTTTTAAAGGATGCCGCTTCCGCCGCCATCTATGGTGCGCGGGCCGCCAACGGGGTCATCATCGTGACGACCAAACGCGGTAAGAGCGGCGATGCGAAGGTTTCCTATAACGGCTACACGTCGTTCAGTCAGGTAAGGGACAAAATCGAGGTATTGGGCGTGGAACAATACATAGATATCCAAAGTCAATTAGGCCGCGATGTATCGCAATTTAGCGGGCAACCCTTCGTAGACTGGCAAGATGCCCTTTTTCGCACCGGATTGGTACAGAACCACAATGTTTCGGTAAGCGGGGGAACCGAAAAGGCCAACTACTTTATATCCGGGGGCTATATGGATCAAGAGGGCGTTGAACTGGCGCAGAAGTTTACCCGGTACTCCCTGAAGGCAAACTCGGATATTAAAGTCGGTAAAGTATTAAAATTCGGGCAATCGTTGCTGATCAGCCAGACTGATCGATTGGTACAAAGCGAGGATGCCATTTTCGCGGGCTTCAATTCATCATTGAATGCCCCCTATTATAAGATTTACGGGGAGGGACCCTTCGGCTACAATTTAGAAAACCCCGATACTAGTGGCGATGGTACCGGAACTAATTATGTTTTCAGGTCCGATACCCGCGTAAATAGTACTACAATCCAAAACCGAAAAGTACTGGGAAATTTCTACGGGGAACTGATGTTATTGGAAGGCCTTAAACTCCGAACCTCCCTAGGTCTCGATTATAACGTGGGTAGCGGAGATTTTCTACAAAGGGAAACCACCTATACCGGAAATTCTACCCGGCAGTCTCTTCTGGCCTCATCACGCCCCATTGAGCTGACTTTGACCCCAGCGGTGACCCTCTCGTACGATAAAACCTTTGGCGACCATAGTATATCAGCGATTTTCGGGTTTGAACAGACCAAGTTTAGGTTTGACAAGGTACGGATACAGGGCCGAGAGCTGTTCAACGACAACTTCGCCTCTACCGGATCTTCCGTGGCCAACGCCAACGAGGCCGACCTATGGACATTGCAGGGATGGCTGGGCAGGTTGAGTTACAATTATCAAGGCAAATATTTGGCGACCTTCAATGTTCGGAGGGATGCCACCTCCCGATTTGCCGAAGGAAATCGATCGGACTACTTTCCGTCGGTTTCCGCCGGATGGCGTATTTCACAGGAAGATTTCTTTCCCTCAGACAGTTTTGTCGATGACCTAAAAATACGCGCAGGCTGGGGCCAATCGGGCAACCAGTTTACCGGTCTTAATTTTGCCTATTTAAGTGCGCTCAACAATAATATCCGGTACGTGATAGGTGACAGCCAAAATACCATTCTCGCACCGGCACCCACCACCTTCGCCAACGCGGCCCTCAAATGGGAAACAAGTACACAACTGGATATCGGTTTAGATGCCAGCCTTCTTAAGAACAAACTGTCCCTCACGGCCGATTATTACGAAAAGACTACCGACGACGTACTCTTGCCGTTACCAATCCCCTTTGTTTCCGGATTCTTTTTGCCGGCCGATGCCAACGTGGGACAAATAAAAAATTCAGGGGTTGAATTTTCTTTCAACTTTAACGACCAGATCGGGGACTTCAAATACGGCTTTGGGGGTAATATTACCACCGTGAAAAACGAGGTGACCGATTTAGGGCCGATAACACAGATTATCACGGGCATCGGAGGCGCGCAGACCCACCGGACCGTACAAGGTGAAAGCCTGGGTCACTTTTATGGATATAAGACCAACGGACTTTATCAAAATCAAGCTGAAATCGATGCCGCATTACCCGATGCCTTCGCTACGGATGAGCGTGCCCCCGGTGATATAAGATTTGTCGATGTAAATGGGGACGGACAAGTGAATGCGAATGACAGGACGATATTAGGAAGTCCTTTTCCAGGTTTTTTTTACGGATTTAACTTAACGCAGAGTACAAGGGTTTCGATTTTTCTGTCAATTTCAGGGGAGTGGGTGACAAGCAGGTGTATAACTCATCGCGTATCGCTTTGGAAGGCCTAACAGGTTCCAACAATTTCAGCACCCAAGTCTTAGATCGCTGGACCGGCGAAGGCACCACCAATTCGAGCCTTAACCCCAGATTGACTCGTGACGACCCGAATTCGAACACCCGTTTTTCCGACCGTTGGGTCGAGGATTCCGGGTACCTGCGGATACAAAATATTCAGATAGGCTACAGTCTGTCCCCTGAAAAACTGACCGAATGGACCAATGGTTTCGTATCCAGAATGCGTTTTTATATCGGAGCGCAGAACTTGGCTACCTTCACCAAATATTCGGGCTATGACCCTGAAGTAGGCCGTACCCAAAGTTTCCAAAAAGGAGACTTTACCTTGGCCACCGGTCAAGACGGTGGGGCGTCGCCCTTGCCACGAATCATTCAACTGGGCTGGTCCGTGAATTTCAACTGATTTTTAAATTCGATACTCTTACCCTAACATATATTTACTATGAAAAAATGTATAATTCTTGCCGGAATGGTTTTCGTGGGACTTTTATCCTGTAAAGGTGAACTCGACCTAGAGCCTTTGGACCGCATTACTACCGATGCCTTTTACAAGACCCGAACTGATTTTGACGGTGCGATATTCGCTTCTTATTCTTCCATTCAGGATTTCTGGGGCACCAGTACGGAAACTCTCTCCGAAGCAGGCGAATTCTGGAAAATTAGTACGACCATCACGGACGACCTGGCTGCCGACGACGTAACCGCGGACGGCATTTCACGTGATATAGATCGTTTGCAGATCAGGGCCAGTGATGTACCCTATGCTGCCGTCTATACCCAAATTTACGAGGGGATATACCGTGCGAATTTGGTCTTGGAAAATTTGGATAAGGAAAATGAACTGACCGCCGAAGACAAAACGGTGTTGGAGGCGGAGGCCAAGTTTTTAAGGGCCTGGTTCCATTTTCAGGCACTTAAAATGTTCGGAACCCCCCCTTTGGCCCTTGAGGTAAAAACGGATATCAATGATCTGGCCCTGCCCAATGCCACCCAAGAAGAACTCTATGCCGCGATTCTCGCTGATTTCGGTACGGCGGCCGCAGGCTTGCCCAATGAGTGGGATGGTGGCAATACAGGTCGTGCCACGGCATGGGCCGCCAAATCCTACATCGGCAAGGTCAACGTTTGGAAGGAAGACTGGTCCGCGGCCATTACGGCCTTCGAAGATGTGATACAGAACGGTCCGTACATGCTAATGCCCGATTTCGCTAGCAATTTTAATTACGATACCGAAAACAATATGGAATCGATTTTTGAAATCCAGTTCGGCGGACCATTTTCCGACGATAACATCTGGGTTTTCGACGATACGCATTCTGAAGACTTTAAAGCCTCGCAGGGTATTGCCCGTAGTTATTATTGGGATGCCGGCAATGGGGCACCCGGTGGAAAAAACGGCTGGTGGGCCCCCACACAAAGTTTGGTGGACGCTTTTGAGGACGGGGATCCCAGGGCCGAACTTACCTATTACGAAGATGGTGATATGTACTATGTGTATAGTAGCGGTGCGACCGTTGAGATTCCCTATGACCCCGAATGGTCCTCTACCGGATATACCATCAAAAAATACGATGGCGAGCACAACTCGGTCGCCGCAAACCACTCCCCCAACGAACAAGCGGATTTTAATAACGAACGTTGGTTTCGGTTCGCCGAATTAAAACTTTTATACGCCGAGGCTTTGATCGAAGGCGGGGGAGACTTGAGCATTGCCGAACAGCAGATCAACGACATCCGGGACAGGGTCGGTTTGCCACCGCTGGCTAGTGGTACAGACCTTACCGAGGCCCTACGTCAGGAAAAAAGAGTCGAGATGGCCTTCGAACCTCACCGTTGGTTCGATATTGTACGCTGGGGCATCGGTCCGGAGGTATTTGGGGCAGCATGGAAGGATACGTACAACGTATTCCCTTTTCCACAATCCGAAATTGATCGCTCGGACGGTAAATTGACCCAAAATGCAGGGTATTGAGTGTCATGAACTAAGGACTACTTCATCTGCACTTGGATACCCTGGTCAACCAGAAGTAATCGCGCTAAACCAAGACCCTGGGATCTATCATACCAGGCACTGAAAGGCCGATGGCAATCTGGAAGTTTGGGCAAAATCCAGGGTCTCCACCGTGAGCATGGATGTGCTAATTCCCACCCGATCAAAGAAAAAAATACGATGGAATTCTCCTTGGGTTAGTAAAGGTCTAATGGCCGGGAAAGAGAATTCCATGTGAAATCTTTTGGCAAAAAAAATTTTACGCAAAGCTTTGAAGTTCCTGCCCATGACCTGGCGGCCTTGGGTGTAAAAGGTACGGCCAGCTTGTTCAATGCAGTGGTTTCATAGGCTGGTCTCCCAATGATGTCTTGTTTGAAGCTATCCGTTCCCGATAACGAAATGGCTTTATATATCTTACTCAAACTTAATTTATAAACCCCTCAGAATTTTATTAGCTGTGAGAACTCCATTTTTCCTTTTATTACTTCTCTGTGCCTTTGTTCTGCAGGCACAGGATTACAAAATTGCAAGTCCGGATAAAAACCTAAAATTAAAGGTCCATATTGGTGATGAAGTGGCCTTTGATGTTTTTCTAAATGACCAGGAGATTATCGCGCACAGTACCATATCCATGGAAATGGAGGGATACGATACTTTTGGGAAATCGCCCAAGGTTAAAAAGAAGCATATTGAAAATGGGAACAGGATTTTGCATCCCGTGGTCGCCCTGAAAAGAAAAAACATTCAGGATAGCTATCAAGAACTGACCTTGGATTTTATGGGCAAATATGCTTTGGTCTTCAGGGCCTACAACGATGGGGCGGCCTATAGGTTTGTCTCTTCCATCAGTAAAGAAGTTATTGTAAACCATGAATCCTTGACCCTAAATTTTGCCGGGAACACCCAAGCCTTGTTTCCGAAGGAGGACTCCATGATTTCCCATAACGAGCGTATTTATCTACCTACCGAACTGGACACCCTAAAAACGGATACTTTTTGTTCCTTACCGGTATTGGCCAAGGTGAATGGTACCAATGTCCTATTTACCGAAACAGATCTGTCCGATTATCCAGGGATGTTTTTGTTCGGCACAGAAGGGAATGCCCTCACTGCTGACTTTCCACATCACGTAAAAGAGGCCATATCGGCCGAACAGGGTGCAGATCGAAATCAACAATTGACCTACGACGATTATTTGGCCAAAACAAGCGGACAACGAAACTTTCCATGGCGGGTGATGGTTATAACCAATGATGACAAGCAATTGTTGGAAAGCACCTTAATATATCAATTGTCCGCTCCTTCAAAGATTGGGAATACGGATTGGATAAAGCCTGGGAAGGTGGCCTGGGACTGGTATAATGCCAACAATATCTACGGGGTAGATTTTAAATCGGGAATCAATACAGAAACCTACAAGTACTATATCGATTTTGCCGCAAAATACGGCTTGGAGTATATCATGTTGGATGAAGGCTGGAGCAAATCCACCACCGAAATAGCTGAACCCAATCCGGAAATCGATATTGAGGAATTGGTAGCGTACGGGAAGGAGAAGAATGTAAGTGTGATTCTTTGGTTGCTTTGGGGTCCGTTGGAAAAAAATTTTGGAGTGCTTGACCTTTATGAGTCATGGGGGATAAAGGGGATTAAGGTCGATTTTATGCAACGCTCGGACCAATACATGGTGGACTATTTGGAACGGTTAGCAGCGGCGGCGGCCAAAAGGCATCTGTTGGTGGATTATCATGGAACCTACAAACCTTCGGGACTCGAAAGGAGTTACCCCAATGTGATTAACTTTGAAGGGGTAAAGGGCAATGAGAACAATAAATGGAGCCATGATGTTACCCCTGAACATACGGTCACGATTCCTTTTACCCGAATGGTGACCGGTCCCATGGATTTTACTCCGGGAGCTATGGTCAATGCCCATAGGATCAACCATAACATTTCATTCGATCGACCCGAAGCTTTGGGTACCCGTTGCCATCAAATTGCCATGTATGTCGTATATGAAAGTCCGTTGCAGATGTTGTGCGATAGTCCTAGTGCCTATTACAAGGATCCGGAAACCACGCGTTTTATCGCCCTAATTCCAACGGTTTGGGACAACACCAAAATATTGGACGCCAAGGCAGGTGATTACGTGCTACTCGCAAGAGAAAAGGACGATGTTTGGTACGTAGGGGCAATGACGGATGATACGCCACGGGAGCTAAGCGTGGATCTATCATTTTTGGGTTCAGGACAATACGTGATGGAGATGATGAAGGACGGAGTCAATGCAGATCGTTTCGCCCAGGATTACGTCCATGAAAAGTTGGAGGTTTCTTCCGGAGACCACGAAAATGTAAAATTGGCCTCTGGTGGAGGATGGGCGGCCATCATTACTCGCAAGTAAGAGTAATTGGAACGAGGCTTTGTTCAGAAATAACCTATTAGTTTTTACTTGTTCTTTCGCCCGCCCAATACGCTGAAGAGAATTATGCTATTGCAAAATTAAGTTCCCCACACGTCTAAGCCCGATCGATTTCCATTGCCACTCGATTCGCCGACCGCGTGGCAGCCTCGGTTCCCCAATTCAGATTATCAGCATATGCGCCTGCAAAATGAATACGGCCATGGGGCTTCATTATAGTAGGCCAGAATCTTTTAAGTTCGCCGATAGGAAAGGGAAGCCTTTCGCAAGTGGAGGAAAAGGCTTGTTGGGTCCAGTCCCTACCGATAGCCTGTTCAATGGTGTCTTTTTTACCGGGATACAGCTGTCGGAATGCAGCAAGTGCCCTTTGGGGCGATATTCCCCCAGCCCCGGTACCCAAAAGAATTACCCTGTGGGTATCGACTTCGTCCGCGGATTGCCAAATATCCCATATATCGGGATGATCCAAGTACATATTGATGGAAAGCCCGTCGTCGAGCCAGAATTTAGAACTCGCTTGAAAGACAAAGCGTTGGTAGGAGTCATAGCTTACATTTTCAATAACGTATCGCTTTTCTGCCGACATCGCGGGTTCTACGGGAATATTCTTAAAGGCGGGCAAAGGAATGCAGTTCACAAAATAATCGGCCTCGACTTCTTTGGTTTCCTCATTATCACGGTATTTGATTGTAACTCCATCTTTCCCGTTTTGTATTGATGTTATCGGTTTATTCAACCACACCCTTCGTCCCAACTTTTTTGCAAAAGCGTTCGGAAGCATTTGATTGCCACCTTTTAACCTATAAATTTCGGTAGGAAATTCGGGCACCCCCCGTAATTTGAGAATAGCAGAGTACCAAAGACCGAACAAAGCTGATGAATTGGCACCTCCTAAAAGATCGAGTGCCATTTTGGAAGCGCCTTGGTTCCTATAAATATCCGATATAGGGATATGGTCCATTTCATCGTAGCCCACACCAAAGGGTTGATATTCATCCTTGAAATTGTCCAAATATGACTCCACATAGAGCGATTTAAGTTCCCCCCATGGATTAGTGGACAAAAAGTCGACCTCTTTTTTATTAAAGCCCAACTTTTTCAAAATAATAGGATCCTGTAGCATCTCCTCTGTGTAGAACTCACCATTGATGCGCCTCAAAACGTTTTTTCTTCTTGGGTAGGACAATGCAGTAAGATCAAACTCCTTTATATACGACCAGTACAGATCATAACCCGGCTTGGTGATATGCTCTTGTCCATAGTCACCGTACAATTCATCCGACAGTTCATCGTGGGCAGTATATACATGTCCCCCGTGCCTGCCCGAGGCTTCAAGAACGGTCACGTCATGACCCATTTTCATCAATTCATAGGCACAGCACATTCCCGCTATCCCAGCACCGCCGACCACTATTTTCTTTGGTTCCCCCGTAGACTTTCTTTGGATGTTTTCCCGTTCACTGGGGCTGCTAGCCCTTGTACTGTCTATGTTTAACAAAGATACCCCAACCCCGGCCTTTATAGAATTTTTTATAAAATCCCTTCTCTTAAATTTTTCCATAACTAAGGTGGTTTTAGACATTTGATTTTGTTCTCCTGATTTCGTGGGTTCAAAACTCTGCTAGTCTTTTCGATTTCAATTAAGAATTCCAAGGCCATCAATGCATAAGCATAACGAACCCTTTGGGTTCATAATAAGCTTGTATATTTCTTAAAGGCTAAATGATCAAGCTATACCTTAAAAAAGATCTTCTTTCGGTATAGCCAATAGCACAAATACCATTCGAGCGCAAAAATAGCCAGGGCGGCAAAAATCATATTTACCATGTGTGCCATTCCAATAGGCGATAAGACCCCCGTCACAATTACCTCGGCGTATTCGCGGAGCCATCGGCTCACCACAATTTCAAAGAACAGGTATATAAAAATGGAGTTCATTCCAACAATAGTAAAAAAGCGCAGGAATTTCTTGTGCTGCAGCACGTCGATCCAATAATAAAGAAGTGCTAGGGCCAACAGGCACCAGCCTCCTGTAACCAAGGTAAAGGACGTGGTCGCAATACGTTTTATAATGGGGGTGATGTTCAACAGGTCCAGAGCATAACCTGCTACTAGGGCAACTATCCCCAGAATTACAATATTGCTGATCTTTCCCTTTACGGTCTTCCGCTCTATGAGCCATTTGCCCGCCACGGCTCCCCAGATGGTGTGTGCAGCGGTCGGAATGCAATTTATGGCAACCCAGCCCCCCGAATTGATCTTGTTCATCAACAGCAGGTCCACAAAATTCCCGAAATTGTGCTGGTCGGTGAAAGCTTGGTCGAAGCCGGGAATATGGGTGAAGCGATAAAGGCATTCTGTCAGGACCAGGAGACCTAGGCTAAAAAGCAGTTGATAACCAATTTTCCACCGAAAGATAAGAAAGGCGAGCAGTAGGGTAAAGGAAAGTTGCGTAAGAACATCCCATAGCTCAAAGGACAAGTGATTTCCCCGGACGGCATAATCGAATACTCCCCAGAAAAACAGCCACCAGCTCCGTTTGATGGCGTGGACCGCCTGTTCCTTCCAAGGATGCCCCATGGCGGTCCGTTTTGTGAGGGAAAATGCCATGGCGGTACCCGCGATGAACATGAATGCGGGCTGGATAAAATCCCAGAAGTGCAGTCCGTGCCAAGGTTTGTGCGTAAATTGCGTTGCTAGGGAATTCAGAAAGGAAGCGGGTTGCGACATATCCAGCAAATGCTCATACATGCCGGTGGATTCAACCATAAGCAGCACCATCACGAGTCCCCTGTAAAAATCGAGCGACATTAACCTGGTCCCTTTTTTAATGACTTCCTTGGCCTTCGTCCTATCGAGCAGGTTCATAGGACCCGATAATACGCCGTCATTCGCTGAAATTTCTTCTAGTTTGCCGGTATCTTTTTCCATACACTCGATTGAATAGGATGATGATTAAAAGAATATAAAATTGGTAATTGTACAACTATAAAGACAATAAAAATAGCGATTTTATGGATATATTAAGGGACAGGGACCCATAGAGTTCTCCGATCGCTTCACAACGGGCCGGGGGGCGGTGTCCTCACCCGCTGCGCCGCCGGAAATCAGGGTACTCCTCGTGGTACGTCTCGACGCCCCATATACCAGATGGGCCAAGAGTTGGCCCAAGGCAGCGAGTGCAAGACGCTTATGAAAACCATTGGCTTCTCTTGGGACCAGCTTATTTCCGTAGTTAGCATTTTTTAAGTAGCTTTAGGCAGCACTAATGGGATATTTCCCCATACTAGGGTTTAAAAATAAAGCATGAAAACCGCTATACAACTCAACGTAAATGGCAAGGAGCACAGCGTAGAAACCTCCCCGGATACCCCCTTACTTTATATTCTACGGAACCAGTTACAACTCAACGGTCCCAAATTCGGGTGTGGCCTGCAGCAATGCGGTGCCTGTATGGTATTGTTGGACGGCCAACCGAGCACTTCCTGTCGGTTGCCGGTGAGCGCGGCGGCAAAATCAAAAATCACCACCTTGGAAGGCCTTCAAGATGAAAATGGCCGGTTGCATAGAATACAGGAAGCCTTTGTCGAGGAGCAGGCCGCCCAGTGCGGATATTGCCTGAACGGTATCATCATCGCCTCGGTAGCCTTATTGAACGAAAACCCTTCCCCTACCGATGATAAAATCAAGGAGGGCCTGAGACTGAACATTTGCCGCTGCGGGGTCCATTCAAGGGTAGTCAGGGCGATAAAGGCTTCCATTGAATGAGGTGTGACCAAGGAAGCAGGCCCTATCGCAAATTCCAAGCACCAAATTCCAAATTATAAATTCCAAAAAAAGCGGAAAAATGCGATTCGTCTCCTAATTCCCTATAAACAAAATGAACATGGAAACTACAAGGCGCAATTTTCTACAACAACTAGGCTATGTAAGCATCGGTTTTTCATTAACAGGCGCCACTCCTGTTACCGATTATGTTTTTGCAGCCCCGAAAACGGCGGATCCGGGGAACCGTCCCGACCAGAAGCAGGTCAATGCGTGGCTGCAAGTATTGGAAAACGGCAGGGTGCTGATCTTGAGCGGCAAGGTGGAACTCGGCCAAGGGCTGCGAACGGCCCTGAAACAAATAGCCGCCGAGGAACTGGATTCCCGCTTGGACCTTATCGATATGCAACTGGCGGAAACCGGAATAACACCCGACGAAGGCTACACCGCCGGCAGTTACTCCATCCAATCCAGCGGAATGGCCATCCGTAATGCCGCGGCCTACGCCAGGGAGACCGTCCTAAAAATGGCTTCGGAAAAATGGGGAGTCCCGATTTCGCAGCTACAGCTAAAAGACGGTAATGTCATCGCCCCGACAGAAAAAACCGCGTTGAACCAGTTGTTGCAAGGCAAACAGATAGAACAGGAGGTCGGCACCCCATCCGAATTGAAGGGAAAAACAGTCCGTAAATTCGTGGGCAAACCTATTCCCAGAACGGATATCGAAGACATCGTGCGGGGTAATCCGGTGTTCGTACAAGACCTTCGCTTTCCCCATATGGTACACGCCCGTACCGTACGGCCCCCAAGTTATTCTTCCCGATTGGTATCTATCGACGAATCGGATATCGATAAGCAACCCGGGTTCTTAAAACTGGTGCGCAAGGGCAGCTTTTTGGGGGTAGTGGCCGAAGAAGAATACCAGGCCGTCCAAATCATGGAAGAGGCCAAAAAGAGCGCAAAATGGAAATCCGAAGATTATTTGCCTGCAGACACGCCCTTAAAGGAATATCTCAAAACCCTTCCCCTCGAAACCAAAACCCAGGTGGACACCGGCAACGCCCCAACGGCTATTGAAGAATCCGAAATACGGCACAGCGCCTCGTATTTCAAGCCGTACATCATGCACGCCCCCAATGGAACGTCTTGCGCGGTGGCTATTTTTGACAATGGGAAATTAAAGGTATGGTCCCACAGCCAAGGCATCTATCCCTTACGGAATTCGCTGGCCGCGCTGTTCAAAATGTCGGAAGACGATGTTCACGTCATCGGTGTTCCGGGTTCTGGCTGTTACGGCCATAATGCAGCGGACGATGCCGCCACCGAGGCCGCCCTTATGGCGATAGAATATCCGGGCAAGCATGTCCGCCTACAATGGATGCGCGATGACGAGAATGGCTGGGAGCCCTATGGCACGGCCATGATCGTAGAACTCAAAGCGGGCCTGGATACCCAAGGCAAAATCACCGGGTGGCAGTATGAGGTCTGGTCGGACGGACACAGCAATCGGCCCGATGGAACTCCCGAAAGCCTTTTACCGGCCCGATTTTTGGAACAAGGCTATGGGGCACCGGGCATCGGTTACAGAGGCGGTGCCGTGCGCAATTCGGTACCCTATTACACTATCGATGCCGTACAACGTGCAATCACATATTTTTTTGGGCCCTCTAAGGACCTCTTCCCTCCGGGCTTTGGGCGCCTATGCCAACCTCTTTGCGCTGGAGTGCTTTATGGACGAACTCGCCGATAAGGCCGAGAAAGATCCGGTGGAATTCCGTTTGATGCATTTGACGGATCCCCGTTCCATAGCCTGTTTAGAGAAACTCCGCAAGAATACCGCGGGAGTGGCGCTGAATGAGAGGGAAGGTCTGGGCTACGCCTTTTGCCATTATAAAAACGAAACCGCATACTGTGCCGTTGCCGCCCGGGTCAAGGTGGACCCTAAAAGCGGGGCGATACGGCTCAAAAAAATGTGGGCGGTGATCGATGTGGGGGAAACTATCAATCCCGATGGGTTAAAAAATCAAACCGAAGGCTGTATGATCCAATCCGCCAGTTGGGCGCTCAAGGAAGCGGTCAAGTATGATGCCCGGCACATTACCACCCTCGATTGGAACTCCTATCCCATCCTTAGGTTCCCAGAAACGCCGGAAACGGAAGTGGAGGTCATCGACAGACCAGACCAACCGCCCGTGGGGGCGGGAGAAGTCGCCCAAGGTCCGGCTACCGCCGCGGTGGTCAACGCTATTTTCAATGCGACGGGGGTGCGCTTTCGGGAGTTGCCCATAGAAGGAAATCTGAACCATCAGGAAAAATCCACGGAAAAACCATCGCGCATGGGGTAAATGACCAAGCCCAAATTTTTATTTTGTTTAACATTCTCTTTCTATTATTGCCGCTTCAGCGGTTGTATATTCGCAAGGTGGAACTGAACTAACCCAAACTTTTTTCATTCGATAAAAATTGCCTTTTCATCCGTTTTTTGTGTTTTTCTCCTTCCGTAGCCCTGCTATGGAACCTAAAAATGCCATCAAACGTTCAAAAAATGCCGAATTTTCGCTAGAATACTAAAGGTCTCAACCAGTCCACTTTGAAAAATTTACAACAACAGGCTGCCCTGAACCCTGTCATAATTAATTTCATTACCTCACTTTTCCGGTCCTATGTGGGATAAAAAAGGGGGATGTCCTATTTTTATCAGAATATACGATATAGGATATCTGTTCCGGATTGTTGGATAAAAGACCTTAGAATGAAAATAAAGTATGTGGTCTATACCATTTTAATTGTCGGTCTCTTGGCCCTGGTTTCCTATAGGATCATCAGCAACCAACAAGCGGGGAATGCTGGTAATGGAGCTCAGCAGGGAAGTGCTATAGAAGTAGGGGGGCTGATCCTAAAACCGCGGAAATTTGAGGACAATCTTAACCTTTCCGGCTCGCTGGAGGCCAATGAGCAGATTGCAGTGCGCAGTGAGGTTTCGGGGGTTGTGGAGAACATCAATTTCGAGGAGGGTAGCAAGGTTCAAAAGGGGCAGGTACTCTTTCGGGTAAATGATATTGAGCTGCAGGCACAGGTCTCCAAAATGGAAACTGCACAAAAATTGGCTGCCGAAAATGCAAGGCGGGCAAAATTGTTACTGGAAAAACAGGCCATTAGCCAAGAAGAATACGATGTTTCAAATGCAGATTTTGAATCCGCCAAGGCTTCCTCCCAACTTATTAACGCCCAACTATCAAAAACCACTGTAAGGGCGCCTTTTTCCGGTACTATCGGGCTGCGCGAAATTTCCGTGGGTACGTATGTCACCCCGCAGACCCCCATCGCGGAGCTGGTAAACACGAGCAAGATCAAGCTTACCTTTTCGATTCCCGAGAAATATGCCTCCCAGGTAAAGGTCAACGATTCCTTTACCTTCACAACGGCAGGTGATACCCGAGAGCATACCGCAAAAATCTATGCCATTGAACCCGCCGTGGAGGAGGCCACGCGAACCTTGCGGATGCGTGCCGTGGCAGATAACAGCGACGGATCGTTATATCCAGGCACTTTTGCAGATGTCAGGCTTCCGCTAGAGACCGTCGAAGATGCGCTCCTCGTTCCCACAGAAGCCCTTATCCCCATTCAGAACGGCAAAAAGATATTTGTTTACCAAGGGGGAAAGGCAAGGGAAATCGAAGTAAAGACCGGATCCCGTACCGATAGCCTGATTCGGGTCACTTCGGGGCTCAAGCCCCGCGACACCATTTTGACCTACGGGGTAATGGCGCTACGGGACGGAACTCCCGTCAAAGTGAACCTCGACCGCTCCGAGACCGAAACATCCACACCATGAACCTCTCCACCCTCAGTATTAAACGGCCGGTACTCACCATTGTCATGAACGTGGCGATCATCCTTTTTGGCATCATAGGATATACCTATCTGGGCGTTCGGGAGTTTCCTTCCATAGATCCTGCCGTGGTCTCGGTACGTACCAACTATTCAGGGGCCAATGCCGATATCATCGAATCGCAGATTACGGAGCCCTTGGAAAAATCGATTAATTCCATCGATGGAATCCGAAACCTTACCTCCTCCAGCACACAGGGCTCAAGCCGTATCAACATCGAGTTCAACCTCGACAAAGACCTCGAGGTAGCCGCCAACGACGTTCGCGATAAGGTCTCCCAGGCCATCCGCAACCTTCCCGACGATATCGATGCCCCGCCGGTGGTTTCCAAATCGGATGCCGATGCGGAACGCATTTTATCCATGACCATACAGAGCGATACCAAGAACATTCTCGAACTTTCGGATTATGCCGAAAACGTGATCGCAGAGCGCTTGCAGACCATTCCCGGCGTGAGCAGCGTGCAGATTTGGGGGCAGCGCAAATATGCCATGAAGCTTTGGATAGATCCCGTAAAACTGGCCTCCTACGGCGCTACGGTCGGTGATGTGCGCAATGCGCTTTTGGCGCAGAATGTGGAACTGCCCTCTGGCAAACTTACCGGGGCCAATACGGAACTTGCCGTCAAAACCATAGGAAACCTATCGACCGAAGAGGGGTTTAACAACATCATCATTTTGACCAACGGCAATAAGGTGGTGCGTTTTAGCGATGTGGGCAAGGCTTCGCTAGAGGGCGAAAATATGGAGACCAAAATGAGCGATTCGGGTCAACCAATGGTGGCCACAGCGGTGGTTCCCCAGCCGGGAACGAATTATCTTGAGATTGCCGATGCGTTTTATAAGGAATATGACAAGCTAAAAAAAGACCTGCCCGAAGGTTTTAAATTAAATGTCGTCATAGACGATACCGTTTTTGTGAAGAAGGCCGTCACGGAAGTGGCCGAAACCCTCCTCATATCCATTGTGCTGGTGATTCTGGTCATTTTCCTTTTTTTTAGGAACTGGTCCCTGGCGCTGCGCCCTCTCATCGATATCCCAGTATCGCTCATCGCCACTTTCTTTATCATGTGGATGTTCGGCTATTCCATCAATGTGCTCACTTTGTTGGCCATAGTGCTTGCCACCGGTCTGGTAGTCGATGATGGAATCGTGGTCACCGAGAATATCTATAAAAAAACGGAAGAGGGCATGTCGCCCATTGAGGCCGCCATAAAAGGATCCAATGAAATCTTTTTTGCCGTAATCTCCATTTCCATTACCCTGGCAGCGGTATTCCTTCCGGTGATATTTTTAGATGGCTTTGTGGGTCGCCTTTTCAGGGAGTTTGGTGTTGTGCTGGGGGCGGCGGTGCTGGTTTCCGCCTTTGTTTCGTTGACGCTTACCCCCATGCTTAATGCCTACCTGATAAGACCGGGCAAGAAGAAGCACTCGAAATTCTATACCGTCACGGAGCGGTATTTTGTCAATATGAACGCTTCCTATGCAAGTTCGCTGCGTGGCTTTATGAATCGTAAATGGCTGAGTTTTCCCATTCTAGGGCTCTGCCTTGTCGCCGCCTGGTTTTTTTACAACTTGCTTACAAAGGAGACCGCCCCCTATGACGATCGCAGTTTTGTGAGCTTACGCGCCACTGCGCCAGAAGGTTCTTCCTACGATTATATGGATCGTTACATGGACAATATCACCCAGCTCATCAACGACTCGGTACCCGAAAAGAAGGTGAGCCTGATCTTGACTTCGCCAGGTTTTGGGAGTTCGTCGGTCAATAGTGGAAGGGCTTTTATAGCGCTCACACCCCCCGGTGAAAGGGAACGCTCCCAGCATGAAATCGCGGAAGACCTAAACAAATGGGCAAAAACCTATGTAGGCGCAAAGGCCAACGTTTCCGAACGGCCCACCATCTCGGTAAGCCGCCACGGGGGCCCACCCATTCAATACATCATACAGGCGCCCAATTTTGGAAAACTGGAAGAAAAAATTCCTCAATTTATGCAGGAGGTCGAAAACGACCCTACCTTTTCCTATACCGATGTGGACCTGAAGTTCGATAAACCCGAAATCTATGTGACCATAGACCGGGAAAAGGCCGAAAGTCTTGGGGTATCGGTCAAGGATGTTGCGCAAACGCTTCAGCTCTCGTTAAGCGGCCAGCGCTTTGGCTATTTTTTGATGAACGGTAAACAGTATCAGGTCATGGGCCAGTTCGATAAAAAGGACCGGAACGCCCCTGCGGACCTTACCTCGATTTTTGTAAGGAACAAGGGGGGCGATTTGATCCAGCTCGATAACCTGGTCAACACCACAGAACATAGCAGTCCGCCACAGCTTTTCCATAATAATCGGTATATGTCCGCGACCGTCTCCGCCAACCTCGCGCCCGGGAAAAGCATCGGCGACGGGATTGACGCGATGGACCGCATTAAGGACAAGGTACTTGATGAGAGTTTCACCACGGATCTGGGCGGGGAATCACGGGATTTTGTGGAGAGCGGCTCCAACACGCTTTTCGCATTTGGCTTGGCACTCTTGCTAATCTATCTTATTCTTGCCGCTCAATTTGAAAGTTTTATAGATCCTTTTATCATCATTCTTACCGTGCCCATGGCGGTCGCCGGTGCCGTATTCTCGTTATGGCTATTCGGCCAAAGCTGGAACATTTTCAGCCAGATAGGCACGATCATGCTCATTGGCCTGGTGACCAAAAACGGGATTTTGATCGTAGAATTTGCCAACCAATTAAGGGAAGATGGACTTCCAAAAGCCGAGGCAATCCTTCGTGCATCGGAATCACGCCTGCGCCCTATATTGATGACCAGCCTCACCATCGCCCTGGGTGCACTCCCCATCGCCGTGTCACTGGGCGCGGCGTCGGAAAGCCGGATAGGTATGGGCGTAGTAATCATAGGCGGTACTATTTTTTCGCTCATTCTCACGCTGTACACCATCCCCGCTATTTATCTAATGTGGTCAAGGGAAAAGAAACACCGCCCCGAATTTGACCGTCTGGAAAAATATGAAAATGAATTGCAGCACTCCTAAATACTTATTTATTGTCTTTATTTTCTTCGTAGAATCGATGGTTTCCCAAGAACTGCTTACGGTAGGTGATGCCGTGGGCATTGCGTTGGAGAACAACTATGAAATCAGGCTGGCAAAGAACGAACTTAAAATCGATCAGAACGGTGTAAGCTGGGGCTACGCCGGAATCCTTCCCCGGGTAAATGCAACTATCATTGACAATAATAGCATTCAGGATATCTCACAGACCCGATCTGATGGTACCCAACTGGAACGGAGAAACGGAAAGAATAACAACCTTAATTATGGCGTGGGACTTGACTGGACCCTATTCGACGGCTTTGGTATGTTTGCCCGCCTTGATCAGCTTCAGGAGCTGGAAAAAATGGGTCGGGCACAGTTAGAACAGTCCATTTTAGATCGGGTGGGAGATGTCATGACCACCTATTACGAACTGATCCAGCAAAAGCAAGAGCTTACCGCCCTCGACAGTACGTTGGTCATTTCGCAACAACGTGTTGAACTCGCCAAAAACCGTTTTACGATCGGTAAGGCATCCAAACTGGAAGTGCTCAATGCACAGGTGGACCTCAACACAGACCAAACCATGCTCTACCGGCAGCAGGAACTATTTGCAAATACGAAGATCGAGCTTAATGGGATACTGGCCCGCGACAGCCAGACTTCATTTCGTATAGCCGATGCCATCGTTGTGGACGAGTCTCTCTTACTGCCCGAACTCGAAGAGCGTGCCATGGCCCAGAACCCTGAGTTACAGGCGGCCCTCATCAGCAAAAATATCGCAGAACTTGAATTTAAAAAAGTAAGGGCGGCAAGGTATCCCACGATTTCGGGAACAACGGGATATCAATTTAACGAATCGAACTCAAGCCTAGGTTTTACCAGCACGGCTTCTTCCCATGGGTTCAATTATGGTTTTAGCGCCAGTATCAATGTATTTGACGGCTTTAACCAGAACCGCAACGAAAAAACCGCTAAAATTCAAATCGAGAATAGTGCCATCGCCATAGAACAGCAACAGCAGAGCCTGCAAACACAGCTGGCAACCGCCTATCGTGCCTATCTTACCAATGTACGGCTTATCTCCCTAGAAAAGGAGAACGAAGCCATTGCAAAGGAAAATCTTGAAATCACCCTGGATAAGTTCAAAATCGGTACCATTCCCACCATAGAGTTCAGAACGGCCCAGTTAAATTACATCAACGCCAAGGTGCGCCTTAGCGAGGCTACCTATCAGGCCAAACTTTCCGAAATAATCCTTAGACAGCTATCGGGTAATTTAACCCTCTAGAAGAAGGTCGGTCTATTCCACTCTGGAAGTTCATTCTTACCGATCGTCGTATATTTAATCGTTTATCTTAGCCTATATCGCCGTGAAAACTACTGGAATCAATATAGCATTCCACATCGGGGTGCAACCAGAGAAAGGATGCCGGTAATTGGGGGTTCGCTTTCGCACTTAAGAATTCAGTGAGGGCTTTTTTCTTGCCCTCGCCAGTAACCAATAAGACAATTTTATTCGCCCGCAGTATATCGGCCATACCCAAGGTCAAGCCATATATAGGTTTTTCGCCCATTTCCCCGACCATTGCATGCCCTTGCGACGCTTTGTCTAATCGGGCAACATGACAATACGGTTCCAGTACTGGGGCCGGTTCGTTGAAACCGAGGTGGCCGTTAATGCCCAGGCCCAAAATACTGATACTTATCGGGTTTTTATCGATTTCCGCCTGTACCCGCCTACATTCGCGTTCCGGATTGTGGGCATCGCCATCGAAGGAGATATAACGTTCGTCGGGAATTGCCATGGGGTATAGTATATGCTCTTGGATAAAGGTCTCGCAGGAATTGGGCGAATCCATCGAGATCCCTCCCCATTCGTCCAATTTGACGATGCTCAATTGTTCGAACAACACCGGACTTTTTTTACATTCCCTGACTAAGGATTTATAGGTCCCTATTGGAGAGTTTCCCGTGGCCGTACAAATCCGCTGCTGCCGACGGTTCGCAAGGTCGGAGAGAACGGAACCTGCGGCCTTTAAAGACATTTCATCGTAATGGGCACAGTATGTTATTTTCATCGAAGTCCAGGTTCTTTAAGTTGGAAACCTATCCCGCAATATAGCCCTCCCCCTCGGTATAAGGAACGCACCCGATATACTTTCCTGGAGTGGGATTGTATCGCAATGCCCCGGTGAGGCCAGGCTGGGAGGTAAAATATCCCTCGATGGTCAATTCTTTGACCATCGGATAGAAGTGTGGGTCGTTGTCATCCTTCGTCCTTTCCGCCTCTGTGTCCAATTTGACCAAGAGGTCGTGCCTTTGGTCCTTGTCGAGTTCCATGAAACCTTTCGAATAAGTGTCCTCCACCAATCGTTCAAATTCCCCGATGCCCCTTAAAAAGATTTCCCTTTCCTTTTCGCTATAGCAATCGTTTACCATGGTCTTCATAAAAGCCCCGACTTTTGCCGCCTTCGCCCCCGGGGAATCAGTGGTGGCCGGCAAGATCGTTTCGCCGATCTCATCCAAGAGGAGGATATCGGATTCGGAAAAAGACACTCTGCCCTCCTGCTTTTCGGTACAGCCCGAAAGCAATAGTTCCGATCCGATAATCGTTCCGCCCAAAAGGGTAGCCGTCAGGCCCATTGCCTTTCTACGTTTCATCCTATGCTATTTATTGAACTCATTTAGACCGTTTCTTTTCCCTATTCATCCCCCTATAATATCCCTTTTTTGAACTGCTCCGCCGCGTAATCGGCGGCCCGGGCCGTTAGCGCCATGTAAAGGATCGAAGGGGTCTGGTTTCCCGTACTGGCCATACAGGCCCCGTCGGTCACGAACACGTTCTTACAGTGGTGCAACTGGTTCCATTCGTTCAACATCGAATCTTCGGGGCTTTTACCCATCCGGGCGCCCCCCATCTCGTGGATGTCGAGTCCCGGCGCCTGTCCATTGTCCACTGCGGTAATCTCGGTACATCCGAATTTTTCCATCATGGCCTTACTCTGTTCCAGAAAGTCCGCCAACATCTTTTCATCATTTTCGTCGTACGCCACATCGGTGACCAAAAGGGGGATGCCCCATTCATCTTTTTTATCGTGACTGAGGTAAACGCGGTTCGAGGCCTTGGGAATCGTTTCCCCTTGGATGTACATATAGATATACCAGTCATCCGGTTCGCTTATGGCGTGCTTGAAATCGGCCCCGATCTGTTCGTCACTGTTTTCCTGTTCATTCGCCCTTGGCCGGTACGCTCCGCAAAAGGTAGTAAAGCCGCCCACATAGTCCATATCCTGTTCCTTGAAATTACGATAGTTCGCGATAATCGATTCCACGGGATTTTTCCCGTACATATACACATGCCGATATCCCGGCATTTTTCCGCTTAAATGGCCCCGATAGTTATGAAAACAGATGTATTTTCCCAATACTCCGCTGTCGTTCCCCAACCCATCGGGAAAACGCTCGGACTTGGAATTCAGAAGAACCAAGGTGGAATTGAGCGCCGAGGCGTTCAGGAAAATAATGCGGGCATGATATATGATTTCTTCGTGCGTGTTGGTATCGATTACTTTTACTCCCGAGGCCTTTCCGGTGTCTTCGTCGTAGAGGATGGAATGCACGACGGAAAAGGGACGGATGCTAAGGTTGCCCGTTTTCGCGGCCCAGGGCAGGGTTGAAGAATTGCTGCTGAAATAGGCGCCGAACGGACAGCCGCGCATACACAGTACGCGCGCCTGGCATTTTGAACGGTTCTGTTCCCTGTGTATTTCCTTGGGCTCCGACAAATGGGCCCACCGCCCATGGACCAAATGCCGGTCAGGATAGTGCTCGTCTATCGTATCGCGCATGTGCTCCTCGACACAGTTGAAATCGAAGGGGGGCAGGAACTCGCCGTCGGGCATGGATTCGAGACCGTCCTTGTTCCCACAGATCCCGACGAATTTTTCCACATGTGAATACCACGGGGCCACCTCATCATAACCGATGGGCCATTCTATTCCGTAACCGAACTTATGGGGAGCCTTGAACTCGTGGTCGCTCCATCTTTGGCACCCCCGACCCCAGATTAAGGATTTTCCGCCTACCTGATAGCCGCGGATCCAATCGAAAGGTTTTTCCTGCACGTACGGGTGATCCGCATCTTGGATAAAAAAATGGTCGGTGCTGTCGTCGAAGCCTGACGCTTTAGTGATTAGCGGGTTCTTTTCGTAGAACTCCCGGCTCATACGTTTCCTGTACTTAAACTCCCAGGTATCCATGTTGGCCGTGGGATAGTCCTTGATATGCTCCACATTGCGACCCCGTTCCAAAACCAAGGTCTTCAGTCCCTTTTCACAGAGCTCCTTGGCGGCCCATCCGCCCGATATGCCGGAGCCGATTACTATGGCATCGAAGGTGTTGTCGGAATCTTCCATTACATTATAAGGATGTAATCTATATATTTTCTACGATAAATATAGGGATTTGTCGGGAAAGCGATTAGGCGTATTCACAGGTTTAAAGTTCTACGCGACCTAAGATGTCTTTGTTAGGCTTTATGGCCCTATATCTAACTTTAACAATCGTCGATCGGTCGTATCGATAAAGTGCATCGAATCAAATTCCGTTGAACGGCATTTATTTACCGTTTGACCCAGGGTGTGCAGATAAGCGAAAATCGCATGTTTTTCAACGATTTACGACCTTGTTCAATCGGTAATAGTACGTTCTAGTTATATAAAACCGCATATCATGAAAACTATCGCAACTATCATCTTTGTTCTTTTTATCGGAGTCAACGCGTACGCTCAGTCCGCCGAAAAAACCGTTAAGATAGATGCGGTAGATATGGCTTTAAATGCCAAAAATTCTTTTGAGGAAGTAACTTTAGAATCTACTACGGAGATTGCCCGTTTGTACAAACGTGTAGATACCCGGGTCAAAAAGGAACTTACTTTTTCTACAAAGGCCAACAGTGCCAAAACCGCCTAACCCCATCACACAGCACGAACTGAACCCCTAATTTGAAGATATACCCACCACCACTATTAGTTGTCGCTGACCTGTGCAAAGTATGGATATTTCGGTTCGGACCAGTTTAGCCTTCTATCCGCCATCTTCCGATTCCCTTTATGGGTTGCAATAGGCATCATGATATCACTATTCCGAAAACTACCCTTATTAGGACAAAACCTGCAAAGGCCTATTTGTTTTGGCCACGATTTCCTTTCTGATCACAAAATCACCAAAACTTTCTTTTTCTTCCCTGTCTTTAGCATACGAAGCGATGATAGGCTCCAATTCCTGAAGAATATCCTCTTCGGATAGCATTTCCTTGTAAAGGGAATTTAGTCGGTCTCCATTATGACTGGCCCCCAAATAAAGATTATACCGGCCAATGGCACGTCCTACAAAGCCGATTTCCCCCAGGGAAGATCGTGCGCAGTTATTGGGGCACCCGGTCATTCGGATGTTGATTTCATCGTCCTCCAGACCCTTATCCCGCATTATCACGTCGAGCTTATCGACCAAGGAAGGCAGGTATCGTTCCGCTTCCGCAAAGGCAAGTCCACAGGTATTCAGCGCAACACACGCCATGGAGCTTTTTCTGAGCCCCGTAAGTTTAGGATGGTTTTTGACCCCATTTTTTTCAAGAACAGCCTCGATTCCCTGTTTGTCATTTTCCGCTACGTTGCCAATAATTAGATTTTGGTTTCCGGTCAAGCGGAAATCCCCTTGGTGAATTTCTGCTATTTCGCGTAAAGCCTGCTTTAAGGCATAGCCTTCTTCATCCTTTACTCGTCCGTGTTCTACAAATAGGGTATAGAACCACTGATCGTTGGTTCCCTTGAGCCAACCATACTGGTCTCCGTTGTTTGCAAAACTAAAGGGTTTCGGACTTTCAAGTTTATACCCGAGACGGGTTTGCAATTCATCGACGAACCAATCCAGTCCCCTTTTATCGATGGTGTATTTCATTCGGGCCCGCTTCCGATTGACCCGGTCGCCATAATCCCGTTGGATTTCAATGACCTTCTCGGCTACCTCAATCACCTTTTCTTTAGGGGCGAAACCGATTACGTCTCCCAAACGGGGGTAGGTGTCCTCATCGCCAAACGTACTTCCCAGTCCGCCCCCAACACAAATATTACACCCTTTAAGCTGGTTGTTTTCTTCTATGACGATCAGCCCAAGATCATTGGCAAAAACATCGATATCGTTGTTGGGCGGAATGGCCAAACCTATTTTAAACTTTCGCGGTAAATACGTGTGGTGGTATAAAGGCTCTCGATCTGGCGTTCCTTCTACTTTCTCCTTATTTAGCCAAATTTCGTGATAGGCAGTCGTCTCCGGAAGAAAATAATCGCTGATCTCCCCGGCAAAATCATATGCTTCCTGATGAACTTCCGATTCGTAGGGATTGGGATTGCACATCACGTTCCTGTTCACATCCCCGCAGGTGGCCAAGGTGCTTAATAAAGCATCGTTTACTTTTTGAATCGTGGGTTTCAGATCATTCTTCAGGATGCCGTGAAATTGAAAGGATTGCCTAGTGGTCAATTTCATGGTGCCGTTGCCATAGGTGTCGGAAAGCTCATCAAGTGCCAACCATTGTTTGGGCGTGGTTATTCCACCGGCCGCCCTTACCCTTACCATAAACTGGTACAAGGGCTCCAATTTTTTGGTTTTTCGCTCACTTTCCAGATCCCTATCATATTGTTGATAAGAGCCGTGATATTTAATGAGTTTCACATCTTCGGGATCCAAAGCGCCCGTTATCGGATCCTTTAGACTCTCTTTAATGGTTCCCCGAAGATAATCACTCTTATCTTTTATTTGCTCATCTTCCGACAACTGCTGCATGTCTAGTTTCTCTTCCATAAATGTATTTTCTGTATGCCGTTTTCTCCCAATATTGTCCTAATAAATATCCGCTTGGTATCGATTGGACAACTGGAGTCCTTTAACGTATTCTTCCGCTTTTTCGAGGGTAACGCCTCCTTGTTGTTGAATGATTTGCTTTAAGGCCGAATCTACATCTTTTGCCATTCTTTGGGCATCGCCGCACACATAAAAATGAGCACCCTTTTCTAACCAATCATATAATTCCTTTCCGTTTTCCAACATCCTATGCTGCACATACTGTTTCTCGGCCTGATCTCTGGAAAAAGCCACATCGGCTTTCGTCAACACGCCTTCTTTGAGGTATTGCTGCCATTCGGTCTGGTAGAGAAAATCGGTCGTAAAATTTCGATCTCCAAAGAACAACCACGAGGGACCTTTTTTATCGGCGACTTCCCGTTCTTGCATAAAGGCCCGAAAAGGAGCTATCCCTGTTCCAGGGCCCACCATAATAATGGGGACATCAGAATCTTTGGGAAGTTTGAAACGTGTATTTTTATCGACAAATATTTTCACGGTGTCGTCAACCTCGAGCCGGTCGGCAAGTGTAGAAGAGCAATGCCCTTCCTTATCCCTTCCAAATGCGTTGTAGCGAACTACCGAAACCAGTAGGTGCACTTCGTCTTCCACGGCCTCCTGTGAAGAAGCAATGGAGTACATCCGGGGGGTGTTTTTTCTTAAGACTGAAATCAGTTCATTGGCCGAAAATTCGAAAGGTTCGTCCTTTATCAGATCCAGGATGTCCCGTCCCGGGAGATATTTTAAGAGGGCCTTGCTATCTGCCACGATTTTCTTTAAACGCGGATTGTCGGTCAGTTCGGCATAGTTTGACAAGGTGTTTTTGGATAAAGGGGTGAGCTCGTAATCATACTGGAGCGCTTCCAATAAGGTTTTTTCCCCGGTATGGCTCTTCACCTTTTCTTTTCCGGTCAGATGGGTAGCTTCAAGTACAGCTTCGATAAGTTTTGGGGAGTTCGCGCCATACACGCCTAAGGCATCGCCCGGCTCATACTGTATTCCAGATCCTTCTAGATCCAGTTCCAAGTGCACGGTTTCTTTGGAAGAACCTCTGCCATTGAGGTTGATTTTCTCTAGAATGGTGGCTTCAAAAAGATTTTTTCGGGAGTATTTTACGCCGTTGGTAGCTGTAGTTTCACTGGCTTGGGGGGCAGCCTCAGCCTCCTCGGAAGTCTGCGTTAACTCGTTCAGGAATTTCTCTTGCCATGCTTCTGCATCATCCTCATAATCCACATCACAATCTTGGCGGACCGCAATACGCCGGGCGCCTAATTTTTCCAATACCTCATCAAAATCTTTTCCGGTCTGGCAAAAATCCACGTAACTGCTATCGCCGAGTGCCAAAACAGAAAATTGAACATGGGAAAGGTTCGGTGCTTTTTTACCGTGCAGGTATTTGTACAGGTCCTCTGCTTGGATAGGCGGCTCTCCCAGACCGTGGGTGCTAACAATAACCGCTAAGTTTTTTACCTTCTTAAGGTTCCTGGCCTTAAAAGAGGCCATATCCGACACTTCTACTTCGATGCCCCTATCTCTTGCCGCGGAAGCAAGATTATCGGCCAGCGCCTCACTATTTCCGGTATGGCTACCGAATAGGATGTTCAGTTTTTCAGGTGGCTGTTTTGTCGCTGTTTTTGTTGAAGCATCGTGCTGAACACTTTCGGTTTGCGCTATCGGAAGTAGTTGCTTGGGAAAGTCCGGCAAAATAGCCGTTCAGCCATTGAAGCTGTCCGGAATCAAGTCCGGCCAATGCTTCGTACAGTTTTTCGGCCTCCTTCCCGTTGAATGGCCCCCTTTCCAGTCCCCTTTTTAAATCCATGTGGAATAATTTATTTCTTAAAACGCTGTACCCACCTGCGAGCCGCTGCTTTTTAACACCACAAAGTTAGGGTGTTACCCCATACATCGCCAATCACAAAATTTAATTTAGGATAACCTCAGGTTATCGACTAATTAAAAATTTAACCATTAAAGGAATACATAAAATGCTTTGAGCCAGGAGATCTTTTTGCTCGATTGAGGGGAGTTACAAATTTCGATGGCGGTTTAAAAACTGGATCAATAAAGAAGATAGCCCTCCCTCGGGGCCCTGCGGGGTAATGAAGTAAAAATTTCGGTTAATGGGCAACTTTTTGATTTCAATTATTTTCAGCATACCGTTTTCCAGTTCTTTAAGCACCGCATGTATGGATAAAAAGGCCATACACTCGGAATACTGAAGGTAGGACTTGATGGCCTCTGTACTACCCAATTGCATTTCCACATTTAAGTCGCCCACGCCAATTCCTTTCTGTTTTAAGGCGTCGGTAATTACCTCCAAGGTTCCCGATCCGGGTTCCCTTAAAAGCAGCGGGATATTTTTTAAATCCCCTGGTTTTATCTCCTCTTTTTTGACCAAGGAATTTTTGGTGCTACACACTAAGACAATTTCATCTTTTAAAAACGGGACATAATTAATTTCACGCCTTTTGGATTTGCTTTCGACCACCCCCATTTCAATATTTTTATCCAACAGCGCTTTCTCGATCTGCTCCGAATTACCATTGAGTAATTCTACCTTTACCTCCTGATGGATGCTATGGAACCGGGCAAGTAAGGGGGGTAAAATATATTGGGTAATCGAGGTGCTGGAACCGATATGCAGCACTCCCTTAAAAGCCTCATTAAATTGGTTTAGATCAAACTCTATCTTCCGGTAAATTTTCCGGATATCCTCGGTATGGTTCAACAATATTTCTCCTGCGGGAGAAAGAACCACTTTGTTCCCCCTCCTATCGAAAAAAGCAATGTTGAATTGGCTTTCTAGTTCTTTAATATGCTTTGTAACCGCAGGTTGGGATATATGCAATTCTTCCGCGGCCTTTGTGAAATTGAGCCGTTTGGCAACCGTGAAAAATACGTTTAAACGAAAATCGAACATCTCGTGGAGTTAATCGTTCATCGTTGGGTCTGGTGAGAAATAACCCTTTGGCGCACCGTAAAACATAATTCGATGAAAATATACACCAAAAACAAACCTAGTGCAATTTTGTTTACTGGAAACAGTTTAACTTCTTTCGGCACTTAGTCGGCTACAGGGAATTTTCGCTCCTATGACGCCCTTCATCCGGTGAAGAATTATGTCGGTCGCTGCCTCTTACGGCCTCTCTTTTCATGCCAGTTTCATCTTAATCTTTATCTCCGTAAAAAAAGGTTTTATGACACGCAATATAATTTTCTTATCTTCATTCACAAAAATCGGAAAGCTCAAAAAGATATCGATGAAAAAAAATATGTTTACCCTTTGTTTTTTGTGTTGTTTGACACTATCCTTTTCCCAGGAGGAAAAGATTAATGTAATCGTTTTCGGTGCCCATCCCGACGACTGCGACAACGATGCGGGCGGGACGGCCATCCTGTTCTCGAAAATGGGCCATAACGTAAAATTCGTCTCGCTGACCAATGGCGATGCCGGTCATCAGGATAAGGGCGGCAAAGAGTTGGCTGAAATTCGCCTTGCGGAAGCGAAAGAGGCTGGAAAAAGGTTCGGGGTCGAGTATACCGTTCTCGATAATCATGACGGGGAACTCATGCCCACCTTGGAAAACCGTCTGAAAGTCATCCGGGAGATTCGAAAGTGGAAAGCGGATATCGTTATCGCGCCACGCCCGAACGATTACCATCCTGATCATCGATATACGGGAGTTTTGGTCCAAGATGCTGCCTATATGGTCATAGTGCCCAACGTAGCCCAAGACGTTCCTCCGTTGGAAAAGAACCCGGTTTTTCTATATTCGGAAGACGGTTTTCAGAAACCCAGTCCGTTCGAACCGGATATTGCCGTTAACATCGACGAGGTGTTCGACCAAAAAATTTATGCTATGGCCGCCCACGAATCCCAATTTTTTGAATGGCTTCCCTGGACAAACGGAAATTTGGATAAGGTTCCGAAAGATAAAAAGGGAAGACTGGAATTTTTGGCCAATTGGCGGTCTTCGGCGCCCAATGAAACGGTTATGAAAAGCTTAAAAAAATGGTATGGCGAAAAAGCTTCCAATACCGACCATGTAGAGACCTTTGAAGTTTGTGAATATGGGAAACAGCCTTCCGATGAGGAAATCAGAAAATTGTTCCCAATGCTTGGTAAGGAATAAGTGGGTCAATTATTTTTATTATGAAGTGATTTAAACTTTTTACTTTCCAACGAAAATTAGTCACTTTTTCCCCATTGAATCCTGGTTTTTTGAGTTGCATAACAGGGGTAGAAGGAAGAAAAAGGCTAAGAAAACGGATGAAAAAACACCACCATGCTATCGTGCGTCAGCACCGGTTTCAGCGTAACCTTCCCTATATCGGGAAGGTTCCATGTTGCATTAAAAAATAGTGTCAAGAGTTGAGAATAAACGGTGTTCGACGAGAAATTGATTATAGCAGATTGCCCGCAGCTTTAGCCTGAGAATCCTTTTGCGGCCAATCATTAAGCCGATTAGCATTCCGAAACTAATACCCACTGAAATGCCCATAGACCGCTCAAAATGGGATAAAGCGACTACTCCCACAAGTAATCCAAAAGACGACCCAAGAGCTATACCCAAATTAGTATAATACCCCTTGGGGGTTAAGGAAAATGTATCCTTTAAATATTTTTTAAACTGCCTTAGTGCTTTAGGGGAAATTTCAAGGTTTGAATCTAAATTGAGCGCATCAAGCTCTTTCTCTATAGATTCGATGTCAGTTTCTGATAAATCTCGCCTTCTCTAAACCGGTAATAATGTGAATGAATTCGTGGTACACCTTGGTTTCAGATTTTTTACTCGTTTCTGATAGTAAACTTTCAAAATAATCAAGTGCGTTTTTTAGATGTCATAATTTCTAATGTTTTCTTGGTTAGTGGCTTAAAAGCAGATTTATTACACGTAAGACTAATTTTTTTCAAAAAAGTGAGGGAGCGCTACCGCCCTCGGTACTTTAGGAATGGTTTATTTTTTTAATTCTTCTATATCAGCGATCAACTCATCCAATTTTTTAAATACCCTGCCATACACCAAGTTTAAATCCCATTGGTAAATTCTACCTCCAAAGACATACATTAATAATCACAATTACCAGAACTATTATCCACATGAAAGTGGGAATTCCATGATAGGAGGTGAAATCCAGAATTCAAAATCGCTTCATTCGTCGCTTCCTTTGCTTTCAATGCATAGAACTATGGGCATCAAAGCGGCTAAGAATATAAGAGAATAGAAAAAACGCATCACTTTTATATTATTTGAAATGGCCATCTTGAGCCATGTGTTAAATGATTTGAGATACTCATAGCTACTCAAATTGGCATCAATTCTTTTCAGGGCCTTGGCCTGTTTCACACTTATCCAACACACTCCAAGTAAGAGGAAGAAAATAAATGCGCCAGCAACTGGAGTCCCCAGCGCAGCGTAAAGGCCCCACTGTAAAACGGCAAAAATCAAAATGATGTAAATATTAACTTTCACCATTCTTTTAAACTTATCGATGATATGAATCGATTTTTGGTGGTATAGGTTGTTTATTTTCGGTGCCACCAAGGCGTCCTTTTTAAGGAAACCTTCCTTCCATACATTTTCAATTGATTTTTCCATCCAATAGTATCTTTAATCTGTTTTTTATCCTTTTAATCCTGACACCAATATTGTTGGCATTTGTTCCTAAAATATCGGCGATTTCCTTGTATGCCTTTTCTTCTAAATAGAGCATAATAATGGCCCTGTCAATTTCTGAGAGTTGTTTAATGGCATCATATAGTCTATTCAGGGAATCGTCTGCAAAAGCATAATTATCTTCAGTTTCTTCCGCTGCCAAGGAATCGGACACAAAATGATGACCATTATTTTTCTTTTTCTTGAGTAAGGTCAAACAAACGTTTAATGAAATGCGATATACCCAGGTACTCCATTGCGATTCTTCACGAAAGTTTTCTTTACTCCTCCAAATTTGCAGACATACTTCCTGATAATAATCTTCAAAATCTTCTTGTGAATTGGTATATGCCCTACACAACTTGATGATTATTCCAGAAAAAGGGTAAATAGACGTTTTATAAAAATCGTTACTCAATATGGGTTTTATTTATATTAGTGGCATCTTAAGGAAATTATTACACCTTAGTAAAAAGATTTTTAGAATCGTTGGTAGGGCGCATTCCACAGAATGATCTTGGCCCTGAATGTTTTTGCCTACTTCTCGGCCTCAAATATCCCAAGTTGGAAATCTCAAAGGAACTTTCTGAAGGAGACAGGAGCAAGCCTTTGCCTATATGCGCTTTTGTTGGGTGCTAGCTACCTTCTCTTTTTTGCTTTAGGAGGATTTTAATTATTCGATGGTAACAATTTCGGAAAAATTGCTGTCGTATCCATCAAAATTAGTTGTATTAATAAATTGAACGATTATCGTGTCGATGTCTTAATAGTATTTTGCAAGACTCTGATAGCCGGGAACCAGTCCTCCATATTCGGCGACGTAGGGAAAGACTTCTTGTTCCCCTTCATCGAACACTGAGCCATCGTTTAATGCCCTCAGGAATATACCTACATCTTCTGCTGTAGCCACCATTTCTTATTCCCAGTCTTCATATTGTCTTCAAAGCCACCGTAATAGCCGCTCATATCGTGCGTATTCATATCACGTCATTGGCTGAATCCCGAAGCTTCGGGATGGCTTCTTCTATTCGCTATTTACCTTTTTCCCTTCTCAATATTTTGACGATACGATTATATTCGATTCCCGACAAATTCCAGGTGTATCCACCACTTGTATTTACAAACTGAACCACGACCGCATCAATATCTTTGTTATACCTGGCAATACTAGAGTATCCAGGCAATAATCCTGTATGTTCATATTCATAGATGGACGAATAAATAGCTTGTTCTTTATCATTTAGCAAAGATCCGTCGTTCAAAGACCTTAAAAAATTTCCTACATCCTCTGCTGTGGCCACCATTGAACCGCCTGGGGTTATAAAATCATACTCCTTTAAATCGCCATCATAACCGACATCGTACCCACTCATAACATCATCTAAATTCACTTCGCTCAGCAAGCTGTACGTATTGTTCAGCCCAAGCGGTATCAAAATTTCCTTCTTGATATATTGGTGATGACTGTACCCCAATGTTTTATCAAGGATTTTGCCTATCAACAAATAATTCGTATTGGAATAACTATATTTTTTATCAGGTTCAAAGTCAGCAGGCTTATCCAGTACCAACTCAAGGTTTTCCCTATTATCTTTCGGTGGGGCTTCCCAATAGCCAGGAGTGTCGGTAAAATTGGGAATGCCACTCCGATGCTGCACCATCATTCTCAAGGTAATTTTATCGGCATGTTCAATTCTTCCCGCAAGTTCCGGAAGGTAATCGGCGAGCGTTTTATCCAAAGACAATTGATTGTCATTTACCAATTTAGCGACAGCAACAGCAATATATAACTTGCTAATACTGGCAATCTTGAACAAGGTCTTTGGATCGGTAGCTATTTTGTTTTTTCGGTCATGCCAACCCGCGGCATAAAACTCAGGTGACTTTTCGGCCTGGTCCACATAAACAATCATTCCATCCAATCCAAGACCAATGGCTTCATCTACTTGTTCTTGAACCGTATCCGGGAGTGGTAAAATCCAAGCTTTTATCACAATCCATGGTACGAACATCAAAGAGCTTATACTTGCCACAATAAATACTATTTTGAATATGCGTTTTGTTTGCCTCTTTTTCATAGGGTCATGTTTTGGTAGGACGATGTACTTTTATCAAATTTACCATAACTATTTGGAAATAAATTCGTTACAACGTTTTATATCCGAAGTTGAACGGCTTACTATTAATCGGCCGAAGATTTATTATAGATTACGGGCATTTGTCCTTTCCACTTACTCCACAAATCACCATCACTTACTAGATGAGCCATAAAGTGTCCGACATTAATGCGAGATATTTTACCTGCATTAAAAATAGCGCTTTTAGTAGGCGAAGGATGGATTTCGTAATCAGTAACTTCATTCCCATTGGCTAGCCCATCTGGTCTGACAGCGGTCCATTCTATAAATTGATCGTTCTGTCCGATTTTAGTCCGTAAATAATCTGCAGCTTTTTCGTTATCTACATGTGGCGGTAAGAGTAAACGAAGGAGACCGATAACACATTTTTGTGCCAATGAGATAGGTTCATTGAGGTCACGATTGCGATTACCCGTAGTATTCATTAAAATAAATCGTACCGGTTGCTCTGGATTATTAGCTTTTATGGCATTACATAATTTATGCGTAGCATCTGTAACCAATTTTCTAGGTTTTCCATAGACACCTTTCCAAGTTAGGTTGTGACCAAGACACGATACAACGGCATGGCAACCATTCACATGTCCGTTCATTTCGCTATCACTTAACTCGAGAATACTTGCAGGGATGATTTGCAGATGGTCGATATTTCTCCATGATTCCGGCAACTTTTCCGGAGACCTTACTATGGCTTTCACCGTATGTTTTTGAATGAGAAGTTGTTCCACCAAATGTTTTCCGGTTGCTCCACTTGCGCCAACTACTAAAACTGTCATGTTATTCTTATCCATTTAGAGGCTGTTTTTAAATATTTATCTTCTGTTCTGCTGTGTTATATTTAACTTTTAGTCCAAACAAAGGTCTTAAGAAACCGATTCTTCTGATGATGAATTCATAACCGAATAGCCCAAAAATCCAGCAGTTGGATTCAATAGCAATGAGCAATCCGGGCGCTTGGGTTTCAAACTGTAAAAATCTAATCCCGAACAGAATGATGGCCGGACTGGCATACAATACAACCTGCTGGGGATTTACCCACAAGACCTCAAGGACCAAAAATAGGGATATCAACAAGGGGCCTCCCAGATGGCTCATTAGAGAGATTAGTGCTCTTCTGATTTTACCTTTCCCATCATTTTTTAGATAACCAAAAATCGGCAAAAGTATGAGTACATACACAAGGATATTTCCCAAGAACCCTAAATGTCCCATTTGTAGAAAATAGCTTAAGGGCATACTATAGAGTTTTTAAAAATAAACATGTGCAATGGAGCAATGGCGACTATGCCAAAGGTGAAAGGTAATAAAATCCATTTTGTCCGTTCCAGAAGCAATTTCTTCCAGTTTGGTTGGCGCATGGCGAAATACAGGCCCATTCCCGAAACGTAGAATAAAAGAGGAATTCGCCAAAGGTTTAGCATGGTCATGGGTGTCCATAAAGCCTCTAGGGAGTCGTCGGCTTTGATAATGCCGATGAATATGGCCCAAGGTTGAAAAATTATGGCTAGATGATAGATGAGCAATAGGCCAATAGCAATAACCCGTAACCAATCGATATCATGTCTTCTTTCCGTTGTCATTATAATATGGATTTAAGTTTTTTACTGGAGCATCATGGCGATTACAGGGCGCGTTTTTTCGATTTCCATTAAATCAAGCTGCAAGCCAAGTGGCCCTAACTGTTGCTGTATCATTTCATAGATGGGTTGTATTTGCTCAAAAGGCCCCATTACCGTCTCCCGGGCCGTGGCACCGTAGTTGTTCAACGTGGTCTTGTCTACATGGGCATCCATAAGCATCTGAACAATCTCTACCCGACAGAAGAACGCCGCTACATGTAGGGCAGTAGAACCATCATTGTTTTTAGGGGTTAAATCTGCCCCGGCATCGATGAGTGCTTTTGCGATATCGGTTTTTCCAAAACTCGCGGCGGAGATCAAGGGGGTAGCACCGCTCATAGCGTCTTTCTTGTTGATATCGGTACCTGCTTCAATATGCTGTCTAACGGCCTCCAGATTACCCGATAGTACTGCCCTTTGAATATCTATTTCTGGTTTCTCCACTACCGTCTTGGCTTCCGTCTTATAGTTCTCTTGATCCTTCATCTTATTATCCGACTGGGCGCAGGCAGATGTCAATAGAACAAGAACAAGGTAAATGTGTACAAGACTTTTAAAAGAATTGATTTTTGATTTTTTCATGATTTTGATGTTTAAATTGTTTTACTAGATTTTTTGTCGATACAAAGGTCATATAGAAGCTGATGCAACACCTATGAGCTATGCGGCCAACGATGTCAAGTTTCAGAAGGGTATAAAAACTATGGCGCAGGGATATCAATTATGACGCAGGCAATAACTCTTCCATTAAATAAGCGTTCCCCCCTGGATAAACCGCATTTCTCTATATTTATCTCATTTAGAGCCAGCAAAAAACAGCATGTCCAACCCATCGTCCGACAGGTCCACATTTATTGAACAGGCGGAAACAATAATTCCGAAGAATTCAGCTAACCAGCATTTTGGGGTGTTCGGACTGGCGGAGGCTACAAATAGGAGTCGGTCTAACCTGCTCAGAAGAATCAAGAAACGGATACAGCTTTCCGCAAGCCAATTTGTACGTCAAGTTCGGCTGAACGAAGCCATGGAGCTCCTCAGGATTCCATTACCAAAAGCTATATCTATTCGAGTCGGAGTAATGAACTCATCCAAAACGGTTTTGTGAACGAGGCGTTTACCTATATCAATAAGTCTTTGGACTACAATCGCGGAAAATTATTATTCACCCATATATTGAAATCTTTTATTCTGTACGCCAAGGACGGCAAGTTAGAGCGGACCAAAGAACGATTGATCGCGGAATGGTCCAAGGAAACTACCCGATTACATATTTTACAGGAAGTGGCGAAATTCAGTTATTACTAAAAAGAATATGACCGGGCCTTTGATTACTATGAAAAATTTGTCAAGGCACGGGAAATAAACGGACCTTGATATTTACCCTCAGGAAGATGTCAAGATTGCCTTTGTTTACCAAAACAAGGGCTACGAAGCACAGGCCGCAAAATTTTTCAATGCGTACACGGACTACTGCGAAAAGGACCAATCCATTTACAAGAGCGCCAGTATGGCGGTAAAATACGCCTATGAAGGGAAGAACGACAAGGCCATCGAGCAACTCAAGGTTTTCGCCACACAGAATAATTACCAGTACTGGGTGTTATTGTTCCTGAAAAAGATCCGTTGCTTCAGCCTTCAACCGGGGCCTCTCACACGCGGCCACCGGGTACATCGAGTTGTCCAAGCCCCTGCCGGCTTACCGCTTAGGTGCGGGCAACAGAGGAGAAAAATCGACGCACAAAAGAAATTGTAAAGTGGGCCTGATACATTGCCAAATCATAAAAATCTCATAATATGCTACCTTTTATAACATAGTACTGTAACAAAGATAGTAGTTGTTCGTCTGTATAGTATAAATCAGAAATTATTCATCAATTAAAATTAAAATCATGAAAGCAACATTATCATTAACACCAACGGAATCAAGAAAATATTCGATCTTTTCTAACTTTAGGGACAGTAAAAGAGTCCGTTGGGCAGAACACCGAAACTTCAACCGTTAATTCGAAGTTCATCAAAACATTCATCAATATTTAAAAACAACAGTCATGAGAACATTCATCAATCCATCTCCCACCGAATCAAGAAGATTTACCCACTTTTCCAATTTTAAGGACAGCAAAAGGTTTCATTGGGCAGAATCACGTAAGTACCTTCATTAATTGGGTATCGAACAACCACGTTTTACATGGGATAGGCCTTCATCAAGTCTATCCCTTTTCTATAGGTAATTACATTTAACCCTTTACCTTCTGGGATGCGGGAGTCAATCTTTTTTAAAAAAAGGCAAACTCGTCGTATTGACCACTTCTTTCATCACGAAATAACTCTCCATTTTTCGAATATTCTTGATCGCCGCCAACTTTTTAAAGTTGAATTCATGGTAATGGTCGATGTCCTTGGTGTAAACCTTCAGTTGAAAATCGAAGGCGCCGGTAATATGTAGGCATTCTACAACTTCTGGAATTTTTTTGATTTCATTCATAAAAATAGAGGCGTCTTCGCCAGAATGTTTATCGATACTAACCATTACCAGAACCATAATATGTAAACCCAGCTTTTTTCGGTTCAATAAAAACACTTTCTTTCTCAAGAGCGCTGCGGCGTTCAGTTTCTTGATGCGTTCATAGACAGGCGTTACCGTAAGATTGGTAGCCTCGGCAATCTCTTTATTACTGATATTGGCGTTTTCTTGCAAAAGCGCCAATATTTTGAGGTCTTTGTTGTCAAGTTTCATTATGCAGTAGTTTTAAACTAAAAAATAAATATTTTTCTTAAAAAACAATATAGAAAACATTTTAAATCTGGAATTTCGTAGTTTTATTTCCTAAAATAAAATATTTTAAAGTACAAATATATTATATAAATCATAATTACGGTAAATTCGTACTGATATCAGAAGCGAGTAGCTTAATAGGATGAAGCAATCCTAGGAGTTCTAGATACCCTATTGAACGCAGGGGGCGGAAGTCAATTTTGGTAGTTACTACCCAAGATTTAATTCCGAATAGGACGCAGCTCAAGGACCCCAGAGACGTAACTTTCAGAACAGGGCAAGATCGTAGATTTTACATAGACACGAGAATTATTCGATTAACCAACTAAACTCCTAATAAAATGAAAACACTATTTGAGCGAGGGAAATTTATTCCTATTCAGCTGCTCTGTGAAAGGAAACTAAAGCTGACTTTCGTTTTGGCGATTGTTTCTATCAGTCAAATACACGCTAGCGGGGTATATGGGGAGAAACCCATTAAGGGATGGGATTCAAAGTATGCTGTACCCGAAATTCTTTTAACTCAGCAATCCGAGGTGACCGGTACGGTTTTGGATCAAGAAGGCCAGCCTTTGCCGGGGGCGAACGTTCTTGAGAAAGGCACATCCAATGGGGTTCAAACCGATTTTGACGGCCATTTTTCATTAGGCCTAACTGAACGAAATGCTACCTTGGTCATTTCCTACATTGGCTTTACCACTAAGGAAATTGTTTTAAATGGTCAGACAGACCTAAACATACAATTGGAGGAGAGTGCTACGGGATTGAGCGAGGTCGTGGTCACGGCGCTCGGAATCAAACGTGAAAAGAAATCCTTGGGGTATGCTTCCCAAGAACTGGATTCCGAAGAAGTTACATCTGCCAGGGAACCCAATTTATTGAACGGTATTTCGGGAAAGGTGGCCGGACTCCAGATAACAAACAGTCCTTCTGGCGTAGGGGGATCGGCAAGAGTTTCCATTCGTGGCGATGCCTCCCTGAATATTAACGGAAACTCCCCGTTGTTCATAGTTGACGGCACGCCGATCAGTAATGAAATAGTGGGGTCTTCAGGGGCGGGTACCCAGGATGTGGATTACGGAAATGGGGCATCTGAGATTAATCCACAGGATATAGAATCGATAAACGTGTTGAAAGGTCCCGCCGCAGCCGCACTTTACGGTTCGCGTGCCGCAAACGGAGCGATTATTATTACCACTAAAAAAGGCAGCAACAAAAACGGAAGACTGGGCATTTCGATAAATTCCGGGGTCACGATAGAAAATGTGCTGTTGATGCCAGACTGGCAAAATGAGTACGGGCAAGGGAACAACGGACAATTTGCCTTTGTGGATGGTAGCGGCGGCGGTACTTCCGATGGCGTGGATGAAAGCTGGGGGCCTAAATTGGATGCAGGGCTGTTAATTCCGCAGTTTGATTCCCCACGTACCGATGGAACTCGCGGCGGAGATTTAGTGAGCGATGCGCCCATTACCGCTACCCCCTGGGTTTCCCACCCCGACAATACCAGAGACTTCTTCAATACCGGATTTACGAAGACGAACAGCATCGCCATATCGAAATCGGGAGATCTGGGCAATATCCGTTTTTCCTATCAAAACTTAGATCAAGAAGGTATCGTACCCAATACAGATCTTAAAAGAAATAGTTTCAGTGTTAGCAGTGGCCTAAACCTGACCGATAAGGTGACCATCAATTCCAATATAAATTATATCAAATCGGATAGCGGGAACCGGCCCTCTATTAGTTATGGCACCGAAAGCGTTATGTATCTTTTCATATGGTATGGGCGCCAATTGAATACGGATAGTCTAAGGGACTATTGGATGGTCGGGCAGGAAGACCAGCAACAGTTCAACTACAATTACAATTACCATGACAATCCCTTTTTCAATGTATTTGAAAACACCAATTCACAGGATAAAGACAGGGTCTATGGCAATGTAAGCATGAACTATAAGATTGACGATCACTGGAATCTTTTGCTGCGAACGGGAAGGGATTTTTATAGTGAACTTAGGGCTAAAAAACGGGCGTTTAGTACCCAGCGCTTTCCCTTGGGCTACTACCGGGAAGATGATGTGTACTTTGAGGAATCAAATACCGATTTCCTGTTATCCTATGACAAGACGTTCAACGAAAAATTCAATATAAATATTTCAGCGGGTGGCAACCAAATGCGGCGCAATCAAGATTATAAGCAGACGGTAGCCCCGGAGCTGATCAATCCCGGAATCTATTCCTTCAACAATACCCGCCGACCTTTGGAAGTATCGGTCAATAACAGCGAAAAACGCATTAATAGTCTCTACGGTTTCGCACGATTTGCCTATGACGACAAACTCTATCTAGATCTGACCGGAAGAAACGATTGGTCCAGCACATTGCCTACGGACAACAATTCCTATTTTTATCCTTCCGCGACCTTGAGTGCCATCACAAACGATATTTTCAAAATGCCTGAATTTGTGTCCTTTGCGAAATTGAGGGCGGCCTATGCCGAGGTGGGCAATGATACGGATCCGTATAGATTGGCCAGTTTTTTTACCAATGAAACTCCTTTTGGCGATAATCCGGTATTGACCGAATCCCGGTTGATCCCTAACGCCGATCTAAAACCGGAAATTACATCTTCCTATGAATTCGGTCTGGACCTACGATTATTTCAGAGCCGGCTTAATCTCGATGCGACCTATTACGATGGAAGAACGAAAAACCAGATCATTCCGATAAGCACGGATATTTCCAGTGGCTACACCAGTAAGCTTATCAATGCCGGGGAAGTTCGCAATTACGGATTCGAAGCGATTTTGAACATAGTCCCGATCCGTAATGATAATTTTACATGGAACAGCACCTTCAATTTTTCTAGAAATAGAAGCGAGGTCACCGATCTGGGAGGAGTAAATTATACCTTGACCGAAAGAAACAACGTTTATATCCAAGCTAGGGAAGGGGGGTCGATAAGTGCGATTTACGGCAGGGGATTTCAAAGGGTCGAAGACCCAAACAGCGAGTTTTTTGGGCAGTTGATTATCGACAATAATGGTATTCCATTACGTACCGACGATCTAGTCTATCAAGGCGATTACGCGCCCGACTACTCCTTGGGCATTCTGAACAGTTTTAGATACAAGGCATTCGATCTTGGGTTTTTGTTCGATATCCGGCAAGGGGGGATCGTGTCTTCTTTTACGAAGATTATTGGCTCCACATCGGGTCAGCTCAAGGAAACACTGGAAGGTCGAGAAACGGGAATAGTTGCGGAAGGAGTGCAGGAGACATCGCCGGGGGTGTTCACGCCCAACACTACCAATGTGGATGCCCGAACCTACAACAACCGCTACTATGAACGCGATAACATTGAGGCCGCCAAATATGATGCTTCCTATACAAAATTAAGGGAGGTTACTTTAGGATATTCGTTACCCGGACGCTTTGTAGATAGGCTCCCTATCGCGAAAGCTCGATTTTCGGTGACGGGAAGAAATCTATTGCTTTGGACGGATAACCCGCATTTTGATCCGGAAACAGCGGCTCTTGCGGGAGGTACTTTACAACCGGGCATAGAGAACATGTCTTACCCCAGCACCCGAACCTTCACCTTTAATTTACAAATTGATTTTTAATACCATAGAAAATGGAAAACATACAGAAAAAAGCAGCAGCGTGTTTCATTGCTATACTGGGATTGGTAAGTTTTTGGGGATGCACCGAGGATTTCGAACAAATCAACCAGAATCCAAACTTTCCCGAGCAAGCCTCCCCAGAACTTTTGCTGCCGGGCGTTTTGCGTCAAATGGCTTATAACTGGGGGAATCAGGGCTGGGAAGAGGGCTTTACCGTAGTACAGTACGGTGCCAGACTTCAGTTCACTTCAGGGGATCGATATAACTGGTCGCCGACGGACAACCCCTATTTTGATGCTTATGATAGTATGCGGGATATTGAAAATGTTCTTAGGGAAACAGAAGAAAATACCGGCTTGCAGAATTATTACGGGGTAGGCCTCATTATTAAGTCGTGGATATATTCCTATCTGACCGACGCCTATGGCGATGTTCCTTACACACATGCCATCGAGGGAATCACCGAGGATAATATCACCCCCGCATTCACCCCACAACAGGAAATCTACAGCGGAATACTTGCAGACCTAGAAAGCGCGAACCGGATTTTAACCGGTGCGGACAATATTTCTGGGGATATTCTCTACGGTGGTGATGTGTACAAATGGCGGAAATTTGCCAATTCGCTCCGTTTGCGACTTTTGATGCGCATTAGTAACGTAGATAGCGCAACGGCCGTAGCCGGTATGAACGAAATTGTTAGCGACCCCAATACCTATCCTATTTTTGAAGGGAATATGGATAATGCCGCGATCCAATGGAATTCCGACGATCCCCAGCCTAAATTCGATACCCGTTCGGGAAGTTTTGACGAAGTTCGGCTGAGTTTGACCTTGGAATCTCGGTTAAAGGCGTTGAACGACCGGCGGCTGATTGTTTACGCACAGCCTACCTCTGCATCGGGAGAAGGTATTTATTCGGAGAATCTGGATGATTATGTGGGTATGCCGAACGGACTGGACGATGCTGCGGCACTAAGTTATAGTCCGTCGGGAAATCCGGCGGAGGCGGGCTCCAATTTTATTTCCCGTTTAGGAGTACTGCTGACCTGTCGGGCTTGTGATGAGGAAAATGCTTCCCCAACGGCCTCCCAGACCATAATAATGGATTATGCGGAACTTCAATTTATTCTGGCGGAGGCGCGGGAACGTAATTTCGTTTCAGTGGGTGATGCCGGGCAATATTATGAAAACGGCATACGGGCATCATTTGAATATTATACGGACCGGATTATCGCCGGTGGATGGAACGAAATAGCGACCGACCTTCAAAACTTTGATTTGGAGGATTATCTCCAACAGGCAGATGTGGATTACTCGGGGTCTACAACGGAAAAATTGGAAAAAGTAGCCCTTCAGAAATGGATCGCCCTTTTTTATACGGGCTTTGAGGCCTGGTCCGATTGGAGACGGACGGGAATGCCCGAAATAGTTCCCGGCGTGGATGCCGCCAACAACCGAAAGGTTCCCGTACGCTTTCTGTATCCCAATGATGTTAAATCCACTAATAATGCCAACTATCAGGAAGCTGTTAACCATATGGGCGGAGACGATTTGAATACCAGGCTGTGGTGGGATACTACCGAAGGTAATCAGTAACTAAGTGGTAGCTTCCGTGAACAAACCCCCATATAGTTGAGCCAAACCAATTCAAGATAATCTGGAATTTTGGTGGAAACCTATTGAAAAAAGCCCATTGTTTATGAGCCTGATCCATAGCGGACCCATTTCGAGTTTTTCCTTTAACCGCATATTTCATTACAACCCATAATGAGCTCATTTAGACTTTTTCTATTACCTTCAAATTCCATTTTGCAGCCCTATTTCGCCATTTTTGAACCTTGGGACCCTGCTATCACCCGTTAACAGAAGTGAGTGTTTTCGGTTCCAAACTAAAAGTCTTAATGAATTCAATTTAAAAAAATAACATGGCAAAAGGCGTGAAGTACAAGAAAATGGACAAATCGTATTTTGAGTCCAGGGAACTTAAACGACATGCGGGTGTCTGGTCGTTATGGGCCCTGGGGGTCGGCGCGGTGATTTCAGGTCATTTTTCAGGATGGAACCTTGGTTTGGCCTCCGGCGGATGGGGCGGTATGTTCCTTGCCACGGTTTTGGTGGCGGTTATGTACATAGGTCTTACCCAAAGCGTCGCTGAAATGTCGCCCGCCCTGCCGCATACCGGCGGGGCTTATTCCTTTGCTAGGTCAGCCATGGGGCCTTGGGGCGGTTTTTTTACCGGTTTGGTGGAGAATTTGGAGTTTATTTTGACGCCGGCGGTCATTGTCTTTTTCCTCAGTCATTACATGTCCGGCATATTTGAGACCTCTCCGGATCTGCTGCCCCTCTGGTGGTTCGGTTTTTATGCGGTTTTTACCGGTCTGAATATTGTTGGGGTGGAGCTATCCTTTCGCTTTACCGTTGCACTTACGTTGTTGGCATTGGGGTGCCTGGTGGTGTATTGGATTTCATCCCTTGCCAGCGTAGATTTTACCACATACGCATTAGATATCAAGGCGGGTGCGAACGGGCAGGTAGAACATTTGAAAGGCGGTGGGGGCGCATTTTTTCCCTTCGGACTCTCCGGAGCACTAAAAGCCATGCCTTTTGCGGTCTGGCTGTTTTTGGCGATCGAACAGCTGCCCTTGGCGGCCGAAGAATCTATGGATCCCAAAAAGGATATGCCGAAGGGACTGACGTATGGGATGATCACCTTGATTATATCGGCCTTCTTAATGTTGTGGCTGAATGCCTCGGTCCCACCTGGGATCCTATGCCTTGTCGCAATCCGGCGAACCTTTGCTGGATGGTTTTAAAGTGTTGTTTGGGGATGATATCGCCAAGATCTTGGCCTTAGTGGCTTCCATTGGATTAATGGCATCCTTTCATACTATTATTTTCGCCTTTGGAAGACAAATTTATTCTTTGTCAAGGGCGGGATATTTCCCGGTGTTCTTTTCCATAACGCACAGCAAAAGAAAAACGCCCTATTCTGCCCTGATTTTGGGTTCTGCGATCGGATTTGCGGTTTTGATGATCACCCGCTTTCTGGCCGGCAACGAAAGTGAGGTCTTTGTGGGCGGAGCCTTATTGAATATCGCTGTTTTTAGTGCAATGCTTTCCTATATTCTACAAAGTGGCTCGTTCATTTTATTGCGAAAAAGAAAACCTACCATGTATCGGCCTTATGTGAGCCCATTTGGCAATATAGGGGCGTGGGTGACTATTTTTCTTGCCGCCGTAATTATCTACTACCAGTTGCAAGACAAGTCGTATAGAACGGCGGTATTCATTGCCATGGCATACCTGGCGATCGGGCTTCTTTATTTTGGGCTGAGGGGCAGACATCGTTTGATTCTTTCCCCAGAGGAGGAGTTTGCCCTGGAGCATGAGACAAAAAAAGAAATTTAATTTGAGCCCCGGAGACTATTCGATGTGGTATGGGTCGAAATATTTAACTTTAGCCATCCATAAAAGGATACAAAAGAAAGAAAAATGAATACCGAAACCGTCAAAAAATATATCGAGGAACATCAAATAAAAAATGTGAAATTGGCCGTTGTCGATATTGACGGTGTGCTCAGGGGCAAATATGTGAATGCCAATAAGTTTCTCTCCGCTTTGGACAAAGGCTTTGGCTTCTGTAATGTCATCTTCGGATGGGATTCTAACGATGACCTATATAAAGAGGATTCCTTTACCGGTTGGAAAAATGGTTTTACGGATACCCAGGCTAGCATAGACCCTTCCAGCTTAAGGATGCTGCCCACCGAAAGCAACAAGTCGGTTATTCTTTTAGCTGATTTTTCGGAAAGCGAAGCGGCCAAGGTGTGTCCAAGATCCATTCTCAAAAAGACTTTGGCACGCTTGGACGGCTTGGGGTATTCGGCCACTGCGGCCTTTGAATTCGAGTTTTTTCTGTTCAACGAGACCCCAAAATCCGCACGGGATAAAAACTTTATGAATTTGGAACCGATCACCCCGGGCAATTTCGGATACTCCGTACTGCGCTGCTCCTCCCACGCCAGCTTTTACCATGAAATAATGGAACTGACCGAGGAAATGGGAATGCCCTTGGAGGGGCTTCATACAGAGACGGGGCCAGGTGTTTATGAAGGGGCCATAGAGCACTCCGATGCTTTGAGAGCGGCCGATAACGGTGTTTTTTTCAAAACCTTTATGAAGGTCTGGGCGCAGCGGCATAATATGATGGCAGGCTTTATGGCCAAATGGTCGCCAAAGTATCCCGGCCAATCCGGTCATATTCATATCTCCCTACAGAAAAAGGATGGGTCGTCCGCATTTTACGAGAGCAACGATACCGATAACATGTCGAATGTGATGCGTTGGTTTATTGGGGGGCAGCAAAAGCTAATGCCGGAAGTGTTGGCCATGGTCGCTTCTACCTGCAATAGCTATACTCGGCTTATCCCCGGCTTTTGGGCACCTACCGTGGCCTCCTGGGGCATCGATAACCGAACTTGCGCGATTCGCGCCATCCCGGGAAGCCCTACGGCCCAACGGATAGAATACCGGGTTTCCGCCGCCGATATTAATCCGCATTTAGCATTGGCAGCGGCCATAGGTTCCGGGATATGGGGGATTGAAAATAAAATAGAGCCCGAGGCCGCGGTTAAGGGAAATGCTTATGAAATGAGCTTTCCCGATGAACTTCAATTGCCCAGAACGCTATCGCAGGCTGCCGAAAAATTTAAAAATTCCAAGCCGGCCCGCGATTTGTACGGAGATGCCTTTGTCGATCATTACGCATACACCAGGGAGTGGGAAGACCAACAACAACGCAAGGCCATAACGGATTGGCAATTAATGAGATATTTTGAAATCATATGATTAGGGATACCATTTCACCGATAGACGGCAAGGTGTACTGCACCACCAAGGAACACGGGCCAAAGGAAATCGAGAACACTATCCGCTTAGCCGATGAGGCTTGTGCCGTCTGGGCCGCTCTATCCATTTCCGAAAGAGCGCGTTACGTGACCGCTTTCGTAAAGGAGATCGTAACCCATAAAGAGGATATCGCCAATGAGATTACCTGGCAGATGGGAAGGCCCTTGGGTCAGTCGCCCGGAGAAATTAAGGGTTTTGGGGATCGTGCCAACTACATGATCGGAATAGCCGAGGAGGCTTTGGCCCCTTATGCCCTCGATAATCAGAGTCCGGGAAAAAGAGTGGTGGCTCGTGTTCCATTGGGTATCGTCGCTGTGTTGAGCCCTTGGAACTATCCCTTCCTGACCTCCGTAAATGCTATAGTTCCCGCCCTTATGGCCGGGAACGTAGTCATCTTGAAACACTCTTTTCAGACCCCTTTGGTGGCGGAAAGGTATGCCCAGGCCGCAGAGAGGGCCGGACTACCGAAAGGGGTATTCCAAATTTTACATTTAAATCACAAAAACACGGCCAAGCTCATTGCCGATCCTAAGTTAGCGGGAGTCTGCTTTACCGGATCGGTAAAGGGGGGGATAGCGGTACAACACGCGCTGTCGGATTCGTTTATACCCTGCGGATTGGAATTAGGGGGGAAAGATCCCGCCTATGTGAGGGCCGATGCCAATTTGGAGTACAGTATCGAAAACTTGGTCGATGGATCGTTTTTCAACAGCGGGCAATCCTGTTGTGGCATTGAAAGGATTTACGTTCATGAGACCCTGTACGACAAGTTTGTCGAGGGCTTTGTAAGCCTGGCCAAGCAATATCGACTTGGTAATCCATTGGAAAAGGAAACCAATCTAGGGCCCATGGTAAAAACGGAAGCGGCCGATTTTGTCAGGGGCCAAATCGGACAGGCCATGAAAAAAGGGGCAAGATCGTTGATAGACGAAAACCTGTTTCCCTTGTCCCAAAAAGGGACTCCCTATCTATCGCCGCATGTTTTGGTAGAGGTTGACCACGGCATGGAGATCATGACCGAGGAGAGTTTTGGCCCCGTGGTGGGAATCATGAAAGTAAAAGACGATAATGAAGCCGTTCGCTTGATGAACGATTCCCGATATGGACTTACCGCCTCGGTGTGGACGGTCGATATGGACCAAGCTGAGAGGATAGGGAATCGTATTGAGGCAGGTACCGTATACATGAACCGATGTGACTACCTAGACCCTGCCTTGGCTTGGACAGGATTCAAGGATTCGGGGCGGGGCGTCAGCCTTTCAAAGTTTGGATATGATCATCTGACCAAGGTAAAATCCTATCATTTTCGCGAAATCACCTGAAAATAGAATATTCTACTCCTGACGCCGTCTTGAGTTTTTGTTTGGAACCGATATTTTCGGTAAAAGAAAAACCCAAGACGACCTCACTAATTTTGCATGACTAAACAGAGAATCAACGATGGAATTAATGAATACGAATTGGAATTTTCCTACTACGATCTGGTTCGGGGTTGGTAGAATAAACGACCTGCCTTTGTCCTGTCAAAAAACGGGAATTAAAAAACCCTTGTTGGTTACCGATAATGGTTTGGTAAAGTTGGACATCTTTGAAAAAGCCAAGAGAATACTAAAAAAGGCAGGTATAGATTTTACTACCTATAACGATGTACAGGGCAACCCCACAGAAGCCAATGTATTGAACGGGGTAACGCACTACAATGAAAATGGACATGACGGGGTCATTGCGTTCGGCGGTGGTTCTGCCCTGGATGCGGCAAAGGCCATTGCCTTTATGTCAGGTCAATCCCGTTCTTTGTGGGATTTTGAGGATGTAGGCGACAACTGGTCACGGGCGAGCCCGGCCGGAATCGCACCCATAATTGCACTTCCTACCACGGCAGGAACGGGGTCAGAAGTGGGTAGGGCTTCCGTAATTTTGGATGAAAAATTGCAGTTGAAAAAGATTATCTTCCATCCGAACATGTTACCAAGGCTGGTGATTCTGGATCCCGAATTGACCCTTGGGCTACCGCCCCATATTACCGCCTGGACAGGAGTAGATGCCATGGTACACGCCCTAGAGGCCTATTGTGCCCCTGGATATCACCCCATGGCAGACGGGATTGCCATAGAAGCTATCAGGATCGTCGCCAGGTATCTGCCTACCGCATTTAGCAAGGGATCCGATATAGAGGCAAGGGGACAAATGTTGGTGGCCGCTGCCATGGGTGCCACAGCTTTTCAAAAGGGATTGGGGTCCGTACATTCGATCGCGCACCAGTTGGGTGCAATCTATAATAAAGAGCACGGTTTGCTCAATGCGATCCTATTGCCTTATGCCCTCAAGCAGAATTCATCGGTCATCGAGAAAAAGATGGGGTATTTAAGTAAAGTATTAGACCTTCAAAGACAGGGCACGGACGGGGTATTGGACTATATTTTACAACTTAGAAAAGATTTGGGGATACCCCATACCCTTCGGGAAATAGGAATCAACGAAGATGAGGCGCAAAGAATCGGGAAAATGGCATCCCTAGATCCCTCTACCCCAACGAACGCCAGACCCTTGAAGTCCGAGGATTTGGAGCACTTGTTCAGGGCCGCCGTCACGGGTGAGATAAACAGTTTATAGCATGAAGCTCCTAATTGTTGAAGGTAATAATGAAGAGACTCGGGTGCAGAGGAAGGCTTTTGGGATAAAACCCTATCATCTTCTTTTCAAGGAAATGCTCCATTTTTTATGGCCCAGCGTAGGTACGGAGGTCGTTTTTCCGGCCGATGGATATACAGATTTACCCACGGCCAAGCAATTGACAAAATATGATGGGATACTGTGGACGGGTAGTTCTTTAAGCGTAACGGAAAATATCCCTGCGGTAACCGACCAACTCCATTTTGCCGAAACTATTTTTGAAAGCGGCATCCCCTTATACGGAAGTTGCTGGGGCTTGCAGGTAGCGACCACCGTTGCAGGCGGAGAGATTGCGCACGGTAATAAGGGTTTGGAATTTGGTGTTGCCGAAGACATCACTTTGACCGACGCCGGTTTTAAAAGTCCATTTTTTTCGAAAAGAAAGTCGGGATATTCCGCCCTTTGCATCCATTTTGACGAAGTGGTGAAAGCTCCCAAAAATGCCGTTATCCTCGCTTATAACTCCCATTCAAAAGTACAGGCTATGGTTTTTGATTATAAAAAATCCTCCTTTTTCGGAGTTCAGTACCATCCTGAATTCAAACCGTCGGATATGGTGTTAATCGCTACGCTTTTGTCAGAAAAACTGATAGCTTCCGGTCGTTTTGCATCGGGGTCCGAAATCGATGAATTCGTTACACGTTTATCCCAGGAAAAAGATATCCCTCAGGAAATCCTAAACTATCGACTCCACACCCAGGAAATAAAGGCTTGGCTGGACTATATTTCTTTTCGTTGAAATAAAATTATATAGAGCGAAGGGGATGGAAAATAAACACTTTTTTAACCAAAACTCATGCAATTATGGATACTAGAAGAGACTTCTTAAAAAAAGCCGGTCTGTTGGCGGGCGGGATGGGACTCACCGCAAGTATGCCCGCTTCCATACAGCGCGCACTGGAAATCAATCCAGACAAGGGGACTACCTTCTACGATGCGGAACATATCGTTCTCTTGATGCAGGAGAACCGTTCTTTCGACCATTGCTTTGGGAGCTTGCAGGGGGTACGGGGCTTCAACGACCCCCGTGCCATTTCCTTGCCGAATAAGATCCCGGTATGGCTTCAAAGCAACAAAAAAGGGGAAACCTATGTGCCCTTCCGCTTGAATATCAAGGAAACCCAGGCCACTTGGATGGGCGGCCTGCCCCATTCATGGGAAAATCAGGTAGATGCGCGCAACCATGGCAAATACGATCAGTGGTTGATAGCCAAAAAAGCGGATGAAGAATATGGTGACATGCCCCTTACCATGGGCCATTATACCCGGGAAGATCTTCCTTTCTATTATTCCCTGGCAGACGCCTTTACCGTTTTTGACCAACATTTCTGTTCCGCCCTGACGGGAACCACTACGAACAGGAACTTCTTTTGGACCGGAAAATCTTGGGATAGCGTACGGTCCCAACCCTGTGTTCGAAATTCCGAGGTCACCTATGATAGCGAAGCAAGCTGGAAGACTTTTCCAGAACGTTTGGAAGAAAACGGTATTTCTTGGAAAGTGTACCAAAATGAAATCAGTTTGCCTACCGGGGTGGAGGACGAATCTCTACTGGCCAATTTCACCGATAATAACCTGGAATGGTTTTCACAGTACAATGTGCGCTATAGCAAGGCTTTCCAAAACTTTATAAAGAAGCGGCTTGCCCAATTGCCTTCGGAAATTAAAAAACTTGAAACGGATATTACCCAATTACCCAATGACCAAAGTAGTAAACTCCGAAAGGTCTTGTTAGAGAAGAAAGAAGAACAAAGAGAAATAAAGAAAGTCCTAAAGAACTGGAAAAGAGAAGAATTTAAAAACCTACCCGAGTTCCAAAAGAACCTGCACAACAAGGCCTTTACCACAAATATCGGCGACCCCGACTATCATAAAACGGAAACATTGACCTATGATGACAAGGGGACCGAACGCAGCCTGAAAGTGCCCAAAGGCGATATTCTGCATCAATTTAGGGAGGATGTCAACCAGGGCAAGTTGCCGACCGTTTCCTGGCTGGCGGCTCCCCAAAAATTTTCCGATCACCCTAGCGCTCCGTGGTATGGGGCCTGGTATGTCTCCGAAGTTTTGGATATCCTTACCAAAAACCCCGCGATATGGAAAAAGACCGTCTTTATACTCACCTATGACGAGAACGACGGCTATTTTGATCATGTACCCCCCTTTGTGGCTCCAGATCCAGAAGACCGGAACGCGCTTTCGGAGGGGTTGGACACCTCGGAGGAATATGCGACCCAAGAACAAGAAATGGCCAAGGAAGGATTGAATCCCGAGGATGTAAGGGAAAGCCCGATAGGCTGGGGTATCGGGTTCCTATGGTCGTAGCATCACCTTGGAGCAAGGGGGGCTGGGTAAATTCCGAAGTCTGTGATATTACTTCCACCCTCATGTTCATGGAAGAATTCCTGAGAAAAAAAACAGGAAAACCCATTCTGGAAAGCAATATTAGTAGTTGGCGAAGAGCGATCAGCGGTAACCTTGTCTCGTGTTTTAGGCCCTATAACGGGGAGGCCGTTCAACTGCCAAAATTTATAGAACGAGAGCCGTTTATGCAGCAGGTGTATAACGCCAGTTTTAAGGAATTGCCCAAAGATTATCGGCCACTTCCCCAAACGGATATAGCATTGGCAAAGAAAGACCTCTATAAAACCTCCTTTATGACCCAACAGGAACCGGGAATCCGGAATTCCTGTGCCCTAGGGTATGAACTCTATGTAAACGGCCACTTGAGTACGGATAAAAAATCCTTACGAAATATCCTTTACGGCCTCGGACCACTTTTTCGGGGAATCGGCCTTGGGAGCTCCCTTTAATGTGTATGCCCCGGGAGATTATTTGCAGACATCCGAAGATGGTAGATTAAGTATTTAAGCCGGTAAAGACATGGCCGCTCGCTGTGCAAAAGGGCGATACCCTGATCTATCAATGGCCATTGGACCATTTTAGGAGAGGGGACTATCATCTGCGGATATATGGCCCTAATGGTTTCTACAGGGAGCTCATGGGCGATGCTACCGATCCCGATATGGAGATTTTGTGCGGTTACCAAAAGAAGAGCGGACTTATAAAAAAACCTTCCGGTAATATAGAGCTTACGATTTCCAATACTTCTTCAAATAAGGAATTTAATGTGAAAGTGTCGGACCATGTCTATGGCAACCCCGAACAGACCTTACAAATAGGAAAGGGATCCACCAAAAACCTTACTGTCAATGCCGGAGGAAGTTATGGGTGGTATGATTTTTCCGTACAGATAGATGGTTTCGAAAATTTCGACCGAAGGTTTTCCGGAAGGGTGGAAACGGGAAAACCCTCCAAATCCGACCCTTATATGGGACGGGTTTGACCGCAAACCCATCTTTTAAACTAAAACTAGGTTAATGTAGTAGTTTAATTAGGTGGGAAGGCAAAAAATTCGTAATATTATTGCAATTACAACGTTTGTATAACGTAAATGCAATATATTTATGTCGGTAAAAATGAAGCTCTCCGGCTCCCACTTCCTACCGGCCCTGGATAGCGAAAAGTTAGCCTACCAATTTAGCGAGATAACCCCCGTACTAGAATTCCTAGGCTATAACCAAGGTGAATCCTCGGAACTTTTGGAGACTAATCCGAGTACCTTGTCGCGATGGAAAAATTCGGACAAACCGGTCGCTATTGGGAAATTACGTTCCAAAATAGTTAATGACATCGATGAAATTATTTCTAAGGGCATCCGAATTTTTGGAAGCGAGAA
>CAVXSA010000026.1:0-75152 GCA_963764285.1 uncultured Flavobacteriaceae bacterium
ATGAACGCCACATCCTTTTCAAGTCGAGCATAGGTAAGTTCGCCTTTACCCAAAGTAGATTTCCCTTGCCCTCTGTTATCAATTCCAATTATGTGATAATCATTTTCAAGCAATGGAATAATTCCGTTAAAATCCTCCATGTTTCCAAATCCTCCGTGCAGAAAGATCAGAGGCTGTTTTTGCGGATTTCCGATTTCTTCGTAATAGATTCTGGCAGAATCAATTGCTGCGTATGTTTCTGATGTATGGTTAAATTTCATTTACTTAAATTCTTCTAATCCTTGAACCACTCACAAGAGACTTCCAATTTTGCCAGTACTTCGATTATTTGGGCGACCTCTATTTTGACGTTCTCCACTCTTAGAATATTATCACGGTCTTCCAAATCAAAATTTATGCGATAATCCGGGAACCTATGTTCCAATCTTCGCCGAATCCTCTCGGACTGCTTATGTGATCGGATGTCCGTTTTAAAAATTTCGACCATAGTCCTTTATTGCTCATTTCTAAAAAAAGAAAACACATCCGCTGCCCAGAGTTTGGGGACCTCCATAGCCGCAAAATGGCCTCCCTTGGCGGGTCTGCTCAATTTCTTTAGGTTGACCTTGCGTTCCATCCATTCCTTGGGAACGGGTGCTTCTCCCGGAAAAGCGGAAACGCCAGTTGGGGTCTCCACATATTCTGAAGACCGCAAACCTCCGGTGAAATTTGCCAACATCACGTTTTTGTAAGTCCGTATCGAGCTGTTGATGGTTTCCGTGACCCAATAGATCATAATGTTGGTCAACAGTTCGTCCTTTGTAAAACAGTTTTCGATATCACCCTGATTATCGCTCCAGGAATTGAATTTTTCCAGGATCCAGCCAGCAAGGCCCACCGGGGAATCGTTGAGGCCATAGGCCAAGGTTTGCGGTTTGGTGGACTGGATCATATTGAAGGCTCCTTCCGTATAGAACCATTGTTGGATAAGCTGCCCAAACTTTTGCTCCGCTTCCGACATTTTGGACCAATCCTCGTCCCCACTGGGATAGCCGACATCGGTAAGGTGAATTGCCTTGACCCTTTTTGGGAATTGGTTGGCCAGTGATTTTGTAATGTTGGCTCCCATATCCCCACCGGCGGCGAAATAGGTGTCGTAACCAAGGACTTCCGTCATCAGGGCATTCCAGATTTTTGCGGTACGGTCATCGTCCAGGGCGGTTTTGTCAGAAAAACCGAAACCGGGAATAGAGGGTATGATAACGTCAAAGGAAAAATCCGCTTCCATACCGTATTCCGTCGGATGCGTCAACAAGGGGATGGCCTTGTAGAACCTGTAGAAACTGTCCGGCCAACCGTGTGTCAGGATTATCGGTTTCGAGTTTTTGCTTTTCCCTTTCACATATACAAAGTGGATGCCCACCCCGTCAACGGTTTCCCTGAACTGCGAAAATTGATTGAGAATTTTCTCATTGGCCCTCCAATCGTAGGTATGTTGCCAATATTGGGTCAGCTCCTTTAAATAACCAAGGTTGGTGCCATAGTCCCAGCCTGCAGTTTCAGGTGCATCGGGCCATCGGGTCAAGGATAGTTTTGTCTTGAGGTCATCCAATATTTTTTCGGGGACATTGATATTAAAAGGTGTCAAATTTGCTTTCATTGAAAAGATTTTTGTAGTGATATTTTTATAGAAAAGGGTATTTATTCTTTGCTTGTATTCGCAATTACTAAGGATTCAAAAGTGCATAAATCCTGTTTAGTACCGTATGGCAACAGTTCCGCTTAAATGGTACTTTTTTCTGTTATTATCAACTTTTTTAGGTATTTTTGCAGCTTATTAAGGTAAATTTTATAATATGTAATGAAAAAGCGAATGGACCTAACGTCTTTTGATGTGTACCGATACTTAAAAGAGAATTTTTTCGGTGACAGCCAAGAGCCCTATATGTTGGTTCCGGGTTCGGTGTACCGGAAAGCGAATATCGAATTTCCGATACGGAATTTTTTTTACGGCATTGCCTTGACAGATTCCGGTGGAAACGTACACATCAAGGTTTCCAGCGAGGAATACTTAATCAAGGAGAAATCGCTTATCCTATTGGGGAAGGGCATTGTTTCCGAGTGGGTAGTAGGTTCGGATACGCCCACACACACCATATTGTTCAGGGAGGCCTTGCTGGAAGGGGTTACGGCTCCCGAATATCTGTCTTCCCTGTCGTTCTTTCTGCCCGGGGGGCAGCACGTCATCCATTTATCCGACGAGGAGCATCAAAAATTAAGAGCGCTGTTTGAACTGATGCGAGACTTTGAAAAGGAAAAGGAAATGGTCGCGGGTCTTACCTACTCCCTATTGACCTATATCCAAAAACTGTCCGAAGCTGAGGCATTGGCCAGCAAACACCACCTATCCATAAAGGAGCAGCAGGTGCGAAAATTCAGGTCCCTGGTCGCACAACATTTTCGGGAAGAAAAGCAGGTGCGATTTTACGCGGATAAAATGAACATTACCCCTAAATACCTGAGCGAGTTTCTGCTTTCCGAAACGGGAAAATCCGCAAAAAGCATTATAAACGATGTCCTTTTTATGGAGGCCAAAAGCCTTTTGAAACAGACTACGATGACGGCTCAGGAAATTTCCTTGCAGTTAGGGTTTCCCGATGCCTCTTATTTTTCAAAGGCATTTAAAAAAGAGGTCGGCACGACCCCATTAACCTATAGAAAAAAATAAACCGCCTATTTATCTGTTTTAACAATCTCTCAGATTTTTTTCCTTCCCACAAAGCTCCCTTTTCCCAGCAGAAATTGTACGGCTCTTTCCACGTTCCTGTCCTCGCTTTTTTCGGTCTTCAAGTTGGTGATATAACGGATTATTTCCTGTTGCAGGTAGGGTGGAATACTGTTGAACTTTTCATTGGCTTTCGGGTTGCCGTCCAATACATTCTTCAGTTTGGGATGAATTTCAAGAGTTCTATCGGATGGATCGAATGCAATGTCCACTTCTATGATTTCTCCGATTCGCTGTGGGGAATTTTGCAGCATTTGCAGATTGATATACAGCCGCCAAGCTCCCTTATATTTGACAAGGGTTTGCTGATATCGCTTTTTATTGATAGTTCCTTTAACGGGAATGGGACTTTTATTTTTCCCTGCATCTTTAAAAATGACATTTAGGATGTGCTCTGGCAAAAAAACAAAGGGATTAATGCCTATTATCTTTAGTTCTGCCCTGAAATTATGATTGCCCATTGTTACATCTGAATTAAGATCAAGGTGCTAGCTAATTATTCGATTTATCATTGCCAATTGGCCACAATGCCACATCGTATGTTTTATGTTCCAGTCCAAGGCCTCGTACTTGGTTTTGGCAATAGGATGTGGAGGTTGCAATTTTTCCAATGACTGCTCCAGTTCGTTTTCTAAAAGTTCTCCAATGGTTTCCAACGATAGTTGCTGCACAAGGATCATTGATCCCTTAACTTTTTTGCCTCGATTTTTCCTATGACCTCCGTAGGTAATGCTCTTTTAAACAAATAATTGTACTCTTTTAGGGGATTTCCTCCATAACCTCCGGATGATGCCCTTTTGCGGCCATAACGGAATGGTAATAGATGCCCATTGTCAAGTGTCCGATCTGCCAGGTTACATTGGTGGCCAGTTCGTATGTTGTCCTTTACCATCTCTCAATGGGGATAGTATCGAGCAGTCGGTCCAGCCAGTTGTAGGCATCTTTTGTTTGTCCGTACAAGGTTTCCTTACTGTTCATTTTCTATTTATTTTCCTTTGTCAATGGCCTTACCTCATTGAGGAGCGTAACAAGCATTTTTCCCGGTTCTTCCAACATAACCAAATGGGCGGAATGCTCGAACCAGATTCCTTTTTTTAGGGGAGCATCCACATTATCCAACCACTTAGCGGTCGGGGCCGTTGGGGTGGTTTGGTCGTGCCTTCCCATAAACATAAATACGGGAACTGGAAATTCGGTTACTTCAGTAAAGTCCACATTTAAAAATGCCGGTAACAGACGTCCAAGGGTAAAGACACTACCTTCGTTGATTGCCTTTACATCCTTTTCAGTATAGTAAGGGGAAAGTTTTGGCACGTTGAAGTAATAATCAAAACTATCTCTGAATGCTGACAGTCCCCCGTAATATTGGGCCCATCTGCGTGCCTTGATTACACGCTCTCGGGTAATGGGCCGATCGCCCGGATAGGGGGCGATGGATTCAAGTTCGGCCAATGCCTTGTCATTGTGGTGTTCTTCCGCTTCGTGCATCGCATATTCAAAACTGATGCGTTCGTTTTCCTTGGCATTTATTACCTGGCCAACACCCACATAGGCGTAAAATAGCTCTGGTTTCTTTAGAACTGCCTCCATAGCAACTATCGTTCCCCAGCTATGGCCCATCAGTATGATTTTTTGCTTGTGATACCTCTTCTTAATCTGTTCCGCAATTTCAATGGCATCGTCGGAATATTGGTCTATCCGGATGGTTTTTCCCAAACCAAGGGTGTCATTGCTCCGATAGGTCTTTCCCGATGCCCTTTGGTCGTATTGAACCACGGTAAAGTATTCCTCCATAGGACGCTGAAAGGCCCACGAAAGCGGAGCCATTGGCGAAGCGGGACCACCGTGGATGAAAAGGATAATGGGGTTGACTTTATCCTGTCCCCTAACATAGACCCATTGATTCTCGCCGCCCACCAGTACCTGATAGGATTCCTGAACCCCACCGGGCGCGACAATGGAATCAAGGTCGGAAATGATTTCCTTGGCTCTGCCAAGGTCATTATTTTGTTGTGCCATAGCAATACTGGCCGTAAGGTTAATCAAAACTGCAAGGAGGTAATAAATTATTGTATACATATTTGGATTTTTATTCCATTTAAATTGGATAACAAAATTCTTTACAAATTCGTCAAAAATGTCAGGGTAAAACTGGGTAAAAAGGTAATTTTTGCTGTTTACCGCTTTGGGGCAGAAATAATCAATTTTAAAAACCGTTTTTCTTGAATAGAATTTCCCATACTTTCTTTTTATGATAGTATAGGTTGGATATTAGTTGAAGTGCTATAAATATTAGCAAATGAATCAAAGCACTTAGGGCAGGGACAATGTCCACCGGCAAAAAGTAGGCCATCAGGAATATGATAAGAGCGTTCAATAAAATCCCGATACCCCAGATTAGGGTCGAAGTTCTCCAGACCTTTCTAAAATCAGGGTTGCGGTCGTAGAGATAGTCCAGATGGACTTCTGTTATATTCATTTTATGAAAAAAATAGGAAGCTAAGGTAAATGCCAATGGTTTTTTGAATCGTAGGGAAAGTAGAAAGTAACATCCGATCATAGCGGTAAAGAATCCGGCTTTGGCAAGCATAAACCGGGCACTACCGGTAATAATGGCAGTTAGGATACTTACACCTAAAATGGCCAGTGCTATTTTTCCCAAAATATCGATTCTTCCGTTTTTCTGAAACAGAAAAACTTGATAACCGATAAGTGGCAATGCACCCAACAGTAATGATTCCAATGCCCCGGACCCGAAGTAGCGGAGCAGGTAATAGATTACCAAGGGAACGATAACATTATACCATAGTGGCATCCCAAGATTCTTTATTAAAGCTATCCAATTAAATCTATAATTCCCCATAATCAGTTTTTTAGGACAAATTTCTTCAATCTTCAGGGCTTTATAAAGGATATAACTCGGTGAGAATGGTGGTTTTTTCGGTTTTCTAGGAAGTAAATGCTAAAAAGTGCAGGAAATAAGAAAACTCTAATAACTCTTATAATAGGGAGATAATGATATTGCTAGATGTAAAAATGCCGCAAAAGTTCTCATCCTAGTTCCCCGAGAACTTGAAATACTAAACTCAATAAAGACAGGGTTTACGAGAAGAAAGAATGTGAATAGGTAACCGAATAGTATAGGTCTCGACCGCACTGGTTTTTAGGCGATTTGGGAGGTTTGTAAAAAATTAAAGCCCCGATAATCAGGGCTCTAATTTCATTCGTCGGGGTGGCAGGATTCGAACCTGCGGCCTCCTGCTCCCAAAGCAGGCGCGATAACCGGGCTACGCTACACCCCGAGGTATTTACTTGGGAATTGCGGAGAGAATGGGACTCGAACCCATGCGACACTTGCGCGTCGACAGATTAGCAATCTGCTCCGTTACCACTCCGGCACCTCTCCTCTATTAACTGAATGAACTCTCGCTTAAATTGCGGTTGCAAATTTACATTTTTCCGTAATGATTACACAAATATTCGGTGACTTTTTTCCCGCCGACTTTTAGGAGATCCTATTCAGGATATTCTACCCGTAAATGATAGATATTCGTTAGTTTCTGCTTGAGAACTTTTTTGATTTGCTCTATTTCCCTGAAGGTGATATTGGCATTTATAAACTGGTCGGCTGCCATCTGGCCCGCAATAATTTTATCTACAAACTCGTCGATAATCAAAAAAGTAGGATTTTTCAGGCTTTTTGAAGCAGCCTCCACGGAATCCGCCATCATTAAAATGGCCGTTTCCTTCGAAAAAGGCAGAGGTCCGGGATACCTGAAATCTTCGTCGTCAACATCTTCCCCCTCTTCTTGCTTCTTTTTAAAAAAATAATAGACCACTGTGGTACCGTGGTGAGAGCGTATAAAATCTATGACCCTATCTGGCAAGTTATTTTTCCTCGCCATTTCTATGCCGTTGATTACATGATCTATGATGATTTTTGCACTTTCCTTTGGCATTAATTCGTCGTGCGGGTTCACATTGGTAATTTGGTTTTCGGTAAAAAAGGTGGGATGCAACATTTTGCCGATATCATGGTAAAGGGCCCCTACCCTAACGAGCATAGCATTGGCGCCGATTTCGTTGGCCGCGGCTTCCGCAAGATTGGCCACTTGTAGGGAATGGTGAAAGGTACCTGGCGCCTTGTTCGAGAGTTCTTTCAGGAGTTTGGAATTCGTATCGGAAAGTTCCAAGAGGGACACATCGGATACCAATCCGAAAATTTTTTCATAGACATATATCAAGGGCTGCACAAATAGGGTTATCATACCGTTCAGTAAAAACAGCCCCAGGGTAAACCACACGATAGTATCCAAATTCCCTTCGTGTATCAGGTGGAAGGCAAGGTAGCCCGCTACATAGATTAAGGTTATCTGACTTACGGTAATAAACAGATTGGCCCGTTTGTAGAGTTCTGAAACCGTTAAGATCGTTACGATACCTGCAACTATCTGCAGAAAAATATATTCGAAACTATTCGGAACTACGAAGCCCAGTATCAGTACGGTGAGTACGTGGACAAACAAGCCGGTGCGGGCATCGAAAAAGGTCTTTTGCAGTAACGGAAGGATACACAGGGGGACTGCGAATATATAGGTCTCATCGTACTTAACGATCAGGGTCGTGACAAAGACCATGAGCAGAATATTGAAAAATATAAAAGTGACCTTCGTATTGTTCTCGAAAATGGCCGGTCTGTATTTTCTAAGGAAAAGAAACAACATCAGCATTACTAGCGATACGAGCACCGTATATCCGAAAAGAATAAGATATCGGGTATGCGAATTCCAAAGTTCGGATTCATATTCGGATTTAAGGGATCCTAAGATTATTAAATTATGGCCCTCCACGACCTCCCCTTTCGCAATAATGAGTTTTCCCTCGTCAATCGAACCCCTGGTTGCCGATATTTGGGAAAGTTCCTCTTCTAGGTCTTTTTGTGAAAATTTCTCGTCAAAAGATACATTGGGCCGCACGATATCAAAAAACAATTGTTGAAATCTTTCTTCAAAATCTGTAAGTTCATTCTTTTTGACAAAGCTTCTGACGATCGGCTGTAAATTCTGGGTACGGACAAGGTCTTGAAATTGGATTTTCCGTGCCTCATTGTTCTTAATGAGATAATGTGTTTATTGGTCGGGGTGGCAGGATTCGAACCTGCGGCCTCCTGCTCCCAAAGCAGGCGCGATAACCGGGCTACGCTACACCCCGAGGTATTTACTTGGGAATTGCGGAGAGAATGGGACTCGAACCCATGCGACACTTGCGCGTCGACAGATTAGCAATCTGCTCCGTTACCACTCCGGCACCTCTCCTCTATTAATTGAATGAACTCTCGTTTAAATTGCGGTTGCAAATTTACATTTTTCCGTAGGGATTACACAAATATTCGGTGACTTTTTTCCCGCCGACTTTTAGGGGATCCTATTCAGGATATTCTACCCGTAAATGATAGATATTCGTTAGTTTCTGCTTGAGAACTTTTTTGATTTGCTCTATTTCCCTGAAGGTGATATTGGCATTTATAAACTGGTCGGCTGCCATCTGGCCCGCAATAATTTTATCTACAAACTCGTCGATAATCAAAAAAGTAGGGTTCTTCAGGCTTTTTGAAGCAGCCTCCACGGAATCCGCCATCATTAAAATGGCGGTTTCCTTCGAAAAAGGCAGAGGTCCGGGATACCTGAAATCTTCGTCGTCAACATCTTCCCCCTCTTCTTGCTTCTTTTTAAAAAAATAATAGACCACCGTGGTACCGTGGTGAGAGCGTATAAAATCTATGACCCTATCGGGCAAGTTATTTTTCCTTGCCATTTCTATGCCGTTGATTACATGATCTATGATGATTTTTGCGCTATCCTTTGGCATTAATTCGTCGTGCGGGTTAACATTGGTAATTTGGTTTTCGGTAAAAAAGGTGGGATGTAACATTTTACCGATATCATGGTAAAGGGCCCCTACCCTAACGAGCATAGCATTGGCGCCGATTTCGTTGGCCGCGGCTTCCGCAAGATTGGCCACTTGTAGGGAATGGTGAAAGGTACCTGGCGCCTTGTTCGAGAGTTCTTTCAGAAGTTTGGAATTCGTATCGGAAAGTTCCAAGAGGGACACATCGGATACCAATCCGAAGATTTTTTCATAGACATATATCAAGGGCTGCACAAATAGGGTAATCATACCGTTCAGTAAAAACAGTCCCAATGTAAACCACACGATAGTATCCAAATTCCCTTCGTGTATCAGGTGGAAGGCAAGGTAGCCCGCTACATAGATTAAGGTTATCTGACTTACGGTAATAAACAGATTGGCCCTTTTGTAGAGTTCTGAAACCGTTAAAATCGTTACGATACCTGCAACTATCTGCAGAAAGATATATTCGAAACTATTGGGAACTACGAAGCCCAGTATCAGTACGGTGAGTACGTGGACAAACAAGCCCGTGCGGGCATCGAAAAAGGTCTTTTGCAGTAACGGAAGTATACAAAGGGGGACTGCGAATATATAGGTCTCATCGTACTTAACGATCAGGGTCGTGACAAAGACCATGAGCAGAATATTGAAAAATATAAAAGTGACCTTCGTATTGTTCTCGAAAATTCCCGGTCTGTATTTTCTAAGGAAAAGAAACAACATCAGCATTACTAGCGATACGAGCACCGTATATCCGAAAAGAATAAGATATCGGGTATGCGAATTCCATAATTCGGATTCATATTCGGATTTAAGGGATTCCAGGATTTTTAAATTATGGCCCTCCACGACCTCCCCTTTCGCAATAATGAGTTTTCCTTCGTCAATCGAACCCCTGGTTGCCGATATTTCGGAAAGTTCCTCTTCTAGGTCTTTTTGTGAAAATTTCTCGTCAAAAAATACATTGGGCCGCACGATATCGAAAAACAATTGTTGAAATCTTTCTTCAAAATCCGTAAGTTCATTCTTTTTGACAAAGCTTCTGACGATCGGCTGTAAATTTTGGGTACGGACAAGGTCTCGAAATTGGATTTTCCGTGCCTCATTGTTCTTAATGAGATAGATGTGTTTACTGGTCTGTTTACCCTCCGTCTTTTTCAGGATACCGTTTTTGTAGAGGCTATCCAGAACTTCCACACCGGTTTCGTGCAGCAGTGCCAGCTCTTTGTCACTATACGAATCCGATGGAAAAGCGGAAGGAAATTCCCTTTCAAAAGTATCGTACACCGTCTTTCGGATGGAATCGTTGTACCGAAAGTAAACGATGCTGTTATGCTTAACCGAATCGCGCTCCCGTAAAATTTCTTCCTTCCCCTTTTTTAAGGAAAAATCAAAAGGTGCATATAAGTCCTCGTATTGCCAAGGCTTTCCTTTTTGGAACTCATATTTGAACTTGCCGCCCTTTGGAAAGAAAAAAACGATAGAGGCGACGGATACCACATACAGAAAATACTTGTAGATGAGCGATTGATTTCTAAAAAGGCGGTCCAAATGGAATTTCATCGAAAGGGTATCTGCTTCAAAAATAGAAAATATACTTGTGCTAGATAGAATTTTGGGTATTTAGGATGACTTATTTTGTTTTTTCTCCAATTGGTGCTTTTGGAGGAAGACGGCGTATCGCTTCAGCCGGGGAGTATCGTTTTCGTCGGCCATCCATACATTAATTCCTTAAATTTGTATAATAAAATGAAGCGTATATGAACGACGTAGTTATAGTATCGGCCGCAAGGACGCCCATAGGAAGTTTTATGGGAGGCTTGTCCACCGTCCCGGCCCCTGAATTAGGCGCGATTGCCATTAAAGGCGCGCTTGAAAAAATCGATTTAAATCCGGAACTGGTAGAGGAAGTGCTAATGGGCAACGTAGTACAGGCGGGCACGGGGCAGGCACCGGCACGTCAGGCAGCCCTCTTTGCAGGAATTCCCGATAAGGTACCCTGCACTACGATCAACAAGGTATGTGCCTCGGGTATGAAAGCGGTCATACAGGCCGCACAGGCCATAGCTCTTGGGGATATTTCAATCGCTGTGGCCGGGGGAATGGAAAACATGAGCCTAATCCCGCATTATTTGCACATGCGCAGGGGACAAAAGTTCGGTGCGGCCACCTTGATAGATGGAATGCAAAAGGATGGATTGGTAGATGCTTACGACCAAAATGCAATGGGGGTCTGTGCGGATGCTTGCGCCGTCGAGCATAAATTCAGTAGGGAAGATCAAGACAAATATGCCATGCAGTCCTATGAAAGGTCCGCCGATGCTTGGAAAAACGGTAGGTTCAATAACGAAGTAGTTCCCGTGGAAGTACCACAGCGCCGAGGTGAACCCATAATAGTTGCGGAAGACGAGGAATTCAAGAATGTAAAAATGGACAAAATTTCCTCGTTGTCTCCGGCATTCTCCAAGAACGGAACGGTGACCGCGGCCAATGCCTCGACCATCAATGACGGTGCTGCCGCTTTGGTGCTGATGAGCGCTAATAAGGCCCAAGAATTGAACTTAACGCCAGTGGCCCGAATCCGAAGCTATGCCGATGCTGCCCAAGAACCTAAATGGTTTACCACGGCACCCGCAAAAGCATTGCCTAAGGCTATCGCCAAAGCGGGAATCGCACTCGGCGATATTGACTATTTCGAATTCAACGAGGCCTTTGCCGTAGTCGGCCTGGCCAATATGAAACTATTGGGACTTTCTGATAAGAACGTCAATGTCAACGGCGGTGCCGTCTCATTGGGACATCCTTTGGGCTGCTCAGGGGCGCGTATCTTGATAACGCTCCTGAACGTGCTACAACAGAACGATGCCAAAATAGGGGCGGCGGCTATCTGCAATGGTGGTGGGGGGGCCTCGGCCATTATCGTAGAAAGATACTCCCCTTGAAAACATTCATGGCAAGGATCAAAAACAAACAAATCCTCCCTAAAAATTTAAGGAGGATTTTGTTTATAACTTGAAATCTCACTATTGTCCGTCGCTTCCAGCTGCACCTTCAGGCTGAGCGCCACCTTGACCGGCGGCACTATCGTCTAACTTTTTCTTGATGCGCGTAAAGTTTTCATTGTCCCCCATCGCACCGTAGATATTTTTAAGTTGGGTAAGGATACCTTGGTTATCGGGATTTGTCTTCAGGGCGTCCTCAAGAACATTGGCGCCTTCCTTGAACAAATCGTCCTTTTCCTGCTTGAGCTCATCATACTTCGCGATATCCGCTTTTGAGTTGCCTAATGCATTCATATCGTCGATCAGTGCGTTGCCCTCGTTCACATAGGTGGTGGAAAGGTTCAATTGGGCATTAGTGTAACCTGGATCGATTTCCAAGGTTTTCTTGTACGCCTCGCGGGCATCTTCAAGATTGCCTTGCTCCATATTAATTACCCCGATATTATACTGCAGATCGGGATTATCGGGTGCCATGGCGGTGGCTTCGGCCATGAGTTCCTTAAACTTATCCTTATCGCCGAATTTATAGTATAGATTGGCTTCGTTCAGTATCAGGTTGACATCGTTTGGATTGCTTTCCCTTGCTGTTTTGTAAGCTTTTAAGGCTTTATCGTCCTGCCCCAATTGGGTGTAAATCAAAGCGGTATTCTTTACAATTTCCGCTTTTTTGGAGGGGGACTTTTCGTCTTGCGGATCTTTATATTCGCCGGATTTTACCATTAAATCCCGCTGCGTCTTGTCCATTTCCTCAACCTCACCGGTAGATACGTTCGTGGCCTTATAAATCATACCGCTTCCGTCGTAACCTACATCTTGAAGTTCTTCGTAGTATTTTAGGGCCTGCTCATACTCGCCCCCGTTTACGGCACTACTTGCGGCGTAGTACAGATAGGAAGTGTCTTTGGGACTGATTTTATAGCTGGTATATAGCTTTTCCGCAGCTTCCTTGAACTTTTTGTTCCCATTGTCCTCCACGGCGGAATTCACCAGATCCGCGGTCATGGCCTGCAGATTCTGCTGGGCTTCTTCACTGTATTTTTCCTTGCCGCTCTTTTCCTCAATCTCCTTCACTTTCTGCAAGGCGGTCACGGCTTTATCAAAAGCACTGGCGTCACCGTTCTTGCCCATTTTGGCATAGGTCTTACCGAGCAACAAGTGATATTCCGCCTGATCTTTGGGATCATCGGGGCTTATTTCGCCCTCTATGCTCTTCAACAGGTTCATCGCTTCGGAAGCATTGCCGTCTTCAAGGGCATCTTCGGCGTTTCTCATTTCTTTTCCCTGTGAAAATCCTATCGTGGAAAAACACAGCGTCGCAAGTAATATAAATTTCATTTTCATTTTCGATGTAATTAATCGTTAGTGTTACTATTGAAGTTCCTGTCCTGTCGGTACATCCAACTTAGGCGCAAAGTACAATTTTTATCCAAAAGCTTTAATGGTATCGAATCATTCTTTGGCTTCTTCGCTACTGCCGGTATCAAGGTCTGTGCCATTTTCTTCGGGATCTACGTCGATATCCTTAATATCGGCATCTGCAATATCATCCTCTTCTTTCATTACTTTGGCTACCGCTGCGATGGAATCGTTATCCTTCAAATTGATCAACCTCACCCCTTGGGTAGCCCGGCCCATGACTCGCAAGTCCTCGACCCCCATGCGAATGGCAATACCAGATTTGTTGATGATCATAAGATCGTCGGAATCGGATACGTTCTTGATGGCGACCAGTCCGCCGGTCTTTTTGGTGATGGAGATGGTCTTCACCCCCTTGCCGCCCCGGTTGGTGATCCGGTAATCATCGATACTCGATCGCTTACCGTAGCCGTTTTCCGAAACGACTAGGATATCCTCTTCAAAATCGTGCACCGACACCATGCCGATGACCTCATCCTTATCGCCGGCGAGTCGGATACCCCTGACACCCGAAGCGTTTCTTCCCATGGGTCGGGTCTTACTTTCCTCGAAGCGGATGGCTTTCCCGGACTTGAGTCCTAAAAATATTTGACTGGTACCCGTAGTCAATTTGGCTTCCAACAGTTCGTCGCCCTCTCGAATGCCGATAGCGTTGATACCGTTTTGCCGGGGACGGGAATACTGCTCCAATGAGGTCTTTTTCACCGTGCCCTTTTTGGTGGCCATGATGACATAATGACTATTTACGTATTCTTCGTCCTTTAAGTCCTGGGTACAAATAAAGGCTTTTACATTATCATCCTGTTCAATATTGATCAGGTTCTGGATGGCCCGCCCCTTAGAGGTTCGGCTGCCTTCGGGAATCTCATAGACCCGCATCCAAAAACATTTTCCGTTCTGGGTAAAGAACAGCATGTATTGGTGGTTGGTGCCCACGAAAAGGTATTCCAGAAAATCCTCGTTGCGGGTCGAGGATGCCTTTTGGCCCACCCCGCCTCTATTCTGTATCTTGTATTCCGATAAGGGCGTCCGTTTGATATAACCGGCATGGGAAATAGTGATGACTACCTGTTCATCGGGAATCATATCCTCTATACTGAGGTCTCCCCCGGCCAAGTTGATCTCTGACCGGCGTTCGTCCCCATATTTTTCCTTGACCTCCAGCAGCTCGTCCTTGATGATCTGCATCCTTCGCTCCTTCTTCTCGAGAATATCCTTCAGGTCGGCAATGGTCTTTACGATCTCTTCGTATTCCGAACGCAGTTTGTCCTGTTCCAGACCCGTCAGCTGACGCAAACGCATTTCGACGATGGCCTTGGCCTGTATCTCAGTCAGTTTGAAGCGTTCCATCAGGTTTTCCCTTGCCTCATCAGCATTCGACGAGGCCCTGATAATGGCGATTACCTCGTCGATATTATCGGAGGCGATGATCAATCCCTCCAAAATATGGGCCCTATCTTCGGCTTTCTTGAGCTCGTATTTCGTACGGCGGACGACCACCTCGTGCCGGTGCTCTACGAAATAATGAATCATTTCCTTAACGTTCAGCAGTTCGGGCCGGCCGTTGACCAGACAAATATTGTTGACACTGAAGGAGGTCTGTAGTGCCGTGTACTTATATAGGGTATTGAGCACGATATTCGGTATGGCATCACGTTTTAAGATATACACGATGCGCATACCGTTTCGGTCGGACTCGTCGCGGATGTTCGATACGCCCTCTATCTTTTTTTCGTTGATCATATCAGCGGTCTTTTTAATCATATCCGCCTTATTGACCTGATAGGGTATTTCGGTAACGACAATACACTCCTTCCCCTGCACCTCTTCGATAATGGCCTTGGCGCGCATCTTTATCCGTCCGCGACCAGTGTGAAAGGCCTCTTTCACCCCCTCATAACCATAGATGATACCTCCCGTAGGAAAATCCGGGGCCTTGATGTGGGTAATGAGTTCGTCAATCTCGATGTCGTGGTTATCGATATAGGCGACCGTACCGTCCACCACTTCCGATAGGTTGTGGGGCGGCATGTTCGTGGCCATACCTACCGCGATACCCGATGCCCCGTTGACCAGCAGGTTCGGCACCCGGGTCGGCAGCACCGTAGGCTCCTTCAAAGTATCGTCGAAATTGAGCTGGTGGTCCACCGTATCCTTATCGATATCGGCCAACATCTCGTCCGCGATCTTTCGCATCCGGGCCTCGGTATATCGCATGGCCGCGGGACTATCGCCGTCCACGGAACCGAAGTTTCCCTGACCGTCCACCAACATATAGCGCAGGCTCCATTCCTGTGCCATCCGTACCATACTATCATAGACCGAGGTATCGCCGTGAGGGTGGTATTTACCCAAGACCTCCCCCACAATACGCGCTGATTTTTTGTGGGAACTTGTGGAGCGCACGCCCAGCTCGTACATACCGAAGAGCACCCTGCGGTGCACCGGTTTAAGGCCGTCCCTGACATCGGGCAGGGCACGTGACACAATGACCGACATCGAATAATCGATGTAGGCCGACTTCATTTCGTCTTCAATGTTGATCGGAATCAATTTATCATCTGCTTCTTCCGCCATTCTATAGTCCTAATTTATTGGGGTTAAAAAACAGGCCAATATACGCAAAATCACTACTTTTAAAGCATAAGGGCCCTAGTTTAATCAACAATTTATCAACACTAATCCTATCTTGAAGCCGTTCAACATGGCGCCCCTGAACATTTAGCCCCATCAAGCTTTTTTCGTCATTTCGAACGGGTTTATCGAATATAGGAACACTATTTGCGTTAGATTGGTAGAGTTTTACTAATTTTATACTCGTGCGAATGGATTTTCGACTTTTTTGGGGGTTTGTTTGGATGATGTATAATTGATGAAAGGATAAGTTTTATGGACGATAATTTCTCACCAAGAGTTAAAGATGTAATTGCATACAGTAAAGAGGAAGCGCTGCGCCTCGGGCATGATTTTATAGGTACCGAGCATTTGATGTTGGGCCTTCTGAGGGATGGAAATGGAAAGGCGATCAGTATTTTGGACGCCCTGGAAGTGGATCTGGACCATTTGAGACGAAAAGTAGAAATCCTAAGCCCCTCCAATCCCAATCCGAACACGATACAAAAGGACAAAAAGAACCTGCACCTCACTCGGCAGGCGGAACGGGCCCTGAAGACTACGTTTTTAGAGGCCAAACTCTTTCAAAGTTCCTCTATCAATACCGCGCACCTACTACTGTGTATTTTAAGGAACGAGAACGACCCCACCACCAAGTTACTGCACAAATTGAAGGTGGATTATGATGGCGTGAAAGAACAATTCAAGTTTATGATAACGAGCGACGACAATATTATCGATGCGCCGACTGCGGAATCCTTTCCCAGTGAAAGTGGCGACGAGGGCAAGGAGGGCGCTTTCGGCTCCTCCACAGGGCAAAAAGGCAACAAAAAATCCAAGACTCCCGTTCTCGATAACTTCGGGCGCGACCTGACCCGGATGGCCGAGGAAAATCGGCTGGACCCGGTCGTCGGACGGGAAAAGGAAATCGAACGCGTTTCGCAGATACTAAGTCGAAGGAAAAAGAACAATCCACTGTTGATCGGGGAGCCCGGGGTAGGCAAAAGCGCCATCGCCGAAGGTCTTGCCCTGCGGATCATCAACAAAAAAGTGTCCCGCATCCTGTACAACAAAAGGGTAGTCACTCTGGATTTGGCATCCCTTGTGGCCGGAACAAAATATCGTGGCCAGTTCGAAGAGCGCATGAAGGCCGTGATGAACGAACTCGAAAAGAACAACGATGTCATCCTGTTTATCGATGAAATACATACAATAGTCGGTGCCGGCGGTGCTACGGGAAGCCTCGATGCCTCCAACATGTTCAAACCGGCCTTGGCCCGGGGCGAGATTCAATGTATAGGTGCGACTACTTTGGACGAATACCGACAGTATATCGAAAAAGACGGCGCCTTGGAGCGGCGTTTCCAAAAAGTGATCGTAGAGCCTACCACGGTCGAGGAAACCATCGAAATCCTCCAAAACATCAAAGAAAAATACGAAGACCATCACAATGTCGATTATACCGACGAGGCCATTGTCGCCTGTGTAAAATTGACCAACCGGTACATGACGGATAGGTTCCTTCCGGACAAGGCCATTGATGCCCTTGACGAAGCCGGTTCGCGGGTGCACATCGTGAATATGGATGTGCCCAAACAGATTTTGGAACTTGAAAAACAGTTGGAAGATGTTCGGGAGTTGAAAAATAGCGTGGTCAAAAAACAGAAATACGAAGAGGCCGCCAAACTGCGGGACGATGAAAAACGGATCGAAAAAGACCTGGCTTCCGCCCAGGAACAATGGGAAGAGGAAAGCAAACAACACAAGGAAACGGTAACGGAAGAGAATGTCGCAGACGTCGTTTCCATGATGAGCGGTATACCCGTCAACCGAATCGCGCAGACCGAGAGCAATAAACTGGCGGAACTGCCCAGCCTGATCAAGGCCAATGTCATCGGCCAGGACGAGGCGGTCTCCAAGGTGGCCAAGGCCATCCAAAGAAACCGGGCGGGTCTCAAAGATCCCAATAAGCCTATAGGCTCATTTATCTTTCTCGGCCAGACCGGTGTCGGTAAGACCCAGTTGGCCAAAATATTGGCCAAAGAACTCTTCGATTCTGAAGACGCCCTGATACGTATTGATATGAGCGAGTATATGGAAAAATTCGCCATTTCCCGATTGGTCGGGGCCCCTCCGGGATATGTGGGCTATGAAGAAGGCGGCCAATTGACCGAAAAAGTTCGCCGTAAGCCTTATTCCGTAATATTGTTAGACGAGGTCGAAAAGGCGCATCCGGATGTGTTCAACATGCTGTTGCAGGTGCTGGACGACGGATACCTGACGGATAGCTTGGGAAGGAAAATCGATTTCCGTAATTCCATTATTATCATGACCTCGAACATCGGGGCCCGTAAGCTGAAAGATTTCGGCCAAGGCGTAGGTTTCGGTACCGCGGCGATGAAGGCGCAGGAAGACACCCATCATAAAACTGTCATCGAAGGCGCCTTGAAAAAGGCTTTTGCCCCGGAATTTTTGAACCGTATCGACGATGTGGTCGTATTCAACCCCCTTGAACGGGAAGATATCCATAAAATCATCGATATCGAGCTACACAAACTGTTCGCTAGAATCAAGGATATCGGCTACGAATTGAAACTGACCGATAAGGCCAAGGACTATATCGCCGAAAAAGGTTTCGATAAACAATACGGTGCAAGACCTCTCAAAAGAGCCATCCAAAAATATATTGAGGATGCCCTGGCCGAGGAAATCGTAAACTCCAAACTACGGGAAGGTGATACCATCAATATGGATTTGGACGAGGAAAACGAGGAGCTGATTATCGACATTAAGAAGGCCGAGGAATCCTCTAAAACGGGATAGGTCGGTCCACGCAGAGCTAAGCTGTGGTCGTTTTTCAAGACTTGCGCTGCATCGGTTCAGAATAATTAGAATTTTAGGAAAGGGAGTCATTCGAAGAAGACTCCCTTTTTGATGGAATATACCGAACAATTGGAAATCTTACTGGCCATAATCACTTAATACGCAGTACAAACGATATATACGCCTTTAATCTAGTAATTTATCCGAACTCTGGGCTTACCGCTACTTTCGTCCCTAGAACCTGGGGAACGCTATAATCTACATTAATGAAAGTGGAACGACCTAAAAAAACTAGTTATCGTGAGGGAATACGAGTTGGAGATCGGAAGGGTACAGGTTTTCGACCATTATATGGTAGCCCTGTTCGACGAAGACGCGACCCTGACCTTGGAAACGGCCTATCAGGTCATCGGCATTTCAGAAATACACTTCCGGAATAAAAATTTCGGCATCATCAGCCTGCGCAAAAACTCCTATGCGGTGGACCCTATCACCTATACCTATCTGAGACAGCTCGAAAATCTAAAGGCCTTCGCCATCGTCTCGGTCAAGGAAATCGACATGCACAACTTCAAGATTGAGAAATTGTTCTATAAGAAACCGATGAAGTTCTTTATTGAATATGATAATGCATTGGCCTGGGTCAAAAAACGGGTTAGGGGGAAGTGAGACCAAGGGCTGTATAATTAAATTGGCATGACTGCTATCCCTTTTTCTCCCCTTCTTCTTCATGGATAGATAACAAATCTAAAAACGCACTCCCAATACCTTCAATAACCCCCGAAGCCGTCAACGCCTGATATCCCGTTTTCTCCACTGTAATATCCCCTGCCCTACCATGCAGATATACCCCGAAAATAGCTGCTTTTAAGGGTTCATAGCCCTGTGCGATCAGCCCGGTAATCATTCCCGTCAGTACATCGCCGGTACCGCCCGTGCCCATACCCGGGTTCCCCGTGGTGTTTACGTAGCCCTTTCCATCATAAATCGTGATGGTGTTCGAACCTTTGATGACCAGCACGCTATCGTATTTTTTTGAAAATGCTTTGGCCATTTCCAGTTTTTCGAAATCGTCGTCCCATTTTCCGATCAAACGCTGAAGTTCTTTGGGATGGGGGGTCAACACGGTTCGAGAGGGTAGATTTTTCAACAGCTCCTTATTTTCCGAGAGAATGTTCAACGCATCCGCATCGATAACCAATGGCGTCTTATTGCTCTCTAAAAAATCACCAAAAGCTTTAACGGTTTTCCCCTCTTTGCCCATTCCTATGCCGATACCGATAACCGTAGGTTCTATGCCAAAGTCCATTTTTGAAATATGCTTTTCATCGGTATCGGTAACCACCATGGCTTCTGGAAAATGAGTCTGCAAGGGAATATATCCGCATTGCGGTACAAAAACGGTCACCAATCCGCTACCGGTAGTAAGACAAGCTTTTGACGCCAGTTGTACCGCCCCGATTTTTCCGTAGCTTCCGCCGATGATCAGACTATGGCCGTAGGTGCCTTTATGGGTGAATTTTTTCCTGGGAGTATAATAAGACAGCACCTTATTTCTCCCGATCAATTCGTATTCGGTTTCGGTATCCTTCAAAAACTGCTGGTCCAGACCGATGTCCAAAATTTCGCATTGTTCGGAAAAACTTCCCGTTTCCGGGAGGAAAAAGATCAACTTAGGTACTTGAAAACTCAAGGTGTAATTCGCTTTGACCACCGCTTTATCATCCGCAGGCACTTTATCCGTATATAAACCAGAGGGAATATCCACCGAAAGCGTAAAAGCTTCCGAACGGTGCAGATGTTCGAACAGATCCACGACCCAATCATCCGGCGGACGGTTCAAGCCCAAACCGAAAATGGCATCCACCACAATATCCTCCTTTGCGATGTGGGGCAGGTCATCTCCTTTCCCCAAAAAAGCGGGCTCCACTTTTCGGTCCCGCAACCGTTCCAGATTCGCCGAAAAATCTTCGGACCGTTTCTCGCTATAACTGACAACATAAACAGCGATATTGTAATCATGTTCTTGAAGTTGCCGCGCCAACGCAAGTCCGTCGCCCCCGTTGTTTCCGATACCGCAGAACAAATGGATCTTGGCCCGATCGCCCTGCATGCGCAAGTGCATCCAATTAAAAAGCTGCTCGGCGGCACGTTCCATCAGCGCATCGCTGGTGATGCCCTGGTTCTTGATGGTAGCCTTATCGGCAGCGTAAATTTGTTCGGCGGAGAATATTTTCATAAAACCTGGTTTTTTGGTGTTCCTGCTCTTTTCCTTCGCTCAGCCTAAACTGAGGCAGAAATGTCAAATGTGTGCAAATAAGGGGTTATTGATCCTTAGCTTTTAAATGCAAACCAACCTGAGTATTCAATAACCCGATATGCCAATTACTGCCCAGAATAATTTGATTAACTCCCTAAAAATACTACATTTGAGGCTTTCGTATCTATATGTTTTTAGCTCAAGTGCATATAAATTTAGCCTATATCCCGTTTCACAATGCATGTACCGTTCAACTCGGCACGGCCACCCCATTGGGGTAAGCTAAAATACACATATACATCTTCGCGCTCTTTCCCTAACTTTTGGTTTATACTATTACCATCATGAAAGTCCAAAAATTCGGGGGCACTTCCGTTGCTAATGCCCCAAATATATCCCTTGTTAAAACTATTGTCGCCCAAAGCCTGACGGACAAAACCATTGTGGTGGTATCCGCCTTTGGGGGAGTTACCGATCAGCTTTTGCATGCGGCACTTTTGGCTTCCGTTCAAAATGGCGATTATCATAAAGTTTTAAAGGAAATTGAGGAGAGACATCTCTCAACGGTCAAAGAACTTATTCCCATCAACGCCCAAAGCCCGATCTTGAGCAAGGTGAAGAGCGAACTGAATACCCTGGAAACCCTGTTGGAAGGGGCCTACCTGATCGGGGAGATCACGCCCCGGCTTTCCGATAAAATTGTGAGCTATGGTGAACTTTTGTCCTCCTATATCATTAGTGAATTCTTTTCACAGGAAGGTTTGGACGTGGTCTATAAGGATAGCAGGGAAATTATAAAGACCCAGGACGCTAGCGGAAAGGCAAATGTGGATTTCGACAGCACCAACGCCAATTGCCTTACCTATTTTTCGGAAGTATCGAATCGGATCATCATCATGCCCGGGTTTATCGCATCGTCCGAAAACGGTAACTCCACCACCTTGGGACGGGGCGGTTCAGACTACACGGCCGCCATCGTAGCAGCAGCGGTCAATGCCGAGGTATTGGAAATATGGACGGACGTTAGCGGCATGTTCACCGCCAATCCGAAACTGGTAAAGCAGGCCAAGGCGATTCCGCATATATCCTATGAAGAGGCGATGGAACTGTCACACTTCGGAGCAAAGGTCCTGTATCCCCCCACCATACAGCCCGTTTTGGCCAAGGGCATCTCCATCCACATAAAAAACACCTTGGCCCCCGATGATACCGGTACTTTGATTACCAAGAACAAGAACGAAAAAGGAAAGACCGTGCGAGGCATTACCCACGTCGGCAATATAGCCCTCTTATCTTTGGAAGGCCCGGGGATGGTGGGGATTCCCGGAATTTCAAAACGGTTCTTCGAAGTCCTTTCCCAAGCGGAAATCAGTGTCGTATTCATTACCCAGGCCTCTTCGGAGCACTCCATCTGCGTGGGCATTTCGGCCGACGATATCGACCGTGCGGTACAAGTGGTCGACTCCGCTTTTGAATATGAAATCGAACGCGGCAGGATACAACCGGCGATTGCCGAAATTGATCTGGCCATTATTGCCTTGGTGGGAGACAATATGAAACACCATCAAGGCCTGAGCGGTAAAATGTTCAGTACCCTGGGCCGGAACAATGTGAACATCCGGGCCATTGCACAAGGGGCTTCGGAGCGGAATATTTCCGCGGTAATCGATAAGAACGATGTCAAAAAAGCCTTGAACGCCCTACACGAGGAATTTTTCGAGGAGAACATCAAGCAGCTCAACCTTTTTGTCATGGGGGTAGGAAATGTGGGTGCCAAATTTTTGGAGCAGGTACGCCAACAGCGCCAATTTTTGAAAAAAAACCTCAAGCTGAACATTCGGGTCATCGGAATGTCGAACTCCCGAACCATGGTATTTGACGAGGACGGCATACCACTTAAGGATTGGGAATTCCTATTGGCCGAGGGTCAAAAGGCGGATAAAACAACTTTTTTTGAAACCGTACAAAATCTCAATTACCGAAATTCCATTTTTGTTGACAATACGGCCAGCGATGAAGTGGCATCGAGCTATGATTCGTATTTAGGAAATAGTATTTCCGTAGTAACCTGCAACAAAATCGCCTGTTCTTCGGACTATGGAAACTATAAAAAATCTAAAGGATTTGGCCCGGGAATACAATGCGCCCTTCCTGTTCGAGACCAACGTTGGAGCGGGATTGCCGATTATCGACACCTTAAAACACTTAATTGCGTCCGGGGATAGAATCCTGAAAATCCAGGCCGTTCTTTCCGGAAGCCTTAATTTTGTGTTCAATCATTTTAACGATACCACTACGTTTCACGATGTGGTCGAACAGGCCAAGGCGGAAGGTTTCACCGAACCGGACCCCAAAATTGACCTGAGCGGTATCGATGTGATGCGCAAAATCTTGATTTTAGCTCGGGAAAGTGGTAACCAACTTGAGATATCCGATATCGAGAACAAGCCTTTTTTGCCCAAGGAAAGTCTCGATACCGACAATAACGAAGATTTCTTCGCTTCCCTCCAAAAACACGAAGCCAATTTCCAAAAGATGTATGCGGAGGCCCACAATGCGGACAGCAAGTTAAAATATGTGGCCCAATATGAAGACGGAAAAGCAAGCGTGGGCCTGCAGCTGATTCCCAAAGGCCACGATTTTTATAATTTGGAAGGAAGTGATAATATTGTGCTGTTCTATACCGAACGCTACCCGAACCAGCCCATGATTATCAAAGGGGCCGGTGCGGGTGCCGAGGTGACCGCCTCAGGGATATTTGCGGATATTATTCGAATCGGGAATTTTTGAAAACGCTTCGCGAGGAGCCACCGCGCACATTGAAGCGGCCGAAAAAGTGAAGAGCGACGCGGCAATCTGTTGAACCTATTGCGAGGAGCATTATAATGATTATAGACAATTTAGATGTGACGAAGCCATCTGCTTAACCTAGTGCAAGGTTGAACAAATCGCTTCGCTCCGCTCGCAATTACGATTAAGATGAAAGAACTTCGTATTTTCTGCCCTGCGACCATCGCCAATATCTCCTGTGGTTTTGATGTACTGGGCGTTGCCTTGGACGCCGTCGGTGATGAAATGCTCATCCGTAAAATTCCTGAAAAGGGAATCCGTATTTCAAAATTGACGGGGCAGGACCTTCCCACCGAAACCCATCTGAACGTGGCTGGCGTAGCGGGTCTTGCCCTCTTGGCGGAATGCGATTATGAGGGGGGATTTGAAATCGAGATCCATAAAAAAATTAAGGCCGGTAGCGGTATCGGTAGCAGTGCCGCCAGTTCTGCAGGTGCCGTATGGGCCATGAACGAACTATTAGATCGCCCATTTTCAAAGCTCGAACTGGTCAAATTTGCCATGGAAGGCGAACGCTTGGCCAGCGGTGTCGCCCATGCCGATAATGTAGCCCCTGCCCTTTTCGGCCAATTTACCTTGGTACGCAGTTACGATCCGTTAGACATTGTTCCGATTCCGAGTCCCCCGCTGTTATGGACTACGGTGATACATCCCCAAATCGAGATACGGACTTCCGATTCGCGAAAAATATTAAAGACGAACATCACTTTAGCCGACGGCATCAAACAATGGGGCAACGTCGGCGGATTGGTAGCGGGGCTCTTCACGGAGGACTACGACCTCATCGGGCGCTCATTGATCGACCATATCGTAGAACCCATCCGTTCGATATTGATTCCCGGGTTCGATAAGGTGAAATCGGTTTCTTTGGAGGCCGGCGCCCTCGGATGTGGTATTTCAGGCTCGGGACCATCGATTTTTGCCTTTAGTCAAGGCGAGGGGAATGCCCAACAGGTGGCACAAGCCATGAAGGAAGTATATCGGAAAATAGGAATCGATTATGATGTGCATGTTTCTAAGGTCAATATCGAAGGAATCAGAAGAATTTGAACCGGACGGAGCACAGAAGACAGATGACGGAAGACTGGTGACCCAAGGAAGGCCGAAGAGGCTCTAAAACTTTAGAAAAATGCAAAAATTTAAATTTGAAAAGCTAATCATATGGCAAAAAACCATGGATTTTGGAGAAGTCATTGACCAATTGACACAGAGTTTTCCTGAAAGGGAAAAGTTTAATTTAACTTCCCAAATTCGTAGGGCAGCTGATTCAATAGCTTTGAATATTTCGGAAGGTTCTATTGGCCAATCAAATCCGGAACAAAGAAAATTTATAGGATATTCAATTCGATCCTTGGCCGAAGTTGTAATCGGCTTGTTCAAAGCAAAGAGAAGACATAACGTTAAAGATGTAAAATTTGAAGAATTATATGATGAGGCATTTCATCTTAGGAATGTGACGAGTGCATTTAAAAAAAACATAAAATAGCCATCGGTCTTCTGTCATTGTTCTTCCGTCAATCCTTACAGTAAATGAACTACTACAGCCTAAATAAAAAAGCCCCGATCGTATCCTTCAGGGAAGCCGTCATAAAGGGTATCGCTCCTGATAAGGGATTATATTTCCCCGAAAGCATCGTTCCCCTACCCGGTTCTTTTTTTAAGGAAATCGAAAATCTCCACCATCCAGGAAATCGCCTTCCGGGCCATTCGCCAATTTGTGTCCGACGACATTCCCGGTTCGGTTTTAAAGGATATTTTAAAAAAGGTGCTTGATTTCGACTTTCCAGTAGTCGAAATTGAGGAAAACGTCGCAACGCTAGAGCTCTTCCACGGCCCGACCATGGCCTTTAAAGATGTGGGAGCAAGGTTCATGGCCCAGTGTTTGGGTTATTTTTCGCGCGGGGAGAAATCCGAAGTCACCGTTTTGGTAGCCACGTCGGGCGATACCGGAGGTGCCGTAGCCAACGGATTCCTGGGGGTCAAAGGGGTAAACGTAGTCATTCTCTATCCTAGTGGAAAAGTAAGCGATATTCAAGAACGGCAACTTACCACCTTAGGACAGAACATTACGGCACTCAAAGTGGACGGTACTTTCGACGATTGCCAAAAAATGGTTAAGTCCGCCTTTTTAGACGAAGAACTGTTGGCCCATATGCAGCTGACCTCGGCCAACTCCATTAACGTAGCACGTTGGTTACCACAGTTGTTGTATTATCTGTTTGCCTATAAAGAGGCCCGCCTGATGGTAAGACCAACTAAATCTAAAACACAGGAAATCGTATTCTCGATTCCCAGCGGAAATTTTGGTAACATCTGTGCGGGAATGGTCGCCCAGCGTCTCGGCCTGCCCGTCGAACATTTTGTGGCGGCCACGAATGTCAACGACACCGTTCCCGAATATATGCTCACCGGGAAATACCGTCCGAAACCCTCCACGGCAACCATTTCCAATGCCATGGATGTGGGGGACCCGAGCAATTTTGTCCGCATCCGTCATTTGTATCAAGATGATGACGAGACCTTGAAAAAGAACCTTTCCTCCTATTCCTTTACGGATGATCAAACCCGGGATGCCATCCTAAAAATCCACCAAAAGAGCGGATATATTACCGATCCGCATGGCGCCGTCGGATATCTTGGATTGAAAAGGTACCAGCAAAACCATCCGGACACCTACGGTATTTTTTTGGAAACCGCGCATCCGGTCAAGTTTTTGGATGTGGTGGAGGAAACCATCGGAATATCCTTGGACATTCCACCACAGATCCAAAAAGTGATGGAGAGGGAGAAAAAATTTATCGACATAAAAAAGTATGGGGAGTTGAAGGATTATTTATTGGGAGGTTCATGACCAAGAGGTCGCCTTCCACTTTTTTTGAAAAGAAATGGATTCCTTGGATTTTCAATCCAATTCCGGCAATTCAAAATTATCCAGGGGGCTGGGCCGTGCCATCATCTTTTCTATAGCGTTGGTGGTTCTGGGCGCCCTGGCCGAGAGATTGACAGGACCCTCATCGGTAATCAAAATATCATCCTCGATCCGTACGGCGATGCCCCACCATTTTTTATCGCAGTCACTGCCTTCGGGAATATAGATGCCCGGTTCGACCGTTATCACCGTATTCGGTTTGAAAGACTGGTAGGTACCTTTATCGTGCACGTCCAATCCCAAATAGTGGGAGGTGCCATGAGGGAAATAGGTTTTCGCCTCCTCTTGCTTGTAAATTATGCCCAATCTGAGCAATCCTTCGGCCACGACCCTACTGGCAGCCTGCCCGGGCGCTTGAAACGCGGCACCAACGCGGCTTGCCTTGATACCTGCTTCCTGGGCTTCGTAAACGATATCGTAGATCTGTTTTTGTTCCTCGCTAAACTTCCCGTTGGCGGGGATGGTGCGGGTGACATCGGCGGTGTATCCATGGTATTCGGCGCCCAAGTCCATAAGCACCAAATCATCACCGACCTGGAGCTTGTTGTTTTCGATATAATGGAGAATGCAGCCATTGTTGCCCCCGCCCACGATAGACGGATAGCCTTCATACTCCGCACCATATTTTTTGTAGATGTATTCGTGCACCCCCTGGATTTCGGTTTCGGACATATTGGGGTGCATCGCCTTCATGACCTCGACCTGTCCCACGGCCGAAATCTCGATGGCCTTTCTGAGCAGCAGCATTTCTTCTTCCGTTTTGGTTTCACGCAAGGTTGCCATGATTTCTCCCAATTTGGCGGAATTCAGGTTATTTGCCTGGAGATGTAGGGCCACTTTATTCTTTATCTCGCCCCGCAGTTTGTTATCCGGTGCATTTACGAACCCACTGAGCAGCTCATCGTTTTTGAGCTGTTCGTCCCAGTTCAGGTAACGCCCCAGAATTTGGGCGACGTTGGCACTATTTTCCACATCGGTGGATTGGATCATGGAATATAATCGCTGCTTATCCGCATTATAATCGGCCGGGTAATTAGCCTTTTCCTTAAAATCGGCTATCAGATCAAATAGGTCGGCTTCGTCGCTACTATCCCGATAATCGTTCTCAAAATCGAAGAACAGCACCGAATCGAAATTTTTAAAGTCCGTAGATGCCTTGGAGAACTCACTTCCATTGAATACCGTTTTGAAGCCTAATGTGGATTTGGTGCCTTCCACACCGAGCCGCTTTCCGTTCCATTGCTCCGCCTGGGAATCTCGCTCCTGAACGTACAGAATTTCGTTATCATCACTTCCATTGGCCACTTTTTGATTTTCCGAAAAAATCAAGAGTACGGCGTTCGGTTCCTTATACCCTGTCAAATAGTAGAAATCGGGGTCCTGATGGTAGATGTAATCCACATCATTGGCCCGGTTGCGCTCGGCATTGGCAAAAAATACCGCTACGCTGTTCGGGGGCATCTTCTCGCGCACCGCTTCCCTCCGTTGTTTGTGAAATTCGGCGGACAGAAAGTCCCCCGGCATATCTTGGGCGAAAGCCTGTATTCCGAATACAACCGTTCCCGCAATCATGAGAATAACTTTGAACATTTTGCCGTTTTTAGTGGATAATAGGATTCTGCAATGATCGAATTCGCAAATATTGTGCAAAATAGGACATCATGCAATTTAGAAAGCCTAAATATTTCAATAGTTTTGTAGCATGAAAAACACTGCTCTTACCGAAACCCATATCGCCCTCGGTGCCAAAATGGTGTCTTTTGCGGGATACAATATGCCCATTTCCTACGCAGGCGTGAATGCCGAGCATGAAGCCGTCCGTAAGGGGGTCGGGGTATTTGACGTCTCACATATGGGGGAATTTCTGGTCGAGGGTCCCAAGGCCTTGGAATTGATCCAAAAAGTGAGTTCGAACGATGCTTCGAAACTGACGGTCGGAAAGGCCCAGTACAGCTGCTTGCCCAACGAAACTGGTGGCATTGTCGATGACCTAATCGTTTACCGTGTCAAGGAAGAAACCTATCTGCTCGTGGTCAACGCCTCGAACATCGAAAAGGATTGGGTGCATATTTCAAAATACAACGAACCTATTGCAGCGGATATAAGCAATATCTCGGACGGATTTTCCCTCTTGGCCATTCAAGGTCCCAAAGCGGTCGAGGCAATGCAAGCTCTGACCTCGGTGGATCTGGCAGATATCAAATTTTATAATTTTGTAGTCGCCGATTTTGCGGGCATCGATTATGTTATCATTTCCGCTACCGGATATACTGGTTCCGGGGGATTCGAAATCTATTGTAAGAATTCCGAAGTGCAACAGATTTGGGAGAAGGTATTCGAAGCGGGAGCGGACTACGGCATTCAACCGATCGGTCTCGGTGCCCGCGACACCTTACGCCTCGAAATGGGCTATTGCCTCTACGGAAACGATATCGACGATCAGACCTCTCCCTTGGAAGCGGGACTGGGCTGGATCACCAAATTCAACAAGGATTTCGTCAACAGCGACACCCTCGCCCAAGAAAAGGAACAGGGCTCCGACCGAAAGTTGGTGGGGTTTGAGCTCAACGAAAGGGGAATTCCCCGGCAGGGCTACCCTATCGTCGATGAAAAGGGTCAAACAATAGGTACAGTGACCTCTGGAACCATGTCTCCCTCCCTGCACAAAGGAATCGGACTGGGTTATGTGCCTTCCGAATTTTCCGCAACCGGCAACAAAATCCAAATCGAAATACGGAAAAAAACAATTCCCGCAACTGTGGTCAAACTCCCGTTTTACAGGGGTTAAACAATTTCTATGGCGAAAGGAAGGCGAAAGAAGGACGAAGGAAACAAAAAAATTCTCATTTTAGGGGGAAGTGGATTTCTCGGGAATTCCATCTACAAAGAACTCTGCAACTATTTCGACACCTACGGCACTTATTATTCCGCACGGCGGTCTTTTGAGGACAATCGGCAATTCTTCCATTATGATATGGAGGAGGACGATGTTTTCGAACTGTTGGAGAGGGTACGACCGCAAGTGATCATCTCCGCGGTTCGCGGCAACTTTGCGGCCCAGGTTCAGGCCCATCAGCATATCGTGGAATATTTATCCCACACCGATTGCACGCTCTATTTTTTGTCGTCGGCCAATGTTTTCGACGCCTATCGCAAATATCCGTCCTATGAATACGACAAAACCTTTTCCGATAGTGTCTATGGCCGGCTTAAGATCAAGATTGAAAACATGCTGCTAAGACTTCCGGAGCAAAAAATGGGTATTTTACGTGTGCCCATGGTATTCGGCAACGGCTCTCCCCGCATCAAGGAAATCAAGAAGTTTATTGTGGAAAACGAGCCTATCGAGGTTTTCCCCAACCTCATCCTGAACGTCACCAGCGACGACAAGCTGACCCAGCAGATCCATTACCTTATCAACCGCAACAAAACGGGCATCTACCACCTGGGAAGTAAGGATTTGGTACATCATGAGGATTTTATAAAGGAAGTGGTGGACCGTATTGGAAATTTCAATCCTATTTATAAACGGGTCTATACTACGAACGAAGATAGGTATTTGGCCGTACTTCCTAAGGATAACAAATTGCCGAAAAACCTCCAGATTACCTATGAGGATGTTATCGACCATCATATTTCCGGATAGGGAAATGCGAAAATAACCCATGCATTACGATTAAAATTAATTGGCTTTCCATACAGGAAAATTCCTGAAATGCGTATCTTGAATATTCTAACAAAAAAATTTCTGCCCAAGTTCGATATCGAGTTGGGTCAATCGTTAAACCCATTCCCTCCTTTAGGGGAATGACAAAATTTAATTATCCATGAAAAAACTATCAGAACAGGACATCGAAAAAAAACTGGAAAAATTGGAGGGCTGGGAATACGTTGATGGCGCCATCGAAACCTCCTTTCAATTCGAGAACTTTAAGGAAGCCTTCTCGACCATGACCCGTATCGCGTTTGAATGTGAGGCCCAAGGCCACCACCCCGATTGGAGCAATGTATACAATTCCCTAAGCATCAGCCTCAGCACCCATGATGCCGAAGGCGTAACGGAAAAGGATTTTAAACTGGCCCAGAGTATCGAGGATATCGTTGAAGGAAAGGAGGATTAGTTGTAGTGGGCGGTGATCGGGCGCGGTAAAGTTCGAGATTTAAGCTTGCCTTTGGCAGGTTTAAGGTTCCAGGCGGTCTTATGGGCTAAACTCCTACACTTATTTTGTGCTTGCACGTGAACTTTCTTAAATTTACTGCCGTTTATTTTACCTTATCATTAAACCATGGGAAGAGCTTTTGAATTCCGGAAGGCCCGGAAAATGAAACGTTGGGCGGCTATGTCGAAGGCCTTTACACGTATCGGCAAGGATATCGTTATGGCGGTAAAGGAGGGCGGCCCCGATCCGGATGCCAATTCTAGGCTCCGCGCGGTCATTCAGAACGCGAAGTCCGTCAACATGCCCAAGGACAATATCGAGCGGGCCATCAAACGGGCTTCCGATAAAAGCCTGGGCGATTACAAGGAAGTGCTTTTCGAGGGCTATGCCCCGCATGGGATTGCCGTTCTCATCGAGACCGCCACGGATAACAACACTCGAACGGTAGCCAATATAAGAAGTTACTTCAACAAGTGTGACGGCAGCCTGGGTACTTCCGGCTCGGTAGAGTTCATGTTCGACCATACCTGTAATTTCAGGATTCCCGCAGAGGGCATTGACCCCGAGGAACTGGAGCTCGAAATGATCGACTACGGTGCCGAAGAGGTATTCGTCGACGATGACGGTATTTTGATCTACGCCCCGTTCGAGAGCTTCGGGGACATCCAAAAGGAGCTTGAAAACCGTAATATCGAAATTCTGTCCTCCGGTTTTGAGCGAATTCCCCAAGTAACCAAAGAACTTTCCGAGGAAGAACAGCAAGATGTCGAAAAACTACTGGAAAAAATCGAGGAAGACGATGACGTCCAGAACGTGTATCATACCATGGAAGAATAATCTGTAGCAAAAACTGTCCTCAAACGGACCTCCATCACATGTGACTTTTAAAGCGCCTTTACTTGTAGAATTTCATCACATTCCCAGAAGAAGGAGTCGGAAGGAAGGTTTTGGTGGGGCAGATGTAGGCTTAGGAGGCAATTTCTGAACCCGTGGAGTCGATTTTAGCTTTTATTTTCTTGTGCTCGTCAAGACTGGCAGGGCCTTCGGAGAACTGGGTGTCCGAGGTCTTGAAAATTTTTATCAGGGTTTTCAAAATAATTTTACAATCCAATATAAAGCCGATTTGCTCTGCGTACTGGGCATCCAATTCTAACCTTTTGTCCCATGACAGGGCATTTCTACCTGAAACTTGCGCCAGTCCCGTAATACCCGGTCTAACGGAATGTCGGAGATTCTCACGGGCGGTGTAGTACTGCAAATACCTTACCCGTAAGGGCCTAGGGCCCACCACACTCATGTCGCCTTTCAGAACGTTGATCAACTGCGGCAGTTCGTCCAAAGAGGTTTTGCGTAAAATGGATCCGAGGGGGGTAAGCCGCTTATCATCGGGCAACAGTTCGCCATGTTCGTCCGTTTCGTCGGTCATGGTCTTGAATTTAATGATGTGGAATATTTTTTCATTTTTGCCCGGTCTCGGTTGAAGGAACAAAGGACTGTCAACCTTGCCCAACTTCAGTAACAAAAAAACTAGGATATATATGGGGAGTAGCACAACCCCTGCTAACAGGGCCACTAAAAAATCGAAAAAGGGTTTTATATAAGATTGATACACTGGGAGAACTGTTAAGGATTATCGGCAAAATTACGGATTTCCGACAAAATAATGGCCTTTCGGCCGCTCAATTAGTGATTGAACTTCGATAATTGCTGCTCAATAGCCTTCGTTTGTCGTAATGCACATGGAATATTTTATCTTCTCAAAACGGGTAAATTCATAAAAAAAGGGAGCAGTCTATACTGCCCCCCTTCTTGGTTTAGCTGGGTTATTTATTTTGCTGCCTTACTTCAATGACGTACCAACAATTTTTCGTCAAAGACATTGCCATCGGTGGTGACCATCCTCAAGAGATAAACCCCGTTTTCAAGGTTCGAGACCTGCAGCAGATAGGCACCGGGACTTGTTTTTAACTGCAAGCCCTCATAGCTTCGCAACAGACGCCCGGAAACATCATAGACATAGAGTTTGGTTATGTCCGCTTCGGGATTGGACATGGTGATCTGCGTCTCCGATACCGCGGCGTTCGGGTACATGCTTACCTCGTTCGGAATCGGCTCGTTGAAAGCGGCCGGAACCGATTTGGTGCTACTGCCCGACGTATTGGCTACCGCATCCGGATCAAAGGCTTTGGCTACACCGCCACAGTTTGTCGATGATCCTCCCAAACCTGTTGGGATATCGTCAGTCTGGGTAATGTACAGCTTGTCCAATGCGGCCCCGGCCTCCCTATGCCCGATTTCGACCTGGTTCACACCGTCGATAAACTCGAAGCTGCGGGGCTGGTTACGCTGTTCGTTGAGATGTATTCGATGCCATGCAAAGCTATTGCTAGCCGGAATACTGTTCCATCTCACCCAAGGGCCACCATTGACCCGCACATAGAAACTATCCTCCGTACCGCTCGGTGTCCTTACACGTCCGAATATTTTGTACGTGCCGGCGGTCACCGAGAAGTTAAAGGTAACAATAGCGCTTCCGATGGAGGAGGTCGAGGAATTAAATCCAGAGGGTGGCATGGCATACTGCCCACCCGATGCGCTTCCGTCGTTTAACACGTTCCATCCGGCGCCGACATCGGCACACTCCGCCTCTAGCCACACTTGTTCCAGGTTGGCCTGAATGGCCGTTACCGTTACCTCGTCAAAGGCACTTACACCTTCATCGTCGGTAACTGTTAACCGGAAGGTATAGTCACCCTCCACAAGAACCTCTGCGGTAAGAACCGACGTATTGTCGTTCGTAAGCAAGGCCGTATCGGCACCATCGATTTGAGTCCACTGATAGGATACGCTACCGCCATCGGGATCGCTGCCGCTACCGGTCAAGGTAAAGCCGTTGCTCGGTAAGGTTACTTCGATATCACCACCTGCGTCCACAAGGGGATCCAGTTGGCTAGTACCCACGTCGGCACCCAATATCTCGATAGCCGATACTTTGGGCTGATCGATACCGTCTCCACCCGCCGCATCGAAGTCCAAGTTTAGAACCCCATCGGTTACCGTGACATTAAAGGTCTTGGTCTCAACGGTCTGCGGACCTACATCGGCATTGATATCGTAATCGTTCAATATCGTGTTGCCTTCCAAGGCGACGTCGAAGATGCGTTTTCCGGTTCCTCCGGCACCGCCGCCCGTGGCGCCCCAATAGATTTCGGCAAAGTGGAGCACCACTTGGTAATCCCCATTCTCAACGGGCACATTATAGGCGAAGCTGGGCGGGGAAGCACTACGCTCGGTCCGGTACAACGACGGTACCGTCGCATTGTTGTTCGCATATACCTTACCGCCCGTAAAATTGGTGTCGGCGGAGAAGGTTTCCCCATTATGTACCACCTGTGGTCCACCTGCATTGATACGCAGGACGAAATCGTTGACCACGGGTTCCTCTACCGCAATGCCAACACTCGCTTCGTCGGTCTCGCCCTCCGCATCCGCAACAGTCAGACTGACATTGTAATCACCCGGGTCGAACGTATGCTGCGGATTTTCAGCCGTCGATGTCGCACCGTCCTTGAAATCCCATAGATAGGAAACAATGCCCCCATCATCGTCGGAGCCGTTCGAACTGAAGTTCACCGTTAACGGCCCTACACCGGTTAATGGATTTGCACTGGCCACCGCGGTAGGAGCGGCATTAACCTTACCAACACTTTCGATTTCGATAGCGGATAACTTGGGCTCGTTCACCCCATCGCTACCTGCCGCATCCAAGGCAAGACTTAGACTTCCGTCTTGAACGATGGCGTCGAAGGTTTTGGTTACGACGGTCTGCGAACCTACGTCTGCAATAATGTCATAATCATTGAGCACGGTAGCTCCTTCCATGACTACATCGAAGATACGCTTGCCGACACCTCCTGCACGCCCACCATTGGCGCCCCAAAAAAGTTCCGCAAAATGGAGTGTCACCTTATAACTGCCATTGTTCAATGGAATTTCATATCCAAAGTTCGGTGGCAAAGCACTACGTTCCGTTTGGTAAAGCGGCGGCAACGCGGCGTTCGTATTGGTGTAGGACTTTCCACCTACGAAATTTTGGTCGGCGGAGAAGGTCTTCCCGTTATGAACCACCTGTGGGCCGCCTGCATTGATTCGCAGGGTGAAGGCCGGGAGAACCGGCTCTTCGGCGACTACTTGAATCGTGACCGAATCTGTAAGGTTGCCGGCATCCGTAACCCTAAGGGTCACATCGTAAGACCCTGCGATTGCATAGGTATGGTTTGGAGATACCTCGGAGGAAGTAATGCCATCGCCGAAATCCCATTCATAGCCAATCGCACCTTCCATAGTCACTAGATGCACTGCCGTCAAAGGCGAAGCCTAATGGATTGTCGTTGCTAACAACTGCGCTGGCCAAGGCTATCGGTGCCGTGTTCTGCACCACACTTTCCATGACGCTTACATTTTGGTAAACGGCCTCTGTAATGGCCCCGTCACTATGCGATGTTGTCGCTAAGCCTACGAAGATGGTGTTGTTCATAAGGATATTGGCTGTACCAATCTGGGTCCAGGTTCCGTTGGTCTCTGATATATATCCGGTAAAGGTATTGCCCGAACGTACCAATCTTAGGTAATGGGGGAACCCGCCGGGCGTCAAAGCTGGTTTGGTAAAGTTGGCATTGCCCATGGTCGCTCCTTTCGTGGCCCTATGCTGAAAACTATGCCCGGGGCCGCCCAGATTTTCAGGATTTGCCGGATCCGGCGCAATGATCATCATCGCTGTGGCAGAATTCGCGTCCAGGTCGTTGCGCATCATCACGCCCGCCTTGGCCCACTCATTGGTCTGCTCCAGACTTAATACCTGTGCAATAATCTCACCGTCGCCTTCAAGTTCTTGATAGACAAAGTGGAACTCGTCCGCATTGCCCCAGATATCGGCCCCGGAAGCACTGACCTCGAACCGGCCGTCGTCGTAACACGTATCCCCATTGGCTGCCACCTCCCCTATATCGGAGTTCGTCCACTCCTCGGGAAGCTCGCACTCCACAATGGGATCGTCGATACCCAGTATGGTAATCGCTGACAGTTTCGGTTGATCGACCCCGTCTCCGCCCGCGGCATCAAAAACCAGGTTCAACATACCGTCTTCGACGGTGGTTTGGAAGGTTTTTGTTACTACGGTCTGAGACCCGACATCGGCATTGATGTCGTAATCATTCAATACGAGATTACCTTCCATGGTCACGTCGAAAATCCGTTTTCCATTTCCGCCGGTTCCCCCGCCTGTGGCACCATGATAAATTTCCGCAAAATGAAGGGTTATTTCATACTGGCCGCTTGTTACCGGAATGTTGTAGGAAAAGGTCGGTGGCGACGCACTACGCTCCGTCTGGTACAAGGGGGGTACCTGAGCTCTCGTATTCACGTACACCTTGCCGCCGACAAAATTCTGATCCGCGCTAAATGTCTCCCCGTCATGAACGACTTCCGGACCGCCCGCATTGATACGCAGGGCGAAACCGTTCGACACCGGTTCTAAGGCGGTCACTTGAAGGGTGACCGCATCCGTTAGGTCCCCCTCGTCAGTGACGGTAAGGGTTACGTCATAGGGACCCGCAGCCGCATAAGTGTGGTTCGGGGAGGCTTCGGTCGAGGTATTTCCATCACCGAAATCCCACTGATAGTTGACCGCACCTTCCGTGTCGGTAGATCCGCTACCGTCAAAGGCGAACTGTAACGGATTGTTGCTGTTGGGCGTTGCGTTGGCCACGGCACTCGGGGCCGTATTCGGGGGAGAGGAAACCGTTATGGTCGTCGTAGCGACATCGGACAGTCCTTCGTCATCGATCAAAGTTAGGCTTACCGAATAAATTCCTGCGGAGCCGAACGTATAACTGGTGTCCGGATCCGTTGAAGTACCTATCCCGTCCCCGAAATCCCAACGGTATTGCAAGGTACTGGGATTCTCGTCCGTAGAACCACTGCCCGTAAACTGCACGAACAGCGCGGCGGGACCCTCGTTGATACTGGTCACTATAAGTGCCTCCGGAGCCTGATTTTCGGGCGTTACCGTAATCGCTACATCAGCGGTCGCGGTAAGTCCGGTTTCATCTTCAATGGTATAGGTAAAGCTATCGGAACCTACATAATCCGTTTCTGGCGTATATAGGATAGATAATCCGTCCGCTTGTAGTTCGGCCGTGCCGTGTAGGGGATTGTCAAGCGTCGTAATGACGAACTCCTGACCGTTCGGTTCGGAATCATTGCTTAACAGTTGATCCAACAGCACCGCCACATTCTGCGTCGTCGTCACCTCATCGTTGACCGCGACCGGCGGTTCGTTGATATTGATGGTCAAAGTGGTCGAAGCCGTCAATCCGTTCGGATCCACCGCATCAAAATCCACTTCAATGCTTCCGGTCGTATCGGCCGGAGGCGTTCCGGACAAGGTGCCGTCAACGGGGTTATATGTCAACCAAATGGGCAGGTTCCCATTCGCTACGGAAGCGGAAATGGTCAAGCTGTTTCCGGGATATCCTTTATCAAAGAACGCGGCGATATCGATATCTAGCTCCTCCCCTACGTTGGCCAAATAGGCTTCCATGGGCTGTGCCGTAGGCACGCCTTCGGGACGGATATTGATAAAGTAGAAAGTATTATCGTTCCAATCGCAATTGGCCGAACCGGCCCCGCATCCGCCTTGAATGAAATCCTGTAAAACGACATACTCGTTCGGAACGATGTTGCCGTTGTGGTCGATAACTTTGTACACCCTGGCTCCCAATAGATCGGGACGGTTGCCGTTGAGGTTGTTGCCGCCACTGGTCAGGTAACCGGATACCGCTATCCTGAACGGACCATTGATGGAATTGGCCGTATCGAAATTGATTTCGGCACCTCTATTGGGCAACAAAGTCTGATAATACCTCGAATCGTGGGAGAAATTCATTCCCCCTATGGTGTTGGTTCCATTCACCGCTACAAATTGCGCCCCATTAGATCCCGGGCCGCCATGTAGCGCGGAAAGTTGGATTCCGATAACCGGCTTGGACGGATCGGCCTGGACAAAAGTATCCGACAAGATCATATCGCCTTCGTAACCGGCATCGATATTGGCCGGATCGGGATAGTTCGAACTGGGTCGATACGAAAGGTCGTTCGGTGGCGTAATCGTACCCTCATCGTTGACGATGCTGAGCATGCTGGTCTGGAAACCAAAGGCATCAAATACCTCTTGGGCAAAAATTTCATCGCCTCCTTCCGGTTGTGGGGAATAGGCACCGTGCAGCACCGCCGTATTATCCAGGGCATTGTCCGCATTCGAAACAATTTGAATGTCTTCGACGAATATGCCGTTATTCCCATTACCCGTTGTTCCAATAAAGGTGATATTGAGATCGGCAAAGCTATCGGGAGCTATCGTAACCGGCAAGGATACCGTGGCACCCGTGTTGTCCAATACCTCAAAAGTATAGTCATTGGTATCGGAAACGATCGCTTCCGTAACTATCAGGTCGCCCGTGCCTGTATTGTTCAAGCGCATGACATTGGAATCGTGCACCAAAGCCTCTCCGGGATCGCCCAATCTGTGGAAAGTATAATAGTCATCTGCAGGGAAACCTCTGTCCGTACCGGGCACCTTGGTCATATTTTCGATGGCCAAGAGGGCACCTGTCGGGGCCTCGATATTAAAGTCGAATGTTTTTTCGGAAATGTTTCCGTTGTTATCTTCGGCCGTCACCACTAAACTATGTGATCCTTCATCACCTACCGAAATCGGCTGGTCATAGTTTTCGGCAGCGTTCCCATCCAGCACGTATTCCAAGCGGGCGATACCACCGCTTTCGCTATTATCTGTAGCTTTTAAGCTGATATCGACCGTACCCCTATAGGTTTCGGGCGCACTTTCATTGCCCTCAAAGGTGGCCACAATGGTCGGCGGCAATAATGAGATGTCCACGGGAGCCAGGCGAATGTAGTTTACCTTGGCATTTTCGCCGCCTACGGCCAAAGACAATCTTAAAGTGCCGTCGGTTACATCGACAAATTTGGTATTTACGAAATTTCCGAAGGTTTCCGGGATGATACTTTGTTGATCATAGTCGACCACGGTTACCCCATTGACATCCAACACGTGGTTGCTGTCGGAATACTCCGGATCTCCCCCGACACTGAGGTTGACGGAATAGGTGCCATTGGGTACTTCTATGACCCAGTCCCTGGTGGGATAGCTAGTGGCAGTTCGATGGCCAATTATGCTAAAGGTCTTGGACAGCACATCATCATTGGTGCCCGTATTTCTGTTCCTTCCATTGGCTGCGGCATCCGCTGGTGTCAATGTGCCGGGCAACACCCATCCGTAGGTCAGGTCGCCCAAAATCGTAGTCTGCTCACTGTAGGGAGCACCGATATCGTCGATATATCCCGCGGGGGAAGTTTCAATGTCCTCGGCGGATTGGAAGTTGAACTGATACGTGTAAACCAGTTCGTTGGTCACTTCCAAGGAAACATTGATAACGGCATCCTCATAATTCGGAGCGGATGCGGTGATCGTTGCCTGGTACGAACCGATGGGCAGGCCGGCAACTTCCGCTCCGATATCGAAGGAAGTACCAAGCTCGAAGGTATCTGGAAGGCTGATCCATTCCTCGGAGGCTTCCAAATCGATATCCGCAGCGGTAATGCCTCCGTTTCCGGATAGGGTTACCTGTTGAACGGGGATATCCTCTTGATTGAGGGAAGCGATAAAATCGACGCTCTCCTTATTGAACTCAAGGGCCAACAGACCGCTCTCGAAAGGAATAACATTGTCAATGATAAAGATGTAATCTTGATAATCCCCATTGGCGGCATCCTCGAATGCGATCAAATAGCTGTTATCGATGGGATTACCCTTTCTATCTGCCATAGGATAAATTCTAGTTCTATGGTCCACCCCATCCGTGTTCAAGGCATCTTCGGTATAGTTGAACCTCCCGAAAGACTGTGATTCCACATAGAATCCAAAGACGGCGCCCTGTGGATCAAAGGAAGAATTCCCAGTTACTATCGGAGGGAACAGGGTCTGTGCACTGGCAAGGTCACCGGCCAGGATACCCACCTCATTGGTAGTAACACTTCCATCGTTGGTATACCAACCGAAGGGCAGTTCTTCCGCGGGTGAATAGCGACCTACCGGGGTTACGTTGATCGGTGCATCGGTTGCTTTGACCCATCTTTCCACTTCCACCTCATCGCCGACGGGGGCGGGGGCGGTGGAACTACCCAAAGAAGTCCATCCCACATCGATTCCGATGCCCAAGGCATCGACGACATCCTGAAAATGAGGTTCCTCGCCGCCTTCAAAACCTGCTTTTTTCAGGGCATGGAGTCCGATGGAAAAAGTCGGATTTTCAGTAGCGTCACTTTCCAGGGTCAATGCAGCTTCTTGGTAGCCCAAATCGGAACCATCGAGGATCGGGGCATAAGTGACCGTGTAGATCTGGCTATCACCGGGATTGATCGCAATAGCTCCGGCAGGTTGTACCGCATCGAATTGGGCGGCAAAATCACCTGTTATCGAAGCACTCGAGATGTTGAGCACTTCATTACCGTCATTGCTTACCTCTACCGTTTGGGTATCGGTGTTTTCGCCCTCATTGTTTACGGTCATTTCAAAAATCAGTTCTTTCGGGGACGCCGCGATTTTTGGCCCTATAGTCGCCGGTACCGTCGCCCTCAGCAAGGTCAGTCTGGGCGAACCGTTGTTGTCACGATCGTATTCGGAGACATAGATGTTTCCGGTCCTCGGATCTTCGACTACGTCCAATGGATCGTCAAATCCGCCCAGTCCGGGCACATCGCCGTTAGCATTACCGATGCTACCGTTCGCCTCGGGCTGCATGACGAGCAGATCATCCTGTCCACTAAAGCGCACTACCATCAATAGGCCCTGCAACTTGCCCCCGAAAGCATCGCTCTTGTATTCGATAACGCCGTTGGGCGATTTGTTGAACTCGAAATCGTAGGCCGGTTCCCTATAATTAGGATCTGGACCTAAATTGTTGGGATATTTGGCCACATCGGTATGGCTGGCCTCCTGCTGGCCAGGTACACCGCTGTAAGGAGCCCCCCCGTGGTTCAGTACAAATTCCCCACGCAATGGGTTTGGATGACCGTGATATGAACCTCCACGGGTTTTGAAGAGCCAATCTTTTTGGGTCTCGTTGCCATTGGTCGCCGGTGCGGTGGGAATGGTGGTCAATCCGTCAATTCTTCTGGCCAGCGGATAATCGGCCGTGGCTGGCGTGTTGGCTCCCCCGGCGGTACCGTTAGTGGGAACATACAGCCATCCGTTGCTATGCCATACCAGATCGTACGCATTGCGCACGCCCGTAGAGAAGAGCGTCAGCGGTGCATTGGTGGCATAGGGGTTATAGGTGCCATCGCTCATGGTCAAACTAGCGGTAGAAGCACTGTTTATCACTCCGATATCGTCCGTAGTGTAAACACTTAGCGGCAGGTTCGAAGGCAATTTTTGCATATCAAGTTTCAGGACCGCCCCAGACAATAAACGCTCCGACCTAAAAGCCCAACTACCATCGGGCTGACCCCCCGCGGAGTTACTGCCTTGGTTGATATACATGACCCCTTGTGGATCAAAGGCAATACTATTGGTCAAATGGTCTTTGGATGACCGTGGCAAGTGGATGATGAGATCTTCTACCACGCTAAGATTGGGACCGCTCAAACGGGTAAGTACGCCGTCCCATTCGGGGCCATTGGTTTCCGAGGCGAAACTATGGGTTACATAGGCAACCAAGTTGTCGGCAGTTGCCGCGGGATCGAAGGCAAAGCCTATGATCAGTCGGTCATTGTTATTTCTCGTGCCGGTTTCCGGGTGCGGCGCACCTTGGAGTGCGGGAGAAAGTATTTCAAGGTTTTCAAGGGTACCATCGGCCGCCATATCCCAACGGAAAATTTTTCCGTCCGATGAGAAATTGCCGACTGTACTTGCGTATAGCTTGCCATCGGGACCGACCACCAAGCTGGAGAAACGTTCATCGATAGTACCTTCGCCCAAAGCGGTGCCACCCTCTATTTTCGTAAACTCTACTCCCGTTAAATCGAGAGGTGTCAAGGTCGCTTCATCACCGGTCGTAAAATCGGAGGCGAAAGCAACGAACGGCAAGCGGTCATTCAGGTCACCAATTCGATTCGCCTGGATGCCGCTGGTCAGCCTAAGCCTATAATCGGTGAAAGGCTTAACAAGACTTAACGGGGTCAGGGTAATGGCATCGCCCCCGCCCGTATCATTGGAATTGGATGGCACCAATACTTCGTTGCCGCCTACTATTTCATAGAGGTTTACGTTACCGGCCAAGGTGGTCTTGTCCAGCTCATACCCCTCCGGTACTACCACATCTACCGTAATCTGAAAATCGTTGATGGCCACATCGGTGGCATTGTCCGCCGGATTGACATCGGCGAAAAAGGCTTGGTTTATCGCGCCCCCCTTGGTAATTTCCAACGAATTGATCTTGGTATTGAAACCGCCGGATGCATCGATGGTCAAGCGACCGTCGGTCACCGTTGCGGTAGCCGTGCCGGAGGTAAAGCGTGTCATAGCACCTAACGCACCGGTAGGCGAATAGCGGTCAATGGCGGTTACGCCCTCGACATTTATAGTGTGGAAAGGCTGTGTACCCTCTTGGGTATCTAAATTGGGGTCACCCACCCCCACGGATACATTATAGGTTCCGTTGGGTACTTCGATTTCCCAAATACCTTCCTGACCGGTAGGATCTACGTTTTGAAACTGCATGTGCACCAAAGTATTTTGTAAAATGCCTACGCCGTCCACTTCCCTATTTCTGGCCCTTTCGGATAGGTCAAGCGCACTGGTTCCATCCGCAGTCAACCATCCATAGTTTTGTCCGTTACCACGGTCTGCATATCCTAATCCGGAATCGACCAAATATCCTAAAGGAGGTACATCTTGCGGTAGGGAGAAATTGATGCGGATCGGGTCAAAGGCGACCCCATTGTCGGAGGTAATGGCGAAGTCCTCAAAAGTATAGTTTACATCGGCGGTCAGTTCCCTTCTTTTGCTGGCAAAAATACCTGCGAAAGAAATATCGCCGTAAGCAGGGTTGCCCGAAACATAGGATGCAGGAAGCGGCATAGAGCCCATTTCTATTTCCGAATCATTATTCAAGGTATAATAAGCGGTCATGGTATTCGCCGTCACATCGATATACAGGCGTAGCCCGACCGTACTCGTATTAAGACCGGCCACGTCCAAGGTCAATTGGTCTGTGATGCTGTTTTCGGATAGGCCGTTTACTTCTTTGCGCAGTTCCAGCCCCCCATTTACGTTCGCAACGTATTTTACAAAATTGTCTTCATCAAGACCGAACCATATTCCCGCCTGTTCAGAATCGTTGCTGCCGTCGGCATAGGGGTTTACGATCGAAGTCTCGATACTGAAGCTTTCATAGCCATCAGCATCGATACCCACGCCCAAAGTGTTTATTTGGGAGTTGACATCGGTACTCTGATCACTGCCGCTACCGTTGGTACGATACGCAATACCGTTATTGGCATTGATGATCAGATTGCCGTTGGAAAAACTTAGTTTATTAGGTTCGTAACCGGGCACATTCGGGTTGAAAACCGGCCCGTCAACAGCCATTCTAGCCGATGGATTATCGACCATGGTAAAGCCGGTGTTGGCGAGTCCGCCTTCCGAACCATTAAAATCGAGGGAGAACGGCAGGGCGACTTCCAGTTCGTCACATTCCAGGATACTGATGGGCGAACAAGCTACTAGGGGGCTGTTATTGAAAGGCCTGATATTTCTGGCAATGACCACGATATCCTGATAATCGAAACCGGAGATATGCTCCTCCGTCGCAATAATGTAGGCGTTGTCCTCGCCAGGGAGTTCGTAAACACGCACATGGTGCGGAATAGCACCGCTAAAGGTATTCAATGCATCTTCGCTGAACAATTGGCGGTTGTTGAAATAGGGCCATCTGCTATAGAAACCGAAAGATTGCGTCCCGGGATCGAACTCGGTGACGCCTGTAATCGAAGCGTTCAAGGTCTGCCCATTGCTTTCGGGGGAATTGCTTATGCTAAACAATTCCGTGGTAGAAGCGGCATCGCCACTGGGGTACCATCCGAAAGCGGTTACTGGGTTGTTCTGTGTTGGTCCATATACGCTTAGCAACTGCAAGGTAATAGGAGCATCAATGGCGCGCTCGAACTTTTGTACGGCCACTTCATCCCCTAAAATATCATTATAGGAAGTGCCGTTGGGCAGATCGATGACATTACTCGCAGGGTCCGTATCTCCTACATTGACCGTACCGGCACCTAATTGGGTGTCAAGTACCCATTGCAGGGAAGGTTCGTTGGCTCCGCCCAGTCCGGTCTTGCCCAATCCGCTTAGGGGAACGGTCACCGATTCGGCATTGGTGCCGGTAATGACCAACTGCGCATATTTCGGTCCGTTCGAAGTCGGCGTAAAAAGTACTTCAAAAGAACCCGAATTTTGTGCATTTATACTGGCGGGCAGACCGACAATAGTAAACTGATCCGCATGGGTACCGGTCAGCTGTGCATCTATATCTGCCAAGGTTGCGTTGCCTAAGTTAGACAATAGTACCTCTTGGGTATACGTGTTGTTGGTAATCGCATCGCCGGTAACCTCTTCCGTATTCAAAACGATAACCGGTGTCGGTGCCGCTTGGTTGCTCGGCTTGAGCAGAACAATCTCGCTTCGCCCATAATCGGAAACGTAGATATTTCCAGTCGTTACATCCTCGATAAGATCTAAGGGGTCTCCAAAGCCACCGAATCCGGGAATACCTTCCTTAAAGGTGTCGATATCACCGTTCGGCCCATCGGGCACCAACGCAATGATATCGCTGCCACCACTATATCGTACCACCAATAAGGCCCCCTGTAGGTTTCCGTTCTCGGCATTGCTGCGATATTCTATGGCTCCGTTAGGGGACTTGTTGAATTCAAAATCAAAGGCGGCTCCGCGATAATTTTCGTCGGGTTGTACGCCGTCGTATGCGGAATTGTTCACATCGACATCCCCTCGGTTCAGGACGAACTGGCCCCGGAAGGGATTCGGATGTCCATAATAGCCAAGACTCGTGTTGGGATCTACCCTGAACAGCCAATCGCGCTGTACATTATTACTGTTGGAGGTCGGAATAACGGGATATAAAGGATTCGAATGTTCGTAGAGTGTTCCATCGGGCCGTCTGGTGCCGTCGATGGATGCGGGGGCATTACTACCACCGGCCGTACCGTTGGCGGGTACATACAATTGTCCGTTCGAGTGCCAGACCAAATCATAGGCATTCCGGATACCTGAAGCAAACAGTGTTAAAGGCGCGTTTACGTAATACGGGTTGTATTGCCCGTCTAAGGTGGGGGAATTGACATCGACGTTGTTGATAGCCGTGGCATTCCGCGTCGTATGCACGTTGAGCGGTAGGGTCGAAGGCAACTTGGTAAGGTCCAAGCGCAGGGTGGCTGCCGTCAACAGACTTTCCTCACGATTGCCCCAGGCGCCATCTGGTTTTCCGGCGGCACTGTTACTGCCCTGGTTAAAATAGAGCGTGTTGGGCTCGCCTTGTCTAAACGTCAAGCTGTTGGTCAAATGATCTTTGGTCGAACGTGGCAAATCGGTAACCAGTAGTTCCTCGTTCTCCAAATTGGCTCCGGTCAATCTTGAAATCTTCCCATCCCAGTCGGGCGCCCCGTTCAAGCCGCCGGAATCATGGGAAATATAGGCGATCAGGTTGGCGGAAGTAGCAGCAGGATCGAAAACCAAGCCCACGGAGGTTCTTGACCCGTAAGCGGATTTCCATGCCGAAAGGGTTTCTTTATTGGCCAAGGTACCATCTGCGTTGATGGTCCACCTATGGATATCCCCCGAAATTACCAGTCCGTACAATTTTCCATCAGGTCCGATAGTCAGGGTCGAATATTTGTCTCCCGAAGCGACAGCACCCGCATTGGTAAAGGACACATTGTCAAGATCCGTTGTGGGGCCTGTATTGCCATTCCGGTGGTAAACGAAGAAGTAAAAAATTCGAAAGGCTCTCCTACAAGATCCAGTACCCCATCAATTTCAAGAACATAGGTGGTATTCGTTTCCAAGGGCAACTCGGTACCAGGTTAATGGCATCGCCCCCACCGGTTCCGTTGACACTGGCCCCGATTTGGGTTGGTGTTCCCTTGTTTGAAAAGCCGTACAGTCGCATTGGTAATCGTACTGTTGTCAACTCCGGCATTGCCATCGGTATCAAAATTGGGAAGGAACAGGTCGTTGGCCGATATGGTTGGGGTCACTGACACCTGTGTTGCTCCATCAATAGGGGTTACGGCTACCACTCGCGGTGTTTGTACCGAGCCGTCGGTGGCCACGATTTCGATTGTATTTATTTTGGTGTTGAAACCGCCATTGAAGGCATCGATGGTCAATCGACCATCGGAAACGCTTACGATCTGTGAACCAGCGGTAAATCTCGAGGTACTGCCCGCGACTCCGGAGGGTTCGAAGTTGTCAATAATGTTTATGCCTTCCGCATTTATTCTATGGATAGGTTCGGTGCCAGCACTATCGACATCAGGGTCGCCCGCACCTATGGTCACCCGGTAGGTACCATTGGGCACTTCAATTTCCCAAATTCCTTCGGTCAAGACCCCATTGGTACCATCCACATCACCGTACTGCATATGAATCAGGGTGCGCTGTTTGATATCAAGTGCCGGATAATCCCGGTTCCTGGCATTGGCGGATAGATCCAATGGGGTAGTCCCATTGGTTTCGAGCCATCCGTACTTAAGGCCGTTGCCGCGATCGCCGAAGGGTAGTCCTGAATCCTGCTCATAATCCGCCGGGGCAGGCGTGGCGGTATCGGAGAAATTAATATTGACGGCAAAATTATTTATGACATCGGTGATCTCGAGGCTGACGGTCATCTCTGCGTTGGCGTACCCCAAATCAGGTTGGTCGCTGGCAAAGAGGGTGGTACTATAGGATCCCACTGGGAGATTGGGCTGGATACCCAATTCGATATCCCCCAACACCGGATCGGTCGGCAAAATCAACCATTCTGAAGAGGGATCATCGGAAAGAACGTAGGTGGGGTTTCCTGAACTGGCCGAAACGGTAAGCGTTTTCGGGGCGATGGTCTCGCCTATGGTTCCGGTAAAGTTTAGGGTTTCGACATCAAAGGAAAGTGCCAATGGCTGTTGTTCTTCCGTAATACTAAAACTCTTGAAAATTGCGGTTATCGATTGATCTACCGCAGCCCTTCGGTGGGTGGTAAAGATACCCGCGAAATTCAATCCTTCAGATGGATTTGAGGTATCATAGGTTGTTCCGGTCAAAATAACTTGGCGGCACCGATAAATTATCCGCTCCATTTTCGGTAATCAAAATTTCTGTGCCTCCATCAAGGGAGTAATAGCCCTTGGCCGTATGGTTCACGGGATCAAGTTCAAGTCGAAGGGTGATATCCCCCTTACTGGATGCTATGTCGGCAGTATTCAATTCAGGATAAGCCGTTTCTGCAGTGGTTTTATCCATATCCTCTACCTGTAGCTGAACCTTTCGGCTAGTGTTGCCCGTCTTTACGACTACTACTTTAATGATATGGTCTTCGTCCAGTCCGTACCAAATACCCGCCTGTTGTGAGTTGTTACCGGTACTTACGGAAAAATCCGGATTTACCAGGGTGGACGACACGCTGAAGGTGGTGGTCGGTGCCACTATGCCGGTACCAAGTGCATTCATTTGGGAATTGGTCTCGGTACTGTTCGGCAGATCCTTGCGATACCAATTGGCTGTAAAAGATACCTTTGGTGCTGGTGATGGAAAGTCCCGTAGTACCTTGGGAGATGAGGCTGGGTCCGTAACCGGGAACATTGGGATCGGCTACGACATCGTCGGAAGCCAATCGTGCACTCGGTGCCAAGACCATGGTCATACCGGATTCGGAAATCTTTCCATTAGCGGCCGTAAAATCCAGGGATACCGGAAGACCTACTTCCAATTGATCACAAGGCAAAGTACTCAATGGATTACATGGCAATATCTCATTGGATTCGTTTATTTCCTCGGTTACCACGGCGGAATAATCCGTTGCCAGACGAACGGGGCCCAGTTGGGCATCGTTGGTTCCAGCGGAGCTAATGAACAGCCGCCCTACTTGGGGTGTACCTTGAACGGAGTGCGTTCCGGCATCTGTCCATACGGTTTCCCCCAGAGCCAGCTTCGGATCAATTGTCCAGGAATAGTTGATGGTATTTGCACCGTCCCATTCCCCGCGGACGACAAATTGGAAGACCTCATCGGAATCGACGGCTACTACGCCATTATCCGAACCGGATCCGGCCAGACCTATCCTGGCTATAAGTCCGCCCGCACCATCATCAGCCACTTGTTCACGTACCCATTGGTCGCCAGCGACCTCATCGTCAATGCGAATCGCTGTGCGTACCCTATTAGAAGCACTGGTCACCTTGAAGTAGGTGGCAAAGTAAAAGGCTTGGTCGGGTTGTAGGGTGACGGGATTGTCCGTTAAGGGAATCAGGTCATGGGCATGGTTGCCATTGGAAAAATCCAAAGCGTTTGCCGTATTGGCCGTAAGGCCTTCGTCGAGAACCGGAATGGGGGCATCTTCGGCTTTCTCTTTCAACCATTGGTCGGGGGCAATTTCATGAAGGTTGCCTATTCCGTAGGTATCAAAATCATCGATAAACGCAAAGGGGGAAGGTTCGCCGGCGATGACGGTCAGGTCGGCGGCCAAAACTGCAGGTACGAAACCTTTTGCGGTGGCAATGACCACATCGTTTCGGGCGTCACCGGCCGCCAAGGCAGAGGCATCCATGGCAAAGACGAATTGACCCAGATCGGTCTTTGTCGGAAGCGTCAACCAGTCGTTATTGCCCGTTTCGTCAACATTATCGTCGATTACCAATCCGATTTCGGTTGCTCCTAATCCTGAAAGTTCACTGGAGAAGGATCCGCCGGCACCGGCTTCTAAGGTTTCGCTCGCTGTAGCTGGCAAGAAGGTCAACGCCCCGTTTACCGGAGTGTCCGAACTTTCCACGATATCGATATGGGTTATCTTGGTGTTGAATCCGCCCAAACCGGCGATGGTCAATAGGTTATCACTTACTTCAACGATCATAGAAGCCGTACGTACCTCGGTACTCACAGGGTTAAAAGCGGGTATGATGGTATAGCCTTCGACCGTAGCACTATGTCGGCTATCGATATTGTCGGCGGCTTTGTCTCCCAATCCTAAAGTAATCTCATAAACGCCATTAGGGATTTCAAGCTCCCAGAAAAGTTCGTTCTTTCGGGGCTGGCCGTCGTCCCAGCCGGCGATATTGTCGCCTTGGAAGTGTACCAAAGTACCCTCTAGTTTTTCCGATAAGGAAGCGGCATTATATGTTGCCAAATCGTCAAGTCGCAGACGGCCTACCCCCGTGGAGTTGTTCGCCGCCTCGTCGGAGGCATCGTAGGGAAGGCCTGTCTCTAAAAGCTTCCATCCGTATTGATAGGTATCGGCATTTAGGATCAACAGAGGCATTGCCGAACTGCTTTCCGTAATCCGCCAGATAACCGGTGGGGGGAGTGGTCGAAGAAGGATTGTCCTGGAAATTGATATGAGCCTCAAAAGTTAGGGTCTCGTCGATATCCGTAACGGTAATGGCCATGACCTGAGTATCGGTAAGATTCCCGGCATCCTTTACGACTACTTGAACATCATACACATTGTTGGCACCATCATCGGTAGGAACCTCAAAATCCGGTTCGGTCAAAAAGGTCAGATCCCCTGTTGCCGAATCCAAGGCAAATAGCACATCGTCAAGACCGCCCCCGAAAGAATACGTGATTCCAGAACCTTCGGAGTCCGCGTCATCGGTTACATCTATATCAACAACAGCGGTTTGGTTTTCCTCTACCTCCAGGGAAGCCAAGGCGGAAATTTCTGGGGATTCATTGGCCTTGCCGGAATTGGATACCCCTGGCGTTCCCATATCGCCGGTACCGAATACGCCACTGGCGGCGGACCAATTTGCTCCCAGGGCATTATCATCGGTCGGATTGTTCAAGGCCAGTGAAGCTCCTTGTTGAATCGGAAAATTGGCAGTATCATATTCGACACGGTCTATTTCATTAGCGGCAGCATCGACCAATACTATTTCATCGCCCCCATTGGCCAAGGTAATACCGTTATATTCGTAATTAACGATTTTGCCGCCGTTGGTACCCACATCCGAATTATTGCCCAGCACCAAATAGCCCAGGGCAGGAACCAGCAATGGACCACCATTGGAAATGGTATGTGAATCACTATCATTATCCGTGATAATCCATCCATTGACATCAACATCCTCCAAGCCGGGATTGTACAGTTCGAACCATTCGCCTTCGGCATCTATTACCGCAGTGGGGTCCAGCATAATCTCGTTGATCACCAAGGTAGCATCGGTTTCCGCAACATCGGTTACCGTGATGGCAATATCCTGAACGGCCGTTAGATTCTGCGAATCGGTTACGGTAACTTGTATGTTGTACACATTATCTTGACCGGTATCTGTGGGGGATTCGAAATCAGGGGCAGCCGAGAACACTACCACCCCGGTAACGACATCAATTTCAAACAAGGCATCGTCAATCAATCCGGTAAGGGCATACTGAAGACCGGGGCCTTCTATATCATTGTCATCGGTGGCCTCGACATCGATGGCCGAAGTTTGATTTTCGCCCACGCTGGCGGTTGCCGCGCTGGTGATGGACGGAGCCGTATTGGGCAAGGCCGCCTCGGTTACGGTCACTTCCCAGTTTTGGGTTGTGGTTAGGTCTTCGGCAGTTACGGTATAGGGTATTGCCCCGACACTGAAATCGGTGATTTCCCCGGAAGCTGGATTCACGGAGGCCCCATCGGAAACTGTTATAACGGGCGCTAAAGCTGCCAGATCGGTACCATTGGCCACTTCAATATCAATAGTATGCGCATCGGAATCAATGTTAGCCGCATTGGTTTGGTCGTCCAGGAAAAAGGTCAGGATATCGGTTTCATTACTTAGAGCGACGGGCAAAATCTCGATGGCCTGGACTATACCGTTGTTGACCGAAGCCAGAAAATCGATATTCAGTTCCCCGTCAAGCACTTCAACGTCAAAGGTGGCGAGGTTCAACACCCCTTTACCAAATGATGCAGCAAGGTCGATGTCATCTACTACTACATTTCCTTCCAGGATTACGTCAAAAATTCTTTCCCCGGCAACTTCAAAATAATTCTCTACCATATGAACCGCAACCGTGTAATTTCCATTGGCAATGGGAAAGGCATATCCAAAATCAGGGTTGAAACGACGTGGGAAATAGAGATCGGTATCCCCAGGATTGGGAGTGTAAGATGTTATGCTCGTCTCGCTGGGTCCATCCCGTTCTACCAAATAAGCCAGGTCTTCCGCCACAAAAGTATCGCTACCCTTCACCACTTCGCCGCCCGCTATGTTCATCCGGAATGGGGCGGATATTGGCACGATAGGTGCGGCGGTTACGGTTAAATCGGCAGTTAAACTTGCCGGTTGAAAACCTTGGGCCGTTGCAATGATGGTATTACTGCGGGTTTCCCCTTCGGAAAAATTTGTAGCATCCATGGCAAAATCTACCTGTCCGATCCCAACGGTTGCCGGAAGGGCCAACCAATCATTGGTGCCCGTCGCGGTTTTGTCCGAAGGATTTATATTATCGTCAATGACCAGCCCAATAGTGGTGGCACCGGATCCGGACAAGGTACTGGAGAAGGTTCCGCCAGTACCTGTTTCGAGCGTTTCACCCGTGGTAACCGGATCGAAGGAAAGCACTCCGCTAACGGCGGTTCCGGTACTTTCGACCACATCGATATAATTGATCTTTGAATTGAAGCCACCGATTCCGTTAACGGTAAGCAGGCCATCCGTTACCGCTACGGTAATTGTTCCGCTTCTGTTTTCGCCCGGTGAGGGTACAAAAGCCGGAACCACCGTAAAGCCCTCTACGGCAGCACTGTGGCGGCTATCGATATCGCTGCCGCCGTCGCCCAGTCCGATCGTTACATCATAAGTTCCATTAGGAATCTCCATTTCCCAAACCAGCTCGTTGCCACGGGGCTGACCTGCCCATTGCGCCGCTCCGAGAATTATCGCGGATATTATCCCCTTGAAAATGGACAAGGGTGCCCTCCAGTTTTGCCTGGTCGTTAGCCGAATTATAGTTGTTGCCCAAGCGGTTTCGCCCAACTCCGTTGGAATTGCCCCCTGCCAAATGTGAGGCATCGAACGGTAAACCGGTATCCCTGTTTCTCCATCCATAAGCATTGCCCTCGGAAGTCTGATTCGTACCGAAAGCCTGCCCAAAGTCCTTTTCATAGCCGTCGGTGCCTCGATTACCCCGCCACTGTCATTGTTCAATTGGTCGCTCATGAAATTCACATGCGCTTCGAAGATAGGTGCGGTAGGGATTTCTACCATGAATTCATCAAAGGTGGCGGTAAATTGGGAACCGTTTCTGTGGGAGGCGTAGATACCGGCGAAAGAGATATTGTCCTGACCCCCAGTGGGATCGATGTCTCTCCCCGAAAAGTAGGAAGCCGGTATGGGCAGGCTACCCAAAGAGGTCCGGGTACCATTTGCAATGGTATAAAAGGCCTCGGCGTTCAACGCCACCGGGATCGATACGCATTTCGAGTTCCACATCGGTGCCGGAGGCACCCAAATTTTGCTGGATCTGGTCGGTGCCGTTATCCGAAAGGCCATTGACTTTCGACCCGTAACTCGATATTGGAATCGTTGACGTTCAGCTTTACAAAATTATCCTCATCAAAACCATACCAAATTCCAGCTTGGGCAGCATCTCCCCCGGTAACGATGTTCATTAATTTTGTCTTGACGATAATCGTCTGGCTCAAGTTGTCGATACCAACCCCTAAGGTATTGACCTGATTATTGTTATCACTGCTCGCAGGAGGATTTAAATAGGCAATCCCCCTTGGGAAAGTATCTGCAAACTACCACCGGTCAAGGTCAATAACGAAGGTTCGTAACCGTTCAATGCCGGGTCGGAAATAGTCAGGTCTCCCGGCCTTCTGGCTTCGGAATGCTCCAAAACTGCGGTAAAACCCGTTCCTAGGTTGTTCTTATCCTGTACCGTATTCGGGTATCCGGAGTTAAAATCGAGGACCACCGGCAGGGGAATACGATTTGCGAACAGTCTAACGGACTTACCGGGGAACAAGGGGTTTGACCAAACGCAAAGGACGAAAAAAATGCAAAAAGGGAGAGGAGAGTAATTTTTCTCATAGGATATTGGTATTAATACGATTAGTCAGGAGTATTGTTATCGAACTGTTATTCGGAATAGCGAGACGACCAAAGCTTCGGTGAATAGCGAATGCCTGTTGAAAAGCGTTCCGCGAATAGGGTGGGGAAACCCTTCCCTTTCCATAAGAGTAGCGGCTAGAACGACAGGCGATGGCATAAGAAGTTGCTATACCCTCAAAAAGAAACTGTAAAAAAAGAAGTAGCAATTCGGAGTTAGCTCCGCAAAAGGGAAGCGTCGGGGGTCGATTCATAATTATCACGTCGGTTTGGTCAGCCTAAGCGGGATTCATTTGTAAGAATTGGGAATTCCGCTCACTAATACTGGAGTAATTGTAGAAAAATATTTTACAAAATAGGGAAGAAATACGCTGCTTTACACGTTTTTATCGATAAAGTGCATAGCCTTACACCTTAGCCTTTAACATATCGTTAACTTGTACTATTTTTGATGCAGGAAAAGTCTTAAAATTTTTAAAGTAGGGTTAATCCATGGGGATAAATCCAGGAGAGGGAAGGTCAGAGATTTTGGAATAATGGTATTCCGGCGAGAATTTTAGGAAGTGTAGAGAATCGGAAAACTTAAATCTTCCTGTAAATCGATTGTAATTTGTCGGGGGTGATTACGCGGCGCCAGTCTTTGCCCAACGCGTTTTCCCATAGGGGCACCATACCCATGGCGACTTGGATCATGGTCTCAAATTGTTGATCGTCGAGATGGGCACAAATACCTATGGGTAGATCGATCTCATGTTTTTGGCGCATTTTCTTGAAGAGGGAAACACCTTCGGGATAAAACTCCTCCAAATGTTGGAACACCAGGCAATTGCCGAGACCGTGGCGTACGCCCAGCAGAAAACCTAGACCGTAGCTCATGGCATGTGCTACTCCGACTTGCGAATAGGCGATGCTCATGCCTCCGTGCCAGGAGGCCATCATCAGCTTATCGCGGGATTCCGCTGGCGGGAGTTCATCTAAAAAGACCTCCTTGCAGAGCTCCAGAGCCTTTTCGCCATAGCTCTGGCTAAAGGCGTTCAGGTAGGTTCCGTTGAGTGATTCTATACAATGAATGTAGCAATCCATGGCCGTATAAAACCATTGCTTCTTTTCGACGCCTTCGGTAAGATCGGGATCTAGCAGTACTTGGTCGAAAGTCGTATAATCGGAATTGATGCCCAATTTCTTCTCAGGGCCCAAAAGTACCGTCGTTCTGGACACTTCCGCCCCGGTACCGCTGATGGTCGGAATGCCGGCATGATAGAGGGAAGGTTTGTTGACCAGGTCCCAGCCCTGATAGTCGGAGGAGCTTCCCGTATTGTTGAGCATGATGGAAACTGCCTTGGAAAGGTCTAGCACGGTTCCGCCGCCAATACCCACTATTCCCGAAGGCAATTCATCGAAATCATTTCTGATTTTCTCGACCAAGGCATCGACCTGTGCCGTTCTGGGTTCTTGATCGGCACAGATAAAGATGAGCATATCGTTAAAAATCCGGGGTATCCTCTCAACCAATGGCTTTCCCTCGAAAACATCATCCACTAAGAAAATAAAGGGAGCGTCGGAATGTTTTCTGCGGGACATCAGGATATCGCCTAACTGATCGAAACATCCGCTTCCGAATACCACGCGCGGCACCATCGGAAAATTCTTAAAGGAGGCCTTGGCGCTTTTGACGGATTTCGGTTTTGTGGCAATATCTCTCTTTACATCCATAAACTTACATCAAATAGCCTAAAATATCAGTCAATCTGTTGATTTTTAGATAATCATATTCATTTTCACCCACGTTTACCTCCTCATGCTGCCAAGTGGTATGAAAAGGGATGTGCACCGCATGGGCACCAATACCTAATATGGGCAGCACATCGGACCTCAGGGAATTACCGATCATTAAAAATTCGGTAACTTTAATTTCAAGGTGACGTAACAAATGTAGGTAGTTTTCTTCTTTTTTGTCGCTTAAGACCTCGACATGATGAAAAAATTCGGAAAGTCCCGAGCGTTCCAGTTTCCGTTCCTGATCCAATAAATCCCCTTTCGTGAGAACGATCAAGCGGTATCGATCCTTTAATTTATCCAACACTTCAGGTACGCCATCCAAAAGTTCCACGGGATGCTCAATCATGTTTTTTCCTAAATCCAGAACTTCGGAAATCGTTTTCTGTGAGACCTTGCCATTGGATATCTTTAGGGCGGACTCTACCATGGACAACACAAATCCCTTAATACCATAACCATAAAGCCCGATATTTTCCATTTCCATCTTAAAAAGTTCTTGATCTATGGTGTTCTTGGTCTCGTAATCTTCCAAAAGACCGGCAAATTTTTCCTCGGTTTCCCTAAAATAGGTTTCGTTCACCCAAAGGGTATCGTCGGCATCAAAGCCGATGACCTTTATATTGTCAAAATTTATCGCCATGCCTGTTGTGCCCTTTTAAGGTCTTCGGGGGTATCGATTTCTATTCCGGAGACGTGCGTTTCGACCATCTTGATTTTTTTGCCGTACTCCAAATACCGGATGGCCTCGATTTTTTCGGTAGTTTCCAAGGGCAGCATCGGCAAACGTTGAAAATCCATTAGCGCCCTTTTCCGAAAGGCGTAGATTCCCTTATGCTTATAATAGGTGGGTTCTATTTCTTTATTTCTGGGATAGGGAATCGGGGAACGGGAAAAGTATAGGGCAAAATTCCGGTGGTCGACGATGACCTTGACCGTATTGGGATTTTCAATTTCTTCCTCATCCGTAATCCGTACCATCAGGGAGGCCAGGTCTATTTCCTGTTCCGGATCGTTTTTAAATACCTCCAAAACTCCAGATAGGCTTGCGCGGTCCGTAAAGGGTTCGTCACCCTGTACGTTTACGATGATATCGACGTCCATCTCCGCCACGGCCTCGGCAATGCGATCGCTACCGCACTCGTGCTCCCTTTGGCTCATCAGGGCCTCGCCGCCGGCTTCGGTTATCGCATCAAAAATAATGGAACTATCAGTGACAACGTAGACGGCATCGAAAAGTCCCGTTTTCACCGCGGCCTCATGGGTACGCAAGATAACGGGCTTACCGGAAAGGTCTTGCATCAATTTGGCCGGAAATCGGGATGCCGCATAACGGGCGGGTATCATGGCGATGGTTCTCACAAGAATATAATTATTGATGGTTCATTATTAATGGCAGATGACTTAAGGTACAACCGCTATTGCGCAGCTGTCTCAAAGTGTAAGGTTCACTATATACATAGAACCTTTAACGTGCCGAATGGCATATTTGAATATTGAAAAATCGACCCTTAAAATTACTGCCCATTGCCTTTACCTACTGTTTACTTATCCTGGGCCTTAGTTTCCTATAAATCCTAAAAATAACCACCAATATTATAATGACTAAAACAGCAGCCAGGATGGGCGCAAAAATGGATGCCGTTGTAACGATCAGGGCAGTACCGGTCTCCACGGTGGAAACTATGGGATTGGCCAATCCCCCCGTCGTGGCGGTGGACGCTACCCTGCTGGTGGCATTGGCCCCCTTTATTGCGGTCGCCGTACCCCCACCGGCAATGATAGCCAGCGACCAAGTGACTACCGGGTCCAGGTCGGCCACGGTCGATACCATGACCGCGGTACCGGCGATGGCGGCCAAAGGTACCGCAAAACTGTCCAATAGATTATCGACCCACGGGATAAAATACGCGAAAATCTCCGCCAAAGTGGCGACGCCCAAAGTAATGACCGCCGCCAAGCTTCCGATCCATTGCCAACTTTCGTTCAGTTCCCAAAAATTAAAATACGAAGCCAGACTCAGTGCGAACAACGGCAAGAATATCCGGAAGCCGACCGAGGCGGCAAGACCGATACCGAGGAAAATGCTGATGATGGTTTCCAAAGTCATAACTACGAATTTAGCTCATTCCGCCCCAACAAAAAAATCGCTCCTGAAACCTATAAGGTACAGTTGTTTCTTGGCGCGGGTGACGGCAGTGTAGAGCCAGCGTAGGTACTCTTTGTCCACCCCGTTCGGTAGGTACGGCTGTTCCACGAAAACCGTATTCCACTGTCCGCCTTGCGATTTGTGGCAGGTTATGGCATAGGAGAACTTTACCTGCAAGGCATTAAAGTAGGGGTTCTTCTTGACGGATTGGAATTTTTTGTATTTGGATTTCTCATCGGCATAGTCCTCCATCACCGCCTGATAGAGCCGATTGCCGTCTTCGTAGGATAATGATGCGGTATTGGCCTGTACGGTGTCCAACAGCAGCACGGTCTCCAAGGGCTTTTGGTTCGGGTAATCGACCATTTTTACGAGCACTTCGGCGAAACGGAATCCATATAGGTTCTTGAGGGCAAAAATCTCCAATACCTCGATGATATCACCATTGGCGATAAATCCGGCCTCGGATTTCGGTTCCAGCCAGAAGTAATTGTTTTTGACGACCATCATATAATCGCCTACGGCCAGTTCGTTTTCTAAAAACAATATCCGGCCCCGAATGTTCTCGTTATATAAATTGGCCCTTTTGTTGGAGCGTACGATAAACGCGGTCTCCTCCTTCCCGTTTTCGGAATAGGAAGCATCTATGGCTTCCTGTATCTCATAGCCGTCCACCAATCGTACAATATCCTTGAAAGGATTGACATCGAACTGAAATGCCTCGCAAAATCCGCTTTGCAATTGCTCCCGAATCATAGTGGCGTTGACCAGTATGCCGGAATCTTCCGCCTGGCGCACAACTTCGTCCAGTTCCAATTTGATGACTTCCTTATTGTAGTTACTCCGTAATTTGTCGGCATCCAAAGCGGGACTCAGATTCAAATGAACGGGAGGCAACTGTGCCGTATCCCCAATCAAGATCAGTTTGCAGTTGTGGCCGGAATAGATGAACATCAACAGGTCGTCCAACAGCGAACCGTTCCCGAATAGTTTCGTATCGCTGGGGGAGTCGGGAATCATCGAGGCCTCATCGACTATAAAAACGGTATTGCGGTGCCTGTTGGGCGCCAATTCGAAATGTATGGCCCCACCACGCTGTTTTCTCGGGATATATATCTTTCTATGGATGGTATAGGCCTGGGTGTTCGCATAATTCGCCATCACCTTCGCCGCCCTTCCGGTGGGGGCCATCAAAACGGATTTGTAAGTCGTTTTCCAGAGACTATTGACCAAAGTACCAACCAGGGTCGTCTTTCCGGTGCCAGCAAATCCCTTGAGCAAGAAGACCCGGTCCGTATCCTTGGAAAGAATGTACCCGGCCAGTTTCTGTAAGGCGACGGATTGCTTGAGGGTCGGCTCGTGGGGAAATTTATCCTTTAGTAAATTATAAAAAGAAGCATCGGTAAGAGTCGCCATAGGTTCAAAGATAATGAACTCCCCATGATTTTTTAGGGGTGATTTTTTGGGGAAATACTTTTACGATTGAAAAAAAATTGTAGATTTGTGTTAGAGGCTGTGCTATATATACAGTTACTTAACCACTAAATTTAATAACACTAAGAAATGAAGACCGTAATTCAAATCGTACTTTGGATAGTTTGTATAGGCTTGGGCTATCTTATCTATCAGTCCGTCACCGGGCCTATCCGGTTCAATGAAATCAAACAGGAGCGTTTCTCCAAGGTAATTGCCAAATTGAAAGATATTCGGTCCGCACAAGAGGCTTACAAGACCGTAAATAGAAGGTATGCCAAAGATTTTAACAGCCTTATTAAATTTATCGATACCGCCGATTTTACCATTACCCAACAAAGGGATTCTTCCTATATGGAGTACGACAAAACCTATCAGATCGATATGTTAAAAGAGGTCAAGCTTATCGATACCCTGGGTACGGTTTCCATCAAAGATTCACTTTTTGGTCAGGATAATCGCTATCAGAACTTGGCTGATGTGCCTGTGGGAAAAGAGGGGGCCAAATTCCAGATGGAGGCCAACGTAATCAACAAAAGCGGGTATAAAGCGCCGGTCTTTGAGGCGAAAGTGGCGAAAAATGTGGTGCTTTACGATCAACCGCAAACCCTCTTGGACAAAGAAAATGCCGAAATGGGCGTGGAGGAAGTGGACGGAAACTGGATCAAGGTCGGTTCGTTGAGCGAGGTAAGCACCAGCGGAAATTGGCCTCCTATCTACGACAATAGGGGAGATCAACAATAATTTGGAACACCGAGGAAAACAATACAAAACTGTCCATTCAGGTTAGCTTGAATGGACTTTCTTTTTGTGTACTGGATTCCGGGACGAATTCCGTACTCAAAGCCGAAAAGGCGGTTTTTGCCGAAAAACTTACCCCATACGGCCTCCTAAAACGGCTCAAAGCCGTTTTTGCCGAGCACGATATACGATTGGGCCGATTTTCAGAGGTGGTCGTGGTACACCGTAACAATTTGTTCGGATTTGTGCCAAAGTCGCTTTTCGATGCCGATGAACTGGCGAATTACCTGAAGTTCAATGCCAAAATATTGTCCAATGACCTTTTAGCCTATGATGAAATCCTCGGGCCAAGATATGGTCAACGTATTTGTGCCCTTCGTCAATGTCAACAATTATATCTACGAAGGTTTCGGAGCGTTTACCTTCAAACATAACGGCACCGATAATGATAGAATCATTGCTGAACCGGCAGGGCGCGACCAACATGCATCCCCCCCCTCACAAGCAGACCTCTCCAACGGAAGGGCAGGCGGGAGTGTTCAACCGGGAGGTCGGGGGAAAAGAGCCGGTATGCTATGTACATGTTTTTGAACGTCAGATGGATATAGTCGTGGTCGCCCAAAACAAATTAGTGCTTTTCAACAGCTTTGACTTCGTTACCAAAGAAGATTTTCTTTACTATCTGCTCTTTACGATGGAGCAATTACAACTCGATCCGCATACGGTCACCGTCAAGCTGTTCGGCGATATCGAGGAAGGAGACGACCTCTATGAGCTCTGTTATCTCTATGTGCTGAACGTGGTCATCATCGTTCCGCAATTTTCCGACCAAGTCTTCACCAACACCACCGAAGATACCTTGGATTTCACCGTATTAAATGCTTTCTAATGCGAATTATTGCTGGAGTTCACAAAGGCAGGCGCATTACCGCCCCCCAAAAATTGCCCGTTCGCCCGACTAAGGATATGGCCAAGGAAGCTCTTTTCAATATCCTCAACAACCAGTACTATTTTGCGGATATTTCGGTCATAGATCTCTTTGCGGGAACTGGAAACATCAGCTACGAATTCGCCTCGACGGGGCACTCAAAAGATTACCGCCGTCGATGCCGATTCCGGCTGTGTACGTTTTATAGAAAAAGTTTCAGAGGAATTGGGAATGGGGATTCACACTTTTAAAAGTGACGTTTTCGATTATTTGGAAAAAACGGATGCCCGAGCGGATATTATTTTCGCCGATGCATTCTACGACATGGCTATGAAGGATTTTGAAAGGATGGTCCACTGCATATATAAAAGGGACATGTTGCTCGAAGAGGGCACCTTGGTCATCGAACATGCCAGCCGGATGGATCTCTCTCATCTCGAGAATTTTTCCGAGAAGAGGAAGTACGGCGGAACTACGTTTAGTTTTTTCAATAGGAATTAAAAAAAAGACCCTTCGACTGCGCTCAGGCTTAATTCCACTACGCATTTTCTTTTGGAAAATGCTGTCTCATAAATAAAAGCAGGCCATAAGCCGGATTCTGTTCCACGCCAAAAACGTAGCCCCTATCATTTATCTGGGCCTTTGGTCGCCCAAAGGCTCTAACCGCCTACCCTTCGGCTCGGACGTGCCGCCCTCAAGCACCGATTTACGTGACGTTTCACCGCATAGAGTTTACCTGGTTTCACTACAGCCTTACCTGTACATCCTTTCTGTTGCACTGGTCCTTTCACGCCTATGGCATGACGACGGGCGTTACCCGCTATGCCGCACTATGGTGTCCGGACTTTCCTCGCTGACAGTACCATGCCAGCGCGATAGGGTGGCCTGCTTACCGCAAAGGTAGCCGAATTGTTGATAAAAAAGGATTTAATCCCTCTAAAAGAACGTCTCAAAACCCCGGTGATCTTTATATTTGTAAATTAAGGGTTGGCCGGAAAAAGTTCAAGGTGCCATGCTGCCTTCGGCAGGTTTAAAGTTTAAAGTGGTATGGTGCGATATGAAACCTTGCACGACTACCAAGTAGCGATTAAACCTTACATTTCGCCACCCAGCCTGTAATCAACAACGCATTGGAACACTTTATCGTATCGGCCCGAAAATACAGGCCCCAGACCTTTCAGGATGTCGTGGGGCAGGAAGCCATTACCAATACCCTGACCAATGCGATCGAAAACCACCATTTGGCCCAGGCCCTGCTTTTCTGCGGTCCGCGTGGGGTGGGCAAGACCACCTGTGCCCGTATCCTGGCCAAGAAGATCAACCAGGACGGAACGGAGCAAAAGGATGAGGATTTTGCCTTCAATATTTTTGAGCTCGATGCCGCCTCCAACAACTCCGTTGACGATATCCGGAACCTGACGGACCAGGTCCGCATCCCCCCACAGGTAGGAAAATATAAAGTGTATATCATCGACGAGGTGCACATGCTCTCCCAATCCGCCTTCAACGCTTTTTTGAAGACTTTGGAAGAACCACCGAAACATGCCATCTTTATTTTGGCGACGACGGAGAAGCATAAGATTATCCCCACCATATTATCCCGTTGTCAAATATTTGATTTTAAAAGGATTACCGTAAAAGACGCAGTGAAGTATTTAAAGTTCGTTGCCGATAACCAAGGCATCGAGGCAGAAGACGATGCGCTGCATATTATCGCACAAAAAGCGGACGGTGCCATGCGCGACGCACTCTCCATTTTCGATCGGGTCGTCAGTTTTTCAGGGAAACACCTTACCCGGAAAGCGGTTACCGAAAACCTCAATGTTCTCGATTACGACACCTATTTTTCGGCGACCGATCTGATACTAAGGCACGATATCCCCGATTTGCTGCTGCTGTTTAATAAGACCCTTTCCCTAGGCTTTGATGGCCACCATTTTATTAGCGGACTCGCATCGCATTTTCGAGACCTCATGGTATGCCAACACCAAGCGACCATAGACTTGCTGGAAGTGGGCGATACGGCCAAGGAAAGCTATTTGGAACAATCCAAAAAAACCTCCACCCCGTTTCTTTTAAATGCCTTGGAGCTCGCCAACGATTGCGACCTCAAATACAAAACCAGTAAAAACCAGCGGCTTTTGGTCGAACTTACGCTGATGAAACTGGCCTCCATCGACTTCGATGGGCAAAAAAAAATCCTGAATCCTTAAGGCCCGGCGATAAGGCGGTCCACTCCATAGCACCCGCTTCCTACTTCAAAAATAGGAAAGCTTCAAACGCCGATTTAAGAGCGGAACCCCAAAAACAGGCCGAAAAGGCCGAGGTCGAAACGGAACCTGCTCGAGCAAAGGCAGTTGAATCCAGCTATCCCAACAGCCCTTCCGAAAACCAAAAGACCGATGTCGAAGAGCGCCGATCCAATACCGCGGTCGAAAAATCGGAAGTCCCCGTGCACGATAAAGGGATACCTGTGGCATCAGAAAAGGTAAACGACCCTAAAGGTACAGACAGCGCACCGAAAATCAAGACCGGCGAAGGTCATGAAAGAGACCTCGAGAAGGTTTCGGAAGTTTCGATCGACGAATCGGAGGTGCAAGTGGCGGAACCGGCCTTAAAAACGGAAATAAAAAAGCCGGATCCCCTAAAAAAAGTACAGCTTGATCTGTCTTCCAAACGGGTCTCCGCCCTGTCCATTTCAAGCCTTAAAGCCAAAAAAGAACATCAGCTTTCGAAAAAGGAAGAACAAATCGACGAAAGCCAGTTGCCCAAGGAGGACTTCACCGAAGAAACAATGCAAAAACACTGGGCGGACTTCGTGGAAAAAATTGACGGCCATGGGCGAAAGATATTGGCCTCAAGCCTTACCACCGACGTGCCCAAAATGTTCGATGAAACTACCATTTGGATCGAACTGCCGAACGATACTATGAAAAAAGAGGTAGAAAGGGAGCAGTACGACCTGATGACCTACCTTAAACAACAGCTGAACAACCACTTCATTTCCCTACGCATTACCGTCAACGAAGAGACCGCGAAAAAGTTTGCCTTCACCCCCGAGGAGAAGTATCAGAAATTAAGGGAGAAAAATCCAGCTATCGACTTGTTAAGACAGACTTTTGACCTAGATCTTTAATCGGGAAGCAACAGGGTTCATTTCATAGGCTCTTTGCTAAATAGCAAACGCAACGCATACACCAAAAACACGACAGACACGATGAGCAAACCAAAAGCCTCGCGGCCGCGTTCGATGTTCACGATATCGCCGGCACCGATTTCAAAACCTTCAAAGGTTTCGGGCCATTGCACAAATACTCCCGACCAGATAGGCCAAAAACAAAATGGCGGCGGCAATAAAAGGCAATCGGCCTAGGACGAAAAGCAGTGAGGCCAGTGCGGCCACTCCATAAATACTGTACCAGATCAGGGCATCGGGGTCGTTGTTTTGTAAAATGGCAGCCCATATGGACAATATCGTGAAAATGACGCCCAAGGTTTTAAAGAAGGTACTCATGGTTGGAAAGGTTATGGTTTATAGTTCAAGTGATGTTTGTTATGGGATCAAATAATGAAAGTTAGTGATGGATGGGATAATTAGACTGTGCACCGATAACTACTGAACGATATGCCCTTCCAGAATACCAAAAACATCCGTTGCCTCAATTTCATCCTTCAAATCCGCCATCGTGTCGCTGGTAATCAAGATGGGGTAATCGGCCTTATCCTCCGGAACTCGACCGTGCGAGCCTTTTATCAGCTTCGCATCCAAAGGGATGATGTCGAGGACCGTCCTGAATCCCAGCTTTTTCTTTAGCAGCTTCCCTCCTACTTTTACCATGACCAAAGGGTCGTTGGGATCTGTCATCATTTCGACGGGATCGTAGCCCGGCTTTTTATGGATGTCCACCATACGGGCATAATCCGGGGCTTTGGCATCGTCAAGCCAAAAATAATAGGTGAACCAGGAATCGGAATCCGCCAGCAGCACCAGGTCACCACAGCGTTCGTGGTTCAGGCCTGCCGCTTCGATCTCTTCGTCGGAAAGCAACTTTTCTACCCCCGAAACGGTTTCAAGCAAAGCCTTTACCTCCTCTTTTGCGGAAAGGTCGTTCAGGTAAACGTGGGCAATCTGGTGGTCCGCCACGGCAAAAGCACGGCTCGCACCGGCATCCAACAGCTCCAATCCCCTTTCTATTCGAATTGCCAAATAGCCATTTGAACGTAAAATTCGGTTTATGTGAATCGGATTTTTTACGTCGGTGATACCGTATTCCGACAAAAGGATAATCTGGGTATCGCGCTTTTGAAAATGTTCGACCAGTTGCTTTACTACACCATCGATTTCCTGGAGATCCTTTTTGATTTTCTTAAAGTCGATCCCGTGGCGTTGCAGATTGTAATCCAAATGCGGCAAATAGATCAAGGACAAGGTCGGATTATGGATCTGATCGGTGCGGATGGCGGCATCGGCAATCCATTGACTGGCCTTGATTGAAGTCTTGGGACCCCAAAAACTAAACAGGGGAAACTGCCCCAATTCGGTCTGCAGGGTGTCCCTCAATTCCGCAGGATGGGAATAGATGTCAGGAATCTTACGCCCATCGGCCAAATAATTGGGCCGTGGGGTTACAGCATAATCGGCAGTGGAATACATGTTATACCACCAGAAGAGATTCGCACATGTAAAGTGCGGGTCCGCCTTTTGTAGTTTTTCCCAAATCTTTTCCGCCTGTACCAGTTTGTTGGACTGCCGCCAAAACTTAATCTCGCATTCCGTCTTAAAATACCAACCGTTGCCGACGATACCGTGTTCCGAAGGCGGTTTTCCGGTCACATACGTGGATTGGGCCGTACAGGTAACCGCCGGTACTACGGGATGGATGATGGCGGACTTCCCTTTTTCCAAGAAGGATTGTATAAAAGGGGTATGCTCGCCGATAAGACGCTGCGTCAAGCCTACCACATTAATGACTACTGTTTTCTTCATAAAGAACACAATTAGATCTATAGCTTGTTTATAAACCACTCGATTTCCCGAACGATGGACTCCGAAAGGTCCTTTTTAAGGGCCGGGGGCAGTACGTCCCAGGTATAGGTCTCGATTTCCAGATGCCTTGAAACAGGGTGGTTTTTCAAATAATCGATTACTTTTAGAATATGGTCCTGCGTAGAGTCCAATACGCCGAACTTTTCCAAAAAGATGGGCACGTGAAAATGTGCCCGTAACTCCTCGAACGGCTTTTTATCCTTTAAAACAATAGGAAGATCGTTGTAGGTCTTTACTGCTCCATCTATCTTTTCCGTCACTTGGTGCAGGTAGGTCGGTTCGTCGAATAAGGATAGGGCCTCCCAAATAGAATCGTTGCGCGCCGTATCGGAAATAATTTTTAAGGCGGCACTTACCTGGATCTTTCCGATTTTAATTCCCGCTTGGGCGAACTTGGAAAAGGTATCCCTAGGTTCTTCGTAGGCCAGGGAAAAATGGCAGATATCATAGCAAACTGTAATATATCTGTGGATAAGTTCCGCTACCTCCTCTGTATTCTTGCCCAATTTCTCCTTTAGGAGGGGCTGGGCAATAGGCATTAAGGAATGGGAAAAAAAGTGGAGTACCTCATCGCTGTTTTCCAGCATCCCATCAGGTTCGGGTTCGATATCCAAATGTAGGTATTTTCCCGTTTCGGCTTCCAAATGGTACAGATGGAGGATGATTTCCGTCAGGTTTTCTGCTCCTGTGGTGAATGCTTTTTCCTTGGCTTCTTCGGTAGTATGCCAATACTTGTAGCTTATGGGGGAAGTTGAAATCCCCCCTTCCATGCCCTCCGGCAATAAAACGGCCAATTGATCAAAAAGGCGTTTTGTGTACGATACCCTCTCATGGGTTGTCCAATCGGGAGCGTGAACCAAATCCTTCACCCGCTCGTCGTGGAAATTCCCGTAGGGAAAGCCGTTCATCGTAAATACATAGACCTCATTATCGGCCAGCCACTTTTGGAACTCTTTCAACTCTTTCCCCAGCCCCAGTTCTTCGCTGGCTTTATTGGAGAGACGCAGACCCAACCCGAAGGCTTTGCTCTTCGCCACTTGGGATTTGATTTTGGGAACGTGCCGTTTTAAACTATCGAAGGTAGTGGCCCAATCCTGTCCCGGATGGATGTTGGTGCAATAGGTAAGCTGATAATCGTCAGAAATATGCACTTAGTGGATTTTTGAATTACAGGTTTCGTTGACCATTTTCATTGCTCTTTTCATGAGTGGAATATCGATTTCGTGGACATCGTGCTTTTTACCGATTTGAGAAATGAGGGTAATGGTCAGTTGTCCTCCCAGATGTTCCCGGAATTCCTCTATCCCATTCAGCAATCGACCCGTTTCCTCTTCCGTTTCGATGGGAAGGCTCAGATCAAAACCGACAGCATTAAAAACACGAACAATTCGGTTCAGTTCCAGTTCGGTAATTAGTCCGTTTAAATGGGCATAGGCAACGTCCAGAACGATACCCTTGGCCACGGCCTCACCATGTCTTAGGCTGTAACCGGTCATCTGTTCCAGTTTATGGGCGGCCCAGTGTCCGAAATCCAAGGGGCGTGAGGAACCGCTCTCAAACGGATCACCTCCTTGGGCGATATGCTGCATATGTATTTCGGCACATTTGTAAATGGTATATTGCATGGCCTTCTCGTTCCTATTCCGCAACTTTTCGGCATGCTTTTCCAAATATCCGAAAAAATCCGCATCCTTGATCAAAGCCACCTTTAGGGCCTCGGCGATACCGGCAATCCAGTCCCGATGCTCAAGGGTAGCTAAGAATTCGCTGTCGTTGATGACGGCATACGGGGGAGCGAAAGTGCCCACGAAATTCTTTTTGCCGAAGGCGTTGATACTGTTCTTGACCCCAACTGCCGAGTCGTTCTGCGAAAGTACGGTGGTGGGCACGCGTATCAGTTTTACGCCCCGATGGGCTATTCCTGCAGCATAGCCCGCCATGTCAATGACGGCACCCCCGCCGATGACCACTACAAAAGAATGGCGGCAGATGGCGTTTTCGTTGATCGCCTTTAAAATTTCGGTTACGTTGTCCGATTCGTTTTTACTCTGTTCCCCACCTTGGACCACCATACTTTTGGTGTGTGCGAGATAGGTGGCATGTTTTGCACAATAGGAATCGATATTTTCCAACAGATTCGGATGCGCGTTCGCCACCCCATCGTCAATGACAAAAAGCAGTTTGACCGGACCGTTCTCCTTATATTCCCGAATGAGCGTGCTGAACAAAGGATTGTTAGCCTCGAACAGGCCCTTTGTGAAATGGAGCTTGTAATGGTACGATACTTGGAACTCTTGTTCTATGGGTTTGAACATTTCATACTATTTTAAGAGACTGTTTTGACACATCTCGGTTATTTTCTAGCCTCTTTTTGCACATTTCTTCGTCAGAATTTGGCACTGTACCTCTGCTATGTTTAAAAATTCTGCCTTGTACTTCATCAAAAACAGTATCTAGGTAACGGCGAACAATTTCGACAGTGCCATGGAAAGCGGCAACAAAGCCAAGATCAGCAATCCGTACCACCAGGTGGAAAACGAAACGGCTAAGGAGGCATCCAATACCACTAACGATAGTACGCCTGCCATGACCGCTTTTTTTATATTTTGCGGCGAATTATCGGAATAGGCCTTATAAAGGGGCCGAAAGACCATGAGGGCGAATAAGGCCAAAAACAATAACGGGAATAAAACGCTATCCGTATATAAAAAAGCCACCGTTAGTACGGCAAAGATAACGCTGGCATAGAGAATCCCCGCCAAAACGATGTGGTTTTTGTTCTCGCCGTGTACCTCGCCCCGGCTGATCAAGGTAATGGCAAAAATGTAAACGATGGGGATACCGGCCATCCACCCATACTCCAACGAACCGAGAACGGACATTCCCAAAATAAGGTTAAGCCCCCGGCAGGCGCCCATGGCCAAGGGACCAAAAAAACCGTGCTTTTTGGCTATGGCATCGTAAACAAGAATGGATATCGCCAAAGCGGTCGCCACCCATCCTGATAAGCTATGGACCAGAAAGGCCAGCACAATTCCTGCCCCCAAAACCGAACCCCCGTAGATAGCGGCCGATGTAAGGGGGATCAGTCCGCTCGGTATCGGACGTTCGGGGCGTTCTACGGTATCGATCTTTGAATCGAAAACATCGTTCAAAATGACACCGCCCGCATAGAGAAATATCGATGCGAAAACCAGATATAGGATATCGGCGGCAGGTACGAATTCAGGAAAATCCGCTTGCCCAGGATTCGAAATAACACCTGCAATCGCCGCACCGGCCAAGATATCGGCTGCTGCTGTCGGTAGGTTGGCGGGTCGTGCCAAGCGGGCATAACCGAGCAATGTGGCATTCATAGGCGCCAAGTTACGGTGACGTAGCTTATAGTATAGTTAGACCCTTCGCTTTCCAATGGCTTATTCTTTTAAATATTAGTTGATTTGGTCGGTATCTACCCTGGGTTTCTGACCCCGTAAAACGCTGTTGTCGTTAAACAATTGGGCCTGGTTAATTCCCTCGGGATTTAGCCAATCTTCTTCCTTCATTTTTCCGTTACTACCGTAGATATCCAGTGCATTTTGATAGCAGGTCTTGACTACATCTTCTTTGGCTATTCCTCTTTTGAGCATTAGGGAGGCGGTTTTCGGAACGGCCAAGGGATCGCTTACGCCCCAATCGGCCGAGCTGTCCACTATGATATTGGTACTGCCGTATTTTTTGACCACCTCGACCATGCGTTCGTTGCCCATCTTGGTTTTGGGATAAATGGTAAAGGCCGCCAGAAATCCCCTGTCCAGCACATCTTTTACGGTTTCCTCATTGTTATGGTCGATGACCACCTTTGCCGGGTCGAGGCCGTGCTCCACACAGACTTCCATACTTTTTAATGTGCCCGCTTTCTTGTCGCGGTGCGGGGTATGGATCTGCACCACCATGTCCAGTTCCTTGGCCATATCCAACTGCATCCTAAAATACTTGTCCTCCGCCGGGGTCTGGTCGTCATAGCCGATTTCCCCTACGGCGACCACATTTTCTTTGTGCAGATAGAGCGGCAGAAGCTCTATGACCTGTTCTGCCAAGGCCTCGTTATTGGCTTCCTTTGAATTCAGGCCAATGGTACAATAATGGTTGATTCCGAACTGGCTTGCCCGAAAAGGTTCCCAACCTACGAGACTGCTGTAATAATCTTGAAAAGACCCGACCTGGGTACGGGGCTGGCCCAACCAGAAAGAGGGTTCGATCAAGGCCACTATTCCTGCGGCGGCCATGGCCTCATAGTCATCGGTAGTTCGTGAAGTCATGTGTACGTGGGGGTCTATGAACATCATCTTATCTTCCATATTGCTGTGTATTTAGTTCGTTGCTTATGCCTTAAGATTCGACCAAGTAATGGTATTGTTGGCCGCTTTTTTCTGTAAATCGGGATATTTTTTGAGCAGTTCCGTAGCTTCGGGATGGTCTGACCGGAAACAGCAGAGTGCCCCTGCCCTATTTTCGGCAGGATCATCACTTTCCAATAACCGTTCCATATCCTTAAGAAGGCCCTCCGTTATAAAACCACCCACCGGACGCCAGAACATCGGATCTACATTTCGGGATGCGGCCCAACGTTCATGGGCATAATCGGATATGATCCGGGCCAAGTCCGCATTTGCCCGATTGTCAACATCGAGAATCAGGGATAGGTCCTGTTGCATAAAGGCGGCCTTTAGGTACATCTGGTTCCATTGTTGGTCGTTGAAATACTTCGCCGGATAAGGATTATGGGCGCTGATGGCATCGAAAACCGTAGTAATATTGGTACGCAAGGCCTCTACGGCTACCCCCTTGTAGTATTCGGCTTCAGGCAGTAGAACCAAAAATTTTAAAAAAGTTTCCAGTTCCTTGGTATCCGCCACTTGGATCAGATTGGCCACTTTGGGCTGGAAATAAGAAGGCTTTGCTTCCAACACTTTCGCTAGCAGGTACATTCTCGCTATCTGGAGCGTATTGGCCTTCTGGACCATTAGATAATTACGCAGCTGATCGTTTTCAAGGGAATTAGTGTCCAGCGGTCGGTCGGAATTAATCTTAGTGGCCAAAAGGCTGTAGGTCAGGTATAGGTCCTTGGCCGAGGTAGAAGAAATGATCGTATCTAGTTTTTCCTGGATCCAATCATTTGTCTGTGAATCCAGATTTTTGCCCAAAATCGCTTGTAATTCTTTAGTATCGGAAAGACCCATAAGTTAGATTTTATACCATCGTAATTGGTCGGACCCTAAACCCGTACCAGATAAAGGGCCCAGATAATAACTGTTTACAAAGCTAATTATTATAAAAATAAATAGATCGCTATGGCTTTACAAATTCTTGTTAAGTGCACACAAGCATTTACTTCTTGCCTTTTACTATTTTAGCAAAAACTAAAAACATGCTCGGCCTAAAACTTCCCACCGATCCGCGATGGGTGAATATCGTAGAAAAAAATATCGATGAAATTTTGACCGATCACGCCTATTGCGAGCAAAAAGCGGCGAGTACGGCGATATCATTGATAGTAAGCTTTCCCGAATATACCGAACTGGTACGGGAAATGACCGCCCTGGCCCGTGAAGAAATGGGACATTTTAAAATGGTGCACGACCGAATCGTTGCCCGGGGACAAACCTTGGGCCGCGACAGAAAAGATCTTTACGTTGTCGAACTGCTGAAATTCTTCCCGAAAGGCGGTAGCCGTACCACACAATTGATCCATCGACTTTTGTATGCTGCCTTGATTGAGGCGCGAAGCTGTGAACGCTTCCGATTGCTTTCCAAAGAACTTCAAGACGAAGAACTCGCCGACTTCTACCAAAAACTGATGGTCAGCGAAGCCGGCCATTATACGATGTTCCTAAATTTTGCCAGACAGTACGGCGACCGGCAAGAAGTGGACCGAAAATGGCAGGATCTGCTAGAGTACGAAGCCTCGATCATGAAAGATTTGGGCAGAAAAGAGAGTATTCACGGGTAAAGTTTTCGCCTGCTATGGTGACTGGGGGGGGGTTCCAACCGGCCGTGGGCAGGGTCATGATTCCAGTTTCTTGACATAATAATCATACATCGCGAACTGGGAACGGAGTTTCGGACGGTCGTTTTTGCGATAGGCATTGTTCTGGGCCTTGTTAAAAATGCGGGCCTTAACATTATCGTTCCAGGAGATTTCGAAGGTATCCCATAGTTCCTGTTGGATGTCCTCGTCATATATCGGACAGCCTACCTCTACCCGGTTGACCAGATTACGAGTCATAAAGTCCGCCGAGGAGATAAAGGTCCGGGTCTCGCCCCCATTGCAAAAAATGAATAGTCTTGGATGCTCCAAAAATTTATCGACTATGCTTATGGCCTCAATATTTTCGCTCATGCCCTTAATGCCCGGAATCAAGCAGCAAATCCCCCTTACTATCAACTGGATTTTCACTCCGGCGTTACTGGCCTCATAGAGCTTGTCCACCATTTTATACGAGGTAAGGCTGTTCATCTTAATTTTAATAAATGCCTCTTTGCCGGCCTTTGCGTTCTTGATTTCGGTCTTGATCAATTTTTTAAAGAACTTTTGGGTGTAATGGGGCGAGACGACCAAGTGCTTGTACTTGTTGATCTTATAGGTCGTCTCGAAAAAGTCGAATACCTTGTTGAGTTCCTTTAAAATTGGCTCATGAGCGGTAAAGAGGGTATAATCGGTATATATTCGTGCGGTGGATTCGTTAAAATTGCCCGTACTGATAAAACCGTATCGTTTTATTTCGCCGTTTTCCTCGCGTTCTATCAGGCATATCTTGCTATGCACTTTCAGGCCGGGCACCCCGAAAATAAGCTTTACACCTTCGGCCTGCAACTCCTCTGCGTAGCGTATGTTCGCCTGTTCGTCGAACCGGGCCCGCAGCTCGATCTGAAGGGTCACCTGTTTGCCGTTCTTTACCGCGTTGGAAAGGCAGGCCGCTACCTGTGAATCATCGGCGAGTCGATATACCGTGATCTTTATGGCCTTCACCTTGGGATCGAGGGCCGCTTCCCTTAAAAATTTGATGACATATGAAAAGGTCTGATAAGGGGTGTACTGCAGATAGTCCTTTTCCGCAATGCGTTCGAGGAGGCTTCCTTCCAAGCTAAGCCCCTTGACCGGTAAGGGCGTTATTTTATCGTACATCAGGTCGTGCCTACCGAGGCTGGGGAATCCCATATAATCCCGCTTGTTGTGGTACCTTCCCCCGGGGATGATACTGTCCGTATCCTCGACCACCATTTTTTCCTTCAGAAATTCGAGGGTATCCTTTCCGATAGCCTTGTCATAAACGAAGCGCACCGGATCACTAATTTTTCGATGCTCGACACTGGAATGGATCTTTTCGATAAAACTCTTACTTAGGTCGTTGTCGATATCCAGCTCCGCGTCGCGGGTAATCTTGATCATATGGGCCGAGATGGACTTGTAGTCGAACATCGGAAAAACACTGTCGAGACAATGCCGGATGACGTCGTCCAAAATAATGATGAAGCTCTTATCGCCTTCCTTCGGCAAAACGACAAAGCGGTCTATACCTTTCGGAATTTCTATAAGGGCATATCGCTTTTCCCTCTTTTCGTAGGTCTGACGGGTACGGTCGCCGCCCTTCAAAATCATTTTTACGGCAAGGTACGCGGCCGTATCCTTCAACATAGGAAACTCGGCCAGGTCGTTCAGGATAATGGTCATGAGCTGCGGACTCACTTTTTGAATGAAATACTTCCTTACGAAGCGGCCCTGCCTTTCGGAAAGCTCGGTTTCGTTCAACAGGAAAATATTATGCTCCTCCAGCTCCTTTTCGACCTTTTCGAGTACCTGGACACTTTTGGTTTGCTGCTGGATCGCGATCTTGGTAATCTCCTCCAACAGGTCCTTTGCCTTTTCACCTCCTAACATACTCTTGCCGGTTCTACCGGCATCCACGATACGTTTGACCGTAGCGTAGCGCACCTTAAAGAACTCATCAAGATTGTTGGAAAATATCCCTAAAAACCGGAGCCTTTCTATCAAGGGTACGTTTTTATCCGTACATTCCTGCAGCACCCGGGCATTAAACTGGAGCCAACTGATTTCTCGGTTGACATATAGACTTTTTGTTTTGATCATTTTATGTCTTTAGGAAACAGGGTTTGTTCGGTCGTCCCGGTATCCACGGAAGACCATTCATCGACCTGAAAACTCAGACGGACCAGCCCCGTTGTAGGAACTCGGTCAATATAGGAATTTCCCAATTGATTGGCAACGTTCGTAAAGGCCTCGTTATGGCCGAAAATCATAACGGTATTGAAACGGTCGTCCAATTTCTTGATAAATTTCAAATCGCTTTCCCCCGAAAAATCGTAGAGTTCTTGGGTGACCTCAAGTTTTACCAACGGAAAATTCAATTGCCTCAAAAAAATCATACAAGTATGTAGGGCCCGGTTGGCAGGACTCGAAAAAACAGCGTCAATTTCGATATGTTGCGACTTGAACTTTTGGGCCACCAAATGCCCATCATTTATCCCGCGTTCCTCTAGCGGGCGGTCTTTATCGTCCACCGAATATTCGTGTGATGATTTGCCGTGGCGTACTAGAATTAGATTTTTCATCTCTTAGTCTTTTTCGTTGTTTAAAACTTATAATCAGGGTGGGGCTACCATCAGTTAGAAATTCCAAATCCCAAATCCCAAATGGCAAGAAAACCACCTTTGGAATTTGGTGCTTGGGGGCTGGATTTTTTTTTCCACTAAGGTGCCAACCGTTCCCGCTTCCAATCCGAATCTTCTTGTAAGATATATCGGATACGGTCATGCAGCCGATTCGGCCGACCCTGCCAAAACTCTAAAGATGCCGGTCGTACCAGGTAGCCGCCCCAATAATCGGGGCGTTCGATTTCTTTATCCTTATAATTTTCCTTCAGCTCCGACAGTTTATTTTCCAAGTATTCCCTGGAGGGAATGACGCTGCTCTGGTCAGAAGCCAGCGCACCCAGTTGGCTTCCCTCGGGGCGTGACTGAAAATAGGTGTCCGATTGCGGGGGGGGCAGTTTCTCGGCGAGGCCCTTAATGATGACTTGCCTTTCGAGTTGCGGCCAAAAGAAGGAGAGGCAAAGATGGGGATCCTTGGCGATGGCCTTCCCCTTTTCGCTCCGGTAATTGGAGAAAAAGACAAAACCCTGTTCGTCGAATTTTTTGAGCAGCACTACCCTACTCTTAGGAAATCCGTCCAGACCCATAGTAGCCACGGTCATGGCATTGGGCTCCTCCACCCCTTCGAGAGCTTCCAGTTCAGCGAACCATTTTTGAAAAAGGGCCATCGGATTGTCGGGAACGGACTCTTCCGTCAGAGCGCATTTTTCATAGGATTTTCGATAATCGCCAAGGTTTTTTTGCATGGTTTGTCTCTCTCGAATCAAGATAGACAAAATTGGGGAAAAGAAGCGAGAATGGGAAGTTAGAAGTCAAAAGATTTCCCATCATCACCCAGTTGCGTGCGCGGAAAAATTTCTTCCGCCTCGGCCTTGAAAAGCGCGATAGTTCGGTACCTGGTGGAATAATGCCCTAAAATTAAAGTGCCGACCTCGGCGGCCTTGGCAATCGTGGCGGCCTGCTTTGCCGTACAATGTTTGGTCTTGGGTGCCAACCGCGCTTCCGATTCCAAAAAGGTGGACTCATGGTACAGGGCATCCACCTTAGTTATTTGGTCCACAATCTCCGGTTTATAGCCGGTATCACTGCAGTAGGCGTAGCTTTTGGTGGGGGGCGGGTCGAAGGTCAATACCTCGTTAGGTATCAGCGTGCCATCTTCCAAAACGACATTCTTTCCCTTTTTTATATTCCTGTAATAGGCCTTATCGATTCGGAGTTTGGCGACCGCCTCTATATTGAGTTTGCGTTCCCCGGGTTTTTCCCGGAAAAG
>CAVXSA010000027.1:0-34202 GCA_963764285.1 uncultured Flavobacteriaceae bacterium
CAACGATGGAGTAGTGGGTGGTTTCCATGCTTTCGGTTATTTGGATATTACCTTCTTGGACATCCGAGGATTTTGTCGCCTTTTTAAAAGAAAAAGTTTTCATCCGTTTTTTTAGGTAATCGTCGCTGAGCAGAATTTCCTTTGGAATAGTGACAAAATCGGGATCGCCCAAATAATAGTTACGATCGGCATAGGCACGCCGTGCAGCTTCGGTAAACAGCTGGATTTCCTTTTCTGAATTATGGCCGTATCTGGATAGGTTGTACGGCTCCATCATCTTAAAAATCTGCTCGAGGGTCATACCGCCGCTACTGGGGGGGCTCATGGAAATAATTCGGATATCCTTATAATTAAAGGCGATGGGCGTCCGCCATTTTGCATGATATCGGGCGAGGTCTTCCTTCGTCACGAATCCACCGTTTTGCTGGATAAATGTGGAAAGCGTCTCGGCCGTTTCCCCTTTATAGAATCCATTGCGGCCCTTTTGGGCGATACGTTGCAAAGTCTGCGCCAAGACCGGATATTTCAGAACGTCTCCCGCTTGCGCATTTATCGGGAAGGTGGTCGAACCTCCATTTACCTTCAGAATTTTCTCCCGGTATTCCTTAAAATGTTCGGCTTGTTTCTCGGTAACAACAATTCCGTTTTGGGCCAGCGCGATGACGGGGGCGAAGATGTCGCCCAAGGGCAAGACCCCAAATTTATCATGAACGGCGATCATGCCCGCAACCGTTCCGGGCACCCCGACCGCCGTGGCCCCGACGGTACTCATATCGGGTACCACGTTGCCAAGGGAGTCCAGATACATATCCTTGGTAGCGGCAAGCGGCGCCTTCTCCCGATAATCCAAGGCCCCTGTAGTGCCATCCGCTTCGCGATACACCATAAAACCGCCACCACCGAGATTGCCGGCAAAGGGATAGGCGACTACCAAGGCCATTTCGGTGGCCACCATAGCATCGAAGGCATTACCGCCTTTTTTCAGGATTTCCGTTCCAATTTTAGAGGCTTCCTCCCGGGCGGAGACAACCATGGCCTTATTGGCAACCAACCCTGTCGGGGCAGGAGGCAAGGTTTTGCAACCCACAAAAAGCAATAAAACGATCGATAAAAAATTTTTGCGAAATTTCATATAAAGGATTGTTTTTTGAAATAGGCACCTGCTTATCAAGTGCTGCAAACAGCTGTATTTTTTTGATATTACTGCCTCTGCATCCAGAACGGGTTTGAAGTTAAATAAATTTCCGTCATACCTTACACTTGCTGATGGCGGAATCGAACTTTGGATTTTTATCGACATTTGCGCCCGCATACAAAAATGGGTTTACAACGATAAATACTTCTGTTTCGAAAACAGGATCAGCTCCTCAAAAAAAGCAGTGAACTCCACTTCAAAGGCATTGTAGTGCTCCTCGAGGTCGATAATGGCAAAATTCATTTTCGAGCGGTTTTCCGTCCTTCTGTTCATGCCTTTCAGCACTTTGGCTATCCCTTCCATTTCGGCATAGTTCAAGAGCCAATTATCCGCTATCATGTGGGGCATCATTCTTTTAACGCCATCCGTCAAAATCGGATAGTTATCCTCTAAAATGTCGTAAAATTCATCCACAAAAATCGCTAAAGGCTCGTCGGAATAGGATTTCCAGTTTTTGGCCAGAAAATGATCATAAAAAATATCTACGATGACCCGGCTGTAATGACTGTAATTTTTATGCAACCTTTTGCTACTTTTTTTAGGGATGGGATGCGTGTCGGTAAAAGTATCGATTTCGCGATGCAAAACAATTCCTTTTTGAACGCGTTCGGGCAGATGCTTGAACTTGTTTCCCCGGATACTGTCCGCCATAAAATTCCCAAGCGTGATGGCATCGTCCCCAAAGGACAGATAGATGTGCGCCAAAAAGTTCATAAGATCGAATTTACAAATTGCATCTATAAGGATTAGCATTAGACCCGTATATTTGCCAAAACTTAACTACGACTCATGACACTTATCAAATCGATTTCAGGAATACGGGGAACTATTGGCGGGAAACCGGGAGATAATCTGACCCCTTTGGACGCGGTAAAGTTTGCCGCCGCCTACGGGATATGGCTAAGGGAATATTCCCACCAAGATAAGCTAAAAGTGGTCATCGGGCGTGATGCACGATTGTCAGGGGAAATGATTCAAAACCTGGTTGTATCCACTTTGGTCGGCCTCGGTATCGATGTGGTCGATCTGGACCTATCGACCACCCCCACCGTTGAAATCGCGGTGCCGATGGAAAGGGCGAACGGGGGTATCATCCTAACCGCGAGCCACAACCCCAAACAGTGGAACGCCCTTAAACTTCTTAACGAAAAAGGGGAGTTTTTGAATGCGGAACAGGGAGCTAAAATACTTGAAATCGCAGAGGAAGCCCATTTCAGTTTTTCAGAAGTGGACGATTTAGGTGAAATAATAAAAAACGATTCCTATATCGACATCCATATCGATGAAGTGTTACAATTACCTTTGGTGGACGCTGAAACCATTCGGAAAGCAAAGTTCAAGGTGGTGGTCGATGGGGTGAATTCCACGGGAGGCATCGCCATTCCGAAACTATTGCAGGCGTTAGGGGTCGAGACCGTGAAACTGTATTGCGAACCTACGGGACACTTTCCGCACAACCCTGAACCGCTAAAGGAGCATTTGGGCGATATCAGTGCTCTAGTTATCAAGGAAAATGCGGATTTCGGTATCGTAGTCGATCCCGATGTGGATCGGCTGGCTTTTATCGACAATAAGGGTGAAATGTTTGGGGAGGAATATACCTTGGTCGCCTGTGCGGACTATGTCTTGGGGAAAACAAAGGGGGATACGGTTTCTAATCTCTCTTCATCACGAGCCTTGCGCGACATTACGGAAAAACATGGCGGCACTTACCATGCTGCCGCCGTGGGTGAGGTAAACGTGGTAACCAAAATGAAGGCTTGCAATGCTATCATCGGCGGCGAGGGCAATGGGGGCATTATCTATCCCGAAAGCCATAATGGGCGGGATTCCCTTGTTGGCACAGCATTGTTCCTTATGCTGATGGCGGAAAAGGGAGGTACGGTCGCCGAACTTCGGGCGAGCTATCCTTCCTATTTTATGAGCAAAAAGAAAATACAGTTGACACCTGAAATCGATGTGGACGATCTTCTTACGATCATGGAAAAAAAATACCGAGATGAGGAAATTTCGACCATCGACGGTGTAAAAATCGATTTTCCCGAAAATTGGGTACATCTTCGGAAATCCAATACCGAACCGATTATCCGTATCTATACAGAGGCCAAAAGTCAGGAAAAAGCGGACAGTTTGGCGAATCGGTTTATAAGGGAGATCAAGGAAATTATAGGGTAGGTACTTCCCGCAGACCAGTGCCAGCGATAAATTAATTCTGAATACCGAAATTTCTGATTTGGAATTTTAAGTTGGGGAAGTGGTCGCAAAAGCAACAGGTACTTTGTTACGATGCTTCCAGCGTTTATGGGTCCAAAGATAATATTCCGGTTTTTCGCGGATCTGTTGTTCGGTCAGTCGTAAAAAGGTGTCGGTAATCTCGTTCTTTTCGGTCTCCGCTCCCGAAAGGCTTATGGGAATGAGCTGCGCAGAATAATAGCCCCTTTTTACTTTGGAGACCTTAAGAAATACAACGGCCAAATCCATTTTACGGGCCATGGTCTCCGCGCCATTGATGACGGGCACCTTGATGCCCATGAATTCCGTCCAGTATTGGGCCCGGTGCCATTGTGGACTCTGGTCGCTGACCATCCCATAGATACCGATTTTGCCATCCCTTTTACTGCGTACTACGGTTTTGACCGTATTTTCCGAAGTAATCAAAGTGGTGTTCCATCGGGCACGAACTTTTTTAATCCAGCGATCAAAATACTTGTTTACGATACGTTGATAGACGGCGTATCCTTTGGCCTCCACATAATTATTGATACTTACGTTCCATTCCCAATTCGCATAGTGGGAACAGACAATAAGTATGCTTTTCTCTTTTTCGATTTTCTGTAAAACTTCGATGTTTTCTACAACATACCGCTTTTTTATGGCCGCTTTCGAGAGGTTCATAGTCTTGACCATTTCTAAAAACATATCGCACAGATGCCGGTAAAAATCCACTTCAATTCTTTTCAGTTCCGACGGGGACTTTTCGGGAAATACCAGTTCCAAATTTTCCTGCACTACCTTTGTTCTATACCCAATTACCCGATAGACCCAAAAGAAAATGAAATCGGAGAAGGCATAGAACAACCTGAACGGCAATACCGAAATGACCCATAGCAGGGGATAGGTCAAGATGAAGATTAGCAGTTGCATGTTTGGCTTTTGCCGTGCAAATATAGCTATATTTGTCACGATAAATTTTGCTGTTACATGTACAACCTTCATTACGCTACCATTGTCATCATTGCCGCCAATCTTTTGGTTTCCATCAAAGGCTTTAACGATACCTCTTTTTTCGAACGCTACAAGTTCAATATATCGGCCATAAATGCGGGACAAAAGGAGCGAATGCTGACATCGGGATTTTTACACGTTGACCTGGCCCACCTCTTTTTTAACATGTTCACCCTTTATTTCTTTGCCAATGTAGTTATACAAGAGTTCGGGCCGGGGAAATTTATCGGCATCTATTTCGTCAGTTTATTGGCCGGGAGCCTTTTGGCCATTTTTTTTCATAAAGACGAGCCCTATTACAGTGCGGTTGGAGCCAGTGGTGCGGTAACCGGGGTGTTATATGCTGCCATATTGTTGCAGCCCAATATGCAATTAGGCATTATGTTCATCCCCATACCGATTCCTGCCTATATGGTCGGTATCGGCTATTTGCTGTACTCCATCTACGGAATGAAAAGCCGATTGGGCAATATCGGCCATACCGCGCATTTCGGTGGGGCCATCGGAGGATATTTCCTGACGCTATTGTTTCTGCCTAATCTTCTGGTTACGGAAACCTTGATGGTCTTGCTCTTGGCCGTTCCGATCATTATCCTTTTCGTAATGCAGAAAATGGGAAAGATCTAAAATATTTTAGGGATGGTATTGAAATCCATCCATTATTTATTCCTCCCCGTCCGGCAGGCGGGTATGCCCCTTGTTCGGCCTTATTCGTTACATATACAATCCCTAGCAACGGCTTCTACCGGCCGGAAAATTTTGCCTAGATAGAACAGAAAAGTGCTATAAATATTTATCATAAATTTTATAACAGGCTCTTAGATACCGTCTGCCCAATCGGTAAAATCATCCTGACGTACCACTATTTCCCACCTGACAACTCCGTTCCCCACAGACGCTTTTCTGGTATTTCATCGAATACTCCCCTGAAATTATACCCAAACTCCCCGTTTGACGTTTAAGTATCTATTCAATAATCAAATCCCACAGTAACCTGCTTATGATAAAAAAAGAATATATATTGGCCTTGGCGGTTGTTGTAATCGCCTCCTGTAGCGATGAAACTACCGTGTACAACGATGCTTCAGAAGATGTTTCCCTTGAAGGGAGTACATCCGTTCTTGTAAACAGCATATCCTATGACGATGCCGGCGTTTTGGTCATCGCCGATGAGGAAAAACTAACAGGAAAAACCGCCAAGGGCGCAGAGGAAGAACAGGCAGGGGACTATCCGTTGACCTTGGTAGCCCGGGTTGACGCACCTACATATGGTGGCGAAAGTAACCTGGGTGCATCCCACGTTTATGTGGACGGCAATTATGCGTACGTGTCCTATAATACTGTAGAAGATAATTATTTGGGGGCCATCGATATCGTTTATGTGGGCGACCCCACCGAACCCCTGCTTACTTCAAGATCATATTTTGCCAATGCGGATATCAACGCCCTTGAGTATAACGATGGATATATTTATGCCGTTGGAGGTGTAGATTCCGAGAAGTCCGTTCGGGCGACCTCGAATTCCTTTTTGGTCAAGATTCCCGTTTCCGAAGGTAGGATGAATGTCAGCGGAGAATTGGATTATGGATTTCAGGAAGGCTTCACGGCTACCGCTGTTAAGGTGACGCAAAATTCCGTAATCGTCAGCAGCGGAAAGGACGGATATTTGACTTCCTATAAAAAGTCCGACCTGTCCATCCAAATAGAAGCACCGTTCGCCGATTTGCGCTCCATAGCCGTTGACAATGCCGATCTGGCTATCTTGGACGGGAGTAACGGGGTACATTTTTTGGATGAAAATTTTACCACGACCCGAAACATCGCCATCAATTCGGATTTCGGTAACTCCGCCAAACGGACTTTGGCCGTTTCCGAAAGCGACGTCATCGTTTCGGAAGGCTCAAAAGGCGCAGGAATCTATAACAAGTCCACTGGCTCCTTGAAGAAATATCTTCCCATCTTAATCAATCCCGAAGGCGTAGCCGAGAGCGATATAGTTACCAATGCTGTAGCGGTCAATGAAAACGTATTGCTGATGGCTAACGGCGGTGCCGGCCTTTCCCTTTCCGAAGAACAGGGCAACGATACCGAAATGGTGGGGGTCTTAGATCTGAACGGTTCAGTAAACTTTGTAGCGTCAAAAGGAGATTATATATTTGCCGCGTCGGGAACGGAAGGATTACAGATCGTGAAACTGAATAGACCGGACGAGAGCTTGGCCTCACGTTGTGCCGATCTCGACAGTTATAAGGGCAGCGCCAACCTCAATGTTAATCAAGGTGAAATAGCGCAGTATCGCGGCTCTAAACAGTTTAATGAGTTGAATATCAACGGATCGCTCTTGCTTTGTGGTTCCTGGACCGTTAACAACAGTAGTTCGATCAATAGCGGTGGATTGTTCGAGATGAACGGCGTTTTGGTCATCGGCAGAAATAACAAAAGAAAGAACATTTCCGTAAACAAAGACGCTACTTTACGTATAGAAGGAAGCCTGACCATTTATGGGGATTTGATACTGAACGACGGGGCGACCCTTGAAGTCATCGGCGAGGATTCCGTGGTAAACATTTTCGGGGAAGTCAAGAAATCCACAAATGCCGAGGTGATAGGTACCTTTAGGGACGTTCGCAATAGTTTTTAGAAGATTATAAGGAAAAAATCCTAATAACGTGAATAAAAAGCCCCGACCGGTAATCCGATCGGGGCTTTTTTATTTAGGATTTTCTAAATAGCTGCTCAGTTCAGCAGCTCGGCGATTTTTTCCTCCAAGGCCGGACCGCGAAGGTTTTTCGCAACGATTACTCCGTTCTCGTCTAGAAGGAAGGCGGCAGGGATAGCATCAACATTGTATAATTTGGCGATGGGATCGTTGAAATAAGCTACATTGGATACGTGTTGCCAAGTTAGGCCATCGTCTTCAATGGCTTTTTTCCAAGCTTCCTCGGTCCTGTCCAAAGAGACCCCCAAAATGTTCAATCCCTTGTCATGGTACTTTTCGTACACTTTTACGACATTGGGATTTTCCGCACGGCACGGCTTGCACCACGCTGCCCAAAAATCAACTAGGGTCACTTTCCCGAGGGCCTCGTTTAGGGCTAGTTCCTTACCACTTGGGGTGGGGGCGGTAAAATCTGGGGCTTTTGAACCTATTGAGGTGTTCTTGGCATTGGCCTCGGCCTGATTTTGCGCCTCCAACCTTTCTTGAATGGTGGTCGCGGCCTTGGTTTTTTTAATTTCAGGGGATAGCTTATCGTACATGGCCTGTGCCTCTTCGGCAGTAATGGCACCCGCACCCAATGCATTTCCTATCAAGAGTACCGAAATCAAGGCATCGGGGTGGTTCTCTATATAATCCAGCTCAAAATTTTTGTATTCGGTCTGAAGCTCCATCATTTCATCACGTAAGGAGTTGGCGGTCGCCGAATCTTTTTTAATACTGGCCTGTTGCATGTCCTGTTGGATAGATTGTGCCTGTTGGCTAAGTTCCTTTGACTGCTCCATATAATCGGCAAAGATTTCATTCTGGGGCGTTCCCGTAATCTCGGCCAAACCTAGGCTGTCCTTTTGGGCATTAAACTGTATCTCGCCATTTTCGAGGATTACGGCGGTGTAACCGGGCAGTTTGTCGATAAAAATATAATTCAGTTCGGGGGTTTCGGCCGTACCGGTAAAGGTAAACTTTCCGTTTTCTACTTTAGCGGTATCCACGTCCACCGGTTGGTTGTTTTCGCCGACGGTTCTTAAAAATACCTGGGTTCCGTTCTCGATATCCCCCGTCAGGTTACCATGCAGGGTATAGCCTTCGGGTTCTTGGTTACAGGCCGCTATTCCGGCGATTATCCCAATGGTCAATATGATTTTCTTCATTATAATATGTTTAAGCGCGCAAATGTAGGTATATATCCCAACAAAAAAAAGTGCTTAACATTTGTTTGCCAAGCACTTTGTAAGCGTACGAGAGGGGAATTTTAATCTAGAAATCGGGAACTACCAAGCTAAAATTGATATCTGACTCCCAATGCGATATCGAAATTGAAACGTTTGTCAAAGTTATCAAATCCGATGGCGCCGAGTTCGGGACGGATATCCAAGGATACCAATACGGGAATATCGAAGTTGTACTCAATTCCGACATCGCCCGCGACCAAAGCAAAAAATCCGCCATCGAGGTCCTCGGCCACGTTCGGGTTGTTGGGGTTCGGTACCGGAGCAAAATCAACGCTACCCACACCTGCTCCGAAACCGTAGTACCAGTTAAGGCCCCGGTCTATTGGATATACCCATTGGTATAATCCTACCACTTTTATGGCATCGTGCTCCCTGCTGTCCCGATAGCCCAGGTCGATTTCCGCCCGGTTGTAGCGTCCCACTAATCTTTGGTATGATATTTCTGCACCAAAGCCGTCGCTGTCGCCCAAACGGAGCCCCACCGCATTATCTGCGATCTCTTGGGCCTTTAATACTGTGAATGAACTGCAAATGCCTATAAAAAGGACCATTATCATTTTTTTCATATTCTTGTGTGTTTTGGTTATAAATACAAGGTTTGGTTCCCCTTTTAACCATAAAAACTTAATTTTGCGTTCAAAATTGTTTTCGATTGGATAAAAATTTAATTCTAGATTTGGCCGCAACCCTTCAGGGCCAGTTGGAATCGGATGCACTGACCAAGGCTCTCTATGCTACGGACGCATCCGTGTACCGTAGAACCCCAATTGCCGTGGCTTTCCCCAAAACCATAGGGGACATCAAAAAACTAATACATTTCGCAGAAAAGCACCATATTGGCCTGATTCCGCGTACGGCAGGAACTTCCCTTGCTGGTCAATGTGTGGGCGAGGGTATTGTCGTGGACGTATCCAAACACTTTACCAAGATCATCGAGGTAGATGAGCAAAAAAAACAGGTCATTATACAACCGGGGGTTATCCGCGACGAGCTAAATCAATATCTAGAGCCTTTCGGCCTGTTTTTCGGTCCGAATACGTCCACCTCGAACCGCTGTATGGTCGGGGGCATGGTCGGCAATAATTCTTCGGGTACGACTTCTATACAATATGGGGTGACACGTGATAAGGTCGTTTCCTTGAAAACCATACTTTCGGATGGTAGTGAGGCCGAATTCAAGTCCCTCTCGAAGTCGGATTTTGAGGATAAATTGAAAGCGGAATCCCTTGAAGCATCCATTTACAAAAACATATATAAAGAATTATCTGATAAGGAAATACGGAATAGGATAGTATCGGAATTTCCCAAACCTGAAATCCACAGAAGAAATACCGGATACGCAGTAGACGAGCTTTTGCATAACCGGATTTTCGGCTCGGACGATGCCGACTTCAACCTCTGTCAATTGTTAAGTGGGAGTGAGGGTACCTTGGCATTCACCACCGAAATCACCCTGCAATTGGATGATCTTCCGCCGAAATTTTCAGCCATGGTAGTGACGCATTACGACACCTTGGAAGATTGCCTTACCGATGTAGCTCCCGTTATGCAACATAGCCTCCATACCTGCGAAATGATGGACCGGACGATATTGGACTGTACCAAAAATAATCGGGAACAGCTGAAGAACCGCTTTTTCGTTGAAGGCGACCCGGCAGCCCTTTTAATGTTGGAGGTCAAGGCGGATACGGATACCGATCTGGAACGCCAATTGAACGCATTGCAAAAGACCATAGCGGAATCGGGACTCAGCTATGCCAACCCCGTGCTCAAAGGCGGGGACATCAACAAAGCCATTGAACTCCGAAAAGCGGGGCTCGGTCTTTTGGGAAACATGGTCGGCGACCGGAAGGCCGTGGCCTGTATCGAGGATACTGCCGTTGCCTTGGAAGACTTAAAGGATTTTATCGCGGAGTTTACCAAAATCATGAAGGGGTACGGACAAGAGGCGGTCTATTATGCCCATGCCGGGGCGGGGGAGCTGCATTTACGCCCCATCCTGAATTTAAAACAGTCGGCCGATGTGGGTATGTTCCGGGGCATTACCACCGATGTGGCCCAACTGACCAAAAAATATCGCGGTTCCTTCAGCGGTGAGCATGGCGACGGCATCGTGCGGGCAGAATTTATCCCTTTAATGATCGGGGTGGCAAACTACGAACTGCTCAAACGGATAAAGAGTTATTTCGACCCCCAAAATATTTTCAATCCTGGTAAAATCGTCGATGCCTTTCCGATGGACGAATCCCTGCGTTACGAAATCGATCGTAGAGAACCGCAAATCGACACCTTGTTGGACTTTTCCGATAGTCAGGGCATTCTAAAAGCGGCGGAAAAATGCAACGGGAGCGGCGATTGCCGAAAAACGGAGCACATGAGCGGCGCTATGTGCCCCAGCTACCATGCCACCAAAAACGAAAAGGATACCACCCGGGGCAGGGCGAACGCCCTACGGGAGTTTTTGACGGTGTCGAATCAACCCAACCGTTTCGACCATAAGGAGCTGAAAGAAGTCTTCGACCTGTGCCTAAGCTGTAAGGCCTGTAGCAGCGAATGCCCAAGTAGCGTTGACGTAGCTAGCTTAAAAGCGGAGTTCCTCTACCAATACCAAGAAGCGAACGGTTATCCCCTGAGAAGCAAACTTTTTGCCTACAACACGAAATTGAATCGGTTGGGCAGTAAAATGCCAAGACTTACGAATGCCGTCTACGGTTCCGATTTTTTAAGTGGCTTTTTGAAAAAATCCGTCGGAGTGGCTGCCAATAGAAGCCTTCCGGAAGTTTCAAGTTTTAATTTTGATAATCACCTGCAATCCTTTAAAAATAAATATACCGCGTCAAAAAATAAGGTAGTATTATATATTGATGAGTTCACGCAGTATCTGGATATCGACTTGGGCAAAGACGCTATTGAACTTCTGACTCGTTTGGGGTATGAGGTGGAACTTTTTTATGGGGAAAGCGGGCGTACTTATATCTCCAAAGGATTTTTAAAACAGGCCAAAAAACTGGCCCTCAAGCTTATTCCCCAACTTAAGGCATTTGCCGACCGGGGCCATCCCGTTATTGGATTGGAACCTTCCGCAATTTTGAGCTTTCGGGACGAATACAAACGATTTTCAGGTGATTCCGAAACTACCAATGCCATTGCACTTAACGCCTATTTGTTGGAAGAATTCCTATCTCAGGAAATTCAAGAAGGGAGAACTGACCACGGAACAATTCACCAAAGAGCACAAAATCGTAAAAATCCATAACCACTGCCATCAAAAGGCCTTGAGCAACCAAAAAGTAACCTTTGATGTACTCAACCTTCCGGAAAATTATACGGTCTCCATCATTCCTTCCGGATGCTGCGGAATGGCGGGTTCCTTTGGATACGAAAAAGAACATTACGAAGTCAGTATGCAAATCGGGGAGCTAAAGCTCTTTCCGTCCGTTCGAAAAGCTTCCGAAGACACCATTGTATCGGCCAATGGTACCAGTTGCCGGCACCAGATTTATGATGGAACGCAAAAAAAGGCACTTCATCCGGTGACCATTCTGAAGGAGGCTCTTGTGTAAGAAATTATCGTTGAGATTTGTGTTTCGAATTTTTATGGATTCGACGCATTTCCAAACAGTTGCCTAGGTACAGGAACACCGTAATTCAGTTGGGTGGTTCGGTCAAGCTTATTCGAAACTTTTTGTTCACGGTGGTTTGGAGTTCCCGACTTTTACTTTATTTTGAGCGTCGCCTCGATGCTCGCACAGAATGTAAGTCCTAACTTTTTAAAGACGATACAATTGTCCGTTAAACCGCCATCCAAGAAGACCGTCCTTTTCATTGGGTTCACATGGCCGGAGCCGGCCACAACGGCAGCCGGGACCCGTATGTTGCAATTGCTCCATTTTTTTCTCGAACCAAGAATACCGAAGGGTTTTTTCCAGTACCGCCAGCAAAACTCCCTTTTCCCGCGATTTGAATGCCATCGGTGTAGAAGAAGCGGACATCAAGCTAAATGACCCAAGCTTTGACCAATTTATAAAGGAGTTAAATCCCCAAATCGTCCTGTTCGATCGCTTTTTGACCGAGGAACAGTTCGGATGGCGCATAGCGGAATTCGCTCCCCAAGCCCTTAGAATCCTCGACACCCAAGATTTACATTCCCTCCGTACCACAAGAGAGGCTCTTTTTAACAAGGAAGCCTTTACCACCGATGCTTGGTTACAGAGCGATACGGCAAAGCGTGAAATCGCCAGTATCTATCGTTGCGACCTTTCGCTTATAATATCAAGCTATGAAATGCACTTATTGACCGCTACGCTTAAAATGGACGAAAACCTATTGCTTCACCTTCCATTTATGTTGGATACTTTGGAGACCGACAGCATTGAAAAGTGGCCCTACTTTGAAGCCCGAAGGGATTTTATCTGTATAGGTAACGGAAAACATGCGCCCAATATCGATGCCATTCTATGGTTGAAAAAGGAAATTTGGCCGTTGATCCGTGAACAGCTTAATGAGGTCCATCTCTATATTTACGGGGCGTATCTCCCTGAGCGCATCCAACAAATGAATAATGTAAAAGAAGGTTTCCGTGTAATGGGGTGGGCGGAAAATGCCGAAGCCGTGCTTCAAAAAGCTAGAGTGGGTCTAGCCCCTTTACGTTTTGGGGCGGGGATAAAGGGGAAATTGGTCGATGCCATGCAAGCGGGAACCCCCACTATCACCACATGCATCGGTGCCGAGGGGATGCATGCCGCCTATCCTTGGAACGGCGCGATTGAAGCTACCGCGGAGGACCTTGCCCATGCTGCCGTTCGGCTCTACCAAAATCCGCAGGAATGGCAACAGGCACAACAGAACGGGGTAGCTATAATCATCGGGCTTTATGATAAGGTCGCTTTAGGAAAAAAATGGGCAGATCGTATCGCAAGGATTGAGAGCAACTTGGAAGACCATCGCCGCCAAAATTTTATGGGCGCGATGCTGTTGCACCATACCTTGGCGAGTACCAAATATATGGCGAGGTGGATCGCTGCAAAAAATAAGCTTCAATAGACCCTCCTATCAAAAGCTTCTCTTCACTACTTTTTCCCTATTTGAAGGGGTATCGGAAACAATCTCGAAGTCGATAACGCCCAATACCAACCCCTCTTCGGTAATTACATCCACCTCCCATTGGCCGGGTATCACCTTGTTTTTATAAGTGTACCCTCGAAAACCGCCATTCCTGCCGCCTGTAATTTCATATCCGATTTCCTCGATTATTTCCCATTCATCTAAGGTTTCATCATACCATTTCCAACGGTGGGATATGGACTCTTTGAAATCGGTCGGCGCGAAGATGGATGAGAAAATATAGACGTTTTCCTCAGCCGAATAGCTGAATTTAAGCTTGTGGTCTCTCCACAAAATATAATCTTCCTCCTTTTCATAAGTGACCACATAACTGTTGTTTTCGATGGTTACATGGTGTGCCACAATTCCCTCGTCCAATGCCAAGGGAACAGGGGGAATAAGGTGTAAAAAGTAAAAAACATTGATCAATGCGTAGATGGATATTATAATTCCCAATAATTTCCCCAAATGGAGTTCTGCCCGCGTACTGGGACTCACAACATAAGTTATCATAATCAAGACGAGCGTCGAACCTAAACTGATTAGCCCTGAAATCAGAAAAATGCGCGTACCCATCTCTTTGATAAACACGGGTATCATAAAGGAGAAAAAAGTAAAACTGATAAAAAAATAGACGCTGAACTGCAAGTATTTATTGGATATCCGTCTTTTCAAAAACTCGTTGGCAAAAAGCAAGGCGACCAAGATGATAAAAAAGGAAGCCGTTTTGGATAGGGAAACACTCCGTGAAAAATAAATCACATAGGCACTGGAAAGACCGCCAAAGAAAAATTGGATGACCAAGGGAAAAAATTCCTGATAACGCTCTAAAAAAGTATTTTCCCATCTGCCGTCATCCGCGAGGTTATATAGGTAGATCACGAGGGTCAGGCAGGTCATGTCAAAACACAGAACGCCTAGGTCGTACGTACGGTCAATACGGCCGAGCGTCAAGGTATCAAAGATAAACCCTCCGATAAAAAATAGAATGGGGGCGTATTTTTGATGTTTCCGAAGAAATTTTCGGAATTTGCTGTTTCTAAACCGGACCAACGTTCTTTTCATGTCAAACCTTACACGTAAATTATCAAGCCAGTACTCCCGCCCATTACGGGCTTAAAGATATTAACATTAACGATTTTTCATCCGTTTATTGTACAAACCCGATCTCCCCCTTTTTAATCTTGTCTGGGGCAGCTGTTATTGAGAGGGATTCCTTCGGAATGCCTTACTTTATGCGTTACTTTGTATTCCAGTCAAAAACGACACATCATGCAAAAACCCAACTGGAAAACCAGTAAGGATTTCAAGGATATTACTTATAAAAAAAGTAAGGGCGTGGCCCGTATCGCCTTTAACCGGCCCAATGTACGCAATGCGTTCCGGCCCCAAACTACCAGTGAATTGTACCAAGCCTTTTACGATGCCCAGGAAGATACATCCATCGGTGTTGTGCTACTTTCTGCGGAAGGCCCTTCCACCAAAGACGGTATCTGGTCCTTTTGTAGTGGGGGCGATCAAAAGGCTAGGGGAGAGCAGGGCTATGTGGGGGACGACGGGATGCACCGCTTGAACATTCTCGAGGTACAGCGCCAGATCCGGTTTATGCCCAAGGTGGTGATCGCCGTGGTACCAGGGTGGGCGGTCGGCGGCGGGCATAGCCTTCATGTAGTCTGTGATATGACCTTGGCAAGTAAGGAACATGCCATCTTTAAGCAGACCGATGCCGACGTCACCAGTTTTGACGGCGGATACGGTTCCGCCTATCTCGCCAAGATGGTGGGGCAGAAAAAGGCCCGGGAAATTTTCTTTTTGGGCCGCAACTATTCCGCTCAGGAAGCCTTTGAAATGGGCATGGTCAACGCCGTAGTTCCCCACGAAGAACTCGAAGCAACCGCCTACCAATGGGCACAGGAGGTGTTGGAAAAGTCGCCCACCTCGATAAAATGCTAAAATTCGCGATGAACCTGACCGATGACGGAATGGTGGGGCAGCAGGTATTTGCAGGAGAAGCGACGCGCTTGGCATATGGAACGGAGGAGGCGAAAGAAGGGCGGAATGCCTTTTTGGAGAAGCGGAAACCGGATTTTGGGAAAGATAAATGGATACCTTGAGAGATTCCCGCCTTCGCGGGAATGAAAAATACAAAGTGGTTTTAAACCAAAAAGAGCCCTTCCGTTAGGAAAAGGCTCTTTTATCGAGAACACTATATGAAATGAAAAAATTAACTCCGTTTTAATTACATGGTAAACATACTATCATCCTTTCGGGGAAACGAAAATTTTGTTGTGAGATAGGGGATTTTGGTGGTGTAGGACGTTAAAATGGATGCATTCGTATTTTCTTACTGTATGGCCGCAACCACACTTCTCAAAAATCCATTGATGTCAAATTCAGGTTCCTCGGCCAGTCCCGTTCTTACTACGACCAGATCTTTTGAAGGAATGATAAAGACCCGTTGCCCCTGATACCCGTTGGCGGAATACATGTCTTTCGGTACATCGGGATACTTTCCCCCGGCGTTCAGCCAAAAATGGGCGCCATAATCGCCACCGGAATGTGCGGTAGGCTTGCTGATGTAATCGACCCATTCTGCGTCGAAGAGTTGCTCACCGTTCCAATTGCCTTTATTCAGGTAGAGTAAACCGAACTTGGCCCAGTCGCGGGTAGTGGCCCAAGCGTAGGAAGAACCTACGAAATTCCCTTCCATGTCGGTCTCGATGAGCATGGAATGCATGCCGATCTTATCGATAAGGGCTGTATAGGGAAAATCAATGTATTCGTGCTGTGTTTTAAAATGCTCCCTTAAAATCCCCGAAAGCAGGTTCGTGGTGCCGGAAGAATAGTTCCACACCTCCGTCGGCCGGGCGATGGCTTCTTTTCTAGCCTGCACTTGGGTCATATCGGCTTCCAGGAACAGCATTCTCGTCACATCGGAAATGGAGGTATAATCTTCGTCCCACGCGAGTCCGCTTTGCATACGTAGCAAATGGTCGAGGGTGATGTTTTTCCGCGCGTCATCTTGCCATGCGGAGACGGGAGCAGGTTCGTCAAGGTCGATTTCCCCTTGATATTTCAAAATGCCGTACAGGGTCGCCAATATGCTTTTGGTCATACTCCAGCCAAGGACCGGGGTATTTTTATTAAAGCCTTTACTATACTTCTCGGCTATTATCCGGTTTTTGTACACCACTAGTACCGTTCGGGTTTTTTGAACTTCGGGTTGGGCGAAAACATCTTCAACGGCCTTGTCCAACCTCTGGTAATCCACATTGGCAAAGGTGGTATCCTGGGTTCCGTTATTCCCGTAAGGAAAGGGGAGATCGTTATCCAAGGAGGCACGATAGGGTTTGGGAATGACGGAGTTCGGATCGTATTTTTCGTTGATCAGCACACAACCGAGGCCTTCCCGGCAGATCGATCGGCGTTCCATCAATCCGAATACCGAAGCGGTGGCCTGTTTTTCATCAGCGTCTTCATGCACATCCGCCCATTTGATCAGCGGTACATCATTGTCGTTCAAGGTGACGGATTCTTCGCTCCTGTCCGTTAAAAAAACAGTCGAAGCCATGTTTTTTGAGGCATACCCGGAAATAATATTGAGTTTGGGATATTGAAAATAGGCGACCACTATTAAGATGACCAATATAATGAGAAGGATTCTTTTGAACAGTTTCATGCTAGGACGTTGGGTTAGGATGTTCCTCCAAAAATAAGTGAATCCATCCTTAAAATTGAAATAATCAATGTAAAGGTTGCCATCGCCTGGTCGAACAAAATAAAAAAAATGCCGATATTGTATTCGTAAAGTCTGATCCGCCTCAAAATATGAACAGATTGCGTCCCGTTTTCATGCTGTTGCCCCTGCTGTTACTTTCGTGTAGGGAGGAAAAGAACTATATCTGGAAATCCAAGGAAGTAAATGTTTCCGCCTACAACTCCACCACCTCCCAAACGGACGGCCTTCCGACTTTGGCGGCTTGGGGCGATACCCTGAAACCAGGCATGAAGGCCATAGCCGTCTCCCGAGATCTTGTCCGCCTGGGCCTGACGCGCAATACCCAAGTGAAAATCGAAGGCTTCGATGGTATATTCCTAGTAAAGGATAAAATGGGCGCACGATGGAAAAACAAAATCGATATTTATATGGGAGACAACGTTGAAAAAGCCAAGAAATGGGGTAGAAAGAAGCTAAAAATCCAATTTCGGGTGAAAAGGGACAGCCTCAAAACCACCCGATAAAATCGACCGGAGTATTATGAAACACATTGGGATACCCATTATACTGTTCGTTATTATTTCCTGTAAAGGTCAAGTACAAATTATCGATAAACCCATCGTTTTCGATGAAACCCGCAGGGAACTTACCTTGGAATATCTAGAAGATCATTACGGAATCGAACAAGAGGAGCCTACCATCGACCCGAAGATGATCGTGCTGCACTGGACGGCCATTCCCACCTTGGAGGGCTCGTTCGATGCGTTCCACGATCCGAAATTACCTAGCTGGCGCCCGGATATCAAGATGGCCAGTGCCCTGAACGTGTCTTCCCATTTTTTGGTGGACCAAGACGGCACGATTTACCGACTCATACCCGAAACGACAATGGCAAGGCATGTTATCGGCCTGAACCATGCCGCTATCGGCATAGAGAATGTCGGCGGCACCGCGGACAAGCCCTTAACCGATGCGCAACTACAATCAAATATAGCCCTGGTTGAATACCTGGCCCATAAATATGACATCGAATACCTGATCGGCCATTACGAATACACGAAATTCGAGGGCCATCCACTGTGGTTGGAAAAGGACTTGGGGTACCGGACCGAAAAAACCGATCCGGGAGAGGATTTTATGAGGAAAGTCCGAAAGGGGACCAAAAAATTAAATTTTAAACCAGTACCCAATAAAACCAAGATCGAATGAAGTTAAAATTTATCCTATTGGCCCTGTTCGCCATCCCCTTTTGCAACGCCCAAGAGGGTGACATTACCGAAAGCATTTATGGGACCTACTCCACCTATCGGGAGCCCACGCTTGACAAGCGCCGCATAAAGCACATTGATTTGCAACCGCTCATCGACCAATACGCTAAAAATCCGAAATTTACCGTCCAAACCGTAGGTCGGTCCATAGAAGGTAGAAAATTATCGCTGATCAGTATCGGCTCGGGACAGACCGATGTATTCCTATGGTCGCAGATGCACGGCGACGAACCGACCGCGACCCAGGCTATCTTCGATATCCTAAATTTTTTCGATAGCTCGGACTTTAAGAAGGAAAAACAGGCCATTCTGGAGAGCTGCACGTTGCATTTTCTGCCCATGTTGAATCCGGACGGCGCAGAAGTGTTCCAGCGCAGAAACCGATTGGGCATCGACATCAACCGGGATGCCCTGCGTCTGCAATCGCCCGAAAGCCGGGCGCTCAAAAGAGTCCGGGACAGCCTAGAGGCGGACTTCGGGTTTAACCTGCACGATCAAAGTACCTATTACAATGCGGAACGTACAGAAAAACCGGCTACGATATCCTATTTGGCGCCGGCCTATAATTATGAAAAGGATGTCAACGACATCCGTGCCCAAGCCATGAAGGTCATCGTCTTTATGAACGAAATCATCCAAAAATATGCTCCGGGACAAGTCGGTCGCTACAACGATGATTTTGAGCCCCGCGCTTTCGGGGACAACATTCAGAAATGGGGCACGAGCGCTATTTTAATCGAATCCGGTGGATATCCCGATGATGTGGAAAAACAGGAAATCCGCAAACTGAACTATGTGTCCATTTTATCGGCCATTTACACCATTGCCAAAGGCAACTATAAAGATATTCCCTTGGAGGACTATGATAAGATTCCCGAAAACGATCGGAAACTCTTCGACCTAAAAATCGAAAAGGCTACTTACCCGCTGCTTGGCAACGACTACATCATCGATATCGGCATAAACCGTTTGGAGGTGGACAAGGAAGATTACGATGATTTTTGGTACAGCAGCCGTATTCTGGACCAAGGAGATCTTTCAACCTATTATGGGTACGAAACCTTTGACGCATCCGGCTACACCATCAAGCCGGGTAAAGTCTTTCCCGAGACCCTCAAATCCGTGGAAGTATTGGGAAAATTAAAAATCGAATCCCTGTTAAAATCCGGCTATACGTATGTCCGTTTAGAAAACATTCCCAAAGATATGTTGGCGTCGCCGTTTCCTGTTCACATCATCGGAAAAAAGTACGAAATACCTGAGTTAAACGTAGAAGTAGGCAGTAATCCGACCTTTCTCTTGGAAAAGAATGGAAAAATCGAATATGCTGTAATCAACGGCTTTCTCATCGATATCGACCAAGGCACAAATGATTTCGGGAACGCGATGATATATAGGTAAAATGTTCAGTACCCAAACCGAATCACCATATCCGGTCCGTTCAAGATCAATAAGGTAAACATGGCAAAAATCAAGCTGAATATAGCCGAAAATAGCAGCAGCGAAGTGGCCTTGAACCATCTAGGCATGCCGTTAAGAGAGGTGTTTTGAATAATTGCGTAATAAACATCCATATTCTTCATTTTTAGTGTGAAACCACATAGCATGAATTTTTCGGATGTAGGTCTTAAACGTAGTAGAGCTTGGGGTTCTCTGTAATGAAACAACAAAAGGAACCCTTTCCCTAATTAATGGTATAATTTTTCGCCGAACCGCATAAAAAAAAGGAAGAACTGCATTTTGGTTCTTCCTTTTGTGCTGAGGGGGTAAAATTACAAGCCCAAAATTCCAAATTGCAAATTCGAAAGAGGATTTACCTCGCTTATGTTAGAATTTGGGATTGGGATTCGGATTTTTCTACTCGCATCCCCCGGTAAACCCATCGGCGCTAAAGCGGGTCTGTACCGCACCTGAAAGGCCGCCTTTATTTACCTGGATCGCTAAGTTGTTATCGCCACTGCCGTCGCGTTTCGGACTGCAGTATTCGAAAAGATAAAAGCTTCGGGCACGATTGGATACCAGATCGGAAATATCGTTGAAGGTGGTTTCCAGCTCGTCCTTATTACCGGCAAAAACACTGGAGGTCTTTCCCAGGTCCGTCAACACCTGAGAATCGATTTCGGCGCCAAGGCCAATCGTAAAGAACGAAATATTCGGGTTGGCCGTGTCCACTTTCTTTTGGGCTGCTTCTTGGGTATAACGTGAGGCCTGGTCGGTACCATCGGTAAAAATCACCACGGAGGCGGCTCCGATTTTGTCCCCTTTGGTACTTTCTGCCAAAAGGTTCGAGGCGATGTCGGTGGATTTAATGACCGCGCCATACAAATCGGTAGAGGGATCCTTGCTGATATCCACCGTTATACCATTAATGGCATTAGTAAGTTCTAATTTAGAGGCGGTCAAGGGGTTCAGTTCATGCAATTCATTCTCGCCATCGAACCAGTAAATGGCCATCTTAAAGGATTCTTGCGTAGTTTCGGGCATGACGTTATTGACGAAGCTGAGACTGGCCGTTTTCAGTTCCTCCAGGCTACTGCTCAGAACAGAGTTGCTTAAATCGAGCACCAAAAGAGTATTATTGCTGAAAATCTGGGAATTGGGCGAAATACGGGAGTTGGCTTCGGATTTTGATATCGTATTGAAACATTCGTCGTTACGACCTTGCTCATAGATGGTAAACTGCTCCGCCGTAAGCCCCGGAACGGGATTACCATCGGCATCAGAAACTTTGAAGAAGACCGATACCTTGCCCGGTTCGGTCGTATATTGATCTTGAATGGAGAGAATAAGGTCGTTCTCGCCCAGGTCAAGACAGTCATCTACTGGCTTTCCCTCGCCGAGGTCGCCGCCGGTGTTCAAGCCGAAATTAACATCGTCATCGGCGTTACCGCAGGATACAAAAAGGGCAATGGAGAAGAAAAGCAGGAGTAGTTTGGAATAGGATTTCATATTCTAAATTAGTTTTACGTTCACCCAACAGAACGGCCATTTTGGATGATTAGTATGGGGAAACGAAAAAATATTGTTAAAGATTGTTAAGGAGGATGGACGGGATTTTTGTAGTTTTCCACCCGATTAAATCACTTCATTAATACGATTTTTATGTTTCGAATATCTTTCCTACTAATTATATTTGGTAGCTGCTTTTCTTGCCTTGCCCAAAAAACGAACGCCTCCTTCCGCCTGAACATCCGAAAAACGACCGGTCCGATAACCATCGACGGGGTCGGGGATGAAAAGGCGTGGCAGAATACCGATGTCGCCAAGGATTTTTTTATGGTATTGCCGATGGATACCGGAAAGGCGAACGAGCCTACAGAGATACGGATGACCTATGACGATAAAAACATATATCTGTTGGCGACTTTTTACCATAATATGAAGGGAGATTATTATGTGGAATCTCTGCGGCGGGATTTTAATTTCGGTAAAAACGACAACTTTCTGCTCTTTCTCGACCCTTTCAACAACCAGACCACGGGATTTTCGTTCGGTTCCAACGCCTTTGGTGCCCAATGGGACGGTACCATGTACAACGGGAGTACCGTGGATTTGAACTGGGACAGTAAGTGGATTTCCGAAACTACCCGCGACGATGAAAAATGGGTGTTCGAAATGGCCCTTCCCTTTAAGTCCATTCGTTATGAGGATGGCGTCTCGGAGTGGGGCATCAACTTTAGCCGTTTGGACCTGAAATCCACTGAAAAATCGAGCTGGACGCCCATTCCGAGGCAGCTTCCCACCGCCTCCTTGGCGCATACGGGCACCTTGGTGTGGGATACGCCCCCGCCGTCACCGGGACTCAACTTTTCGCTAATCCCCTATCTTCTTGGAAGTGTGGGCAAGGATCTGGAGAATAATTCGGATACAGAATATGACGTCAAAGTAGGCGGGGATGTGAAGTTTAGCCTGACCTCTTCCCTAAATCTAGATCTGACGGTAAATCCTGATTTCTCCCAAGTGGAAGTGGACCGGCAAATCACCAATTTAGACCGCTTCGAGCTGTTTTTTCCCGAAAAACGACAGTTCTTTCTCGAGAACGGTAACCTGTTCGCCAGTTTTGGATATGAAAGTATAAGGCCCTTTTTCTCCCGGCGTATCGGGCTGGGCGTCCCCATTCAGGCCGGTGCCAGGGTCAGCGGCAATCTCAACAAAAAATGGCGAGTGGGACTGATGGATATGCAGACCGCCAGCGTTGATGGAACGGGCTTGCCCAGCCAGAATTTCGGGGTGCTGTCGTTGCAGCGCAAGGTGTTCAGTAGATCCAATATCGGGTTGCTGTTCGTGAACAAGCAATCCATCAATTATCCGCGGCAAAACGATTCCCTAACAAGCGTTTACCCAAAATTCAACCGAAATCTGGGACTGGAATACAACTTGGCCTGTTCAGTACCCAAACCGAATCACCATATCCGGTCCGTTCAAGATCAATAAGGTAAACATGGCGAAAATCAAGCTGAAAATAGCAGAAAATAGTAGCAGCGAAGTGGCTTTGAACCATCTAGGCATGCCGTTAAGAGAGGTGTTTTGAATAATTGTGTAATAAACATCCATATTCTTCATTTTTAGAGTGAAAACACATAGCATGAATTTTTCGGATGTAGGTCGTAAACGCAGTAGAGCTTGGGGTTCTCTGTAATGAAACAACAAAAGGAACCCTTTCCCTAATCAATAGTATAATTTTTCGCCGAACCGCATAAAAAAAGGAAGAACTGCATTTTGGTTCTTCCTTTTGTGCTTAAGGGGTAAAATTCCAAGGACCAAAATTCCAAATTCCACTTTCTAAAGAGGGATTACCCAACTTATGTTGGAATTTTGGATTGGGGATTCGGATTTTTCTACTCGCATCCCCCGGTAAACCCATCGGCGCTAAAGCGGGTCTGTACCGCACCTGAAAGGCCGTCTTTTTTTACCTGGATCGCTAAGTTGTTATCGCCACTGCCGTCTCGTTTCGGACTGCAGTATTCGAAAAGATAAAAGCTGCGGGCACGGTTGGATACCAGATCGGAAATATCGTTGAAGGTGGTTTCCAGCTCGTCCTTATTACCGGCAAAAACACTGGAGGTCTTTCCAAGGTCCGTCAACACCTGAGAATCGATTTCAGCGCCAAGGCCGATCGTAAAGAACGAAATATTCGGGTTGGCCGTGTCCACTTTCTTTTGGGCGGCCTCTTGGGTATAACGTGAGGCCTGATCGGTACCATCGGTAAAAATCACCACGGAGGCGGCTCCGATTTTGTCCCCTTTGGTACTTTCTGCCAAAAGGTTGGAGGCGATGTCGGTGGATTTAATGACTGCGCCATACAAATCGGTAGAGGGATCCTTGCTGATATCCACCGTTATGCCATTAATGGCGTTAGTAAGTTCTACTTTAGAGGCGGTCAAAGGGTTCAGTTCATGCAATTCATTCTCGCCATCGAACCAGTAAATGGCCATTTTAAAGGATTCTTGCGTAGTTTCTGGCATGACGTTATTGACGAAGCTGAGACTGGCGGTTTTCAGTTCCTCGAGGCTACTGCTCAGAACAGAGTTGCTCAAATCGAGTACCAAAAGAGTATTATTGCTGAAAATCTGGGAATTGGGCGAAATACGGGAGTTGGCTTCGGATTTTGATATCGTATTGAAGCATTCGTCGTTACGACCTTGCTCATAGATGGTAAACTGCTCCGCCGTAAGCCCCGGAACGGGATTACCATCGGCATCTGAAACTTTGAAGAAGACCGATACCTTGCCCGGTTCGGTGGTATATTGATCTTGAATGGAGAGAATAAGGTCGTTCTCGCCCAAGTCAAGACAGTCATCTACTGGCTTTCCCTCGCCGAGGTCGCCGCCGGTGTTCAAGCCGAAATTAACATCGTCATCGGCATTTCCGCAAGAAACAAAAAGGGCAATGGAGAAGAAAAGCAGGAGTAGTTTGGAATAGGATTTCATATTCTAAATTAGTTTTACGTTCACCCAACAGAACGGCCATTTTGGATGATTAGTATGGGGGAACGAAAAAATATTGTTAAAGATTGTTAAGGAGGATGGACGGGATTTTTGTAGTTTTCCACCCGATTAAATCACTTATTAATACGATTTTTATGTTTCGAATACCTTTCCTACTAATTATATTTGGTAGCTGCTTTTCTTGCCTCGCCCAAAAAACGAACGCCTCCTTCCGCCTGAACATCCGAAAAACGACCGGTCCGATAACCATCGACGGTGTCGGGGACGAAAAGGCCTGGCAGAATACCGACGTCGCCAAGGATTTTTTTATGGTATTGCCGATGGATACGGGAAAGGCGAACGAGCCTACAGAGATACGGATGACCTATGACGATAAAAATCTGTATCTATTGGCGACTTTTTACCATAATATGAAGGGGGATTATTATGTGGAATCGCTGCGGCGGGATTTTAATTTCGGCAAAAACGACAATTTTCTGCTCTTTCTCGACCCTTTCAACAACCAGACCACAGGATTTTCGTTCGGTTCCAACGCCTATGGTGCCCAATGGGACGGTACCATGTACAACGGGAGTACCGTGGATTTAAATTGGGACAGTAAGTGGATTTCCGAAACTACCCGCGACGATGAAAAATGGGTGTTCGAAATGGCCCTTCCCTTTAAGTCCATTCGTTATGAGGATGGCGTCTCGGAGTGGGGCATCAACTTTAGCCGCTTGGACCTGAAATCCACTGAAAAATCGAGCTGGACACCCATTCCGAGGCAGCTTCCTACCGCCTCCTTGGCGCATACGGGCACCTTGGTGTGGGATACGCCCCCGCCGTCACCGGGACTCAACTTTTCGCTGATCCCCTATCTTCTTGGAAGTGTGGGCAAGGATCTGGAAAATAACTCGGCTACAGAATATGACGTGAAAGTAGGCGGTGATGTGAAGTTTAGCCTGACCTCTTCCCTAAATCTAGATCTGACGGTAAATCCCGATTTCTCCCAAGTGGAAGTCGACCGGCAAATTACCAATTTAGACCGCTTCGAGCTGTTTTTTCCTGAAAAACGACAGTTCTTTCTCGAGAACGGGGACCTGTTCGCCAGTTTTGGATATGAAAGCATAAGGCCCTTTTTCTCCCGGCGCATCGGTCTGGGCGTACCCATTCAGGCCGGCGCCCGGGTCAGCGGCAATCTCAACAAAAAATGGCGATTGGGACTGATGGACATGCAGACCGCCAGCGTTGACGGAACGGGCCTACCCAGCCATAATTTCGGGGTGCTGTCGTTGCAGCGCAAAGTGTTCAGTAGATCAAATATAGGGTTGCTGTTCGTGAACAAGCAATCCATCAATTATCCGCGGCAAAACGATTCCCTAACAAGCGTTTATCCCAAATACAACCGAAATTTGGGACTGGAATACAACTTGGCCTCGACGGATAACCTGTGGAACGGCAAGGCATTTTTTCTCAAATCATTTGCTCCGGAGGATGGGGAAAGTGGCTTTACACAGGCGGCGCATCTGGAATATAAAAGCCGAAAATGGAGCTGGCGGGTGCAAGAAGAATGGGTAGGGGAGCAGTATTCCGCTGAGGTCGGCTATGTCCCACGTATCGGGTATGTGAACTTCAACGGGTATGTGGGCCATCTGTTCTTTCCGAAGGCCGGGCCGATATTAAGCCACGGCCCGCGCATGAACGCTACCTATTATTTCAACGAGAATTTTGACAGGACGGACAACACCAGCTATCTGCAATACTTTTTCAATTTTCGCAATCGAAGCGATCTAATGATATTTTTGTCCGACGATTATGTTAAGTTGTTGTCCCCATTCGATCCCACCGGGCTGGGCATCGCACAGCTTAATGCCAGTACCGAACACCACTGGAACGCCTTCGGATGGGAATACGTATCCAAACCGCAGAGCCTATTTACCTATAGCCTTGCCGGCCGTTTAGGCGGCTATTATGCCGATGGAAACCGCACCAGCCTGACTGGTGAACTGGGCTACCGCTTTCAGCCGTACGTAAGCCTGAGCGCCAACCTTAACTATAATCGTATACGATTGCCGGAACCTTGGAATACCAATTCGTTTTGGCTGATCGGCTCCGATATCGACATTACTTTTACCAATAAGCTGTTTTTTGCCAATCTGTTCCAATACAACGAGCAGACCAAAAACTTTAATTTGAATTCCCGTTTTCAGTGGCGATATAGTCCTGCTTCGGATTTGTTTCTCGTGTACACGAACAATTACTTCATCGAGCCTTTTGAAGGTCGCAACTGGGGGCTGACCCTCAAGTTTACGTACTGGTTCAATAGATGAAATTAAGAAATTGTTAAAATAAAGTCAAAAACACCTAATTCTTTGTATCTTACCCTTTTAATAAGAAGAATTTGGGAACTTTTAATCCCTTAATAATAACCATTATGCCACAATATAATTTAAAGGTCAACGGCAAGTCCCAAGCCGTAGAAGCCAGTGAGGACACGCCCCTTCTATGGGTTTTACGGGACCACCTGAACTTGGTCGGCACTAAGTTCGGCTGCGGTATTGCCCAGTGTGGGGCCTGCACCGTACACGTAAACGGCAAGGCGAGGCGTAGTTGTGTGCTGCCCATCGCCTCGGCGGAAGGCCAGGAAATTACCACTATCGAAGGCCTTTCCGATGACGGTTCGCATCCGGTACAAAAAGCTTGGGCAGCGCACGATGTACCCCAGTGCGGCTATTGCCAAGCTGGTCAAATCATGACGGCCTCCGCTTTTTTGGCCGAAAACAAGAACCCCACAGAAGCGGAAATCAAGAATGCCATGCACGGTAACATCTGCCGATGTGCGGCCTATACCCGTATCCGCGAGGCGGTGGCCAGTGCAGCAGCGGATATGGAGTGAAGCATTTAACGAAATACTACAGATTATGTCATCAGAAGCAACCTCTTTAACTTTTAGTAGAAGAAATTTTTTACGCACCTCATCGTTGGCCGGCGGGGGACTCCTTATTGGCTTCAACTTCTTTACCGCCTGCAAATCCGACGTTAAACCTCCTGTTGATTTGGCGAATCTTAACTATAACGATTTCAATGCCTTTATTAAAATAGCCAAGAACGGTGCTGTCACTATCTTTTCCCCGAATCCAGAGATAGGGCAGGGAGTAAAAACCGCTATGCCGATGATTATTGCGGAGGAATTGGATGTGGCCTGGAACAAGGTGTACGTACGGCAAGGCGTTCTGGATACCGAAAATTATACCCGGCAAGTCGCCGGGGGCAGCCAGTCCATCCGCTTTGGCTGGGATGCCTTGCGCCAAACCGGGGCGACAGCCCGACAAATGTTGGTCAACGCCGCTGCCAAGAAATGGGGTGTCGATGCTTCCGAGCTTTCGGTCAGCGAAGGGGTAATTACTAATGGCTCTGGGGAAACCTTGGGCTACGGCGATGTGGTGGACGAGGCGGCCCAACTCGAAGTGCCGGAAGGGGTAATCTTGAAAGAACCCAAAGATTATAAAATCATCGGTACCGATCAAGTAAACGTAGATATCGACAAAATAGTCACCGGTAAACCCTTGTTCGGACTGGATTACAAGGTCGATGGCATGGTCTATGCGGCCGTGTTGCGACCGCCCGCATTCGGACAGGAACTGGAGTCGTTCGACGCGACCGAGGCCAAGGCCCTGCCAGGGGTTATCGACGTCATCAAAATTGGCGAAAAGGCCAAAGCATTATTAAGCAAGGATGAGATCAATTGGACCGCGCAGATGAGTCCCACTGAAAAAGTAGTGGTCATTGCCAGTTCGACCTGGGACGCGTTTAAAGGAAAAAAAGCGATCAAGGCCCAGTGGAAAAATGTTACGCCTTTGGAAAGTACGGATTTCCAGGATGAAAAATTAAACGGGCTTTTGAACGGCAAGGAGTTTACAACCCTCAGGGAAGATGGGGATATTGATCAGGCTTTCGCCGAAGCGGATAAAGTTTTGGAGCGAACCTACGAATCTCCCTTTCTACCGCATAACTGTATGGAACCGATGAATTTCTTTGCCGAGGTAACGGACGAAAAAATCCATTTGGTGGGTCCGATACAAACTCCTGAGGATGCCGCCACTACGGTGGCACAGTTGTTGGACCGCGATGTAAAGGACATCCACTTGGAAATGACCCGCCAAGGAGGCGGTTTCGGACGAAGGCTGTATGGCGATTTTGTGTACGAAGCGGCTGAGATTGCCGACGCCATTAGAAAACCGGTCAAGATGGTATCGTCCCGGGAAGATGATATGACCACCGGCGTCTATCGCCCGGCCATCAAATACCGGATAAAAGCAGCCATTAAGGACGGGAAACTGACCGGATATCAATTGAAGGAAGCGGCCATTAACGGGAATATGTACGGATTGATTCCCAATTTCTTTCCCGCTGGCGCTGTAGAAAATTATAGGGTAGATGTGGCAAACTATGAAAGCAATATCACCACGGGTGCGTGGCGCGCGCCCTACACCAATTTCTTGGCCTACGCCGAACAAAGTTTCTTCGATGAAATTGCGGAAGCCATGGAGGTGGACAAGGTGCAGCTACGGCTCGACCTGCTCGAAAAAGTGAAGGGCACTACCGACGAGCGCATCCAGTATAATCCCGAACGTTTGCAAGGTGTACTCAAAATGGCCGTGGACAAATCCGGCTGGGGCAAGGCTCCCGAAGGCACTTATCAAGGTGTCGTCGCCTATTACTGCCATAATTCCCATGTGGCGGAGGTGGCCGATGTACAAATTGAAAACGGCATGCCTGTGGTCAAAAAGGTTACCTGTGTGGTCGATTGCGGTATTGTAGTCAATCCCCTAGGCGCCAAAAACCAAATTGTGGGAGGGGTAATCGATGGCGTGGGACACGCCATGTACGGGCAGTTCGGATTTAAGAACGGTGTGCCTACCTCAAATAATTACGATACCTATCGCTTAATCCGAATGAAAGAAGCGCCCATCGTGGATGCCTATATGATACAGAACGAACTTTCTCCAACCGGGCTGGGCGAGCCTACCTTACCACCGGCCGGCGGTGCCGTTGCCAACGCTCTAAAAGCTGCCACCGGAAAACGGATATACAAACAACCTTTCATGGAGGATCCGGATTTTTGGAAAGTCTCCGACAAAGAGATTTTGGGATAAGTAGGCACAAGCACCACTTCCAGTGTCAAGTTCAGAAAGACATTCAAGTTCCAAAGCGCCGTTGACATGTTTAAAGTTCAAAAGGCCTCTAGTTACTTTGTACCTTCACCCCTGAACAGCATAAAGTAGTGATTATTTCCCGTTGTTTGCTGCAACGGAATACTAGAACAAATGACACAAGAATTAAAAAAGATAATAAAGGCTTTCAAGGTAGCTAAAAATAAAAAGCTGAAGACCGTCTTAGCGACGGTCGTTGCTTTAGAAGGCTCCTCATACCGCAGGCCCGGGGTTCGCATGCTCATTCGCGAAGACGGCAAAATGATAGGGGCCGTCAGCGGGGGCTGTGTAGAGAAAGAGGTATTTCTTCAGGCCCAAAGTGTTTTTTCCGAGGCCATTCCGAAAATGATGACCTACGACGGGCGCTACCGACTGGGTTGCGAAGGCATCCTTTATATACTGATAGAGCCTTTTGAACCCGGAGCGGAGTTTTTGACCTCCTTTGATAACATCCTTAATCATCGCCACCCGTTTCAGGTAATTTCCCATTTCTTGAAAGAAGGTGGGGACAACTCTGGGTTTGGCTCCTTTTTTCGGTTTATAGATAGGGAAATACCCGTAAGGCCCTCCTTTCAAACGAATGTACACATGAAAGTTTTCGAACAGGAGATGCAGCCCTGCTTTAAGCTGGTCATTATCGGGGCCGAGCACGACGCGGTTCAATTATGTCTATTGGCCTCCCTGACGGGATGGGAGGTCACCATCATAGCGGCTGCTTCCGAAGCAAAAAAGATAAGCGATTTTCCGGGAGCGGAAAAATTTAAGGCCATCGAACCCGAAATGCTATCCTTAGACGACATCGACGACCAGACCGCCTTGATGGTCATGACCCATAGCTACGTTCGCGACCTAAAATACCTATTAGCCCTCCAAGATACCCGGCCCGTTTACCTAGGCCTTTTAGGGCCTTCACAACGCCGGGAGAGACTGTTGGGGGAGTTTATCGAACGTCATCCCGAAGTTTCCGACACGTTTATCGATAGTATCCACGGCCCGGCGGGACTCAACATCGGCGCAGAAACGCCGCAGGAAATCGCCTTGGCCATCATCGCCGAAATACTTTCCGTGACCCGCAACCAAAAGCCCATGATGCTCAAGAACAAGTCCGGTAGGATCCACAGTTGATGGAATCCCCCCCAAACATAGCGATTATTATACTGGCCGCGGGGGCCTCCTCCCGAATGGGCCGCACCAAGCAGTTACTAGCTTGGGAAGGAACCACCTTGTTGGGCCATGCGATACGGACAGCAAAGGATTCCGTTGCCCGATCGGTCATTGTCGTTTTGGGAGCTCATGCGCAGTCCATTCGAAAGGCGATTAAGGGGGACGTAGAAATTCTTGAAAACAGCTCCTGGAAATCGGGCTTGGGCAGCTCCATCGCCTGCGGAACGGAATTTTTGGTGAAGCATACTAAAGCTGAGGGCGTTTTGATAATGCTCGCCGATCAGCCCTTGGTGGAAACCTCCTATCTAAATTCGATGATGGCCGTTTTCAATACGGAGCAAAAAGGAATCATAGCCACTGCCTATCCCCACAGCCTAGGGGTACCTGCCTTGTTTGCGGCATCCTATTTCGGCCAATTGGTGCAATTGGCCGATGATCAGGGGGCGAAGAAAATCATCGATAAACACGATGCGGACGTCTTGGTTTTGAAGCCGGGGAACAAGATGGTGGATATAGATACGAAACGGGAATATGAAAATTTAATTAATAGTAAAAATAAGATATAGCAAGTAAATGAAAATCAAAATATTACTCTTATATATTCTTCTTTTTAATTTTCCTGTGGTTTCATTAGTAGCGCAGGAAATGGGCTTCGAGGAATACAATCCCAACTCCACCTTGGTCGTACCGGGACATGAAGTTTCTAAGGCTAAATTTCCCTTTATCGATGTCCACAGCCACCAACGCAGCATGACCCCCGAAAGCTTGACCGGTCTCGTTTCGGATATGGATGCCCTCAACGAAGCCGTCATGGTCAATTTAAGCGGAGGGTCTGGCGAGGATCTTAAAAACAAGATCGCCAACATACAAAAAAACTTTCCAGATCGCTTTGTCGTTTTCGCCAATGTCGATTTCGATGGAGTAGGGGCCAAGGGATGGACGGAAAAGGCGGTAGCACAACTTGAAGAAGATATAAAAAACGGCGCCAAAGGCCTGAAAGTGTTTAAAAGTCTTGGCCTGCGAAATGTAGATAGCGATGGCAAACGCCTCGCGGTTGATGATGAACGGCTAGATCCCATTTGGGAGAAATGTGGGGAATTGGGCGTACCGGTATTGATCCATTCCGCCGATCCGAAATCCTTTTGGGAGGCTATGGACAGTCACAATGAGCGTTGGTTGGAGCTAAAGACACATCCCCGAAGAAAACGTTCCGACATCGATCCCGCACCCTGGCAGCAAATTATCGAAGAACAGCATCGCATGTTCAAAAAACATCCCGACACGAAATTTATTAACGCGCACATGGGCTGGTACGCGAATAATCTGAGCCGACTTGGCGAGCTATTGGACGAAATTCCCAATATGAATGTAGGTATAGCTGCCGTTATCGCAGAACTGGGCCGACAGCCCCGAAACGCCAGGGAATTCTTTGTCAAATATCAAGATCGCATATTATTCGGAAAGGATAGCTGGCGGCCCGAGGAGTTTCCGACCTACTTTCGGGTCTTGGAAACCGAGGACGAATATTTTCCCTACTACAAAAAATACCACGCCTTTTGGGCCATGTACGGACTGGCGTTGCCTGACGAGGTATTAAAAAAAGTCTATTATAAAAATGCGCTTGCCCTGATTCCTGGATTGGATACTAGCCTTTTCCCCGAAAATTAGGCGCTTTTTTATTCACAAAGGCCGTTTTCAGCTTCATTTCCTTGTGCTCAAGCGTCTTGCTGCGCAGCGCTCCATTCCGCTCAAGCAGGCTGGGGGTCAAGCTATTCTTACAGATACAAGACATTTTTAGGAAACCGTTAACGCGATTAATTGGAAATCACCCAAAAAGAAACGTATTTTTAATCCAAGTATGATAATTTTCGGCTGAACCGCCACGTAATAATCCCCGAATTATTTCACCTCTAATTCCCTTTATCCAAAAACCTAAAAAACTATGTGCCACCAACATCAATGCCACATCGTACCGCCCTACATTCTGGAAGAACTCGCCAAACGCGGTAACATCAGCTGTAAAAAGGCCTTGAACGACTCCCGACGATTTATGGAGCGTAGAAGTACCGCGCTCAACAATCTATTAATCCGGGAATTCGAAGACGGCAATGGCGACCGCTTTATCTATGATTCCCATAATCAGTATGAGCAACGGGTCGAATTGGTTCGCAAAGAAGGCGCCGGTCCGGTATCGGATGAAACGGCGAACAAAGCCTATGAAACTTCCGGGTTTGTGAGGGATTATTATAAGGAAACTTTCGGGCTAAACTCCATCGACGGTAACGGATTGGTTATTATTTCAAACATCCACTACGGAGCGGCGTACAACAACGCCTATTGGGATGGTGACGAAATGACCTATGGCGACGGCGATGGCAAGCAATTCAACGATTTTGCCAGTGCCATCGATGTGGTGGCCCATGAACTGACGCATGGGGTCACCCAATTTTTTGCCAATTTGGAATATCGAAGCCAATCAGGGGCCTTAAACGAACATTTCTCCGATGTTTTTGGTACGGTTATCAAACAGAAATACTTGAAACAGGATATATCAGAGGCGGATTGGCTGATAGGTGATACCGTGGTGACCGAAGATTTTCCCGGCGTTGCCATCCGATCCATGAAGGCGCCCGGTACCGCGAACGATTTTGACACCCAGCCCGATCATATGGACAATTACTATTCCGGCACCGCAGATAACCAGGGGGTACACATCAATTCCGGTATTCCCAATAAGGCCTTCTACCTGAGCTGCCTTGAAATAGGTATCGACGAATGTGCCTTAATTTGGTTCGAGACCTTAAAGCTGTTGTGGCGCACGGCCAATTTTAACGACATGATTGAAACCATGATCGAAACCGCCCAAAGATTGAACAACGAAGGTAAAATAGGTGATACCGCCGTGGAGGTCATTTCCAAAAGTTTTTCGGAAGTGGGGCTTGCCCCGATTGTGGCGTGAAGAAATAGGAAATTAGAATGGGAAGTAGGAAATACGGAATAGAAGATGAAATATGAGATTTTAATAGAAGGTGGATTTACCGGGATTCCCAAGAGATATGCGGGGGATATCGATTTAGGGGAAAAAACCAAGGAAAGCCTTTATAAGGCCTTCGATCGCAAACCTTCCCCGGAAAGTTCCACTTTACGGGATGGCTTGCTCTACCATCTGAAATTGGTCGATGGCGAAAAAGAGCGAGATGCCCGTTTTGACGAAACGAATCTGCCATTATCCATTCGGCAATTTATCGATACAATTTCCAAGAAAAATTCTTAAATAATCCTGGACGCCTAGAGCCTATGCTTTTTTTGATTCTCCGAAGTATTCCCATAATCTTGAAAAATGCCACAGGAATTTCCTCTTTTGATCAAAGATTTTTCCTGTTGTCTTTTTCTTTTTACCAAATTCCCAATTTGGGGAGATAGATAGCTCATAACATCATT